>NZ_JBVJSX010000009.1:0-402348 GCF_055606225.1 Streptomyces sp. NPDC037100 | reverse complement strand
ACCGCACCAGGAGCGTCCGGCCCGGCGCAGCCGCCACCGCTCTCACGACCAGCACCTCGCCTCGGCCACCGCACCAGGAGCGTCCGGCCCGGTGCCGCCGCCACCGCTCTCACGACCAGCACCTCGCCTCGGCCACCGCACCAGGAGCGTCCGGCCCGGTGCCGCCGCCACCGCTCTCACGACCAGCACCTCGCCTCGGCCACCGCACCAGGAGCGTCCGGCCCGGTGCAGCCGGCCCCGGGAGCCTCGGCTTCCGCCGCGCGCCCGGTCGGCTTGCGGATGAGGAGCAGGGCCGCGTCGTCGTGCAGCCTGCCGCCCACATGGGCCAGCAGTTCCTCGTGGAGTGCGCCGAGGGTGCGGGCCGGCTCCTGGGAGACATGCCGCTTCAGGCCCTCGGCCAGGGGGTAGAAGGCGTGGCCCCCGTCGCGGGCCTCGGTGACCCCGTCGGTGTAGAGCAGCAGCTGATCCCCGTCGGCGAAGGGGAGCGTGTGGAGTCCCGGGGCGTGCCCCGCGAGGTCGCGCAGCCCGAGGGGCGGCGCCGGGTGCGCGGGCTCCACGGGCGTGATGCTCCCGCAGGCGCCCACCAGGAGTGGGGGCGCGTGCCCGCAGTTCACCACCTCCAGATGCCCCTCTCGCGGGTACCCGGCGACCACGGCGGTCACGAAGTCGTCGCGGCCGAGGTTGCGGGCGAGGCTCCGCTCGATGCGGTCGACGACGGCGAGGAGTTCGGACTCGTCGTGGGCGGCCTCTCGGAAGACACCGAGCACCAGCGCGGCGGTCCCGACGGCGGGCAGCCCCTTGCCGCGCACGTCGCCGACGATCAGCCGCACCCCGTGCGGGGTGGGTATCAGGGCGTAGAGGTCACCGCCGATACGGGCCTCGGCCGCCGCGGCGCTGTAGCGGACGGCCACCTGGAACGGCCCGACGGTCGACGGAACGGGCTTGAGCAAGGCGTGCTGGGCGGTCTCCGCGACCGATCGGACAGCGGCGAGGACCCGCTCCCGGCGCCCGCGCAGCACGCCGGCCAGGCCGCTCGCGAGCGTGACGGCGACCAGGGCCGACAGCACGGCGGCCAGCTCCCGGCCCGGCACTCCGTCCAGGATCCCGAGCGTCGCACCGACCACCACGGCGAGGACGCCGACGCAGAGGACCCCGCGCGGCCCGTTGGTCGTGGCCGCCAGGGCCGGCCCGGCCGCGAGCAGCGGCAGCCAGATCATCCCCGCCCCGCCGACGAGGTCGGCGGACACGACGGCGGCGACGACCACGACGGGCAGGACGGGTGCGCCGGACCCCAGCCGCGCGACGGCGCGCCTGCGGGCCGAAGCCCCGGCGCCGGCCACCCGGTTGCGGAGCGGCCGTACGGGCGGGTGGTCGACGCCATGGTTGCGGGCTTGGCTCATGTCGGTGTCCGCAGTCCTCACCTGTGCGCGGGGCACGTCCCGGAAATGTCTGACTTATACAGAAAACGGGGTGAGGCTGGTCCCCGGCAAGAAGCGGGTTTTCAGATAGTGAGCGAGAGGTTCCTGGTCACGCGGCTCGCGGTGGGAAGCAGCCGCTCCCGGATCTCCGGCAGCCGGGAGAGCCGGTTCGACGGCAGCGAAACGCCCAGGGAGCCGAGCGTGTCCCCGCTGTAGACCGGGACGGCGACGCAGACCGTGCCGAGGGCGTACTCCTCCAGGTCCGTGACGGCCGGGGCCATGGGCGGGGCCTCCAGCCTCCGGAGAAGTTCCGGGAGGCTGGTGATCGTCCGCGGGGTGAGGTCCGCGAGGTGGTGCCGGGAGAGGTAGTCCTGGCGCGCCTCCTCCTCCATCTCCCGCAGGACGGACTTGCCCAGTGCGGTGGCGTGTCCCGCGTCCTCGAAGCCCACCCAGAGATCGACGCGGGGCGTGCCGGGGCCGTCGACGATCTCGGCGACCCGGATCTCGCCCTCCTCGTAGAAGGTGAGGTAGGCGGCCGTCGCGAGCTCGTCCCGCAGCGCGGCGAGGGTGGGCCGGACGCGACTGAGCAGCGCCTGCGCACGGCCCCTGGTCTGCAGCGTCTGCAGTTTGTCGCCGAGGACGAAGCCACCGTCGGCCAGCTTGCGCACGTACCCGTCGTGGACCAGGGTCCGCAGCAGGTGGTAGGCGGTGGCCAGGGGCAAGCCCGTCTCACGCGCCAGCTGCTTGGCCGGCGCGCCGTTCTCGTGTGCGCTCACCGCCTCCAGCAGACGCATGGCCCGCTGGACGGAGTTGATGAGCGTAGGGCCGTCTTGCCCACCCATACGAACAGCGTGCGTCCTTGCCCGGTCCCCGGGCAAGGGGGAGGCCGGGTGGATCGGCGTGGGCCGGCAGCCGTGTCCCCTCGCGGCTCCGCCGCGGTGGCCGCAGGCGGACCGCTCGACGCCGATCAGCAGCGACGCGGGGCCGTGGAGAGCGGTTCCGAGGGTGACCACGCCGATGGAACGGTCCGCCCGGAGGCCAGGGCCCGGGCAGCGCTGTTCAGCCGGTAGCCGAGTTCCCCGGCCGCCGCGAGCACTCTTCGGCGTACGTCCTCGGAGACACGGCGCTCCCCGCTGAGGACCCGTGACACCGTCTTCTGTGAGACCCCGGCCGGCCGGGCCACGTCCAACCCGCGCGGCGCGCCGCCACCGGCCCGTCCTCCCACTGGCGTCCTCGCTCACTCCCCGTGTCCGGCGACCGCACCACGGCCCCTCACGCCCAGCGTTCCACATCCCCGAACGCACCCGGCCCGCGCTCCGTGCCCGGCCCGGTGTGCCACCCCCTCGAAGTCCGCGTGGGCACCCCGGCGGCGCACCGATCGCAACGACCGAAGGCCCGGGACTGCGGCGGTGGCCGCCGCGTACCCGTTCCGCCGGAAGCGGATGAGCACCGCGAAACGCCGCCGTGGTCCTTCGCCGCCCTCCCGGGACGGGCGACCATGCCGTGTCATGGACATCTTGCTCGTCGCCAGCGCGTTCAACAGCCTGTCCCAGCGTGTGTTCGCCGAACTGTCGGACGAGGGGCACCACGTGGACGTCGTGCTCGCCTCGCACGGCCCCGACGCCGTCCGGGACGCCGTACGCGAGACAAGCCCGGAGCTGATCGTCGCCCCGATGCTGAAGTCGGCCCTGCCGGAGGACGTGTGGCGGGATCACACCTGCCTGATCGTGCACCCGGGGCCACCCGGCGACCGGGGCCCGTCGGCGCTGGACTGGGCGATCGCCGAGGAGGCACAGGAGTGGGGCGTCACGGTGCTGCAGGCCGAGGCGGCCATGGACGCCGGGGACGTGTGGGCGGACGGTTCCTTTCCCGTGCCGCCGGCGGGCAAGAGCGATGTGTACCGCAACGAGCTGGCGGACGCCGCCACGGCCGCCGTGCTGCTGGCCGTGCGGCGCTACGCCGACGGGTCGTACAAACCACGTCCGCAGAGCGAACCCGGGATCCACGTGGTGTGGCGGGACTTCTTCCGCCAGGAGCAGCGCCGGATCGACTGGGACAACGACGACACGGCGACGGTGCTGCGCAAGCTCCGCGGGGCCGACTCGCAACCCGGCGTCCGGGACGAGATCTGCAGCCGGGAGGTGTTCCTGCACGGCGGGCACCCCGAGGACCGGCTGCGCGGAGAGCCCGGTGAGCTGCTCGCGACCCGGGCCGGCGCGGTCTGCCGGGCCACCCGGGACGGCGCCGTGTGGATCCCGGAACTGCGCCCCCGCAAGAGCTCCGGTGACCCGGCGCCGTTCCGCCGCCCCGCGGCCTCGGTGCTCGCCGGCTTCCCGGCCCCGCCCGGCAGCGGACCGGGCATGCCGGGGTCGAACGGCCGCCCGTACTGGCTGCCCGAGATCGCGGCCCCGCTCGAACTGCCGCCCGACCGCGTCACCTGGACCGACATCCGCTACCGGCAGCGCGGTCCCATCGGCTTTCTGACCTTCTCGTTCCCCGGCGGGGCCATGAGCACCACCCACTGCCGCAGGCTGCTCGCCGCCTGGCGCTACGCCCTCACCCGCCCCACCTCGGTGCTGGTGCTCGGTGGCGCACGGGACTTCTTCTCCAACGGCATCCACCTCAATGTCATCGAGGCGGCGGGCGACCCGGCGGGCGAGTCCTGGTCCAACCTCAACGCCATGAACGACCTGGTCGAGGCGGTGCTGCGCACCACCGACCGGCTGGTGGTGGCGGCCCTCGGCGGCAACGCGGCGGCCGGCGGCGTCATGCTCGCCCTGGCCGCCGACGAGGTCTGGTGCCGCACGGGCAGCGTCCTCAACCCGCACTACCGGAACATGGGCCTGTACGGGTCGGAGTTCTGGACGTACTCGCTGCCCCGACGGGCGGGTGCCGAGACGGCCGAGCGGCTGACGAGCGAGGCGCTGCCGGTGAGTGCCGCGACCGCCGGGCGGATCGGACTGGTGGACCGTCTGGTGCCGGTCGCGGCCCAGGACTTCGCCGGCCAGGTCGAGCGGCTGGCCGCCGACCTGGCCGGCGATCCGGATCTCCCCAGCCGGATCACCGCCAAGGCCACGACACGCCACGCGGACGAGCTCCAGCGGCCCCTCGCCGAATACCGGCGGGACGAACTCGCCCGAATGCGCGCCGTCTTCTTCGACCCCGAGGCGCCCTACCACGCGCTGCGGTCCGCGTTCGTCCGCAAACTCCCGGGCGGCTCCGCCCGGCCGCTGGCCACGGGAGCAGCGCAGTGAGCGCGCGGCTGCTCGTGGCGGGCGTCGGCAACATCTTCCTCGCCGACGACGCCTTCGGCCCCGAGGTGATCCGCGCCCTGGCCCCACGCCCGCTGCCGCCGGAGGTACGGGTGCGGGACTTCGGCATCCGCGGCATGGACCTGGCGTACGAGCTGCTCGACGGCTACGACACGGCCGTCCTGGTCGACGCGGCCGTGCGGGGGCACGAGCCGGGCACGCTGTCGCTGATCGAGCCGGACCCGCCCGGCGGATCCACCGCGGGCGCCCCGCCCGAGGCGCACGGCATGGACCCCGCGAAGGTCCTCGCCCTGGCCGCCCACCTGGGCGACGAGCCGCTCCCCCGCGTCCTGGTGCTGGCCTGTGAGCCGGAGCTGCGGGCGCCCGCCGACGAGGACATCGCCCCGGGCATCAGCGCGACGGTGCGCGAGGCGGTGGGGCGGGCCGTCGCGGCGCTGCACGCGATGGTGCCGGTGCTGCTCGCCGACCCGGGGGCCACGCCCCCGTTGAGCCGCCCGGACGAATCCGCCGCCCTGTCGTCGGCCGGGCTGCCGGGAACGGGGAGCGGCGGCGCGGAGGATCGGTAGCGGAACGACGTCCCCACCGACCCGCGAGGAGCGGCGCCCATGTGCGATTCCGTGGACGAGGTCACCCAGGCCGTCCTGGCGAAGAACGACTCTCTGGCCGCGGGCCTGCGTGAGGAGCTGACCCGGCGCGGGGTGAGCGTGGTCAACCTGCTGTCCAGCCCGGGCAGCGGCAAGACGGAGCTGCTCGGTCGGGTGCTGGCCAGGGCGGTGGAGCGGGGCCTTCCGGTGGCCGCGCTCACCGCCGACCTGGCCACCGAGAACGACGCCGACCGGCTGGCGCTTTCGGGAGCCCCGGTGAAGCAGCTGCTGACGGACGGGCTGTGCCATCTGGAGGCGCGGCAGCTGCGCGGCCACGTCGAGAGCTGGCTGCCCGAGGGGACCTCGCTGCTGTTCGTGGAGAACGTCGGTAATCTCGTCTGCCCCGCGTCCTACGACCTCGGCGAGAGTCTGCGGATCGTGCTCATGGCGGTGACCGAGGGCGAGGACAAGCCGCTGAAGTACCCCACGGCCTTCGGATCCGCCCATCTGGTGGTGCTGACGAAGACCGACCTGTCCGGGCCGGCCGGGTTCGACGAGGCCGCCTTCGAGGCGAACGTCCGGCGGGTCAACCCGGGCGTGGAGGTGGTGCGGTCCTGCGCCCGCACCGGCGCCGGCGTCGACACACTGCTGGAGCGGGTGCTCGCCGTCCGGGACGGGGCCCCTGTCCACCGGCCGCCCCTGGCGCCCCGGCCGCACACCCACACCCACTCCCCCGAGGGCGCCGAAGCCGGCCTCGTCTCGTGACGGCGCCCGTCACCCGGGCGGTACGCCGTCGCGTCACCGTGCGCGGCACCGTGCAGGGCGTGGGATTCCGCCCGTTCGTACACCGTCTCGCCTCCGAACTCGCGCTGACGGGCTTCGTGAGCAACACGGCGAGCGGCGTCCTGATCGAGGTGGAGGGCCCGCCGGAGGGTGTCGCCGACTTCTGCGACCGGCTGGCCGAGGAGCCTCCGCCGCTGGCCACCGTCACCGGCGTCGGGTTCGAGGACCTGCCCGCGACGGGCGCCGACGGCACCTTCGACATCCGCTCCACCGACCGCTCCACCGGCACCACCCTCCTCCCGCCCGACACGGCGACCTGCCCGGACTGCCTGCGGGAACTGGGCGATCCGGCCGACCGCCGGCACCGGCACCCGTTCGTCACCTGCACCCACTGCGGCCCCCGCTTCACCATCACCACGGGCATGCCCTACGACCGGGCGGTCACGACCATGGCCGGCTTCCCGATGTGCGCCGCGTGCGCCCGTGAGTACGGCGATCCCCTCGACCGCCGCTTCCACGCCCAGCCCGTGGCCTGCCCCGACTGCGGCCCCCGGCTCCGCCTGGTGCCCGCCTCCGGGAGCGGGGTCCGCCCGGCCCGGGACGCCGAGGCCCTGGCCTCGGCACGCGCGTTGCTGGCGGCCGGGCGGATCGTCGCCGTCAAGGGGCTCGGCGGCTACCACCTGGCCTGCGACGCCGGCGACGCACGCGCCGTCGACACCCTGCGCACCCGCAAGGCACGCGGCGGCAAGCCGTTCGCGGTGATGTGCGCGGACCTCGACGAGGTACGGCGCATCGCCGGACTCTCCTCCTTTGAACTGGCCGCGCTCACCGGCCCTCGCCGCCCCATCGTCCTGCTGCGCCGGCGCCCGGAGGCGAACGGCCTCGCGCCCGGCGTCTGCCCCGGCAGCCCGCACCTCGGCGTGATGCTGCCCTACACGCCCGTGCACAGCCTGCTGTTCGGCCTTCCCGGTGATCCGCCCGGGCCACGCGTGCTGGTCATGACCAGCGGCAACCGCTCCGGGGAGCCGATCGTCACGGACGACGACGAGGCACTGACCCGGCTCGCCGGGCTGGCCGACGCCTGGCTCGCCCACGACCGGCCCATCGCCTCCCCCTGCGACGATTCCCTGCTGCGCGTGCGCCCCGACGGCACCGAGCAGGTGCTGCGCCGGTCCCGCGGTTATGTGCCCCGGCCGCTGCGGCTGCCGGTGCCGGTGCGGCCCGCCCTCGCCGTGGGCGGTGACCTGAAGAACGCCCTGTGCCTCGGTGCCGGCGACCAGGCCTGGTTCGGCCCGCACATCGGCGACATGGGCGACCTGACGACCCTGGAGGCGGCCCGGCGGGCGGACATGCACCTGCGGGGCCTCACCGGCGTGAGCCCCGAGCTGGTCGCCGCCGACCGGCACCCCGGCTACCACTCCACACGGTGGGCCTCCCGACTGGCCGGGCACGCCCCCGTGCTGGTCCAGCACCACCACGCACACATCGCCTCCGCCATGGCCGGGCACGGCCTCGACGGCACCACCCCCGTGATCGGCGTCGCCTTCGACGGCACGGGCTACGGCGACGACGGCACCGTCTGGGGCGGCGAGATCCTGCTCGCCGACTACTCCGGCTTCCGCCGTTACGCCCGCCTTTCTCCCGCTCCGCTGCCCGGCGGTGACGCCGGGGTCGCCAACCCGTGCCGTCTGGCCCTGGCCCGGCTGTGGGCGGCGGGGCTGCCGTGGGACGCGGATCTGCCGTGCGTGACCGCCTGCGCACCCCAGGAACCGGCCGTGCTCCGGAAGCAGCTGTCCAGCGGTCTGGCCTGTGTGCCGACGTCCAGCATGGGCCGGCTCTTCGACGCCGTGTCGTCGCTCGTGGGCGTGTGCCATCGCGCGGGGTACGAGGCGCAGGCCGCGCTGGAGCTGGAGGCCGCTGCCGCTTCGGCGTGGGACGCCGACCCGTCGGCGTACGCCTTCGCCGGGGATCTCGACCCGGCACCCGTACTCGGCGCGCTGATCGCCGATCTGCGGTGCGGCACCCCGGCGGCCGTGCTCGCGGCCCGTTTCCACCGGGCCGTGGCACGGGCGGTGGCGGGGATCTGCCGGCGGGCGCGTCAGGACACCGGCCTGGCCACCGTCGCGCTCAGCGGCGGGGTGTTCGCCAACGCACTGCTGGAGGAGGAGTGCGCGCGGTTGCTGTCCGAGGACGGCTTCGCGGTGCTCCGCCACGGCGAAGTCCCGCCGAACGACGGCGGCCTGGCCCTCGGCCAGCTGGTGGTCGCGGCGCACCTACGACAGGAGGAGTGACCATGTGTTTGGCAGTGCCCGGCAAGGTCGTGTCCATCGACGACAGCGCCGATCCGCTCACCGGGCTGATCGACTTCGGCGGCGTGCAGAAGCAGGCGTGCCTGGAGTACGTGTCCGACGTGCGGGTGGGTGAGTACGTCATCGTGCACGTCGGTTTCGCCCTCCAGCGTCTGGACGAGGAGTCGGCCCTGGCCTCCCTGAAGCTGTTCGAGGAATTGGGGCTGCTGGAAGAGGAGTTCGGGGACGCCTGGGAGCAGGCGGCCAAGGAGGCGGGCGCCGCCGCCGCGGTGACGGAGGCCCAGGACAGCGGGAGTGAGGCGCGGTGAAGTACATCGACGAGTTCAACGACCCCCAGCTCGCCCGGCGCCTGCTGGACGAGATCCGCGCCACCGCCACCCGGCCCTGGGCCCTGATGGAGGTGTGCGGGGGCCAGACCCACTCGATCATCCGGCACGGCATCGACCAACTGCTGCCCGAACAGGTCGAGTTGATCCACGGGCCCGGCTGTCCGGTCTGTGTCACGCCGCTGGAGGTCATCGACAAGGCGCTGGAGATCGCCGCGCGGCCCGGGGTGATCTTCTGCTCCTTCGGCGACATGCTGCGGGTGCCGGGCACCGACCGCGACCTGTTCCGGGTCAAGGGCGAGGGCGGCGACGTGCGCGTGGTGTACTCGCCGCTCGACGCCCTGGAGCTGGCCCGCCGCAATCCGGACCGGGAGGTGGTGTTCTTCGCGATCGGCTTCGAGACCACCGCCCCGGCCAACGCGATGGCCGTGCACCAGGCGCGCCGGCTGGGTCTGTCCAACTTCAGCCTGCTGGTGTCGCATGTGCGGGTGCCCCCGGCCGTCGAGGCGATCATGACGGCACCGGAGTGCCGGGTGCAGGGCTTCCTCGCCGCCGGGCACGTGTGCAGCGTGATGGGGATGGCGGAGTACCCGGAGCTGGCCGAGCGGTTCCGGGTGCCGATGGTGGTGACCGGCTTCGAGCCGCTGGACATCCTGGAGGGCATCCGCCGGGCGGTACGCCAGCTGGAGCGCGGTGAGCACCGGGTGGAGAACGCCTATCCGCGGGCCGTGCGCGAGGAGGGCAACCCGGCCGCGGTGCGCATGATCGAGGAGGTCTTCGAGGTCACCGACCGGTCCTGGCGCGGCATCGGGCGGATCCCGGCGAGCGGCTGGCGGCTGACCGACGCCTTCCGCTCCTACGACGCGGAGCACCGCTTCGACGTCAGCGGGATCCGTACCGAGGAGCCCGCCGAATGCCGGGCCGGTGAGGTGCTCCAGGGCCTGATCAAGCCGACCGAGTGCGCCGCGTTCGGCACCACCTGCACCCCGCGCACCCCGCTCGGCGCCACCATGGTCTCCAGCGAGGGTGCTTGTGCGGCCTACTACCTCTACCGCCGGATGAACGCCCCGGCGCCGCAGGCCGGCGGCACCGCGCAGCAGGAGGTGACCCCCGTTGCCTGAGCGACTCGCCGATGTGGTCGACCCGGCCAACTGGACCTGCCCCGCCCCGCTGCGCGACCAGGGGGTGGTGGTCATGGGGCACGGCGGCGGGGGTGCGCTGTCGGCGGAGCTGATGGAGCAGATCTTCACCCCGGCCTACGGCAATGCCACCCTGGCCGGGCTCGCCGACTCCGCCGTCCTCGAACTGGGCGGCGCGCGGCTGGCCTTCTCCACCGACTCCTACGTGGTCCGGCCGCTGTTCTTCCCCGGCGGCTGCCTGGGCGACCTCGCGGTCAACGGCACCGTCAACGACCTGGCGATGAGCGGCGCGCGGCCCGCCTACCTCTCCGCCGCCTTCGTCCTGGAGGAGGGCGTGGAGCTGACCGTCGTCGAGCGGATCGCCCGCTCGATGGGGGCGGCCGCCGAGGCCGCCGGAGTCACGATCGCCACGGGTGACACCAAGGTGGTGGAGTCCGGGCACGGCGACGGGGTGTACGTCACCACCGCCGGGGTGGGTCTCGTGCCCGACGGCGTGGACATCCGGCCCCAGCGCGCCCGGCCCGGGGACGCGGTCATCGTCAGCGGGCCGATCGGGCTGCACGGCGTGGCGATCATGAGCGTGCGGGAGGGTCTGGAGTTCGGGGTGGAGGTCGCCAGCGACACCGCGCCGCTGGCGGACCTGGTCGCGGCGATGCTGGCCGTCACTCCGGACGTGCATGTGCTGCGCGACCCCACCCGGGGCGGCCTGGGCGCGTCGCTGAACGAGATCGCCCGTGCCTCCGGGACCGGTGTCCGGCTTCAGGAGCGGGCGATCCCGGTGCCGGACGCGGTGGCGAACGCCTGCGGGTTCCTCGGGCTCGATCCCCTGTACGTCGCCAACGAGGGTCGGCTGGTCGCCTTCGTGCCGCCGTCGGAGGCGGAGGAGGTGCTGGCTGCGATGCGGGCCCATCCACAGGGTGCCGGGGCGACACGGATCGGCGAGTGCGTCGCCGAGCATCCGGGGATGGTGGTGGTCGCCACCGGGCTCGGCGGCACGCGGGTGGTGGACCTGCCGCTCGGGGAGCAGCTGCCGCGCATCTGCTGACCCTGGACAGGAGAAGGGCCCCGCCGATCGGCGGGGCCCTTCTCCTGTCTATGCCGGTATCGGCTCGATCCCGGCGATCTCCAGTTCACGGCCGCTGCGCAGGTCGCTCGAGGGCTGGTCGCAGCGCGGGCACCAGAAGAACGGGGGCATGCCCACCGGGAACTCCTCGGCGCACGGGCCGCACCAGGCCTGCGCGGGAATCTGCTCGACGACGAGGTGCGCCCCCGCGAGGGCGGTGCCGTCGCGGGCCACCTCGAAGGCGAAACCGAGGGCGTCGGGGACGACGCCCGCCAGCTCGCCGACCCGGACGGTCACCTTCGAGACGGCGTCCGTCCCGTCCGCCCGGGCCAGCTCGTCGGCCCGCTCGATGATCGCCGTCGCGATCGACAGTTCGTGCACGGCCGGCTCACGGGTAGCGGTGGCCGGCGCGGAACCCGCCCGCCATCCGCCAGATCCGCATCTCGCGTCTCAGGCTGGGCCACTCCCAGGCGAGCAGGGCCAGGGCCGCGCCGCCCACCAGGACGGCCTCGGTCTTCAGCACCCTCTGCCCGCTCATCCCGCCCCGCCTGCGCATGACGCTTCTGCGTGCTCGTTTCATTGCGGCGACTCCCTGCTCGTTCGCATCACGGTGTTCATCCCGGCGAGATGTTCGGCATGGTCTCGACGAGGGCGTCATGCCGTTTCCAGTGGATCCCGGTGGAGCGGCGGGCGTCGGCGGTGCCGTCCGCGTGGTGCCCCTTCTGCCGCTCGCGCGGTCCCTTGTTGCCCTGGTGCATCCCGGCGATGTGCCCGGGCGTGTCGGGCTTCGCCTGGGGCCGGCCCACTCTGATGTTGCCCATGGGTGCTCTCCTTCCTCGCCTCCGACCTGCGGAGTGCGTGGCTATGGCCGCTCGGTGAGGTCCTGGAAGAACTGCTCGACGGCCGGCCAGATCCGGCCGCCACCGGACATGCCGCGCCACTCCCGGCGTACGACGGCGATCATCCGGTAGCAGTCGTCGATCGGCACGATCCAGTGCTCGTCGAGGCCGTGGACGGTGTTCACCAGGAGCGCCTCCACGTCGGGTTCCACGGTTGCCAGCTGCGGACACGTCCCGGCCAGCTGCTGCCAGGCCGCCGTGTCCACCTCCCACCGCATGGCTCCCGCCGGGCTCGGGCCCTCGGCGGTGATGGTGCCGTCCGCCCGGGGCACGAAGAAGACCAGGCCGACGGGTACGCCCAGGACGGCCGTGTCGACCTTGGGCAGCCGGAGCCGGCGCCGGGGCACGAGCCGGTACTGGCCGTCCCCCGCCGCCGCGTCGGCGAACAGCACGGAGCAGGGGCCGCAGGCGCAGCGCACCTCCTCCTGCCCGGTGTCGTACAGGTGGGCGTGCTCTTCGGCGACCGGTGCGGCGCACAGGTCGCACACCTCCTTCTCGGCCGCCGCCGTGCGGTCGGCCGAGGAGCGGATGAGGCGGGCCAGTGCCCCGTCGGTGGTCACGGTGCACCCCGGCGCGTCAGCGTGGTCAGGGGGACGAAGGCGGGGGGCGTCTCGGTCAGGGGCTCCACCGTCGTCAGCTCGGGAGCCACGGCGAGCACCGCCGCGCGGACCGCGTCGGTGACCTCGTCACCTCCGCCGCCGCAGCCGGACCCGCATCCGCCGCCGCCCGTGGTCAGACGCACCCGGGCGACCTGCCCCTCCACGCCGGCCCACTCCACGTCGCCGCCGCGTTCCTGCACGGCGGGCCGCAGCCGTTCGACCGCGCGGGCCGCCCGGCGTTCGGCGGGCTCGGGGTGGATGTCGTGCAGCACCATGAGGTGCCCGAGCAGCTCGTCGTCGGCGAGGCGCTCGGCCAGCCGCTCGTCCGCCTGGTCCAGGACGCGGGCCAGGGCCTCGCCGTAGACCTCGGTCAGCAGGGCCACCGCCTCGGTCGCGGAGCGGGTCGTGGGGCCGGGGGCGGACTCGAGGCTTTCCAGCGCCTGGTCGAGCCGGGCGAGCCGGGCCTCGACATCCGGGTCGGCCAGCCGTGCGCCGGCGGCCTCAGCCATGGTTCGCCCCGTACGTCGGCGAGTGCAGGGTCGTCAGCGTCTTGCCCTTGCCGACGTACATGTGCACACCGCACGGCAGACACGGGTCGAAGCTGCGGACCGTGCGCATGATGTCGACGCCCTTGAAGTCGTCCGGCCCGTTCTCCTCGAAAATGGGCTGGCCCTGGACGGCGTCCTCGTACGGGCCGGGGGTGCCGTACATGTCCCGGGGGCTGGCGTTCCACGGGGTGGGCGGGTACGGGTGGTAGTTGGCGATCTTCTTGTCCTTGATCACCAGGTGGTGGGAGAGGACGCCGCGCACCGCCTCGTGGAAGCCGCAGCCGATCGCCTCGTCGGGCACCTCGTAGTTCTCGAACACCTTGGTCTCGCCCGCGCGCACCATGCCCATGGCCTCTTCGAGGAACTGCAGGGCCATGGCGGCCGCGTAGGCGATGAAGTAGGGCCGGGCGCGGTCGCGCTCGATGGTGTTGCTCCACTGCGGGATGCGCCACTCCAGGGTGGTCTCCGGCAGGGACTCGCCCTTGGGCAGGGAGATGCGCACGCTGTGGCCGGTGGCCTTGACGTACGGGGTGTCGACCAGGCCGCTCAGCGCCGTCGACCACAGGCGGGCCAGGGGGCCGCCGCCGGTGTCGAGGGCGAGGTGGTCGCCGGTGCGCTGGTCGAACCAGCGGGGGCTCATCACCCAGCTGTACTTGTCGTCGAAGTTGCGCTTCTGCGGCACCGGGACGGTGGTCTGGTTCCACGGGTGGCGCATGTCGACGGGGTTGCCGAGCGGGTCGTGGGTGACGAACGGCTGCTCGTTGACCCAGTCCTCGTAGTAGGAGCTGCCGAGCATGATGCGCAGGCCGAGGTTGATGTCGACGAGGTTGTTGGTGACCAGCTCGCCGTCGACGATGATTCCGGGGGTGACGTACATCGCCTTGCCCCAGGTGTTCATCGTCTCGTAGCGGTAGTCGACGACCTTGGGGTCCTGGAAGGCGCCCCAGCAGCCCAGCAGTACGCGGCGGCGGCCGACCTCCTCGTAGCCGGGCAGCGCCTCGTAGAAGAAGTCGAAGACGTCGTCGTTCATGGCGACGGCCTTCTTCACGAAGTCGATGACCCGCATGAGGCGGCTGAGGTAGTCGGTGAAGACCGTCGGCTGCGGCATCGTGCCGACGCCGCCCGGGTAGAGCGTGGAGGGGTGGACGTGCCGGCCCTCCATCAGGCAGAACATCTCGCGGGTGACCCGGCTGACCTTCAGAGCCTCCTTGTAGACCTCGCCCTCGAAGGGGTTGAAGGCCTTCATGATGTCGGCGATGGTCCGGTAGCCGTGGATCTCGCCGCGGGGGGCCTCGGTGCGTTCGGCGCGGGCCAGGACTCCGGGGTTGGTGGCCTTGACCATCGCCTCGCAGAAGTCCACGAAGACCAGGTTGTCCTGGAAGATCGTGTGGTCGAACATGTACTCGGCCGCCTCGCCGAGGTTGACGATGTGTTCGGCCAGCGGGGGCGGCTTGACGCCGTAGGCCATCTGCTGGGCGTAGTCGGAGCAGGTGGTGTGGTTGTCGCCGCAGATGCCGCAGATCCGGGACGTGATGAAGCCCGCGTCGCGCGGGTCCTTGCCCTTCATGAACACCGAGTAGCCGCGGAACAGCGACGAGGTGCTGTGACATTCGACGACTTCCCGGTTGGCGAAGTCGATCTTCGTGTAGATGCCCAGGTTCCCGATGATCCGGGTGATCGGATCCCAGGACATGTCCACGAGCTGTGGCGGCTTGCGGTCCGTGGGCCGCGCCTCGGTGGTGGTCATCTGCGGTACTGCCCCTCGCTGTCGGTGGTGTGTGGGGTGGTGGGCTGGCTGCGGGGAAGCGTCATCAGGCGCGCCAGTGCGGGTCGTAACCGCTGGTCAGCTTGCGCTTGTTGTGGCGCCATCTGGGCTCGTGGTTGACCAACTCGTTGGTCATGCCGCGCAGTCGGCGGACGACGGCCCCGTACGGCTTGATGACCAGGGACGACAGGGTGCTGCCCGGGGGCTCGTCCATGAACGGCATGAACGCGTCGGGGAAGCCGGGCATCGTGCAGCCGATGCAGATGCCGCCGACGTTGGGGCAGCCGCCGATGCCGCCCATCCACCCGCGCTTGGGCACGTTGCAGTTGACGACCGGGCCCCAGCAGCCCGTCTTCACGAGGCACTTGGGTGAGTTGTAGTCCGCGGCGAAGTTGGCCTGCTCGTAGTACGAGCCGCGGTCGCAGCCCTCGTGGACCGTCTTCCCGAACAGCCACTGGGGGCGCAGCATGTGGTCCAGCGGCGGCGGGGGCGCGGAGCCTGCCGCGTGGTAGAGGACCCAGATCAGGGTCTCCATGAAGTTCTCGGGCTGGATCGGGCAGCCGGGTACGTTGACGACGGGCAGGCCGGCCTGGGAGGTGTAGTCCCAGCCCAGGTAGTCGGCGAGACCCATGCAGCCGGTCGGGTTGCCGGACATGGCGTGGATGCCGCCGAAGGTGGCGCAGGTGCCGGCCGCGACCACCGCCCAGGCCTTGGGGGCCAGTTGGTCGATCCACCAGTTGAGGGTCTGCGGCTCGCCGGTCTCCGGGTCGTTGCCGAAGGACGTCCAGTAGCCGTCGCCCTCGATGATGTTCTGGTTGGGGATCGAGCCCTCGATGACGAGGATGAACGGGCCCAGCTCGTCGCGTACGGCCGCCCGGTAGGGCGCGAGGAAGTCCTCGCCGCCCAGGCTGGGCGAGAGCACCTTGTTGACCAGGTTCACCTTCGGCAGGCCCGGGATCAGCCCGAGCACCAGATCCTCGATGGAGGGCTGGTCGGCGGCGGTGAGCGAGACGGTGTCGCCGTCACAGCTCATGCCCTCGGAGATCCAGAGGATGTGGATCTCGTCGATGCCCTGCCGGTCCTCGGACCGTTCGGGTTCCTTGCTGACTTCTTCGGTGCTGCTGTGGGTGGTCATGTCACTCGGCCTCCGCTGCGGGGGTCTCGGAGTCGGTCGTGTGCCGCGCCGAAGCTGCGGCGGGAGCCGGTGCCGACGGCTCGTCCGGGGATCCGGCGGGCTCGAGGGGTTCGAGCTCGTCGGGCCGGAAGTAGTGGAAGCGGCCGTACCAGTTGTTCAGTTCGGCGGCCGGATCGTCGTCGAGAGTGACGGCGAGGTGGACGCTGCCGTCCACGTCGTGGAAGACGGCGGCGACCTCGGCGGTCCGCCCGGCCAGGAACATGTCCTGGGCGTCGGCGCCGCGTCCCCGGGGGCGGAGCCGTACGCGGCTGCCGCCGCCGAGCCGGACGCCGTCGACGAGCACGGTGTCGGTCGTCGGGGACAGACCGTCGTCGGCACCCTCCTGCCACCAGGCGGGGCGGTCGGCGGACGCCGTGGGGGTGACGGGCGTGAGGGGGTGGCCGGCGGACGTCGTGGAGGCGGCCGGGGTCAGGGACCGGACGGCGCCGTGCAGGCGTTCGAAGACCTCCTGCGGCATGGTGTCGACCCTGTCGAGGATCGCCGCCGCCCGCGGGTCGGTGGCTCGCGCCTCGCGCTTCTCCTCGTCGGTCAGCAGCATCGTGCGCAACGTGAGGATCTCGTCGATCTCCGCGGCGTCGTGCAGGTCACCCGGACTTTCGGGGGCGACCTGGGGGTGGTCGGGCAGGATGATCGGTGCGGACAGCAGGACGCGTCCGGTGTCCCCGGCCTCGCCCCCGAGCACGGGGAAGGTGAACTCGTTGCGGCACGCGCGCACGGGTGTTTGCAGGTCCGCCGGTGGATCGATCAGCGAGACGAACTCCACCCCGTCGCCGCCGACGAGGGTGTGGGTGGCGATGAGGGCCCGGCGCAGCGCCTCGTCGCGCGCGGTGCCCGGTCGCGGTGCGGGCGCGGTGTTCGCGGTGCGTACGCGGATCCGGCAGAGGTCCTCGGAGAGCCGCTCGGCGGTGAGGGTGGTCTCGGCCCGGATCTCCTCCCGGCTGCGCACCACCCGCCCGGTGCCCTCCGGCAGCGGCTCGACGTCCTCCCCCGCCGCGGCTCCCACCGCTACGGTGCGTCCGCCCCGGAGGAGTTCGTCGAGCGGGGCCTCCACCTCGCACTCGCGCGGCAGGGCCTCGTCGAAGGTCAGATGCACCGTGCCGTCGTCACAACGCAGCGACTCGACGGGGCGGTCCGCTTCCTCCACCTGCTTGCGCTGCATCTGGAGGTAGCGGACCCGCACGCGTACGCGGGCGCTGTCCGGCTGACGGATCCGCAGCAGGCACTCGGTCTGCTGGTACCAGGAGTCGGCGGAGCCGGAGACACCGGGGAGGACGGGGCCGTCCGCCTCCACCCAGTCCCGGGGGAACAGCACGCCGAACTGCCAGCGGACTCGGTTCTTGGTGGACGAGCGGCGGTAGGGGTAGAGGAGGTAGCCCTCGTAGAGGACGGCGTCGGCGACGGCGCTGAGCTGCTCGAACACACCCGGGGACGGGCGTGCGCCGACCGTCGTGGCAGCGCCCTTCGCGCCGCCCCCGACCAGTGCCTCCGCCATCGCGCCTCCTCGTCCCTGCGTGCAAGGGGGTCCCTGTGTGCACACGGTCCCTGTGTGCACACGCATCCCTTCCACCACGGTCACACCGCTCATCCACGTTCGCCTCCTCCGGCGCAGCGAGATTGGGCTGTTCGGGGGGCGCACGGTGCCGCCGCCGTGCGGTGGCCCGGTACGAGACACAGCGACGGGCCCGTCAGCGCCGAGGCGTGACGGGCCCGTCGGGGGCGAGGTCAGCCCTGTCCGTGGGCGAGCCGGTGGGCCGGCAGCGGGACGACGACCACGGCGGCCACATGGGAGGCGGCCAGGACGATCCGGGTGGCCGTCGCGGTGTGCGGGGCGACGGCCGGGCCGGCGAGGGAGAGTGCGGTGAGCGCGATGGGCGTGATGGGCGCGATGGGCACGGTCACGACGGCACCGGCGAGGGTGGCGAGAACGCCTGCCAGCCATACGGGGCGGGTGGCGAGAAACGCGCTGCGGGACTCGGCCGGCGTGAGCGGGGTTGAGGCCTCGTCACACTCATGTCGCCGTCTCCTGGCGGATGTCGAGCTCGGTGGGACGCACACGGAAAGGCAGGCCGGGCGGCAGGGCGGAACTCGTCGGTGGCCGGGGGGCGTTTCCCCGGAGCCGGTGTTTCGTCCGGATGGCACACGTCACCCGCACGAACCGGTGCGTCCCGGGAAGGCGTCATCTCATGGACCAGCCGACACATCACCCCCGTCCCACCACCAGCCCCGCCGTCACGACCCTGGCCGACCCCCTGGTCAACAAGGGCACCGCCTTCAGCCGGCGCGAACGCGAGGAGCTGGGCATCGACGGGCTGCTGCCACCCGCCGTGGAGACCCTGGAGGAGCAGGTCGCCCGCGCCTATGAGGCGTTCCACGGCTACGACAAGCCCCTCAACCGGCACATCTACCTGCGGCAGCTCCAGGACACCAACGAGGTCCTCTTCTACCGTCTGGTCACCGAGTACCTGGAGGAGCTGCTGCCCGTCGTCTACACGCCGACGGTGGGCGAGGCCTGCCAGAAGTTCAGCGAGATCTACCGGCGGCCGCGCGGTCTGTTCCTGACCTGGGAGGACCGGCACCGCTTCCGGGACATCCTGCGCAACCGCCCGCACCGGGACCACGACGTGGACGTCATCGTCGTCACCGACGGCCAGCGCATCCTCGGCCTGGGCGACCAGGGCGTCGGCGGCATGGGCATCCCCGTCGGGAAGCTCAGCCTCTACACGGCGATCGGCGGCATCCATCCCGCCCGTACCCTGCCGATCCTGCTCGACGTCGGCACCGACAACGAGACCCTGCTCGGCAATCCCCGCTACCTGGGCCGGCGCGCCCGGAGGCTGACCGGCGCCGAGTACGACGAGATGATCGAGGCATTCGTCTCGGCGGTCGAGGCGGAACTCCCCGGGACGCTGCTGCAGTGGGAGGACTTCGCCACCGCGCACGCCCACCCGATCCTCACCCGCTACCGCGACCGGCTGCTCACCTTCAACGACGACATCCAGGGCACCGCGGCCGTCACGCTGGGCGCCCTGTCCACCGCGGCCGACGTGGCCGGCACCCCGCTGCCGGAGCAGCGTGTGGTGATCCTGGGCGCCGGGTCGGCCGCCATCGGCGTCGCCGACATGATCCGTACGGCCATGGTCGACGAGGGGCTGCCGGAGGACGAGGCCACGGCGCGGTTCTGGATCCTCGACGTCGACGGCCTGCTGGTGTCCTCGCGTTCCGAACTGACCCCGCAGCAGCGAGAGTTCGCGCGTGAAGACAGCGAGGTGGCCGACTGGGACGGCACCGGCCTGGCCGAGGTGGTGCGCCGCGTGGAGCCCACGGCGCTCATCGGGCTGTCGACGGCGCACGGCGCGTTCACCGAGGAGATCGTGCGGCAGATGGCGTCGACCTGCGAACGGCCCGTCGTCTTCCCGCTGTCCAACCCCACCTCGCACTCCGAGGCCGACCCCGCGGACCTCACCCGCTGGACCGACGGGCGGGCCCTGATCGCCACCGGCTCACCCTTCCCGCCGCTGACGGTCGACGGGCGCGAGGTGCCCGTGGCGCAGTCGAACAACGTGTACGTCTTCCCGGCCATGGGCCTCGCGGTGACCGCGAGCGGGGCCACCCGGGTCACGGACCGCATGCTCGTGGCCGCCGCCCGGGCCGTCGCGCGGTGCGCGGTGCGGGCGGCGGACGGCGAGGACCTCCCCGTGCCGCTGCTGCCGCCGCTGACCGGGATGCGGGAGTCCGCCCGCGAGATCGCCCTGGCCGCGGCCCTCGCCGCCGTCGAGGACGGGGTGGCCCCGCAGACGACGGAGGAGGACCTGCGCAAGGCCATCGCCCGGGCGCAGTGGACGCCCCGGTACGAGGACCAGGTGTGCTGACCGGACAGGTCGGTGACGCGGCCGGCCGGGGTCTGGCCGCTGCTGCCGGTGCGGGGTCGGTGGCAGTGCACCCGGCGGCCGCTTGTCCGTGGTGAACTTTCCTCAGCCTGAGCCTGTGACGAGGGCGGGTCCGGGTCGTACTCCTGCCCGGCTACTTCCTGCCGGACGCCCAAGTGGCGTTCCATCCACGTACGCGGTGGATGTGAGCAGTCTTCGGGTAGGGGGTGTCGGTCCCCGAGCGAGGGCCGATCTCGAAGAGGTCGATCATCAGGAAGAGCGGGTAGCCGGGAGACTGAGGCGTCTGTTTCACCATGATGCCCTCGCAGCCGATGAGCGTGCCTGACGGTCCCCAGATGGCTGTCCAGGTGTGGGGCTTCGACGCGTCCAAGGGAAGGACGACTTCTGCCATGTCGGTTGTCAGCCGCGCGTCTGAATGTGCCTTCACGCCGCATCGGGCGTGACTCCTCCCTTTGCCGACAGCGTCGGCGTCGATCTCGAAGATGCAGATCTCGCCGCTGTCCCTCTCGGACAGATGCTCCGTCCCCACGAGCCACGCCGCGAGCATGCACCCCTGGTGCACGCTCGCGCTCACGGTCACATCCACACGTCCGGCGGTGGGCGCCCACAGCAGGCGCTCTGGTGTCTGTGTGCGGACGACAAGTCCGTCCGAACGATGCCGATGTGTTCCTCTCCGAGAGCCTGCGGGACCGGAAAAGGCTCCGGTTTGCAGGTTGGACACGCGAAGCGGGGCGTCTTCCTCTCGCCAATCCAGCTGGTCAGCGTCGATACGGAGCCGCAGCCCGGATTCGTCGATGTCGTAGCGGGCCTGAGACCGCCCGGGTGACGTCCAGTGCGGAAGATAGTGATCGACCCAGCGATCTTCCCTGAGCCGCGGAGCGCTGAAATCCTCCTCGAAGTCGGGCTCACGAGCAGGAGGATCGGGCAGGCGTCCGAGATCGGCCATCATGACACCATCCTGTCAGTGGCTGTGGTCAATCATCTTGATCCGTGACGCTCGCCGTGCGGTTCACCTGGGAGCCGATGAGGCCGGTACCGCCGACGACCACGCTCTTCCTCATTGTCTCCATTCGCTGAGATTCCGACTCACCGGAGAGACCGGGCAGGGCCCGGACCAGGGCAGGTCGGAGCGGTGTGTCCCAGGTGCGGCGGTGGCCAGGTCCAAACGGTTGAGCAAGCACGCGGCGGCAAGGGTGCGATGCGACATGACCTGTACGGCCGACTGGCGCCGGGGCCGGAGAAGTCCGGCGACGGGTGCCTGCACGTCGCGGAGGGCATGGTGCTGACCGGCACGGGTATCGCCTTCGCGTACGTCGGCGTGCACCAGGACAAGCCGCTGTACCTGGTCGGCGGGGCGGCGTTCGCCCTGCTGTGCTTCGTCGGGACCATCGTGGTCGCGCGGAGCGACGGTGGGGAGAAGGCCGCGGCCGAGGCCGGTGCTCAGCGCGCGGAGCGCTTGTGGCGGCCTGCGCACTACTGCTCCGTCTGCTCCTCGGTGTTCTGCCCGGGCGGCGCCCCGTGGCAGGGAGCGCTCACCCCGGAACAGTTCAAGAAGCTGGTGTGGACCGAGGCCGGCTACGCCGACCAACTCCCCGCGGGCGACAAGGCCGAGGACGCGGTGCTTCCGTGAGGCGTCCTGCCGCAACGGTGAGGCACGAGGGGCGGCGGAGCCGCTCACCGCACCTCCTCGTCCGTGTCCCTCACCCGACCCGGATGCCCACGATGCACGTGTCGTCGTCGGTGTCCGACTTGCTGTAGGTCAACAGGCGGTCCAGCTGCTGGTCGAGGCTGCTGGGCGCCGCGCGGGCGGTCGTCAGGAGGTGGGTCAGGGACTCCTCCACCGGCCGGTCACGGCGCTCGACCAGACCGTCCGTGTACATCAACAAGGTGTCTCCCGGAGCCAGTTGGAGCTCCGTCTCCTCGTAGACGGCCTCGGGGACGGCCCCCAGCAGCAGCCCCTTGACCAAGGGCAGGGGGGCCGCTTCGGTGTCACGGACGAGCACGGGCGGCAGGTGCCCCGCCCGGGCCCAGCGCAGTGTCCGCCGGACCGGGTCGTACAGACCGCACACCGCCGTCGCGGTGACGGCACCCGTCAGATGGTGCGCCACGATGTTGAGCCACGACAGCAACTGGCCCGGCCCGGCACCGGTCACCGCCAGGCCGCGCAGCGCGTTGCGCAGGACGACCATGCTGGTGGCGGCCTCGATGCCGTGCCCGGCCACGTCCCCGACGCACAAGAGCACCTTCCGGGACGGCAGCACGACGGCGTCGTACCAGTCGCCGCCCACCAGTTGCTCGGTCTCCGCCGGCCGGTAGCGCACGGCCACCTGCAGACCGGACACCTGCAACGGTGCCTGAGTGGGGGGCATGATGGCGTGCTGCAACTGCAGGGTCAGCCGGTTGCGTTCGGTGGCCTGCTGCTCGGTGTGGGCCAGCTGGTCGCGGGTGGCGGCGAGCGCCACCTCGGTCCAGTGCTGGGCCGAGATGTCCTGGTAGGCACCGCGGATCAGGAGCAGCCGGTCGTCGGTGTCGAGGACGGGTTCGGCGACGATCCGGATGTGACGGGTCACCCCGTCCGGCCGCTGCAGCCGGAAGGCGGCGGCCGCCGGACGCTGGTGGTGCAGCAGTGTGCGCAGGAAACGGCGGATGGAGACGCCGTCGTCCGGGTGCGCATGGGCCGGCAGCTCTTCCAGAGGCACCGGGGTGCTCGTCTGCGCTCGCCCGTACAGGTCGAAGAGCTGCCCGTTCCAGGTGATCTCGCCGGTGAGTACGTTCTCCTCGAACCCGCCGATACGGCCCAGCCGTTGGGCGTGCTGAAGCAGGCTCGCCAGTCGTGCCGTCTCGTCCTCGATGCGCCAGATCAGGAGGACGGACATGCCGTGGCGGCTGATGCTGATGTCCGCGACCGCCGAGAGGGAGACCTGGTCGACGAGGGCGGTGAGGTTCATGCGGCGGGCCCGGAAGGGTTCACCGGTGGCATAGACCCGCTCGACGCGCTGGAACAACTCGCTGTCCCCGGCGGCCATCGGGTAGGCCTCCAGGAGCAGCGCGCCGTTCACCACCGCCCGCGGCCTGCCTGCCGGGTCCAGGAAGCGGTTGTTCACGTGCTGGATGCGGAAGTCGACCAGGTGCCCGTCGCCGTCCAGGTGCGGCACCAGGACGAGGGCGGGGTCGTACAGCCCGTCGGCCAGATCCATCAGCTCGGCGGCGTCCGGCAGCACGCGCGGCTCCTGGGCCGCTCCCTGGGGCGGCGTGTACATCTCCAGCGTGTGGGCGCACAGCTCGGCCAGCGCCTCCATCTGCCGGACGAGCTGCGGGGGCTGCGGCGCCAGCGGGGTCGGCCAGGCGATCTCCAGCACACCGTGGATGCGGCCTCCGGTACCGGCGGGCAGGGCGGCCCTGCCGCCGTCCGGATGGTGGTGCAGGCCGATGGTGGGCAGTCCGGTCGGGCCGAGGGTGGTGATCCACTGCCCCTCGCGCTCGATGAGCCCCCGTCGCGCCACGGTCACCACGTCCGGCGGGACGTAGCGCCAGCGCTCCGCCTCGGCCGGCGAGAAGCCGGCACTGCCCGCCAGGGTGAGCGAACCGTCGGCGCCCGCGGCCCAAATGGCCACGGCCACCGCACCGAGCGGGCGCAGCGCCTGCTCCAGCAGGGCGTCCGCCACGGCCTGGGCGTCGTCCGCCGCCAGTACGCCGCTCTCGGCCGCACGCAGGCGCACGGCGGCCGACTCGGTCTCCCCCTCGTCCGCGGCCCTGGTGGCGGCGAGGAAGGCGTCCGTCACCTCGGACATCCGGTCCCGGGCTGCCTGGTTGATGACGTCGACGGCGAGTTCCAGGGGGGTGACCTGGGCCTGTTCGGCCAACTGGGTGAGCTGGCGGGCGGCCTGGGCCGGGCCGCACTTCAACCGCTCGACCAGGACGCCCTTGGCAAGCTCGATCAGGGCACGTCCTTCGGCCTCCGCCTGAGCGGCCCGCACCTCCCGGCTGAGCCGTTCCACGGTGGCGGCGAGCCGGCCCACCGGAGAGGCGGGTGGGAGGTCCTCGAGGTCGGCCGGCGGTTCGTCGCGGGACTCCGACGGGCCGTCGGAGTCCCGCGACGGTCCGCTGTGAGCCGCCGCCTCGTCGGAGGTCTTGGACTCCCCGTCCGTGGCCGGGGACGACGCGTCGGAGGTCACCGCCTGCAGCGAGGACTCCGGGTCTGCGGCCGAGCCGCGCTCGGGCTCACCGCCCCGACCCGGCTCGCGCGGCTGCTGGGACATGCTCACGGTGTGGAAGCTCCTCGGCTGGAGTGCCCTGGGGCGCGGAACGACTGGCGCTGCGGGGCGTCCGGCCCGCCGCTGTGCGGGTCGGACGCCGGTGTGCTCATGCGGGCAGCCAGCGGCGGACGCAGGCCATGAGGTCGCGCGTGTCGACGGGCTTGGTGACGTAGTCGCTGGCACCCGAGGCGAGGCTCTTGTCCCGGTCGCCCGGCATCGCCTTCGCCGTGACGGCGATGATGGGCAGCTCGGCGTACTGCGGCATCCGACGGATCTCGGCCGTCGCGGTGTAGCCGTCCATCTCCGGCATCATCACGTCCATCAGCACCAGGGCGATGTCCGGGTTGTTCACCAGCGTCTCGATGCCTCTGCGCCCGTTCTCGGCGTGCAGGACGTGGAAGCCGTGGAGCTCCAGGATCCCGCTCAGGGCGAAGAGGTTTCGTGCGTCGTCGTCGACGACGAGGACGGTGCGGCCGGCCGACCCGTCATGGACGACGGGCGGCGTCAGATGCTGCGGCCCTTCTGTCCGGACGAGGGAGAGCACGTCCCCGGGTTCCTCCGCGGACAGGTGCAGGGCGATGCGCTCGCGCAGTTCGTCGAGGCTGGACAGCAACTCCAGTGCGCCGTCCGCCGAGCGGGAGCGCAGCCGCTCGTTCAGGGGCACGTCCGCGGGGTGGCTGCTGTGCACCAGCACCGGAACGCTCGTCAGCGCCGAGTCGCCCTCCAGGGCCTGGAGGAAGCGGGACGCCTCGTCGTCGGGCATGCCCAGCTCCAGGACGACGCAGTGGCACGGCTCGGACGCGAGGGCACCGGCCGCCTCCTGCGCGCCGACGGCGGTGATGATGTCGACCGCGGGGCGCTGAGCGCCGTCGGAGCGGCCGTGCGTCAGGTCCGCGACCACGCTCTCCGCGACCAGGGTCAGCAGACCGCGCGACCGCTCCTCCACGACGAGCAGACGCCGGGGCCGGGGGCCGGGCCCGATCTGGGGCACCGGCACCGAGCCGGACAGTCCCTCCGGGGAGGGTTCCACCGGGACCCGCTCCAGGGTTCTGCCGTGGCTGAGCAGTTCCTCGAAGTCGGGGCGGGCCACGGGCAGGAACAGCGTGAACGTACTGCCCTGACCGGGCGTGCTGTGCACCGAGACGGCGCCGCCGAGCAGTTGGGCGATCTCCCGCGTGATGGACAGGCCCAGGCCGGTGCCGCCGTACTTCCGGCTGGTCGTGCCGTCCGCCTGCTGGAACGCGCCGAAGATCGTCTCCAGGTGCTGCTCCGGGATACCGATGCCGGTGTCCTTGACCCGGAAGGCGACCACGGCGGCGCCCCGCACCACACCCCCGGGCACCTCGTCGTCCGAGGCGGGCTCGATGCTCAGTTCCACACCGCCCTGCTCGGTGAACTTCACGGCGTTCGACAGGAGGTTGCGCAGCACCTGGCGCAGCCGGGAGTCGTCCGTGAGCACGTCGGCGGGCGCGCCGGGCGCGGTCGCCACCGTGAACTCCAGGCCCTTCTGGGTGGTCATCGGCCGGAAGGTGGCCTCGACGTACTCGATGAGCTGGCGCAGCGTCACCCGCTCGGGCGTGACGTCCATCTTCCCGGCCTCGACCTTCGACAGGTCGAGGATGTCGTTGATCAGCTGCAGCAGGTCCGAACCGGCGGAGTGGATGATCTGCGCGTACTCGACCTGCTTGGGCGTGAGGTTGCGGGACGGGTTCTGCGCGAGCAACTGGGCGAGGATGAGGAGGCTGTTGAGCGGGGTGCGCAGTTCGTGGCTCATGTTGGCCAGGAACTCCGACTTGTACTTCGAGGCCAGCGACAGCTGCTGGGCACGGGTCTCCAGCTCCTGACGCGCCTGCTCGATCTGCAGGTTCTTGGCCTCGATGTCCCGGTTCTGCGCCACCAGCAACGAGGCCTTCTCCTCCAGTTCCGCGTTGGAGCGCTGCAGTTCCTCCTGCTGCACCTGCAACTCGGTGGACCGCGCCTGGAGTTCGACGGTGAGGCGCTGCGATTCGACCAGCAGCTCATCGGTGCGGGCGTTGGCCACGATGGTGTTGACGTTGACGCCGATGGTCTCCATCAGCTGCGCGAGGAAGTCCCGGTGGATCTGGGTGAAGGGTGTGACCGACGCCAGCTCGATGACGCCGAGGACCTGGCCTTCCACCACGATGGGCAGCAGCACCAGCGCGGACGGCACCACCTGGCCGAGGCCCGAGGAGATGGTGACGTAGCCGTCCGGCAGCTCCTCGACCATGATGGTGCGCCGGCTGCGCGCGGCCTGTCCGACCAGAGTGCGGCCGAAGGCGATGCGGGAGGGCCGGCTGCTCTCCTCCGGGTAGCCGTAGGAGCCGACGAGCCGCAGTTCGGGCCCGTCGTCGCCGTCCTCGGCGAGATAGAAGGCTCCGTACTGGGCCGACACCAGCGGGACCAGCTCGTCCATGATCAGCTCGGCGACCACGGGCAGGTCGCGGTGGCCCTGCATCAGGCCCGAGATCCGGGCCAGGTTCGTCTTGAGCCAGTCCTGCTCCTGGTTGGCCCGGGTGGTCTCGCGCAGGGACTCCACCATCGAGTTGATGTTGTCCTTGAGCTCGGCGACCTCGCCGGACGCCTCCACGGTGATGGAGCGGGTCAGGTCGCCCTCGGCCACGGCACTCGCGACCTCGGCGATCGCGCGGACCTGCCGGGTCAGGTTGCCCGCCAGCTCGTTGACGTTCTCCGTCAGGCGCTTCCAGGTGCCGGAGACGCCCTCGACCTCGGCCTGGCCGCCGAGGCGGCCTTCGGTGCCGACCTCACGGGCGACACGCGTGACCTCGTCGGCGAACGCGGACAGCTGGTCGACCATCGTGTTGATGGTCGTCTTGAGTTCGAGGATCTCGCCGCGGGCGTCCACGTCGATCTTCTTCGACAGGTCGCCCTTGGCCACCGCGGTCGTCACGAGCGCGATGTTGCGCACCTGGCCGGTGAGGTTGTTGGCCATCGAGTTGACGTTGTCGGTGAGGTCCTTCCAGGTGCCGGCGACGTTCGGCACGTGCGCCTGGCCCCCGAGGCGTCCCTCGGTACCGACCTCACGGGCGACACGCGTGACCTCGTCGGCGAAGGCCGACAGCGTGTCGACCATCGTGTTGATGACCTCGGCCAGCGCCGCGACCTCGCCCGCGGCCTCCACGGTGATCCGCTGCGACAGGTCGCCGCGCGCCACGGCGGTGGCGACCTGGGCGATGGAGCGGACCTGGCCGGTCAGGTTCGACGCCATGACGTTGACGTTGTCGGTGAGGTCCTTCCAGGTCCCCGACACACCGCGCACCTGGGCCTGGCCGCCGAGGCGGCCCTCGGTGCCGACCTCACGGGCGACACGCGTGACCTCGTCGGCGAACGCGGACAACTGGTCCACCATCGTGTTGATGGTGCTCTTCAGCTCCAGGATCTCCCCGCGCGCGTCCACGGTGATCTTCTGGGAGAGGTCGCCCTTGGCCACCGCGGTCGCCACCAGCGCGATGTTGCGGACCTGGCCGGTGAGGTTGCCCGCCATGAAGTTGACGGAGTCGGTGAGGTCGCGCCAGGTGCCCTTGACGCCCTTGACGTCCGCCTGGCCGCCGAGGCGGCCCTCGGTGCCGACCTCACGGGCGACACGCGTGACCTCGTCGGCGAACGCGGACAACTGGTCCACCATCGTGTTGATGGTGCTCTTCAGCTCCAGGATCTCCCCGCGCGCGTCCACGGTGATCTTCTGGGAGAGGTCGCCCTCGGCGACCGCCGTGGTCACCTGGGCGATGGAGCGGACCTGGCTGGTGAGGTTGCCCGCCATGTGGTTCACGGAGTCGGTGAGGTCACGCCAGACGCCCGCCACGCCGGGCACCTGCGCCTGGCCGCCGAGCCGTCCCTCGCTGCCGACCTCACGGGCCACGCGCGTGACCTCGTCGGCGAACGCGGACAACTGGTCGACCATCGTGTTGACGGTCTCCTTCAGCTGAAGGATCTCGCCCCGGGCGGGCACGTCGATCTTCTGCGAGAGGTCGCCCTTGGCAACCGCCGTGGCCACCTGGGCGATGTCGCGGACCTGGGTGGTCAGGTTGCCCGCCATCGCGTTCACCGAATCGGTCAGGTCGGCCCAGGTGCCCGAGACCCCCGGCACCTCCGCCTGTCCGCCGAGCGTGCCCTCGGTGCCGACCTCACGGGCCACCCGGGTGACTTCGGAGGTGAAGACGGACAGCTGGTCGACCATGCCGTTGAAGACCGTGGCGATGTCGCCCATGAGGCCGTCCGCGTCGTCCGGCAGCCTGGTGCCGAAGTCTCCGTCGCGGACGGCTGTCAGGCCGGCCAGCAGCCGACGCAACTCCTGGTCACCCGGCACCGCATCGACGACCCCAGTGCTGTCGCTGGTCATGCGCACCCTCGTTCCGCTCCCCAAGAGCCCTCGAATCCGAGGACTCGGAACCCCCCGGACCGATGGGCGGCCCGGTTGTCGTGCATGCGTGTTCCACGGTCACAGATGTGTATGCGATGTGGAAATACGCCGCAGGTTAACCCACGTTTCAAGCCCTGAACAAAGCAGAAGCCACCACCCTCGGCCGAACTGCGTCAGCGCGCCCCGAACCCGTCGGCGGCCGGCAGGCAGACCGGGGAAGTGACACGGGAGCGGGGCGGGCCCGCTCAGGAGACGGCGGCGTCGTCGACGGAATCCCGGGTCTCCAGGAGGGTGTCGACTCCGGTGATCTCGCAGAGCCGCTGCAGCTGCGCCGACGGCGTCACGACCCGCAGGGTGGCCGCCTGGTGGGTGAGGATCAGCAGATTCAGCAGGGTCGAGTCGGCGAAGGTGATGCCGGAGGCGTCCAGGATCACCTTCGGATGCTTCCTGGCCGCGTCCGCCAGCGCGTCCGCCAATGGCGTGATCGAGTCCATGTCGTAGGAGCCGCGGGCGATGACGACCCAGGCCCCGCGCCATTCGTATTGCAGCACCGCGGCCCCTACCGAGGCGGGCGCGGTGGGCTCTCCCGGCCGCGTCTCGGCGCCGGCGTCGCGCGTGAGCGCCGGCATGCCGGCCTCGTCCCAGGGCATGGTCGGGCTCCTTCTGTGGATCCCCGAAGGGAGCACGTCATCTGTTGCATGAAAAGTATGTCACGTATCTACGTTCCGGCAACGGGCTCATCTAAAATGCTCGGCATGGTCGGAGTGCCCGAGTCCCACAGCGGATGGACGTTCATCACCAGCCACGCGCGCGTACTGGCAGTCATTGCCGACAACCCGAACGTCCGCATCCGCGACATCGCTGCCCGCTGCCGTCTCACGGAGCGCGCCGTCTCGCGGATCATCGCCGATCTGGAGCAGGACGGTTATCTCTCCCACACCCGGGACGGACGCACGAACACCTACCGCATCCAACCGGACAAGGTGTTGCGCCACCCGGCCGAAGCCGGCCTGTCCGTGGCTTCCCTGCTCTCCCTGCTCCTGCAGGACGAGTCCGCCCGCGTCAGGAAGCCGGTCGCCCGGTAGCCGGCCCGCGGGTGTCCCGCCCAGACGGGCGCTGGAGTACACCCTGACGTGGTCCTTGATACCCGGCCCGGAGATCCCGTGGTTGGACCACGAGGAACTGGGAGCATCATCGAGACGGCCGTGAGCAGCGGTGGGGCCACGAAAGTCGTCACGCTCTGAGCGGGAAGCTGACCGGTGAAGGAGCCGTTCGACACGGCGGTCCTGCCCTGGGACGCGACCGCGGCACACCAGCGACGGCAAGACGATCTGGTGCGCGCAGCAGGTGCCGTCCGGTCACACGATCTCCAGAACGTCCCGTACCGGGCGGCGGGGCGTGGCCGGGCCCCTCGGGCCGTAACCGAGGCGCAGCACCATCTGCACCTGACCGACCCCCGACGCGGGGTCGCGGGCCAGCAGTCGCAGCGCGCGGTCCTCCAGCGCGTGAGACGTCAGGGAGGTGGCCAGGTCGGCCAGGGTCGCTTCCAGCAGGACGCGCTCCAGCGCCTGACCCGCGCGCAACCAGTCGGCCGGTCCGTCCCCGGGAGTGCTCAGCAGGGCCAGGTGCGGGGTGTGCTCGAACGTGGTGGTTCCGCGGTCCGCGACACGCCGGCGTCCGGCGAAGTCCCGCACGGGGGCCTTGCCGTCCCGCTTTCGCGGCCCGAACGCGTACTCGGGGACGCCGTCGACGGCCGTGTCCGCCTCCGGCCCGAGCCGGGTCCAGCGGGCCAGGTCCTCACTCGCGTCCGGGTCCAGAGTGTCCCGGCTCTCGGCGTCGCGGATCAGGTCGAGAACGGTCTCGGCGTGCCAGGGTCCCGGGAAGTGCAGCACGGCCCCCTCCCGCTCGGCAGCGTCCCGCAGGGTGGCCCGGACGTCCTCGGGGACCTCCTTCTCGGCGAAAGGGTGGCGGCTCGTGTGCCGCTCGCGGATCGCCGGGTGCAGCCGCATCAGGTCCCGGTCCCGCGAGCGTCCGACCTCGTCAGCCAGATGAAGAGCAGCGAGCAGCAGTGGGTCCTGCGGCTCGGGCAGCAGCCGGACCTCGGGGAGGAGGTTCGCGTGCGCGGCAGCGACGCGCAGGTTGAACAGTGCCGCCCCGCAGCCGATGTGCAGGGCGCGGTTGTCGGGATCGGGCCGGGGCATGGCCCGCTCGGGATCGGCGCGCAGCAGCAGGACGCGCTCGCCGGTCAGGAAGCGGAAGCGCCATGGCTGCGCGTTGTGCATGGACGGCGCCGCGGCGGCGTCCGCCACCAGGCCGGTCACGGTCTTCTCATCAAGCTGCCGCGAAGCCATGGAATCCTCCTCACATGCCGCGGACACTCCGCGGGTCTGCATCGGCGTGTACCTCGATGGGCCGCGTGGTGGATGTGCCGGCACCGCAATCACGACGGCGATCGGTCCGCGTTCGGCGAGTCAGTTCCAGTGTCCGCCTGAGGGGCACCGGGTGTCTCACGCAGTCGTGGACGCCACCGCGGGTGTGTATGCCGACGACACGCCCACAACACGACAGACCGCAGCCCCTGACAAGCAAGACCCCCATCGGCTCCGATCCGGGGCCGCCCGCCCCGCAGCCCATGAACCGGCCGCCCGGCCCGGACGCTCTCGCTCCACGGCCCGTTCGGTCAGTTGCGAGGGGGCCTGTCGGCGACGTACTCCGTGAGGTCCAGCAGCCGGTTGGTGTAGCCCCACTCGTTGTCGTACCAGCCGAAGACCTTCACCAGGTCGCCGTGCGCCTGGGTCAGCGGGGCGTCCAAGACGCAGGAGGCCGGGTCGCCGACGACGTCGCGGGAGACGATCGGGGCGTCGGACACGCGCAGGATGCCCTTGAGCGGCCCGTCGGCGGCCTCCCGGAAGGCGGCGTTGACCTCGTCGGCTGTCACCGGCCGGTCGAGGACCACGCTCAGGTCGGTGAGTGAGCCGTCCTCGACGGGGACGCGTACGGCGATGCCGTCCAGAGTGCCGGCCAGCTCCGGCAGGACCAGGCCGACGGCGCGGGCGGCCCCGGTGCTGGTGGGGATGATGTTGACGGCGGCGCTGCGGCCGCGCCGCAGGTCCTTGTGCGGGCCGTCGAGGACGACCTGGTCGTTGGTGTAGCCGTGGATGGTGGTCATCAGCCCCTTGACGAGGCCGAAGTGCTCGTCGAGCACCTTCACCATGGGCGCCACGCAGTTGGTGGTGCAGGACGCGTTGGAGACGACGTGGTCCCGCTGCGGGTCGTAGGTGTCCTCGTTGACGCCCATGACGACGGTGGCGTCGACGCCTTTGCCCGGCACGGACAGCAGCACCTTGCGGGCGCCGCCCAACAGGTGCAGCCCGGCCTCTGCGCGGGTGCGGAAGCGGCCGGTGGACTCGATGACGATGTCGACGCCGAGGCCGGCCCAGTCCAGGGCGGCCGGGTCGCGTTCGGCGGTCACGGCGATGCGGTGCCCGTCGACGGTGATCGAGGTGTCGTCGTGCTCGACGGTGCGGCCGATGCGGCCGTACGTCGAGTCGTACGCCAGCAGGTGCGCCAGCGCGGCCGGCGAGGTGAGGTCGTTGACCGCCACGACCTCGACCGGCGTGCCGGTCCCGGTCTCCGCGCGTTCCAGCACCAGGCGCAGGTAGTTGCGTCCGATGCGGCCGAAGCCGTTGATTCCCACGCGCACGCTCATGTCCGTCGTCCTCCCGGTCGATCGGCGTCTCCTGTGCGCTGCCAGCCTGCTGGCCGGGGATGCGATCGGGCATGGGCCGTACGGGGGCGAGTCGGGGGACGTTCGGCCCCCGGGCTCGCCGCGCGGGTGTCAGCGGCCTTCTTGCTTCAGCCGGTCCTGGGCCTGGGTGGCGATGACGGCGGCCTGGATGCGGCGCTCCACACCGAGCTTGGCCAGCAGCCGGGAGATGTGGTTCTTCACCGTCTTCTCGGCGAGGTAGAGCCGCCGGCCGATCTGCCGGTTGGTGAGGCCCTCCCCGATCAGGGCCAGGATCTCCCGCTCACGGTCGGTCAGGCCCGGCAGGGCGTCGGGCTCGGGTTCCGGCTCCTGGCCCTGACGCAGCCGGGCCATCAGCTTGGCGGTGGCGCTGGGGTCGAGCAGGGACTGGCCCCTGGCCACCGTGCGCACGGCCGATACCAGGTCCGATCCCTGGATCTGTTTCAGCACGTACCCGGAGGCGCCCGCCATGATCGAGTCCAGCAGCGCCTCCTCGTCGTCGAACGAGGTCAGCATCAGGCAGGCCAGTTCCGGCATGCGTGAGCGCAGTTCCCGGCACACGCTCACCCCGTCGCCGTCCGGCAGGCGCACGTCCAGCACCGCGACCTGCGGGCGCAGGGCGGGCACACGGGTCAGGGCCTGCTCGGCAGTGGCGGCCTCGCCGACCACGGTGATGTCCGGTTCGTCGTCCAGAAGGTCGTGCACCCCGCGCCGTACCACCTCGTGGTCGTCCAGCAGGAAGACCCGGATCGGGTTGTCGGGTCCGGGCTGCTCGCCATCCGCCATCGGATACTCCTTGTTCTGGGTTCTGCGCCGTCTGAATCCCGCACCGGACTTCGCCCAGGGTGCGACCGGTCCTGCTCTATCGCAGATCTTGCGCGGTCCCGGGCCGAAGGGCCAGGGCCGGTCGGCCCAACTGGCACGGGCGCGCCGTCTGACCACGGGGTACCCCGTCGGACCGGATCGCCTACCCCGTAGCCACCGCTGCCGGCAGGGATCTGGCCGACGCGCTCAAGCGGCATTCCCGCGCATCACAGCACCGCACGGCTGGACTCGCGGCGGATCAGCCCTGCGGCCTGTCGGTCGCCCGGCGGGCCGGACCGGCACGAGGGCGGCGGTCTGCCGGCCGCGCTGCATCGGGCCCCGCCAAACGCCGTGGCTCATCCCCCGGCAGCGATTTCCGCCGGACAGAGGGGTCCGGTGCCGCGCGGTTCAGGGCCGACCGGCCCCACTCGCGAGGACGTCCAGCACCTGCCGCGGCACCGGGCCGCGGTCGACCCTGGAACCGCACAGCACCGCACCGCACCGCACCGCACCGCACCGCACCGCACCGCACCGCACCGCACCGCACCGCACCGCACCGAAAGAGTCTGAGGAGCATTCCATGAAGGCAGCAGTCGTCCGGTCCTTCGGTGAACCGCTGGTGATCGAGGAGCGGCCGGATCCGGAGCCCGGTCCGGGCCAGGTCCGCATCCGGCTAGAGGCGTCCGGGCTGTGCCACACCGACATCCACGCCGCGCACGGTGACTGGCCGGTCAAGCCGAGCTTGCCGTTCGTCCCCGGGCATGAGGGCGTCGGCATCGTCGAGGCGCTCGGCGACGGTGTGACCCTCCCCCAGCCTCCGGCCGGGGGGACCCCCATCGCCACGCTCGCCGTCGGCCGGCGCGTCGCGGTGCCGTGGCTGGGGTGGGCGTGCGGTCGGTGCGAGCACTGCCTGTCCGGCTGGGAGACGCTGTGCGAACAGCAGCAGAACACCGGCTACAGCGTGGACGGCGGGTACGCCGAGAAGATGCTCGCCCCGGCCGACTTCGCCGCCGTGGTCCCCGACGGCATCGACCCGTGCGACGCCGCCCCGCTGACCTGCGCCGGCGTGACCACGTACAAGGCGCTGAAGGTCGCAGGCGTCTGCCCGACCCAGCTCGTGGCGATCTCCGGCATCGGCGGCCTCGGCCACCTCGCCGTGCAGTACGCGAAGATCGCCGGAGCCACGGTCGCCGCGATCGATGTCACCGACGACAAGCTCGACCTCGCCCGTGAGCTCGGCGCCGACATCCTGATCGACGCCCGCAAGGAGGATCCGGCCGAGGTCCTCAAGCGGCACGGGGGCGCGCACGCCGCGCTCGCGCTGGCCGTCGACGAGCAGGCCTTCGCCTCCGTCTACGGCGGTCTCCGGCGCGGCGGCAAGCTGGTCATGGTCGCTCTGCCTGCCGGCGGAACCATCCAGGTGCCGATCTTCGACACCGTCCTGAACGGCACCTCCGTCATCGGCTCCATCGTCGGTACCCGCCAGGACCTGGACGAGGTCTTTCAGCTGCACGCCGCCGGACGCACCGAGGTGATCTACGAGACCCGGCCGCTGGAGACCGTCAACGAGTCCATCGCGGACGTCCTGAACGGTCAGATCAAGGCACGCATCGTCTTCGAGATGTGACCCTCCGGCACGGCCGCTGCGGCTCGTGCACTGATCGGGGTGCAGCTCGGCCGGTTGCCAGGCCCGCACCGGCCCCTGCTCAGCAGGAAGGAACAGCACTGTCATGGTCCGTTACGTGTACGCGTTCACCGAGGGCGGCCGTGACATGGCCGACCTGCTCGGCGGCAAGGGCGCCAACCTGGCCGAGATGACCCGGATGGGTCTGCCGGTGCCGCCGGGATTCACGATCACCACCGAGGCCTGCCGGGCCTTTCTCACCGCTGGGCACGAGCCGGACGGACTGGCTCGTGAGGTCTCCGACCGGCTGACCGTCCTGGAGCGGGCGGCCGGGCGTCTGCTGGGGCAGCGCGACGATCCGCTGCTGTTGTCCGTCCGGTCCGGGGCCCGCTTCTCCATGCCCGGCATGATGGACACGATCCTGGACATCGGTCTCAACGACGAGACCGTTCTCGGCCTGGCGAAGTCCTCCGGAAACGAACGCTTCGCGTGGGACTCCTACCGCCGCCTTGTGCAGATGTTCGGCAACACTGTCATGGGTGTCGCCGGCGAGCGGTTCGAGGACGCCATGACCAGGCTGAAGCATGCGCGGGGCGCCGCCGACGACCTGGGCCTGGACGCGGCCGACCTGGCCGCTCTCGTCGAGGTCTACAAGGACCTGATCCGCCTGGAGACCGGCGAGTACTTCCCGCAGAACCCGGCCGAGCAGTTGCGCCGGGCGATCCTGGCCGTCTTCGAGTCCTGGAACGGCGAGCGCGCTCGGCTCTATCGCCGCCGCGAGCACATCCCCGACGACCTGGGCACCGCCGTCAACGTTCAGATGATGGTCTTCGGCAACCTCGGCACCGACTCCGGCAGCGGTGTCGCCTTCACCCGCGACCCGGCCACCGGCCGCCCGGGCCAGTACGGCGACTACCTGCCCAACGCCCAGGGCGAGGACGTCGTCGCCGGCATCCGCAACACCGTCCCGCTCGAGAGGCTCAGTCACCTGCACCCGGAGGCGTACGTCCGACTCCGCGACCACATGGGAATGTTGGAAACCCACTACCGCGACCTGTGCGACATCGAGTTCACCATCGAGCGCGGTCGGCTGTGGATGCTGCAGACGCGGGTGGGCAAGCGCACCGCGGAGGCCGCGTTCGCCATCGCCGCCGAGCTGGTGGACGAGGAACTCATCGACCCGGCCGAGGGTATGGCCCGGGTCGGCGGGGACGGCCTGGCCCGGCTGATGTTCCCGCGCTTCGACACCGACGCGGTCGGCTCGGCGTTCGCGCACGGCATCCCCGCCTCGCCGGGTGCCGCCGTCGGGGCCGCGGTGTTCGACTCGGCCGAGGCGGTGCGTCGCGCCGCAACGGGCGAGAAGGTCGTTCTCGTACGGCAGGAGACCACTCCCGACGACCTGCCCGGCATGGTCGCCGCCCAGGCCGTGCTCACCAGCCGGGGCGGCAAGACCAGCCACGCGGCCGTGGTCGCCCGCGGCATGGGCAAGGTGTGCGTCTGCGGCGCCGAGGAACTCGCCGTGGACACGCGGGCGCGGAAGTTCACGGCCAACGGCATCACCGTGGAAGAAGGCACCGTCCTCTCGGTCGACGGCTCCGATGGCGCCGTGTACCTCGGCGCCGCGCCGCTGGTCGACTCCTCGGTGATGCGCTACTTCGAGGCCGGCGAACGGTCGGCGGGCCTGGTCGACGCCGTGGCCCGGGCCATGGAGCAGGCGGACGGGGTGCGGAAGTTGGGCGTGCGGGCCAACGCCGACACCCCCGAGGACGCTGCCCGCGCCCGCCGGTTCGGCGCCGAGGGCATCGGTCTGTGCCGCACGGAGCACATGTTCCTCGGCGACCGCCGGCACCTGGTCGAGGCGATGATCCTGGCCCGTACCGACGGCGAGCGCGAACGGGCGCTGGATGCGCTGCTGCCGCTGCAGCGGCAGGACTTCGTCGGGATCCTGGAGGCGATGGACGGGCTCCCGGTGACGATCCGGCTCCTCGACCCGCCGCTGCACGAGTTCCTCCCGGACCGCACCGACCTCGCCGTGCGTCTCGCGGCTGCCGAGGCCCATGGCACCTCGCCCAGTGCGCACGACGCCGAACTGCTGGACGCCGTGAACCGCATGCACGAGGAGAATCCGATGCTCGGCCTGCGCGGGGTGCGCCTGGGGCTGGTGGCTCCGGGCCTGGTGGCCATGCAGGTGCGGGCGATCGCCGAGGCGGTCGTGGAGCGCAAGCGGGCCGGCGGCGACCCGCGAGCCGAGATCATGGTCCCGCTGATCGACACGGTCGAGGAACTGCGGCTCGTGCGCGAGGAGGTGGAGGAGGTCCTGGCCGAGGTGAGCAAGGCGTCGGGCGTCCCGGTCGAGTGCCCGGTCGGCACGATGATCGAGCTGCCCCGGGCCGCCCTCACCGCGGGCCGCATCGCCGAGGAGGCGGAGTTCTTCTCCTTCGGCACCAACGACCTGACCCAGACCACGTGGGGCTTCTCCCGCGACGACGTGGAGGCGGCGTTCTTCTCCGCCTACCTCGACAAGGGCATCTTCAAGGTGTCGCCGTTCGAGACGATCGACCGCGACGGTGTGGGGCGCCTGGTCGAGATCGCGGTCGCCGAGGGCCGCGCCGCACGGCCCGACCTGAAGATCGGCGTGTGCGGCGAGCACGGCGGAGACCCGGAGTCGGTGCACTTCTTCCACGCTGCCGGGCTCGACTACGTCTCCTGCTCACCGTTCCGGGTGCCGGTCGCACGCCTGGAGGCCGGACGCGCCACGCTGCGCGAGACGGAGGACAGCGACAGCAGGTGACGGGGGCCCGGCTTCCACAGGAGGGAACCGGCCAGGAGGGAACCGGCCGCTCCTCGACGGCCGCGGTGAGAGCGAACATGCTCGCCGCGGCCAAGCTGCTGCACACCGCCGGCCCCGTTCAACCCCGGACACTCGTGGGCCGTGACCGCCGCCCACGTCTCCCCCACCCTTGCCCGAGCCGCATCCCTGTCGATCGCCTCCCTGGCGATCGCCTGGTACACGGCCGTCGTGTACGTCATCGCCGGCGCCGGGCTGCTCGCGAGCAGCAGTTGGTGGCCTACAGCCGCTCTCCCGGCCGGGGCGCTTCGGGGACGTGCGTCTCGCCCGTGATGTACCACCCGTTCACAGCGCCCGCAGGCCGTGCCCCCGGAACTGCTGGCGGACCCGCTCGGTCAGCTCCTGATCCGGCACGGGTGTGTCCCGCAGGGGGAAGGGGATGCCCAGGGCCTCGTACTTGTGGGCGCCGAGCTTGTGGAACGGCAGGACGTCCACCCGGTCGACGTTGCCCAGCCCGGCGAGGAACTCACCGAGCCCGTCGACGGCCGCCGGGTCGTCGGTCCAGCCGGGCACGAGGACGTAGCGGGCCCACACCGGGACGCCGAGCCGGTCCAGTCGGGTGGCGAAGTCGAGGGTCGGGGCGAGGTCTGTGCCGGTCAGCTTCCGGTAGGTCCGGGCGTCGAAGGACTTGATGTCCAGCAGGACCAGGTCGGTGTCGGCGAGGAGTTCGTCGCTCGCGCGGGTGCCGAGGAAGCCGGAGGTGTCCAGGGCGGTGTGCAGGGCGAGTTCCTTGCAGCGGCGGAAGATCCCGGCCGTGAACACGGGCTGCAGCAGGGCCTCTCCGCCGGTGAGGGTCACTCCCCCGCCGGCGGTGGTGATGAAGGGCCGGTACTTGTCGATCTCGGCCATCACGTCGTCGACGGTGCTCTGCTCGCCGTCGCGCAGGTGCCAGGTGTCCGGGTTGGCGCAGTACAGGCAGCGCAGCGGGCAGCCGCTGAGGAACAGCACGAACCGGGTCCCGGGACCGTCCACCCCCGTGGACAGGTCCCAGGAGTGGATCCGGCCCGTCACCGGCTCGACGGTGGTGTTCACGGCGATCCGTGGAAGGTGCGGCTGATCACGTCGAGCTGCTGCTCGCGGGTCAGGCGGACGAAGTTGACGGCGTAGCCGGAGACCCGGACCGTCAGTTCCGGGTACTTCTCCGGGTGCTCCATCGCGTCCTCGAGCGTCGCGCGGTCCAGGACGTTCACATTCATGTGGAATCCACCGGAGGCCGTGTACGCGTCCAGGATGCCGACCAGATGGCCCGCGCGCTCGGCCGGGTCGTGCCCCAGCCCTTCGGGCGTGATCGTCGTGGTCAGCGAGATGCCGTCCCGCGCCTGCTCGTAGGGGAGCTTGGCCACCGAGAGGGCCGATGCGGCCACACCGTGCCGGTCGCGGCCGTTCATCGGGTTGGCGCCCGGTGCGAACGGGGCGCCCGCGCGCCGGCCGTCGGGCGTGTTTCCGGTGTGCTTGCCGTACACCACGTTCGAGGTGATGGTCAGCACCGACTGCGTGTGCTCGGCGTTCCGGTGGGTGGGGTGCTTGCGCACCTTCGCCATGAACGACTCCACCAGGCCGACGGCGATGGCGTCGGCCCGGTCGTCGTTGTTGCCGTAGGCCGGGTAGTCGCCCTCGGTCTCGTAGTCGACGGCGAGCCCGGTGGCGTCCCGTATGACCTTCACACGCGCGTACTTGACGGCGGACAGGCTGTCGACGGCGACCGAGAGGCCTGCGATGCCGCAGGCCATGAAGCGGTGCACGGGGTGGTCGTGCAGGGCCATCTCGATGCGCTCGTAGGCGTACTTGTCGTGCATGCAGTGGATGACGTTGAGGGTGTTGACGTAGGTCGCCGCGAGCCAGTCGAGCATGTGGTCGTACGCCGCCGACAGCTGCTCGTAGTCCAGGTACTCGCGGGTCAGCGCGGGCGCCTCGGGCGCGATCTGCTCGCCGGTCATCTCGTCCCGGCCGCCGTTGATCGCGTACAGCAGGGCCTTGGCCAGGTTGACCCTCGCCCCGAAGAACTGCATCTGCCGGCCCACCGCCATCGCGGACACGCAGCAGGCGATCGCGGTGTCGTCCCCGGTACGCGGGCGCATCAGGTCGTCGGACTCGTACTGAATGGCGCTGGTGTCGATGGAGACCTGCGCGCAGAACCGCTTGAAGCTCTCCGGCAGTTGCGCCGACCACAGCACCGTGAGGTTGGGCTCGGGGGCCGGGCCGAGGTTGTACAGGGTCTGCAGGAAGCGGAAGGAGGTGCGGGTGACCAGCGGGCGGCCGTCGGTGCCGATGCCCCCGATGGACTCCGTCACCCAGGTCGGGTCGCCGGAGAACAGCGCGTCGTACTCGGGGGTGCGCAGGAACCGTACGATCCGCAGCTTGATCACGAAGTCGTCCATCAGCTCCTGGGCACGGACCTCGTCGATGGTCCCCTCGTCCAGGTCACGCTGGAGGTAGACGTCGAGGAAGGTGGAGGTGCGGCCCAGCGACATCGCGGCGCCGTTCTGCTCCTTCACCGCGGCCAGGAAGCCGAGGTAGAGCCACTGCACCGCCTCGTGCGCGGTCGTGGCAGGCTGGGTGACGTCGCAGCCGTACGTGGTCGCCATCCGCGCCAGCTCGCCCAGTGCCTTGATCTGCTCGGCCAGTTCCTCGCGGTCGCGGATGACGTCCGGGCTCGACGGCTGTGCGTCCAGCCGGGCCCGCTCGGCCCTCTTCGCCTCGATCAGCCGGGTCGTGCCGTACAGCGCGACGCGCCGGTAGTCGCCGATGATCCGGCCACGGCCGTACGCGTCCGGCAGCCCGGTGATGATCGCGGCCTTGCGTGCGGCGCGCATCTCGGGGGTGTAGGCGTCGAAGACACCGTCGTTGTGGGTCTTGCGGTAGCTGCCGAACACCTTGGTCACGAACGGATCGGGCTCGTAGCCGTACGCCTTCAGGCCGTTCTCCACCATCCGCAGACCGCCGTTCGGCATGATCGCGCGCTTCAGCGGGGCGTCGGTCTGCAGGCCGACGATCAGCTCACGGTCCGGGTCGATGTAGCCGGGTGCGTGCGAAGTGACGGTGGAGGGGGTGGCGGCGTCCACGTCGAGGACGCCGCGCCGTCGCTCCTCGGGGAACAGGGCGCTGACCTTGCCCCAGACCGAGCGGGTGCGCTCGGTCGGGCCGGTCAGGAAGGCGGCGTCGCCCTCGTAGGGCGTGTAGTTGGCCTGGATGAAGTCGCGCACATCGACCTGGTTCCGCCAGTGCGTACCGGCGAAGCCTCGCCATGCCTCGGTGGTCGCCCGGGGTCCAACTGTCACCGTTGCCGTCATCGCCCGTCTCTCCCTCGTTGTGCACGTGAATGTCTGCACTGTCGATGCTCGTCGCCGGCGATGCCTGCCGGGAGGGCCTGTCGGCGTGCCCGGGGCACGCCATCCGTCCCTCGCGGCGGGGCCGTTGGGCCCGGTCAGGCCGAGCTTCGTCTCGCCGAGCCGACGGGAACCCCTCGGCACGCCCTAAGGGCCCGTCCCCTCGGGACGTAGGGCCCGGGCGGCCCCGCCCGGCCGGACGAGAGGGAACCCCGGGAAGGAGGAATGAGACGTTCAAACGGTGAGGTCCACGCCGTACGCAGTGCGTCCGCCGATGAGCTCACGTCCAGTGACCAGTTCCGGCTCGATGCGAACGAAGACCTCCTGCGGCGCGGGCACCCAGGAGACCGGGCCGGTGCGGGCCAGTCGTTCGTGCTCGGCAGGGTCGGTCACCACTGCGGCCGATCCTGTGACGACAACGCTCCAGCCGGAGTGCCTGGCCGCGACGACGTCGTCCGCCTCGAAGGCGACCACCGCGCCGTCGATCGCGCGGACCAGATCCGAAGCCGCGCAGGCGCGCAGCAGGATCGCGCCATCGTGGTCGAGGCTGAAGTTGACCGGCAGTACGGCGGGCAGGGCCCGGCGCGTGTAGACGATGCGGCCGACGGGCACCTTGGCCATCAGCCGCAGGCACTCCTGCCGCCCGAGTTCACGGAAACCGTCGTTGGGGTACATCTGCCAACCTGTCTTTCACCTGGTACAGCGCTCCTGCGTCTTGTCCAGCCTGAACCGTGTGAGGCTCGGAATGAGGGGGCCATCGGTCCCGGCCATGCGGAGAACGACCCGTGTCACCCTGTGATCGATCCCCCAGTGGGCCCTGGCCTTGCGGAGAGATGCTGGTCCTCCTTGGGCCGGCGGGCTGCTTCACGCCCGCGGCGGGCGCGGCAGCTCCACCCGAACCGGGCAGTAGGGCCGACCGGCCCTACCGTCACCTCGCTTCTGCCCCGTTGTCTCGGACCATGTCCGGAATCGGCCCCAGGTCCACCCCTCACCCTGCGGACTACACCGCCGGTGAAACCACCGTCGTGGAGCTGCGTGGCGAGATAGGCATCTTCACCGCGCCTCCCCTCGCGGCCCGGCTGGAGGCCCTGACCGCCAACCCGCGCCCCGATCTGGTGCTGGACCTGCGCTCCATGGCCTTCATCGACTGCACCGGCCTGGGCGTCCTGTGCCGGGCACGGAACCGAGCCGAGGCACGGTACGGCCGGCTGCGGCTGGTCACCGACAGCGCCGGGCTTCCGGCGGATCCTTCGCGCCGTGGGCCTGGCGGGTGTCTTCGAGCTGCACTCCAGCCTGAACGAAGCCCTGTCCCGTACGTCCCCGGTCGTCGCCACGAGCTGATGGGAGGACCGGGGCCTGCCGGCTCGGCAGCACCTCATCGAGCACCGCGCCCGGAGCGCGCCGGGGGCTCGCAGCGCCTTCGGGGCCGTATCCGAGACGGATGATCATCTGCAGATGACCGGTCCGCCCGGGGACCGGGCTCAGGGAACGGCGCGGGTCCGGCCACTCCAGCGCCCACCCGGCATCCGGGCCGCCTCCGCAGGCCACTCAGCAGGGAGAGCTTCGGATTCCCGGAATCGGCGAAGCCAGAGCGAGCGCGTTCCCCAATCTCCTGGTTCCCAAGATTCCCGGCAGCGTCACGCACTCGTGTGCCCGTCAGCCCGGCGGCGACGCGTGCCGCCCATGTCTCGATCGCGGTGAGGTCGCGGAAGTCCCCCCTTTCCGTTATGGCGGATCATCCGCACCACCCCTCCCTTCGCACCCTCCTCCAGGCAGCCCCCGAAGGTGACGTGTTCCCCGGCGTCGAGCCGGATCATGGCCTTCTTCACACGGTGCGTTCAGTGGTGCGCGACAACGGCGACAGGGGCGGTTGCGTGGTGCAGTACGGCGTGGGTGACGGGTCCGATGTGGGCGCCGATCGGGCTGCGGCGGATCCGGCGGCCGACGACGACCAGCGATGCCGCGCGGGAGGCGTCGATGACGTGGTTGGCGGGGCTGCCGAGGCGGGACTCCTCGAGGACCTCGACGGCCGGGTACTTCTGCCGCCAGGGGCTCAGGACCTTGGCCAGGTCGGCGGCGTCCTGCCGGCCCAGCTCCGCGCCCACCTCGGGTGCGTCGGGCAGGCTGGAGACGTAGTAGGGCGGGAGGATCCAGCCGTGTACGACCCGCAGCGACGTCTGCCGTCGGGCGGCCTCGTCGAAAGCGAAGGCGATCACCGTGTCGTCGGGGTGGTCGGTGTCGAGGCCGAGCACCACGGGCCGGTATGCGGTGGCGGCGGACGCGATGCCCACAGGGTCCTTCTCGTGCTCGTCGGCGGCCTGTTCGCCGGATCGCACGAGGACGACGGGAGTCTCGGTGCGAGCGATCACGGCCGCGCCAACAGACCCGACGAGGAACCCCCCGATCCCGCTCAGCCCGCGGGAGCCGAGGACCAGCAACTCAGCGTCCTTGGCAGCCTCCACCAAGGCGTCCGTCGGCCTGCCGGAAATCTGTTCCATGACCACGTCCACACCCGGGTGATGCAGGCGGAGTCCCTCAGCCGCTTCGCGCGGAATCCGCTCGCTCCAATGCTGCTGCGTCTCAGCACCCAGGAGCGGGGCCTGCGCGATGGGCTCCGGAACGGGCTCCCAGACGTGCACGAGCTTCAGCGGCAGGCCGCGCAGCTTCGCCTCACGGGCCGCCCACTCGGCGGCGGCGCGACTCTCGAGCGAGCCGTCGAGGCCCACGGTGACGGTGTGGGACATTGATGTCCACCTCCTGAATCGGGGTTACGGTCCCAGGGTGGTGGCGAGGCAATGGCGCGATGCAGAGACCGCAGGTCCCCTGTCGAGGGCCGATAGGCCCCATGGGCCGACCGCTGTTCTCCGTGTCGCAGCGTCCGGCGACGCCGACCGACGGCAGAGCGGGACGTGCGGGCGGAGTGAGGTCAAGCGGTGGCCTCCAGGCGCCCGGCCTCGGTCGGAGCGCTCGTGCGCGGTCGGTTCCCCGAGGGGGTGGTGGCGGCCCGTGCCCGCCATGCCGACCAGCAGCGCTGCGCCGGCAGAAGATGCCTCGCGGGCCGTTCGGCACCTCGCGGCCGGCCAGAAGCCCGGAGGATCCTGAGTCCTTGACCCCAAGGAGGATCATGTCCCAGAGCTCGGTCGGCCGTGCTCCACAATGGCGCCGTCTGGTGCCCGGACTCGGCACGCTGCTCGGCTATCGGCGCTCGTGGCTGCGAGGCGACGTCCTGGCCGGAGTGACAGTGGCCGCGTATCTCGTGCCCCAGGTGATGGCGTACGCGGGCGTGGCCGGCCTGCCGCCGGTCGCCGGGCTGTGGGCGATCCTGCCCGCGCTCGCCCTGTACGCCCTGCTCGGCTCCTCCCGCCTGCTTTCGGTCGGCCCGGAGTCGACGACTGCGCTGATGACGGCGACGGTGGTCGGGCCGCTCGCCGCCGGAGATCCGAACCGGTACGCGACGCTGGCCGCGACCCTCGCGATCGCGGTCGGCCTGCTGTGCGCGCTGGCATGGGCGACACGGCTCGGATTCGTCGCGGATCTGCTGTCCCGGCCGGTGCTGATCGGGTATCTGGCGGGCGTGGCGCTGATCATGATCGTGGACCAGCTTCCCAAACTCACCGGTGTCCCGACGACGGGCTCGGCCTTCTTCGCCCAACTGTGGTCCTTCGTGCGGCACCTGTCACACGCCCACGTGGTCACGGCCCTGTTCGCCATGGTGGCGCTCGGCGTCCTCTTCACGGTGGCCCGCTTCTACCGCGACGTTCCCGGCCCCCTCCTCGTCGTGGTCTTCGCTACGGCGGCCGTATCCCTGTTCGACGTCGACGACCGATACGGCATCAAGGTGATCGGCGACGTCCCGTCGGGCCTTCCCACCGTGGCCCTGCCGGACCTGGCCGTACTGCCGCACCTGATCCTCCCCGCGCTGGGCCTCCTCCTGGTCGGCTACACCGACCTCATCCTCACCGCACGGGCCTTCACCACGCGCGATGACAAGGGTTCCGGGCTCGACGCCAACCAGGAGTTCCTCGCTCTGGGCGCGGCCAACCTCGGTGCGGGCACACTGCACGGATTCCCGGTCAGCAGCAGCGCCAGCCGAACCGCGCTCGCCTCATCAGCAGGCGGGCACAGCCAGGCGTACGCACTGGTGGCCGGCGCGGCCGTCCTCGCGGTCCTGCTCTTCCTGAGCCCGCTGCTCTCCCGCACGCCCACGGCGATCCTCGGGGCGCTCGTCGTCTACGCGGCCGTCCGCATGATCGACCTGACGGGCTTCCGGCGGCTGGCATCCTTTCGCCGCCGGGAACTCCTGCTGGCGCTCGGCTGCCTGGCCGGGGTTCTCGCCCTGGACATCCTGTACGGCGTGCTGGTCGCCGTCGGCCTGTCCGTGGCCGAACTGCTCACCCGGGTGGCCCGCCCGCACGACGCCGTCCAGGGCCTCGTCCCCGGTGTGGCCGGCATGCACGACATCGACGACTACCCCCAGGCCCGCACCATCCCCGGCCTGCTCGTCTACCGCTACGACTCCCCGCTGTTCTTCGCCAACGCAGAGAACTTCCGCCGCCGGGCCCTGGCCGCCGTGGACGGACAGACCGAACCGGTCCGCTGGTTCGTCCTCAACACCGAGGCGAATGTGGAGGTCGACATCACGGCCCTGGACTCGGTCGACGAACTCCGCCGCGAACTTGCCCGACGCGGCGTCGTCTTCGCCCTCGCACGCGTCAAGCAGGACCTGCTGGACGACCTGACGGCGTACGGCTTGGTGGAGTCCGTCGGCCGCGAACGGATCTTTCCCACTCTGCCGACGGCGGTGGCCGCATACCGGAAGTGGAACCTGGATCAGTAGACCTCCTAAGGTCCCTCTCCCTCGACGTGCGGCTTGCGGAGCGCCTGGCGATCACGTCGCCGCCGGCGCTCACCCGGAACGGCTGCCACAGACAGAGCCGACAGTCGGTCGTCCCGGTGCCGTGCGGCCCCGCGGCGGTGCGGATTGTGGGACCGATGTGCCCGAATCCATGGGGCCGTTCGGCCCCAGTCGGCCCAGCACCGTGAATCAGCGCCGAAACGCGGTCGGGTGCCTGTTACACAGGAGATGCCGCCGGATGCGATGCGGCGCCCTGTGTGGGTCTTGCGCGGGTGATTTCCCACGCTGTGGAGTGTGTGGGGGCGTGGCAGCGGGAGGAGACGTTGCCGGAACCGAACCGCCTTTTCGGGCAGGCCGGGGAGTCGTCGGCGGCCGAGCAGGACGAGTGGGAGGCCATCGCGGACGCCGAGGAGGAGGACCGACGCCGGCGGGGCGCCCAGCGGGAAGGCAACGGCTCGCAACCATCCAAATCGGCGCCGGCTGACGACGTTGATCAGCGGGAGAAGCCGATGACGTCAGGCGCGGGTGCTGGTTCAGACGTGGGGCACAACGGCGACGGGGCAGCCGACGTGGTGCAACACCCCGTGAGTGACCGGACCGGTGTGGAACCCGAGACGGCTGTCCCGTATCCGGCGCCCCACCACCACCAGGGCAGCCCCGGCAGCGGCACGGACCAGTTCGGTGACCGCCCGGCCCTCGGCGACCGTCTCGGTGACGGCGACCTCGGGGAATTTCTCGCCCCACGGGCGCAGCGCCGCGACCACGGCGTGCTCGTGCTCCGCGAGCAGCTCCGGGCCGGGCGGCGGGACGACCCGGTCGGCGGTTGTGTATCCCGGCGGGACGGTGAAGGTGTGGACCACGCGCAGCGCGGCGCTGCGGCGCCGGGCCGCCGCGAAGGCGAACTCGATGAGGTCGTCGCACGGTTGGCCGGTGTCGAGGCCAAGGACGATGTCGCGGTACGGGAGCTCGGGTATCTCGTCCGGTGAGACACCGTCGGGGGCCGGGAGGTGTTCGGCGGCGGAGCTCTCACCTGCCCGGGTCAGGACGACGGGGCGCGGGGACCTGGCGAGGACCCGCTGGGAGACCGAGCCGAGCAGGAAACCCCTGACACCGCTGAGACCGCGGGAGCCGAGCACCAGGAGGTCGGCGCGTTCGGCCGCTTCGAGCAGGGCGGCCACCGGTGATTCCTTCACCTGCCGGTCGACGATGCTCAGCGCGGGGTGCGCGGCACGGACGCTGTTCGACGCCTCTGCCAGGATCTGCTTGGCCCAGCCGCGCTCGGTCATGTCCATGGGCACATAGGCCGGAGGGCGCGCGTGCACCTGCCAGGCGTGCACCAGCTGCAGCTCCGCGCCGCGGCCCAGGGCCTCGCGGGCCGCCCAGTGCGCGGCGGCGAGGCTCTCGGGAGAACCGTCGATCCCTACGGCAACGTGTCGATCCATGACCTGTGCCTCCTCGGTGTCCGCGTGTCCACTCTGAAGCCTGCTACGAACACCGAGCCGTGCGCAGGGACCAGAGGTCCCTTTCCTCGGGCTTCCCGGCCCCCGTGCTTCTCGCCGTGATTCCGGGGAGCCGTTCAAGGAGGTGGCTCGTCTGCTGGGCCGGCATCCGATCAGCGGCCCGCCGGTGGTGGACGCCGACGACAAGGTCGTGGACCTGATCTCCGAGTCCGACCTGATCCTCCGGCAGGCGGCGCAAGCCGAACGGGACCGGGGACGCGGCTTCCGGCTCCCGGCTCCCGGCACTGCGCCGCAGGACGCGGCGCACGACAGCCAAGGAGCGTGCCACCACCGCCGGGCAGCCGATGTCGCCGCCCGCGATCACCGTGCACCCGGAACAAGGTGTGGCGGACACGGCGCGGGTGATGGGGCGTCATGATGTCGAACGGCTGCCCGTGGTCGACGAGGAGGACCGCCTCATCGGTATCGCCACCCGCCGTGACGTGCTGCGGGTCTTCCTGCGGCCCGACGAGGAGACCTATGTCCCGGCCAGGCGGCGAGCCATTGAACCGGTCAAGACCACTGGGGTACGACCGCCACCGGGCAGGAGGAGTGGTGCAAGGCCGTGTGGGCGACCCTGCCGAGCTGGAGCCCGGCGTGTCCGCGGCGGCGCTGGGCGCCTACGACGAGCAGGTCGGCGGTGGCCGAGGCGTCCAGCAGCACCTGGTGGGCGGGACCTTCGGCAGTGCGCCGGCGCACTGGCACGGACGGGTGGGCGGCCGCCGCGTCGGACAGGGCCGCTTCCACCGTCATGGCGGCCTGCTGCTCAGGATGACGGGCGGGCTCTCCCGCAGGCAGGGCACGGGCGGTGCTCGGGTGTGTGGGGCGGCGCCAGGCCCGTACGGCGTGCAGGGTGGCGTAGCGGGCTGCCGCCTCCTCGAAGGCGAAGCGCACGGCTGCCGTGTTTCCCGGTTCCTCGCCGACACCGAGCACGATGCGCTGGTAGATCCGGGACGTGCGTCGGTCGTCGTGGCCGCCGCGCAGCACGATCACCGGGCAGTGGGCGCGGGCGGCGACGGCCAGGCTGACCGAGCCGAGCAGCCGCTCGGCGATACCGCTGCGGCCCCGCGATCCGATGACGAGTGCGCAGGCGTGGCGGCCCTCGTCGAGGAGCGCGCTGACGGCGTCATCGGGCAGAACCGCGGTGGTGATCTTCAGGTCCGGGGCCCGTCGGTGGGCGCGCCGCGCCGCGGCCTCGACGATGTCGTCGGCCAGCACCTGCTCCGAGGATCTGCCCAGCCCCTGGGCGAGCGCGGCGCCTTCGTACCGTTCCCACAGGGAGGCGTACACCAGCCGCAGCGGCACCCCGTGCAGGACGGCCTCGTCAGCCGCCCAGTCCACCGCCCGCATGCTCGGCTCGGAGCCGTCCACGCCCACGGTCAGGGGCAACTCCATGGTCCTCATCTCCCTTGCTGTCCCTTCCTTTACTCCTCTGCCGGGCCATTCAGTCGTGCGGGACGACGGCGACGGGGGCAGCAGCGTGGTGCAGTACGGCGTGCGTGACGGGGCCGATGTGGGCGCCGAACAAAGAGCGGCGGATCTGGCGCCCGACCACAACCAGGGAGGCGTCGTGGGAGGCGGCCACCAGTTGGTCGGCGGCCTTGCCGGCCCGGGAGCTCTCGACGATCTCCAGCGACGGGAACTTCTGTCGCCAGGGACGCAGGACCTCGGTCAGCGCTGACGCCCATTCTGCGGCGATCAGGGCGTTCAGCTCCGGGTCGTCGGGCAGCCCGTAGGCGAAATAGGGCGGCAGGGTGAAGCCGTGGACGACCTGCAGCGTGGTGGCGCGGCGCATGGCCGCGTCGATCGCGAACTCGATCAACGCCTCGTGGGGATGGCTGGTGTCCAGCCCCAGGACGACGGGCCGGTACCCGGTCGCGGCGGACGGAATGCCTGCCGGGTCCATGACGTGCTCGTCAGCGGCCGCTTCCCCGGCCCGTACGAGGACCACGGGCCGCTCGGTACGCGCGACGACGGCTTGGCCGACCGAGCCGACCAGGAACCCGCTGATGCCACTCAGCCCCCGGGACCCCAGCACGAGGAGCTCAGCCTCCTCGGCCGCGTCGGACAGCACCTCGCCCGGTCGCCCGGTGAGCTGTTCCCCGACGACCTCCACGCCGGGGTGGCGCAGCCGCAGCCCTTCGGCCGCCTCGCGCAGGATCCGATCCGGCCACTTCTGCTGCGCTTCGGCGCCCAGCAGGGGTGCCAGGGCCATGGGCGTCGGCACCGGTTCCCAGACGTTCACCAGCCTCAACGGCAACGCGCGCAGCTGCGCCTCACGGGCCGCCCACTCGGCGGCGGCCCGGCTCTCGGACGAGCCGTCGAGCCCTACGGTGACGGTGCGGGACATGGGACGTACCTCCTGGGGCAGGTCGAACGCATGGAGTATCCGGCTGCAGCCTCGCAGCCGGGGATGGTGTGTTGGAGAGGCCACAGGCCCCCTGGCATGGGGCCGATCGGCCCCATGTGCGGGCCCAGAACGTGTGCAGAAGTGCGATCGCGGCGCCGGGACTGCGGGGGGCCTCCCGGAGCCCCGCAGTCCCGGCGCTGTCAGCCAGTCGGCCCGCCGGTCACCTCTTACGCAACGACTCCGAGTCGATCAACCCCAGATGTCCGAGTTCGACGGAGCGTAGTCAGCACCAGGTCAGCACGGGGAGTGAGGACAGGTGATGGGGTGAGGACAGGTGATGACGTGGGCTTTTGGTCAGCACCAAACCAGCACGGGAGTCAGCACCGCACCGCCACATCACTCCGACCTACGCGTCACGGACAGCACTCGTTTCGACCACCTTCGAGCCCCTGAACCGCCCTGTCGTGAGCTGGCATGGTGGCCACACGCATAGCCAACCCTCGAACTATGGTGCCCCGCCACATGTGCGCCTGACCTGCGTGTTTCTACGGGTCAACTTGCCAACCCCATCAATCTCGTGGGGACGGTGACGGCCCCGGCATTCGCTCAACTCCAGGGCATGAACATCAACGTGGGCAAGCTCCTCGGGTGGATCCTGGTCTCCGTCACCGAACGCCCAAGCGGCCCATCCGCGCCGCCTGTCCGTACCGCTTTTGGTGGACCTGTTCTGGAAGCTCGGCCATCGGGCAGCGGGCCGCGCTGGGCTGCTGCCGGTTCCGCCTCGCGGCCAGCTGAGCAGGACAGCGGCGCGGGGGCTACAGACCGGAGCAGCCGTGCGGGCCCGACCTGTTGGCCGGGGCCGCACGGTTGTCGGGGCTGGATCAGCTTGGCTGGTCGCCGGTGTACCGGTAGATCGCGCCGGCGCTGTTGACGTGCCACACGGTGCCGTCGGCGCCTGCGGCGATGTCGGTGGCGTTGCCGGGGATCTTGACCCAGGGGTTGGTGCCGCTGGCGTCGTTGTTGGTGTACCGGTAGATGCTGCCTGCCGTGTCGACGCCCCACACGTTAGTCCGGGAGCCGACCGCGATCCGCTTCAGGCTGCCGTTGACGCTCTTCCACGGGTTCGAGCTGTCCTGGTCCCCCACGTACCGGAAGACATAGTTGCCGCTGTTGACGCCCCACACGGTGCCGTCCGCCGCGGCGCCGATGTCACTCAGTCCTCCGGGGATCTTGAGCCACGGGTTGGTGTCGTTGTTGGTGTACCGGTAGATGGCGCCGGCGGAGTCCACGCCCCACACGTTCGTCCGGGAACCCGCATCGATGCGGACCAGGCTGCCGTTGATGCCCACCCAGTTCGTCGTGCTCTGGTCGCCGGTGTACCGGTAGATCTGGTTGCCGCTGTTGACGCCCCACACGGTGCCGTCCGCCGCGGCACCGATGTCGCTCAGCCCACCCGGAATGTTGATCCAGGGGCTGCCGTCGAAGTTCGTGTACCGGTAGACGGCATTCGCGGAGTTCACACCCCACACCGTCGTCCTGGACCCCGCCGAGATGGCCGAGAGACCGCCGTCGACCTTCACCCAATCCGCCATGAAGTCCCCTCCGTCGAGCCGCTGTTGGCTACGACACTGAGTGACGAGACGACCGCGATAAAAGGGGCGAATTCTTGTCTTAATGTCAAACGAGCCAGTAAATCATGGTTTCAGTTCCCGTTGCCTTGCTAGGGCGCGGCGGATCCGGCTCGGCCGGGAGCGCTTCGGCCGGACACGCTGTCCCACCCATGGGCTATCGACATGAGCACCGGTCCGTGCTCCCCACGAAGCGGCCCAGGACTTCCGGCGCATCGGGCGAGGCCGTGGACTTCGGCACGAAAGACGCGCGAGCAGGTATCGGCCGACAGAGCCCTGGCTGCTAGGAGCCCAGCGGGGTCCGCCACAAGTGCCGCCCCGCCCGTCCCGTCTGCCTGTCGACAGGCAGACGGGACGGGCGGGGCGGGTGGTCAGGGGTTGTGGGACATGGTCATCGGAAGGGCCATGAGCTGCACGACGACGTTGCCCGGGTCGCCGACGGGTGCGAAGTCGACCGGCTGTTGCAACTGGTAGACGGCGCCCTGCGGGGGGAACACGGTGAGGTTGCCGTTCAGGGTGGTCATCGTCTTGGTGTTGGACAGCACCATAGGCTCACCGGTGGCGGGGAACTTCTCGATGGTGAGGGTGAAGTCGTGGAACAGGGTGCTCCTGAACGTCGGCGGCATGTTCGAGACGACTTCCAGCAGGCTGAGCGGCGTGGTGTCGACGTCGGCCTGCGAGAGCGTGACCTTGCCGAGCGTCGGGTGGTCGGCGCTGTACTCCTCGCCGATGATCCTCATCTTCACTCCGCCGAGACCGCCATTGAGGTTCGCCTCGATGCGGACCCTGATGCCGCCCTTGAAGTCGAGCTCGACCATACCGGTCGCGTCGATCTTCAACGGCACGTTCACGGCGTAGCCGGAGCACGGGATCTCCAGCCCGATCGGGGGTAGCAGGCCGCCAATACTCACCATCGGGACACCTCCGGAGCAGGGGGCCGCGCCGGGCGACGCGGACATGCCGCGCGAACGACGGCTTTCCGCACGCTACCGATCACCACAGGGCCGGGCCTGCTCACGCACCGGGAGACCACGAAAGGATGAACCCGGTGCGACGGCCCAGGCCCAAGCCGTCGGAGCCCGATCCTGCGCGACGCTGACCGCCCGCGCGAAGAGGGCCGGAGTTCGAGGCCCGGGGCCCGGCAGGGGCACGTGAGGGAATCCCTGCGACGCATGCAGCTCTTGGGCGCCTGGCCGGTTTCTTCAGAAGGGGAGGGCGGCCTGAAGCGCGGCATACATGGGCATGAGGTCGTCCAGGCCGACGAGGTGCAGGAGCCGTTGCACGGGTGCCGGAACGATGGCCAGACGGAGCCAGCCGTCGCTGTCCTGGGCACGGTGGGCGTAGCTGCTTCTGAACTACCCGAAACCGTGGCCCTGCTGTCCGTTCACGTCTTCGAGGCGGCGCGCGATGCTAAGACGGTCAGCGACGTGATGGACCGGGCCTGGGCGTCGACGTCGCAGCCACTCTCGGCTAGGTACGCGACACTCCGCGCCCGTACGGCAGAAGGCCGAAGGCCGAAGGCCCCGGCGGCCCCTGCGGCAGCCGGGGCCAGGTGTCGCGGGAGGAGGGGTACGCCTTACTTACTGATCTTCCAGTCGGCGAAGTTGCCGCCGCGGTTGAAGTAGGCGTTGGTGCAGACGTCGAGCTTGCCGCCGTTTGTGGCGTTCTGGTTGACCTCCAGGAAGCCGCCGTTGTCGTCGTAGGTGTTCCACAAGAGGACGATGTCTCCTTCCCGGACGTTCTGGTCGCCGGGTGCGGAGGTCTGGGCGAAGATCCGCCAGCTGCCGCTGCCGGGGGCGCGGTTCGTGGCCTGGGCGGTGGACACGTCGTACTTGCCGCCGACGCTCTTCTGCACGGTGCTGGCGTGGTTTGCGGTGTCGAGGTAGCCGCCGTCGCCGCCGTAGAGGTTGCGCAGGTGGACCAGGTCCCCGCTCAGGACGGGCTGGCCGGCTGCCTTACCCGAGGCGGACAGGATCTCCCACGTGCCCGAGCCCTGGGCGCGGGTGGGGCTGTCGGCGGTGGCCACCTCGTGCTTCAGGCCGGCATGGGGGCTGTGGTTGAGGGTGTCGAGGTAGCCGCCCTGCCAGCTGTTGTACCCGTTCTGCAGGTGGATCTGATCGCCGTACTTGAGTTCGTTCGCCATCAGGCATTCCCCTCACTCGTTGACGTCTGGTCCAGATTCCGGGATGGATCCCGCAAGAAAGCTCGCGGCGGCGGCTCGGCCGGGGTCGTGGGCTACACGTAATCGAGGAGCCAGCCGACGGGGTTGTCGTCCGGTACGTCGCTGTCACCCGCCCGTGTGGATCTTCTGGATGCCCCTGGGGAGCTTGCCGGCGCGTCGGCCATCGGCCTGGTTGACGGCCCAGGCGACGGCTGGGAGCCATGTCGTGCCGCCGCGCATCTGCACCTTCAGACACGCAGCCGCCCAGCAGGCGCCCAAGCTGACTGAAGCAGCGGCCTAGAACCCGGGGCTCACCCAGTGCGCCATGACTCCCGTACGTCCGTCGCCGTTGCTGATGACTTGGGCGCTGCCCGTCCCGATGCGGTACGCGTGGAGCGTGATGACGTCTCCGATGGCGAACTTCTCCAGGATCGTCTGCCCGGGGGTGGTCTGCATTTCCACGTTCCCACCGGTCAGTGCTTCAGTGCCGGGGATGACCTGGCCGTTCTTGAACAGTGCAGTACGGACGAGCAAGCTCGCCGCTGCGGTCCCGCCGGTGTACGAGCGGGCGTGGTACGAGATCTCCCACACTCCGGGGAAGGGGATCGTGAGGTCCGGGACCTCGGAGATCCGCTCATCGGTCCTGTCGGCACCGGTGAGTGAGTGGCTGAAGTCGACCGGGCCGGTCTGGAGCCATGTCGAGCCCTGCCGGTAACTTGCTGGAGTTGTCATGCCTTTACGCTAAGTAAGGCAGTCGTAGGACAAGACATGATCAGTCGGATGCCACCCGTCCAGGTAGAAAGAGGCATTTGACGTTTAATGTCGGGGGCTTGGCGTTCGCCCACCCGGTGATCCAACAGACCGGCAAGCGCCGGTCGGCGCCACGGCCGGAACGACGCGGCGTCGCGGCGTGCTGTCCTTCAGTGATCTGCCGGACAGAACGTAGACGGAACCGGCACGCGGCGTTCATTCATGAGGATGACCGACGTGTGTCCGCGTTACAACTCAGGGGAAGCAGGCACCTCTCTCACGCCTTCAGGTGAACTTCGGCCAGGGAAACGTTCATTCATCCCACTTTGGAGGCGTTATAGGCAAATCTGGCAGCCCTCTAAAGGAAGGCTTGCTCATGCGGCGTCGTACAGTGATCGTCACTGCTCTGCTTTCCCTGTCGGCTGTGGGCGTGTCTGCGGCTGTGGCTGCGGGGCCCGTGATGCCTGTTGCGGGGACGGTCACGTGGTGCTTGTCTGCCGTGGCGGCTGAGCGCCTGGCGGCCGACGGAATTGCGACGACAGCCGACGCTCCGGCCGTGCTCGACTCTTCTGGGCCGACCCCGTGTGTGCAGTGGCCGATGAAGGGCAAGATCAGCCTCGACCTGACCGAGGGGTCCTGGTCGGCGGGTGGCGGCATGACCTTCACGCGGGCCTCGGACGGGCGCAGTCTTCGCTTCACCGGGGCGCAGGGTGACTTGGCGCGGCGGTCGATGCTGATCCATGGGGCTGTCGGAGATGAAGCCGCGCAGCCGGTTGATCTCTCCACGTACGAGATCGACATGTCGAAGGTCACGGTCACTATGCCGTCCCTGAACTCGCCTGGCTCGGTTGAGAGCAAGCCGTTCGACACGATGCTCCAGCCGGACGGTTCGGCGGTCTTCTCTCGAGCGTTCGGTGTGTCACCGGTTCCCACTGGGAGCAGCCTGGCCACGCTCGCGGGCCGTGTCGATGTGGCACCGGGGCTGGGCTGAGGCGGATGACGGGGGAAACTGGTGCTGGCCTACTCCGCTCTGACCTGCCGGGTGAGGTCCGGGCTATGCAGGTCGGCGCCGCAGTGCTGGCATGGACACGGGATTTGAGCCTGGTGGTCGACGCTTTTGAAGAGAAGCGCCTGGCTGCTATGCGACTGGGGAAATTCGCTGAGTTGACCGCGCCGGAGGCGAACACCTGCGATGTGGAACTGACGGCCCAGTGGGCTGCATTCATCTGCCTGGTCGACGACCGGCTCGACCGCGGCGGGGTCGACGTCCGGCCGGAGGAGGTCGCGTCGCTGTTCAACCGGCTGCTGGACGTGCTCACCGGTGGCTCTGCCGGATCTGGCAGCGGGTTCGAGCGTGCCCTGCACGACTTGTGGCGGCGTACGGCTCCGCGGATGCCCACTCAGTGGCGGGAGCGGTTCGTTGCAGACTACCGCGACTTCGCCCTGGCTACGCATGAAGAGGCCACCGGCCGCGCCGACCTGGACCAGCTGGGGCTGCACGACTACGTCCTGCGGCGTCGAAGAACTATCACCGCCCTGCCTATGGCAGACATCCTGGAGTGCACCACTGGCGCGCCCTGGCCCGGCCTGCCCGCCGGGGAGGACCTCGTGAGGGCCCTGCGGCGGGCTGCGGCTGATGTGGCCGGTTGGACCAATGACCTGGTTTCGGACGAGGACGACCTGCGGGAGGGCCGCGACAACCTGGTGACTGTGTTGAGCCGTGAGCGCGGCTGCTCCCTGGCCTCGGCGCGCGAACAGGTCACGGTGATGCGCGATGACCGACTGAGGGATTTCCATGCGTTGGCCGCCTCGTTGGCCGCGATGGCCGTGCCCGGTGCCGAGCGGGATGGAGTACGGCGTTACGTAGCGGCGCTCGGTTCCTTTGTGGCCGCGACGCTGCACTGGCTCGGCGTCACCCATCGCTTCGATGCCCGCTGGGCGCCCGGCCTGTGTGACTGACCTCGGTGCCCGGCCCTTCCGATCCACACCACCGAGTTCTCCGTGCCCTCCAAGGACTGTCCTACCGATGAGACTCCCTTCCGCAGAGCAACTCCCCCCGGCCTGGCCGTCGTCGCATTTCCCAGCAACGCTGCCTGCCGGGCGCGAGCGGCTCTTGGCGCGCGTGTTGAACCGGGTGGGAGCCAATGGTGCCGTGCGCGACTCCTGCCGAAGCCGGGTCCTTGAATCCGCGCTCGCCCTGGCACTGGTGGAACGGTGTGCATCTGGCCACCGCGAGGCGCGTACTCGCATCGTGCGCTACCTGGAGCACCATCGGAACAGCGACCTCATGGACGCGACCGTAGCCGCCGCTGCCCTGGGCCGAGGTGCCGGGCAGCCGGCGTGTCGCCAGGCCTCGGAGGACATCGTCCGCCGGGTACCGGAATTCACCGGACCTCGCAAACGTGCTCTGGCCCACGCCATCTTCACCATGCTGGGCGCGGGTGCCGTCCATGACGACGCTGACGCCCGTGCCATCGATGCGAGCACGCTGCATCCTTGGGCTGCGGTGCAAGCCGTTGCCGTGAAGGCCATCCTGGGACGGGCGGCGGGCAGAGGCCCGGCGGGCCGGGACGACGTCACTGTGCTGGTTTCCACCCAGCGCCCCGGAACGGTGTGGGAGGGAAACCTCTTCATTCACCTGTCAGTCCTGCACGCCTTGGCGGACGTCCCCGGCATGGAGAGCCTGGTAGAGACCGGCCTGCGCACCGCTCTCATGCACCAGAGGGGGGACGGTGGTCTGCCTTTCGTAACGGACACCGACACGTGGAGCACCGTCGTCTCTGGCCTCGCTCTGAGCACCGTCGGCGCACCGCAGAAGGCGTTGCACCGCATCGCCCGGCACCTCGCGCACGTTCAGCACGCGAGCGGCGGCTGGTCCTACACCGACCAGGCCGAGCTCTCCGACACGGACTGCACCACCGTCGCGATCGAATTCCTGCACCAGCTGGACGCGATCACCTACCGCGATCCGATTCAACGCGGGCTGGAAGCCCTGATCGCGGTTCGCGGCACCGACGGCGGATTCCCTACCTATGGATCAGGCACGCCCTCCGAAGCCTGCATGACGGCCGCCGCGATCAACGCGCTCCATGTCCAAGGGCGCCACCATCACCTCATCCAGCCTGCTCTGCGTTTCCTCGCCGACAGCCAGATGCCTGACGGCTCCTTTCCCCCCGGCTGGAGCAGCAGTCGCCTGCACACCCTCTTCAGGGCGTACCTCGCCGCTGGCCCCCACCACCCGATGAGCGGTCGGATCACCGAGCTGCTGCGCACCACACAGAACGCGGACGGCGGCTTCGGACAGCAGAACCGGTCTCCGAGCGATGCCATCAGCACCGCCTACGCCCTGATCGTTCTGGCCGGGCAGCTCGACCCTGCTCCCGCTGCGCGCGCCGCTGGCTACCTGCTCGCTCAGCAGCGTTCCGACGGCAGCATCCACTCCGTTCCCGACATGCTCGGCCCGCGCCCCTTCCCGTATCACGTTCCGGTGTTGACCGACGCGTTCGCTCTGCTCGCCCTGGGTCACCTCACCCACCGCATCCGGCCATCACGCGTCGTCTTGCCGGCCCGTCGGCACAGCAGTGCGCAAAGCGCCGAAAGGACCACCCCATGAACCCCTTCCGCTCCAAGCCGGCTCCCGCTTCCCTGACTGGGCGCGTATGCCTGATCACGGGAGGTGCAGCGGGCATCGGCTGGGCCCTGACCTGTGCCTTGGCCGCGGTCGGGGCCCATGTGCACGTGTGCGACAACTCCCAGGCGAGCCTCGAGCGAGCTGCTGCCGACGTCATCCAGCTGCCTGGGGCGCCATCCGTCCAGTTCGCGCATGTCGACGTGACCGATCGTCCCGCCCTGGAGGAGTGGATCGCCAAGGTTCATGCCGAGCGCGGACGCGTCGACGTCCTGGTGCACAACGCCGCCTACATCCGCTGGTCGGACGTTGAAGAGATGGCTGTCGAGCAGGCCCAGTTGTCCATGCGCACCTCCTACGATGCCCTGGTCTGCTCCGTCGCAGCGGTGCTGCCGCTGATGCGGGCGGGCGGCGGTGGACAGATCGTGGCGATGGGCTCGGCCGCAGGGCGGATCTTCGTCAAAGGGCCCTCGGCGGCCTACGCCGCGGCGAAGGCCGCTGTCGAGGCGTACACCGAGATGCTGCGCATCGAACTGGCCGGCTCCGGTATCGGCGTGACTCTGGTACGCCCGGCCACCGTCGTAGGCACCGACTTCTTCAAGGTCCACGTCCGCTCGGCCCGCATGCCGAGGGTCGCCGACTTCCTGCCGCCCACCACACCGGAGAAGGTCGCAGCTGCGACCGTTCAGGCCATCAGCAGCCGTCGGCAAACCGTTGACATTCCCGGCTATCTGCCCTCGTTCTACCGTGCCTACGCCATGGCTCCCGAGCTCACCCGCAAGGCCGCCGCAACCGGAGGCAGCGCCCGGCGCGACTATGCCGCCGGGCGCCCTGCAGCCGCCACACCGGCGAAGATCGAGCCCTTTCAAACCAGCCGCACACATCAGGACGGGCTCATCGCCCGAGCCTTGAAGAAAGCGGGAGGAAACGCTCGCTTCGTGCGCATCATGTCCCACATCGCGCCAGGCGTCGACCGGGCAGCTCATCGTCTCAGCGGGGGCCGAATGCTGCTCATGCCCGCCACGCTGCCCTCACTGATGCTCACCACCATCGGCCGCCGCAGCGGCCTGCCCCGCCAGACACCTCTGCTGTGCCACCCCGAAGCAGACGGAAGCTTTCTCGTCGTCGACACCAACTTCGGCCGCCCCCCGAGCCCCGCCTGGTCCCACAACCTGATCGCCACACCCAGCGCAAGCGTGATCCGCCGCGGACGCACGCTGCCGGTGACCGCCGCCCTCCTGGAGGGCGACGAGCGGGCCGCCGCCTGGGACCACCTCGTCGAAGTCTGGCCGGCCTACGTCTCCTTCGCTCACCGCTCCGGGCGCCGCTTGCGGATCTTCCGGCTCACGCCGGCCTGAGCCCTGCCTCCCCACCGAGCCCACCACAGCGGAGAACACCGTGACCGTCCCCCTTCGTCCCACCCCCATGGACCTGACCATGCACGACATGGCCCAGGCCCACCCCTCGGTCTCCCAGACCATCGGAGTGATCCTCCACCTGGAAGGAACCGCTCCCGCCCTCAGAGAACTCCGCGCTCACGTCGGCTGCCACCTGAAATCCGAACCGCGCCTGACGCACTTCCTCCGCGGCCCCGGACTCAAAGCCCGCTGGCACCACGACCCAGCCCCCGACCTGCAGCACCGCGTTCACGAACAGCGCATCCCCTCAGGCGACCAGCACCTCGAGACGGCTCTGGCCGGCCTCGTCGCGCACCCCTTGCCCGACACGGGCCCCCTGTGGGACATCTGGCTGCTGACCGGATACGCCCCGGGGCGTTATGCCATCTGCCTGCGCGCACACCACAGCACCCAGGACGGCATGGGCCTGATCGGTACCGTGACCGCTCTGTTCGGCACCGCGCCCGCGCCCACCGTGCAGCCCGCGCCCCGGGCAGGAGCCGGAGCCTACCTGGGCACCGTGCGCAGCATGCTTGCCGCAAGCGCCACCAACAACGTCTGGAACGACACGGCACTGCCCCTTACCGGCCACCGTGACATCAGCTGGGCGCATGTCCCCACGCAGCGACTGCGGCAGGCCGCCACCGCCCGCGGCGGCGACACGAACGACGCCTTCCTGACCACCCTCAGCGGAGCCCTGCGCACCTGGACATCACAATCCTGGCCCCGCGGCGCCGACAAGTCCCTGCCGGCTATCACCATGGTCAACCTGCGCCGGGGCGAGGAGCACGACCTGCCGGGGAACTACTGCACCTTCGCACCCGTGCCCCTTCCCTGTCACGAGCCGACGGTTGAAGGCCGCCTCGACCAGGTCATCACCTCCACCCGCGCGGCCAAGGCCCCGAGCCGTCACAAAGCCATGCGCTCTGTGATGGACCTCGTCCCCGCACGCGCCTTCCAGGTTCTGGCGACCCGGCTGACCACGCCCGATCGGGCCACCATCACCACGTCCTACCTCGCCATCCACCGGCCACTGCGCTACAAGCAAGACCCAGTCATCCGCCTCCAGCCCTTCAACTGGCTCCCGCGGCACCAGCCAGCATCGATCGTGGCCTGCAGCTACAACGGAATCACCAGCGTCTGCTTCGTCACCGATGCCGCTCTTCCCGGGCTGAATCGGCTGCCCAGGCTGTTCCACGACGAGGTAAACGCACTGCCCCAATTCCACAGCAAGCCACAGGTGCCGGGTCAGCCACCCCACACCGGCGCAACGCTTCCAACGCCCGCCACTGACCGAGGTACTGCCCCTGTCATCGATTTCGCGCTCATCAAAAACATCCTGGTCCAAAGGGGAGATCTGCCAGCCGCGCCGATCACTCCTGCGGCCACGCAGGCACAGGCGGGCATCGACTCCCTCGCCGTTGCCCTGCTGTCCATGAATCTCGAAGAACGCTTGGGCATCGTGATCACCGAACACGAACTGGTGAAGGCGCCCACCGTCGCACACCTGGTCGACCTGGTGGCTCAACGGGCAGCATCGGCCTCCCGCCGCAAGAACCCGGAAGAGCCAGGCCTCTGCCCGCAGACAGACTGACCGAAGGCCGTACCAAGGACGCAGTCGCACTCCAGCCCCTCGCCGCAAGCTCCGGTCCCCCGGCCGGCACCAGCGCCGGCCCACCCGGCGGCAACGCGATACGACGAGCGCCCCGGCCGGTGGGAATCCCGACGGCATACCTCTGCCGACGGTGACGCCAGCACAGGGAAGAAGAACCGTTGATCTTTGCACGAAAAGCCGCGACACCGTTGCCGACGCCTGCCGCGCGATTGATCGGCCTGGGGTCCTACCTGCCCCCGCAGAAGGTAAGCAACGCCGACCTCGTATCCCGCCTGGACACGACAGACGAATGGATCCGCACCCGCATCGGTATTGCCGAGCGACGCATCACCGATCCGGCGACGGCCACCAGTGACCTGGCGGTAGAAGCAGGTCTCCGGGCGATGAAATCGGCGAAGACCGAACACGTCGACGCCGTCATCCTGGCCACCGCCACTCCAGACCATCATGTGCCCGGCACCGCGCCCCTGGTAGCCCACCAACTCGGCCTGCGCCAAGTCCCCGCCTTCGATCTCGGCGCCGGCTGTTCGGGGTTCGTCTACGCAATGACCGTTGCGGCGGGACTCATCCAAGCCCGAACTGCCGGCACCGTGCTGGTCATCGGAGCGGAGAAGATGTCGGCCGTCATCGACCCAGCCGACCGATCCACCGCGCCGATCTTCGGAGACGGAGCGGGAGCAATCGTGCTCACAGCCGGACACGCCCACGAACCAGGAACCCTCAAAGCAGCCGCATGGGGCAGCGACGGCGAGCACGCAGACGCCATCTGCATCCCCGACGGGGGCTCCCGCCACCCCTCACACCCAAGCGACGACATGAAAAGGCCGTACGTGCGTATGAAAGGAAACGAGGTATTCCGTCACGCGGTGCGCCGCATCACTCAGGTGACTCAAGAGTCGGCCGCCGCAGCAGGATGGGCCATCCAGGACATCGACAGACTGATCGTCCACCAAGCGAACGCACGCATCAGCGCAGCCGTGGCCAACACCCTGAGCATCCCGACAGAGCGCGTACCGTCCAACATCACCCACGTCGGCAACACCTCCGCAGCATCCATCCCCCTGCTGCTGAGCCACTCAGCCATCAACGGGCAGCTCAAAGCCAGGCAACGAGTCGTCGTGACCTCTTTCGGCGCAGGCTTCACCTGGGCGGCTACAACTCTGCTGTGGCCCACCGACCTCCAACCTCTCGCCTGAGCGCCTACTGATCATGGGTGCAGGCGTCCTCGCTCTGCTAGCGTCGTCAGCCAGGCGGCAACACCTGCAAACTGTCCGCAGAAGCTGTGCGGACCGTCGTGATGTTCGGCGAGGGGGACGAGCATGTCCTCGTGGACGCCGACCTTGCGGTAGGCGGGTCCGATCGTCGATAAGCTTGTTCTCGTCCGCGGCCTGTCTGGCCGCGGCTCCATCGCAGGCGCGTGGTCGTATTCATCCAGCCCTCGCGGTACGCACTGTCAGCGTCCCGCGCGGGGATGGTCCCGGGCCCAGCTGACCGACCTCGATGGCCAGCGCTCCTTGGCCATGCGGAGATGATCCCGGTTCGTTGACCCCGTCTTCCGCGCACTTGACTGGCGGTGACACTCAAGATCCGGACCATTCGCGGGCCAACACCGCCTCTCGGGCCTCAACATCTGCCGTTTCCGCTGTTCAACGAGGTGTTGAGTCCGTACCACCAGCAGACGAAGAACCTGCTGGGAGGGACCGAGGGACGGGACCTCGCCATGTGCCGCTACCCGCAGGAGGACACACAGGCAGGTATGCGCCCTCACCGATGAGGCGCCCCAGTTCGGCGATACCTGTCGCCACAGCGGTGCCAGCCACCTACCGAGGCTCGCCCGATATGGCCCACACGCCGGATTTTGACGCAGCGTAGTCAGCACCAAGTCAGCACGGGAGAGGTGAGAACGGGTGATGACATGGGCTTTCAGTCAGCACCAAACCAGCACGGGAGTCAGCACCCCACCTCCCAAACATGCCCGAACAGCGCAACTCGGACAGCGCTCTCGCGGGCTCGATCGGGGCTCTCGTAGAGGCTCCGGCGACGCCCTCATGGTGGTCCGCGCCTACGTCCACGCCGCGACCGATGCCCCTTCAACGGACTGGGTGGTCCGGCTCTGCGACGTCGACTCCCAGGGCGTGTCCCTCAACGTCGTCGACGGAATCGCACGGGTGAAGACCACACCCGGTGAATTCGCCGAACACGTCGTCGACCTGTGGTCGACCAGCTATGTCTTCCGTGCCGGTCACCGTCTGCGCGTCCACGTCACCTCCAGCAACTTCCCACGCTGGGACCGCAACCTCAGCACCGGCGCGTCCCCTGACAGCGGAACGGACTTCCACCCGGCACGCCAGGAGATCGCGCACGACGCGGCACGGCCCTCACGCATCGTTCTCCCCGTCGTCCGGCCTTGACGCTCTCCCCGTGAAGGAAGGGGGGATGCACAGATCACCGCGTTCTGGCCGCCGAATACTCGGAGAACGAGCAGATCAGGCGACAGTCACATGATCGGCCGGGCTGGCTCGTTCTACGGTCCGTGCGGGCGGTCGCGTGATCACCGACTGGTGATCGACCGGATACGGAAGTACTCGAGCTGCCGGACGGCCCTGCGGCGATTCCCGCTTGCCGCAGGGCCGCCCGCCGCGCGCAGGTAAGCTGTGCAGAAGCCGCCCCGGCGCGTGTCTCCCGTTGTGGACGCGGTGCGGCAAGGATGACGGGCTATGACGATCGTGTTCCGGGTCCCTGCCGGCGGTGCGGAGCGGGTGGGGTTCGCCTACTCGCCGACGATGGAAGCCGTACTGAGTCTCCATGTGCTGGTGGAGCCCAAGCACCACCCCGTCCAGCACGGCTGGGTGCGTGCGATGCGCAAGCTGTCCCCGGCGCTGAAGCGGGAGATCGAGGCGTTCTCATACGCGGTGCGCTCGTACTTCCCCGAGTTCCTCTTTCCGCAGCCGACCGGCCGACTGGCGGACTTCGAAGACGAACTGGCCGGCCTGCGCGGGGCGGATCCGGAACTGGTCCGCCTGGAGTTCGCCGTCCCCCTGCTCACGCCCTGGCCGGGCGGCGGCAGGGGCAGAGATCTGCAGGTGCTGCACGAACCGGAAGTACGCCGCCTGCTGCGCGAGCGCCTCGCACGGGAAAGCGACGAAGCCATGGCCACGATGCTCCTCGACGACCCCCGCGCGCTGCTCGAACGGTTCCTGAGCATGCTGGAGCGCTACTGGCGGGAGGCCTTCGAGGAAGAATGGGCACGGCTGGAACCCGAACTCGCCGCCGGCGTCAGTGAGGCCGGACGCCAGATCGAGGAACGCGGCCTCTACGGGATGCTGCGCGGGCTGTGGCCCGAAGTGCGCAGCGATCCGCGCGCCGAACGCTTCTGGCTGGAGCGACCGCACGACCACGAGGTCACCATCAGCCCGGACAACACCCTCGTCCTCGCCCCCAGCGCCTACGTGTGGCCGCACGTACGCGTCAACTGCGACGGCCCGTGGCCCCTCGGGCTCGTCTTCCCCCTCTCCTCGATCGTCCGGGAAGCCCGCCCGAGAATTCCTCCCACCCAGCTCGTCGGCACGTTGCGGGCGCTCGCCGACGACACCCGGCTGCGCGCCCTGCGACTGCTGGCCGAACGCCCGCGCAGCACCCAGGAGTTGGCCCCGCTCGTCGGCGTCAGCGAGGCCGCCCTGTCCAAGCACCTGCGGGTGCTGGCGGACACGGGCCTGCTGGAGCGCCGCCGCGAGGGCTACTACGTCCTGTACCGGCTCGCGCCCGGACAAGTGGCGGGCCTGACCCCCAGCCTGGAAAGCTTCCTGCACGGCGACGGCGAGGCGACTGATTAGCCATCTGCCTAATAAGTGGATCAGACCTCCGACGGGATCCGACAGTGGCCGCATGTCACTGCTGAAGGACCGCAACTTCCTGCTTCTCTTCGCCGGCCAGGGCATCTCACGCTTCGGCGACGGCCTGTACACCGCCGCGACCGCGTGGCTGGCGTGGTCTCTGACGAAGGACCCCACCGCCGTCGCCGTGGTGAGCGTCTCTGCGTTCGCGCCCGCGTTCGTGGCCACCTTCGTCGCTGCCTCGTACGCCGACCGCTGCGACCGCCGGAAGCTGATGATCGCCACCGACCTGGCCCGGCTCGCCGTGGTGGCCGTGGCTTCGGTCCTGCTCTCCCTCGACCTGCTGAACCTGCCCCTGCTCGTGGCGACCACGGCGTTGCTGGCGCTGATCGGCGCCCCGTTCGCCCCGGCCCGCAACGCCATCGTTCCCCAGATCGTGCCGGACGACCGCCTCCAGCAGGCCAACGGGCTGCTGCAAGTCGCCTTCCGGGCCGCCTTCTTCGTCGGACCGCTCATGCTCGCGCCGCTGCTGGCCTTCGGCTCGCTGCAGTCGGCGCTGGTGGTCAACGGACTGACCTTCCTGGGCTCGGCGGCCGCCGTGGCCGCCATCCGTGTGACCCGCCCCGCCCCCAGCAGCGCACAGACGGGACTGTGGTCCGATCTCGGAGCCGGGCTCAGGGCGGTGCGGGCCGCCCCCGACGTCCTCGTGGCCATCGTGACCTTCGTGCTCGCCCTCGCCCTGACCAACGGATTCCTGACCGTCGGGCTGGTCGCCGTCGTGGGACAGGGCGGCCAGTACGGCCTGCTGCTCGGGGTCGCCGGGGTCGCCGAAGTGGTGGGCGCCCTGCTCCTGGCCGGCCTGCGCATCCGCAGACTCGCACTGGCCGCGGTCCTGGCGTGGGCCCTGCTCGGGATCTTCCGGGCCCCGCTGGGAACGGTCACCTCCCATGCAGTGGCGGCGGTTCTGCTCACCGCCACGGGGCTGGCCTCAGCCCTCACGGACATCCCCCTGATCGCACTGGTGCAGCAGCGCATACCCAGCCACCATCTGGCGAAGGCGCTCGGCCTGTGGGAGGCAGGGGTGGCAGGAGCCCTGGCGATCTCCCCCTTTGTCGCCTCGACCACCATCACCCTCGCCGGAGCCGCGAACGCCTTCCTGCTCTCGGGAGCCGCCGTTGTCGTCCTGGCCGTGACCGCCGCGCTCACCCTCGCATGCGCCGGCGCACGGCAGCCCGGTCAGGAGCCCCTCGTCACGGCAAGCGTTGCGGGGCCGGAAGAGACAGCGGTGAGCACGGCCAAGCCGGAGTGACTGCGCGGATCAGCTCAGGACGCTGAGGACCGGCCGCCAGTGGCGCGAGGCACTGTCCACGGCGCTAGCTACTTGGCCCTGAAAAAGGGTTTGGGCTGGTGAGGAGACCGGTGCTGCGGGAAGGCTCTGCGCCGCTGGCCTGTCGGCGGCACGTGCCTCACCGGCTGAGGACGGTCATTCGCTGGAGGTTGTAGGCGAAGATCCCCAGTCCGGCCCAGGTCTGGGCGCCGGCCGGGCGACGCAGGCGTGTTCGACGGAAACCGAAGCTGCGCTTGAGGTGATTGATTCGGGCCTCGACGCCGACCCTCCAGTTGCGCATCCGCCGGAATCGGCGGCTCTGCTCGTACTCGCGCCGTGCCTTTCCAGGTTTCCCTGCGCGTTGCAGGCCGATTCGCTGGACGCCGAGTTCGGCCAGGGCGAGATCGTTGGCCGCGGTGCCGAAGCCGCGGTCGGCGACGACCGTGCCCGGCGGGCGGCCGGTCAGTAAGAGGTCGTTTCCAGCTATTTTGCGTCGCTTCATGCGCCATAGATGAGTACTCGCGCCTAGCACGTGTCGGGTTTCTGCGCAGGCCGGCTGCTATCAACGCTTCTTAGAGCGAGACAGGTTTCATGGGATGAGACGGTCAATATGGACTTCCCATGGACCCCGCCAATCGCGCCAGCCCATAAATCCTCCCAAAGGCCGCTCCGTCGCAGGGACTTGTTGGGATGAAACACACTCAGCGGATGAAAACGACCTCTGAGGGCGTGTCCGGTTTTTGAGTCGAGGCGCTCTGGGATCTCGTGGCGATCGCCTACGGCCGGTGTCCCGGTGGGCTCGAACATGAGGATGGCGGCGCCGGACGAGCTTCGTCGGCTCCCCGACGGTGACCGGCTGATGCTGGGCGACCGCCATCCAGGATGCGCAGTGACCTGGTGACGCTCTTCACCTCCATCCGGGGCCTCGCATATGAGTGAACGGCTCGGTCCCCCTCTTGACTCCCTCCGGAGCCTCAATCAAGCGTGCTGTGCTGGAAATTGGCGCAACATTCCACAATACGGCACGGATGATCGGACCGGACATCGGGCCGACGCCGTGGAGGTGCGACATCCCCCGTCCGCGCGGCGATGGACAGCGGTAGTACCTGACTCGCCTACCGAGCCGCGCGATACAGCCGCTCTGTGCCCGGCCCACCTCCCGGTCGGGCACAGAGCGGTGACGGCCGGGTATACACACGAGTCGGCCCCCCAGCTGGTGCGTGAGGGGCCGATTTCGTCGTGCGGCTCTTGAGTGCTTCCGTCTGGCGTTCAGTCGCGTCGGCGGCCCGTGATCTCCGCAGCCGTCTCGGCGACCATGCGGCTCCACTCGGGCAGTCGTTCGGCGTCGAAGCGGGAATCCGGCAGGGAGACGGCGACGGAGGCGAGCGGGGCGCCGTCCTCGTCCAGAACGGGTGCGGCGATGGCACAGACACCGGGCCGGTGCTGGTTGCGGTTGACCGCGTAACCGTCGGTGCGGATCCGGTCCAGTTCGGCGCGCAGTTCGTCGGGATCGGCGGGCGTGGTGTCCGTGAAGCGGTCGAGCCCCTGCGCGATGAGCTCCTCGACGTCCTGTTTCGGCAGATGGGCGAGAACCGCCCGCCCGACCGCGGTGGCGTGCAGGGGTGAGGTGTCGCCGATGGTGTGGAACGTGCGTACGGGATGGTCGCAGTCGACGCGGTCCACCACGACCATGCAGTGAAGGGCGTCCGGCACCGACAGGTGGATCGTCTCGTTCAGGGCGTCGCGCAGGCGGACCATCGGCTCATGGGCGGCGGTGAGCAGGCTGGAACCCTGCAGCGCGGCGGGCCGCACGGCGAGAACGCGGGCGCCGATCTCCCATCGGGTCGTGTCTCTGCGGTTGGCCCGCAGCCAGCCGGCCTCGGCCAGGGTGACCAGGGTGCGCTGCACCGTCGACTTCGGAAGGCCGAAGAGCTTCGTCAGCTCCCCGACGGTGACCGGCTGATGCTGGGCGACCGCCTCCAGGATGCGCAGCGACCTGGTGACGCTCTTCATCTCCATCCGTTTTCCCCCTGTTGATCCTCTGAAATTGCGTTGGACACCCTCTTGACTCCCCTCGGAGCCGCCTGTCATTCTCTGTGCCAGATCATAGCACAGCATTCCACAATGTGGCACGGCTTAAATTCCGAGGGTTGAGGGGATCCCCGAACCCGGACGGATACAAGCGATCAGGGCCTCCAGGGCCCGACCCCTGCAAGCCGCTGCAAATCGACCATCTTCACGCTTGGGGCCCAGCATCGGGCCCGGCGGTACGAAAGGAAAGCCCTGTGTCAGCAGCCAGGAAGCGCGTCGCCGTCGTCGGAGTCGGAACAGTGGGCAGCCAGGCCGCCTGGCGGCTCGCGTCCCGGGGCGCCGAGGTCGTCGGCTACGACCGCTTCGCCCCTGGCCACGACCGCAGCGCCGCAGGCGGCGAGTCCCGTATCTTCCGCAGCGCTCACTTCGAGGACTCCCGGTGGGTTCCGCTGCTCCGGCACGCCGACGTCCTCTGGGAGCAGCTCCAGCAGGAAACCGGCCGCGAACTGCGCACCCTCACCGGATGCCTTCTCATGGGGTCCACCGAGGAGCAGCAGATGGCCACCGTCCTCGAGTCCATCGCCGAGCATGGCCTCGACCACGAGGTGCTCGATGCCGAGGCCATGGCCAAACGTTTCCCCCAATACCGGGTCGAAGACGGTGATGCCGTCGTGCTCGACCGCCGGGCCGGTGTCATCCGTCCCGAGCTGACCGTGCAGACCGCCGCCCGCCGCGCGGAGGAGCTGGGTGCCACGATCCACCGCTACACGACGGTGCGGGAGATCACGCCGGTGAACGGCGGGGTGGAGATACACACCGACTCCGGAAGCGAGCACTTCGACGCGGTCGTCGTCACCGTCGGCCCGTGGGTCAACGACCTGCTCCCCGGCCTGCCGTGGGACGTGCAGATCCGCCGCTTGATCAGCGCCTGGTTCGTCCCCACCACCGACGCCTGGTTCGGCGAGGAGCGTCCCGCTTTCATCCGCACCACCCCCACCCACTGCTACGGCCTGCCCTCCCCGGACGGCATCTCCGTCAAGCTCGGGCTCAGCAAGGACCTGCACCGCCCGGCCGACGATCCCAACGCCCTGGACCGCACCGTCCAGCCGGAGGAGCTGGAGATCTACGCCGAGCTGATCCGCCGCCACATACCGGACCTGCACCCGGACCCGACCCGCGTGTCCGTCTTCATGGAGGGCTACACGGACAGCACCCGCCCGCTGGTCGGTCCACTGCCCGGGGCCGGCAACGAGAACGTGATCCTGCTCGCCGGCTTCTCCGGCCACGGCTTCAAGCTCTCCCCGGCCTTCGGTGACATCGCCGCTGACCTGGCGCTGGAGGGCTCCTCCTCCCAGCCCATCGACTTCCTGTCGACCGTCGGGCGCACCGAGGCCTGAACCACACCCGGCCACCACCGGTACACGCACAGAGAGAACCACATGGCCACCAGAAAACGCGTCGCTGTCGTCGGGACCGGAACCATGGGCAGTCAGGCCGCCTGGCGGCTGGCGGCCCGGGGCGCCGAGGTCGTCGCCTACGACCGCTTCGCCCCCGGTCACGACCGCAGCGCCGCAGGCGGTGAGACCCGGGTCTTCCGCAGCGTGCAGACCCACGACGGCCGCTACGTACCACTCGTACGGCATGCCGACGCCCTCTGGCAGCAGTTGCAGGCGGAGACCGGGCGGGAACTGCGCCGCCTGACCGGAGCCCTGGTCATGGGGCCGGCCGACGACCCCGAGATGCGTACCGTCATGGACGGCATCGCCGAGCACGGCCTCGACCACGAGGTGATCGACACCGAGGCGATGGCCAAGCGTTTCCCGCAGTTCCGTGTCGACGACGGTGACCTGGTGATCCTCGACTCCCACGCGGGCTTCGTCCGCCCCGAGCTGACGGTCCAGACAGCGGCCCGGCGCGCAGAGGAGCTCGGTGCCAGGATCCGCCGCTACACCCCGGTGCGGGAAGTCACCCCCGTCGCCGGGGGAGGCGTGGAGATCCGCACCGACACCGACACGGAGCGCTTCGACGCCGCGGTCGTCACCCCCGGCCCGTGGGTCGGCGACCTGCTGCCCGACCTGCCCTGGACGGTGAGCATCCACCGCGCGATCAGCGCCTGGTTCCTGCCCCACCAGGACCCCCCGGCGGACGCCGAGCGTCCCGCCTTCATCCGCTGCGGCGACTTCCCCTTCTACGGCATCCCGTCCCCGGACGGCCTGACTGTCAAGCTCGGTCTGCCTCAGGCCCACCACAAGCCCGTGGACGACCCGAACCGGCTGAACCGGACCGTCGCACCGGAGGAACTGCAGGCCTTCACCACTGCGGTGCGACGCCACCTGCCCGGCCTGAACCCCGACCCGGTACGGCTGTCCGTCTTCATGGAGGGCTACACCGGCAGCACCCGCCCGCTGGTCGGCCCCCTGCCGGGCTGCGACGACATCGTCCTGCTGGCCGGCTTCTCCGGCCAGGGCTTCAAGATCTCACCCGCCATGGGCGACATCGCCGCGGACCTCGCCCTGGAGGGCCGCACCTACCAACCGATCGACTTCATCACCACAAACGGCCGCATCGCGGCCTGAGTTCGAACGAGGTAAGACATGACCCTGACCATCGGCTCGCTGCGGGCCGAGCCCGGCCAGAAGACTCGCGGGAGCCTGTCCGCCGACCTGGGCACCACCACCGTGGAGATCCCGCTGGTCCTCGTCAACGGTTCCCGGCCCGGCCCGAGGGCGGTGATCACCAGTGGCGTCCACGGCGGTGAGTTCATCGGCGTCGACGCCGCCACCCGGCTGTCCGGTCTGTTGGAACCGGACGACATCGCCGGCCAGGTGGTGATCTGCCCCGTGGCCAACCCCCCGGCCGTATACGGGGGCAGGCTCAACAGCTCCCCGCTGGACGGCGTGAACATCAACCGGGTCTTTCCCGGTGACAAGGACGGTGGGCCCACCGAGCGGTTGGCGTCCTGGCTGTTCGAGAACCTGATCGACGGCGCCGACGCCTACGTGGACCTGCACAGCGGCGGCATCGACCAGCATCTGCTCGACTTCGCGGCCTACCGGCTGACCTCCGATACCGAGCTGGACGCGAAAAACAGGGCGATGGCCCACGCGGTCGGTTACGAGCGGGTCATCGTCCGCCCCCTCCCTGACGGAGGGAACAGCCATGCCGCGGCGAACCGGCTGGGTGTGCCCGCCATTCTCGTGGAGACGGGGCAGCTCGGCGACCGCGACCCCGCCACCGTGCGCAGGCTGCTCGATGCCCTGTACCGCCTCCTGCACCACCTCGGCGTCGTCGAGGCGTCGGAGCGCGTCAAGCCGGCGACCGTGCAGCCACGCGAGTGGCTTCGCACGGGTGACGTCTCCTCCGAGGTCACCGGCCTGTGGTACCCCGACGCGATCACCGGGGACGAGGTGACCGAGGGACAGACCATCGGCCGCATCATCGACCCGGTCGACGGCACCGAGCACAAGGTCACCGCAACCGCCACCGGAAAGATCATCTACGGCATGAACGGGCTCACCGTCCGCCCCGGCACGGAGCTGGCCACCATCGCCGCCCCGCACGACTGACGGGCGACATGCCCGCCCACTGATTCCACCCCTCTACCCCACCGGGCCGGCCCCCTTGCAACTACCTCCAGGAGCTTGCCATGAGTGATCCCTAGATCGTCCGGTGAGCGCTTCTGTGCCAAGCAGGCGGCCTGACCGCCCCTGCCACTCTTCCCTCACTCGCCCCCTGCGGCACCGGCAGGGCAGCAACTCAAACGCCCCGCCTGATGTGTTCCCGATCGCCCCGGCCAGTTCGAAATAGCCCCCCATCCGGGATCTGAGCGGCTCCCAGCGCGCTTTCCCTTTTGTAAGGAGCAAACCCATGCGAATCAGAAGACACTTGAGCGTCCCGATCGTCACGACCGCCCTGGCCCTCGCGCTCGCCGCGTGCGGATCGAGCGGCACCGCGCAGAACGCGGGGGCGAAGAGCACGACGCAGGGCGGGGGATCCGGGTCGTCGGCCGAGCACACCGACGACATCTCGGTCGGTGTGAAGCCGGATGCGAAGGCGGTTGCGCTGCTGCCGGCGGCGGTGAAGTCCAGGGGCACGCTCTCGGTGGCCATGGACCTGAGCAGCCCGCCCACCTCGTTCATGGCGTCGGACAACAAGACCCCCATCGGGTTCAACCCGGACTTCTCCCGGCTGATCGCCGCGAAGCTCGGCCTGAAGCTGAAGGTCAACAACATCAAGTTCGACACCATCATCACCGGCCTCCAGGCCAACCGCTACGACTTCACCGCCTCCACCATGGGCGCCACCCGGGACCGGCTGAAGGTGCTCGACATGGTCGACTACTTCAAGGCCGGGACCGGGGTGTCCGTCCCTTACGGCAATCCGCAGAAGCTGACCACGCATACGCTGTGCGGGCACCGCGTCGCCGTCCAGTCCGGCAGCACCGCGGAGCTGCAGTGGCTGCCCCTGCGGTCCAAGGAGGACTGTACGAGCAAGGGCAAGCCGGCCATCAAGGCGGTGACCCTGCCCAGCGTGAACGACGCTCTCACTCAGCTGGCCTCCAAGCGGATCGACGCGGTGATGTACGACTTCACCGGGCTTCAGTGGGCGGCCACGCAGCAGCCCAAGACGTTCGAGGTCCTCAAGCCACTGGTGGCCACCAAGACCGTTACCGTCGCGCTGAAGAAGGACTCTCCGCTGACCCCCGCGGTGAAGGCCGCCATCCAGTCGATCATCGACAGTCCCAAGTACGCCGAGGCGCTGGGCCGCTGGGGCTTCAAGGACCTCGGGATCAAGACCGCGGCCATGGCCGTCCCGCAGGACTGACAGGCCGATGGACGTGATCGAGACGAAGACCAGGAGCCGACCGGTGCCCCAATTGCTGGCCGAAGAAAAGAAGCGGATCACGCCGAAACGTCCGCGCGACTATGTCGCCTGGGCTGTCGCGATCGCGATCGTCGCCGGACTGGTGTGGACCGCGGTGACGAACGAGAACTACCGCTGGCCGGTGGTGTTCAGCTACTTCACCACCGAGACCATCCTCAACGGCCTGCTGATCACGCTCCTTCTCACCGTGGCGAGCATGGCCCTGGGCACGCTGCTGGGGCTGGTGCTGGCGGTGATGCGCATGTCGCACCAGCGACCCGTCTCCGGGCTGGCCCAGCTCTACATCACCTTCTTCCGCGGCACCCCGGTGCTCGTGCAGCTGATCTTCTGGTTCAACATCGCGGCGCTGTACCCGAACATCTCCATCGGCATCCCGTTCACCGACATCTCCACACCGGTCAACGTGAACGCGATCATGACACCGATGACCGCGGCCGTGGTGGGGCTGACGCTGAACCAGGCCGCGTACATGTCGGAGATCATCCGCGGCGGGTTCGCGTCGGTCCCCCGGGGACAGCACGAGGCCGCGGAGTCGCTGGGCATGTCGGGGTTCACCAAGCTCCGGCACGTGATCATCCCGCAGACCATGCCGGCGGTCATTCCGGCCACCGGCAATCAGGTGATCGGCATGCTCAAGGAGACCTCGCTGGTGAGCGTGCTCGGCGTCGCCGACCTGCTGAACAGCGCACAGTCGATCTACGCCCGCAACTACCAGACCATTCCGCTGCTGATCGTGGCCAGCCTCTGGTACCTGATCATGACGCTGGTGCTGAGCGTGCCGCAATCCATGATCGAGCGCCGTTTCTCCCGCTCGACCAGGACGCGGCTGACCCCGGCCGCCACCTCGGCCGAGCCGGGGGCGGGCCAGCCCGTTCCCACCACGAGGGAGTCCCTGCTGTGAACGCCGACGGAACGATCGTCGCAAGCAAGCTGTGCAAGAGCTTCGGACGTCACCAGGTTCTGCGTGACATCGACCTGACCGTTGCGGCCGGGGAGATCTCGTGCATCATCGGGCCCAGCGGATCCGGGAAATCGACACTGCTGCGCTGTATCAACGGGCTGGAGACCGTCGACCGCGGTGTCCTGCGGGTGAACGGGGAGGACTTCGGCTACGTCGAGAAGGACGACGCCTACCACGCCGTCGGTCCCAAGCGGCTGGCCGAGCAGCGCGCCCGTATCGGCATGGTCTTCCAGCAGTTCAACCTGTTCCCCAACATGACCGCCGAGAGCAATGTCATGTCCGGACCGGTGTTGGTGAAGAAGAAGGACCGCGCGGCCAGCCGGGAGAAGGCGCGAGAACTGCTGGCCAAGGTCGGCCTCGACGGGTGCGGCCACAAGTACCCCGCCCAGCTCTCCGGCGGCCAGCAGCAACGCGTGGCCATCGCCCGGGCGCTGGCGATGGAACCCACCATCATGCTGTTCGACGAACCTACCAGCGCACTGGACCCCGAACGCGTGGGCGAAGTACTCGCCGTCATGCGTGACCTCGCCGGCAACGGAATGACCATGCTGCTCGTCACCCACGAGATGGGCTTCGCCCGCGAGGTCGCCGACGAAGTGCTCTTCATGGACGGCGGCATCGCGGTGGAACGCGGCGACGCCCGTGAAGTCCTGGGCAACCCGCGCGAGAAACGAACCCAGGCGTTCCTCGAAAGGGTCCTGTAGAAGCGGCACGGATTAGCGGTTTCGGTAGCGTCCCCAGCCCGGCGTTAGCTTCGCTGAGGGCCATCGCCTGGAAAGGCGTCGCTGCCGCTGCGTTGCGCCGTCTCCGCGCTGGTCCCAGGACCGCTGGTCATTCGCAGATCGTCACCGCGCTGTGGATCGTCGACCTGATCCCACGCCTGCTGCGTGAAGCCGGCCTGCTGGCCCTCGTCCATAACCGATCCCCGCCGCTGGTCAAGATCGCGCCCCCCACTGATCAGCGACCGCGCTCTGCTCGACCGTATCGCCGCGATCGTCGCCGGCACCCTCGCCGAGGCGTCCGCCCACATCTGATCCACTATTGGTAAGGAACCACATGTACTCCATCGGTCCGCTGACCATCTCCCCGGGCGAGCGCGCCCAGGGACTCATCCCCGTCGGCACCAACAGCTACGGAGTGGAGCTCGGCATTCCGCTGATCATCGTCAACGGCGCCCAGGACGGCCCGGTCCTCTGTGTGGACGCCGGCGTGCATGGCGACGAGTACGACGGCCAGGAGGCCATCCGGCGCGCCCTCGCGGAGATCGACCCTGTCACCCTGCGCGGCACCGTCGTCGGCATCCCCTGCATGAACACCCCCGCCTTCGAGGCCGCCGCCCGCGCCAGCGGCATCGACCACCTCAACCTCAACCGTATCTTCCCCGGCGACGCGGAGGGCTCGTACTCGCAGCGTCTGGCCGCCACCTTCGTCGAGCAGGTCGTCCCCGCCGTCGACGCCGTGGTCGACCTGCACACCGGCGGCGCCTACGGCGAGATCGCCCCGCTGGTCATCCTCCAGGGCGGCTACGAGGACCTGGCGACGGACCTGGCGCTCGCCGCCGGGCACGAACTGGTCTGGAAGGGCGGCAAGTGGGGCGGCACGGTCCGCCACCCCGTCCTCGCGGCCGGCAAGCCCGCCATCACCATCGAGTGCGGCGGCGCCACCTATCGCGAGACCAACGTCGAGCACCACATGCACTCGATCCGCAACATCCTGCGGAGCCTCGGCATGACCGACGGCGAGGCGGAGCTGCGGGACACCTACACCACCGTCTCCGGCACCTTCGCCCGCTCCGCGGCCGGCGGCTTCTTCGTCGCCCGTGCAGAGCCGGGGGAGACCTGCAAAGAAGGCGACCTGATCGCCACCATCACCGACCACTACGGCAACACGCTGGAAGAGGTGACCGCCCCGCAGGAGGGCATCGTGCTCTGGGTCCGCCGGATCCGCACGGTCCGTCCGGGCGACGAGGTCGTCATCTTCGGCGAGGTGCTGGGGGAGATCCGGCCGTGACCGCTGAACTTCAGCTGACCGAGCTACTCATCGACGGCAAGCAGGTCCCGGCCTCCGACGGCCGATCCTTCACGGTCCTCGACCCCTCCGACGGGACGGCCCTCGCCCAGGTGGCACTGGCCAGCGAGGCGGACGTGAACCAGGCGGTGGCTGCCGCACGCGCGGCGTTCACCTCCCCCGCGTGGGCCGGGATGCGCGCCGCCGACCGGGGCCGCATCCTCTACCGGATCGCCGAGGCCATCCGCTGCCAGGGAGAACGGCTGGCCCGCCTGGAGAGTCAGGACGTCGGTAAGCCCCTGCGCCAGGCCAAGGCCGATGTAGAGGCCGCCGCCCGCTACTTCGAGTTCTACGCGGGCATCGCCGACAAGCTCGGCGGCTCCACGATCCCGCTCGGGCCCGGCCTCATCGACTACACCGTCCGCGAGCCGATCGGTGTGTCCGGCCAGATCATCCCCTTCAACTATCCGCTGCAGAACACCGCGAGAGGTTCCGCTCCCGCCCTGGCGGCCGGCTGCACCGTGGTACTCAAGCCGTCGCCGGAGGCGCCGCTGACTCCGCTGGAGATCGGCAAGATCGCTCTGGAGTGCGGCCTTCCGCCGGGCGTCCTGAACGTCGTCCCCGGTGACGGCGAGACCGGTGCGGCCCTCGCCGGTCATCCGGACATCGACCAGGTCACCTTCACCGGCTCGGTGGCGACGGGCATCAAGGTCGCCCAGGCAGCCGCCGCCAACGTGGTCCCATCGGTCACGGAGTTGGGCGGCAAGTCCCCAGTCGTCGTCTTCGCCGACGCCGACTTCGACCTGGCCCTCGGCGCGGTCGCCGCCTCCACGTTCGGCAACGCCGGACAGACCTGCTCAGCCGGCACCCGGCTGCTGCTCCAGCGGGGCGCCGAGCAGTTCCTCGACAAGCTGGTCTCGCACGCCGCCTCAATGCGGATCGGCCCGGGGCTCACCGACCCGGACGTCGGCCCGCTGGTCGCCGCCCGGCAGCGCGACCGGGTGCTGGGCTACCTGGACCTGGCCCGCGAGGAGGGCGCCGTGGCACGCGCCGGTGGCCGTGCCCCGTCCGACCCGGCCCTGGCCGACGGCTACTACGTCGAGCCGACCGTCCTCACAGGCCTGACGAACGACGCCCGGTGCGCCCGCGAGGAGATCTTCGGCCCCGTCGTCACCGTCATCGAGTTCGACGACGTCGATGAGGCCCTGGACATCGCCAACGACAGCCCGTACGGCCTCGCGTCCTACGTCTGGACCCGTGACATCGACAAGGCGATGCGGCTGGCCGAGGGCATCCGTGCCGGTCAGGTATACGTCAACGCCACCGGCATCGGCACCGGCGTGGAGCTCCCCTTCGGCGGCTACAAGCACAGCGGCTGGGGCCGGGAGAAGGGCCTAGAAGGCCTGTCGAGCTACCTGCAGACGAAGAACGTCTGCATTGGGTTCGGTAACCGGTCATGAGATACCGCCCGCTCGGAGAGCGGGGCCCGACCGTGTCGGTGGTCGGCGTGGGCGGCAGCAACTTCGGCAGCCGCCTCGACAAGGACGGCACGAAGGCTGTCGTCCACGCCGCCCTCGACGCGGGCGTCACACTGTTCGACACCGCCGACGTGTACGGCGGGTTCGGTGAGGGCGGCGGCTTGCGCGGCGACGGCGAACGCCTCCTCGGCGCCGCCCTCAAGGGCCACCGTGACGACGTCGTCCTCGCCACGAAGTTCGGTATGCAGATGAGTACCGAGGCCGACCTGTACGGCCGGCGCGGTGCCGGTCCCTATATCCGGTACGCCGTCGAGGCTTCCCTGCGCCGCCTCGGCACCGACCGGATCGACCTGTACCAGTACCACGAGCCCGACGGCCTCACCCCGATTCAGGAGACGGTCGCCGCACTCGAGGAACTCGTGACTGAGGGCAAGATCCGGTACCTCGGGTGCTCGAACCTTCCGGCCGAGCAACTCACCGATGCTTTCGTATCGAGCCAGGGTCGCTACCACCTGCTCGACCGGAAGGCCGAGAACGACCTGATCCCTGCCTGCCTGCGCCACGGCGTGGGTCTCCTTCCGTACTATCCGCTGGCCAACGGCCTGCTCAGCGGCAAGTACCGGCGCGGCGAGGAGCCCCCGCCCGGCAGCCGGCTGTCCTGGCGACAGGGCTGGCTCACCGGCACCGCCCTCGACCGAGTCGAGGCCCTCACCTCGTATGCCATCGAGCGTGGCCTGACCCTCCTCCAAGTCGCTGTGGGCGCCCTGGCCGCGTGCCCCGCAGTCGCCTCCGTGATCTGCGGCGCCATGACTACGCAGCAGGTCACAGCCAACGCGGCGGCGGCCGACTGGGTCCCCGACGCGGCCGACCTGGCCGCACTCGACGCAATCGTCGCCCCCGGCGAGCGCATCGTCTGAAGCCCCAGCTCCCCGAATCCGCGAATCGAGGCTGCACCCCGTGCGAGAGATCGTCACCTTCGATGCCTACGGCACCCTGATCGACTTCCAGCTCGGCCCGACCACTCTGAAGATCCTTGCGGACTCCGGCCGGCTGGACCTGGACAACCTGGACGTCGACGAGTTCCTCGACGACTTCCGTGTCATGCGCTTCCAGGCCGTACTGGAGGCCTACCGCCCCTACCACGAGGTCCTGCATTCCAGCCTGCGCAACGCCATGCGCCTGCACGGCCTGGAGTACCGCACCTGCGACGGTGACGCCCTCGTCGAGGCCGTCCCCATCTTCGGCCCCTTTCCGGAGGTCCCGGGCGCCCTGCGACAGCTGAAGACCAAGTACGAGATCGCCATCATCTCCAATACCGACGACAACCTGATCGCACGCAGCGTCGAGAACATCGGTGTCGAGTTCGACCACGTCATCACCGCCCAGCAGGCAGGCGCCTACAAGCCCGACCGGCAGACCTTCGAGCACGCCTTCAGGGCCATCGGTATCGCGCCGTCCCAGGTCATCCACCACCGCCCAGGGCTGGGAGTACGACCTCATCCCCACCCGCGACCTCGGCCTCGAGCGCCGCGTGTGGATCAACCGCCACGGCCGCCCGGGCAGCGCCGACTACCGGCCCTACGACGAGCTGCCCGACCTGACGGGCCTGCCGAAGCTGCTCGGCTGCTGACCGCGGCGACACGACACCCACACAGGCGGTGAGGCTGCGGGGGCATATCCGCGAAGCGGTCATGGGGACACCGCCGCGGGCCCGATCGCGCAGTGATGCTGCCGCCCTTGCACCCATGCCTTAAGCGCTCCGAGAAGGAAGGCCCCCTCCCGCCATGACCGCCTCAGTCACCCGCAGCGAACACGACCTGCTCGGAGACCGGGACATCCCCGCCGACGCGTACTGGGGCATTCACACCCTGCGCGCCACCGAGAACTTCCCCATCACCGGCACCCCGATCTCCGCCTACCCGCACCTGATCGACGCCCTGGCCGCGGTCAAGGAGGCCGCCGCCCTCGCCAACGAGGAACTGGGCCTGCTGGAACCGCGAAAAGCGAGTGCGATCGTCGCGGCCTGCCAGGAGATCCGCGTCGGCAAACTGCACGACCAGTTCGTCGTCGACGTCATCCAGGGCGGCGCCGGCACCTCGACCAACATGAACGCCAACGAGGTCGTCGCCAACCGGGCCCTGGAACTCCTTGGCCACAGCAAGGGGCAATACCGGCATCTGCACCCCAACGAGGACGTCAACCTCGGTCAGTCGACCAACGACGTCTACCCGACCGCCGTGAAGATCGCGACCGTGTGCTCGGTGCACGGCCTGCTCAAGGCCATGGCCGCCCTTCAGGACGCCTTCGCGGCCAAGGCCGTGGAGTTCCGTGGCGTCCTGAAGATGGGCCGCACCCAGCTTCAGGACGCGGTGCCGATGACATTGGGGCAGGAGTTCTCGGCCTACGCCGTGATGCTCGACGAGGACCGCAGCCGCCTGGCCGAGGCAGTCGAGCTGATCCATGAGATCAACCTGGGCGCCACGGCGATCGGGACGGGCCTCAACGCCCCCGCCGGGTACGCCGAGTCAGCCCGTCGTCACCTCGCCGAGATCACCGGGCTGCCGTTGGTCACCGCCGCCAACCTGGTCGAAGCGACCCAGGACTGCGGCGCGTTCGTGCAGGTGTCCGGGGTACTCAAGCGCATCGCCGTCAAGCTGTCGAAGAGCTGCAACGACCTGCGGCTGCTGTCCTCCGGCCCGCGCGCCGGCCTCGGCGAGATCAACCTCCCTCCCGTACAGGCCGGTTCGTCGATCATGCCCGGCAAGGTCAACCCGGTGATCCCCGAGGTCGTCAACCAGGTCGCCTTCGAGGTCATCGGCAACGACGTGGCCATCACCATGGCCGCCGAGGCCGGACAGCTCCAGCTCAACGCCTTCGAGCCGATCATCCTCCACTCGTTGGCGGAGAGCATCACGCACCTTCGCAACGCCTGCCTGATCCTGGCCGAGCGGTGCGTGTCCGGCATCACCGCCAACACCGAGGCCCTGCGCGCGAGCGTCGAGAACTCCATCGGCCTGGTCACCGCCCTCAACCCGCACATCGGCTACACCACCGCCACCGACATCGCCAAGGAAGCCCTCGCCACCGGCAAGGGAGTCGCGGAACTCGTCCTGGAAAGAGGCCTGTTGTCCGCGGAGACGCTCGCGGACCTGCTGCAGCCCGAGACCGTCGCGGGCAGCGGCCAGGTACTGGCCTGAACAGACAGCTCACACTCGACGACAACCCCACCCTTGAAGCGGGACGAACATGAGACTCCAGGACGTCAACGCCGTGATCACCGGAGCATCGAGTGGGATCGGTCAGGCTGTCGCCTCCCATTTCCGTCGGGAGGGGGCTAATCTCCTGCTCACCGGACGACGGCCAGAGCTGCCCGAGAACCATCCGGAGGACCTCTACCTCCCGGGGGACCTCAACGACGAGGCCTTCGTCTGCGAGCTCGCCGACCGAGCAGCGAACCACCTGGGGGACGTGGGAGTGGTCGTCCTCTGCCACGGACTGCAGGCGTCCAGCCCACTCGAAGAGATGACCTACGACGCCGCGCGCGACGTGCTCCACGGCAACCTGCTCAGCGCGTTCCTGGTCATGAAACACCTGGTACCACTGGCTCCAGAGCCGGGAGGGTCCATCGTGTGCGTCAGCTCGCGCCTCGGCATGGTCGGCATGCCGAACCAGACCCTGTACTGCGCAGCCAAGGGCGGCCTCATCGCACTCGCGCGCGGCGCTGCCATGGAATGGGCGTCCCGCAACATCCGCGTCAACGTGGTGGCGCCAGGTCTGACCGCGACGCCGATCATCGAAACTTCGTTCCAGCGACGTCCGGATCCCGCTGCCTACCGGCGCGTGAGGGAGGACTCCATCCCGCTCCGCCGGCTCGCCACACCCGAAGAGGTCGCCGATGCGGTCCTCTTCCTCGCCTGCCCCGAGTCGTCATACGTCACCGGCGCCGTACTTCCCGTGGACGGTGGCTACACGGCGTTCTGAATACGCCTGTCCCCAATACGCCGGAAACGTGCCCTGGGTTGCCCTAGGAATCGTCCTCGAGCCGGCTCGTCTTGGCCCGCAGCCATGCCGTCAGTCCGCGGACGCGTCCGTCCTGCTCGGGTGATCGGCGGCTGAGGAGGTGGTAGCTGGTGCCGTCGGGGACGAAACCGAAGGGCGCGACGAGTTGTCCCCGCTCCAGGTCGTCGCGGACGACGGCATACGGGGCGATCGCGACCCCGACGCCGGCCGCGGCGGCCTGGAGGGTCGGGCAGAAGTGCTCCAGGGTCTGCTGGGAGGCGGGTGTCGACCCCGACACCCTCGCCAAGCTCCACACCCGCATGAAGGACGTGGGCGCCACCACCTACCTCGAAGTCGTCAGCGCCCACCGGGACCAGGCAATTGCCTCAGTACGGACGGCCACCGAACTCGGGGTTGACTGGCTGATGGGCGGCACCTGGATCGAGGAGACCCTCAACGTCCTACGGCACACCCATCGGCTACCTGCCCTTCGCCGGGGAACCCCTGGGGCACCCACCCGCCTCGCCGGAGACCCGTACCGCCTCGCCGATGACTGCCGGCGAGCCGAGGCCGCGGGCTGCGCCGGCTTCGACCTCCTCGCCTACCGCGCCACCGACGCCGATCCGCTCGACCTGGTTCGCGCCGCCCGCGCCGCCACCACCGGCCGTCTGGTCGTCGCCGGCTCCACACCAGCACCGATCAGATACAGGCGCTCGCATCGGCCGGAGTCGGCGCCTTCACCATCGGGTCCGCCGCTTTCGACGGCACCCTGCAGCCCCGCGCCGCCACCCTGCGATCGCAACTGGCCCCCGTGGTGGGTCTGTAGCAAGGACCGAGGGTGAGTGAATCGTCATCACAACGGTGCAGGCCGGCATGCCGTGTGGCCGTTGCGACATGGAGCAGGTGACAGGCGCGGAAGCGAAGCTCTGACCAGCCGCACCGTGAAGGCGGCGGACTGTGAAGGAGCGAACTCATGGGCCGATACGATCTCGCCCTCATCGGCTTCGGCGGCGTCAACCGCGCGCTTGCCGAGCTCATATCCCACGGCGGGGAACGCCTGGCAAAGGAGCTGGGCTTCTCCCTGCGGGTGGTGGCGATCACCGATCTGCGGGCCGGTTCCCTGGTGGACACCGACGGTGTCGATCTGGCGCCGCTGCTGGCCGCCGAGCCTGGGGAGCTGAGCTTTGCGGGCCTGGCCGGTGGCAGCGCGGATCCGCGCAACGAGTGGGTGATCCGCGAGGTCCCGGCCGACATCGTGGTGGAGGCGACGTTCACCAACCCGACCGACGGCGAGCCGGCCCTCTCCCATGTGCGCTGGGCCCTGGAATCAGGCAAGCACGTGTGCACCACCAACAAGGGACCGGTCGCGCTCGCCGGCCGCGCACTGAAACAGCTGGCCGCCGAGGGCGGCGTCAGCTTCGAGTTCGAGGGCTCGGTACTCAGCGGCACCCCCGTCCTGCGCACCGCCGAGCGCATGTTCGGAGGCCTTCAGATCACCGGGGTCCAGGGCATCATGAACGGCACCTCGAACTACATCCTGGGCCGCCTCGAAGAGGGCATCGAGTTGCAGGCGGCCATCGCCGAAGCCCAGAAGCTCGGGTACGCCGAAGCCGATCCCACCGCGGACATCGAGGGCCACGACGTCCAACTCAAGGTCATGATCCTGGCCAACGAGGTCCTCGGCGCCGACCTGCGCCGCGAGGACGTCTTCTGCGAGGGCATCTCCGCCATCACCCCCCACGAGGTGCAGGACGCCGCCGCCAAGGGGCTGCGCTGGAAGCTGGTCGGCTCCGCCACCCGCCACGAGGACGGCAGCGTCGACGCCCGCGTCGCCCCCCTCGCGCTGCCCGCCCAGCACCCGCTCGCCGGGATCTCCGGCCCCCTCAACGCGGTCGCCTTCCACACCGACCTCCTCGGCACCATCACGGTCTGCGGGCCGGGCGCCGGCCGCATCGAGACCGCCTACGCCCTGCTGTCGGACATCATCGCCATCCACCAGCGCCACGCGGACGACGACACCGCCCCCACGCGCCCCGTCCTTGAGGAGACGCACCGTGTCTGACACCGTCGTGCCACCCGGCATCGAACTGCGCACCGACACGGCGCCCGTGCACAACCCCTACACCGGCGAGGTGATCGCCTCGGTGCCCACCGTCGACGCAGGCGCCATCGGCAGCATCCTGCAGCAGGCCAGATGCGGGCGCCGCACTGCGGCCGCGCTGTCCCGCGCCTCCAGGGCCGCGGTCCTGGAACGCGCCGCCCACCTGATCGAGCGGCGCGCCGAGTCCTTCGCCCAGCTGATCGTCAGCGAGTCCGGCAAGACCATCACCCAGGCCCGCAAGGAGGTCGGCCGTGCAGTCAACACTCTGTCCCTGTCCGCGGCCGAGGCCCGGCGCAACGCCGGCGAGGTCATCCCCTTCGACTCCTACGAGGGCTCGGAGAAACGGCAGGGCTGGTTCACCCGCGAACCGCTGGGCATCATCGCCGCCATCACCCCGTTCAACGACCCCCTCAACCTGGCGGCCCACAAGCTCGGCCCGGCCATCGCCGGCGGCAACGCGGTCATCCTCAAACCGTCCGCGCTGACGCCGCTGTCCGCGCTGCGCTTGGTCGACACCCTCATCGAGGCCGGCCTGCCCGAGGAGATCGTCACCGTCGTCAACGGCGACGCAGGCATCGCCGCCGCGATCGTGGCCGCCCCCGACGTGCGCATGGTGTCCTTCACCGGCGGATTCGCCACCGGCGAGGCCATCAGCCGCACAGCCGGCCTGAAAAAGCTCGCCATGGACCTCGGAGGCAACGCCCCGGTCATCGTCATGGACGACGCCGACCTGGACGAGGCCGTGACCTCCTGCGTCTCCGGCGCGTTCTGGGCCGCGGGCCAGAACTGCATCGGCACCCAGCGGATCCTGATCGCCCGCGAGGTCTACGACCGCTTCCGCGACGCCTTCGTCGCCCGCGCCAAGCTGCTGCATGTCGGCGACCCGCTCGACGAGAGCACCGACGTCGGCCCCATGATCACCCCGGAGGCCGCGGCCGCCACCCGGGCCAAGGTCGACACGGCGGTGGACCAGGGCTCGGTGCTGCTGTGCGGCAACGACGTCACCGGCGCCCTGTACACGCCGGCCGTCCTGGAAGAGGTACCGGTGACCTGCTCGATCTGGCAGGAGGAAGTCTTCGCGCCGGTCGTCGTGCTGCAGCCGTTCACGTCCTTCGAGGACGCCATCGAGCAGGCCAACGCCATCGACTACAGCCTGCACGCAGGCGTCTTCACCTCCCGCCTGGACCGCGCCCTGAACGCGGCCCGGCTGCTGGAAGCCGGCGGGGTCATGATCAACGACTCGTCCGACTACCGCTTCGACGCCATGCCCTTCGGTGGATTCAAGTACGGCAGCATGGGCCGCGAAGGCGTGCGATTCGCCTTCGAGGAGATGACCCAGCCCAAGGTCGTCTGCGTCAACCACATCACCGACGCGGTCCAATGACCCGAGCTCGAGTGACGTGACGCTGAATCTCCGTCCTGCAGCGCAGTGGCCGGGAGCAGGCCACCGCGCTACTCACCCCGGCGCCACAGAACTCCGCTCTCCTCGCGGTCGGTTGACCACCCTGGACAGGGTGAGCGCCGTGACCGTGTCCCGCACGCCGGGCATCTCGGCGATGTCCTCCCAGATGTTCCGTATGCGTTCCAGCGAGGCCGCCTCCAGGCGCACCATGACGTCGAAGTCGCCGCTGAGGATCTCGCAGATGACGACCTCCGGAATGCGTTGGAGCGCGGCCAGGACGTCACCGCCGCGCATACGGTCCTGGCGGTAGACCAGTACGAGCGCCGACACCACATCGCCGGTGTCGGCGCCGGAGCGGACGATGGTGTAGCCGGCGACGTGCCCCTCGCGCTCAAGCCGTTCGATGCGCTGGCGCACCGCGTTGCGGGACAGCAGCACTTTGCTCGCCAGTTCAGAATGCGAGATGCGGCCATTGCGGGTCAGTTCGGTGATGATCTTTTCGTCGATGGCATCCACAGCGGACCGTCTCCTTCGCGAATCGGGCGACGTTATATACCCCCATGGCACGCGAATCGCGGGCGTGCCGCAGCGTGATGCGGCGCGGCGGCGACACCCGCTCAAACTCTGCCTTCGAGGCCTCGGCTCACATCGGCAGGAGCCTCCGAAAGTTGCATGCCGAAGAGTGGAATAACATGCCAGGATGTGGCACACATGATGGTGGCGACTTGGAAGGCAGTCAAGGGTCTCGGACGCAACCTTCAAGCCACACCCGCCTATGGCAACCAGGGCGCTGGTATCAGAACTTTCCGCTTGCGCCTGGCCACCGAGCTCGATCTCGCACTGCTCGGCGCGCAGACCGAGGCACTGCTGTGGATCTCGGTGCGGCCGGGTGCGCTACAGGTGGCCGCGCGGCCACTGAGCGCTCACCCGCACGTCCGGTTCTGCGCCACCACCACCGGGCTCGCCAACCTGGTCGTCGCCGTCGCCGCCCCGAACCTCGAGGCCCTGTACACCTTCCTCACTGACGCCGTCGGTCCCTTGGAAGCGGTCACCGGTTGCAGTGCAAGTTTGAGCAGGTTCTGCCTCATCTCGACGAACGCCGTCGCCGGCTTTACCTCGCCAGCGAGGCCGTCTCGCTCGGTCATGGCGGAATCGCCCCGGTAGCTGCCGTCTCCCGAACCAGCACCGCCACCATCGCGCGCGGCATAACCGAACTGGAGACGCACGCGGCGCCCACGCACCGTATCCGGGCTCCGGGAGGCGGGCGCAAGCCGTTGACGGCCACCGACTCCGGTCTGCTGCCAGCTCTGGAATTGCTGATCGAGCCGCATACCCGCGGTGATCCCGTCGCCCCATTGCGCTGGACCACACTGTCGCCGCGGAACTTGGCTCGGGCCCTGTCCGCGCAGGGGCACCTGGTCGGCTCTACGACCGTCGGACGTCTGCTGCGCGCGATGGGATACAGCCTGCAAGGCACGACCAAAACCACTGAAGGCGCACGCCATCCGGACCGCGACGCCCAGTTCGCCCACATCAACGCCACCGCCACCGCCTTCCTTGACGACGGCCAGCCGGTAATCAGCATCGACACCAAGGCCAAGGAGTGGATCGGCAACCGCGACCGGCCCGGCCGTGTCTGGCGCCCCGGCAAGGACCCGATCAAGGTGGACTACCACTCCCACCTCTTCGATGACGACCAACCGGCGGCCATTCCCTATGGGGTCTACGACCTGGCCACCAACACAGGCTGGGTCAACGTCGGGACCGACCATGACACCGCCGAGTTCGCCACCGAATCCATCCGCCGTTGGTGGCGCCGCCGTGGGCGAGTGGACCATCCGAACGCGGACCGGTTACTGATCACTGCCGACGCCAGCGGCTCGAACAACCCCCGCTACTGGACCTGGAAGAAGCAGTTGCACAATTTCGCCCGCGAAAGCGGACTGAAGATCACGGTGTGTCACTTTCCGCCGGGTACTTCGAAGTGGAACAAGATCGAGCACCGAATGTTCTGCCATATCACCGCTAATTGGCGCGGCCGGCCGCTGACCAGCTACCAAGTCGTGCTCGAGACAATCGCCGCAACGACCACTGCGGCCGGACTCAGGATCGGTGCCGAGCTGGACACTGGCGACTACGCCCTCGGCACCACCGTCACGACCGCCGAATTCCACGCTCTGCCGATCACACCCGATGCGTTTCACGGCAACTGGAATTACGCTCTGGCTCCGGATCCCCCAAGTCCTTCCGAAGAACCGGCGGCTCTCCGGCCGATCGACCCCGCCGTGACCTTGATGCTTACCGATCCGACGCTGACCGGCATGGCTCGCTCGGAGTTCGCACACCTCGTGGAGGTCTCGGAACCGTACTGGGACGCCCTGGCCGAGGCAGCCTTCCAGCGCCGCTTCCACCGCCCACGGGGCTACCTCCATCCGCAAACCAGCAGCCTCGATCACTTCCACCGGCTGCTTGCCGCACTCCTGCGCCGCCGCAAGGCCGCAACCAGCACCCTGACGGCCCAGATGCTGGGCGTCACACGCACCAACCTGTCTAACCAGTTCCAGGACGGCCACCGAATTCTCGACCTGCACCGCATCCCCGTCACACCGATGCCCGGCTCACCAGCATGCACGCTCCAGCAACTGCAAACTCGTCCAACGTCCGTGGAGAACACCTCCACAGATCAACTCTGACAGTTATTTACGGACAAGCCCCGGCCGTGCCGGAATACTGCCGCTGCACGCCGGCAGACATGGCGCCCTTCTTGAGGAAGCCGGTGTCATCGATGATCAGGACACCGTCAGGAGTGCCGAGGCGCTCGGCGACGTACTGTTGCAGGTCGTCCCGGACCGCGTCAGCGTCCCAGGACGCACCGTTCAGCAGATGCTGGAAGCCGGCCGGCCCGCGGTGACCTGCGTACTCGGCGAGCTGCCAGCCGTTCTTCCGTTGCACCGGTGCCAGCAGACCACGCATGTAGTCCCGCATCCGCCATCGCAGATCCACCCTCGAGAACCGGCCCGCAACCCGCGTGAACACCGACTCCAACTCCCCAGCCCACAAGGCGCCTTCATCCATCCCCACCATGCTTGGCTCAGGCAACGATTTCTGACTGGAGTACTAGGGCCTGTTGCGAAAGTGGATCTTGGTCGTGGATGATCACGCCCTGTCGGGCGTGGTGATCTGACGAATGGACAGTGGGCCCGGCTTGAGCCGTTGTTGCCGCAGGGCATCAAGCCGGGCCGTCCGCCGGTGTGGACGCGACGGCAGCTGATAGACGGCATCCGGTGGCGGACCCCGTACCGGTGCTCCCTGGCGTGATGTGCCGGAACGCTACGGGCCCTGGGAACGCTACGACCTGTTCCGGCGCTGGCAGCGCGATGGCACCTGGGCCAGGATCGTCACTCAGCTCCAAGCTCAGGCGGACGCGAAGGGCCTGATCACCTGGGACGTGAATATCGACTCCACCGTCTGCCGGGCCCACCACCACGCCGCCGGGGCCTCGAAAAAGGGGATCTGCAAAAGGAACCGCCCGGCGGCATTGCCGTTGAGCCGGCCGACCATGGTCTCGGACGTTCCCGAGGCGGCCTGACCACCAAGATCCACCTTGCCGTCGAGCAGGGGCAGAAGCCGCTGAGCGTCGTGATCACAGCCGGCCAGCGGGGTGACTCGCCGCAATTCGAGCCGGTCCTGGAAGCCATCCGGGTACCCCGCCTTGGTCCGGGCAGGCCCCGCAGGCGGCCGGACCGGGTGCGGGCCGACAAAGCGTACGACTCCCGCCGCAACCGGGCCTACCTGCGCAGACGCGGGATCAAGGCGACCATCCCGGTCCCCGCCGACCGCGTCCGCAACCGCCAGAAACTCGGTGCCCGACGCGGTCGGCCGCCGAAGTTCGACAAAACCGACTACCGCGAGCGGCATGTCGTCGAGTGCGGGATCAACCGCCTCAAGCGCCACCGGGCCGTGGCCACGAGATACGACAAGCTCGCCGTCCGCTACGAGGCGACCGTGTTGGTCGCAGTCCTCAACGAGTGGCTGTGACCAGCACCTTTCCAACAAACCCTAGTCGACCCTGACCACGTACTTGCCCTGCACCCCGCCCGCCTCCAGCGCCCGGTGTGCGGCCGCTGTCTCTTCCAGCGGGAAGACCGTGTCCACCGCCGGCCGCAGCTTCCCCTCTGTCACCTGGCGGGCGAGGTCGTCGAAGAGCGCACGTTCGGGGTTGCCGCTGAAGAAGCGCACCCGGCCGCGTCCGTGGACGGCGCTGGCCGCGATGTAGCCCAGCGAGGCGGCGGGCCGCGTCAGGTCGAAGGCGATGGTGACCATGCGTCCGCCCGGCTTCAGCATCCGCCGTACGGTACGCAGGTCGGTGCCCGCCGTGTCGAGGACCACGTCGAACAGCCCCAGTTCCGCAGGGGACACGGTCCGGTGGTCGACGGCGTGGTGGGCACCGAGCGTACGGACGAAGTCGAGGTTGGCAGCGCGGGCCAGGGCCGTGACCTCGGCACCGTACGCCTGTCCCAGCTGGACGGCGGCGTTGCCGACGCCGCCCGCCGCGCCCCGTACAAGCAGCCGTTCGCCGGGGCGCAGTGCGGCCTTGTCGCGGAGGGCCGTGACGGCCGTGGTGGCCACCGGCAGCGCGGCAGCGGCTACGAGGTCCAGTCCGTCCGGGACCCGGCCGAGCCGCTCGGGCCGTACCGTCACGTACTCGGCGGCGCTGCCGAATCCGGAGCTGCGGCCCAGGACGCCCCACACCTGGTCGCCGACCGCTACGCCGGTCGCGCCGGTGCCGAGTGCGGCGATCTCGCCAGTGAAGTCCAGCCCGATGCGCTGCGGGAACTTCCGGCCGGTGATGAGGCGGGCCCGACCGGAACGGGCCGCCAGTTCGCCGCCGTTCACGCTGAACGCGCGCACGCGCACGAGGACCTCGCCGGGTGCCGGTCCGGGACGTGGCACCCGGCCCACATACAGCACCTCGGGGCCGCCGAAGCGGTCGAACAGTACGGCTTTCATCGTGCGGTCGTCCATCGTTGCGTTCTCACCTTCGCCACCAGTGGCCGTGCGGGGGATCGTGGCGCCGAGCGTAGGCTGGCAAGCGGACGAGATCGTCCATTTGACCGGAGGTGAGAGACAGCGGTGGGGGAATCCTCTCGGATCGCGGGGCAGGACAGTCTGCGGGCGGACGCCCGGCGCAACCGGCGGCGCATCCTTTCGGCTGCCCGCGTGGTCTTCGCCGAGCACGGCATCGACGCGCCCATGGCGACCGTGGCCCGGCGGGCGGGGGTCGGCGTGGCGACGCTGTACCGGCGTTTCCCGACGCGGGACGCACTGGTGCGGGCCGCGTTCGCGCACCAGATGGACACCTGCGCTCGGGCGCTCACCGAGGCGCTGGCCGACCCCGATCCGTGGCAGGGCTTCCAGCGACTGGTCGAGACGGTCTGCGAACTACAACGGGAGGAACGGGGCTTCCCGGCCGCGTTCGTCGCGGCCTTTCCGGACAGCACGCGAGAACACGCGCGGGTACGGGAACAGGCCGAGCGGGACTTCATGACCCTGGTCCGCAGGGCTCAGGCGGCGGGCGTGCTGCGGGCCGACTTCCACCCCTCCGACTTTGCCGTGGCCCTGTTGTCCCACTGCGGTCTGGTCACCGCATTGCCGGATGACCGTGCCGCGTCCCGGCGTCTGGTGGCGTACTTGCTCCAGTCGTTCCGCGCCGAGGCGGCCCACGGAGCGCTGCCAGCGCCGAGCGCACTGTCGCTGCGCAGTCTTCCGCTCGCGGCCCACGGCTCCCAGGGACAGCGGTCCTCCGGAGCCTGATACGAAGCGGCGCCTGCCGCGTGGCCGCCCTTCGGGTGACCGCGCCACTTTCGCAACAGGCCCTAGGCGAGCCCGTCCGCCACGACGGCGAGGGCCGCGCGCATGGTCGCTGTGAGCTCGGCTTCCGCTGTGGCCGCGTCCGTCGCGCCGTCGGCGACACGCCAGGCGTAGTACTCGACGGCCGCGCGCAGGGCCGCGTTGACCATGGCCGCCTGGATGGTGGGCACGAGGGCGTCCGCGGGCAGCCCGGAGCGTTCGGCGAGGGCGCGGGCGAACGCCGGTTCGGCCGCGTCATATGACTGCAGCCATTCCGCTCGCAGACCTGGTTCGCTGCGGGTCAGTCGTACCAGGGAGCAGATGGTGGCGCGGTCCGGACCGTGCACGAGGCGGCTGTCCGTCGGCAGGACGGTGCCGAAGACGTCCTCCAGCGGCCGATCAGGGCGCCAGCGGCGCAGTACGTCGGCGATCGCTTCGATGCCGGCCGCGAACAGCGGTCGTACGCATGCCTCCTTGCTCGGGAAGTAACGCCACACCGTGCGCGCCGAGACCCCGACCGCCTGCCCGATCTGCTCGCCCGTGGTCGCGGCCACCCCCTGGGCGGCGAACAGGTCCACCGCGGCACGGGCAATCTCCAGTCTGATCTCGGCCTTGCGCTCCTTGCTCAGGGGCGGCCGTCCCGTGCGTCCCCCTGCGGTCATCTGTCCCTCCGGTGCCAGTGGCTGCTGCACCGCGATTCTCCCCCGAGGAGCCGGAACGACAAGAAAGAACCCCTGCCCCGACTTTATGTCATTCAGAGACATTAAGTCGTATGGTGTGACTGCACCGGACGCCGAGCGCCCTCGGAACCACCTGATAGGAGCACCACATGGACAGCGGACTCGACGAGCGCAGCGTCATCGTCACCGGCGCGGGATCAGGGATCGGGCGTGCCGCCGCCCTGGCTTTCGCGAAGGAGGGCGCCCGGGTCGTGGTCGCCGACCTGAACGCCGAGAGCGCAGACACGGCGGTCAAGGAGATCGAGGCGGTCGGCGGTACGGCGGTGGCCGTCACCGGCGACCTCAGCGAGCAGTCGGTGGTGGACCAGGTGGTCGCGATCGCGGTGGAGCGGTTCGGCGGGATAGACGTCCTGGTGAACAACGCCGGGATCATGGACCGGATGTCGGCACTTGCGGACGTGACCGACACCGAGTGGGAGCGGGTCATACGGGTCAACCTCACCGCGCCGTTCCTGCTCACCCGGGCGGTGCTGCCGCACATGCTGGCGTCGGGCCGCGGCGCGATCGTCAGCACCGCCTCCGAGGCCAGTCTGCGCGGCAGCTCGGCCGGTGCCGCCTACACGGCCTCGAAGCACGGCATCGTCGGCCTGACCAAGAGCCTGGCCGTGATGTACCGCAACCAGGGCATCCGGGCCAACGCGATAGCGCCGGGCGGCACCAAAACCGGGATCCAGGTGGACGTGGAGGACGGCGCGCACGGACCGGCCGCGCTCGCGCCCTACTCCAGCAACGTGGGCCAGCTCTCCGAACCCGAGGAGCAGGCCGCCGCGATCGTCTTCCTGGCATCGGACGCGGCCAGCAACATAAACGGCGCGATCCTGCCGGTGGACAACGGCTGGGCGGCCGTCTGACCGCCCCGGTTCCTCCAGGGCCGGGCAGACGGTCACCCGCCGCCCGGCCAACCGGGCCTCCGGCCGCTCCCCCTCCGCCTGCACCGCCGCACGGCCGCCGCCGCACGGTCCTCGATGGGCTCGGCCCGGGTCCTTGAACAGCGCAGCACGCTATGACACGAGTTCGCGAAAGGGCCGCTTCCGTGGTGGTGCCGAAGCCTGCGTAGTGGACATTGAGATCGAAGCCCGCGCCGGCCCATTTGGCGGCATCAGCGACGACGTCCGTGACACCGAGGGAGCGGGCCCTGTCCCCGCGCAGCCCGTGGCAGCGCGGCACCAACGAGAACACCAACCGGCTGCTTCGACAGCACCTGCCCAAGGGCGCGGACCTCCGCGCCTTCAGCCAGGCCGACCTGGACGCCATCGCCTACGAGCTCACCCATCGCCCGCGCAAGACACATGCCTGTCGAACACCGGCAGATGTCGACGCTGACCTCCTGAACAGCGGTGGCGCGCTGACCGCTTGAGCTGGCCATCGTTTGACGACAGGCGTGCCTTGGGGATCGGCAAGGATGTCGCGCGGAACCTGGCCCGCCAGGGCGCGACGGTTGTACTGCACGGCCGCGACCAGGCGCGGGGCGAGGCCGTGGCGAAGGAGATCCCGTGCGGCCGTGCCGGTGATCGGCGGCTGATCTCCGAGATCGTCTGGATCCTGGGCGAGGGGCCGCCGACGAAGCCGGAGAACACCGATATCGGTGACAGCGTCAGCCGCCCGAGCGGGAACGAGCCGATCTCGTCCACTCGCTCCAGCGCTTGGGAGAACGCGGTGCCCATCGTCCTCGTGGGCGGTCGGCGCAGCCGCTCCAACTCGGAGAACCTGCGGTCCTTCCGGTGTCATCAACGCGCCGCACGCCATCTCAGTCGGGGAGCCCTTGAGCCGCTGTCAACACGGCGGTGCGGAGTGCCTCCGACAGTCCCGCACTTTCATTCTGGCCCGGCTCGGCTCGGCCATCGCGCTCCCGCCATGCGTAATGCTCCGCGGCCACGCGCAGGGCAGCGTTGATCGTCGCGGCTTGGATCCTGATGTGCAGGTCATCAGCGTCACAACCTGCGCGCTCGGCGAGGATTTCGGCGAGCTGACCGTCGTATTCGTGGTACGTCTGAAGCCATACGGCCTTCAGCCCCGGCTCGGTGCGGGTGAGGCGGATGAGGTCCAGACTCGCGGCGACATCGGGCTCGTCCATCAGGGCGTCGCCGTCTTCCCAGTCATTCACGGCCTCTCTCAGGGTGCGCCCTGACGGCCATGTGCGCAGTCGCCGGGTGACCGCTTCGGCCCCCGCTGCCAGCAATGGCTGGACGCATGCTTCCTTGCTGGGGAAGTACCGCCGCAGTGTGCGCGTCGAGATGCCGACGGCTTCCGCGATCTCATCGGCCGAGGTCGCGGCGACGCCCTTGCTCGTGAACAGTCGCACTGTCTCGCGGGCGATCTCCATCCTCGTTTCGGCCTTGCGCCGTTCCGTCAGTGGCGGACGGCCCGTTCTCCGCTCCGCGTCCGGCGCGCCTCGTCGGCTTGTCGCCGTGTCGCCGCACTTCACGTCACCCGTCTCCGCTCATCCCCACCATCTGGCCGAAAGTAATGCTATGTCATCCAGGGACTTCATGTCCCGTCCGGACTTACTGTCCGCTTGGGCCAATAACTCGTAGACTGCTTCCCATGGCGCCGGGGTGACGGCCTACCGCCGACAGCACGCTGTGCGCCGCAGTGAACAAGCCAGCCATGACAGTTGAGGTGATACGCCTATGCCTATGCGGGTAGAAGTCGACGCTCCCAAATGCGTCGCCTCGGGGCAGTGCGTCCTGCTCGCCCCGGAGGTCTTCGACCAGCAGGAGGAAGACGGCCTCGTCATCCTCCTGGACGAGACCCCGGCACCCGACCACCACGACGCCGTGAGGGAGTCGGCGGTGGTGTGCCCGGCCGCGGCGATACGGCTGACCGAATCGTGAACTCACTGAACCGGATCGCGATCGTCGGAGCCTCGGCTGCCGGGCTCGCCGCCGCCGAGACGCTGCGGCGGGAGGGGTACGAGGGTGCGATCACGTTCATCGGCGACGAGCCCCTGTCGCCGTACGACAGGCCGCCGTTGTCGAAGGAGATCCTGTCGGGATCGTGGGCCGCCGACCGGCTCCCGCTGCGCCCGGAGTCCGATCTGGAAGCCCTGCGCCTGGAGCTGCGCCTCGGCCTCGCCGCGACCGGACTGGACCTGACCGGTCGTACGGTGTCGCTGGCCGACGGCTCCGAGGTGGGCTTCGATGGCCTGGTCGTGGCAACGGGTGTACGGCCGCGTCGACTGCCCGGCGAGCGGGCGCATGTACTGCGCACACTGGACGATGCGCTCGCTCTGCGGGACCGCATCCGGCCCGGTTGCCACCTGACCGTGGTCGGAGCCGGATTCCTCGGCTCCGAGGCCGCCTCAGTGGCCCGCAGTCTGGGCGCGCGGGTGACGCTGCTGGAGCCGGCCTCCGCGCCACTGGCCCAAGCGGTGGGCGAGGACGTCGGACGCGTGCTCTCCTCCCTCCACGACGAGCACGGCGTGGACCTGCGCACCGGAGTGACAGTCGCCGAGGTCGTCTCCGGTGGCGTACGCCTTGGCGACGGCAGCGTGCTCAGAGCCGACGAAGTACTCCTGGCCATCGGCTCCCACCCCAACACCGAATGGCTGAAGGGCAGCGGCGTGACCGTCGGCGACGGCCTGGTGTGCGATGAGTTCAGTGCCGCTGCCCCTGGCGTGTACGGAGCCGGCGACGTGGCCTCGTGGCACAACCCCCTGTTCGGCACGCGGATGCGCGTCGAGCACCGCACGAACGCCGCCGAACAAGGCATGGCCGCCGCCCGCAACCTGCTCAACCCGCAGGCGCGCAAGCCCTTCGCGCCGGTGCCGTACTTCTGGTCCGACCAGTACGGCATGAAGATCCAGGCCCACGGCTACGTGCGCGGACACGACGAGGTCACCGTCGTGGAGGGCGACCTGGCTTCCCGCCGGTTCGTCGCCGCCTACCGCAGAGGCGACCGCCTCACCGGAGTCCTCGGCGTCGGTATGCCGCCGAAGGTGGTCCGGGCATGGCGGCAGTCCGTCGCCCTGCGCGCCGCCTGGCGCGACGCCGTGGAGGCGGCCCGGACGCCCTGACGCGCCGCGCCGCCTCACCCACATCCCATGAAGAAAGGAATCCCCATGTCGGAAACCCTGCCCGAGCGCCGTTCGATCCCCATTCAGCGGGCGAAAGGCTGCCCGTTCGACCCGCCCCCCGAGCTCGAGGAACTCCGGGAGAAGGAGCCGGTGTGCCCGGTCACCATGCCGGACGGCACCGACGGATGGCTGCTCACAGGCTACGACGACGTCTACGCGACCCTGCGCAACCACGAGACCTTCAGCTCCCGCGGTGAACTGCGCACCTCGGCCATCGGAACCATGCTCTCCGCACGCCGGCCCGCCGGCCCCGGCAACATGAACCCTATGGACCCGCCGGACCACACCCGCCTGCGCCGCAAGGTCCAGGGCAAGTTCACCACCAAGCGGGTCGCCCAGCTCGCCGATGCCATCACCCGGATCGTCGACCAGCGCCTCGACGAGATGGAGCGCGTGGGGCCCCCGGTCGACCTGGTCGAGACGTACGCCCTGCCCATCCCCTCACTGGTCATCTGCGAACTCCTCGGCGTGCCCTATGGGGACCACGCGGAGTTCCAGTCCCGTAGCGCCGCCCTGCTGAAAATGGGCAGCACCGCGGAAGAGTATGCCGCGGCGAACCAGGAGCTCCTGGACTTCGTCCACGAACTGGCCCGTCACAAGCGCGCCCAGCCGACGGACGACATACTCAGCGAACTCGCCCAGGACGAGGAGCTCTCCCTGGAGGAGACGGCCGCCCTCGGCATGAGCCTGCTCGTGGCCGGTCACGAGACCACCGCCACCATGATCACCCTGTCCACCTTCGCCCTGCTCCAGCACCCCGACCAACTGGCACTGCTGCGCGAAGACCCGGCCGGCCGGATCGACAACGCGGTCGAGGAACTGCTCCGCTACCTGACCATCCCGCAGTACGGCCTGGAACGCGCCGCTCTGGAAGACGTCGAGGTCCGCGGACGGCAGATCAAAAAGGGCGATGTGGTGATCCCCGCCCTGTTCGCGGCCAACCGTGACCCGGAGCGCTTCGAGGACCCCGACACCCTCGACATCGGCCGCCGCTCCGCCAACGCTCACCTGGCCTTCAGCTTCGGCATCCATCAGTGCCTCGGCCAGCAACTGGCCCGTGTCGAGCTGCGCATCGCGATTCCCGCGCTCCTCGAACGGTTCCCGACGCTGCGTCTGGACGCTCCCGCGGACGAGATCGAGATGCGGACGAACAGCTTCGTGTACGGCGTCACCGCTCTTCCGGTGGCCTGGTGACCGAATCCACCCAGAGGCGACAGCAGCTCCTTGTTCCCCTGCCGCCGTCACACAAGGGGCACCCTCTCTTCCCGTCCGCCCCGCCACCGTCCGGCTGCTGAGCGTCACCACACCCGCACCACCGCCGGTCTCTCACCCAACCCGGGACTCATCTCCGCCGAACTGACAACGATTCCGGCCCCACAGCGCGCGGTGGGGCCGGAACCCGGCACCGCCGTGGCCGGTGCGAAAGCCACGGATGGTTTTGGGCCGGCGAGGCCGGAGAGCTGTGCGTCGAGAAGGCGGTGGTGTCGGCGCCCGTACTGTTCAGCGGGCATGGCGGGACTCCGTTGCTGGTTGGCCGGCGGTGCTGGCCGGTGTCCGGGGATGGGGCGTGTCAGGACGGAGGGGCCCATGGTGGCGGACACGTTGATGCCATGGCCGACGACGAGGCCGACCCGTGCGCCGGGCAACGAAATCACGTCGAACCGGTAGCCGCCCACCTCGGCGTCGCCGCCCGACGTTCGATAGCGGGCGGCCATCTCCACCGTGGCGTGGGAGATCTGGGTCGGGGCAGCAGGGCGCGCTGAAGTGCCAGCGCGATGCCGCGTTCGCGCGTGTACCGGCGGGCGTTGTCCACGTGGTTGGCTGGAGCCGGTCCACATGGGCGGTGCGAGGCGTAATGCCGCAGCCAGGCAACCGGCCGTCAGGTGGTCGTGGCCGTAGTCCCCGTCCTCTGTGGAACCCGCCCCCCGGCTCACCGACGGGCACCGCAGGAGGGGCTTTCTCCATCCGCCGAGGCAGCCCCTCCTGTCCTTGCGGTTGTTCATCCGACGGCGTCACCGGCGACGTAGCGGGCGTTGCGGTCGACCGAGTGGTAGATGTCGGCGGCGATGGGGCGGCGGAGTTCCTCGGCGAGGTGGCCGAGGAGTCCGGCCGCGCGGGCCAGGAGAGCGAAGCCGCGCAGCAACTCGGCGGGGAGCCGGAGGTCGGCGAGTGCGGCACCGCACACACCGGCGCCGTTGAGGGGCAGGGTCCGGCCGAGGAACTCGGGTGCCATGCGGCCGAGGGCCTCGAACAGGGCGAGGTGGGGGCCGTAAACCCCTTCCTCGCGTGCGATGCGGATGATCACCGCTGTACGCGGGTCGCGTTCCTTGTGCACGGGGTGGCCGAGGCCGGGCACGAACCGTTTGGTCGCCTTGCGTTCGGCCAGTGCCTTGCTGGCCAGGGCGTCCCACTCCTCGGTGGTGGCCGGGAGCGGGTCTCCCGCGGCAGTGATCACCTCGTCGAGGAAGCGGCCGGTGTCCTCGGTGACACCGAGGAAGCGGGAGCCGCCACCGAGCAGGCCGGCGGCCATGGCTCCCTGGATGGACTCCGGTGCGGACAGCAGGGTCAGACGGGCGGCAATGGCGGTGGGGGTGAAGCCGTGGTCGGCCAGCGCGACCAACACTGTCTCGAAGAGCCGTACCTCGCCCTCGCTGGGGCGGCGCTGAGCGGCGAGCCAGAAGGCGAGTTCGCCGAAGCCGACCTGGCCCATCAGGTCGTTCGCCAGGTCATGGCCGAGCAGTCTGATGGTGGTGGCATCCGATGTGCCGAGTCCGGTCGGGTACTGGGGCTGTCCGGCAGTCACTGGTCCACGTCCTTGTCCGCCGCGAGCCAGGCCCGCAGCTCGTCGCCGTGCTGGTCGAGGTCGGGGGGAGGAAGGATGTGCCGTGGCGCGGTGGCACTGAAGGTGATCGGGTTGCGGATCATCGGTATCGCCTGCGGTCCTGAGCCGACGGTGACCACCGGGTCGAGACCCAACTCCTTGGCGAGGGCAACACCGCCGTCCACGTGGTTGATCGGTCCGCACGGGATCCCGGCCGCGGACAGTTTCTTGAACCACTCGTCCGCCGGGCGCTCCTTGAGCTTGGCGACCAGGAGCGGGCGCAGCTGTTCGCGGTTGCGGGTGCGGGCCTCGTTGCCGGCGAAGCGGGGGTCCTCGGGCAGCTCGTCCAGGCCGAGTTCGGCGCAGAGTCTGCGGAACTGGCCGTCATTGCCTGCGATGACGATGAGGTCCTTGTCCGCCGTGGGCAGCGGCTCGTAGGGGAACAGACTGGGGTGTGCGTTGCCCATCCGGTGCGGGACGACGTCGCCGGCCACGTAGGCGGAGGTGTGGTTCACCAGTCCGGACAGCGCTGAGGACAGGAGATTGACCTCCACGTGCTGCCCGGCCCCGGTCGCGTTGCGGTGGTTCAGGGCGGCCAGGATACCGATGGCGGCGTGCATCCCCGTCATGACGTCGAACACCGAGATCCCCGCCCGATACGGCGGGCCCTCCGCGTCTCCGGTCAGGCTCATCAGGCCCGATGCCGCCTGGACCAGCAGGTCGTAGCCGGGCAGGGACGCCCCACCCGCGGTGCCGAACCCGCTGATCGAGGCGTAGACCAGTCCCGGGTTGTCGGCGCTGACCGTGTCGTAGTCCAGGCCGAAGCGCGCCAGGCCGCCGGGCTTGAAGTTCTCGATCATGACGTCGGCGCGCGAGACAAGTTCCCTGGCCAGGCGCAGGTCCCCGGGGTTCTTGAGGTCCAGGGCGATGGACCGCTTGTTGCGGTTGATACCGAGGTAATAGGTCGAGACCTCGTCCCGGACCGGCGGCACCCAGGTGCGTGTGTCGTCACCGGCGGGCGATTCCACCTTGATCACCTCGGCGCCCATGTCCCCGAGCAGCATGGTGGCGTACGGCCCGGCGAGGATGCGGGAGAAGTCGGCGATCAGCAGCCCGTCGAGGGCTCCAACTGTGTCGGTCATCGGGCGACACCCTTCAACTTGTCCGCCATGCGGACGACTGTCCGACAGTTTGGGTTCCTGATACAGCCAGTGTCAACCACCCACCTCCGTATGGAAGGTGTGTCGTCCGTCGCGTGTGGGTTGAAGTAGCCGTTGTACGGACGTGAGTCCGTTGTACGGCAGGAAGAAGTGGTCCTGTTGCCGGAAACGGCCCGACCGTGCCGGAAGCGGCTCGTGCCGCCGACCGCCCCCTCCTACCGTCGCCCCTACGGACAACGGACCGAACGCTCGATGACGAGCACGAGATCGCACTGTGGAGGACGCCATGGGCGTGCAGACGACACGAGTCCTGGGGATCGGCGGGACGACGCGGCAGAACTCCAGCTCGGAGCGCGCCTTGCGGGTCGCCGCCGCGGCTGCGGCGGACGCCGGCGCGACCGTCGAGCTGATCACCGCGGAGGAGCTCGTCCTTCCGCTCTACGATCCCGAGAAGTCGGCGAGGACGGAGCGGGCCACCGCGTTGGTGGCCGCGCTGCGTGACGCGGACGCACTGCTGATCTCGTCCCCGGGCTACCACGGCACGGTGTCGGGGATGGTGAAGAACGCCCTTGACTATGTCGAGGACCTGCGAGACGACGAGCGCTCCTACCTTGCCGGGCTCCCGGTCGGCTGCATCGCCGTCGCTTACGGCTGGCAAGCGAGTGTGGCGACCCTGCAGACCCTGCGCACCTGCGCACACGCGCTGCGAGGGTGGCCTACCCCGATGGGTGCAGCGCTGAATGCCTCGATGCCGGGGCTCTTCGACCCGGTCACCGGCGCCTGCACGGACGAGTCGGCCCGGTTCCAGCTGGAGACCGTCGGCCGGCAGGTCGTCGAGTTCGCCGCCGCTCGGCTGGGAGACGAGAGGGTGCTGGCTCCGGCGCAGGCGTGAGGTGGGCGCACGGCGTGACCGTGGGGCAGCGTTGCGCGCCGTCCCACGGTCGCGCCATGCGCCAACCTGGACCTGCCCTGCGCGGAGCGGGCGGCGGTACAGTGGCGGACAACCATCCGGTGGGCGGTCATTCGGCCCGTCCGCCCATTTCGCAGGCGTGGAGGGACGACAGATGCGCCGGGACGCCGGTCCGGATTTCATCGAGGCCCTCGCGAGAGGGCTCGACGTTCTGCGCTGCTTCCAGCCGGGCAGGCGGTACATGACGCTGAGCGAGGTCGCAGCCGAGGCACAGCTCGCCCGGCCCACAGCACGCCGGATCCTCATCACGCTCCAGAAGCTGGGATACGTACGCAGCGACGAAGCCGGGTTCGCCTTGACGCCCAGCGTGCTCGAACTCGGGATGACCTACATCGGCTCGCAGAACATCTGGGAGCTGGCGGAACCTCACCTGCGTACCCTGGTCGACCGCACCCGGGAGTCGTGCTCGCTCGCGCAGCTCGACGGATCCGACATCGTCTACGTATCCCGGGTCGCCATGCCCAAGCTGGTGACGCTGTCGGTGACCGTCGGTACCCGCTTCCCCGCCGCGCAGACGTCTCTCGGCAAAGTGCTGCTCGCTGCCCTGGACGGTCCCTCACTCGACCGCGTCCTCGCTGAGCCCAGCAGGTCGGGCATCACGCCCCGGCACCGCCTTCAGCGCGACGAACTCGACGAGGTGCTCCGCGACGTACGGGCCAAGGGGTGGGCGGTGACCGACGAGGAACTCGCTCTCGGCATCAGGTCTGTCGCCGCGCCCATCCGCAACGGGCAGGGCCGCACAGTCGCGGCGGTGAACGTGAACGCGCATGCCGCCGAGACCTCGGTCGACCGCCTGGTCGAACACCATCTTCCCCTGCTGCTGCGCACCGCCGGCGACATCAGCGCCGACTGGGCCGCATGGGAGAACCGTCCCCTCGCCACGCTCGCCCCCCGGGCCGGCTGATCGGGCCGGGGGGCGAGCGTGGGCTGTACCGGTCAGGAGGAGGCCGGCACCTTGCCCGCGACGCCCAGCGGACGCAGAGCGGGCATCACCTCTGACGCGAACAGCTCCATGCTCCTGTTCATCTCCTCGGCGGTGATGTCTCCGATCGAGAACAGCCCGATGAGCTGGCCGAAGCCGAGCTGCGCCTGCAGGTCGCTCAGTCGGGCCGCGACGGTCTCGGGGCTGCCCACGACGGCGTATCCGCCCGCCAGCAGTTCCTCGTACGACGTCTCGGTGTACGGCTTCATTCCGGACATCAGCAGACCGCGCATCGAGCCCGGCGACATGTAACCCGGCGGATAGACCTGCGGGAAGCTCTGCTTGAGCCCGCGGTGGAACAGCCACTCGATGTGCCGCCGTCCCTCACGGTGGGCCTTCTCATCGGTCTCCGCCACATAGATCGGCACCGAGAAGGCGGACTTCACCGGGTCGTGTTCCATGCCCAGTTCCTCCACCGCCTGCCGGTGTCCGTCGAACCAGCGGCGGACCAGGGGCGTCGGGGCGTAGACCGACATATAGGTGTGGCCGTGCTCGGCGACGAACTTCATCGTCTCCGTACTGCCGGCGCCGGGGATGTAGATGGGCGGATGCGGCTCCTGCACCGGCCTCGGCCACAGGTTGACGTAGCGGTACTCGTAGTTGGGGCTGACCCACTGGAACGGCTCGTCGGACGTCCACGCCTTGATGATCAGGTCGTGGGCCTCGTTGAACCGGTCCCGTGACCGGGTCGGGTTGACGCTCTGCGCGAAGTACTCCCAGCCGATGCCGCGGACGAATCCGGAGACCACCCGCCCATTGCTGAGGTGGTCGAGCATGGCGATCTCCTCCGCCACCCGCAGCGGATTGCCGCGCACGCCGATCGCGTTGCCGAGCACCATGATCTGCGCCCGCTCCGTACGCCGGGCAAGGGCCGCAGCCATGAGGTTCGGCGAGGGCATCAGACCGTAGGCGCTCTGGTGGTGCTCGTTGACGGCGATCCCGTCGAAACCGAGCTTCTCGGCATACTCCAGCTCGTCCAGGTACCGGTGGTAGAGCCGGTTGCCGAGTTCACGGTCGAAGAACTTGTTCGGGAAGGTGAGGGAAGGGCTCGGGTACTTCTCGTCGAAGTCGTCAGGCAGGTACGGGTAGGGCATCAGGTGGAAGAAGACGAACTTCATCGGCTCGCTCCGCTCAGCTCGGTCCTGGCATCGGCTTCGGCCAGGAATTCGGTGACAACCTGGGCGAACTCCTGCGGACGTTCGAAATACATCGCGTGACCGCAGTCCTCGACCTGTGCGAACCGGGCCTGAGAAATGAGTTCGGCGTAGCGCGCTCCGTGGGCAACGGGGACGACCTTGTCCTCGGACGGACAGGCGACGAGTGTGCGCGCGGTGATGCGGTGCAGCCTGCGTTCCAGCTTCGGGTTGTTCAGGAAGGGATGCCACGAGAAGCGGGCGAGTGCGGTCATGTCGCGGTAGGCCGCGAGGATGTCGTCGACGTCCGGCTCGCCGGGGAACAGGGCCGACGCCTTGGCGGGGTCCTTGAACAGTGCGTCGACCACCTGATCCGGCGTCATGAGGAACAGATCGGCGAGCGGATGTGCCGGCAGCCGCAGCCCGGCCGGGCCAAGCAGGGTCAGAGAGCCGATCAGGTCCGGGCGGGCGACCGCGAGTTCCGCCGCTACCCATCCGCCGAAGGATGCGCCCACGATGTGCGGACGCTCCAGCCCCAGCCGCTCGATGACGTCGAGGTAGTGGAAGACCAGATCGTCGACGCCCTCCAGCTCGGGGAACTCGTCCGATCCGCCGAACCCCGGGTGGTCGGGAGCGAGAACTTCGAAACCGCGCGACAGCAGTTCATGGAATCGGTGCCATTGGCCCGCGCCGCCGGCCGCGTGCAGAAAGAGGACCGGCGCCCCCTTACCGCCCCGCAGCAGATGAACCCGCCCTCCGGGGACCTCGAGAAAATCCTCGGTCGGCGGACTGCTCACGTCCCGCCCGGCCTCGGTGGTCGTCACTTGTGTCACTGCACTACCTCCGGCTCTTGTGGTGCTGACGTCCGAAGGTAGGGAGTCGCCGGCAGAGACACCGAGCCGGATGCCGCAGCCTTGGGCCGCTTCCCGCACCACGGTTGACATACCGGTCGCAACCCCGGATTCTGCGAGCTGGACGTCATACGGACAGGCGTCCGACGGTGGAGGTAGTCATGCGCGCTCCGTCAATGTCGATGGACGAGGGGCTGATACCGGAGGGCACCAGCGTTCCCTACGGCCGATTGATCAACACGCGGGACCCGTCCGAGGCGCGGGCACGGACGCAGGAACTCCTCAAGAACGTGCACAGCATGAAGGTGCTGGAGCGCGGGAGTCCCTTCCAGGCCCGCGTCGAATACCGGAAGCTGAACGGCATCGGCCTGATGGCCTCTGGCTACGGCCCCGCGGTGGAGATCTCCTGCACGCCGCCGATCAGCGACGTGTGCGTGAATTTCGTCTTCGGCGGCACCATGCTCATCGACGAGGGCTCGACCGGTGAGGCCACCGCGGTCGCCGGCCCGGCCCGGGCGGCGGTCTTCTGCTTCCCGGAGACCGTCAGCATGCGCTGGTCCCCCGGGCTGCGCCAGCTCATGCTGACCGTCGACAAGGCCCTCATCGACCGCTGTCTGCGGAACCTGCTCAACGAGCCGCTGCACGCGCCCCTGCGCTTCGAGACCGAAATGGACCTCAAGCGCGGCGGCGAGGGCATCACGGCCGCGATCAGGACGCTGCAGCGGGCACTCGAACAGTGCGGCAAGGCAGGCCCTCCCCCGGTGCTCGCCAAGGAGATCGAACACGGCATCCTGACCGCCCTGCTGCTCGGGCAACGGCACAACTACACCGACCGAATTTTCTCGGCGCAGCCGCTGCCGGCGCCCCGTGTGGTCCGACGCGTCGTGGAACTCATCGAGTCGTCCCCCGACGCCGCCTTCACCGTCGCCGACCTCGCCGAATTCGCCGGTGTGAGTGAACGTTCCCTGCATTCGGCGTTCCGTCGGCAGTTGGGCACGTCACCGATGTCGTACGTCCGCCGCCACCGCCTCGAACAGGTCCACGAGGAACTGCTGATCGCCGACCCCTCCACCGGGGTGAAGGTCACCGATGTGGCTCTGCGCCACGGGTTCACTCACACGGGCCGCTTCGCGGCCGCCTACAAAGAGCGCTTTGGAGAGTCGCCGTCCGCGACGATGCGCCGTTAACGTTGAACAGAGAGCGAGCTGTGGACCCCCTGATTCTCTTCGTACACGGAGCCAACCACGATGGCTGGTGCTGGGCTCCGGTCCTGGAGCGGCTGGATCGCGTCGGCGTCGCCGGCCGGGCGATCGACCTTCCGTTCACCTCCTTCGAGGACGACACCGCCGCTGTGCGGGAGGCCGTCCGCGAGATCGCGCGGGCACGGCCCGTCGTGCTGGTCGCGCACAGCTACGGCGGCCTGCCGGTGACCGCCGGAGGGCAGGGAGCAGACCGATTCGTCTTCGTGGCCGCGCGGATGCCGCTGGCCGGAGAGTCACCCGCGGCGCACACGCCCCGCTGGAACCATCCGGAGTTCCGGGCGGCATGGGACACGGGCGAAGACGGCGCCGTCATCCTGCGCGGGGAGGCCCGCGAGGTCCTCTACTCGCGCTCTCCGCCGAACATGGCCGAGTTGGCGGCACAGCGATGGCGGCCGATGACGAGCCGCGTACCGCGAACACCGATCATCGAACCCGCGTGGAGGTCCGCACCGTCCGTATACGTGGTCTGCACGAAGGACCGGACGGTCCGGGTCGGCGCGCAGCGCGAATGCGCGGCACACGCCACCGAGAGCATCGAGATCGACTGCGACCACTCCCCCTTTTTCTCCGCCCCGGACCGGCTGGCGGCACTTCTGGCCGAGCAGGCCGCGCATGCCGCGCGAACGGTCAGGACCTGAGATCCCGGCCCCGCCGGGATCTCAGGTGCGCTGCGGTCCGGCTCCGCGCAGATCCGCTCTCCGCGCGATTCATCCGATTCCCGCAGGGCTTGATTCCCCTGCCTTTCCCGGCTCTTGACCGGGGAAGAGCCGCGCGCGACCGTCGACCCATGCTCGCCTGACGGACAGATGTCCGGAGATGTTTCCGTCTCAGTGAGCGGAAGATGACGAAGGAGAGTCAACGATGACCCAGTCCCTGCCCGAAGCCGCCAACAGCACGGCCGTCGGCTCCCTGCCGACGCGACTTCACCACAACGCCTACGTCACGCGGGACCAGGAAGCGACCCGGGCGTTCTACGAGGACATCATCGGCCTGCCGCTGGTGGCGACGTGGAAGGAGTCCGACGAGCTCTTCGGGGCCGTGCGGACGTACTGCCACACTTTCTACGGTCTCGGGGACGGCAGCGCGCTGGCCTTTTTCCAGTTCGTCGACCCGGCCGACCAGGAGCAGTTCGGCCCGAGGATGCCGCACTCGCCGTTCCAGCACATCGCGCTCAAGGTCACCGCGGAGGTCCAGGACGCCGTCGCCCAGCGGCTCAAGGACGCCGGCTGGAAGCCCGAGGAGACCTACGTCCTGGAGCACGGGTACTGCCGCTCCCTGTACACCAGCGACCCGAACGGCCTCCTCCTTGAGTTCACCCTGGACGCCCCCGGCATCGAGGCCTCCGACGAGGAGCGCCGACGGACCGCGCACGCCGAACTCAAGTCGTGGCTCGAAGGTGACCACGTCAGCAACAACACCTACCGCTGAGCCCCAGTGCCGCCGCCCGTATCCACCTCCCATCCCTGTGTCCCGCGCGGGTGGGTACGGGCGGCCCCCGGGCACTCAGCGGCGACACCGCGTACCGCCCGCCAGACAGGCGACGAGGTGGGTCCGAACCTCAGGGCCTTCGTCGGGTCCTCATAGCGGCCATCCGTCGGCCGACGAGGCCGCCCATGGACAGGCCGACCCAGTAGGCCGGCGGGGTCGAGCCGTTCGATCAGATCCACCGCGGCGATGGTCAGAGTGTGCATACCGTAGGGTTTGAGGCGCGCCGCTCTCATCGTCGGGCCAGCGAGGCAGGCGCCACTCACGGTCAACGCGGGCGGCACCGCCATTGCCGGACTGCTGGAGACCGGGTCCACCGAGCTGGTTGGTGTCGCCCTTGCCGCGCAATCCTTGGCATCACCTTCGGCTCGCTGCCGCTGGCGAGCTGCCCCTCCTGACGGCCGTCGTAGGCGTCGGTGTCACCTCGTTCATGTCGCTCACCGAGGTCCTCGACCTGTCCATCACCACTCCGACGTTCGACTCGATGATCGGTATCGCGTGCGGCATCGACCACGCGCTGTTGGTCGTCTCCCGTTACCGTGCCGGACCTGTGTCTCTGGGCTCGGCCCTGCCTCAGAACGTGAGGACGGGCTTGACGACATCTGCCCGCATGCGTGCGACCGCCTCGTCGATGTCTTCGAAGGCGAACGTGGAGATGACGCGGTCCGCGGGGAAACGGCCCTGCGCGTGCCAGTCAAGTAGGAGTGGCACGAGCTCATGCGGATTCGCGTCGCCCTCGATGCTGCCTCGGATCGTCTTGCCTCCTCCGATGAGGTCCATCACGTCGAAGCCGATGTCCGCCGCGCCGAGGCCGACGACGACCAGGGACCCCAGGGGGGCCAGCGCCAGGGCGGCGTTGCGGATCACACCGGGGGCCCCGGTCGTGTCGAAGCCATGGGTCGCGCCGCCTGGGGTGAGCTCCCTGATCTGCTCGACGAGGTCCGCGCTCGCGCCGTCGAGGGCGTGGGTGGCACCGAGTTCCGTCGCCAGGGCACGCCGCTCCTTGGAGAGGTCGACGGCTATGACGGTGCCGGTGCCGAGGGCCGCGGCGGCCATGACCGCCGCGAGGCCCACTCCCCCGGCGCCGTACACGACCAGGCTGGAGTCAGGAGTGGGCCGCAGCAGATTGACGACCGATCCCGCGCCGGTCTGGAATCCGCACCCCATGGGGGCCGCGGTCACGAGGTCGGTGTCCTGCGGGACGACGACGATGTTCTCGCGCACGGCGAGGTTCTCGTAGCGCCGGTCGGCCAGTTCCTCGGGCTCGCCCAGCCAGGCCCGCATGCCGCGCCACTGCCGCGCGCTCAGCACACAGACGCGCACCAGGCCGTCGGCGCACCGGAAGATCGGGTAGAGATGTCCGGCGGCGGGTCTGCCGGGCGGCAGGTCTGCGGCGCGTCGGCCCCCGGCGGCGGAGCCGCCCATACCGAAACCGGGGTCCACGATCTGGGTGACCGCCTCGTGCACGGAGAAGTCGATGTGGTCGCCGCGCCCGGTCTCAAGGCTGCTGTGATGCGCGAGCAGGGTCACCCAGGCGGCCTGCAGATATGCGGACTCGGTGACGATCGAACCGGGAGGCGGAAGCGGTGGGCGCCCGGGCAGACCGGAACGGCACAGAAGGCCACTGAGGGCCGCGTGCACGGCGTCGGTCGCCGCGTGTCCCGCATAGGGGCCGGTCAGTCCGAAGTCGGTCACGGTGAGCAGGACGAGCCGGGCATTGCGGGCCGTGACGCTCTCGTAGTCGAAGCCCGGCACGCCGCAGGGTTCGGACTCGATCCAGATGTCCGCCGTGTCCAGCAGCGCCCTCAGGTCGCACCGGCCGTCCTCGGTGTCCAGGTCGAGGGTGACGCCGCGCTTGCCGGCGTTGCGCACGGCGAAGTACAGGCTGGTTCCCTCGTGAAGCGGGGCCCGGGTGCGGGCACGAGCGCCCCCGGGCGGCTCCACGAGGATCACGTCGGCGCCCAGGCCCGCGAGGAAGCGGCCCACTCCCTCGCCGCGTCCGTCGGTGGTGTCGACCACCCGGACCCCGTACAGAGGTGCCGACGTGTCCCCGCCAGTCACTGCTCCGGTCATCGTTCGCCTCCTGGGCCGGGCCGGCCGGCGCCGCGCTCCGACGCAGGGCAGGGCAGACCGACCCGAGGCTGAGGGCAAGGGAGGATCACGCCGGGGTCGGGAGCGAAGCCCGTACCCGTGCACGTCGGAGACCTGCGGCGGCCTGATGTCGGCCGTGTGAACACCGCGTTTCCGTGCAGCAGCTTGCCCCGCAGACGGGCGCCTGTACACGTCCGTTTCGCTGATGTGCACGTGACCGGAACGGCAACGTCGCAGGTCCCCTGGAGGCGGACACGGGGCGGGTGATCTACTGACTCCGTGGACATCCAGCAGCTGCGCTACTTTCTGGCCGTGGCCGACGAACTGCACTTCGGCCGGCGAGCAGCGAAAGCCTAGTGATCACCGCGAGCGTCGGCGGCGGCCCGGCGAGCAGGAACAGTCCGGCGAGCGCCGGGCCGGCCGGCGTCGCGGTTTGGTCGACACCGAGTAGCACGGCCTGGACACGGTGAGCGCGTGCACCTGCCCGGCGGCCGACGGCGGTGCCAGCGGTATCAAGATGGAGAACCAAGGGAGGAACTCCTGGATGGGTGAGGGGAAAATCGCCTGCGGTCAGCGGCTGTGCGCCGGGCTCTGCACCGGGAGGGACGGAGCCGTTAGCGGCGGGGACAGCGCCGAGGCCGGCCGGGACACGGACGAGGCTTTGCAGGACGGCGGCGACCGACTTGGACTGGGCGTCGCGGACGGCGATGGCTTCGGCGAGCCGGCCGTCGTGCACCGTCGAGAAGGTGGGAGACCTCGTGCCGACCGATGTGCCCCTCGGGGTGGATGAGCCGGGCGAGGTGGTCGCGGTGGAAGTCGATGCTGCCCTCGGCGAGCGCGAGGCCGTCGTGCATGCCGAGCAGGGCGGAGAGCATGCCGGGCGGCTGGCCCTAGAAGGCCGATGAAGATCTTGGGGAGGGGCGGTCGGCGAACGGTGCGCCGTACAGGTCCTCGTCCGTCCGGCAATCTCGGTGGACGTGAGGTGGCGCAAGCGGGGCTTTCAGGGTCGGCCGGCCCGGGCCGCCCCGGCACGCGGCGGCGCCAGCGCGGCGGACAGAGGCAGGGTCGCGGTGGCCTTGAGCTGCGTCATGCGGACGGGCCGGGCCTGCTGATCGGGCGGGGGCATGATGCGTAGCAATTCACCGAGGGCTGCGCGGTAGCCGTCGCGGGCGTCGAGCGCGGCCTCCAGCCACTGCGCGTCGGAGCAGAGTTTGTGCGCCGACAGCACGCCCATGTCGCGGTCCGGATCATGTCCGCGTACACGCGGACGCGGACGACCTGGTCCTCGGCCAAAGCCAGGAACGAACGCAGTTCCAGGACACGGACGAGGGCACCGGCGAGTCCGACGTCCAGCCAGCCCGGAGCGACACGGCCGACGGCCTCGCCGCCACCGGGGTGAGCGGCACTGTCGCCCACGGCGCCCTCGGTGGTCTACTGGCCATCGCCGCAGGCTCCCTGCTGGTGATTCGCAGGCGCCGCAGCAGGGCCAGACCGACCCGAAATGTCACACATCATCGTTCGGTACACGCCACCCTGCGGTCCGTTGATAATTGAGGCGCCAACACCTGCGGCGCTCGCCGGGTCCTGACCAAGGACGACTTGCGCGTTGGCCGTCGGGGACGTCGCGGCTGACTGAGTGGGGTGGCAGGGTGATTCGGGTGCTCTTGGCCGACGACGAGGCGTTGATCCGTGCCGGGATCCGGTTCGTGCTCGATGTAGCCGATGACATCGAGATCGTGGCCGAGGCGGACTCGGGTGCCGACGCCGTCGAGCTCGCTCGCAAACACCTCGTCGACGTGGCGCTGCTGGACATACGTATGCCCGGCGTCGACGGGCTCGCCGCTGCCGCGGAGATCAGAAAGGCGGCACCGCGGACGACCGTGGTCATGCTGACCACCTTCGGCGAGGAGGATTACGTCACCCGGGCGCTGCGCTGTGGCGCTGCGGGGTTTCTCCTCAAGGACACCCCGCCCGACGACCTGATCAGGGCTGTCCGGGTGGCTGCCGCCGGTGAGCCCGTCCTCTCGCCCCGGGTCACCAAACAACTGATCGAACGCTACGTCAACCGTGACGTGAGCCAGGCCGACGAGGCGCGGCGCCGGGTATCGGCTCTGACCGACCGCGAGCGCGACGTGCTGTTCCTGCTCCGTGAGGGTTACTCGAACGCGGAGATCGCTAAGGCCCTGCTGATCGGCGAAGGGACCGCCAAGTCCCACGTCAGTCGTATCCTCTCCGTCCTTGGCTGCACCAACCGGGTCCAGGCAGCCATCCTGGCGCACGACGCCGGGATCCGTCCGCCGGACAGCCGTTCCTGATCTGCCTCGAGCCGATGCGCGCGCCTGCTGGGCGGGTGCTGTACCCAGCACGCGTATCGGGCACAACGCTCCGCTTCGGGGGCCCTGAACCCTGCCGGGTTTGCGGTTACGCCCTCTGGATCTCGTCCTTCTGCATGAGCTTGCCGTCTTTGAAGCAGAATCGGAACACGCTCCCGAAGCCCTCGGCCAGCGCGTACTCGCACGTGGTGTCGGGCGGCGTCACAGGCTGCTCGGCCTCGCCCACTTCGCGGGCGGTCGCGTTGTCGCCGCCGGTCAGCTCGCGCACCCTGTCCTGGGTGTCGCCGGTCCTGATCTTCCGGTAGGTCTGTGGCGAGACCGCCGACTCGATGTAGTAGAAGGCGCTGAAGCCGAGGCCACCGCAGACCAGGACGGCCCCTCCGGCAAGGGCCAGGAAGGCCGTCCTGCTCTTCCGTCGTGACGCGTCGTGGGACGGCCCGTCTTCGGTGCCCGTACGGGAGGGAAGCATCTGCCGGTCGGCCGGAGCGGATTGATCGCTGGCCGGGCTCATCGGGACCGGGCCTTCCTGGCGCAGGGGGAGCACGGCGGTGAGGGCGTGGTCACCGGTGAGCGGGTCCGTGCCGGCGGTGAAGTCGCCGCCGACCAGGCGTGCGCGTTCGCGCAGGCCGGCCAGTCCCAGACCGCTGCTGGGCGGCGGGACGGCCGGCGGGCGTGGGACGTTGCGTACGTCGACGGTGAGTTCTTCGGCGGTGACGGTGACGGTCAGCCGTGTGGGCGCGCCCGGGGCGTGCTTGTGCACGTTGGTGAGGGCTTCGCGCACGATGCGGTTGACCGCTCGGCGGATGCCCGCGTCGGTGTCGGTGAGGTCGTCGCCGTGCCAGGACAGGGTGACGGGCAGGCCCGCATGCTGGGCCTCGGCGACCAGGTTGCTGACATCCTCGCGCGTGCCGACCACCGATTCGGTGCCGTCCGGTGGTTCGGCGCCGTCGAGGCGCAGGATGCCCAACACGGCGCGCAGTTCGTCGAGCGCGGTCCGGGAGGTGGTCCGCAGCAGGTCGGCCTGCTCATTGAACTCGGGGGCCGCGGTGCGGGTGCGCATCTCCAGGGCCCCGGCGTACAGGACGATCAGGCTGAGCCGGTGCCCGAGCAGATCGTGCATCTCACCGGCGATGCGTGCTCTCTCCTGCATCCGGGCCTGCGACTCGCCGAGCAGGTTGGCGCGTTCCAGCAGGGCGTTGCGTTCCTGCAGGGCATCCATGGTCCGCGCTCGCTCCCCCTGCAACATGCCGATGGCTCCCGGCAGCACCACCAGCAGCACGGTGACGACGACAATGAGCCCGGCCGCCCCCAGGTCGGCCTTCATCCCCGCGACCTGGTCGACGAGGTTGGCAGCGGATTGCGCGCCGGTGGCGAGGGCCAAGGCGGCCACGGCACGTCGGGTGTCCGGCACCTGGCGGCCCACCGCGTAGGCGAGCGTCGCGCTCACCGGCCAGAGAAAGACCGGCAGGATCATGCTCGGCCAGATCAACGCCACCACCGCGACGCCGGTCCCGGCCAGCAGCGAGGTGATCGGCCGCGTGAACCGGCAGAGCAGGGCGACCGCGGCGGCCAGCAGGCCGATCGCCGTGGCGGGCTCCCTCGGCACGTTGACGACGCCGGTGACGATCGCGGCGGAGGGCAGGAACAACCACCACGCCACCAGCAACCTGCCCTGTCGTGACAGGTACTGCCAGGTCGTCACCACCTCGGCGGTGACGACCGCGGCGAGTTTCACGTAGCCGGCCACGGCACCTCCACGACGACGACGGCGGCAGGCGAGCCGGCCGGTCGCCCGACCGAGGAGCGCGAGCACGTCCGGGCCACACAGCCCGGAGGCACGTACCACGGCCGTGCGGGGGTACTGGCCGGTAGCCCGTGATCGGCACAGAGCGTACCCGAGGGCAGGGGACGTGGTCGCCGTATCCGCGCCCGGCCCGGACCGATCTCGTTCGAGTACCGGGTGAGCGCCCTCTGGCACGCCGCGTCTCACCGGACGAACTTCGCCAGTTTGGTGGTGCTGTTGAGCAGGTATTCCAGCGGTCCTCGACGGAAGTAGCGCGACCAGACGGTGGCGAACAGGATCGCACCGGCGATGAATCCGAGCAGCGGTACAAAGGTGCGGGTAGCTTCCTCGGGCAGCATGGCGAAGGCAGCGACGTGGGCGACGTACAGCGTCAGGGACATGGTGCCCACGGCAACCAGCGGACTCGCCAGTCGGCGCAGCCACGCCAGCCGGTCCATTGCCACGATCGCGCAGAGGAGTACGGTGATCGCCACGCCGAGGCCGCCGACGATCTCGAAGGACGTGCCGCTGTGCGGTTCAGCCCCCAGCAGCGACAGGGCGTTGTTCGAGCTGGCCGCGAGCTTGTTGTGGAGGGCCTCGAAGGCTGGAGACCCCGGCTCCAGGGATGCGGTGGACTGCGGGTCCATGTTCGCGAAGATGTCCTTCATCTCGGCCTTGCCCTCCTGCAGCGGCGGGTACAGCCTCGCCGTGAGCCAGGAGGTGCCGTATCCGAGGGTCATCAGGGCGGGGCCGAGCACGGCCAGCCGGCGTCGGACCGTGCGGGCGGCCAGGTCGAGCCGGGCCAGCGCCATGCCCGCGACGACGAACGGCATCCAGGTGATCGCCGGGTAGTAGCCGTCGAGCAGCAGGTTCAGCAGTCCGTCACCGCCGAGCCGGGCGATCGGGTCGTACGCCTCGACGGTCCTCGCCCCCGACTTCCCCAGCAGCCACCTCAGGCCGTACGCCGCCTGCGGCCCGACGAGCGCGAGGGCGGTCGCGAGGACGGCGAGCGTCTTCGCCCGCAGTCGCACCAGGGGTAGCGCGAGCAGGAAGTACACGCCGTAGAAGGCGAGGATCACCAGGATCCCGGTCTTGAGCATGGTCAGCGCGGTGCCCAGCGCGAGCAGGACCAGGGCGCGGATCACGATTCGGGCCCTCGCCTGCCGGCCGGCCAGGCCGGTCTTCGGTTCCCGGCGGCCGGCGATCAGCATCAGGGAGAACCCGGCGAGGGTCGCGAACAGGATCGACGCCCGGCCCTCGGTCAGCCCCAGCAGCCAGCCGCCGAAGCCGCCCACGCCCTCGGCAGGTGGGGCGACGTGTACGGCGAACATGCCGAACACCGCGAGGGCCCGGGCGAGGTCCACCCCGACCAGCCGTCCCACCGGGGGCTGTTGTGCGGGCGCGGTGGCCGAACCGGTCGGTGCGTCGGGCTGTGGGAGTGGCGTCTCGTTCAGGATCTCCGTCTGTGTCATGCGTTCACGGTCGCCGGTCGGGGTGGGCCGACGCGTCTGCCGGGTTTCCGGGTGTTCCTCTGCCGATCGGCAGAGGCCGCCGGGCCGTTCGGCGGGGACGGGAAGGAGACCCGGCAGACGCGCCCAAGCGGGCGGACCGGCGACCTTGGGCGCATGACCCCGAATCAGACACCACCATCCCGGCGCGACACACCGGCGGAAGCAGGCCCGGCCGACAGGGAGGCGAGGGCCACGGTCCGCAGCGCCTACGCCGCCATGTCCGCCGCCCTGTTGGCCGCCCTCCTCACCCCGGCGGCGGCCCAGGCCGCCCCCGCCCCCAAGGAGAGCCGACCGGTCTACAACTACGCCCATGCCGTCCGTGAGTCCGTCTGGGTGGACACCGGCCTCGACAGCGATGGCGACGGGAAGAACGACCGCGTCGCCGCCGACATCGTCCGGCCCCGCGAACCCGCCCGGCAGGGCCGCAAGGTCCCCGTCATCATGGACGCCAGCCCGTACTACTCCTGCTGCGGGCGCGGCAACGAAGACCAGAAGAAGAAATACGACACGCGCGGTCGCGTCAGCCAGATGCCGCTGTTCTACGACAACTACTTCGTTCCCCGCGGCTACGCCTTCGTCGGTGTCGACCTCGCCGGCACCAACCGCTCCGACGGCTGCGTCGATGTCGGCGGCCGCAACGACATCCGGTCCGCGAAGGCCGTCATCGACTGGCTGAACGGCCGCGCCCGGGCCTACACCAGCCGCCGCGGCGGCACCGCCGTCAAGGCGAACTGGACCAACGGCCGCACCGGCATGATCGGCAAGAGCTGGGACGGCACCATAGCCAACGGCGTCGCCGCCACCGGCGTCAAGGGCCTGAAGACGATCGTCCCGATCAGCGCGATCTCCTCCTGGTACGACTACTACTTCGCCAAGGGCGCCCCGTTCTCCGAGTTCGGCCCCGACTGGCTGTCCTGGGCGGTGCAGAGCGACGACGCCTCCAGGCACTGTGCGGCCACGGACCGCAAGCTCGTCGACGGGGCCCCGCGCAGCGGTGACTGGACGCCCCTGTGGACTGAGCGCGACTACCTCAAGGACGCGGCGAAGGTCCGCGCGAGCGTGTTTCTCGTGCACGGGATGCAGGACCTCAACGTCCGCGCCAAGCACTTCGGGCAGTGGTGGGACGCCCTCGCGAAGAACGGCGTCGAGCGCAAGATCTGGCTCTCGCAGACCGGTCATGTCGACCCCTTCGACTTCCGGCGTGCCGACTGGGTCCGTACCCTGCACCGCTGGTTCGACCATGAACTCCTCGGCTACGACAACGGCATCGACCGTGAGCCCATGGCCGACATCGAGCGCCACCCCGACCAGTGGGTCACCTCGAAGCTCTGGCCGCCGCGCGCCACGCACACCGCCACCCTGTACCCGGGCACCGGCAGCCGGCCGGGCGTGGGAACCCTCGGCCTGAACAAGGGCACCGGCACCGAGACGTTCACCGACAACCGAGCGCGGGGCGAGACCGACTGGGCGGCACGGATCGGCAGCACGACGCCCGAGAAGTCCGGCTTCCTGACCAAGCCGCTCACCAGCGACCTGCGACTGTCCGGCTCCACCAAGGTCACCGTCACCGCCACCCCGACCACGTCGACGGCCCATCTCTCCGCCGTCCTCGTCGACCTCGGCCCCGCCACCATCCGGGACTACGCCCACAAGGCCGAGGGCATCACCACCCTCACCAACCGCACCTGCTGGGGCAGCAGCACCAAGCAGGACAGCGCCTGCTTCAAGGCCACGCGGGCGAAGAAGAAGTCCGTCGACTACACCGTGTTCAGCCGCGGGTGGGCCGACCTCGGCAACCACGCCTCCGACCGCAAGGGCGTCCCGCTCACCCCGGGCAAGGCCTACACCATCACGCTCGACCTCGCGGCCACCGACCACGTCGTCCCCAAGGGCCACCGCCTGGCCCTGATCATCGCGGGCACGGACAAGAACCTCATCGACCCACCGTCCACCACCCCCACGCTCACCCTGGACCTGGCCCGTACATCGGTTCACGTCCCGCTCCTCGGCGGCACCGCCGCGTTCACCCGCGCCACCTCGGGCGGCACCTCCCCCGCACCCGAGGCCACGGTCCTGGACGGCGTGCGGGCACCGCACACCGTCCAGCGCCTCCCCGGCGACTGACCGGCTCGGGCGGCCGGGGGTACCCGGCCGCCCGGCTCCCGGGCTACGGCATGTGGTGTCGTGCGCACCAGCCTGCGAGAGCCCGAGCGCTACGCAAGGTCCGTGGACGAGGTCTTCCGCCGAACTGGGCCGCCGCGCGGACAGCCCGTACATGGCTCAGGTACTTCATGTGAGCATGCCTCAGGGGCCGACGGAGGCGGATCCAGCCGCCTGGTTCGTGATGGATCTGTCCCGCCGCTTCCCTGGCCTCAGCGGGCACCCGCCACAATCTCGCCATGCCTGACTGGATGCCCTCGTGGAGCACGACGGCGCTGATCTCGATCGTGAAGTCCCTGCTGAACCTGATCGTCGCGGGGCGGCACGTCTCGCCCCTGCTCGAAGTTCGCGACCGGCGCTTCCGGGCGAGATGCAGGCCCGCGAGAAGTGCAAGGCGAACATGCTGGACCTCCTGTCTGCAGTGCCCCATCTGCTCGCCGCACCCATCGTGCCGGAGGCCACTGACACGGTCCGTAGTGCCCTGCGGGAGGAACGTGCTCTTTGGCGTGCCCAGGTCGACGAGGCGACCAAACACCTCACCGACCACGCCGTGCAGCTCCTCTTCGCGTACACCGGGTAGCGACTCCCGGATGGCGGTGCGCTACTCCAGCACCGCGCGCGGGGTGTGGATCTCGGACATGAGCGAGGACCCCAAGTTGACCGCCCTGCAGAACATCACCCAGCACTGCCACGCACTGTTCTTCGACAGCCCTGTGTACGCCCGTCAGCGGGAGCGCTCACGATAGCTCCACGCGCCTGGGTGACCACGCGCTGGGCACCGCTCGTGGCGGGAGTCGACGAAGATCCACCACATCGTCGACGGGAACGGGCGCTACTCTCCGCATCCCTCGCGTAGAGATGCCCCGGTGGAGCATGTGGATTCGAGGTGCGGCGGCTGCAGCCGTCGCGATGTCGCCGACCGCGGTCCCGAGGTCATACGGTGACCGCCGTGGAGGCGATCTAACGGGACCTGGTGAGCCCCGCCCGCCGGCCGAAGGTCATCGAAGGGAGGCCGGAGGTTACCGCCGGGTACCGCTCGTAGAAGTTCCCCGCGATTTCGCCTGCGGCGTACAGGCCCGGAATCGGGCGGCCGAAGACGTCCAGCACGTGCGTGTCGCCGTCAACACGCAGGTCGCCGTACGTGAAACAGATCTGGCCGGGCACCGGCCAGGCGCGGAAGGGGCCCTCCGTCAGCGGTGTGGCGAAGTTGACCTTCGGCGGGACGATGCCGGTCTGCCGTCCGTGGCGAGGACAGCATCCACTGAACGTGCTGCCGCCAGCACTTTCGGAGAGAGTCGAGCGAATGCCGTGGTGTCTTCCGTCATAGCGCCTTGCTTGCGTCGGGGCCGCCGGGAGCGGCCACCCCCATCGTCATCCAGGTGGCTGGCCCTGGCAAGGCAAGCCGCCAGGGCCAGCCACCGGCTCGCAACCAGGACCACGGCTGTGGAAGAGAGCCTTCCTATCGTTCAGCCCGCAGCCGCCAGTGCCTCGGGCAGGCAATCTCGTTCGACCGGGCCGCTCGAGCATTCGGGCCAGTCGACCACCAGACACCGCGCGAAAGTGCTCATCACGCTGGCCGACGACCTGGACCTGGAGATCCCCAAGGTCCGCACCGGCAGCTAGGTTTGCCGTCCCTGACGCTCGACCAGAGGCCGTTGATGAAGGTAGTTGCCGGTGAAGACGGCCCTCAGTCATTCCGACGGGCCCCGCCGAGTCACCGGCTCACGAACGATCCTCGATCCACTTGGCCAGCACCCCGAGTGCCTCTTGGCCGTCTGCGCCCGCGGGCCTGTTCAGGGAGCCGTGTGACGCACCGGTGAGCAGGTGGCGCTCACACGGCACGCCGGCCTCGGTCAACTGGCGGGCGAGGAGTTCCGCCGACGGCCGCACCGTGTCGTTCTCACAGTCCAGGAAGAAGGTGGGGGGATGGCCGGGGAGCGGGTCTCCCAGCCCGGCGAAGGCCGCCGGGTCATTCATGTGGTCCGGGCCGGCGTAGTGGAGGTCCATCTCCACCAGCCATTGCGGTTCGAAGGAGGTGCCGTCGGTGGCCTCCCGTATGGCGGCCAGTTCCGCCGGGTCCCAGTCGGGGATTCCGCTGTGGAGGGCGGCGTAAGCCAGGATCAGTGTGCGCGGCGGCGGCTTCCTGTGGTCGAGGAGATACCGGGTGGCGGAAGCGACCAGGTTGCCGCCGGCGCTCGCGCCACCGAGGTGGAGCGTGTCGGCCGTGGCGCCAAGGACATCGGTGCTGTTCTCGACAGCCCAGTGCCAGCCTGCCAGCACGTCGTCGCGGGGCACCGGATAGCGCACACCGTGCAGGGCCTTGCGGTAGTCGAGGGCGAGCACCGGAACGCCCCGGGCGGCGAGGGCGAGGCCCACCCAGTGGGACTCGTACATGTCGAGGCTGCCGCTGACGTAGGCGCCGCCGTGGACCCAGACCAGTGCCGAAACGACCGGCTTGTCCGGATGGCGATACACCCGGGCCGGTACCCCTGCCGGCCCGAGGCGCAGGTGGCGAACCGTCACCGTTGCCAGCTCCGGAAGGCGTGCGACCAGATCGATCGGATTGTGCTGGCCCATGACGCGGTCTGCGGCTGGTCCCAGCCCTTCCAGGAGGGCCACGAACTCGCCGAAGGGCGGTAGCGCGGACTTTCCGCCCTGCGCCCCACGTCGTAGGACGGCCCCCAGCACCGGCGCGGGGAGTCTGCGCAGGACGTGTCCGGCGAGCTTCATCCGCAGCCGCTGCGAACGACTGCTCGTACCAACGGGTGTGGACACGCGTACTCCTCAGAGGTGATGCGGGTGAGCGTCGGCAGGGGTGGCACTCAGGAACTGGCGGCCTCCAGGGCAACGAACTTCTCCTGCAGGTCCACCAGGAACTGCTCACCGTTGGGCAGCATCTTCGCGACGGAACGCACTGTGGTGCCGGCGGGGGCGGAGGAGGCACCGTCCTCGATGTAGGCCGCGGCTTCCGGCATGTACGCGATAAGCAGGTCCTTGAAGGCGCGCATCGCGTCCTCGCGGTCCAGCAGCGCGTCGATGGCCATGTCCAGGGACAGCGGCGCACGCGCGTGGTCATCCGTCGCGAGGGACACCGTCCAGATGTGCCGTCCCGAGCCCACCTGCAGCTCCTGCCGGCCGGGCAGTAGCACGTCGGCGGTGGTGTTCGGCGGTACGAGGGCCTCGACGGTCAGCTCGCCGCCGGACAGGGACCAGGAGACCGCCGCGTCGCCGTACGGCGTGCGCAGCGCTGCCTCCGCGTGGGTGAGTCCGCCTCCCGGCACCGGCTCGATGCGCAGGCGCCGGTAGCCGGGTGCGGCGGGGGCCAGGCCGGCGACCGTGCGGTGCAGCCAGTCGGCGACAGCGCCCAGCGCGTAGTGGTTGAAGGAGGTCATCCCGCTCGGGTTGACCGTGCCGTCGGGCAGCATGCTGTCCCAGCGCTCCCAGATCGTGGTGGCGCCCATGGTGACCGCATAGAGCCAGGAGGGGCATTCGCGCTGGAGCAGCAGCCGGTACGCGGTGTCGGCGTGTCCGGTGCTGGTCAGGGCGTCGCAGATCAGTGGGGTGCCGACGAAGCCGGTGGCGATCTTGTAACCGCCGCCCCGGACCAGCTGGGCGAGCCGGTTCCCGGCGTGGACGCGCTGGTCGGCTGTGGGCAGCAGGTCGAAGCAGAGGGCGAGGGCGTAGGCGGTGGGGGCGTCGGCCATCATCCGGCCTGCGCCGGTGACGTATTCCTTCTGGAACGCGGACCGGATCTCGGACGCCAGCGTCTGGTAGCGCTCGGCGTCGGCGGTCTTGCCGAGGATCTCGGCGGAGCGGGCGAGAAGGTGGGTGGAGCGGGCGAAGTAGGCCGTGGCCACGAGCTCTTTCGGGGTGGCCGCGGCGTCCGGGCGTCCGGCCGGGGCCGTCGGGTCGAGCCAGTCGCCGAACTGGAAGCCGCTGTCCCACAGTCGGGACTCACCCGCGAGGCCGGCCACGTGGTCCACCCAGGCACGCATCGATTCGTACTGCGCCGCCAGGACCCCGGTGTCGCCATAGCGTTCGTACAGCACCCACGGCACCATGACCGCCGCGTCGCCCCAGGCCGCCGTGGCCGAGTCGGCTCCGGGAACGACCTTGGGCACGACGAACGGGACGACGCCGTTCTCGCCCTGCTCGGCGGCGAGGTCCGCCAGCCAGGAGGTGAGGAAACCGGCGCTGTCGTGCAGGTAGGAGGCGGTCGGCGAGAAGACCTGGATGTCGCCCGTCCAGCCAAGGCGTTCGTCGCGCTGGGGGCAGTCGGTGGGCAGGTCGAGGAAGTTGCCGCGCATGCCCCACACGACGTTCTCGTGCAGACGGTCGACGAGGTCGTCGGAGCAGCTGAACGTGCCGGTGCGGGCAAGGTCGGAGTGCAGGACGACGGCCTTCACCGCGGTTGCGGCGTCGAAGTCGTCGGGGACGCCGGTGATCTCGGCGTAGCGGAAGCCGTGGAAGGTGAAGCGGGGTTCGAAGACTTCGGTGCCCTCGCCGCGCAGGGTGTAGGTGTCCGTCGCGGCGGCGGTGCGCAGCGGGCGGGTGCACAGTTCGCCGTCTTCGAGGACCTCGGCGTGGCGCAGTACCAGCTGCCGGCCCGGCTCGCCGGTCACCGTCACGCGCAGGCGTCCCACCAGGTTCTGGCCGAAGTCGAGGAGTGTCTTGCCGGAGGGCGTCGTGGTGACGGAGACCGGAGCGATCTCCTCGATACGGCGTACCGGTGGTCCGTCGGGGGCGACCAGGGTGGCGAGGTCACGTTCGACGGTGCGGACCGCGCGCCAGCCGGCCTCGTCGTTCCCGGGTTCCGACCAGCCGTCCCGTTCCAGCCGGGCGTCGTAGACCTCGCCGTCGTACAGGCTGGAGGTGACGATGGGGCCGGTTGCCGCCCGCCATGAGCCGTCGGTCACCACGCGCTCGGAGGTGCCGTCCTCGTAGGTCACTTCCAGTTGTGCGAGGAAGGCGAGGCGGTTGCCGTAGACGGCCCGGGTCTTGCCGTCGAAGCCGATACGGCCGCGGAACCAGCCGTCTGCGAGCACCGCGCCGAAGACGTTGCGGCCCGGACGGAGCAGGCCGGTGACGTCGAAGGTCTGGTAGCGCAGACGCTTGTCGTACGCCGTCCACCCGGGTGCGAGGATGTGGTCGCCGACCCGGTTGCCGTTCAGTTCGGCCTCGTAGACGCCGAGCGCGGTGGCGTAGAGGCGAGCCGAACGCACCGGGCCGTGCAGGTCGAACTCGCGGCGCAGGAGCGGGGAGGGCTGATCGAGCTGCGCATCCTCCTCCCAGTCGGGACTGATGAAGGCCGCCGACCAGTCCTCGGGAGCGAACAGCCCCGCCTCGACGGTCGCCGGCTCGCTCCAGGAGGACTTCGCGCCGTCGGGCCCGGTGACGCGGACACGGACGGTGGCTCGGTTGCGGGCCGGCAGCGGTGCGAAGGGCCAGGGGACGAGGACGGAATCGTCGGATTCGATGTGCAGCACGGTCGGCTCCGATCCCCCCTGCCTGGTGAGCTCCACCTCGTAAGCCGTCTGATGCCAGTTCGCGGTCTCTGTGAGCGTGGTCCAGGACAGACGGGGGGTGGCAGTGCCCAGGCCGACGGGTTCACGCACATGCTCGAAGCGGACGTCGGCAACGGTGACGGCGTGGGTGCGGGCTGCCTGGATCACTAGGGGCTCCCCATTTCTATGAATCGATTCAATCCATGACCCACACCTAGACCGACGGTCCGGAGTGGCTCGAAAAAGTCTGTGACTGAACCCTAGCCATGAAACCCGAATGCCACTAGGTTTCCGCCGTGTGAACTTCCGACACGGTCCGATCACCCCCGTTCACGTGCAGTTAGGAAGCAGTCTTTCCCGTCTGTCCACGCTCCGTCGGTGACCAGCAGGTCACCACTGGGGACGGTTGACGGTTCAGGCCATGGTTCCCGTCATGGCCGCCACGGATCTGAAAGGTTCCAACCCCTCGCGTCGGCATCCGACCTCACCGCCGCAAGCCGCACTTCCCGGCTCCGTCCGAGTCCCCCACCGGCGTCGCTGCTGCGCCCCGCGCCTGCACGTCGTGCTCGACAGCCACTCACCACCGCTCGACGCGCTCCGAACCGCTCCGCATGAGCGGGCAGGTGCCGTCGCCCTCCCGCAGTCCGCCGAGCCGCGCGGGCCGCCTTCTGATGAGAGGCCACACTGCCGTGTCTTCATCCACCACTCCCTCCGCGCCCCCGCCCACCGCACCGGCGTCCCCGACCACTGCCGAGCCCGCAGGCCTCGGTGCCCGTCTGGCTCTGATCGCGGTGGCCCTGATGTGGCCGACCCAGTTGCTGTCACTGAGCGGCCTGCTCGGAGGCAGCGCCCAGGCATCCGTCGCCCTGCACTTCCACACGGCGGAGATCGGCTGGTTCCTCCTCGTCAACGCGCTGGTCGGCACGGTCGTCCTGCCCTTCGTCGTGAAGGCGGCCGACCTGTACGGCAAGCGCAACACGATGATCGCCATCACCGTGCTCGGCCTGGTCGGCGACATCGTCGCCGCACTCGCCACCAACTACGAGACCCTGCTGATCGGCCGCGCCATCGCCGGCTTCTACGCGCCGATCGCTGCCCTGGCCTACGCCAGCGTCCGTGAGCTCTTCCCGCCCAAGCAGGTCGGCACCGCCAGCGGGTTCATCGGCAGCGGCATCGCATTCGTGGCCCTGGGGGGCCCTTTCCTCACGGGGTGGCTGCTGGATTCCTTCGGCTTCCGCGGCGTCCTGTGGGCGCTGGCCATCGCCACGGCCGTCGGGCTGGTTCTCCTGCTCACTGTCGTGCCCGAGACACCCCACCGGGTGAAGGACAGCAGGTTCAACTGGCTGTCCGGGCTGCTCCTGGGCGTCGGCGCGGCGTCGGTCATCTACGGCGTGGGCAAGGGCGGCGAGTGGGGCTGGACGGACGCCGCCACTCTGGGGTTCATCGTCGGTGGCGTGCTGGCGGTGATCCTCTTCGTCGCCATCGAGAAGAAGTCCGCCAACCCGCTGTTCGACCTCACGATGATGTCCCGCCGCCCGGTGTGGAGCGTCATGGTCGCGACCTCCCTCATCGCCGGAACCGTCTTCGGCACCGGCGTCATCACGCAGCTGCTGGTCCTCTTCCCCAAGATCCCCACGGTCTCGGACGGTCTGGGCATGACCGCCACCCACTTCGCGGTCATCGGCATCCCCTCCAGCATCCTCATCCTGCTCGTCGGCTTCGGCACCGGCGCCCTGGTGCGCAGGATCGACGCACGCATCCCGCTGGGCCTGGGCGCCGCGCTCGCCTGCCTCGGCTTCGTGCTCTCGCACAGCTGGCACTACACGAGCTTCCAGCTGATCATCCTGGGGCCCGTTTCCGCGTTCGCCATGGGCATGATCGTCGCGTCGATGCCTGTGCTCATCATCCAGGCGGTCGACCCCGACGAGCAGGCCACCGCCAGCGGCCTGCAGAACCTCATGCAGGGCGTGACCATCTCGGTGATCACGCAACTCGTCTACGTGGTCCTCGCCCAGGACAGCCGTGTCGTCCAGGGCACCCGCTTCTACCTGGACGCCGGTTACAAGAACGCCATGCTCCTCGGCGCCGGTCTCGCGGCGGTGGGGCTCCTGACCGTGGCGCTGATTCCGAAGCTGAAGCGCACCGAGGACGTGACCGCGGGCGAGGCCCTGAGCCACTCCTGACCGTGCCCCCTGTCTGGTCCGCCCTCGGCGGACCAGACCTCCCATCACCGAAAGGCAACCCATGGCCCGTCGGCAGTCAGTCGACGAAGCGGATCTCGCCCGGCGCCTCGACGCCATGTCCCTCAAAGAGAAGGTGACCCTGCTCACCGGCGGCGACGCCTGGACCCTGACACCGGTCGTCGCCGCCGGCCTCGCTTCTCTCGCTCTGTCCGACGGGCCCGTCGGCCCCCGTGGCACCACGTTCGGCGGCGACGCTCCTGCCGCACTGCTCTTCCCCAGCCCCACCTCGCTGGCAGCGACCTGGGACGAGGACCTTGCCCGCGAGGCCGGGCGGCTGATGGGACTGAAGGCCCGCGAGATGGGCATCCGCGTCCTTCTCGCCCCCACCGTCAACCTCCACCGCTCACCCCTCGGCGGCCGCCACTTCGAGTGCTACTCCGAGGACCCCCACCTCACCGCACGCATCGCCACCGGCTTCGTCAAGGGGGTGCAGTCGACCGGCGTCGCCGCCACCGTCAAGCACTTCGTCGGCAACGACTCCGAGACCGAGCGCATGACCTACGACGCCCGGATCGACCCGACGACGCTGCGCGAAACGTACTTGCCGCCCTTCGAGGCGACGGTGCGGGAGGCGGAGGCCTGGGTGGTGATGGCGGCCTACAACTCGGTGTGCGGCACGACGATGACCGAGAACGCCGAGCTGCTCACCGGCCTGCTGAAGGAGGAATGGGGGTTCGACGGTGTCGTGGTCTCCGACTGGCAGGCCGCCCGGTCCCTGGAGGCCTCAGCCCTGGCCGGCCTCGACCTGGTGATGCCGGGACCGGACGGCCCCTGGGGCGACGCACTGGTCGCCGCCGTGGAACAGGGCGGCGTGCCCGAGTCCGTGGTCGACGACAAGGTACGGCGGATCCTGCGGCTCGCGGCACGCACCGGCGCCCTCGACGGAATCGACGCACCGCCGACGGAGGCTGTGCCCGGGGACATCCGCGCACGCATCCGCGACCTCGCTGTACGCGGGTCGGTCCTGCTGCGCAACGACGGCCTGTTGCCCCTGGCCCCTGCCGCGCTGCGCAAGGTCGCGCTCATCGGACCCAACGCGGTCCGTTTCGCACCGCAAGGCGGCGGAAGCGCCCATGTCACGCCCGAGCATGTCGTGACACCCGCGGAAGGACTGCGCCGCGCGCTCGGTGAACACGTCGAGGTCACCGTCCACCCGGGCGTCTTCCCGCACGCCAAACTGCCTCCGATCCACGCCGGACTGGCCACTGACCCCGTGGACGGAGCGCCAGGTGTGCGCCTGGAGTACCGCGCGGCGGACGGCACCCTCATCTCCGACGAACACAAGGACCCCTCGGCCTGGTGGTTCCCCATCATCCTGGGCGAGGACGTCGATGAACTGTGCGTGCGGACCCGGCTCACCCTGACGGAGTCCGGCGAGCATCGCCTGTCCGTCCTGGGAACCGGCCGCTTCACGCTGCACGTGCCGGGGCAGCAGCCCCAGACCCACCAGGAACTGCAAGAAGGCGACGACCTCGCCGCACTCCTGCTCAACCCGCCGTCGCACACCTTCGTCTTCTCCGCGGTGCGGGGCGAGTCCGACATCCTGGTGCGGGTGCGCCCGCAGCGCAACCTCCCCTACCCCATCGCTCTGCTGGGCCTCGGCTACGACGTCCCGCGTGGCAGCGACGAGGAAGAACTGCAGGCGGCAGAAGACGCCGCGGCGGACGCGGACGTCGTCGTCCTCGTGATCGGAAGCGACGCCGACACCGAGACCGAGAACGCCGACCGCGCTTCCCTCACGTTGCGTGGTCTGCAGGACCGGCTCGTCGAACGGGTCTGCGCCGCGAACCCCCGTACCGCCGTGGTCGTCAACGCCGGCTCGCCCTTCCTGATGCCGTGGGCCGAACGACCGGCCGCGCTGCTGTGGTCGTGGTTCCCCGGCCAGGAGGGTGGTGACGCGATCGCGGACATCCTGACCGGTACCGAGCCGGGCGGCCGACTGCCCACGACCTTCCCGGCGGTCGAGGAGGACGTTCCGGTGCTGTCGACCCAGCCGGTCGACGGCGTCCTCGACTACGCGGAAGGGACACTGATCGGGCACCGGGCCTACGCCGCGTCCGGCACGGCACCGCTCTTCCCGTTCGGTCACGGGCTGTCGTACACGACCTGGCACTACCAGGACTTCGTGCTCACCGGAGACCTGGCGCGCGGACTCACCGTCAGTGTCAACGTCCGCAACACCGGCTCAAGAGCCGGCCGCGAGGTCGTCCAGGCGTATCTGGAACCCGCCGACGGCTCCGAACCGGCCCACCTGGTCGGATTCGCCACCATCGAGGCGGAGGCAGGCGCGGCCGCGGTCGCCACCATCCAGGTGCCCGCACAGGCTCTCGCACGCTGGACCGGAAGCGGTTGGGGCACCCGATCCGGGCCGCACCTGCTCCGGGTCGGACGCTCGGTCCTGGACACCCGGCTCAGCACCCACGTGGCACGACCAGCCTGAACGCCTGTGAGTCCCGGGTATGCCGAGCTGACGGACGGTGAAGTACGGTCGGGGCGTGAGCACACCACGCAAGCCCCGTGGCCCCTACCGCAAGGGCCTGGAACGCCGGAAGCAGATCCTGCGGGCCGCCCTGGAGGTCTTCAACGAGCACGGCGAACGCGGCTCGTCGCTCAAGGAGATCGCCGACCGCGTGGGCATGTCGCAGGCGGGTGTGCTGCACTACTTCGACTCCCGCGAGGAGCTCCTGCTGGCCGTCCTGGCCGAACGGGACGCCCTGGACACCGAGTCGGTCGCCGACGCGACGTCCCCGGGCGAAGCCGTGGCCCGGACCGTGGCGCACAATGCCCAGCAGCCGGGCCTGGTGGACCTGTTCGTCACCCTGTCCGCCGCCGCGTCCGACCCGGACCATCCGGCCCACGCGTTCTTCAAGCAGCGGTACGCGGACCTGAGTGCCCAGATCGAGGACGGTCTGGGCAAGGCCCAGCAACAGGGGCAGGTCCGCCCGGACGTCGCGCCGCGGCACATGGCGCGGATGCTGGTGGCCCTGTCGGACGGGCTCCAGCTGCAGTGGCTGCTGGACCCGAGTGTCGACATGGCGGAGACGATCGAGGCGTTCAACCGGATGTGCCTGGCCTGGTCGGACGAGACCGAAGGTCAGGCGCACAAGGCGTCCTCCCGCGACCGCGCCTGAGCCTTTTCGACGCCGCACCTCACCGCAGTACCGCGTTCAAGCCCCCGCGCACCGTCACAGGGTGTGCCACGCGGTCGCCGACGCATGCCCTCGGCGACCTCTTCACGGTCCTGGTACATCCACGGCGCCCAATACCTAGCGCCATTCGCTTTTTGCTCTTAGAGTCGGTCGCCGACGCCCTTCTGTCTCGTCGCGCCCGACGAGCCGCGTATGCGGCGCAGGTACCCCGCCGCAGGCCGCAGCGCGGGGTACGGCGCATCTTCCCTCTCCTCAAAAACGACCACGATGCGTGCGCGCACCGCACTCAGCGGTCCGCCGCAAGACCAAGAGGTAGCCCTATGGAACGTCTGGACAGCCGCCGCATCCTCGTCACCGGATCCGCTTCCGGCATCGGCCGTGCCACCACCCTTCGGCTCCTTTCCGAGGGAGCGCGCGTCGTCGCAACGGACATCGACAAGGACGGCCTGGCGGAGACGGCCGGGCTTGCCGCCGAGGCGGGAACCGGTGAGCGGCTCCGGACGGCCCTCCTCGACGTCTCCGACGAGAGCGCGGTGAACAGCGTCGTGGCGGACGCCGTCGCCGGATTCGGCGGCCTGGACGCCCTGGTCAACGTGGCCGGCATGCTGCGCGGGGCCCACACCCACGCATGCTCCCTGGAACTGTGGAACCGCATCATCGCCGTGAACCTCACCGGCACCTTCCTGGTGACCCGGGCGGCGCTGCCCGCACTCCTGGAGACGGGCCGGGGCGTGGTGGTCAACTTCAGCTCCACCTCGGCCCAGTTCGCCCACCCGTTCATGGCCGCGTACTCCGCGAGCAAGGGCGGGATCCTGTCCTTCACCCACAGCATCGCCCAGGAGTACGCCAAGCAGGGCCTGCGCGCGGTGAACATCAACCCGGGCAGCATCTCCAGCGGCATCACCGAGAACATCTTCTCGCTCGTCCCCGAGGACACCGACTGGAACCTCTTCACCAAGCTCACGCCCGCCCTCGGCGAGGGCTTCGGTTCGCCCGACACCGTCGCCGGCGTCGTCGCGATGCTCGTCTCCGACGACGGAGCCTTCATCACCGGCACCGAGATCCGCATCGACGGCGGCACCCACCAGTAGGACCTGCGCGGGAGCATCTCGCGCCCGCGTCGACACTCCCCCACCGAATCCGCGCATGAGCATGCCTGACCGGCCGGAGGCCGCCATGTCCCACCCCTCAGCCGGGCTCCCCGCCCGAGCAGTCGTGGCCGAACGCGGCTCCGGTGCTCCCGCCCCGGTCAGCCGCCGGTTCATCACCCTCTACGTCATCGCCTACCTGGGCTTGTATCTGGCGGTGTTGACCCCCTTGCTGGTGTCGCTCGCAATCCGGCTAGGGGACATCGACCCGGACGGCAAGACCAGGAGCCTTGGCCTGGTGGTGGGTGCGGGAACACTGGTGAACATCGTGGCGGGTGTCGTCATCGGGGTCCTGAGCGACCACACCACCGCGCGCCTGGGCCGGCGCAAGCCCTGGATCATCGCCGGGATCCCGGCGCTGCTCGCCGGATCCGTGGTCACCGGTCTCGCCTCGTCAGTCGGCATGGTGCTCGTCGGCTTCGTCATGGGTCAGCTGGGGCTCAGCTCGATCATGACGGGGATGCAGGCGATACTTCCCGACCAGGTGCCCGAGCAGCAACGCGGCAAGGTGTCGGGGATGCTCGGCTTCACCGCACAGATCGCGGGAGTGGCTGGTTTCCAGCTCGCGGAACCCCTGAAGGGCTCCGGGCTCCTGCTGTTCCTCGTCCCGGCCGCCCTCGCCTCCCTAGCGCTCGTGCCCGTCGTCGTCCTCCTCCCCGACCCTGCCGTACGCGTCGCGGGGAAGGACCGTCAGAGCTTCGCCACAGTGTTCCGCGGCCTCACCTTCAACCCGCGGCGCCACCCGGACCTGGGATGGACCTGGGCGGGCCGGTTCCTGATCCAGCTCAGCCTGATGTTCCTGTCCACCTACCAGCTCTACTTCCTCACCGACCACCTCGGCTACAAACTGAGCGAGGTGACGGGTCTGCTCGCACTCTCCGGCGGGATCGGCCTGCTGATGACCTCCACGGGCGCCGTGGTCAGCGGCATCCTCTCCGACCGCCTGCGCCGCAGGAAACCGTTCATTTACGCCGCCGCTGCCGCGTTCGCCGTCGGCTTCGCCATCGTGGCGACCGCGCCATCGTTCCCGCAGGTCATGGTCGGCTCCCAGATCATCCTGCTCGGGGCGGGCGTCTTCGGAGCGGTGGACATCGCACTGGTCACTGATGTCATCCCGAACCGGGAGACCGAAGGCGCCAAGTACATGAGCGTTTTCGGGATCGCCAGCGCCCTGCCGCAGTCACTCGCGCCGCTCATCGCCCCCTTCATCCTCGCGATCGGCGGCGGCGACAACTACACGCTGCTCTTCCTCACAGCGGCGGGCGTCGCCGTGGCCGGCGGATTGACAGTCCGTCCGATCCGCGGCGTCCGCTGACGCGTAGGTGTTGTTCTCATACGCTAAAACCTAGCATCATTTGGTATTGGCGGTAGGATTTCCTTCACCGACGCACACCTCTCCACACCTCTCCCGCAACGCCGAACCAGCCGTCGCTCCACGCGTCGGCATGCCGGTCCGCGTCTCTTGCACCCGGCAACCGCCCAGAAATCTCGAGGTATAAGCCACATGACTCACGCCCACACGGCCACCGAGCCGAGTCTCGACGACAAGACCGCGCTCCTTTCAGGCCGGGACTTCGGCAGCACAGAGGCCGCCGAGGCCTCCGGGATCCCCTCGCTGGTGCTCAGCGACGGCCCCCACGGAGTGCGGCGCCAACGCGCGGACTCCGACCACATCGGAATACACCAGAGCGAACCCGCCACCTGCTTCCCGCCCGCTGTGGCGCTGGCCTCCAGCTGGGACCCCGGCCTCCTGCGCCGACTCGGCGAAGCCCTCGGCCGCGAGGCCCGGCACCTCGATGTGGACGTTCTGCTCGGCCCCGGCGTGAACATCAAGCGCTCACCGCTGTGCGGCCGCAACTTCGAGTACTTCTCCGAGGACCCGCTGCTCAGCGGAGTCCTCGGAGCCGCCTACGTGCGGGGCGTGCAGAGCCAGGGCGTGGGCACGTCGGTCAAGCACTTCGCGGCCAACAACCAAGAGACCGACCGCATGCGAGTCAGCTCCGACGTCGACGAACGCACCCTGCGGGAGATCTACTTCCCGGCGTTCGAACGCATCGTCACCCAGGCGCGGCCGGCCACCGTGATGTGCTCCTACAACAGGGTCAACGGCGTCCACGCCGCCGAGAACCGCTGGCTGCTGACCCAGGTGCTGCGCGAGGAATGGGGCTTCGACGGCCTGGTCGTCTCCGACTGGGGCGCCGTCAGCGACCGCGTCGCCGCACTGCTCGCCGGCACGGACCTGGAGATGCCCGGCAACGGCGGCGCCACCGACGCGGAGGTCGCCGCGGCGGTGCGGGCGGGCGAACTGGACGAGGGAGTCGTCGACACAGCCGTAGCCCGGTTGCGCACGCTCGCGGAGCGCGTCCGGGCCGGGGACACCCCGGCCGGGGTGGACCACGAGGCGCAGCACCGGCTCGCCCGCGAGATCGCCGCAGACTGCCTTGTCCTGCTCAAGAACCGGGACCGGACCCTCCCGCTCGGCCCCACCGGCCGCATCGCCCTCATCGGCGAGTTCGCACAGACCCTGCGCTACCAGGGCGGCGGCAGCTCCCACGTCAACGCCACCCGCGTCGACAGCCCGCTGGAACAGCTGCGCGCCGCGCTGCCTGACGCCGACATCGACTTCGCCCAGGGGTACGACCCCACCGGCCAGGCCGACGCGGCCCACCTGCGTGGGCAGGCCGTCGCGCTTGCGGCGCAGACCGACACCGCCGTGCTCGTCGTCGGCCTGCCCGAAGCCGACGAGTCCGAGGGCTTCGACCGCGAGCACATCGATCTGCCGCGGGATCAGGTCGAGCTGATCCAGGAGGTGGCCCGCGCGGCCCGCCGTACGGTCGTCGTGCTGCTCAACGGCGGTGTGGTGAGCCTGGAGGGCTGGCACGACGAGGTGGACGCCGTGGTGGAGGCGTGGCTGCCCGGCCAGGCGGGCGGGGGCGCGATCGCCGACGTGCTCGCGGGCCGGGTCAACCCCTCCGGCCGTCTCGCCGAGACCATCCCGTTCCGCCTCCAGGACACACCGTCCTTCCTCAACTTCCCCGGGGAGCAGGGGCATGTCCGTTACGGCGAGGGCGTGATGGTCGGCTACCGCTACTACGAGAGCGCGGATGTCCCGGTCCGTTACTCGTTCGGCCACGGCCTGAGCTACACGACCTTCGAGCAGAGCGACTTCCGCGTCACCGCCACCGGTGCGGACACGGCGACGGCCACCGTCACGGTCACCAACACCGGCGACCGGTCCGGCAAGCACGTGGTCCAGGTCTACGTGGCCGCCCCCAAGCGACCGGTCAGCAGCCCGGCCCGGGAACTGCGCGGCTTCGCCAAGGTGTCCCTCGCACCCGGCGAGAGCACGGTCGTCGAGATCGACCTGGACCGCCGCGCGTTCGCCTACTGGGACATCACCCGCGCCGACTGGACCGTGGCCGCGGGCCGGTACGAGGTGCAACTCGCCGAGAATGCCCACACCGTCGTCGCCGCCGTATCCCTGGACCTCGCGGGGGACCTGCTGGCGAAGCCGCTCACGCTGGACTCCACCGTCGGCGAGTGGTTCGGCCACGCGTCCGTCGGCCCCGCCCTCACCGAGGCCCTCGAGTCGGGGTTGACCGAGGAGCAGGCCGCCGTCGCAGCGGAGAACGCGGACGCGATGCGCATGGTCGAGTCCATGACCATGCGGGCGTTCCTCGGATTCTTGCCGAATCCACTGCCCCAGGAGTTCCTGGAAAAACTGATGCAGACGAGCCGCACCCTTGCATGACGGAGTGAGCGGACAGACCCAGTCGGCGGTCAGGGACGGGAAAGCCCTGACCGTCGTGGCCGTGCAGCAGCGGACCTGAACGCACCGGCCGTGAACGGCGCGACGGCTCCGCAGGATCGCAACCGAAAGCCCAAGGCCGGCCTTCCCCTGCCTTGGGCGGCGGCCGGAGACCGGCTCACGTTAGGGAGGCAGGACGACCGGGGCCCGAGCTGAGCCGCATGACTGTGTCTGCCCTTTCGGGCAGCTCGCGTGACTTGACTCGCAAGGAGCCTTGGCGAAGCGAGACGTACCGTCGCGGTTGTCAACGCCCAGGCCACCGAAGTCCGAGTCGGCGAGGACGACCTGACCCCCGGCTTCACCGCCTATCGCACACACCTTCAGGTGCAGAGCCACGGCCGACTGGCGGAACACCGTGAGAAAGATCGTCGCCGCCGACCTCATGCGCTTCACCGTGGGTCAGGGTGACCTTGGTGCCCCGGGGAGCTTCCCGGCCTACCGGCACTTCGACATCCGGCCCGAGCCGGGGGGCGGCCTCGTCTCGGCGGAGGCCGAATTCGACTCCGCGTACGGTCGCATCGCCTCCCGGTGGCGTGTCTCGGACGGCCGTTTCCACCTGACCGTCACGGTTCCACCGGGCACCACGGCGACGGTGACCATGCCGGACGGGCGGGTGTTCGACGTCGGCCCCGGCGAGCACCACGAGACCTGCCCGACATCCTGAGATCACCGACACAGAGGACCAGAGCGATGCCCAGTGATGCCTTCAGCCTCATGAAGGACATCATCAAGTCGGGTCGGACGGACGCGAACGCGAAGCCGGCCGACCTGGCCGCAGAGCGGCGACAGCAGGCCGACATCGCGGCGATGTACCGGCCCGTTCCCTGAGTCCTCGACGAACCCCTGGCGGACCTGCGGGACGGCTCGTACCTGATGACCCCTGACCGGCCTCGCGAGGATCTTGTGATCCTCTACATCCACGGCGGAGGGTTCCGGACCGGACTGGCGGCGATCGCACGGCCGCTCGCCGCCCATCTGGCCCTGGGCACACAGGCGCGTGTGGTGCTCCCCGAGTACCGGCTCGCGCCCGAAGACCCCTACCCAGCAGGTCTGGAGGACTCTGTCGCCGCATTCGAGTACGCCGCGACCCTCGCCCCACGGGTAGTGGTCGCCGGGGAGTCCGCGGGCGCCAACCTCGCCGCCGCGGTGCTGCTGCACGCGAAGGCGCAGCAGGACACACGGGCCCTGGCCGGTGTGCTCTATTCCGGCGTCTTCGACCTGCGCATCGAGCGCTACGCATCCGGCAGCTGGGTGGAACGCCGCGACACCGATCTCATTCTCGCGGGCGCGGACAGCGCGATGACCACCGACTACATCGGTGATCAGCGCTACGACGCGCCCCTCATCTCACTCCTCCTCGCCGACCTGCACGGACTGCCGCCGCTGTTCGTCCAGGTGTCGAGCGCCGAGATGCTGCTGGACGACTCACTGGAGCTGGTGGCGAGGGCGGGTGTGCAGGTGGAGTTGGAGGTGTGGCCGGAGATGACCCACGCCCGGCAGATCGCCGCAGGCTTCCTACCCGAGGCAACCGAAGCCACCGCCCGCACGGCGGCCTTCATCAACCGCGTGGCCGAAGGCCGGGGCGTCGACGGGGCCGCCCTACTCGGCGGTCCCGCGATTCTCGACGAGGTCTGACAGCCTGGCTACTGTCGGAGGGCTCGCTGGCCCGAGTCCGATGAGCAGCTCGTGCCCCCCAGCTCACCGCGCGGTCCTCGGTCTCCGGAGAGAGCTCGTGGCTCGCCTCGTCAGGGGCGGTGGCCATGCGGACGGCTCAGGTCACGACCATCGCGTCCGAGAGGGGCACGGCGACGGGGCCCTCTGCCTGTGGGGAGGAGTCCGGCTCCAGGTCTGATTAGGGGTCACCGCGCCGCCGTGCACTCCTATTAGGTCTTGACTAATACTCGGGCCGCGTCCGGAGTGGGCTCGCGACATCGTCCGAGGTGGCTCATACCTCTCAATCTCGAACGTCAGTAGGTTTTTGACTGGCTACGCATCGCCTCCCCCGGTGCCCACCGCGACCCGGGCGCCATCCGTCTGCCGTGGCGGCGCGCCGGGCGCCGAGGCCGGGTGAGTCGTCCGGCGGGCCAGCCTCTCCCCCTCGATGTCCACGTCCGGCAGGGCCCGCTGCAGGAAGCGCGGCAGCCACCAGGCTCTGCCGCCGAGGATCGCCATCACCGCCGGCACAAGCGTCATACGGACGACGAACGCGTCCAGGAGCACACCGATCCCGAGGGAGAATCCCATGCCCTTGATGACCTGCATATCGGCGAAGACGAAGGACCCGAAGACGGCGATCATGATCAGGGCGGCCGCGGTCACGACCTTCGAACCGTGGGCGAACCCCCGGATCATGGCCTCGGCGGGCGGGCGGCCGTGGGCGTGCTCCTCGCGCATCCGGGAGACGAGGAAGACCTCGTAGTCCATCGCCAGGCCGAACAGGATGCCGACGAGCAGCATCGGCAGGAAACTCAGCACCGGGCCGGTGTCCTTGATACCGAGGAGCCCGGAGAGCCATCCCCACTGGAAGACGGCGACCAGTGCGCCGAGCGAAGCCCCCAGCGAGAGCAGGAAGCCGACGGCAGCCTTCACCGGTACGGCGATCGCGCGGAAGACGACAACCAGCAGCAGTAGCGCCAGGCCCATGACCAGCAGGCAGTAGACGGGCAGAGCCGCCGAGAGCTTGTCCGCCACGTCGATGTTGACGGCGGTCGTGCCGGTGACCGCGATGTCCGTGTCCGTGCGCTCCTCGACAGCGTCGCGCGCGTGCCGGATTTCGACGAGAACCCCCTTGGTGGCCTCCGTCTCCGGCCCGCTCGACGGCGTGACGCTGATCAGGGCGGCGTCGCCGGATGCCGCGGTCACCACCGGGGACACGGCGCGGACGCCGGGCAGGTCCCGGACCGTCGAGGAGAATTCCTCGGCAGTGGCGACCACGGTGCTGGTGGCGCCCTGGACCAGAACGACCAGGGTGCCGCTGTAGCCGGGACCGAAGCCGTCGTCGACGAGTCGCTGCGCGCGCGCCGCGGAGGTGTCGGGGTCCTGGGTACCGCCGAGGCCGAGCTGCAGGTCGGCCGCCGGGACGGCAAGGATTCCCAGGCCCAGAAGGGACACGACGAGCACGGTCCAGCGGCGCCGTGACACGAGGGTCGCCCAACGCCGCCCCGCGCCATTTCGCTCCGTACGGCGTGCGGCACGCTCCGTGGAGCGGCGCAGCACCGGGACGGTGCTGGTGGCGATACGGGTACCCATCAGACCGAGCACGGCTGGGAGAAGGGTGACAGCGACCAGCACGGAGACCATCACCGTCGCGGCGGCTCCCAGCCCCATCACGGTGAGGAACGGAATGTTCACCACGGACAGCGCGGCCAGCGCGATCACGACCGTGGCGCCGGCGAACACCACCGCGCCGCCGGCCGTGCCGTTCGCGAGGCCGGCCGACTCCTCGGGGTCCATGCCCTCCCTGACCTGGGTCTGGTGGCGGGAGGCGATGAACAGGGCGTAGTCGATGCCGACCGCGAGGCCGAGCATCACGGCGAGGATGACCGAGGTGCTGTCCATCGTGACGACGCTGGTCAAGGACAGCAGTGCGAGGACGCCTACGGCGACCCCGACCAGCGCGGTGGCCACCGGGATGACCGCGGCGCGCAGGGATCGGAAGACGAAGACCAGCACGCCCAGGGCGATCAGCACGCCGACCGCTTCCCCGGGCCCCAGCACCTCGACCTTGACCTGGGAGAACGCGTCACCGCCGAGTTCCACGGTCAGCCCCGCCCGACGGGCGTCGGCGGCGGCCTCCTCGACGGCGCCCTTCGTGGTCGCCGGCAGCGTTGCGCCCTTCTTGGTGGAGAAGACCAGCTCGGCGATGCCCGTCCTGCCGTCGGCGGACACGGTTCCGGCCTTCGCCGACGGAGCGGCGGCCGACGTCACGCCTCGTACGTCGGCGACCGCTTCGACGCTTCGACGAACGGCCGCTCCAGCCTCCCCGGCGCTCACAGTCGCCCCGCTCCGCGCCCGGAAGACGATCTTCCCGGTGATGTGGGCGTCGTCAGTGGGGAATTCTTCCCGCACGACGTCGAGCGTGCGCTGGGCCTCGGTGCCCGGAATGGTCGTGGCCGAGGCGAACGGCTTCATCAGCCCCAGTGCGGCAACGACCGCCACCAGCAACAGCACGGACCAAGCGCCGATGACGGACCATTTGCGCCGGTAGGCGAAACGGCCCAGGCGGTACAAGAGCGTGGACACGCGAAAACTCCCGGATACCTAGCGAGGACAGGCGACATCTGCGTGATCCACGCTAGGAACACCGTGCGGCCCTTCCCGCCGAAAGAGCCTCCGGCGACCGCTCTTCACACACAACTCCCATGGAACACGTCCACGCGGCCGCGAAATGATCGAATGGAGTCGCCGAGAAGCAGCGAACAGAAGAGGGTCCGCATGTCCGATCAGCCCGCCAGGACCGACGCCACGGCACCGAAGCCGCTCGGTCGACTGCTGGTGGTCGACGACGAACCCGCGATCCTCGACACGGTCGGCCGCTTTCTGCGATTCATCGGATACGAGGTCCGTGCGGCCACCACGGCCAAGGACGCCCTGATCGCGGCGCGCGAGTTCCTTCCCGAACTCATCCTGCTGGACGTGATGCTCCCGGACGGCGACGGTTTCGAGGTGATGCGCAGGCTGCGCTCGGACGGCCTGGCGCACGCCGTCGTCTTCCTGACCGCGCGCGACACCCGCAGGGACCTGGTCCGCGGCCTGAGCGAGGGCGGCGACGACTACATCACCAAGCCCTTCGGCCTCGACGAGGTCGCCGCCCGCGTCGGAGCCGTCCTGCGCCGAACCCGCCGCCACGAGCGCCCGGACCGCGTCCTGCGCGTCTGCGACCTCGAACTCGACCCCGACACCCACACCGTCCGCCGCGCCGGAAGCCCGGTGGACCTCTCCCCCACCGAGTTCCGCCTCCTGCGCTACCTCATGCTGCACAGCGGCCGGGTCGTGCCGCGCGCCCGGCTGCTGGAGCACGTCTGGTCGTACGACTTCAACGGCGACGACACCGTGGTGGCCACGTACATCAGTTATCTGCGCCGCAAGCTGGACGCCCTGGGCCCGCCACTCATCCACACCCAGCGTGGCGTCGGCTACAGGATCGGGGAGCCCCGATGCTGAGCCGGGCCCGCCCCCTGCGCACCCGGCTCAGCGTGCTGGTCACCGCCCTGTGCGCCTGCGCGATGGCGGCAACCGCACTCACGTGGATCCTCAGCGGGGATCCGGCCGTCATCGTGATCGTCGAGCTGGCCGGCCTGGCCGGAGTGGCGCTGGTCAGCACCGCGATGGTCCGACGGGAGCTGCGCCCTCTGGAACAGGCTGCGGACACCGCCGATGCCATCGCCACGGGCGACTTCGGCCGACGGATCGTCGCGGCCGACGACGCCCCGAACACCGAGGTCGGCCGCCTCACCGACGCGCTGAACCGCATGCTCGGGCAGATCCAGGCCTCCCTCGCGGCCCGCGAGCAGTCCGAGGACCGCATGCGCCAGTTCGTGGCGGATGCCTCGCACGAACTGCGCACCCCGCTCCAGTCGCTGCGCGGGTACGCCGAGCTCTACCAGCAGGGCGCGCTGCCGGACACGGCGGCGGTCGACGACGCCGTCGCCCGCATGCTCTCCGAAATCCACCGGATGACACGACTGGTCGAATCAATGCTGATGCTGGCCCGCTTCGACGAGCAGGACGACGCCGAACTCGAACAGGTCGACCTCTCCCGCGTCGTGGCCGATTCCTGCCGCGACGCCACCGCCGTCGAACCGGCACGCCCGCTGCACTCACTCATCGAGCCCGGAGTGACCGTCCTGGGTGACGAGGCACAGTTGCGCGGCCTGCTCGGCAACCTTCTCGGCAACGTCCGCATGCACGCTGGCCCAGGCACCCCCTGCCGCGTCGATCTGGTGAGGGCCGGGAGCGATGTGCTCCTGCGCGTCGAGGACGAGGGACCCGGCATTCCCGAACACGCGGTGGCCCACGTCTTCGACCGCTTCTACCGTGCTGACAGGGGTCGAAGCCGCGCGAGCGGAGGCAGCGGGCTCGGACTGTCCATCGTCGCCGCCATCGCGGAACTGCACGGCGGCCGAGTACGACTGGACAGCGCGCCCGGCCGCGGCACCCGCGTCGAGGTGGTCCTCCCCGGACGGGCGGCTTGAGGTTCACCGAACGGACGCGAGGGGCTGGGTGGAGCACCTGGTTCTCCCTCTGCCAGCCACGCCGCGGCGATCCGTGAGGCGCCTGATTGCGCGACCAGGACGGACTCCCCACGCGGGCGTGGTCAAAGGGCAGGCAGGGTGATGGCGGTGCGGGTGGCATCTCAGTGGTGGTCAGGCCGGATCCCTTGGGATGGTGGGAGGCGGTCACGGAAAGGCGTGAGCGCGGTCCTCAGGCTGCGCACTCAGCGTTACTTGGTCAGCAGATGGCGTGTGAGCTTGTCCTACCGTTTTCGCACGGGTCCACGCCGGTCATTCGTAGGATCGGTGGACTCGAGGACTCCGGGTATGGCAGTCAGCTTGTCGCCGCTCGATGGCTGAAAGGACTTGGCCGCCCGGAGCCCGTGACGGTCACAACCGCTCATTGGGATAAGCGACTTGATCGCTGTGTAGGACAATGTCGACGAGGCCGTCCGCGGGACCGCAGAATAAACAGCTGACGGAGGCGGCCATGTTGAGGCGGGCCTGCACTGCCACAACGGGATCGTGGTCGACGACAGGTCACTGGCCTCCGACGGTCACACCCTCGCCGTCGGCGACTGCGCGAACCTTCCCGATCCCTCCCCAACTCGCGGGCGCGTGTGGCGCCTCCGCCTGGAAAGCGTCGACAACGCCGCCGAACAGGCCCGGGCGGCTGCCACGACCTTGGTCGGCCGTCCTCAGCCCTACCGCAGTGTGCCGTGGTTCTGGTCCGACCAGGGCAGCCTGAAGCTGCAGATCGCGGGCCTGGCCGGACCGGACGACGACGTCATCGTCCGCGCCGGCAAGCGCCCCGGACAGCACACGACGCTGCGCTACCGGGGCCCCGCCCTGGTCGCCGCCGAATGCGTCAACAGCCCCGCCGACTTTCTCGCGGTACGCAAGGCGCTCACCGCCGGTACCTCACTGTCGCGAGAAGCCGCTGCGGACACCCGTATTACGCTCAAACAGCACCTCAGCACCGCCGTGACCGCCCTGCACCCCTGACGTCCCCGGTGGTCCCACTCAAGAAGCCTCGATGTCCTACGGTCCCTCATCGATCCTCGGCGAGGTACTCCGGAACCCACGAGCCGCAGCCGTGGTGCACAAACACCTCCCCGGTCTTGAGAACGCGCCGATCCGGGTGCAGTTCATGTACGGCACGCTGCAGCAGGTGGCCGGCTTCATGGAAGGCATCCGGAATGACCGAGCCGCCTGGAAGGCCTTCTTCGCCGAGCTGGCCACAGTTGTAGAGGACGCCCCGAACCCACCCTCTTCCATCACCTCGGCGGTCGTTCCGCCCTCGGACTACGAGTCATCGGAGGTGACGATCGGTAGCGCCAGGCTCGTCCAGCAGGACACCGCGACGCAATGGCGGACTTTCGAGTTGGAGCTCTTCGGACCGGAACACGGAAATCCCTTCACCGACGTCGTATTGGCAGCCGAGTTCCGCCATGAGGAGCGGGTGCTGACAGCTCACGGCTTCTACGACGGCAAGGGGGTCTATCGGATCCGGTTCCTACCGGACGAGGAGGGCGTCTGGTCGTTCTCCACCTCGAGCAACGCCCGCTCCCTGGACTCGATCACTGGTACGTTCCACTGCGGGCCCGCAAACTCGTCGCACAGGTGACGCAGGATGGCGGTGGGCAGGCCTTCTTTCTGCGTGTCGTGGAAGGCCCGGTCTCCGTCACGAGTGATCTTCGCGGCGTCCAGTCGGCTCGATGTAGTGGCGTCGGTCAGAACGTTGACAGGGTTGTGTTCGAGGCCGAGTCGGGTCAGGAGGTCATCGGCTGCCTTGATGACCGACCTGCGTTGTCCTCCGTGCAGCAGGGCGCCGGCCCAGACTGTGACCCGGGTGGACAGCAGCTGCGCGTCGCCCATTACCTTCCTTCGTAGAGCCCGGTTCGGGTTCGTGGCCTTCGGGGCCGGTATGACTCGTTGCCCCTGTTCTTGATGATCCGGGGGGTGCTGTCGCCGGTCCCGGCGGCACCGGTTGATCGCTGATGGAAGCGCGCCTGCCTTCGGGCAGGGCTGCGTAATGTGGCTGCCGATCGCCGGTGCCCGGGCGGGTCACCGGCGGTAATTCCGGGGAGGGAAAGCCCGGTGACCAGCAACGACTTCACATCGATCGACGTGTTCTGCGCCCTGGACGTGGGCAAGTCCGCCCACCACAACACGGCCCTGCTGCGCGATGGACGCACGACCTTCGACAAGCCGCTGCCCAACGGCGAGCCCCACTTGCGGGAGCTGTTCGCCCGCCTCCAACGCAAGGGGAAGGTCCTGGTCGTGGTCGACCAGCCGGCCTCCATCGGCACCCTGGCGGTGACCGTCGCCCGCACCTGTGGATGCGACGTCGCCTACCTGCCGGGCCTGTCGATGCGCCGGCTCGCCGACGTGCACCCCGGCAACGGCAAGACCGACGCCCGCGACGCCTACGTCATCGCCGATGCCGCCCGCACCATGCCCCACCTGCTGCACAGCATCGAAGCGGACGAGAGTGTGCGGGCCGAACTGACCATGGTCCTGGGCTACGACGACGACCTCGCCCAGGACGCCACCCGCACCTCCAACCGGCTGCGCGGACTGCTCACCTCGATCCATCCCGCCCTGGAACGCGTCCTGGGACCACGGCTGCGCCGCCCGGCCGTCCTGGCCCTGCTGCAGACCTTCGGCTCCCCGACCGCCCTGGCTCAGGCCCCCGCCGAGGAGCTCATCCAGGTCATGACCGACGCTGCCCCACGCATGCGCACCCCGCGCGAGCTGGCCGGACAGATCTATGGCGCCCTGGCCGAGCAGACCGTCCAGGTCCCCGGCACGGCCTCGGCAGGAGAGATCATCTCCGGCCTGGCCGAGTCTCTCGCCGTGCTCCTCAAACGCCGCGAGATCCTGGAGACCAGGATCTCCGCACTGCTGGAGGCCCACCCTCTCGCGAAGGTCCTGACCTCCATGCCCGGGGTCGCAGTCAGGACCAGAGCCCGCATCCTGGCCGAGGTCGGCGACGCCAGCGCGTTCCCCACCGCCGCCCACCTGGCCTCCTATGCGGGACTGACCCCCACCACCCGTCGTTTGGGAACCTCCATCCGCGGCGAAGGACCGCCCCACGGCGGCAACAAGCTGCTCAAACGGGCCCTGTTCCTGGCCTCGTTCGCCTCGCTGAGCAGCCCCGCATCGCGGGCCTACTACGACAGAAAACGCGCGGAGAACAAGCGCCACAGCGCAGCCCTCATCTGCCTCACCCACCGCCGCGTCGACGTCCTGCACGCCATGCTCAAACACCGCACCCTCTACCAACCCGGGCACGAACACGCCGCCTGACCAAGCCCACAGACCTTGACCCAATAGATAGAAGCACCCCCCGCGTGGCGGGGACCACGACGACAGCTCAACCGCGCGTGGCTGCGCCCTCGGTTCACCCCCGCGTCCGCGGGGGTGACCCGCGGCAGGCGGCCGAGCTCGGCCATATCCGTACGTGCTCCCCTCCAGCGCGGGAGTGTTCCGGTGCCTGTCTTCAGCGCCATCTGCCCGAAGTGGTACTCCCTGCCAGCGCGGCGGTGTTCCGAGCCTGCGGCCGGCGCGGTGTTTATCGGGGAACGTGGTCCCGGCGGCGTCCACGGCGGAACACCCCCGGGCTGCCGAGCAGCCTGCCGCGGAGGCGCACACCTGGCCTTGTCGACTCTCCACAAGGCGACAGTGGCAGGCCCCGCGATTCGTACCAGCGCCTGCCCCAGCCACGCCTCAGTCCAGCGTTCAGTTGGTCGCCGTCAAATCCACAAAGCCGTGAGTAAGCGACTGGGCTTCGAGAGGAACTTCCCGACCTAGCCTGACTAGGCGTCAGGAAAGTCAGCAAGAGCTCTGCCACAGCCGCCCACAGACGGCCACACCGTGGAACCGCCACCCGCCCGCGCCCGAGACGGCAACGCGGTCGACCGCCCTCCCGCAAGCGGTCGACCGCGGGAGGCATTGTCCGGCCGCGCCCCACTCGACAGGGTCGCCGGCAGGCGGGCATTCCTGCAGGTCAACGCACTCTGCCCCGCGGCTTCAACGGCACAGGCGGCAGTTCCGGAGCGGGCAGCGGGGCGCCGTCATATCCCTTGACCTCACCGAACCGCGTGCCTTCCATCCAGTCCCGACGGGCCTGTACGATCTCTTCTTGGGACCGTCCGATCCAGTTCCAGAACAAGTGGAGCAGGCTTGGCTGGACGAGCACGGCAATCTCCCAATCCCGTACGGCGCTTTCCTGTGTGGGTCGGCACGGTCGAAACGGCGTTGCCGAATCGAAAGCAGCTGACGGTCACGGCACCAGGGCTGTTACCAGCCCCAGTGAGCACGGCAGGCTGCTTCAGTCACGACCCTCGTACGGCGATAGCCCGTGGGGCCTCGCACCGTCCTGAAGAACGTGGCCATCATCCACCTCGCGCACATCCCCGGGCTCAACTCCGCGCAGGACCAGAAGGCAACCTCTGCCCGATCAGTCCCAGATGACGGAGTTCAACGCAGCGTAGTCAGCACCAAGTCAGCACGGGACAGATGGAGACGGGTGATGACGTGCGCTTTCAGTCAGCACCGAACCAGCACGGGAGTCAGCACGGCGGCGTCAAAGCATACCGAATGACGCAACCTGGACACCGCCGAATCTGCTGCTGATCAAGCCCTCAGTGCGGCCCTCGAAGCACCGGCATGGGGGAGACACGCACACCCCGCCCCCGAACTATGTAGTCCCACCACATGTGCCCCTGACCTGCAGATTCCTACCGTGTGCGCACACCCACCCGTCCCCACCGCACACGAGGAAGTGGCGCCCATGGCCTCCGCAGCAACCGCTCCCCCACCCCCCGCCAACCTCAAGCGCATCGTCGCCGCCAGCCTCATCGGCACCACCATCGAGTGGTACGACTTCTTCCTCTACGGCTCCGCCGCCGCGCTCGTGTTCAACAGGCTGTTCTTCCCGGACTCCGACCCGCTCGTCGGCACCCTGCTGTCGTTCCTGACGTACGCGGTCGGCTTCGCCGCCCGGCCGCTGGGCGCGCTGGTGTTCGGGCACTACGGCGACCGGCTCGGGCGCAAGAAGCTGCTGGTGCTGAGTCTGCTGCTGATGGGCGGGGCGACCTTCGCGATCGGGCTGCTGCCGACGCACGCCTCCATCGGGACGGCCGCGCCGGTGCTGCTCACCGCGCTCCGGCTGGTCCAGGGGTTCGCGCTCGGCGGTGAGTGGGGCGGTGCCGTACTGCTGGTGTCGGAGCACGGGGACGCGCGGCGGCGCGGGTTCTGGGCGTCGTGGCCGCAGACCGGCGCGCCGGCGGGGCAACTCCTCGCCACCGGTGTGCTGTCGCTGCTCACGGCCCTGTTGTCGGACGCCGCGTTCGGCAGCTGGGGCTGGCGGGTGCCGTTCCTGCTCTCCGGGGTGCTGGTGATCGTCGGTTTGTGGATTCGTCTGTCTGTCGATGAATCGCCCGTCTTCAAGGAGGCGTTGGCGCAGGCCGAGGCCCGCAAGGCGGACGCGGCGGCGGATGCCGAGAAGCTGCCGCTCGTCTCCGTGCTGCGGCACCACTGGCGTGACGTCCTGGTCGCGATGGGGGCGCGCATGGCGGAGAACATCAGCTACTACGTCATCACCGCGTTCATCCTCGTCTACGCCACCACCTCGGCCGGCGTCTCCAAGCAGACCGCGCTGAACGCGGTGCTGATCGCCTCGGCCGTGCACTTCGCGGTCATCCCGGCGTGGGGCGCGCTGTCCGACCGGATCGGCCGCCGGCCCGTGTATCTGATGGGTGCGGTCGGTGTCGGGCTGTGGATGTTCCCGTTCTTCTCACTGATCGACACCGGCGGCTTCGGCAACCTGACCCTCGCCGTCACCGTCGGGCTGGTCCTGCACGGGGCGATGTACGCGCCCCAGGCCGCGTTCTTCTCCGAGATGTTCGCGACGCGGATGCGCTACTCCGGTGCGTCGATCGGCGCGCAGTTCGCCTCGGTCGCGGCGGGTGCGCCGGCACCGCTCATCGCCACCGCGCTGCTGTCCGACTACGGCAGCTCCACGCCGATCGCCCTGTACGTCATCGCCGCCGCCGTGGTCACGGTCGTCGCGGTGGCGGCGGCCGAGGAGACCCGGCACCGGGACCTGGCCGACGCCGTGCTTCCCGCCGACCGGGGGGCGGACCGGAAGGCCGCCGCGGAGGACGCCCGCACCTCGTGACCGGGAACCCGTGACCTCCGGCCCCCGTATCTCCCGCGTACGGGGGTCAGTGCGGTGCCGGCGCCGACAAGCGGTGCAGGCGCAGCGCGAGCTGGATCTCCAGGGCCCGGGCCGGGCTCTGCCAGTCGTCGCCGAGGAGGCGCCCCACGCGCTCCAGGCGCTGGGCGACCGTGTTCACGTGGACGTGCAGTTCGTCCTTGGTGCGCGCGGGGCTCATGCCGCAGGTGAAGTACGCGTCGAGGGTGCGCAGCAGTTCCGTGCCGCGTCGCCGGTCATAGGCGACGACCTCGCCGATGGTGCGGTCGACGAAGCCCGTGATGTCCCGGTCGCCGGCCAGGAGCAGTCCCAGGAAGCCGAAGTCCTCGGCGGCTGCCCCGTCCCCGAAGCGGCCGAGGACGCGCAGGGCTTCGAGGCAGCGGCGGGCCTCCGCGTAGGCCGTGGCCACGCTCTCGGGGCGGGTCGCGAGATCCTCGGCGGGTGCGGAGGCGCCGACAGTGACCGGTGCGTGGACCGCCGTGCCCAGGTGCCGGGCGGCGCGGCGGGCCAGATCGGTGCCGGTGTCGCCGGGACCGAGGGGCAACAGCAGGACGGTGCCCCCGTCGCGTGCGGCGGCCAGGCCGTGCCGGGTGGCGGCCAGGTGGGACGCCGCCGCTGCCAGCCGTCTGCGGGCGTCGGCCTCCTGGCCGGCGTCGGGCGCGTCACCCTCCAGTCGCGCGGCCAGGACGACGTGGAGGGCGTCGAGGTCGGCGTGGAGCCGGGCCGCGCGTTCCCGCAGCAGGCGCGGGTCGCGGTCGCGGGCGTCGAGCAGGTCGTCGAGCAGCTCACCGCGCACGCGCTGTTCGGCTTCGGCGGCGGATCTGCGGGCCAGGAGCAGCAGGGAAGTGACCATCGCGGCACGCTCCAGGGTGCGCTGGTCGACGGGGTCGAGCCCCGGGTGCCCGCGCAGCACCAGGGCACCGAGCACTTCGCCGCCGGCGGCGACGGCGGCGATCCAGTCGTCCTCGTGCAGCACCGCGTGTCCCTGCGCGCCGGACTTCTCCAGGGCATCGGCGGGTGCGGCGGCGGCCTCGGCGAACTCGACCGTGCCGTCGAGGATCTCGGAGACCGCGGCGGCCACGTCGTGCACCCCGCCGCCGCGCAGGACGAGCTCGGCGAGGCGGTCGTGCACGTCGGAGGCGCGCTCGATGACCGCGCTGCGGTCCCTGATGATCTCGTTCGCCCGCTCCAGGCCGGCGAGGGCCGACCTGGTCTCGGCGAGCAGGTTGGCGGTGTCGATGGCGGCCGCGGCGAGGGCGGCGAAGGAGCCGAGCAGGGCGATCTGCTCGCGCTCGAAGACCCGGGCGCGGCGGTCCGCGGCGAACAGCACGCCGATGACGTGGTGCCCGAGCGTCAAGGGCACCCCGAGGATGGCCACCAGCCCTTCGTCCCGCACGCCCGCGTCGATGGTGAGGGTGTGCTGAAAACGGTCGTCCTTGAAGTAGTCGTCGGTGACATAGGGACGCGCCGTCTGTGCGACCAGGCCGCCGAGCCCCTCCCCCATGCCGAGCCGCAGCTGCTGGAACCGGGCCGCGACCGAGCCCTCGGTGACCCGCATGTAGGTGTCGCCGCGCTCGGTGTCGTTCAGGCTGAGGTAGGCGACGTCCGTGCCCAGCAGCGAGCGGGCGCGCTGCACGATCGCCTGGAGCACGGCGTCGAGGTCGCGCAGCCCGGCGAGGTCGTGGGCGGTCTCGAAGAGCGCGGACAGCTCGGCCTCGCGCCGGCGTCGCCCCTCCAGCTCGGCGCGTACGCGCAGGGCGAGCGGCTTGGCCTGCCGGAGCGCGGCGATCCACTGCGCCGAGCGCCCGTCGGCACGCGCGAGCAGCTCCGGCTGCTCATAGGCGTCGGCCGACGCGCCCCGGGCCAGGAGCTCGAGGAACGGCATTTCGGCGGACTGCACGTGATCGCTGGACATGCTCACAGGATTCACCATGTTCGGGCCGCCCCGTCAGCCCTGTGGACAACTCCCCCCGGCCGACCGGGCCGGCCGCTCAGTGGGCGGTCCAGCCGCCGTCGAGCACGAGCGAGGTACCGGTCACGAAGGACGCCTGCGGGCTGCACAGATACGCCACCGCCTCGGCTACCTCCTCCGGCTCGATGAGCCGTTTGACGGCGCTGTCCTGCAGCAGCACCTCGGACAGGACGCGTTCCTCGGGGATGCCGTGCGCCTGCGCCTGGTCGGCGAGCTGCTTCTCGACCAGTGGGGTGCGCACATAGGCAGGGTTCACACAGTTCGAGGTGACACCGTGGGGCGCTCCTTCGAGGGCGGTGGTCTTGGACAGTCCCTCCAGCCCGTGTTTGGCCGCCACATAGGCCGACTTGTACGCCGAGGCGCGCAGCCCGTGGACGGAAGACACGTTCACCACGCGGCCCCACCCCTGCCCGTACATGTGGGGCAGGGCCCCGCGGATGAGCCGGAAGGGTGCCTCCAGCATCACGGTGAGCACCGTGTGGAAGACCTCGGGCGGGAACTCCTCGATGGGGCGCACCAGTTGGATCCCGGCGTTGTTGACGAGGATGTCGGTGCCCGCGGCGGCGAGTTCGGCGGCGTCCAGGTCGGTGAGGTCGAGGACGTGCGGCTCCATCGTGCCGGCGAGGCCGTGTCCCTGGCCGGCCAGGGCCTCCAGACCCGCCGCGTCCCGGTCGACGGCTCTCACCTTGGCGCCGGCGGCCGCGAGCCGCAGCGCGCAGGAACGGCCGATGCCGCCGGCGGCGCCGGTGACGAGCGCGGTGCGGCCGCCCAGGTCGAGCGGGGAGGCGTGGGAAGCCAGGAGGGCACGGGGCGCGGTCATGGTTCGACCCTAGGCAGCGCCTACGCCCCACCCCATGTGGTCACGCCCCATAGTTCAGCCGGAGGCAGTGGGGTCGAACCATGTGGGGGCGTCCGACAGGGCCTGCTTGATCCGGTGCAGGCCGAACTCGTTCAGCTCGGGCAGTGCGTCGACGTCGAACCACGCCACGTCCAAGGACTCGTCGTCGTTCACCCGCGCCTCGCCACCGACGGCCCGGCAGCGGAAGGTGATGTCCATGTACTGGCAGGTGTCGCCGTTCTCGTAGGTGACGGGCTCCAGGGCCTGGACGACGACGACCCGTTCGGCGACGCAGCGTACGGCCGTCTCCTCGTAGACCTCGCGCACCGCGCAGGCGGCGGGCTGTTCCCCCGGGTCGGGGATGCCGCCGAGCACCGACCACTTGCGGGTGTCGGCACGGCGGTTGAGCAGCACCCTGCCCTGGTCGTCGAAGACGAGGGCCGTGACCCCGGGGAGCCAGAGCAGTTGCTGACCGGCCGAGGCGCGGAGTGCGCGGATGAAGTCGGGAGTAGCCATGCCCTCGACCCTAACGGGCCGCTCTCGGCGCCCCGGCGCGATTCAAACGGCGTGCGACGGGCGTACGGTCACACGTCACCGGCGCGTCGCCCGCGCAGCCCGGCGCCGACGGCCCAGCCGAGGCCGCCGGCCGCGACCAGGACGAGGGCGACCTCCGGCAGGATGCCGAGCCGCGTGGCGGGGGTCTGCGAGGAGCGCAGCGGCACCTTCTGCACCAGGGAGTCGGCGACGAACATGCCGGTCTTCTGCGTGATCCTGCCGTCCGGCATGATGATCGCGCTGACACCGCTGGTCACGGGTACCGTCACGGTGCGGCTGTGCTCGACCGCGCGGACCCGGGACATGGCGAGCTGCTGGTAGGTCATCTCGCTGCGGTCGAAGGTGGCGTTGTTGCTGGGCACGGAGATCATCTGGGCGCCGTCGGTGACCTCGGAGCGCACGGTCCAGTCGAAGGCTGCTTCGTAGCAGGTGACGAGGCCGACCTCGGCACCGTCCATGGTGAACACGCCCGGCTCGGTACCCCGGCTGAAGTCCTGGCGCTGCATCGAGGTCCAGTTGCTGTTGATGGCGCCGATCAGCGAACGGAACGGCAGGTACTCGCCGAACGGCTGGATCTGGCGCTTGTCGTAGGTGTCCACGGGCCCCTTGGCCGGGTCCCACAGGATCTGCTCGTTGTACAGCTTGCCGTCCCGCTCGACGACACCGCCCACCGAGATGGGCACGCCGATGGACTTCGCGGCGGCGTCGATGACGACGCGGGCGTCGGGGTTGGCGAAGGGATCGATGTCGGAGGAGTTCTCCGGCCACAGGACGAAGTCGGGCCGCGCGACCTTGCCGGCCTCGACCTCGGCGGCCAGGCGTTCCGTCTCGCGCACGTGGTAGTCGAGTACGGCCCGGCGCTGGGAGTTGAAGTCGAGTCCGGCGCGGGGCACGTTGCCCTGGATCACCGCGACGGTGGCGGTGCCGTTCTCGGCCGTGTCGCTCACGAGCGGCCGGGCCGCGACCGCGCCCACGACCGGGACGGCCAGGCTCAGCAGGCCCATGGCCGCCGCGGCACGCCGTACCTCGCCGGTCCGCCGCCATCGCACGGCCAGCCGGACGACCTCGTACAGTCCGAAGCCGCACAGGACGACCGCGAAGCCGAGCACGGGGGTGCCGCCCACCGCGGCAAGCGGCAGGAACGCTCCGTCCGCCTGTCCGAAGGCGACCTTGCCCCACGGGAAGCCGTTGAACGGCGCACGCGCGCGTGCCGCCTCGCCGGCGATCCACACGGCCGCCGCCCACACCGGCCAGCCGGGGAGCTTGGACACGGCCGCGACACCCGCACCGACCGCGGCGACGAAGAGGGCCTCGATCGCCACCAGCGCGAGCCAGGGGCCCGGGCCCACCTCCACTCCGGTCCACACCAGCAGCGGCAGCAGGAAGCCGAGGCCGAAGAGGTAGCCGAGGCCCAGTGCCGGCTTCCAGCCGCGGCCGCGCAGCACCCAGCCGAAGACGGCGAAGGCCGGCAGCGCCAGCCACCACAGCGTGCGGGGCGGGAAGGAGACGTAGAGGAGCAGGCCGGAGAGCGCGGCTGCGGCGGCCGGGACGAGACGGACGAGCCGCCGGGCCCACGTCCGCGCCCGGGGCGCGATCCGCGGCTCCAGCTGGTCCGACTCGCCGACGGAGGTTGCGGTGACGGTCACTCCCGGAGTGTAAGGCGCGTGACCTGGGAGCCGACAGCGCGGTACGGACCACGGGCTCCCTGTTCATTTCGTCACGACACATCCTCAAACCGCCCACCAGCCGTTACGGTGTGCCCAGCCTCAGACGTACGGCCCGTGGCGGCTCGTGACGGCGGGGGTCTTCACGAGTCGGGGGCGACGGTACGCCGGGGGGCGGGCGGGGTGGGTTCCAGCGGGATGACGTCTGCGTCCGAGGCGGACGCGGACGGCGAGAGACGAATCTTCGCGGACGTGGTCGGTGTGGTGGTGCTGGGGGCCTGCGCCGCCTGGTCACTGGTCACGGCGGCCGTGCACGACGGCAGACCCGAGGGGGTTCTCCTGGCGGTGCTGGCCGTGGCCGCCGGGTACGCCGCCGGGCGGATCAGCGGGGCGTTGCTGCCCGTCGGCGCGCCCTTCGCCGGGGCACTGGCCGGCATCGCGCTGACGGTGGCCGTTCCCCACCTCGCGCCGGGCCCGCAGATCGCCGCACCCCTGGGGCATGCGGGGGCCACCGCCGCCGTACTGACCCTGTCGGCCGGTGCCGCGTGCTGCGCGGCCTGGGCCACGCCGGTACCGGCCGTTCGGTTCGCCCTGCGTCTGCTGGCCGCCGGGACCGCGGTGCTGGCGGCCGTGCTCGGTTCCACCAGCGGCTTCGCGACCTGCCTCGCGGTGCTGCTGTGCTCGCTTGCCGCCGGCCGCACCCGTCACCGCGGCGCCGGTACGGCCGTACTGGCCGCGGTCGCCGCCCTGGTCACCGCTCTGGTCTGGGCGATTGCCGCGCGGGCCGTACCGGGCGGCTTCGTGGCGGCCGTGGAGGGGCGGCTCACGCCGCATCGCGTGCGGCTGTGGCAGGAGGCATGGCATCTGCTGGGCGACGACACGCTGCTGGGGGCCGGCCCGGGCCGCTTCGGGGAGCTGAGCACGACGTCCGCCCAGTCCCTGCTGTCCGACGACAAGCCCCACTCGGCACCCCTGCAGCAGGCGGCGGAACAGGGGATCGTCGGCGTGGCCCTGCTCGCGGCCGTGTTCGGCTGGGTCCTGTACGCCCTGTGGCGCGGTCCGCGCCCGACTCCGGTGGCGCTCACCGCGGGCGCGGCCCTGACGGCGCTCGCCGCGATCGCCGCCCTCGGCAACGCGCTGAGCTTCACGGCGGTGTCCGTCGGAGCGGGCCTGCTGGCGGGCATGGCCACGGCGCGCCCCCTCGCCGACGAATCGTCGAGCCGCGCTGGGCGAAGCCACGCACGCGGAGCGGGACGCACCCCTGCGTGGTGACCGGCGGGCACCTGGCGTCCGGCTGCGGGGGCGTCACCGTCCGGTGATCACAGACCGTGATCAGTGCCGGTGATCACAGCCGGTGACGAGACCCCTGCGGCTCAGTGCGCGGGAGCGCCCGGCTTGGTGGGCCGCAGCCGTGCCTCGATCACCCGCACGGCGGCCTCCGCGTCGTCCACGGTGACCGTGAAGGTGTGCCCGTCCCACAGTTCGAGCTCGACGCCCTCGCCGCGTCGTACGACCACCGCGGTGCCCTTCTCCGGCCGCCACCGGTAACCCCAGCCGCCCCAGTGGCGGGGGGTGACATGGGCGATGTACGTGGCGCCGGCCACGTCGGAGAGCGGAATGCGGCGGCGGGGCACTCCGATGTGGCCGCAGCGCACCTCGAGGTGCTCCTCGTCCACCCGCAGGGCGACGTGCACGAAGGCGAGCGTTCCGAAGAGGACCAGCAACCCTGCGGCGATGCACCCGACGACGGCCATGAGCAGCGGGGCGATGCCGGACGTCCAGGACGAGTCGACGGCCAGCTCGATGCCGAGCGCCATGCAGGCGGCGCCCCCGAGCGCCAGCAGCCACTGCACCCTGTTCGTGGCACGGCCGGTCCAGACGTCCGCGTGCGGGTGGGGGGCGTTCTCGCCGTGGCGGTGGTCCCTCATGCCTTTGAGGGTACTCAGATTTCGCTCCGCGGGTACCTTGTGGCGGAGCGTGACTGCGCCGGGCGGGCGTCGCGCCGATCCGGTTCGCCGGTGACCTTCGGTGACCGGTTCTGCGGTCAGTGGGCGGGCGTGACAGCCTGCAGCAGACGCCCTTCGGCGTACGCCAGGGCGGGGGCGGGCAGCGTGCCCTCGCGTCCGCTGAGCAGCACGGTGAGCGTGCCGTGCGGCCTGGCTCCCGGAGCGGGCTGCCGGCCGAGGCGGCGCAGGGCCTGGGCGGCCACGGCTCCGGCGGAGCCGTGCAGCACGAGGGGCGGGCGGCCGGGTCGCTGGACGGCGGCCCGGATGCGCTCGGCGACCAGTTCGTAGTGGGTGCAGCCGAGGACGACGGTGGTCACCTCGTCCGGCGTGAGGGCGGCCGCCGCGGTCACCGCCGCGTCGATCGCCGCCTCGTCCGCGTGTTCCACTGCCTCGGCGAGGCCCCAGCAGGGCACCTCGGTGACGGGCACGCCACCGGCGAAGTCCTTGATCAGGTTCTGCTGGTAGGGGCTGCCCGTGGTGGCCGGGGTGGCCCAGATGGCGAGGTGGCCGCCGCCGGCCGCGGCCGGTTTGATCGCGGGGACGGTGCCGATGACCGGAAGCTCCGGTTCGAGGCGGGCGCGCAGGGCGGTCAGCGCGTGCACAGTCGCGGTGTTGCAGCCGACGATCAGGGCCTCCGGGCGGCGTGCTGCGGCGGCTTCGGCGACGGCCAGGGCGCGCTCGGTCAGGTCCTCGACGGTGCGCGGGCCCCACGGCATGCCGTCGGGGTCCAGGGAGAGCACGAGATCGGCGTCGGGGCGCAGCCGTCGTACCGCGGCGGTGGCCGCCAGCAGACCGATTCCGGAATCCATGAGCGCGATCTTCACCCGATCACGATAGACGATGAGCCGTCCGGGGCAGCGCCGGTGGGGCAGACTGCGCCCGTGAGCGCCGTTGTGTGGACTGCCGCTGGATCACTCCTCGCCTGGTTGTGGCTGCTGCTCTGTCAGGGCTTCTTCTGGCGCACCGATGTGCGGCTGCCGTCGCGCACGGAGCCGGACACGTGGCCGCCGGTGTGCGTCGTCGTCCCCGCCCGCGACGAGGCGGCCGTGCTGCCCGCCGCGCTGCCCTCGCTGCTCCTGCAGGACTACCCGGGACGGGCGGAGATCTTCCTCGTCGACGACGGCAGCTCGGACGGCACCGGTGATCTGGCGCGTGAGCTGGCACGCCGGCACGGCGGGCTGCCGCTGACGGTGGGATCGCCGGGCGAGCCTCCGGCGGGCTGGACCGGCAAGCTGTGGGCGGTGCGCCACGGCATCGCGCTGGCACGCGCGCGTGATCCCGAGTACCTCCTCCTGACGGACGCCGACATCGCGCACGCCCCGGACAGTCTGCGGGAGCTGGTGGCGGCGGCCCGTTCCGGTGGATACGACGTCGTCTCCCAGATGGCCCGGCTGCGGGTGGACAGTGTGTGGGAACGGTTCGTCGTGCCGGCGTTCGTCTACTTCTTCGCGCAGCTCTATCCCTTCCGCCGGATCGCCGCGGCGGGTCGGACGGCGGCCGCGGCCGGGGGTTGCGTCCTGCTGCGGGCGGGGGCCGCGGAGCGGGCTCGGATCCCGGACGCGATCCGGCACGCCGTGATCGACGACGTGGCGCTCGCCCGGGCGGTCAAGCGCGGTGGCGGCCGCGTCTGGCTCGGGCTCGCCGAGCGGGTGGACAGCGTGCGGCCGTATCCGCGCCTGCGCGACCTGTGGCGCATGGTCGCGCGCAGCGCGTACGCCCAGCTGCGGCACAGCCCCCTGCTGCTCGCCGGAACGGTCGCCGGGCTGGTGCTGGTGTATCTGGTGCCGCCCGTGGCGGTCCTGACCGGCCTCGCCGCCGGCAGCACGCCGGCGGCGGTCCTCGGCGGTCTCGCGTGGCTCGCCATGGCGGGGACGTACGTCCCGATGCTCCGTTACTACCGGCAGCCGCTGTGGCTGGCTCCGCTGCTGCCGTTCACGGCGTTCCTCTATCTCCTCATGACCGTCGACTCGGCGGTGCAGCACTACCGGGGACGGGGTGCGGCATGGAAGGGCCGCACCTATGCGCGCCCGGACGCCCTGCCGGACGAGGGCTGACGCCGCCCGAGGGTCACTTCCGGCCAGGGGTCCAGTTCATGCCCCAGCCGTAGGCGTGGTCGACGGTCCGCTGCGGACTCACCCCGCGCTCGGGCACCAGGTAGCGCGCCTCACGCTGGACGATCAGGTCGCCTCCGGTGTTGGTGATCAGGGCGAGCGCGCACACGAGCGAGGGAACCGTGCACTCGTCGAGGGAGAACTCGATCGGCGCCCCGTGCTGCGGCCGGAGCGTGACCGAGGCGTGCAGATCGGCGAAGGAACGGGCGCCTTCGTAGATGGTGACGAAGACGAGGATGCGCCGGAAGGCGTTCTTGTGGTCGAGGTTGACCGTGAGGTTCTCACCGCTCGACACGGCGCCGGTGCGGTCGTCCCCGTCGAGGTGGATGTACGGCGGCCGGTGCAGCGCCCCGAAGCTGTTGCCGAGGGCCTGGACGACACCCTTGCTGCCGTCGGTGAGTTCGTACAGCGCGCACAGGTCGAGGTCGAGGTCCGCATGCATCGCTGTCGGGCGCCCGAACTTGCTGCTCCACCCCGAGAACTGCTTGCGCACCTCCCAGTTGAGGTTGACGTGCAGCGCTCCGGAGGTGCCGCCCTGCTTGGTGAGGGAGACGGACGGGGCCGCCTTGGTGAGCGTCACCTTGGTGAGGCGGACGGGCGCGGCCGGCTCGGCGGGCGGGGGCGGAGCGGCGGGCGCGGCCGGCGCGGCGGGCCGAGGCGGAGCGGCGGGCGGGGGCGGAGCGGCGGGCGGGGGCGGGGACGGGGGCGCGGACGCGGCGGGCGGCGCGGCTGCGGGCTGCGCCGCGGCGGGGGCAGGTGGCGCCTGCTGCGGTTCGTCCACCGTGATGCCGTAGTCCGTGGCCAGCCCTTCGAGGCCGCTGCTGTAGCCCTGGCCCACGGCGCGGAACTTCCAGGCGCCCTGGCGACGGTAGAACTCGCCCAGCACGAAAGCGGTTTCGGTGGTGGCACCCGGGTTGTCGAAACGGGCTACCGGCGTGCCCTGGGCGGCGTTCCGGACCTCGATATACAGGTTGGGGACCTGCCCGAACGTGCCTCCGTCGGCCGATGCGGCGAGGACGACGGTCTCGATGGCGGGTTCCACGCGCGCGAGGTCGACGAGGAGTGTGTCGGTCACCCGGCCGTCGGTGGTGCGCTTGCCCTCGTGCCGGATCGCGCCGGAGGAGTGCGCGGGCTGGTTGTAGAAGACGAAGTCCGCGTCCGAGCGGACCTTCCCGCTCACCAGCAGCAAAGCGGAGGCGTCGGTGTCGGGCACGCCCGCTCCGGCCCGCCATCCCAATTCCACCCGCAACGCGGCGGTCGGCACCGGAGTATTTGAACCTTTCAGCATTTGCATGTCCGCCCCCATTGCGTGTCGCCGTGTCAGGCCCGTCCCGGCCGTCCGTCGGGTTTCGTGCGCACAACCTAATTGCTCACCATGGCGAAGTCCCCAGCGCGACCGCCACGGAGACCGGCGATCGACCGTCGGTAACCCGCCCGGAACTCGGCCTTTACGCGATCAAGGCCTCGTTCGCCGCCCCTTTTCGGCGAGTTCGCTCGCATTGGGGATCCCAGGTCACTGCGGACACGGAAAACAACCCTCTTATCGGTCTCCCCAACGAGCACATCGTTGGCTTAACTTATGTGCCATGACCTCCCCCCGCTCCACCTATGGCGGCGGCTACTACTCCGCCTCCTTCCCGGACACCCCGATCTACGACAGGCTCGTCGCCGAGCGGGGCACCCCGCAGATCGCCCCGATCAGAGTTCCCGCCCAGTACGACATGCCGGGCAGCAACCTGCCCGCCCTCCCGTCGGCGCTGCCCGCTCTTCCGGCAGCCCCCTCCCAGTCCGCCTACGGCTATCCGCAGGCGCAGCAGCCCGCCCCTCTCCAGCAGGCACCCGCGGCCTACATCCCGCAGCAGGCCACCGCTCCGCGCGGCTACCCCGGCCCCCAGCCGCAGCAGCCGCGTCCGGCGGCCCCCGCGGGCTACGAGGCGATGCGCCCCGCAGCTCCCCGGCCGGCGCCGGCTCCCTATCAGGACCCTTACAACAGCCAGCAGTACCGCGGGTACTGAGCCGGACTCCGGGGGCTGTCGGTGCCGGCTGGCACGATGGCCCCATGGGGAACGCTCACCTGCACTCGATTCACGTCCATCCGGTCAAGGCTGTCCGGGGCCTGGCGCCCCGGCAGGCCGTCGTGGAGCCCTGGGGGCTGGCCGGGGACCGGCGCTGGGTGCTGATCGACCACGGGGGAAAGGTCGTCACCCAACGCCAACAGCCGCGACTCGCGCTCGTCGCCGCCGGGCTGCTGCCCGGTGGCGGCGTCCGTCTGTCCGCTCCGGGCATGCCGCCGCTGACCGTGCCCGTACCCCGGCCCTCGGTCACCGTGCCGGTGGAGATCTTCCGCGACAAGGTCGAGGCGGTCCCGGCCGAGGACGAGACCGCGCACGCCTGGTGCAGTTCCCACCTCGGCATCGAGGTGCGCCTGGTGCACCTCGACGATCCGGCGACGCGCAGACCCCTAGCCCCGGAGTACGCGCGGCCGGGTGAGACCGTCTCCTTCGCCGACGGCTTTCCGCTGCTGCTCACCACGACGGCCTCGCTCGACGCCCTCAACTCCCTGATCGCGCAGGGCGAGCACGCGGGCGAGGGCCCGCTGCCCATGAACCGCTTCCGGCCGAACGTGGTCGTGACGGGCACCCACGCGTGGGCCGAGGACGACTGGTCGCGCCTCGCCATCGGGGACGTGCCCTTCCGCGTGGCCAAGAGCTGCGGCCGGTGCGTGGTGACCACCACCGACCAGGACACCGGCGAGCGTGGCCGTGAGCCCCTGTTCAGCCTGGGACGGCATCGCCGGCGCGACGGCAAGCTGATCTTCGGCCAGAACCTGGTGCCGCTGTCCCGCGGCACGATCCGGGTCGGGGATCCGCTCAGGATTCTCGAATAGCTCTTCGGGCGGAGCGGGAACCGTGCCGCGGGCCCGGGCGTTTGGGCTTGTGTGAGAAATTCGTGAGAGGCCCTGGGGAGAGGTGATGTCGCTCTCTCTTCGACGGGTCCGTGGGTGGACGGCTCCGCCGGGGAGTATCACGGAGCGGGAAGGGGGTGCAGGCGGTGCGAGCGATCAGCGGACTCTGGCGCTGGCGGCGCAATCCACTCTGCCGCGCGACCGACCTGGCCGAGGCCTGGGTGGCGCTGGCCGCCCTGCTCTTGATCCTGCTGGCCGCGCCGGTGGCCGGCTCGCTGGTCGGGGCGTCGGCTCAGGACGCGCTGCAGCGCTCGGTGCGGGCGCAGCACGAGGCTCGGCATCTGGTGACCGCCACCGTGGTCCGCAAGCTGGACCGCTCCCCGCTGGACTCCGACCCCGAGACCTCGTCGGGCCGGGATCTGCGCAACCGCGTCCTCGCCGACTGGACGGCGCCGGACGGCACCGCTCGCCAGGGCCCCGCCCTGGCGAGCCTCAAGGACCCGCAGCCGGGCGACACGTTCCGGATATGGACCGACGGGCACGGCCGGATGGTGCCCCGCCCGCTCGACTCCGCGACCGCCTCGACGCACGCGGTCCTCGCCGGCTTCGGCGCGGCCCTGGCCACGGGCGGTCTCATAGAAGGCGGCAGACGGCTGATCGTCTGGCGCATGGCCCGCCGTCGGTACGCCCGTTGGGACCAGGCATGGGACAAGGCGGGCCCGGACTGGGGCAGGACGGGCGCCGGCAGCTGACGGCCTTCCGGCTCTGGTCAACCCACCACCCGCGCGCACGCTACGGTGGTCCGGCCGAACCGTTCGGCACAACCCGCGCGCGAGCGAGCCTCAGGGACGCGCCGGTGTCGATGCCGCGTGCGCGCCCAGGCCCCCAAGGGCCGGGCTCCGTCGCGGTCGCGACCCCGGCCGGAGCGCCCCGAGGGCGGACGAGCCATCAGTACGACCGAGGTGGGGGCACAGCTACACCATGGCACAGGGCACGGTCCAGGTGACGCACACCGGCACGTCGCGGTGGCGGCGCCGCACGGGTGAGTACGCATCGCTCGCCGCCGCCCTGGAGGCCGCGGCCGACGGAGACGTCCTCACCGTCGCGCCCGGCACCTACCGGGAGAACCTCGTACTGCAACGCGCGGTGACCCTCCGCGGCCCCGACGGCTCCCCCGGCTCGGTGCGGATCGCGCCCCTGGACGGCGTGCCGCTGACCGTGCGTGCCTCGGCGGTGGTGCAGGACCTGCACGTGGAGGGCCAGGACGCGGCCGCACCCGCCGTGCTGGTGGAGGAGGGCACCCCTGAGCTGCGGGACGTGCGGGTCGTGACACGGTCTGCGGCCGGGATCGAGGTGCGCGGCAGCGCCCGGCCCACGGTGCGGCGCTGCGCGGTCGACAACCCGGCGGGCATCGGCATCGCCGTGGTCGACGGCGCGGGCGGGGTGTTCGAGGAGTGCGAGGTCGTCGCGGCCGGCCAGGCCGGCGTGCTGGTGCGCGGCGGCGCCCACCCGCGACTGGAGCGTTGCCGGGTGCACCACACCTCGGGCTCCGGCCTGTCGGCGACCGGGGAGAACTCGGCGCTGGAGGCGGTGGGCTGCGAGGTGTACGAAGTCCGGGGCAGCGGTGTGCAGATCACCGGCCGGGCCACCGCGCACCTCACCGACTGCGATGTGCACCGCACGACGTCCGACGGCGTCACACTCGACACCGACGCGGTGCTGACCCTCGCCGACTGCCGTATCCACGACATCCCGGAGAACGCGGTCGACCTGCGTTCCCGGTCCGTTCTCACCCTGACCCGCACCACGGTGCGGCAGTTCGGGCGCAACGGCCTGTCGGTGTGGGACCCGGGCACCCGTGTGGACGCCAACCAGTGCGAGATCTTCGACAGCACGGGCGACTACCCGGCGGTGTGGGTCAGCGACGGCGCCACCGCCGTACTGGACTCCTGCCGGGTGCACGACGTGCCGGACGCGCTGTTCGTCCTCGACCGCGGCTCTCGTGCGGACGTCGTCGACACCGACCTGTCGCAGGTGCGCAACACGGCCGTGTCGGTGAGCGACGGCGCGACCGCGCAGCTCGACGACTGCCGGATCCGGGACGCGGCGACGGGCGCCTGGTTCCGCGACCACGGCAGCGGCGGCACGCTGAGCGGCTGCACGGTCGACGGCACCCAGACCGGCGTGATCGTCACCAAGGGCGCAGACCCCACGGTGGAGCGCTGCACGATCGACTCCCCCGCGGAGGCCGGTGTCTATGTCTCGGCCGGCGGCCGGGGCAGCTTCCTCAACTGCCGGGTGACGGGCAGCGGCGGCTACGGCTTCCACGTCATCGACGGCAGCCGTACGACGCTGCGGAAGTGCCGCACGGAGCGGTGCGCGCGCGGGGGTTACGAGTTCGCGGACAGTGGTGCCGACGCGGCGTCCGGGGCGGGTCCGCTCGTCGAGGACTGCACGAGCGACGAGAGCGGGGGGCTGCGCCCGCCCACGGCGCGGGAGACAGCCGTGCAGGCGGTGAGCCACTCCCCCGGCCTGCTGGGCGCGGTCCCGGGACCGCGCACCGAACCGGGGCCTGAGGCGCCGGCCGCCGAGCCCGAGCAGCCGGCCCGGACCTCCAAGGACGTCCTGGGTGAACTGGACGCGCTGGTGGGCTTGGAGAGCGTCAAACGGGAGGTGCGCGCCCTGACCGACATGATCGAGGTCGGCCGGCGCCGTCAGCAGGCCGGTCTCAAAGCGGCCTCGGTCAAGCGGCATCTGGTCTTCACCGGCTCCCCCGGCACCGGCAAGACGACCGTCGCGCGGCTCTACGGCGAGATCCTCGCCTCCCTCGGCGTGCTCGAGAAGGGCCACCTGGTGGAGGTGTCCCGGGTCGACCTGGTCGGCGAGCACATCGGCTCGACGGCGATCCGCACCCAGGAGGCCTTCGAGAAGGCGCGCGGCGGCGTGCTGTTCATCGACGAGGCGTACGCGCTGTCCCCACAGGACGCGGGCCGCGACTTCGGCAAGGAGGCCATCGACACGCTGGTGAAGCTGATGGAGGACCACCGGGACGCGGTCGTGGTGATCGTCGCGGGCTACACGGCCGAGATGGAGCGCTTCCTGTCGGTCAATCCTGGTGTGGCGTCCCGCTTCTCGCGGACCATCACCTTCAGCGACTACGGCCCCGAGGACCTCCTGCGGATCGTGGAGCAGCAGGCCGAGGAGCACGAGTACCGGCTCGCGCCGGGTGCCGCGGAGGCTCTGCGGAAGTACTTCACGCTGCTCCCCAAGGGCCCGGCGTTCGGCAACGGCCGTACCGCTCGGCAGACGTTCGAGGCCATGGTGGAGCGGCACGCGAGCCGGGTCGCCCAACTCCCGGAGCCGGACAAGGACGACCTGACACTGCTCTACGCCGAGGATCTGCCCGAGCTGCTCTGAGGATCCGCCTAGGCGGCGGGCGGCTCCGGCTGGTGGCGTGGCGAAGGCACTTCCGGATGCTCCGAGTAGCACTCAGCAGGCTCCGCGGGCACCTCCGGGAGCTCTGAAGACGCCTCGGGCCGCAGCCGGGCCAGCAGCGTGCGGCGCTCCTCGGCGAACACCGGGTCAGCCTGGTAGTCGGAGTGGCCGAGGATCGGGGCCGGCAGCGGCAGCAGGGTGGTGCGGCCGTAGGCGAGGGGGTCCATCAAGGGGGCGTGGTCGACCTGCGCGCCGGGCAGCCGCATCGGGCCGCCGATGGGGTCGGTGAGCCGGTAGAGGTTGCGCCAGCAGTCCACGTCCCGGTGCAGGGAGCTGAGTGCGGCGGGCCCGAAGTGGGCCGGGAACCAGCGGCCGTAGAGGCGCTCCAGCGGGGAACCGTAGGTCAGGAGCGCGACGCGCTTGCGGGCGGACGGGGCGAGTTGCCAGGCCGCGGCGGCGGCGAGGACGCTGCCCTGCGAGTGCCCGGAGATGACCAGCCGTCCGCCGGTGGCGCGCGTCCAGGTAGCCATCCGCCAGGTCAGGTCGGGCACCGCGCGCTCGGCGTAGCAGGGCGGGGCGAAGGGGTGGGAGGCGCGTGGCCAGAAGGTGCCGACGTCCCACAGGATGCCGATGGTGCGGCGGGCCGCGGCGTCCTTGTAGGCGCGCCGGCCCCAGGTGACGAAGAGTATGAAGCCCAGGCCGATCAGCCAGGAGCCGAGCGCCTGGGCGGTCTCGGCGGCGCCGTGGACGACGGGGTAGGTGCCCTGCGCGGCCTCGCCCGGGGTCTCGTCCGTGGCAAGGGCGCCCACGAGGGCCGCGGCGCCGAGCAGCAGGGTGACGCCGGAGGTGACGGCGACGATGCGGGGCCCGCGGTCGGTGAGCGAGGCCATCGCGCGGGTGTAGGCGATACGGCGGGTGCGGGCGCGGTCCTGGTTCTCGTCCGGGTAGTCGCGTGCCACGGCGGTGCGCTCGGCGCGGGCGAGCTGCCACGCTCGGTGGGCCAGCCAGCCGAAGAGCCCCAGCAGCACGACGAGCAGCGGCGGGATCACGGACGCCTGCCAGGTCAGCAGCACCGGCGGGCCCTCGATGGACGCCCCGGTGCCGTCCAGCCAGTCGGACACGCGCTGGGAGACGCCGCCGGACATCACCCCGCCGAGCGCGCAGGCCAGCATCGCCACCGCGGGTCCGCCCAGGCCCCGCAGCACCGCCCGGCGGCCGGGGTCGGTGCGGTGCAGGACGTGGGCGACGCCCCCGAGGACGATCACGAGCATGCCCTGGACCAGGACGATGCCGCCGAAGGTCGTGTCGCCCGGCAGGCGGCCGTCCGACGTCCACCCCGGGCGCTCCCATCCGGCGTACACCACGGCGAGGGCGAGCAGGAGAAGCGCGGCGAGCGGCAGGCGTCGTACGAAGCGCTCGTCGAGTTTCCGGTCCAGCCGTCTCTCGCTGCGGCCGCGGCGGCACACCACCCACACCACGGCGGCCGCGCAGAGTGCGAGGGCCGCTTCCAGGATCAGGCCCAGGGTGCCGAGTACGGCGGGGCCGCCGGGGCGGCGGTCGTGGCGGACGGCGGCGCTGCCGACGGCGGCGGCGACCGTGATCAGGCCGGCGGCCGTGTGCGCGGCGCGCAGCCGGGCCACCAGCCGGCGCCCGTACCAGAACCCGGGCCGGCCGAGGGCGGTAGGGCCGCCGTCCCCTTCGGGCTCGGGGGCACGCTCGATGGGCTGCTGGGACTCGTAGTCGCTCCAGGTGCGCCGGGACAGGTACCACAGAAGGACGGTCAGGGCGGTGGGCACGACGGCGGCGAGGGCGAGCCGGCGGCCGGGGGCGCTCCACCAGCCGCCGTCCGAGGCTGTGGGTGAGAGGAAGCCCAGCCAGGAGTGGCGGTCGGCGCAGGCGGCGGTGCCCGCGCACTGCCAGGCCGCCAGGTCGAGGGCGACCTCGCAGGCCGCCGCGACGAGCAGCACCGTCAGTGTGAGCCCCGCGAGCCGCACCAGCAGGCCGTACAGCCGCACGGTCCGGCGACGGCCGTGGGCGGTGGGGCGCATCCAGTGGGCGAGGTTGACGACCATGAACGGCAGCAGCAACAGCCACAGGGCGCGGGTGCCGTTGCCGGAGGTGAGGTTGCACCAGACGTAGGCCTCGGGCACCGGCCCGTCGCGACGGCGGTCGTCGGGGCTGTGCTCGGCGTCGACGTCGTCGGCGCGCCGGAAGACGGCCGCGGTGTGGTCGCCGGTGATCCGCACCGTCCGCGGATCGTTGAGCATCTCCTGCGGCGTGGTGCCGCCCACGCCGTGGACCAGGAGCTCCAGGGCGGTTCCGCTCTCGCCGCGCCGCGTGGCGGGACCGTCCGGTCCGCCGGTCGACGCCTGTTCCTGCGCGCGTTCCACTGATTCGCACTTCCCCCGTGACACGCCGTCGGCTCTGTCCGTGCGGGCACAAGGATCTCCGCTTCCGCGGCGTGGCACACCCCCTGTCACGGAATCTCCCCGATCTGTGATGAAGGGAGCGAGGAGATGAGCGGGCGGGTGGCACGGGCGCGACGAGCGGTCGGTGGCACTGTCCGCCCCCCGACATGCGAGGATGGGGCGTCCTCGCATCGCCGCCGGGAAGAATGTCCCGGTAACAGCCGGTGTGTGCGGGGCGTGTCGACGGCATTGAGGCGAAAGGACCGGAGCGTACGTGAGCGAGAATCAGAACCTCCTCGCGGAGCAGCGGCGATCCCTGATCCTCGACGAGGTCCGCCGCCGGGGCGGTGTCCGGGTCAACGAGCTGACCCGCAAGCTCGGCGTGTCGGACATGACGGTCCGCCGTGACCTCGACGCGCTCGCCCGCCAGGGCGTGCTGGAGAAGGTGCACGGCGGCGCGGTCCCGGTGGTCGAGGCGAGTACGCACGAACCGGGCTTCGAGGCCAAGTCCGGTCTGGAGCTCACCGCCAAGGAGGACATCGCACGCGCCGCGGCCAAGCTGGTCGCGCCGGGCGCGGCGATCGCCCTGTCGGGCGGTACGACGACGTTCGCGCTGGCGCATCAGCTGCAGGACGTACCGGACCTCACGGTGGTCACCAACTCGGTGCGGGTCGCCGATGTGTTCCACGCGGCGCAGCGCACCTCGGGCCCTCGGCAGGGCGCGGCCACGGTCGTGCTGACGGGCGGGGTGCGCACGCCCTCCGACTCGCTGGTGGGGCCGGTCGCCGACCAGGCGATCGCGGCGCTCCACTTCGACCTGCTGTTCCTCGGGGTGCACGGCATATCGGTCGAGGCCGGCCTGTCGACGCCGAATCTCGCGGAGGCCGAGACGAACCGGCGGCTCGTACAGTCGGCCCGCCGAGTGGTCGTGGTCGCGGACCACACCAAGTGGGGCAAGGTGGGCCTGAGTTCGTTCGCCGCGCTGGAGCGGGTCGACACGCTCGTGACGGACGCCGGCCTGCCGGACGAGGCACGCGGGGTGGTCGCGGACCATCTGCGGCGGCTGGTGGTGGCCGGGGAGCCCGAGGACGCCGAGGACATCTGACGGCCAGGGTGGCGCGCCGCGGCCCCGGGTTCAGCCGGGCCAGACGCCCGTCTTCAGGAGAGAGTCGATCGCGGCCGTGTACGGCTCGATGTCCAGCCCTTGGTCGGCCAGCCAGGCGTCCGAGTAGTACTTGTCGAGATACCGGTCCCCCGGGTCGCACAGGAGGGTCACGACGCTGCCCTGCCGGCCGTCGGACACCATCTCGGCGACGATCTTCAGCGCGCTCCACAGCCCGGTGCCGGTCGAGCCGCCGGCCTTGCGTCCGATGACGCGCTCCAGGGCCCGCACGGCGGCGACACTGGCCGCGTCGGGCACCTTCATCATCCGGTCGATCGCGCCGGGCACGAAACTGGGTTCCATGCGGGGCCGGCCGATGCCCTCGATACGGGAGCCGCAGTCACAGGTGACGTCCGGATCGCCGGTGGTCCAGCCCTCGAAGAAGCACGAGTTCTCGGGGTCGGCCACGCAGACGCGGGTGTCGTACTGCATGTAGTGGACGTAGCGCGCGAGGGTCGCGGAGGTACCGCCGGTGCCTGCCGTGGCGACGATCCACGCCGGCTCGGGAAACCGCTCCAGGCGCAACTGGCGGAAGATGGACTCGGCGATGTTGTTGTTCCCGCGCCAGTCCGTGGCCCGTTCGGCGTAGGTGAACTGGTCCATGTAGTGGCCGCCGGTCTCGGCCGCGAGGCGGGCGGACTCCGCGTACATGGTGCGGGGGTCGTCCACGAAGTGACATCGGCCGGAGTGGAACTCGATGAGGCGGATCTTCTCGGCGCTGGTCGTGCGGGGCATGACGGCGATGAAGGGCACGCCGATCAGCTTCGCGAAGTACGCCTCGGAGACGGCCGTCGAACCGCTGGAGGCCTCGATGACGGGCCGGTCCGGCCGGATCCAGCCGTTGCAGAGGCCGTAGAGGAAGAGGGAACGGGCGAGGCGGTGCTTGAGGCTGCCGGTGGGATGGGTCGACTCGTCCTTCAGGTACAGGTCGATGCCCCACCGCTCGGGCAGGGGGAACTGGAGCAGGTGGGTGTCGGCCGAGCGGTTGGCGTCGGCCTGGACTCTGCGGACGGCTTCTTTGAGCCACGCCCGGTAGGCGGCGTCGCTGTGGTCGACGTCGAGGGTCACGCCGGTCCGGGTCTGGTGGGAAGTGCTCACGGGGGGCTCCTAACGCTGCGCGCCGCCGACGCGTCGCGCGGCCGACCCCTCCGATCATAGGCACCTCGCGCACGCTTCTCACCTGCATAAACGCACCTTTGAGCCCCCCAAAGCGCCCCCAGGAGCAGAGCCGGGGCAAGGGGGCGCGTGGTCCCGGGGGCGCATTGGTGAGCGTGCTGCGGGCGCCCCCCGGCGAGGGGGTCGCGGGCACTGGTGCTCGGCGCCGGGCGGGGGCAGACTGCACGGCGGGACCAAGGCCCCGGACGGGGTGGCCGCAGAGGTACGACGCACCTTCCCCAGCAGACTTCCGGGCACGGGCACCGCACCCCGGGAGAAAGGGCCGGGGGGTGCACCGCGGTGCCGGGCCGGGGTCCTGACCGGGCACGACGCACCACCCGGAGGGGAGCACTCCTGCGGACGGGGCACACTGGAACACGACACGAGCCCGTACCGGGCATCGCGCGGAGCGAGCCGGTACACCGACGCACACCAGGGGGCGGGTGGCATGGGAGAGCCGGAGTTCAGGGCCACGGGCGTGCGGATCGGGAAGCGGCTGCGCTCGCTCACCCGGGCCGGGCAGGTGCGGATCAACGACGGCCGGCTCGAGCTCCTGACCAGCTACGGCAGTGAGATCGACAGCGCCCCGGTGCAGGCCGTGCGCGCCTCCAGGCCCTGGTTCGGGCCCGATGACCGGGCCACGGCGGACCTCAACGGCAAGCGGTACCTGCTCACCCTGGGCGAGAACGACCCCGCACCGGGAGAGCCGGGCCCGCCGGCCGCGCGGCGCTTCATCGAGGCCGTGCGCAGGGCAGCGGGGCGTGACGACTGAGATGTCCGCGAGTTGCGGTACCTCACCCCCTGCGCCACTCTGGTCTCACGTCACTCTGGGTTTACCGGCGATAACGCTGCGAACCAGCCCGCCGGACACGACAGCAGGCGGCAGTGTCACGCAGGCGCCCTGCTGGATCCGAATCCCGTGTTCTTCCGGACCTCACGTCGGGGAGTCGCAGCCGTGATCAGCTACCCAAGCAGGCACTGCACGGTGGAGCTCCAAGCCCTGCCGTCGCGGATCGGCCAGGTCCGCAGAATCGTATCTGCGCAATTGCGCTACTGGCATCTGGATCCCCTGATCGACCGGGCCTCGCTCGGCGTGACGGAGCTGTTGTCCAACGTCCACCGGCATGCCCAGCCCGACAAGACGTGCACCGTGGAGATAGAGCTGCTGCTCGACCGGCTCATGGTCTCGGTGCGCGACGGCGATCCACGCATGCCCGTGGTGGAGGACCCTCAGGACATCGCACCGATGGCGACCTGCGGGCGCGGGCTCGCGATGGTCGCCGCCATGAGCGAGAGCTGGGGCGTCCGGCCGGACGGCGAGTCCGGCAAGGTCGTGTGGTTCACCCTGCCGACGTCCGCCCCCGTGATGACGGCGCCGTCGCTCCGGACGCGGCGCACGGTGCAGGAGAAGCCCGAGCGCCGGTTCGCCGAAATCGGCGCCTCTCCCGACGGGCTCAGGCCCGACCATGCTCCCGCCCGGTCCGCCGTTGCCGGTTGACCGGGCGGTGACCACCGTCCCCCGGCGTGCCGGGGGCGTGCGCCGTCGCGTGCGCTCCCGCGGGGCACGCCACTGTCACTGTGACCCGACGGCGCGCGGCACGTCCGGGCGTGCCGCGCGCCGGGCCAGGCCGCGACGCCGCGAGGTGCCGGCCGCGCGTGATCACCCCGCACCTCCCTTGTGACCGAACTCCTCGTTCAGCACGGACAGCCGGCGCCAGTACTCGTCCTCGTCGATGTCGCCGGAGGCGAAGCGGCGCCCGAGTACGGCGATGGGCGAGTCGTTCCCCACGGGGGGCCGCTGCCCGGGGCCGCCGCGGCGTCCGCGCCACACGGTGCGGCGCAGCAGCGCGATGCCGGCGCCGATGACCAGCGCCCAGATCACCGGGAAGAGCAGGATCCACGGGCCGGGCCCGCCGCCGTCACCGAAATTCGCCAGGGTCTGCATGTCGTCCCACTCCTCGATCGCTCCCTGTCGTGTGTCGCTTTCGAGAGTCCTCCGGTGCGGGGTCCCCGGTCGTCGTACGGCCGGCGGCACCGTGCGTACCTCGCGGGGAGCAGGCGGGCGGGCCAGGAGTTCTCCGCGCACTCTCGACTTCTGTAACTACTGGTATGTACAGTTCGGGCATGAGCACCCCGGAACGGCTGATCGAGTCCACCCGCGAACTGCTGTGGGAGCGCGGCTACGTGGGCACCAGCCCCAAGGCGATCCTGGAGCGCGCGGACGCCGGGCAGGGCAGCATGTACCACCACTTCAAGGGCAAGCCCGATCTCGCCCTGGCCGCGATCCGGCGGACCGCCGAGGAGACGCGGGCCACCGCGGCGCGCGTACTCGACGGTCCGGGCACGCCGTACGAGCGGATCGAGGCGTATCTGCGGCGTGAGCGGGACGTGCTGCGGGGCTGCCCGGTGGGCCGGCTGACGATGGACCCCGACGTGATCGCGAGCGCCGAACTGCGCGCGCCGGTCGACGAGACGCTCGACTGGCTGCGCGGACGGATCGCCGGAATCGTCGAAGAGGGCAAGGCGCAAGGCCAGTTCGCCCCCGTCCTCGACGCCGGGGAGATCGCGGCGGCGGTCGTCGCGACGGTCCAGGGCGGCTACGTCCTCGCCCGCGCCTCCGGCTCCCCCACCGCGTTCGACTCCGGTGTCCGGGGACTGCTCTCCCTGCTGGCACCACGGACCCCGTGAGGAGGCTTCCATGCACGCCATGCAGTACGAGCTCACCCTGCCCGCCGACTACGACATGGACATCATCCGCGACCGCGTGGCCCGACGGGGGCACCTGCTCGACGACTGGGACGGGCTCGGCCTCAAGGCCTACCTGATACGCGAGCGCGGCCTGCGCGGCTCGCCGGTCCACCAGTACGCGCCCTTCTACCTCTGGAACACCGTCGACGGCATGAACGCCTTTCTGTGGGGCGGCGGGTTCCAGGGGGTCAGTGACGACTTCGGGCGGCCGTCGGCGCGGCAGTGGACGGGGCTCGCGTATGAGGAAGGGGACGGTTCGCACGCGCGGTTCGCGGTGCTGCGGCGTCAACCGGTGCCGGAAAAAGGGCCGTTGGCCGATGCCATGGAAGATGCGGTGAGCGAGGCCGGGCGGCTGGCGGCGCAGGACGGCGCCCTGCTCGCGGCCGCGGCCGTCGACACCGGCCGCTGGGAGCTGGTGCACTTCTCCCTCTGGGAGCAGGATGCGCCCAAGGCCGACGGCGACGTGTTCGAGGTGCTGCACCTGTCCGCGCCGGGCCGGGACCGGCTGCCCCGGGGACGCAGGTGGTGAGCGCGGTCCGCACGGTGCTGGGAGACGTGTCTCCAGCGGACCTGGGGGTGTGCGACGCCCACGACCATCTGTTCTTCGGCAGTCCCCGGCTGCCCGGCCAGGAGCTGCGCAGCGTGGCGGCGGCGCGGGCGGAGCTGGCGGCGTTCCGGGAGCAGGGCGGTGGGGCCGTCGTGCAGTGGACACCGTACGGACTCGGGCGGCGGGTCGCCGACCTGGCGCCGCTGTCCCGGGAGACCGGTGTGCACGTGGTCGCCGCGACCGGTCTGCACCAGGCCGTGCACTACGACGAGGAGACGCTCGCCGGGCTGCGGAGCCGGCTCGCCGAGGTCTTCGTCCGCGAACTCACCGAGGGCATCGGGACGTCGGGGGTGCGGGCGGGGCTCGTCAAGGTCGCGGGCGGTTTCCACGCGCTGGACGCGCACGCCCGCTGGACCATGACGGCGGCGGCCGAGGCGCATCACGCCACGGGCGCGACGATCACCGTGCACCTGGAGATGGGGACCGGCGCGCTGGACGTACTGGACCTGCTCTGCGGACAGTTGGGGGTACCGCCGGACCGGGTGGTGCTCGGGCACCTCAACCGCTCCCCTGACCTGGTGGTGCACCGGCAGGCGGCGGGGTACGGCTGCTATCTGGCCTTCGACGGGCCGTCCCTCGCCCATCACGCCACCGACTGGCGGATGCCGGACGCCGTACGGGCCCTCGCGGACGCCGGGTTCGGCGACCGGCTGCTGCTGGGCGCGGACACCACGACGGCCGCCGCCCGCTCGGTGGACGGCGGCCCCGGCATGCCGTACCTGCTGCGCCGGGTGCGCCCCCGGCTCGTGCACGCCGTGGGCGAGGAGCTGGTGGGGCGCATCCTCACGGAGAACCCGGGCCGGGCGTTCGGCACCGAGTGGCGCTGACCGGTGCGGTGACCAATAAGGTGACCGGTGCGGTGACCGGTGCGGTGACCGGTGCGGTGACCGGTGCGGTGACCGGTGCGGTGACCGGACCCAACCTCTCAACCGCCGGCCTGGTCACTGTCCTTCATCGAGCCCCAGCCGTGCCAGCGGTCGACCTCGATCCAGGCACTGACCCGGGGGCGGACACGGTCCGGGTAGGGCTTGCCGGTGTAGTGCCGGGCGAGGAGGTCGATGTCGGCCAGGTCCTCGTCGGCGTGCGTCTCGGTGACGCGGCCGATGAGGGTGACATGGGTGTACCAGTCGTCGCCGGCGAGGACGGTGAGGGTGACGCGCGGGTCGCGGCGCAGGTGCTTGAGGCGTACCCGGCCCTCGTCGAGGTTGATCAGCACACGGCCGTCCTTCCACGCGTACCAGGTGGCGGTGGAGACGGGGGCACCGTCGGAGCGCAGCGTGGCCATGACGCACGGGTTGGGCTTGCTCAGCAGGGCCTCGGCCTCGGGCGGCAGCGGCGGCTTGGACATGAGAGGAACCTCCTAGGAGTCGGTTTTTTCGTCGAAACTGGCGAAGTAGGCCGCGACCATGTCCTCGTCTGCGTGGCCCTGTGCGGCGGCACGCTCCATACGGGCGGCGGTCGCTTCGGCGACGTCCAGGCGGACACCGTTCTCCGTGCCGGCCCGGACGATGAGCCGGGCGTCCTTGGCTGCGGTGCCCACCGCGAACTGGGGCGGCGTGAGCCTGTCTTCCAGCAGGAGATCGGACTTGGCACGCAGATAGCCCATGTCGAGGGGGCCACCGGCGACGAGGTCGAAGAAGCCGTGCGGGTCGACGCCGAGGGCCTTGGACAGGGCGAGGGCCTCACCGGCGGCGGCCGTGACGGCCAGGACCCAGCTGTTGGCCACCAGCTTCAGCCGGGTGGCACCACCCGACGCCCCGTCTTCGCCGCTCCACACGGTCCGGACGCCGACGGCGTCGAAGACCGGCGTCGCCTTCTCACGCCCTTCGGTGGGGCCGGCCGCGAGCACGGTCAGCTTCCCGGCCTCGGCGGGCTGGCGGGTGCCCAGGACGGGGGCGTCGTAGAAGACCAGGCCGTGTTCGCGGGCGAAGGCGGCCAGCTCGGCGACACCCTCGAGGCCCGCGGTGGTCGACTGCACCCAGACGGTGCCGGGGCGCAGGGCGGGGGCGGCCTCGCGCATGGTGTCCAGGGCGGCGGCGCCGTCGTAGAGCATGGTCAGGACGACATCGGCGTCCTGGACCGCCCGCGCGGGGCTGTCGGCGATCCGTACACCCTCGGCGGCCAGCGGCTCGGCCTTGGCCCGGGTGCGGTTCCAGGCGTGGACGGTGTGTCCGGCCCGGGCGAGATTGCGGGCCATCGCGGCGCCCATGATGCCGGTGCCCAGGACGCTCACGGTGAGTGTGTCGGTCATTGCGTCAACTTCCTCGGTGGTGCGGTGCGGGCGGACTGCCTGTGGGTCAGCCTGCCCGCTCAGCGGCGCGCCTTCCCGGAAGCGGCGCCTCCAAGCCTGATACCAGTGGGGTCGGTCTCGCGGCCTCCCGCCGGCCACCGGTCACGCCCGCGGGGCCAGCGCCCCCAGTGGATCGTCCAGGACCGGCTGCCAGGCCAGTTCCGCCGCGCCGACCAGGCTGTTGTGGTCGAGGGTGCAAGGCAGGATGGGGACACCGCCGCTCTGGCCCCACAGGCTGCGGTCGGCCACGACCGCGCGCAGGCGGCCCGGGTCGGCGTCGAGGAGGGTGCGGTGCAGGCCGCCGAGGATGATGCGGTCCGGGTTGAGGATGTTGACCAGGCCGGCGAGGCCGAGGCCGAGGCGGTCGATGAGGGCCTCGGCGGCGGTGCGGACGCCCGGGTCGGCGTAGTGGTGGCGGATCAGGTCGATGGACTGCTGGAGCAGGGACACCTCGGGGCCCGGTTCGCGTCCGGCCTCCGTGAGGAAGGCCAGCGGGTCGGTCTCCACGTCGAGGCAGCCGCGGCTGCCGCAGTGGCAGGGGCGGCCCTCGGGGTGCACGGTGAGGTGCCCGACCTCCAGCGCAAGACCCGAACTGCCGCGGTGCAGACGGCCGTCGAGAACGAGCGCGCCGCCGACTCCGCGGTGGCCGGTGGCCACGCACAGCAGGTCGCGGGCGCCTCGGCCGGCGCCATGCCGGTGCTCGGCGAGCGCGGCGAGGTTGACGTCGTTCGCGGCGAACGCGGGTCCGTCGATGCCGGCCGCGCGCACCTGCTCGGCGAAGATGTCCCGCACGGGCGCACCCGCGGGCCAGGCCAGGTGGAGCGGGTTCAGCGCCAGTCCCTCGGGTTCGGCGACTGCGGAGGGTACGGCGAGGCCCGCGCCCACACACCGCAGCCCCGTCGTGCGCAGCAGTTCGGCACCGGCCGTGACGACGGAGGCCAGCACCTTGGCCGGGTCTGCGTCGACGACCTCGCAGCCGGGCGCGGTGGCGACGATCCGGCCGCCCAGTCCGACCAGTGCCGCCCGGAATCCGTCGGCGTGCACCTGCGCGGCCAGCGCGACGGGCCCGTCGTCGGCGACGGCCAGCCTGTGGGAGGGCCTGCCCTGCGAGCCGGCCGCCGCGCCGGGCCGGGCGTCGACCCGGATCAGCCCGAGTGCCTCCAGCTCGACGGCGACCGCGCCGGCGGTCGCCCGCGTCACCCCGAGCTCGGCGGTGAGCACGGCCCGGGTCGGGGCACGTCCGGTGTGGACGAGCTCCAGCGCGGGTCCGAGTGCTCCGCGTCCCCGGTCCAGCCGCGCCCTCGAAGTGCTCCCGTTCCCCGCCTGCCGGGGGTCCGCCTTCCCGCTCATGAGGGCGAGTCTCCCATGATCCGCCGGGATGGTGGCCGAGCGTGCCCGCCGGGCCTCGCCGTGCGGCCGGGGTCGCTGTCCGCCGGGCGCTGGAGGCCGCTCACCCGGAGCGTGATGTTGAGCCGCCCGGTCAGCCGCAGCCCCGGCGGTGCCGTCCCGGGGTGGATGCGGGGGACTCCGTGGTAGGCGAGACGGGAGGGGCCGCCGAAGACGAACAGGTCGCCGCTGCGCAGCTCGACGTCGGTGTAGGGACGGGTGCGCGTCGCGGTGTTGCCGAAGCGGAAGACGCAGGTGTCACCGAGGCTGAGCGACACCACCGGGGCGTCCGACTTCTCGTCGCTGTCGCGGTGCATGCCCATGCGGGCGTCGGCGTCGTAGAAGTTGATCAGCGCGATGTCGTAGTCCGGCGCGGGTCCCCCGAGGGTGTCGCGGACCGCCCGGCGGCCCAGTTCGCCGAGCCACGGCGGGAACGGCTTCACCGGGGCGCCGTCCCCGTCGGCGACCGTACGGGCGTAGGCGTACGGGTACCAGTGCCAGCCCAGGCAGACCTGCCGGGCGGTCATGGTGCCGCCGCCGGGGGTGCGGACCGTGCGCAGCCCGGCGGGTGGCCGGGCCCAGTCGCGACAGGCGTCGAGCAGCTCCGACTGGCGTTCCGCGTCCAGCCAGTCGGGCAGGTGCACGGCGCCGGGCGTGACCTGTGTACGGGCCCTGGGGAACAGCTCGGCGTCCATGCCTTCCATGGTGCCCGACACTCCCTGAGCTGCGGCTCGGCTAGCCTGGTCGCACGATGGACGACCGTATGACGACGCCGTGGGGCGAGCCGGCGCTGACCCGTTTCCCCGAGGACCCGCGCGACCGGCTGCGCGCCTGGGACGCCTCGGACGAGTACCTGCTGAGGCATCTGGCCGCGGAGCGGGTGCCGCTGGACGGCTCGGTCGTGGTCGTCGGGGACCGCTGGGGTGCGCTGGTCACGGCGCTCGCGGTGCACCGGCCGGTGCAGATCACCGACTCCCACCTCACGCAGGAGGCGACCCGCGCCAACCTCGCGCGGGCCGGCGTCGAGCCGGGTACGGTGCGACTGCTCACCACGCAGGATCCGCCGCCCGGGCGGATCGACGTGCTGCTGGTCCGGGTGCCCAAGAGCCTGGCGCTGCTGGAGGACCAGTTGCTGCGGCTGGCGCCGGCGCTGCACGCGGGGACGGTCGTGGTGGGCACGGGCATGGTGAAGGAGATCCACACCTCGACGCTGGAGTTGTTCGAACGGATCCTCGGCCCGACCCGCACCTCCCTCGCCGAGAAGAAGGCCCGGCTGATCTTCTGCACGCCGGACCCCGCGCTGGAGCGGCCCGCCAACCCGTGGCCGTACGTCTACACGCTGCCGGACGGCATCGGTCCCGCCTCGCACGGGACGGTCGTCAACCACGCCGGGGTGTTCTGCGCCGACCGGCTCGACATCGGGACGCGGTTCTTCCTTCGCCATCTGCCCGGCGGACGGGGTGGCCGGGTGGTGGACCTGGGGTGCGGCAACGGTGTGGTGGGTACGTCGGTGGCGCTGGCCGACCCGGGTGCCGAGGTGCTGTTCGTGGACGAGTCGTTCCAGGCCGTGGCCTCGGCGGAGGCGACGTACAAGGCGAACGGCGTGCCGGGCCAGGCGGAGTTCCGGGTCGGGGACGGGCTGGCGGGCGTGCCGTCCGGCAGTGTCGATCTGGTCCTGAACAACCCGCCGTTCCATTCCCATCAGGCGACGACGGACGCCACGGCCTGGCGGATGTTCACGGGGGCGCGGCGCGCCTTGCGGCCGGGCGGTGAGCTGTGGGTGGTCGGCAACCGGCACCTCGGCTACCACGTCAAGCTGCGGAAGCTGTTCGGCAACAGCCGGCTCGTGGCGAGCGACCCGAAGTTCGTGGTGCTGAAGGCCGTCAAGCGGTAGCGGTGCCGAGGGTCTTCAGGGTCCTCGCCACCGCGCGTGTCATCGCCTCCCGGGCGAGGGTCAGGTAGCTGCGCGGGTCGACCGCCTCGGGCCGGTCGGTGAGGAACTCCCGGATCGCTCCGGTCAGCGCGATGTTCAGGGCCGTGCCGATGTTGACCTTGGTGATGCCGCCCGCGACGGCCGCCGTGAGCTCCTCGTCCGGGACGCCGGAGGAGCCGTGCAGGACGAGTGGGACGTCCAGTGCGGCCGACAGTCGTTTCAGCAGGGCGTGGTCGAGGGCGGCGGTGCGGGTGGTCATGGCGTGGGAGCTGCCGATGGCGACGGCGAGGGCGTCCACGCCCGAGTCGGCCACGAACGCCCGCGCCTCGTCGGGGTCGGTGCGGGCGCCGGGGGCGTGCGCGTCCAGTGGCGGTCTGCCGTTCTTGCCGCCGATCTGCCCCAACTCGGCTTCGATCCACAACCCTTGGGTGTGCGCCCAGGCGACCGCCGCCCGGGTCGCCGCGAGGTTCTCCGCGTAGGGCAGCCGGGCCGCGTCGTACATCACGGAGCTGAAGCCGGCGTCCGCGGCCTGGTGCAGCAGGGCGTCGCTCTGTACGTGGTCGAGGTGCAACGCGACCGGCACGGCGGCGTGTTCGGCCGCGGTCACGGCCGCGCGGGCGAGCGGGAGCACCTGTCCGCCGCGGAACTTCACCGCGTTCTCGCTGACCTGGAGGACGACGGGGGCGCGCACCGACTCGGCGCCCGCGACGACGGCCTCGACGTGCTCCAGGGTGATGACGTTGAAGGAGGCGACGGCGGAGCGCGCCGTCGCGGCGCGGGTGACGAGGTCGCGGGTGGTGGTGAGGGGCACGGGGTCTCCTGGGGCCTGTGGTCCGGTCAGGTCGCGGGGCATCGGCTGCGGCCTGTCGTCGCCGTACGCGTGCGGGGCAACGTGCCCACGGCGCGGTCCGCACGACAGGCCCCTGGGTCAGGGCGCGAGGACCACCGAGCGCGTGAGGTGGCGCGGACGGTCGGGGTCCAGTCCGCGGGACGCGGCGACGGCGACCGCGAGGCGCTGGGCACGGACGAGTTCGGCGAGCGGGTCGAGGTGCCCGGCGATCCACGACGCGCCGGTGCCGCGCACCTGTTCGGCGAGTCCGTCCGGCGCGTCCCCGAACATCCAGGTCGCCGTGCCCGCGGTGCTGACGCTGATGGGACCGTGCCGGTACTCCATCGCCGGGTAGGCCTCCGCCCAGGCCAGGGCGGCCTCGCGCATCTTCAGCCCGGCCTCGTTGGCCAGGCCGACGGTCCAGCCGCGCCCCAGGAAGGTGAACTGCCCGCATTTCACGAGCCGTTCGGGCAGTGGCTCGGCCAGGGCGGTGCGCGCGTCGGTGACGGCGGTGCCGCGGTGGAGGCCGAGGTGGGTGCGCAGCAGGGTGAGAGCCGTGGTCGCGAACCGGGTCTGCACGACGGAGCGTTCGTCGGCGAAGTCCAGGACGGCGAGGTCGTCGGCGGCCGTCATCACGGGCGTGTCCGGGTCGGCGGTGATCGCGGTGGTGCGGGTGCCGTCCCGCAACCGGGCCAGCAGGTCCAGGACCTCGGTCGTGGTGCCGGAGCGGGTGAGGGCGACGACCCGGTCGTAGCGGCGGCCGTGGGGGAACTCCGAGGCGGCGAAGGCGTCGGTCTCGCCCTGGCCCGCGCCCTCACGCAGGGCCGCGGCGGCCTGCGCCATGAAGTACGAGGTGCCGCAGCCGACGATCGCGACCCGCTCCCCCGGCGCCGGCAGCGCTCTCCGGAACCGGGGCGCTTCCGACGCGGCGCGTTCCCAGCACTCGGGTTGGCTCGCCAGTTCGTCCTCGACATGCGTCATCCCGCACCCTCCGCTCCACGAGTCCGGCCGATCTGATTGTTCCTGCAAGATATAGCCTTTTTTCGAGCATCATCAAGCATCAGGTGGGGATCAGGTGCGCTAGGGTCGCCGGAGATCGAGACGTGGAGGTGCGGATGTCGCGCGACGCCCGCTGGAAGGCGCTGCTGGAACTGCTCGTGGAGCGCGGCCGGCTGGACGTCGAGGACGCGGCGGCGGAGCTCGGGGTGTCGGCGGCGACGATCCGCCGTGACTTCGACGGGCTCGCCGAGCAGCAGATGCTGGTGCGCACCCGGGGCGGCGCGGTCGTGCACGGCGTGTCCTACGAACTGCCGCTGCGCTACAAGACGGCCCGTCACGCCTCGGAGAAGCAGCGCATCGCCAAGGCGGTGGCGGAGCTGGTGGCGCCGGGTGAGGCGGTCGGGCTGACCGGGGGGACCACCACGACGGAGGTGGCGCGAGCGCTGGCCGTGCGCGGGGACCTGGTGTCCGGGGCGCCCGCGCTGACCGTGGTGACGAACGCGCTGAACATCGCGAACGAGCTGGCGGTGCGCCCCCAGTTCAAGATCGTGCTGACCGGCGGGGTGGCGCGGGCCCAGTCCTACGAGCTGGTCGGGCCGCTCGCGGACGGGGTGCTCGGGCAGATCACGCTCGACGTGGCGGTGCTCGGTGTCGTCGCCTTCGACGTCATGCACGGTGCGGCGGCGCACGACGAGGCCGAGGCGGCGATCAACCGGCTGCTGTGCGAGCGGGCGGAGCGGGTGGTGGTCGCCGCCGACTCCAGCAAGCTCGGGCAGCGGGCGTTCGCCCGGATCTGCGCGGCCGAGGCGGTGGACACGCTGGTCACGGACACGGCGGCCGATGCGGAGACGGTGCGGCGCTTCGAGGAGGCCGGGCTGCGGGTCGTCACGGTCTGACGGCGGCGGTTCGGCAGCGGCGGGTCCGGCAGCGGCGGTCCGCCGGCGGCGGCTCTAGGCTTGGGCTGAGGCGCCTGCCGGGCAGGAAGGCCGAGGCGCCTGCCGGGCAGGGAGGCTGTCATGGGCGGAGCGGCGCAGGACCGGGGCGGGCGGCGGTACGTGCCGATCGCGGAGCACGGGCTGATCGGTGATCTGCGCAGTGTGGCCCTGGTGGGGACCGACGGCACGATCGACTGGTACTGCTGCCCGGCCTTCGACGCGCCGAGTGTGTTCGCCTCGATCCTGGACGCCGAGCACGGTGGCTGTTTCGAACTGGCGGCGTCGATGCCGGCCCGGACCAAGCAGTTCTACTTCCCCGACACCAACGTCCTGATCACCCGGTTCTTCACCGAGGACGGAGTCGGCGAGGTGCAGGACTTCATGCCGGTCGGCGGCGGGCCGGCCGAGGCCGAGCGGCACCGGCTGATCCGGCGGGTGGTGTGCGTGCGCGGTTCGATCCCGTTCCGCACGCGCGTCGCCCCCCGGTTCGACTACGGCTCCCTGCCGCACACCGTCCGGCTGACCGGTGACACCGCCGTGTTCGAGGCGGAGCTCATGGCACTGGCGCTGACCGCGACCGTGCCGCTGGAGGCCGACGGGCCGGACGTGCGCGGCGATTTCAAGCTCTCCGAGGGAGAGACGGCGGTCTTCGCGCTGGACAAGGTCGGCGGCGATGTGATGCCCCGCCGGTGTGCGCGGACCGAGGCCGAGGAGCAGTTCGCGGCGACGGTGGCGTACTGGCGGCGCTGGCTGGCGGCGTCCCGCTACAAGGGCCGCTGGCGGGAGATGGTGCACCGCTCGGCCCTGACGCTGAAGCTGCTCACGTACGCGCCCACCGGGGCGATCGTGGCCGCGCCGACGACGAGCCTGCCCGAGGAGCTGGGCGGCGAGCGCAACTGGGACTACCGGTACGTGTGGGTGCGCGACGCGGCGTTCTGCGTCTACGCCCTGCTGCGACTGGGCTTCACCGGCGAGGCCGAGGCGTTCATGGACTTCGTGACCCGGCACATCAGCCCGGGCGACGGCACGGTCTCCGGCCCGTTGCAGATCATGTACGGCATCGACGGACGCACCGAGTTGCCCGAGCGCACCCTCGGCCATCTGGAGGGCCACCACGGCTCGGCCCCGGTACGGGTCGGCAACGCCGCGGCCGACCAGCTCCAGCTCGACATCTACGGCGCGCTGATCGACTCGATCTACCTCTACGACAAGTGGGCCACACCCATCTCCAGCGGCCAGTGGGACGACGTGTGCGCGTTGGTGGACTGGGTGTGCGCGCACTGGGACCAGCCCGACGAGGGGATCTGGGAGACGCGGGGCGGGCGCAAGAACTTCCTGTACTCGCGGCTGATGTGCTGGGTGGCCATCGAGCGGGCCATCCGGATGGCCAACCGGCGCGGTCTGCCCGCCGACCTGCCGCGCTGGCGGGAGTGCCGCGACACGATCTACCGGCGGATCATGCGCCGGGGCTGGTCCGAGGCGCGCGGGGCCTTCGTCCAGCACGAGGACGGGGACGTCCTGGACGCCGCCGTGCTGATGATGCCGCTGACGAAGTTCATCGCCCCCACCGATCCGAAGTGGCTGTCGACGCTGGACGTCCTCACCGAGGAGCTGGTGTCGGACTCGCTGGTCTACCGCTACGACCCCCGCTCCAGCCCCGACGGGTTGCGCGGCGACGAGGGCACGTTCTCCATCTGCTCGTTCTGGTACGTAGAGGCGATGGTGCACGCAGGCCGCATCGACGAGGCGCGCCTGGCCTTCGAGAAGATGCTGACGTACGCCAACCACCTCGGCCTGTACGCCGAGGAGATCAGCCACACCGGTGAGCAGCAGGGCAACTTCCCGCAGGCGTTCACCCACCTCGCGCTGATCAGCGCGGCCTTCAACCTGGACCGGGCGCTCGGCTGACCGTCAGTGCCCGTGACCGTCCTTTGCATGCCCCTCGGGGGTATCGGAGGCGGCCGCCGCTCCGCCGGCGTCGACGGTGAAGGCCGCCGTGTGGACCTGTCCCTCGTGCTTGAAGTCGAGGAACAAGCGGTAGGAGCCGGAGCTGGGCGCCGTGGCCGTGAAGGAGATGTCCGGGCCGGGCCTGGTCGTGCCGTCGCCGGGTTCGCCGTTCGGGTGGACGTGCAGGTAGGCGAGGTCCCCGGAGCGCAGGGCGACCAGGTGGCCGTAGGCGCCGAGGTAGGGCTGGAGGTCGGTGACGGGCCTGCCGTCGCGAGAGACCTTCAGCTTCAGTTCGCCCGCCTTGCCGGGGCGCAGGGCGCCGGCCAGCTTCACCTCGTAGCCGTCGACGCGGGCCGTGGTGCTCGCCGGCGGCAGTTGCCGGGCCTGGTACGGGCCGGAGGCGGCGAGGTCCGCGCCGAGGGTGAGGTTCTCGGCGTTCTTCTTGGCCGGGGTGAAGTCGGCGAAGACGCGGTAGCCGCCCGCGCGGGGCAAATCCACGGGGGTGCTCCAGGTGCCGTCGGCGGCGCGGGTGGGGTGCAGATGGCGATAGGTGACCAGGTCCCGTGAGGCCACGATGAGGTGCAGTTCCTTGTCGTGCTCGCGCTGGTAGGCGGTGAGCGCGCGACCGCCGGCGTCCTGGACGGTGAAGCGCAGGTCGGCCGGCTTGCCCGCGGTGACGCGCGGGGTTTTCAGGTCGAGCGTGTAGCCGCCCTCGGAGATCTGCAGTCCGCCGGCCGGCGGTGTGTCGTGTCCGGCGTGGCCGCCGCCCTCCGACCGCTCGGGCGTGGGCCGGCCGTGTTCGTCCCCGTGCTTCGGCGGACTGTCGGCGACGACGGGGCCGACGCCCTGTCCGACGCCGTAGGCCGCGCCGAAGGTCGCCGCCAGGGCGGCGGCGAAGGTGGTGATCCTCAGTCCGGTGTTCATGGCCGTCGGCTCCTTCAGATACCGGGCCTCCCGCTCGATTGCGAGGCCCCATGCACTTCACGATACCCCCGGGGGGTATTACGTCAAGTCATTGCCGCGCTTGCATCGTATACCCCTCAGGGGTATACCTGAAGGCGGCGAGGGGATACCCCCGCCCCGTATTCACCCGCATCTGTTGAATCGCCCAGAGGAGGCACCCGATGCCCGCCACCACCTACGCCGTCTCCGGAATGTCCTGCGGCCACTGCAAGGCCACGCTGACCAAGGTCGTCGGTGAGCTGGACGGCGTCCGCGGTGTCGAGGTCGACCTCGACAGCGGCCATGTCACCGTCACCAGTGCCGCCGAGCCCGACGACGCCGCGATCGCGGAAGTCGTCGACGAGGCCGGCTACGAGCTGACCGGGAGGGTCTGAGCCATGAGCACCGGTACGACGACCGGCACCGACGCCGAGGTGGAGCTCGCCATCGGCGGCATGACCTGCGCCTCCTGCGCGGCACGCATCGAGAAGAAGCTCAACCGCATGGACGGGGTCACCGCGACCGTCAACTACGCGACGGAGAAGGCCAGGGTCAGCTACTCCGGTGAGGTCTCCGTCGGCGATCTCATCGCCACCGTCGAGGCGACCGGATACACCGCGCGGGAGCCCGCTCCCCCCGCCGAGCAGGACGACACTGGCGTGCCGGCCGACGAACTGCGGCCGCTGCGCGAGCGGTTGATCACGGCGGTGGTGCTCGCGGTACCCGTCGTGGCCATGGCGATGATCCCGGCACTGCAGTTCGAGTACTGGCAGTGGCTGTCGCTCACCCTGGCCGCGCCCGTCGTGACGTACGCGGCGTGGCCCTTCCACAAGGCGGCGTTCACCAACGCCCGGCACGGCGCGGCCACCATGGACACGCTGATCTCCGTGGGCACCACGGCCGCGTTCCTGTGGTCGCTGTGGGCGCTGTTCTTCGGCACCGCTGGCACGCCGGGCATGGCACATCCCTTCGAGCTGACCATCGAGCGCACGGACGGCGCCGGGAACATCTACCTGGAGGCCGCCGCGGGGGTGACCGCCTTCATCCTGGCCGGGAGGTATTTCGAGGCCCGCGCCAAGCGCAAGGCGGGCGCGGCACTGCGGGCGCTGCTGGAGCTGGGCGCCAAGGACGTCACGGTGCTGCGCGACGACGGCGGTGAAACGACCCTTCCTGTCGCAGAGTTGAAGGCCGGAGACCGCTTCCTGGTCCGGCCCGGCGAGAAGATCGCGACGGACGGGACGGTCGAGGAGGGGTCCTCCGCCGTGGACGCCTCGATGCTCACCGGCGAGTCCGTCCCCGTGGAGGTGGGCGCGGGCGACCCGGTCACCGGCGCCACGATCAACGTCGGCGGGCGGCTCGTCGTCCGTGCGACGCGGGTGGGTGCCGACACCCAGCTGGCCCGGATGGCCCGGCTGGTGGAGGACGCGCAGAACGGCAAGGCCGCCGCGCAGCGACTCGCGGACCGGATCTCGGCCGTGTTCGTGCCGGTGGTGATCGCCCTGGCGCTCGGCACGCTGGGCTTCTGGCTGGGCAACGGCGTCGGGCTGACGGCCGCCTTCACCGCGGCGGTCGCCGTCCTCGTCATCGCGTGCCCGTGCGCCCTGGGTCTGGCCACGCCGACCGCGCTGATGGTGGGCACCGGGCGGGGCGCCCAACTCGGCATCCTCATCAAGGGCCCGGAGGTCCTGGAGTCCACGCGCCGGGTCGACACCGTCGTCCTCGACAAGACCGGCACGGTCACGACCGGGCGTATGACGCTGCTGGCCGTGCACACCGCCGAGGGCACGGAAGAAGCCGAAGTGCTGCGGCTGGCCGGGGCGTTGGAGCACTCCTCCGAGCACCCGATCGCCCGGGCCGTCGCCGAGGGGGCGCTGGAGAAGCTGGGCGCGCTGCCCACGCCCGAGGACTTCGCCAACGTGCCCGGGCTCGGCGTCCAGGGCGTCGTCGAGGGCCACGCGGTGCTCGTCGGACGGGAGCGGCTGCTGGACGACTGGGCGATGGAGCTTCCCGAGGGCCTGGCCCGCGCCAGGGCGGCTGCCGAGGACGCCGGGCGCACGGCCATCGCTGTCGCGTGGGACGGCGAGGCGCGTGCGGTGCTGGAGGTGGCCGACGCGGTGAAGGACACGAGCGCGGAGGCGGTCGGACGGCTGCGGGCCCTCGGCCTCACGCCGATCCTGCTGACCGGCGACAACGAGGCGGTGGCCCGGTCCGTCGCCCGCGAGGTGGGCATCGAGGAGGTCATCGCCGAGGTGCTCCCGCAGGACAAGGTCGACGCGGTCAAGCGGCTCCAGGCCGAGGGCCGGTCGGTGGCGATGGTCGGCGACGGTGTCAACGACGCGGCGGCCCTCGCCCAGGCCGATCTCGGTCTGGCCATGGGCACCGGCACGGACGCCGCCATCGAGGCCGGTGACCTGACGCTCGTGCGCGGCGATCTGCGGGCCGCGGCGGACGCCATCCGGCTCGCCCGCCGCACGCTCGGCACGATCCGCTCGAACCTGTTCTGGGCCTTCGCCTACAACGTGGCGGCCCTGCCACTGGCCGCGGCCGGCCTGCTCACCCCCATGATCGCCGGGGCGGCGATGGCCTTCTCCTCGGTCTTCGTGGTCGGCAACTCGCTGCGGCTGCGCACCTTCCGTGCCACCGGCTGAGGCGCCGATGGGTCACGGACGCCGCCACACCAGCGTGTAGCGCCAGAACAGGCGGCGACGCAGACGGACACCGGGGAGGACGGCCCGGGCCTCGCGTGCGATCTCGGAGAAGGTCAGGTCCGCCGGGCGGGTGGGGGCGGTCATCGAGACCGGCCGGGGCGTCGGGCGCCCCCGGCTCTTCAGCAACGCCACGAGGACGTTGAGCGGGATCGACGCGACGCCGAGCAGGTGGTCGACGGGCGCGTGCTCCCGGGCCACGCCGACGATCACCAGGGTGCCGCCGGGGGCGAGATGGTCACGAAAGGCCTCGAGGGCCTCGCTGAACGGCAGATGGTGGATGACGGCGACGCAGGTGATGACGTCGTACGACCGGTCACCGAGGCCGGTCAGCGCGTCGATCGCCGTGTACGTCACCGGGGCCGCCACCGGGGTCAGCTCCCGCGCCCGGGCCGTGATGGCCGGGTCGGCGTCGATCCCGTGCACACGGGCGGCCCGGCCGGTCAGCAGCCGGGCCAGGTCGCCGCTGCCGCATCCCACGTCCAGGGCACTGCCCACCCGCTCGGGAAGCTGCCGCAGGATCCAGCGGTGGAAGTGGGCGTTGTGGTCCCAAGGTCGGGCGGCGTGGAAACGCTCCAGTGCGCGCAGGGCCCGGCGGGGCGGCAGTGTCATGTGCTCAGTGTTCCGGATCACCGGGGTGGTCGTCGGCCGTCCGGGCACTCGAGAGGTACCGGCTCGCAGGGGCGCCGAGCGTGCGCCGAGCGTGAGCCGGTACCTTGCTGGGGAAGGCCACTGCGGGGAGAAGCACATGACCGATCCGACGACCACAGACGCGGACGCCCCCCGTCCGCTTCGGCACACCCGGGGTTTCGCGAGTCGACCCGGCCGGCTCCTGAGTGCCGTGTTCGGCGATCTCAGGGCCGTGGACGGCGCCCTGTACGCGGCGGTGGCCGCCACACCCACGCCGACCCTGGACCGGACGCTGCGCCACCTGTCGCACGCGGCCGACCACTCCAAGATCTCGTTCGCCATCGCCGCCGCCCTGGCCCTGTCGGGGAAGCGACCACGCAAGGCCGCCTTCGTCGGCGTCGGTGCGATCGCCGTGGCCTCGGCCTCCGCCAACCTGCTCGGCAAGCGCCTGGTGCGCCGGGCGCGGCCGGACCGGGAAGCGGCCCGGGTGACGGTGGACCGGCACGTCAAGATGCCGACCTCCGCCTCGTTCCCGTCCGGGCACACGGCGTCGGCGGTCGCCTTCGCCACCGCCGTCGGCGTGGTCCTGCCGCCCGCGGCGGTGCCCCTCGGCGCGCTGGCGAGCGCCGTCGGCTACTCCCGCGTCCACACGGGCGTGCACTACCCGGGCGACGTGGCGGCGGGCGCGGTCCTCGGCATCGCGAGCGCGGCGGCGGCCCTGGCGGCGGCAGCGGCCACCCCCTCGGCGCGGACGCAGGCTCTGCTCACGGCGGCCCGCTCGTGGCCGCGGATCAGCGTCGTCGGCGCCCTGCGCCGGTGAGCCACGGGTCGGCCGGGCGCGGGGCCACACCCCGCCGCCCGGCGTCCTCGCGATGCTCACGGCGGCCCGCTCGTGGCCGCGGATCAGCATCGTCGGCGCCCTGCGCCGGTGAGCCACGGGTCGGCCGGGCGCGGGGCCACACCCCGCCGCCCGGCGTCCTCGCGGTGACGAACCGTCAGCCGAAGGCCCGCACGGCCTGGTAGTACGTCCAGGCCGTGCTGGTGCAGGAGGTCTTCGTACCGCCGCTGTAGGCCGCACAGATCCTCTTGAGGTCCTCGTAGAAGGCGCTGTCGAGCCGGGACTTGTTGGCGCTGAAGGTGCCCGCCGCCTTGTAGTTGCGGTAGCCGAAGTCGTGACGGGCGCAGGACATCGAGAAGGGGAAGCCGAACGGGTTGTCCGGCGAGGAGGAGCAGTAGTCGGTCGACCAGTCGAAGGCGTACGCGGCCCATGCGGCCTGGTTGGCCCGGGCGGCCGCCCAGGTGCTGTAGCTGGACTGGCTGGTCTGCGTCCAGTTCGCGAGCACCTGGGGCTTGTCGGCAGGAGCGGCGCTCGCGCTCGTGGCGGCGCCGACCACGGTGACGAGGGTCAGGGTCGTGGCGGCAAGACCGGTAGTGAATCTGCGGTGCATCCCACACCTCCATGAGGCTGCGACCCGTCCGTCGAGCCGCAGGTCCATGACAAGAGGATGGCCACCTCGTCCCCGTGCTCACACCTGATGTGCCCCAATGGCCCCTGAATTTCTGGCTATTGAAGGAGAACGGCAGCGGACCGGCGTACATCGACGGCGGTGAGCGCCAGTGCCAGCGGCCCGGGGGCGAGGAAGGCGAGCGGCAGCAGCATCCAGGCGCACAGCGCTGCCGTCGCCACGGCGAGCAGGACCAGGCCGCTGCCCCCCACGTCCGCCACGGCGTCCCGGCCGGCCCCGCGCACCGCGGCCCGCCAGTCGGTGAGCGACTCGGGGCGCCCGCAGGCCCGCAGTCCGACCACCACCGCGCCCGTGCCGATGGCCGCGGCCGCCACCGAGAACAGCGGCGCTCCCGGCAGCCCGGCCCCCGCCAGCGCCACATCGGCGGCGAACAGCAGCAGACCCGCCAGGGCGACGGCTCCCGCCGCCAGGTCACCGGCGCGCAACCGCCGCCGCAGCAGGGCGAAGTACCGCCCCGCCGTGACGGGTTGATCCAGTCCCGCGCCCCGCAGCACGGCGCACGCCGTCGACAGCGCGGCCGGGACCGTGACCAGGGGCAGGCAGGCCGCCGCCGTGGCGAGGCCGACGCTCAGCACGTCGGCGAACAGGGTCATGCGCGGGCCGAACACCTCGCCCGCCTCGCGGGTGCGCATCCCGCTCACCCCTTCAGTCCGGAGCTCGCCATGCCCTCCACCAGGAACCGCTGGAAGGCGAGGAAGAACAGCACGATCGGCAGCAGCGCGATCACCGACAGGGCGAACATCGGGCCGAACGCGGAGGTGCTGGAGGCGTCCACGAAGGAGCGCAGCGCGAGTGTGAGGGTGAACTTGTCCGGGTCGAAGAGGTAGATGAGCTGGGTGAAGAAGTCGTTCCAGGTCCAGATGAACGTGAAGATGGCGGTGGTGATCAGGGCCGGCCGGGTGAGCGGCAGCACGACCTGGAAGAAGCTGCGGAAGGGCCCGCAGCCGTCGATCCGGGCCGCCTCCTCCAGCTCGCGCGGCAGACTGCGCATGAACTGCACGATGAGGAAGACGAAGAACGCCTCCGTGGCGAGGAACTTCGGCAGGATCAACGGCCAGTAGGTGTTCACCAGGCCGAGCTGGTTGAAGATGATGTACTGCGGGATCAGCACCGCGTGGTGCGGCAGCATGATCGTGGCGATCATGAAGGCGAACAGCGGCCCGCGGAAGCGGAACCTCAGCCGCGCGAAGGCGTAGGCGGCGAGCGAGCAGCTGATGACGTTGCCGAGGACCGCCCCGCCCGCGATCAGCAGGGAGTTGCCGAGCAGCCGCCAGATGGAGACGTCGTTGACGCCGTCGAGGGCGGTTGCGTAGTTCGACCACTCCAGGTGGCTGGGCAGCAGGTTGAGGCTGGCCAGGACCTCGTCGGCGGGTTTGAGCGAGGTGGCCAGCAGCCAGGCCAGGGGGTACAGCATGACCAGCAGGGCGGCCAGGCAGCCCGCGTGCAGGGCGACGCGGCCCCATCGAACGGGTTTGTGGGCAAGGGTCGTTGAGGTCACCGGTCCCCCTCGGAGGCGTAGAAGACCCAGGAGCGCGAGGTGCGGAACAGCACCGCCGTGACGACGCCGATCACGAGGAGCAGCACCCAGGCCATGGCGGAGGCGTAGCCCATGTGGGAGGCGACGAAGCCACGGTCGTAGAGGTACATGGTGTAGACGAGCGTCGAGTCGGCCGGTCCGCCCTTGCCGGCGCTGACCGCGAAGGCGGGCGTGAACACCTGGAAGGCCTGGATGGTCTGCAGGACCAGGTTGAAGAAGAGCACCGGGGACAGCATCGGCACGGTGACGGACAGGAACTGCCGCCACTTCCCCGCCCCGTCGACCGCCGCCGCCTCGTACAGCTCCGCGGGGATCTGCTGGAGCCCGGCGAGGAAGATGACCATCGGCGCACCGAACTGCCACACCGTCAGCAGGGCCACGGCCAGCAGCGCCCAGCCGGGCTTGTTGACCCAGCCGCCGGTGCCCAGCAGGTTGTCCACGGTGCCGCCGTCGTTGAAGACGGCCCGCCAGACGAGCGCGATGGACATCGACGCGCCGAGCAGGGACGGTGCGTAGAACGCGGAGCGGTAGAAGCCCTTGCCGCGCTTCATGCCCTTCAGGGCGAGGGCGACGACGAGGGCGAGGGCGAGTTGCAGGGGCACGGCGACGACGACGTACGTCAGGGTCGTCACGACCGAACGCCAGTAGCGGGGGTCCTCGGTGAACATCTGCGCGTAGTTGCGCAGGCCCACCCACCGCGGCGGGTTGAACAGGTCGTAGTCGGTGAACGACAGGTACAGCGACACGGCCATCGGCAGCAGCGTCAGGACGATCGCGCCGAGCACCCAGGGCGAGAGGAACACCCAGGCGGCGCCCTCGCGTTCGCGCCCGGGCCGGCGCTTCGGGGCGGCTGCGGGGGCGCGCCTCGCCTCCGCGGGGATCGCGGTGGTGGTCATGACCTCAGCTCCGCCTTCGCCTCGGTGACGTAGTTCTCGGCCGCCTCGCGGGGCGACATGCGCGCGTAGGACACCTGGTCGTAGTCGCGCTGGAAGGTGCTCTGCAGGGCGTTGTCGCCGGAGGGCGGCGCCTGGGGCGGATCCTTGAGCTTGCCCTCCAGCGACGCCTGGAAGCCGGCGATGGTCTTGTCGAAGTCCTTGAGGCGCGGTCCGATCTCGTCACGGATCGTCTCGTTGACGGGGATGCCGCGGCTCGCGCCGAGGATCTTCGCTGCCTGCCGGTCGTTGATCAGGAAGTCGACGAGCTGCGCGGCCTCCTCGGGGTGGCCGGTGTCGGCCGAGACGCCCACGAACATGGACGGCTTGAAGTACTGGCCGGGTGTGCCGTCCTCGCCGGACGGCATCGGGGCGAGGGCGACACCGCCCTTGATCAGGGCGACGAAGCCGCTGGCCGGGGCGTCCCAGTTGGCGTCGGTGACGGCCGTGCCTCGCCCCAGCGGGGTGTTCTCGACGGAGCCGTCGAGCTGGGTGGTCTGCTCGGCGGGCGAGACGGCGCCCTCGCGGCGCAGCCGGTCGGTGAAGGTCCACCAGCGTGTGAGGTCGCCGGCGGTGAAGCCCAGGGCGCCGTCCTCGGTGTAGAGGGCCTTGCCCCGGCCGCGCAGCCAGACCTCGAAGGCGTCCTCGCTCTGGCCGGGGTCGGTCGCCCCGGGCTTGCCGGTCTTCTTCGCGAGGGCCCGCATGGTGTCGGCCCACTCGCTCCAGGTCCAGTTCGCGCCGGGCAGGGGGACGCCCGACTTCTTCCACGTCCCAACGTCGTAGGCGACGGTCTCGGTGCCGCGGCCCTGCGGGATCGCGTACTGGACGTCGTCGACGCGGCCGGTGGCGAGCAGGCCCGGGTCGATCTCGGAGGTGCGCAGGACGGACTTCTGTTTCGCCAGGTCGAGCAGGACCCCGCCGGAGGCGTACTGGTCGATCTGGCGGTAGTCCAGCTGCATCACGTCCGGGGCGTCACCGCCGGCGGCCTGGGTGGCGAGCTTCTGCTTGTAGGCGTCGTAGCCGGAGAACGACGTCGCCACGTCGATGTCCGGGTGCTGTTTCTCGAACAGCGCGACGGCCTGTTCGGTGCGTTCCGCGCGGTCGGGGTTGCCCCACCACGTGTAGCGCAGCACGACCTTGCCGCCGCCTGCGGACTCGCCGGATCCTCCGCAGCCCGCCAGCACGGCACACAGTGCCAGTGCGGCGGCCGACGCGCAGAACCCCTTTGTCCTGTGTCCGGGCATGCCGAGGTCGCTCCTCTCGACGGAGTTTCGGTTGAACCCCCCTCAGGTCCCTGCTGCTACTCCCCCTGGTACGGCAGCGTGCTGCCGGGCAGCGTGTACTCGTCGCGCCGGCCGCACATGCCGAACCCGCCGAGCCGGGTGGGCGCGGCCTCGTGGGCGGTGGCCCCGCCGAGATAGGCGGGATCGCCGGCGGCCAGGGCGTCGAGCTGGGCGCCGGTGCGTTCCGCGGTGGCCAGGGCGCCCTCCCGCCACAAGGCCCGCCAGGTGGGCACCTTGTCGCGCACGATCCGGGCGGCGGCCCGCTGGAACTCCAGGTACGGTCCGTTGTCGCCGGCGACGAGGGCCTCGCGCAGCCCGAGGTAACCCTCGACGGCGAGGTCCCTGCGGCGCCGGGCGGCCGCGGCCGTCTCCGGTCCCGTGCCGGGCGGCAGGGCGGCCGCTGCGGCGTACCGGTCGGGGTCGGCGAGCACCTCGGGCGGGAAGGTGAACACGGCGTCCCCGGCCTCGGGCAGGCCGCTGTTCTGCATCAGCACGGTGATGCGCAGACCGCCGCCCTGCACCATGCGGTGCACGGTGCCCGGCGTGAACCAGGCGATCGAGCCGGCTTCGAGGGGGATGTCCCGGTAGCCGTCGGGGCTCAGGGTCTGGACCGCGCCCCGGCCGCCCGTGACGACATACGCCTCCGTGCACACCAGGTGCAGGTGCGGGCTGCCGCCGCAGACGCCGTCGGCGGCCTCCCAGTCGTAGGCGCTGAGGTGGGACAGGCCGATCGCGCCGGGCAGCGGGTGCAAAAGACCCGCCGGCTCGGGTTCGCTCACCACGGCAGGCCCTCCAGGTGCGTGCCCACCCGGTCGCGGTCCCAGGCACCGTCCGCGACGACGATGCGGTAGCGGTACCCGAAGGACTCACCCGGCGGCAGCTCGAACTCCTCGAAGAACGCCCAGGAGAACGCGACCGTCGGGAAGGGCTCGGAGCGGACGAACCAGTGCGACTCGTGGATCGGGGACGTCCCGTCGAGGTTCTCGGGCGCGTGCGCGAACACCAGGGTCGAGTGGCCGTCGACGTCGTCGTGCTCGGTGGTGAAGGCGAGCCACGGGCCCTGGGTGCCCATCAGCTTGCCCGCGTCGGCGTCGGTGTCCGGGGCGAAGACCGTACCGCCGGTGAAGTCGCGCGGGCCGCGCCACTGGAGTCCGGTGTAGCCGGCCATCTCACGGCCCGCGGTGGTCGGGGAGCCGAAGGCCAGGGGCTCGGAGCGGGTGTTGGTGAGGCGGATCGACCAGTCCAGGGCCCAGGATCCGGCCTCCTCGTCCACCGAGTGGACGGTCAGTCCGCGCACCTCGCGGGCCCACTCCTCGCCGCCGTTCTCGATCCAGGTGAGGTTCTCGGTGAAGGCGAGACGGTCGTCCTCGACGGTGAAGTCCGCGAAGCCGTCGTGCCGCATCGAGCCGACGCGCTCGGGCAGGGGGAGGTAGCCCTGCCCGTGGACGTAGCAGTTGCCGCCCCAGAAGTTCTGTCCGGACAGATGGCTCGCGGTCATCTGCAGGCCCTTGTGCCAGCGGTGGTCGTTCGGGCGGTAACCGGTGACGGTGCGCCCCGAGAGGGTGCGCACGGGGTGGGCGTAGGGCTTGCGGGACTCGAAGGGATCCGGGTCGGGGCGGTAGACGTAGCGGAGGATCTCCGTGCCGCCTGCGGTGACGGCGATGTCCTCGCCGTGCGTGTGGGTGACGCGGATGGTCATGCGCGCTCCTTGGGGGCCCAGTCGGGGTACTCGCCGTGCATGGCCTCGTAGAAGGGGTCGCCGGGGCCGATCTCCCCCGCGTGCACCGAGCGGCCGGTGAACGCCGCCTTGTACAGGGCGGCGGCGAACTCCAGGGTGGCGCGGGCGTCCTGGCCGCTGCCCGGGGGTCTGGTGCCGGTGTCGTAGGCGTCGAGGAGTGTGCCCAGCTGGGCGGTGTGCGAGCTGGGCACGTCGCTTGCGGGGGTGCGCCAGGCCGTGGCCCGCTCGGAGGCGACGTGCGGGGCCGGGGTGTAGGTCCAGCTGTCGTTGCCGTGACCGTACAGGTGGGTGAGCTCGACCGTGGCGTCCGCGCAGTCGATGCGGATGCGGCTCACCTCGTCCGGGGACAGCACGCTGTTGACGACGGTGGCGAGGGCGCCGCTGCGGAAACGCACCAGGGCGGTGGACACGTCCTCGCTCTCGGTGTCGTGGACCAGCCGTGCTGCCATGGCCCGGATCTCGTCCCACTCGCCGAGCAGGTGCAGCAGCAGGTCGTACTGGTGGATGCCGTGGCCCATGGTCGGGCCGCCACCCTCGCTGGCCCATTTCCCGCGCCAGGGCACCGCGTAGTACGCCGCGTCCCGGTGCCAGGTGGTCTGACAGTGCGCCACCAGCGGGGCCCCCAGCTCGCCGCTGGTGATCAGCTCGCGGGCGTGCACGGCGCCGGATCCGTAGCGGTGCTGGAACACGACCGACGCGTACCCGCCGGAGGCCTCCTCGGCGGCGGCGATCTCGTCGTACTCGGCGAGCGACAGGGTGAGCGGCTTCTCGCACAGCACCCAGGCGCCGGCCTTCAGCGCGGCCACCGTCTGGTCGCGGTGCAGCGAGGGCGGCGTCCCGATGAGGACCAGGTCGGGGCGTACGGCGTCCAGCATCGCGTCCACCGAGGTGTACCCGGCGACCTGTTCACCGGCCAGCTCGCGGAAGGCGTCGAGGCGCTCCTGGTCCACATCGACGGCGGCCACCAGTTCCACCCGGTCGGAGTGGGCCCGCAGCGCGGGCAGGTGACTGCCGCTGACGATGGCTCCGGTGCCGACGACGGCCACGCGGCGGCGGGCGGGAGACCCTGGGGTCACGGACATGCGGCGCTCCTCGGACAACCGGCGGACAGGCGCTTGGAAAGCGCTTGCACTCGGAAGGGACCCTAGGCGCGAGAGAATGTCTGGACAACCCCCCTGCAGCGACCTGCACAAGCTCTGCCCGTGCATTGTCCCAGCTTGGGGCGGAGACAGGGGTTGTCGCCCCCGCCATGGAAATGGCATTCCCCCCTCTCCTCGGTGGGGATGGCCCCACCAGGAACCGGCTGCAGGCCGGAGTGATCGCGCGGCGCACCGTCCCTAGCGTTCTGACGCACAGCACCCCTCTTCCGACATGCCCTGCCATGCCGTCGAGGGGGCAACAGCGACAGAAAGGACCCCACGTGTTACCCCGTTCCACGGGCACCGCGAGACGTGCCGCCCTCGCCGCGACGGCCGCCGCCCTCGCCCTCACGGCGCTGCCCGCCACCGCCCAGGCCGCCTCGGACCCTCTCACCCGCTATCACCGGCAGCAGCTGACCTGGAAGAGCTGCGTGCTCGGGCCCGACGACACGACCGGCAAGGAACTGGAGCAGGCCGGCGCCCGCTGCGCCGACGTGACCGTGCCGGTGGACTACTCCGACCCCGGCGGCCGGACCGTCACCGTCGCGATCTCCCGGATCCCCGCCACCGACACCGAACGCCGCGTAGGCCCCCTGCTCCTCAACGGCGGCGGCCCCGGCGGGCCCTCGCTCGGCGACGCGCCATGGGTGCGCAAGGCGATGAAGGACGTCGCCGCGCGGTACGACGTGGTGGGCGTCGACCCCCGTTTCATCGGCCGCAGCACACCGCTGGACTGCCGCTGGCCGACCGGCTCGGCCTGGCGCGGAGCCGGTGAGGACCGGGCCGGCTTCGACCGCATGGCGGCCTTCTCGAAGCACCTCGCCGACCGCTGCCGCACCCACGCCGGCGACACCCTCCCGCACGCCACCACCCGCAACACCGCGCGCGACATGGACGTCATCAGGGCCGCCCTCGGCGAGCGGCGGATCTCCTACCTGGGCTACTCCTACGGCAGTTACCTCGGCGAGGTGTACACCTCGATGTTCCCGGGCCGCACCGACCGGGTCGTCCTGGACGGTGTGATCGACCCGGAACGCTACAGCGCCCGGCTGTGGCGGGGCGTCGAGCCGTCCAACCGCCACGCCCTGCGAGGGTGGGCCTCCTGGGCCGCCGCTCGCGACGCGACCTATGGACTGGGCCGTACGCGGGGCGAGGTGCTGGCCACGGTGGAACGCGTCCGGGTCGCCGCCGCCCGCACCCCGCTGCGGCTCGGCGACCACCGGCTCGACGGGCATGTGATGCCGATCGTCGTCCTCAACGGCCTCTCGCAGCACAACGACTCCGCCTACGGAGACTTCGCACAGGGCGTGCGGGACATGCTGCGGGCCTCGCGAGGGCAGCGGGTGACACCGTCCCCGTGGCTCGCCGGGGTGCTCGAGTTCGTGCTCACGGGCACCGACTCCCCCTACGGCAGCGCGCAGACGGCGATCGTGTGCGGCGACAACGCCGCGCCGCGTGATCCCGAGGTGTACTGGCGCGACGTCCAGCGCTCCCGAGCCGAGGACCCACTGTTCGCGCCCGTCACGAACAACCTCAGTCCCTGCGCGTTCTGGGACCGGCCGCGTGAACGTCCGGCCAGGATCCGGGACGACGTGCCGGCCCTGCTGGTGAACGCCACCGGAGACCCGCGCACCTCCTACGAAGGCGCCGAGGCCGTCCGCGCGATGTGGCCCTCCTCGCGCCTGGTCACCCTGCGGGGGGCCGACCAGCACGCGGTGTACGGCGTCTACGGATCGGCCTGCGCCGACGGCGCGGTCAACGCCTACCTCGCGACGGGGCGTCTGCCGGCGCGGGACATCGATTGCCCGGCGCGCGAGAGCGGAAGCTCGGGAGGCTAGGCAGTCCGGCGGTTCGCGGGACGAGGCCGAGCCGCTCAGGACCTACAGTGCCTGTCCGTGATCGAAGAGTGACTTCGCGGTCCGCCCTGCCGGAGGGCGCACCGGCACGCCCCCCACAGACCGCACGGGCGAAGGGCCGCTCCCGACGCCGGGCGGGAGGAGCCCGTCGCCCCGCCCACCTCTTCGGCGTCACCATGGCCGCGCCCGCACAGCCGTCCCGCCCGCGCCGCTCCGGGGCCTGCTCGTCCGGCTTCCGCCACCACGCCACTCGGACCGCGACGGCAACCGGCCCTGATGGTCACCGCCCGCGGGCGGTGACCATCAGGGCCGGCCTGGCCGAGTCAGGACTCGACGATCTTGCGCACGTTCTCCACGGAACCGCACCCGGACTTCAGCCGGCGCTCACGTTCCTGCCAGAACGCCAGACCGAGTTCCTCGCGCCGCTCCATCGCCACGTTCTCCCGCGCACCGTTGAGGATGGTGCGCTCCTCCTCGTCGGCGTGGTGGGTGACGGCCTCGACCAGCTCCTCGAGCTTCGAGTCCCACTCCTCGGAGCCGACCTCCTCGACCTCGAGGAGCGCCAGGAGCGCCTCGTTGCCCTCGTCGTGCTCGTGCTCGCCGTGCTCGACCTCTTCGTCGTCGATGTTCTTGTACCGCTTGAGCGCCGGGTAGACCTTGGCCTCCTCGGCCTGCGCGTGCGCGATCAACAGGTCCGCGAACTCCCGCAGGGCACCGGCCCGGTCGTCCTCGACGCTCCGCATCCGACGGAAGAGGTCTTCCATGCGCCGGTGGTCCTGGAGAATGAGTTCTACGACGTCTTTCGTGTCGGCCATGGAAATGGAACGCCTTTCCTGGGAGAGCTTCGGGTCACTTTCGTCTACCCCATTCCTGATGATTTGTTCGTCACCGACGCGCCGCCGGTCTACCAGCGGTACCAGCGGCCCTTGCGGCCACCGCTGTCCGCGGTGCGCAGTACGAAGCCGAGCAGCCACAGGACCAGCACGATCACCGCGATCCACCACAGGGCCTTCAGTGCGAAGCCCGCACCGAACAGGACCAGGGCCAGCAGCAGGACGAGAAGCAGGGGAACCATAGTTATCAACCTCCGCCCCCACTGGTGCCCTGCACACAGGCGAACACACAGTCGAATTTTCATGTTTCTTCACAAGGATCACGGGCACGTGAACCGCTTGTGCCGAGCGGGGCACCAGGATCACGCCACGCCCGAAGTTCCCCTCGTTTCGAGGGAGTTGTTCTTCCCGCCACGGGTATCCGGAGCGGCGGCCGGGCCCGCTCAGTTCGTGCATCGCGCCACCTCAGGCAGGCATCAGCCCCATGGCTCCCGTTCACGCATCGGCGCCCTGCGTACCTGCACCGGCCCCTCTCAGTCCGTCCCCACGACGATCACCTCGTCGGCGGCCGTCCAACGGCGGCGCTCGGACTTGGGCGGGTTGATCCGCACGCCGTAACCCGGACTCGTGGATGCGTCGTCGTGGCTCCGGTAGCCGATGGCGCATTCGCCGCGCCCGCGTGCCGCGGCCACGACGGTGGCGAAGGCCGTCTCGCACCCGGGCAGCACGTAGTCGCCGGCCGGCCGCAGGCGGATGCCGGTGCCGTCGGCGGAGAACAGCTCCTCGAAGACCGCCGCGAGGTGCCGGTTCTGGGAGATCTGTGCCATGAGCAGGCCGATGAGCTTGCCGCTGATGATCACGTCGGCTCCGGGCCCGAGGGGTGCCAGCGCCCGGTTGCGGTCGTCCACCAGCTCGGTGACGACGGGGAGTTCACGCCCGGAGGCCTCCTCCAGCTGTCGTAGCAACAGCAGGGTGACGAGCGTGCGGTTGTCGGGTTCGTCCGGCGGCTGTCCGGGAGCGGGGTCCTCGCCCACGACGATCACGCTGTCGTAGGAGTGCACGTCCAGACGCCGGAGGGTCTCGGGGCGGGTGACGTCCCCCAGGTGGAGGGTGAGGGCCAGGCCGGTGCCGTGGGGCGGCCCGGACTCGCGCACCTGACGGACCATCGCTTCACCGCCGTCCGCCACCACGTCGACGACCGATCCGGGCCGGGCACGGCGGCGCAGCTGGTCGACCATGAGCGGCGCCCGGCGGTTCCAGCCGAGCAGAAGGACCCGCTCCGGCCGCGCGGGGGTCGCGGGCCCGGAGGCCATCGCCGCCTTCTCGACCCACTGCCCGCACTCCCCCGGCCAGGCCGTGTCGTCGTCGCGGGAGATGACGATGAGGGAATCGTCCGGTGCGACGGTCGTCTGCGGCGGCGGGTTGAGCAGCGGGGTGTCGCCGCGCATCAATCCGACGACGCTGGACGTCGGATAGGACAGCAGCGCGTCGCCGAACGGGCGGCCCGTCAGGGACTCTTCGCCGACCAGGTAGAACTCGTCGCCGGCGAAGTCGAGCAGCTCCTGGTGGACGAGGGAGAGGCCGGGGCGGCGGGCGGCCTGGACGATCAGACGGGCCGTGACGGTGTCGCTCTCCAGGACGACACCGCCCGGGCCTGCGGCGAGGCCGGCGGCCAGCCGGTAGCGGTCGTCCCGGACCGCGGCGACGACGGGCGGGCGGTTCTTCACCCCGGCCAGGGCCGCCCGCAGCGCCAGCAGCGTCTTGACGACCTCGGCATCGGCGTCGGGCTCGTCGCGGGGCAGGACCAGCACGACACCGGCCGTCGCCGGACTGGTCAGGGTCAGCACGGCCGGGTCGGTGGTGGGGCCGCTGCGGCAGATCAGCCGCGTCCTGCCGACGGGTCCCACCTTCGTGCCGAGTGCCTCCTCCATCGCGGTCTTGTCGCGGTCGGCCAGCACGGCCACCGCCGCGCGCCGCTGGTTGGCGTTGGCGGCCACCAGCTCGCCGACGACCGTGAACACCTGCTCCGACCACCCCAGAACCACGACGTGCCCTTGTTCGAGCACGGTCGACCGGCCGCGCCGCAACGCGGTGAGCCGCTCCGTGAGCGCCGTCGTGATCAGGCCGACGAGCGTCGAGACGTACAGCAGCGCGACCAGGGCGAGCAGCACCGACATCGTCACGCGCAGCGGCGTGCCGGTCGCACCGCCCAGCCGGAGGGTCTCCCCGGTCAGGCGCCACACCTGCGCCAGCCGGTCCGGCAGGGACCTGGGCGCGTGCGGGTCGGTCCACACCACCAGCGCACTGGCCGGGACGACGACGGTCAGACACAGCAGTGCCATCCAGCCGACCAGGGCCGAGGCACCGCGGGCCAACGTGCTGTCGAACCAGTAACGGACCCGGTCACCCCACGCGGTGCGCCGCTGCGCCACCCTTCCCCCTCCGTCGCCCGGGCTCTCGTGCCGCCGGCCGGCGCCGCGTGCGCGGTGCGCCGGGCGGGACGGCCGGAGAGCACGGTTGTGGATACGCAGTCGCAGTGTGGAGGCTCGTTCCCGGCGGCGGACGCGGTTCGCCGCGCATTCATTCCTTCGGGTTCGCCGGTCACGCCGTGGGCGGCGGATCCGCCGTGACGTGAGGGTTTTGCCCCTGATTCGCTCCTTAGGGGCAACGCCCGGGCGAACGACGGCGCCCCGTCACGACCACCGTTACAAAGATCGCCATGACAGATGATCACGCGGTGGTGCGCTCTGAAGGTGGTTTCTCCCGGCGGGAGTTCGCGGCGGTGGCCGGCACGGCCACGGTGGCGACGGCCCTGACCGGCGGTACCGCCACGGCCCTGACCGCGCCGGCCGCCCCGGCCGCGCCGCTCGCCCCGGCCGCCCCCGGCGGCAGCCGTGGCGCCGACTCCGACAGATGCCTCGCCGTCGCCCGTGCCCTGCTCGTCCTCGATTCCGACGACCGCCCCCTCGTCCCGCGCTACCTGCGCGCCCTGAAGGACGGACTGCCGGCGCGACGGAGGCGCCCCAAGGACGTCCTCGTCGTCGGCGCCGGCCCGTCCGGGCTGGTGGCCGCCTGGCTGCTGAAGGAGGCGGGGCACCGGGTGACGGTCCTGGAGGCCAACGGCAACCGGGCGGGAGGCCGCATCAAGACCTTCCGCAAGGGCGGCCACGAGGGCGCCGGGCAGCCCTTCGCCGATCCCGGCCAGTACGCCGAGGCGGGCGCGATGCGCATCCCCGGCAGCCACCCGCTGGTGATGGAACTCATCGACCGGTTCGACCTGAAGAAGCGGCGCTTCCACTACGTCGACGTGGACGAGGAGGGACGTCCCGCCGCCCGGACCTGGATCCACGTCAACGGCATCCGCGTACGGCGCGCCGACTACGCCCGCTCCCCCCGGCGCGTGAACCGGTCCTTCGGCGTCCCGAAGGCCCACTGGGACACGCCCGCCGCAGCGATCCTGCGCGCCGCGCTGGACCCCGTGCGCGACGAGTTCAGCTCCGTCGGCCGGGACGGCAAGAGGGTCGACAAACCGCTGCCGGAGCGGCTGCGGGGCTGGGCGCGCGTGGTGAAGCGGTTCGGCGACTGGTCGATGTTCCGCTTCCTCACCGAGCACGCCGGTCTCGACGAACGGACCGTCGATCTGATCGGCACCCTGGAGAACCTCACCTCACGCCTCCCGCTGTCCTTCATCCACAGCTTCATCGGTTCCTCCCTCATCAGCCCCGACACTCCCTTCTACGAGCTGGAGGGCGGCACCGCCGTGCTGCCGGACGCCCTGCTCGAACGCGTGCGCGAGGAGGTGCGGTTCGACCGCCGGGTGACGCGCATCCAGTACCACCACCCCGACCGGCCGTCCCCGGACGGCGGGCACGTGCGGAGCAAGGGCCCGCACGTGTGGGTGGACACCGTCTCCGAGGGGCGCGACGGCCCGGTCGTCCGCGAGCAGTTCACCGCCGACGTCGCCGTGGTCACGGTGCCGTTCTCCGGGCTGCGCCATGTGCAGATCGACCCGCCCCTGTCGTACCGCAAGCGCCGCGCGGTCTGCGAGCTGCACTACGACAGCGCGACCAAGGTGCTGCTCGAGTTCAGCCGCCGCTGGTGGGAGTTCGACGAGGACGACTGGAAGCGCGAGCTGAACGCCGTCGACCCGGGCCTGTACGACGCCTACCGCACCGGCAAGGCGCCCGCGGACGGCAGCCTGCTCGGCGCGCACCCCTCCGTGCCCGGCGGGCACATCACGCAGGCACAACGCACCCACTACGCCGCGAACCGCGCGATCGGCCGCGACCAGCCGGAGGCGGCCGGTGTCGTGGGCGGCGGCTCGGTGTCGGACAACGCCAACCGCTTCATGTTCAACCCGTCCCACCCGGTCCCGGGCAGCGCGGGGGGTGTGGTCCTGGCGTCCTACAGCTGGGCCGACGACGCCCTGCGATGGGACTCCCTGAACGACGAGGCGCGGTATCCGCACGCACTGTGCGGTCTGCAGCAGGTCTACGGCCGGCGCATCGAGGTGTTCTACACCGGCGCGGGGCGTACCCAGAGCTGGCTGCGCGACCCGTACGCCTACGGGGAGGCGTCGGTGCTGCTGCCCGGGCAGCACACGGAGCTGTTGCCCGTCATCCCGGAACGTGAGGGGCCGTTGCACTTCGCGGGGGACCACACGTCAGTCAAACCGGCCTGGATCGAGGGGGCCCTGGAGTCGGCCGTGCGGGCCGCCCTGGAGGTCCACACGGATCAGTGACCGTTGATCGAGGGGCCCCGGCGCGTACGCGCCGGGGCCCCGTGCGTTCGGCTCGCACCCGGCGGCACTCACGGTGACCGCAAAGACCAAAACCTCCGTTGCTTCCGGAAGGGAGACAGCCCACCGGAGCCCGGGCACCATGTGGCCCACGTCACCCTCCCTCACAGGGCCTTTACCTACCCGCATCGACGTACCGACAGGTGGTGGCACTCGTGCGCCTGCGCACTCCCCTCGCCCTGCTCGGGGCCGCCGTGCTCGTGCTCGTCGGACCCCCGCTGCTGACCACCGGCAGCGGCTCCGAGACCGGCACACAGATCCCGGGCCTGCGCTTCATGGTCCCCAACACGCCCGGCGGCGGCTACGACATCACGGCCCGGACGGCCGCGAAGAACGCCGAGGACGCCGGACTCACCCACAACATCGAGGTGTTCAACCTCCCCGGCGCCGGCGGCACGGTCGGCCTCAGCCGGCTGGTGAGCGAGCACGGCAACGGCAAGCTCGCCATGTCCATGGGCCTCGGCGTCGTCGGCGCCGTCCGCTCCAACGACGCCCCCAAGACGCTCGGGGACACCACGCCGATCGCCCGGCTCACCGAGGAACAGGACGTGGTGGTCGTGGCGAAGGACTCGCCGTACAAGACGATCGACGACCTGATCGGCGCCTGGAAGGACAATCCGGGCAAGCTCCCGGTGGGCGGCGGCTCCTCGCCGGGCGGGCCCGACCACCTCGCACCGATGCTGATGGCGCGGGCCGCCGGGATCCCTCCGAAACAGGTCAACTACATCCCCTTCGACGGAGGTGGCGAGCTGCTCGCCTCCATCCTCGGCAACAAGGTCGCCTTCGGCGTCTCCGGAGTCGGCGAGTACCAGGACCAGATCAAGGCGGGCGAGCTGCGACTCCTCGCGGTCACCGGCCCGGAACGTGTCAAGGGCCTGGACGCGCCCACGTTGAAGGAGGCGGGCTACGACGTGAACTTCACCAACTGGCGCGGCATCGTCGCCCCTCCCGGCCTCAACGACGCGGAGCGCGACAAGCTCGTGCGGCTGACCGAGGAGCTCCACGACTCGGACGAGTGGCAGAAGTCCATGGATCAGAACGGCTGGGACGACGCCTTCCTCACCGGCGAGAAGTTCGGCGCGTTCCTCGACGCCGAGGACAAGCGCGTGGTTTCGGTGCTGAAGGAGCTGGGACTGTGACGACACAGACCGACATACCCACCGCCGAGACCGGCGGCGAACGGCGCTCGTGGCTGCGGGAGCACTCCGAACTCGGCGTGTGTGTCCTGCTGCTGGCCCTGGGCGTCCTGGTCCTGACCGACGCGCTCACCATGGACGTCGACATCGCCCAGCGCGGCCCGGTCGGCCCGAAGACCGTGCCGCTCGTGGTCGGCGCCGGCCTGCTGGTCATCGCCGCGCTGCTCGCCGTGGACGTACTGCGCGGCGGCCGGGGACAGGCCGAGGGCGGAGAGGACATCGACCTGTCCGAGCCCGCCGACTGGCGCACGGTGTTGCTGCTCGCGGGGGTGTTCCTCGGCGCGGCGGTGCTGATCGAGCCGCTCGGTTTCCCCGTCGCGGGCGCGCTGCTGTTCTGGGGCGCGGCGTTCGCGCTGGGCAGCCGCCGGATCGACCGCGATCCGCTCATCGCCGCCGGGCTCTCCCTCGTCACCTACACCGTCTTCAACAACCTGCTCGGAGTGCCCCTGCCCGGCGGTCCGCTGATGGGAGTGCTGTGACATGAACGCCCTCAACTCCCTTCTGGACGGCTTCGGTACGGCCCTCACCCCGATCAACCTGCTGTGGGCCGCCATCGGAGTCCTGCTCGGCACGGCGATCGGCGTGCTGCCCGGCATCGGCCCGGCGATGGCGGTGGCACTGCTGCTGCCGGTGACGTACGGGCTCGACCCGATCGGTGCGTTCATCATGTTCGCGGGCATCTACTACGGCGCGATGTTCGGCGGTTCGACGACCTCCATCCTGCTCAACACCCCGGGCGAGAGCGCCGCGGTGGTGGCGGCCATGGAGGGCAACCCCATGGCCAAGTCGGGGCGCGGCGCACAAGCCCTGGCGGCGGCCGCGATCGGCCACTTCGCGGGCGGCATGGTCGGCACACTGCTGCTGGTGGCGCTCGCACCGACGGTCGCGAAACTCGCCGTCGACATCGGCGCCCAGGACTACTTCGCCATCATGGTGCTGGCCTTCATCGCCGTGACCTCGGTGCTGGGCTCGTCCCGCATCCGGGGCCTCGCCTCCCTGCTGATCGGCCTCACCCTGGGCCTGGTGGGCCTGGACCAGATGACCGGCCAGCAGCGTCTCACCTTCGGCTCGCTGCAACTGGCCGACGGTATCGACGTGGTGATCGTCGCGGTCGGTCTCTTCGCGATCGGCGAGGCGCTGTGGGTCGCTGCGCACCTGCGGCGCAGGCCGCCCGAGCCGATCCCGGTGGGGCGTCCCTGGCTGGGGCGCGGGGATGTGAACCGGACCTGGAAGTCGTGGCTGCGCGGCCCGTTCATCGGCTTCCCGTTCGGCGCGATCCCGGCGGGCGGCGCGGAGATCCCGACGTTCCTGTCGTACGTGACGGAGAAGCGCCTGTCGAAGCACAAGGACGAGTGGGGCAAGGGCGCCATCGAGGGTGTCGCCGGTCCGGAGTCGGCGGCGTCGGCCTCGGCGGCGGGCACCCTGGTGTCGATGCTGACCCTGGGCCTGCCGACCACGGCGGTCGCGGCCGTGATGCTGGCCGCCTTCCAGCAGTACGGCATCCAGCCCGGCCCGCTCCTCTTCGAGCGGGAGCCCGACCTGGTGTGGGGTCTGATCGCCTCCCTGTTCGTCGGCATGGTGCTGCTGCTCGCCCTGAACCTGCCGCTGGCGCCGCTGTGGGCGAAGCTGCTGCGCATCCCGCGGCCGTACCTGTACGCCGGGATCATGTTCTTCGCGGCGGTCGGCGCGTACGCCGTCGGCGGCGAGGTGATCGACCTGGTGATCCTGCTGATCATCGGCCTGATCGGCTTCGGTATGCGCCGCTACGGGCTGCCCGTGCTGCCCGCCGTGCTCGGCGTCATCCTCGGCCCGAACGCCGAGCAGCAGTTGCGGCGCGCCCTGCAGATCAGCGACGGCAGTGTCACGGGGCTGTTCAACACGCCGTTCGCGATGACCGTGTACGCGGTGATCGTGCTGCTGCTGGTGTGGCCGCTGCTGCGGAAGGCGGTGACGCGCCGCAGCGCCGAGGTCTGAGGTCCGGCCGTCGCGGCGCCCGTTCCCGGGGGCCGCGACGGGCGGCGGTTCCGTACCCCACCGGTCGCGGCGACCCGTACGCGCGTTCCTGAACATCGCGTGTGCGGGTCGCCGTATCTGGTGAGAGGTGCGTTCGGCCCGGCCCCGAGCGTCGGGCGGAGAGCAGCCCTCTGCCCAGCCAGTCGGAGGAGTCCCGCACCCCGGGCAGGGCGAAGAAGTAGCCGCCTCCGGTCGGGGAGATGTAGTCGACGAGGGGTTCGTCGATCAGCCGGGTCTGTGTGGCTTCGAAACTGGCGGCGCATGTCCTGCTGGTAGCAGCAGAAGACCAGTCCCATGTCGAGTTCGCCGACGCTGTCGGCACCCCGGTCGTAGTTGTAACCCCGGTTCAGGATACGGAAGTTGCCGATCCCCGGGATGCGGGTTCGGCGAGCCGAATGTGTGCGTCTAGCGGAATCGCCGTGCCGTGCGGGTCCTTGGCGTAGTTCGGGCTGTCGGTCTCGCGGGCGCCGTCGAGCGGGGCTCCGGTGTCCTTGCGCCGGCCGAACATCAGCTCCTGCTCGGACAGCGAGACCCGGTCCCAGAACTCGACGAGCATCCGGATGATCCGGACGACCTGATAGCTGCCGCCGGCCGTCCACGCGGGCTCGCCCTGCCCGTCACCGACCCACACCAGGTGGTCCAGGCCGACGCCGAGGTCCGCGGGCGTGCCGCCGGAGGTGAGGAAGCGGACCCGCTCGGTGAGGGTCTTCAGCAGGTCGGCCAGTTCGGTACGGCGGTCGGCGATGACGTCGAAGTCCTCAGGGGGCGCCGACGGCGCGAGACGGGGCGGGAGTCAGCCGGCGGATTCGCCGAAGATCTCGGCGGTGTGCGCACCGAGCGCCGGCGGCGCCAGCCGGTGCCGCGCCGGTGACGCGCTCAGCGGGCCCGCTCCCGGCCGGTCTCGTCCGACAGGTCCAGGGCGACCGAGCGCTTGTTGCGGTTGACGCCGAGGAAGTAGGTGGAGGTGCCGTGTCCGTCGGAGGGGGGACGCCACTGCCGGGTCTCGTCGCCCGCTCCCGGGCGCTCGACCTTCACCACGCCGACGCCGAGATCGGCGAGGAGCATGGTCGCGTACGGCCCGGCCAGGACCCGCGAGAAGTCCGCGATCCGCAGCCCGTTCAGGGCGCCGCGTTCCGTGTCCACGTCTGCCTCCGGATGATCGTCGCCGATCGCCTTCGACCTCCGGAGCTCACCCTCTCACCCTCTCACCTCTTGACGCGTCACTGACAACAATGGCTTGATGTGGTGGGAGCGCTCCCACCTCCAGGGAAGGGACCACCATGCACGGAACCCCCCACTCGTCCCCGCACTTACGGGTCATGTCCGTCCTCGGCCTCCTGGCCGCCCTGCTCCTCCCCCTCGGCATGACGTTCGCACCCCGCGCGTCGTCAGCGCCCGCGGCGGACCCCGTCCGCGTCATGCCTCTCGGCGACTCGATCACCGGCTCTCCGGGCTGCTGGCGGGCCGTGCTGTGGAACCGGCTGGCCGACAGCGGATACACGGACGTCGACTTCGTCGGCACCCTCCCCCCGCAGGGCTGCGGCCAGGCGCACGACGGGGACAACGAGGGCCACGGAGGCGAGCTGGTCACCAACGTGGCGGACCGGAACCTGCTGCCCGGCCGGTTGTCCTCCACGCGGCCGGACATCGTTGTCATGCACTTCGGCACGAACGACGTCTGGAGCAGCATCGCCCCCGATCGCATCCTCGCCGCCTACACCAAGCTCGTGGCGCAGATGAGGGCCTCGAACCCGGACATGCGGATCCTGGTGGCGCAGCTGATCCCCATGAACCCCAGCACCTGCGCGGCCTGTGCCCAGCGCGTCGTCGACTTCAACGCGCGCATTCCCGGCTGGGCGCGGGCGACCGGCACCGAGCGCTCCCCCGTCACCGTGGTCGACCAGTGGACCGGCTTCAGCACGGCCACCGACACCTACGACGGCGTGCACCCCAACGCCTCCGGCGACGCCAAGATCGCGGCCCGTTGGTTCCCGGCCCTGGCGGCGGCCCTCGACGCCGGAGTGCCGCAGGACCCGGACGATCCGGGTGGCCCGGGCGGGGACCCGACCGCATGCACCGCGCGCTTCCGGGCCGTCTCCTCCTGGCAGGGCGGCTACCAGGGCGAGGTGACGGTGACGAACACGTCGGGTTCCGCCGTTCAGGGCTGGACCGCGACGGTCGTACCGGCGGGCGGGGCGCGTCTGACCCAGCTCTGGAACGGCTCCCTCACCACGGCCGCCGACGGCACGGCCACCGTCGCCAACGCGGCGTGGAACGGCGCCCTCGCTCCCGGCGCGAGCGCCACGTTCGGTTTCGTCGCCACGGCCCCGGCCACGGCCGGTACCCCGGCGGCGACCGCCACCTGTGCCGGGAAGGCGCCCGCCGGATGACGGCCGTGCCGGGCCGGAAGCGCCCCGGCACGAGCCCACCCGAACCTGCTCCGCCCGAACCTGCTCCGTCCGAACCGGGCCTTGCCCGAACCTGCTCCGTCCGAACCAACCCCACCCGAACCAGCTCCGCTCGAACCAACCCCACCCGAACCGACCCCCGACGGCAGGACCCCGTTCGGCACGACAGCGCGACCGACAACGTGTGCCACTCGATCCCCACTTCTGGAGCCGTCATGAGACTCCGCCCCACCTCTCCACGCCCGGCCACCGTGGCCGCCGCCCTGCTCGCCCTCTTCCTGTCCTTCCTCGCTCTCACTCCGCCGGCCCAGGCCGCGCCCACCGGCTTGCGGGTGCAGAACGGCCGGCTGCTGGAGGCCGGCGGGAACGACTTCGTGATGCGGGGCGTCAACCACGCCCACACCTGGTATCCGGACCGCATCAGCTCCCTCGCCCACATCAAGGCCAAGGGCGCCAACACCGTCCGCGTGGTCCTCTCCAGCGGCGACCGCTGGACCCGCAACGACGCCGCCGACGTGGCGAACGTGGTCGCCCAGTGCAAGCAGAACCGGCTGATCTGCGTCCTTGAGGTGCACGACACCACGGGCTACGGCGAGCAGAGCGGAGCCGTCTCGCTCTCCCGGGCCGCCGACTACTGGATCGACGTGAAGAGCGTCCTGGCCGGCCAGGAGGACTACGTCATCGTCAACATCGGCAACGAGCCGCACGGCAACATCGGCTACGCGGCGTGGACGGCCGACACCAAGGCCGCGATCCAGAAGCTCCGCGCCGCCGGGTTCGACCACACGATCATGGTCGACGCGCCCAACTGGGGCCAGGACTGGGCGTTCACGATGCGCGACAACGCCGCCTCGGTCTTCGCCGCCGACCCCGACGCCAACACGGTCTTCTCGATCCACATGTACGGCGTCTTCGACACCGCCGCCGAGATCACCGACTACCTGAACCGGTTCGTCACCGCCCGACTGCCCCTCGTCATCGGCGAGTTCGGCCATGACCACTCGGACGGCAACCCCGACGAGGACACCATCCTGGCGGTGGCCCAGCAGCTCCGGCTCGGCTACCTCGGCTGGTCGTGGAGCGGCAACGGCGGCGGCGTGGAGTACCTGGACATGGTGACGAACTTCGACCCGGACCGGCTCACCTCCTGGGGGCAGCGCCTCTTCAACGGCGCGAACGGCATCGCCGCCACCGCCAAGGAGGCCGCGATCTACGGCTCCGGCGGGGGCGACACCACTCCCCCGACGGCCCCCGGCACCCCCACCGCCTCCGCTGTGACCTCCTCGTCCGCCACTCTGACCTGGGCCGCCGCCTCCGACGCGACCGGCGTCACCGGCTACGACGTCGTGCGGATCAGTGGCGGCTCCGAGTCGGCCGTCACCAGCACCACGAGGACCACCGCCACCCTCACCGGTCTGTCCCCCGCGACCTCCCACACCTTCGCCGTCTACGCCCGCGACGCCGCCGGCAACCGCTCGCCCCGCTCGGGCACGGTGACGGTCACGACCCCGTCCGGCGGCTCACCGTCGGCCTGCGGTGTCGGCTACCGGGTGACGGGCAGCTGGTCCGGCGGCTTCCAGGGCGAGATCGTCCTCCGCAACACGGGCACGTCGGCGATCAACGGCTGGACGCTGCGCTGGACCTTCCCGGACAGCCAGCGCATCACCAGCCTCTGGGGCGGGACGGCGACCCAGACCGGCTCCGCGGTGAGCGTGGCGGCCGCCCCGTACACCGCGACGATCCCCGCGTCGGGATCGGTCACCCTCGGCTTCACTGCCTCCCGGTCGACGGCCAACCCCAGCCCGACGGCCTTCACCCTGAACGGCGCCGACTGCTCCTTGAGCTGACCGGACCCCGTGCGGTGGTGCCGCCGCGGCCCCGGGCCCGGCGGCACCACCGTCGATGTGATCCGCGCTACAGCCGCGCGGAAAGCGGTTTACGTCGCTCCGCAGTGGTCAGGCGGCCGGGATGTCGCACCGGCACCCCATCGCCGCATCTACGGCAAGACGCGTACGCACCCGCCCGGGTTCCCCGCACGCCGCCCGGGAGGCGTGATGAGCGAGGACACGCTGCGCATCCGCGCGGTCCCGAGCGGAGCGACGGAACGGAAGACGCCGCCCGCGCCGGAGCCGGCCGGCCGTCGGGACGCGTTCTTCGACAACGCGAAGTACCTGGCGATCGTGCTGGTGGCGATCGGCCACTCCTGGGAGCCCCTGCGGGACGGCAGCCGGGCGGCCTCCGCGCTCTACATGGTCGTGTACGCCTTCCACATGCCGGCGTTCATCGTGATCTCCGGCTACTTCTCGCGCTCCTTCGACGCGAGCCCCGGGCGGATCCGGCGTCTGATCACCGGGCTCGCGGTGCCGTACATCGTCTTCGAGACGGCGTACACCCTGTTCACCCGGTGGACCGACCAGGAACCGGACCGGCCGGTGACCCTGCTGGACCCCCTCTACCTGACCTGGTTCCTGATCGCCCTGTTCGTCTGGCGGCTGACCACGCCGATCTGGCAGCGCGTACGGTGGCCGCTGCCGGCCGCCCTGGTCATCGCGATGCTGGCGACGCTCTCGCCGTCCATCGGCAACGACCTCGACCTGCAGCGCACGCTGCAGTTCCTGCCGTACTTCGTCCTCGGTCTGCTGCTGCGGCCCGAGCACTTCCGGCTGGTGCGGCGCCGTGCGGCGCGGATCCTCGCCCTGCCGGTCTTCACGGGCGCGCTCCTCGTGGCCTACTGGGCGGTGCCGCGGATGAGCGGGGCCTGGTTCTACCACCGTGACAGTGCCGAGGAGCTCGCGGCGCCCGCCTGGTACGGGCCCGTGATGACGCTGGTGACGTTCGGCTGCTCGCTGGTCCTGGTCGCCTGCTTCCTCGCCTGGGTGCCCGGCCGCCACATGTGGTTCACGGTGCTGGGCGCGGGCACGCTCTACGGCTACCTGCTGCACGGCTTCGTCGCGCAGGGGTCCAAGTTCTGGGGCTGGTACGAGCCGGCGTGGGTGCACCGGCCCCCGGGCGAGATCCTCGTGACGGTCGTCGCCGCGCTGCTCGTGACCGTGCTGTGCACCGCGCCGGTGCGGCGGGTGTTCCGCTGGGTGGTGGAGCCCGACATGGCCTGGGCGTTCCGTCGGGACGCACGCGATCAGGCGCGGGAGCGGAACGCCGCACGGGCGTGAGGGGCCCGGGGGGCCGACCGCCGATCCGTTCCGCGGCCTGCCGCGGGCCCTGTGCGGCGCATCCCGATTCGCTCGATACCGTCTCTTGACGATCCACGTGTGACCGATCACAATTCTCGACATGAATGTGACCGGTCACACCAGGCGTCCGGCGAGCATCCGGGATGTCGCCTCGGCCGCCGGGGTCTCGTACCAGACGGTCTCGCGCGTGATCAATGGTCACCCGAGCGTCCGGCCGTCCACCCGGGAGCGGGTACAGGCCGCCATCGAGGAGCTGGGCTTCCGGCGCAACGCCACCGCCCTCGCCCTGGCCAGCGGGCGCACCCGCACCGTGACCGTGCTCACCGCGAACACCACCCACTACGGCTACGCCTCGATCCTCCAGGGCATCGAGGAGTCCGCCCGCGCCGCCTCCTACGCGGTCGGCATCGGCGTGCTGGAATCCGATGAGGACGCGGCCGTCGCCGCCGAAGTGCAGCGTGCGACGGACGCGGGCGGCGGGATCGTCGTGATCGCCTACGATCCGGCCGGTGTGCGGGCGCTGAGAGCCGTGCCCGCCGGGGTGCCGGTCGTGGGCGTGGTCGAGACCCCGGCGAGCCCGCCCGGCGGCGAGAGCCCCTGGGTGTGGACCGACGACCGCGAGGCCGCCTACCAGGCGACCCGCCATCTGCTCTCCCTCGGCCACGAGACCGTGCACTACGTCGCCATCCCCTCCAGCACCCGCCGCACCAGCGCCCGCACCAGCGGCTGGCGGCAGGCACTGAAGGAGGCAGGCGCCCCGGAACCCCGTCCGGCGCAGAGCGGCTGGGGACCGGAGGGCGGTCACGCGGCGGCGCTGAAGCTGGCGCGGGATGCGTCCGTCACCGCGATCCTGTGCGGCAACGACGACCTCGCGCTCGGCGTGCTGCGCGCCCTGCACGAGACGGGCCGCTCGGTGCCCGGCGAGGTCAGCGTGGCCGGGTTCGACGACGCCCCGCACTCCGCCTTCCTCACCCCGTCGCTGACCACCGTGCGCCTGGACTTCACCGGCCTCGGCCGGGCCGCCTTCGCTCTGCTGCACGGCGCCCTGGAGGAGTCCGCCCCGGTCGCCCCGCATCCCGTGTCCGAACCGGAACTGGTGGTGCGGGAGAGTTCGGGCCCACCGCCCGCCCATGCCTGAACGGCCCCTGTGGGCACCGCAGCCGCGCGCCTGAACCGAGCCGCCTGTGGCGAAAGATCGTGTCCGGAATCGCCAGTGGAGCCGTCAAGTGACCGGAGGTCCAGCAGCGTGATCGCCCCCACCCGCACGAGATCCCGCACCAGAACCGCCCTGTTCGCAGCACTACTTGGAGCAGCCGCCATGGCAGCCACCCTCCCCGCGGCCGGTCCCGCTGCCGCCGCAGCCGACCCGCAGCGCCTCACCGTCGACCTCGATGCCTCCGAGGGCCCGGTGATGCTCGGTGCCAACGGCTCCCTCTACGGGCTCAGCGACGACGGGGTGCCCAGCGACGCGGCGATGGAGCCCCTGAAGATCACCAGCATCTCGCAGAAACCGCAGGGCGGTGCCCAGCACCCCAACGGCGACGCGCTCACGGTCTCGAAGTCGTTCTTCCGCACCGGCGGCGGCGAGATCAACGTGATGATGCAGGACATCTACGCCAAGTGGCCGTACGAGGACCTCGGCATCGACGACTACCTCCCCAAGGTCGACAAGATCGTCAAGGAGATATCGGCCGACCCGCACAGCGACCGCTTCGTCTTCATCCCCTTCAACGAGCCCGACCAGATCTGGTACAAGCTCGACGTCCAGGACCAGGCCCAGTACGAGAAGAACCGCGACCGGTTCTTCAAGGACTGGAAGACGGTGTACCGGCGGATCCGGGCGATCGACCCGGACGCGCGCATCGCCGGTCCCAACGAAGCCGCCTATCACACGCGCCTGTTGAAGGACTTCCTCGCCTTCACCAAGCGGGAGAACGTCGTGCCGCAGGTGATGACCTGGCACGAGCTCGGCTCCGGCTCCCTGCGCGACTTCCAGGCGCACTACGACGACTACCGCAAGCTGGAACGCGAGGCGGGCATCGCCCCCCTGAAGATCAACATCGACGAGTACGCCAACCGCCGCGACCTGTCCGTGCCCGGGCAGCTCGTGCAGTGGGTGTCGATGTTCGAGCGCAACAAGGTGTACGCCAACATGGCGTACTGGGACGCCGCCGGAAACCTCAGCGGCCACGTGGTGCGCTCCAACATCCCCAACGGCGGCTGGTGGCTGTTCCGCTGGTACGCGGGTCTGACCGGGGACACCATGAAGGTGACGCCGCCGCAGCCGAACACCGTCGACACCCTCCAGGGGCTCGCCTCCCTGGACACCTCCCGCCGCCAGGCCCAGGTGCTGCTCGGAGGTGCGGACGGCGACTCGGACGTGGTCGTGAAGAACGTCCCCCGCTCCGTGTTCGGCCGTACGGTCACCGCGACGGTCGCCGAGGCCGCCTGGTCCGGGTACGAGGGGCAGCACGCGGCTCCGCGGGTCCTGGCGCGCACCAAGGTGAAGGTCGCTGACGACGGCTCTGCGACGGTCCCGCTGCGCGGCCTGCACAAGATGTCGGCGTACCGGATCGTCCTCACCCCCGGCGGTTCGGGCACCCCGGCCGCCGTCTCCGCCCCGTGGTCGGCCTCGTACGAGGCCGAGGACGCCGCCGTGACCGACGGCAAGGTCTACACCCAGGGCACGGTGGGCAACGCCAACGGCTACGCCGCCTCCGGCACCAAGGACGTCGGCTCCCTCAACCAGCCGGGCAGCAAGGTCGCCTTCACCGTGAACGTGCCGGAGGACGGCACGTACGACCTCGCCATCCTGTACGGCAACCAGTCCGGCGGTCCCGCCACGCAGAAGCTGACCGTCGACGGCGCCGACCCGGTGACGGTCACCTACCCCTCGACCGAGAACTGGACCTACCGCGCCAAGAAGGACCTCTCCGTCCGGCTGAAGGCGGGCTCCCACCGGTTGGTGCTGGCCAAGGGCGACGCGGAGGTCACGCTCGACCGGATCGACCTGACGAGCGACACCGGCCCCGCCTCCGCGTCGTACGAGGCCACGCTGGCCGACATCGGCGGCAAGCCGTCGTACGACTACTCGTCCTCGGCCGGTGTGGGCACGGGCGCCCTGGTGCTGCGCCCGGGCGACAAGGCCGTCTTCGACGTCTACGCCCCGCGCGACGGCTACTACACGGTGACCCCGCGGACCTCTGCGGCGGTGCGGCTCGCCCTGCACGGCGAGAAGGTCACGGCGGCGCCCGGCCGCCCGCTGCGGCTGTACCTCGTCGCGGGCAACAACCGGGTCGCGATGACGTCGGGCCACGCCGCCGTCCGCTCCCTCGACGTCTCGGGCGACGGCTCGGCCTCCGGCACCCTCTCCTACGAAGGGGCCTCGGCCACGCTCGCGGGTGGCGCGAAGCTCGTCGACAGCCCGCACGCGTCGGCCGGCTCGTACATCGGCCGGCTCGGCAACAGCCCGTCCAGCACTGCCGAGTTCACGGTGACCGCACCGAGGTCCGGCCGCTACGTGCTGGTCGTCCACTACGCCCACAACGACCGCCGGGACAACGGTCACGCCTACAACACGGACATCATGTCCCGCACGGCGGACATCGGGGTCGGGGGCGCCGCACCGCAGAAGGTCACCTTCAAGAACACCTGGAGCTGGGACGACTACTGGACGGTCGGCGTCCCGGTCGATCTGGTGAAGGGAGCGAACAAGGTGACGTTCGGCAACGCCACCGCCTGGGCGCCGAACATCGACCGGATCGAGCTGGGCCGCGTCGTGGGCTGAGCCGTGCCGTGACGGATGAACGCGGTGCCGCAGTCCGCCGTTGAGGCGGGCTGCGGCACCGTCGCGTCCGGGCGGGCTGGATGCTGCAACCGGCCGAGCACCGGGCGTCGTACGGCACTCCGGCCGGCTACGCCTCGCCCATGGACCACGGCTCCCCGCCCCCTTCGGCCCGGGCGACCACGGGCACAAGGGGGAGCACCATGACGGCCGCTTGGCTCGGGCCCCGGCACGGGCGCGGCCGTCGCCGCGGGCGCGGCCGGGCTCGCGGTCCGTGAGTGGCACGACGAATGGCAGGACGAATGGCAAGACGAATGCCAGGACGAGTGGCAGAAAGACGAGAACCCCCATGAGGCCTCAGTCGTCCCCTTCACCCTGGGCCTGGTCGAGCAGGTCACGCACCAGCTGCTCCTCGTCCGGGCCGAGGCCGGAGACGAAACTGGCCAGCACGGCCCCGCGGTCGCTCTCCCCGTCCAGCACCTTGCGCACCTTGCGGGCGGCCAGACCCGCCTGGTCCGAGGCCGGTGTCCAGGCGAAGGACCGGCCGACCCGCTCCCGGGTGACCGCGCCCTTGCCCAGCAGCCGGGTCAGGATCGTGATCACCGTCGTGTACGCGAGGTCACCGCCGAGGCGTTCCTGCACCCACCCGGCCGTGGCCGGGCCGTCAGCCTCCCGCAGCGCCGACAGCACCAGCGCCTCCAGCTCGCCCGGCCCCCGGCGGGGACTGCCCGGGACCCGTCACCGCCCTGCCTCCCTCACGCCGCCCTGCGTTGCCCTTTCGGCCATCGTAGAGATCCGTCGGCCCGACCCCACGTACTTCTACAGTGCTGTAGAGGTGGAGCACGCCCGGCTGGTCCGGCGGCAGGAACTGCTCGCCGCGGGATGCTGCCTCACCCGCACCCGCACCTGCACCTGCACCTGCACCTGCACCTGCACCCGGTGCCGCATCCCGAGACGGCGGTCACGCCGTGCTCCCCGCCCGATACGCTCACGCCGTGCCCGGCCCGGGCGAGAGAGGACAGGACACCATGTTCGGACTGAGCGAGCTCGCGATCATTCTCATCGTCGTCATAGCCGTCATCGGGATGAAGAAGCTCCCCGAGCTGACCCGCTCGGCCGGAAAGGCGGCCCGCATCCTCAAGGCCGAGGCCCGCGCGGCGAAGGACGAGGAGGCCGGGACGGCCCCCGCGCCGCGGGTGGTCCAGGGCGAGGTCGTCCCGCCGGGCACCGGCACGCCCCCGCCCGGCCCCCGGGCGGCGGACGCCCCGGACCACCCCTGATCCGACGCTGACTACAGCGTCCGCTCCAGGCGGTCCGCCACGAGCCTGACGAAACGCGCCGGGTCCTTGGGCTGACCGCCCTCGGCGAGCACCGCCAGGGTGTGCAGCAGCTCGGCGGACTCGGCGAGCTCCGCACGGTCCTCGCTGCCCTGGTAGGCCTGGTGCAGGCCCTTCACCAGCGGGTGGCCGGGGTTGAGCTCCAGGATCCGCTTGGTGCGCGGCACCTCCTGGCCCATCGCCCGGTACATGTTCTCCAGGGCCGGGGTCAGGTCGTGCGCGTCGGAGACGATGCAGGCCGGGGAGACCGTGAGCCGGGTGGAGAGGCGGACCTCCTTGATGTCCTCGTCGAGCCGCTCCCGCATCCAGCCGAGCAGCCCGGCGTACTCCTCGGCCTGCTTCTCCCGCTCCTCGCCGGCCTTCTCCTCGTCCTCGGCGTCGAGGTCGATCTCGCCCTTGGTGACGGACCGCAGCTTCTTGCCCTCGTACTCGCCGACGGCGTCGACCCAGACCTCGTCGACGGCGTCGGTGAGCAGCAGGACCTCGATGCCCTTGTCCCGGAACGCCTCCATGTGCGGGGAGTTCTCGATGCTCTGCCGGGACTCTCCGGTGATGAACCAGATGTCGTCCTGGCCGTCCTTCATCCGCTCCACGTACTGCGCGAGCGTGGTCGGCTCGTCGTCGGAGTGCGTGGTCGCGAACGAGGAGACGGCGAGGATGGCGTCACGGTTCTCGGAGTCGGTGACCAGGCCTTCCTTCAGGGCGGTGCCGAACTCCCGCCAGAACGTCGCGTAGCGCTCGGCGTCCTTGGTCTTGATCTCCTTGACCGTGGACAGCACCTTCTTGGTCAGCCGGCGCTGCATCATCCGGATGTGCCGGTCCTGCTGGAGGATCTCGCGGGAGACGTTGAGCGAGAGGTCCTGCGCGTCGACGACGCCCTTGACGAAGCGGAGGTAGGGCGGCAGCAGCGCCTCGCAGTCGTCCATGATGAACACGCGCTTCACATACAGCTGGACGCCGCGCTTGAAGTCACGCGTGAACAGGTCGTGCGGGGCGTGCGAGGGGACGAAGAGCAGGGCCTGGTACTCGAACGTGCCCTCGGCCTGGAGCCGGATCGTCTCCAGGGGCTCGCGCCAGTCGTGGCTGATGTGCTTGTACAGCTCGTGGTACTCGTCGTCGGACACCTCGTCGCGCGAGCGCGCCCACAGGGCCTTCATGGAGTTGAGCGTCTCGGGCTCGGGCGCGTCCTCCCCGTCACCCGCCTCCGGCACCATCCGGATCGGCCAGGTGATGAAGTCCGAGTAGCGCTTGACGATCTCCCGGATCTTCCACTCCGAGGTGTAGTCGTGCAGCTGGTTCTCGGGGTCGGCGGGCTTGAGGTGGAGCGTGACGGACGTGCCCTGCGGCGCGTCGTCGACCCGCTCCAGGGTGTACGTGGCCTCGCCGCGCGACGTCCAGCGGGTCCCCTGGCTCTCGCCGGCGCGGCGGGTCACCAGCGTGACCTCGTCGGCCGCCATGAAGCCGGAGTAGAAGCCGACACCGAACTGGCCGATGAGCCCCTCGGCCCCGCCCGCGTCCTTGGCCTCGTTCAGCTCCTTGAGGAACGTGGCCGTTCCCGAGTTGGCGATGGTGCCGATGAGCTGCCCGACCTCGTCGTACGACATGCCGATGCCGTTGTCCCGCACGGTGAGCGTGCGGGCCTCCTTGTCGACGTCGAGCTCGATGTGCAGGTCCGACACATCGGCGTCGAGGGAGTCGTCCCGCAGCTTCTCCAGACGCAGCTTGTCGAGCGCGTCGGAGGCGTTGGAGACGAGCTCCCGCAGGAAGACATCCTTGTTCGAGTAGACCGAGTGGATCATCAGCTGGAGCAGCTGACGTGCCTCTACCTGGAACTCAAACGTTTCGGTCGTCATGGTTCGCGAATCCCTCACAGGTCCCACAGTCGCCTGAACTGGTGAGAGTCACTGTAAAACACCAAGTCAGGCCGGGGCCCCGGAGTCAGACGAGGTGGGCGAAGACGACCAGGTTCTCGGTGTAGTCCCGGGCCCGGCGGTCGTAGGCACCCGCGCACGTGATGAGCCGGACCTGGGCCTGTGGCGTGTCGCCGTACACGCGGTCGCTGGGGAAGGCGTCCTTGTCGAACGACTGGGCGGCGTCCACGGAGAAGGTGGCCCTGCTGCCGTCGGCCCGCACGACCTGGAACCGGTCGCCCTTCTTGAGCTCGCCGAGCCCGGCGAACACGGCCGGGGAGGTCGCGGTGTCCACGTGCCCGGCGATGATCGCGGTGCCGGCCTCTCCTGGCGTGTGGCCCTTGGCGTACCAGCCGACGAGGTTGATGTCGTTCGGCGGCGGGGGCTCCAGCTGGCCGAAGTCGTTGAGGGCGAGGTCGGTGAAGGGCGCGTCGACCGAGATCTTGGGGATGAGCAGACGGACCGGCCGGGACCGCGGCAGGTGCGGGCCGTCGGACCGGTTCGGCGCCGTGGACGCGGGCGTGTCGGGCAGGTCGGGGACGGCCGAGGGGGCGGCCACGGCGGGCGGTGCGTGCGGCGGGCCGGCGGCGTCGGACGACTCACCGCTGCCGCCGAACAGGTTCACGGTCAGCACGAGGGCGGCCACCGACCAGATCACCGTCACGACGGCGCGGAGCCGCCGCTTCGACGGCGCGGGGCGGAGGTCGGAAAGGGCGGGGGGAGGGGCTGCCATCAGGGACCACCTCATTCGGGCACGGCAGCGGACACGACACGCGATAGGGGGACGAGCCGGGCCGCCGCGACGTGAGAGGCACGTGCGGCGGCCACGGCGGCTATGGCGTCAGGCATCGGTCATACGGCGCCCTGCGTGGCCTTCCGGCGGCGCAGCGCGTACATGCCGGTACCGGCGACCGCAAGCGCGGCCAGCCCGCCGGCGGTCACACCCGGCGCGGAGGCCAGCCCGCCGCCACCGGTGTGCATGCCCCCGCGCGGCTTGTCGTGCTTGCCCTCCCAGGAGCCCTTCTCGTGCTTGTCGCTCCAGTCGCCCTTGTCGCCGTAGCCGTTCTCTTCGTGCTTGCCGCCCCAGTCGTCCTCGCCCTTGTACGTGTCCGGGTCGTGCTTGGGGTTGTCCCAGTCGTCCGAGTTCACCGCGGCCAGCGCTCCGCCGCCGGTGTGCACGCCGCCGTGCGGCTTGCCGTGCCCGTCGTGCTTGCCTTCCCAGTCACCCTTCTCGTGCCCGTTCTCCTTGCCGTGCTCCTTGCCGTGCTCCTCGTGCTTGCCCCCTTCGTCGCCCTTGGCGGCGTCGGAGTCCTTGTCGTGCCGGGAGCCGTCCCAGTCGTCGGCGGTCACGGCGGCCAGTGCTCCGCCACCCGTGTGCATGCCGCCGCGCGGCCCGTCGTGGTTGCCGTCCTTGTGGTGCTCCTTGTTGTAGGAAGAGGTGCTGTCGTGGTCCCAGTCACCCGTCGCCTCGGCGTAGGCGGCGGGTGCGGCGATCGCGAGGGCGGCCGTTGCCGTGGCCGTCGCGAGCAGCATGCGGGCAGAGCGCATCGGTGAGTCCTTCCGTCGCGGACCGGGCAGCTGACGCCTCGCCAGCTCACGAGACCCGGTCTCGACGTGAACCACCGTCAGTCATGCCGGCCTGTCCCACCATCCGGGGCGATCACACGGGTTACGACAACACTCCGACGGCGGCATACCCCGGCCGTGCGCCCGTCGCCCGGGGCCTCTCGACGTGCGCTCCCCTCAGCGGCGTCCGAATCCCCGGTGGGTCATACGGGCCGGGTCCTGGCCTGCCGGCTGGGCCGCCATGCCGACGAGGACCAGCCCGCCCGCGATGAGCAGGCCCTGGGCCAGGGCGATGCCGGAGCCCAGCACGGCGACTCCGAACGCCAGCCCCCACCAGGCTCCGGTACGCCGGTACACGCGGGGCCGGGTGGGGCGGCCGGATCTCATGGCCCGGGTGAACCGGGGGTCCTCCCGCTCGAGTCGTGCTTCGGGAGCGACCAGACGGTGGTCTTCGGACTGGGGCACGGCTTCTCCTTCCCGGAACCCGAGCGCTTCGAGGCAGGGCACGGCCGAGGCCATGACAAGTCCTCGAGTGTCGGGCCCTGTGACGGCGCGGAGGGAGACAGGCCGCCGATGCGGTGGTGCGGCGTGCCACGGCTGTCTTACCTGGGCCTCGGCTTCTCCCCCTCCAGCGGCTTCCACCGTCGGGCCCCACCCTCATCCTTCCCGCTGGCCGCCCCTCACGAACGCCGGTCCGCAGGCGGGGTGCCGGTACCGTGGCCGCGGAGGCCGACCAGGGCGCCGAGACCGTCGCCCGGGCCCGGGAGCACCGGCCCGACCGGGGCCTCCCGGGCCCTCACCGACCGTGAGGAGGAGATCCTCAAGCTCCTCACCGAGGGCCACACCTCACAGCAGGCCGCGGACCGCGCGCGGGCAAGCAGATGTGCGCGTGAGGCTGCGATGGGGCCGAGGACCGCGGGGACGACACCCATTGCCGGCCAGGCGGTGCCCGTCACACCTGCCGGTGGTCGATGCCCAGCAGGCTCGCGGCCGCCCGGAAGTCCGCCGTGCGGCGGCCGACCGCGAGGGACCAGTGGTGGCCGACGCCCGTGGCGCTCCAGGCGTCGACCCATTCACCGGGGTCCCGGCCGAAGTCGACACGGCTGGTGGTGTTGCCGATCTCCAGCAGCGGTCCCGGTACGACGGTGCCCTCGGAGGTGACGAAGGACAGACTGCCGTCGGCGTCCTGGCCGAGCCCGAGCAGGGTGACGGGCCCGTGCCGGACGTCGAACTCGACGCTCACGCCCCAGCCGCGTTTGCCGTGGTAGACGCCGAGCCCGCGCAGCAGCGGGTCGCGGGCGCCGACCGCGAGGTGGGCGGGGCCGTCGTGGCCCATCTCCACCACGCCGTCCTCGAAGTTCAGGGCCTGGATCTCGGTGAAGGAGCCTCCGGCGCCGACACTCTGGGAGGCCAACTGAGCCACGGACGTGCGCAGTTCGTACTCGCCGGCCGCGGGCACTCCCCGGGCGGTGAGCAGCGAGGCGCCGAGGATCATGCCTGCGCCGAGCCGCTCGTGCAGCTCACCGTCGAGTCCGCGGTGGTAGTAGGCGAGGCTGTCGAGTTCGAAGTCGGCGACCAGCCGGTCCAGGGCGACGGACACCGTCGCGCCCCAGGCGAAGTCCTCCTCCACCACGCTCTCGTCGACGGTGAAGATCTGCCGGGCGAGAGCCATCCGCTCCCGCGTCTCCGCCTCGGTCACCCGTTCCACGCGGTGCCGCAGGTCGTCGAACTCCAGGACCTCCACGTGCGAGCCGAACGTCGTGGCGAGCAGCGTCGGATCCGTCTGCACGTCGAGCATGCCGGGGTACACGTGCCCCATGAGGCCGTGCCGGGCGTGCCGGAGCGCGGCACGGATGTGCGCCGCCCGGATCCACTGCTCGATGCGCCGCCAGGCGGACTCCTGGCGCAGCCAGCCCGACACCGACCGGAAGGGGATGCCGGCGCGCCGGAAGACGTTGCCGACCTCGGGGACGGGGCACTGCCCGCAGTAGGCCAGCCAGGCCCCGGTGTCGAAGGTGGCGTGGTCCATCCTCTCGGACGGCTGGAGGTCGATGACCAGCACGGGTGTGTGCGAGCGCCGGGCGATCGGCAGCACCATCGACGAGGTGAGATAGGTCGTCAGAAACAGCACGATCAGATCGCAGTCGGCCCTGCGCAACTCCTCGGCGGCCCGGGCGCCTTCCTGCGCGTCGGAGACGAACCCGGCGTCTGTCACCTCCGCGTCCATCGCCCGGAAGCGCTCGGCGACATAGGCGGCCGACTCCTTGAGCTGCGGCAGGAGGCCTGGGAACTGCGGCCAGTACGTGCCCAGTCCGCCGGCGACCAGTCCGATCCGGGTGCGGCGCCGGGTGACCGGCGGGAGCAGGTCCTTGAGGGCGGCGGTCCGTACGGCCGTGCGGTCCGCGGTCGTTGCCATGGTCGGTGCTCCTTGTCGGGGTGCTGCGGCTCAGGTGCTGGGCACGCGCAGGTCGGCCCGGTCCGGGACGGCGCTCGCGGAACGCGGGACCAGGACGCGGAGGATGAACACGCCCGCGAAAGCCGCCGCCGTCATGCAGGCGGTGATCGTCCAGAGCAGGACGGAGGGGCTGTGGTCGGCGAGGGCGGGGGTGAAGAAGGCGGCGACCGCGAAGACGCCCCGGGAGAGGGCGTAGGTGAGGCCCTGGGTGGTGGCGCGGGTGTCGGCGGGCAGCGTGAGCTGCGACCACACCTTGTAGTTGGCCTCCCCGGCGAAGGGGTTGGAGAGCTGGTACAGCACGAAGAAGACGAGCATGCCGACGAGTGCGCCCGCGGTCAGGGACGCGATGACGAAGGCGAGGATCTGCACCACCGCGGCCACATGGAACAGCCGGTCGCGCCAGGGGCTGTCGGCGACACGGACGAAGGCGAAGGTCAACAGCACCCCGATCGGGATGAAGGCCAGGTTGATCCCGGTGGCGAGGCTCTGCGAGGCGTCGCTGACGGTGACGAGCAGGTAGGTGCCGAACTGCCCGAACGTGTTGGCTCCGAGGCCCCAGGTCACGTAGAAGACGAACGTCGCGGTCATCGGCAGCAGGGCGGCTCGCGTCCACACCCTCTTCAGGGAGATGGCTTCCGGGGCGGGGCCGCTCTCCGTCTCCGGCGGCTCGTCGGACAGTTTCAGCCGGGACCGCAGGGCCCAGGTGACGAGTGCGGCGACGGCCAGTTGCCCGGTGATGAGCCGGGCCCCGGTCATGCCCGTGGTGGACAGGGCGAAACCGAGGAAGATGGCGACGGCGATGCCCAGCATCCACATGACCTGGGTGAACGCCACGAGTCTCCCCCGGGCCCAGGAGGGTGCCGCGTCCGAGACGACGGCCAGGGAAGTCGGCAGATCGGCGCCGGCCGCGAGCCCCGCGACGAGCACGCCGGCCAGCAGGGTGATGTCGTCCGGCGCGAGGGTGATGACGAGGGCACCGATCGCGAAGCAGAAGATGTCCCAGTTGTAGACGCGTCGGCGGCCGAAGAGGTCGGCGAGCCGTCCGCCGATCAGCGATCCGACGGCGATGCAGCCGGTGACGATCGCGCTGATCGCCCCGGCCATCCACACGCCCATGTCGTAACTGTCGCGGTAGATGGCCAGGTTGACGGAGATGCTCACGATCAGCCCGGCGTCGAGGTAGGAGGCCATGCCCGACAGGGCGGCGGCCTTCCAGAGCGGTCTGGGGATGGGGCGGGTACCGGCCATGATGCGACTCCGTCGTCTGGTGACATCGCGGTTCCGGGGGCCTGGTCGCAGCGAATATAGGGCGAGAAAAACGTTGCAACAAGGTGTCTCGCACGTATGGCTGACATGACGTCGAGTTCCGGGACTCCGTGCGGGGATGTGGCGCGGCCGCTCCAGCTCACCTACGGTGACAGTGGTCTGAAAACGTTTTAGGGGAAGGACCGCATCCGTGATCTCCCCCGAGCTCCGGCGCCTGTTCGACGACCCGCCCCGCGACTTCGGCCCCACTCCCCTGTGGTGGTGGTCGGGCGCGAAGGTGACCCGCGAGCGACTCGCCTGGCAGTTGCGGGCGTTCGCGGAGGGCGGCGTCCACAACCTCGTCGTCATCAACCTGGCCCCGGCCGGCCCGACGTTCGGGGCCAGGGCCGACGATCCGGCGTGGTTCGGCGAGGAGTGGTGGGCGCGCTTCACCGACGCCTGCGAGATCGCGGCGGAGCTGGGCACGCGGCTGTGGTTCTACGACCAGATCGGCTTCTCCGGAGCCAATGTGCAGGGCGGTGTGACACGGCGTCACCCCGAGGCCGCCGGACTCGCGCTGCGCTGTCGCGAGGCGCGAGTCTCAGGGGGCACGGTCGCCCCGGCGGACACCGAGACGTTGCTGGCCGCGTACTCCCGGCGGGGCCGGCGGCTCGAGCTCGCCGCGGGCGGGGCCGTCGCGGCGCCGGAAGGAAGCGAGGTGCGGCTCGTCACCGCCGTCCCCACGGCGTTCGACTACCTGGACCCGCACGCCGTGGGCCTGTTGATGGACGCCGTCCACCACGAGTACGACCGCCGCGTACCGGAGTACCTGGGCACCGTCATCGCGGGCAGCTTCCAGGACGAACTGCCCGGCACCAACGCCTGGAGCCACCGTTTCGCCGACGAGTTCCGCACCCGGCGCGGTTACGACCTGCTCGACCACCTGCCGGCCCTGTTCGGCACCGGTGCCGGCGTGCCGGAGGGGAAGATCCGCGCCGACTACTACGCGGTCCGCGCGGAGCTGACCGAGGAGGCCCTGTTCCGGCCGCTCGCCGCCTGGCACCGCGACCGCGGTCTGCTGCTGGGCAGCGACCAGAGCCACCCCGCCCGTGCGGGGTACCCGGCCCAGTCCACCCAGCTCTACACCGACTACTTCCGCACCCACCGCTGGTACAGCGCCGCGGGCAGCGATCACCACGGCGACGCCAAGGTGCACTCCTCCATGGCCCACCTCCACGGCCACGAGCGCGTCTGGATCGAGGCGTTCCACTCCTCCGGCTGGGGCGGCACGCTGGAGGACACCTACGACTGGCTGCTGCCGTTCCTGCGCAGCGGCGCCAACCTCTACAACCCGCACGCCAGTTACTTCGGCACCGCGGGCGGCTGGTTCGAGTGGGCGCCGCCGTCGACCGACTGGCGCCAGCCCTACTGGAGGCAGTATCCGGCGTTCTCCCGGGCCGTGGCCCGGATCTGCTCGATCATGTCGTGGGGCGGCTACGCGGCCGACGTGGCGGTGCTGCACCCCACCGCCACCATGCAGGCCCTCCTGCCGCTGGACGCGCCGGTCCGGCACTTCGGAGACGGCCGGCTGGGCGAGGGCCATGCCCTCGCCGACGAGACGCAGCGGCACTACCTGGACCTGTGCGGCACGAACAACTGGCTCCGGCCGCATGCCGGTGCCCTGGACCGGCACGGGATCTCCTTCGACGTCGTCGACGACGAGTCGGTCCGGCACGCCGAGGCCGGCGACGGTGCCCTGCGGATCAGGGACCTGGTGTTCAGGGCGGTGCTGCTGCCCTCGGCGAGCGTGCTGGAGGAGGAGACGGCACGGCGGCTGGCCCAACTGCTCGACGTGGGAGGGCGGGTGGTGGTCGTGGGCCGTGCGCCCGCGACGACGGCGGGCCGGTCCGGTGACGACTCGGTCGTGGCGGCGCTGCTCGCCCATCCCCGGCTGGATCGGGTGCGCGACCCCGAGGCCGCCGCCGCGGCGGTGGCCGACGCGGCCGGACACGCCACGGGCGAGGTGCCGCTGCTCGTCCGGCGGAGGGGGAACGACGCGGCGGCGCTGGTCACGGCCGCCTTCCCGGAGATCGGCGCGCATCCCCTGCGACCGCCCGGCTCCGTGCCCGAGCCCATGCGCACCTCGTCCGTCACCGTCCGGGCCGCCGTCGCGGAGGCCGAGGTATGGAACCCGGCGACCGGCTCGCGCAGTCCAGCCCGCGTCACGGTCCTGGAGGACGGCGCCCTGTCGGCCATCGAGGTGCCTCTGGAGGGCGCCCCGGCGGCCTTGGTCGTCTGGCGTGAGGGCCGTCCGGCGCCGGCGCCCCTCGCGGGTGGGACGGCGGTGCGGGTGCTCGACGTCTCGTCCGGCTGGCACGGCCGGCTGGTCCCGACGATGGACAACACATGGGGCGATCTCGCACTGCCCCCGGGGACGTCCGTGGCGGAACCGCAGATCTGGACCATGGACTGGGCCGAGGGGGCGGCGTGGGAGCCCGCCCGGGTCACCTACGGCAACCGGGTCCGTGTCCTGCCCCCGGTGCCCCTCGACCGGGCTCCCGAGCCGCTGGACACGGCGTGCGTGGAGCGGATCCTCTGCGGTGAACTGCCCTTGGTGCCGCCGGGCTCGGCCTGGGACGTCGGGGTGTACTCGTCGAGCCGGGGCATCCTCGGCCAAGGCGGCCTGCTGGGCACCAAAGGGCTGGTGAACGAGGAGTTCGTGCATGTCCCGGTACCGGGCGGCGGCACGGCCGCGCGGGTCCGGGCGATCGTGCGGACCGGCCATCGGGGGCCCGCAGAGCTGCACGTCGGCGCGGAGGCCGTCAAGCGGGTGTGGTGGAACGGGGAGCCGCTGGGCACCTGCGGCGGCTATCTGGCCTCCGCCCCGGTCACCGTGGGCCGGGACCTGAACGTGCTCGAGTACGAACTGTCGGACGCCCAGGACCGGCCTTCGACGATCTCGGCCGCTGCCGGCACCCCGCTGGGCAGCTTCTTCTGCTTGTCCGAACCGGGCGGGCTCGGGCCGCGGCCGCGGTTCATGCGCCCACCGGACGGGGTCCGGCCCGACGGCCGGGTCGCCTATCGCGCGACGCTCTCGGTCCCGGCCCGGGAGGTACGGGCCGTGCTCGTCGTGGGCGCCGCCTCGGCGGTGACGGTGCTGCTCGACGGGGCAGTGGTGGCGCGGCAGGAGAAGGTGGAGTACTACGAGGCGGACTGGGGCGCCGTGCCGATGTTCTTCCGTCACGAGCCGGAACTCGGGGCGGGCGAGCACACGCTGGAGATCGTGGCCGACAGCGCCGACGTCCGGGACGCCGTGTACGTCGACCTGGTGGCGCGGGCGGAGTCGGGGGTGACGGCCCTGGTCAGTGGCGCCGGCTGGGAGGCCGAGACGGGCACGTGGCGGGGCCGGACGGTCGAAGACGCCCTCAGGCGCGGCGAGTTGCAGCACTGCCACGCGGCCGTGCGACCGCACCCGCTCCCGGAGACCGCGTGGCTGGGCGGCCCTCCGGTGGTCGGCGGTGCCGTACGGCCGTCTCGGTCCACCGATGACGTCCGCGCGGCACCCCAGCGTTTCCGGTTCACCGTTCCGCCGGGAACGGTGTCGCTGGAGCTGCCGTTGGAGCTGCGCGCGCGGGTACGGGTCGGGGACGGGAGGGAACGGGCCGTGACCGGTGACCGGATGACGCTCCGTGGGCCCTTGACGGCACCTGCTCGGGTCGAGGTGGTCACCGAGCCCACGGCCGTGCTGCGGGGTGGCTCGGCCTGGCGCGGGCCGGTTCGGGTGCGGACCGTGCCGGCGCCGCTGGCACTGGGTGACTGGCGCGAAGTGGGGCTGGGCGGTTGGAGCGGGGGCGTGACGTACGCGCGGGCGGTGGAGGTGCCGCCCGGGCCCGATCCCGTGCTGGATCTGGGGCGGGTACGGGGCAGTGTGGAGGTGGCGGTCGACGGGGAGTTCGCCGGTGAGGCGTTCTGTCCGCCGTACCGTTTCCCGCTGCCCGGTACCGCTGGGCGCACCGTCCGGCTGGAGGTGACGGTCCGGGGCACGCTGGCGCCGTATCTCGCGGAGGCCACGCCGACCGCCTGGGCGTTCGCGTCGCAGCTGTCGTCCGGGCTGTGGGGGCCGGTGACGCTGCGGACGGCGTCCGGGGGCTAGGTTGCCGCTGCCCGGACAGCAAACGCTGTCTGGCGCGCCACTAGGTCGTGTCGTCGACGGCCGGGGCCTGGTTCGGGGTGTCCGGGGCCGGTCGGGTGGAGTCGCGCAGGACGAGGCCCGGGGCGAAGACGCGGGTCTCGTGGAGGTGGTCCGCGCGGGCCTCGATCTCGTCGAGCAGCATCTCCACGGCCGCCCGGCCGAGGTCCTCGACCGGCTGGCGGACCGTCGTCAGGGTCGTCGCCCCGAAGGTCGCGACGTCGAGGTCGCCGTAGCCGACGACCTGTACGTCCTCGGGGACGCGCACGCCCCGTTCGGTCAGGCCCCGGCACAGGCCGGCGGCGAGGAAGTCGTTGGTACAGAACACCCCGTCGGGCAGGTCGTTCAGCCCGCGGGCGATCTCCGTGCCGTACGCGACGGTCATCCGCTCGGCGACGACCTGGCCGAGCCGGGCCCCGCGGCGGCTGCGCACGGCCTGCCGGGCGCCCTGGTAGCGGTCGGAGCACTGGCGTATGCCGCGCTCGCCGTTGACGACGAGGATGTCGCGGGCCCCGCTGTCCAGGAGGTGCTGCACGGCGATGCGGCCACCGGCGATGTCGTCGACGGAGGCCGAGCAGCCCTCCCGGTCGGGCATCGCGCGGTCTGCCAGAACGAGCGGGATGCCCCGCTCGCGCAGTCGGGCCAGCCGGCCGGGGTCGGCGCTGAGCGGCACCACCACGACTCCGACGGCCCGCTGCTCGACGAGCATGCTGAAGTAACCCTGCTCCCGTTCAGGGGCGTCGCCGCTGTGGCACAGCACCAGGGAGTAGCCGTGGTCGTAGGCCGCGTCCGCGGCGCCACGCGCGATGCGCGCGTAGAAGGAGTTGGTGACGTCGGGCAGTACGAGCCCGATCGCGGAGGAGTGCCCGGTACGCAGGCCCGCGGCTCCGGGGTGGGGGACGTAGTCGAGCGCGGCGACGGCGATGCGGACGCGCTCGGCGGTCCGGGCGGTGACGCGCTCGGGCCGGTTGAGAACGTTCGACACCGTCGACACCGAGACACCGGCGGCCGCGGCGACGTCCTGGATGCGGGCGGGGCGTGCCGGAACGGCGTCCACCCCCTCGCTGTTGCGGCCGCGCGACCAGGCACGACGAAGGCCTTCATGGGCGCCGCAAAGTATAACGTGGCCGGAGTTGGAACGATTTCCGCGATGCCCAGGTGCGGTTGTGGTGGCCCGGCAGGTCGCCGCCGGGCCACCGTCCCGCTCAGTGCGTGTCCGTGCGCTTCTCGAGGCGGGTGCCATGGCGGAGGGTGATCGACATCAGATCGCTGGGGGCGTTCAACTCCAGCCGATGCCAGCGGCCACGAGGGACGATCACCGCGGTGCCTGCCTGTAACCGCACCACTTCCTCGTCGCCGGCGGGCCCGGTGGCGCGGAAGTGGAGGCGAACATCGCCGGTCAGGCAGCACACCGCCTCCGCGGCTTCCGGGTGCATCTCCCAGTGATCGGCGTGCACGTCGGCGTCGCTCTCCGCGTGGAACGTGGCGATCTGCCAGGCGCCGGCTTCGCTACTCGTCATGCGCCGTTCGCCAGCTCTGACATCGCCGCCGGGGTGGACATGCAGCGCCGAGGCGAAGAGGTCGATGGGCAGGATCGGTTGGGTCGTCATGACGGCGTTCCTTCCAGTCGGTCTTGTGCAGGGGCGGCAAGTCGCGGGGCGGGTGTCTCGGTCCGGCGGCGGGGCAGAACTCCGACCGCCACGGCTGCGGCCAGCACGAAGGCGGCGGCAGCGATGGCCAGGCCCAGTGGGTAGCCGTGGTTGAGCGCGGCAGGATCGGTGGCCGTGCCGGTGCGGTGCGCGGCGACGGTGACCAGGGCGGACAGGCCGATGCTCCCGCCGAGTTGGCGGGAGCTGCGCGAACCCTAACGCGGTGCGCATCGCAGGCAGGGCGACGTTGACGACCGACAGGTCCCGGGCGACGGCGAACTGGGCGACGGCCACCGCCGCCAGCACTACCCGGGGCCGCCCTCGCGATTTTTTATACATGTATATAAAGTAGCCTCTGAGGGGCACCGCTGTCGACACCTCGGGGATGATGAGGGCATGCCGCAACCGTCCGCACCGCGCAAATCACTCGGCCGACCTCCCCGTATCTCCCGTGCGGAAGTCGTGACGACGGCCCGCCGCATCGTGGACGCGGAAGGCGTGGGGCGGCTGACCATGCGGCGGCTGGCCGCGGAGATCGGCAGTACGCCGATGGCGCTCTACCACCACGTCGGCAACAAAGAAGAACTGCTCGTCCTGCTCCTGGACGACTACGCAGAGCGGACATTGCAGCGGCCCGAACTGCCCGACCGGCCTCGCGAGCGGGTCGTCGCCGCTGCTGCCGCGATCCACGAGGCGCTCGCCGCCTGTCCCTGGATCGTGGAGGTGCTGACCGCCGACGACCTGATGTCCACATCCGCCTTGTGGTTCGTCGAGCAGATCGTCGACGGCCTGGTCGCATGCGGACTGACCCCCGGGCGGGCCGTACACGGATACCGGGCGATCTGGTACTACACCGCCGGGGAGATAGTGGTCCGTACGACAGCGACCCGCAGGCGCACGGACGACGACCGCCCCACCTACCGGGAGCGAGTCTTCGCCGATCTCGACCCGAGCGAGCTACCCCGTCTGGCAGAGGTCGCGGACCGCTGGGCGCCGTTGACCGCCGAGGACACCTACCTCGATGGGCTCCGAGCCATGGTGGACGGCCTTCTCGCGGCCCGCTGACCAGTCGGCCCGGGCACGGGCGCCCGGCTCAGGGTGCCGTCCTGGCTCCCCGGGCCTCAGCGCGAACTGGGCCGTCAGGACCGCAACGTGCCGGTCTCCGCGGAGTTCGGCGCCGTCGTACCACCACCCCCGAAGCGGATCCCCCTGGCCTCCTTTCCGAGGGCGCTCAGCAGGATCACCACCGCCGGCGGCCGAGGCCAGGCACGCGGCGAGGCGCAGGCGAAGCCGACGATCGATTTGGACCAAGAGAGCCGGCGACCGGTCAACGGCGTTCCGGTGGCCGCCTTCCCGGCGCCGCGACGCCGCCGGACGCCGCCGCGTCGATCAGACCGCGGAAGGTGGGGCATTCCAGGTGGCTGGGCGCGGGGCACGCGGCGGCATGCCGCAGGGAGTCGCGCAGGGCGCCCAGTTCGCGGATCTTCCGGTCCAGTTCCTCCGCTTTGGCCGACAGCACCCGCCGGTCGATCAGCGGCCGCCCGTCCGGCGCGAACATCCGCGCGATCTCGTCGAGCGAGAACCCGGCCGTGCGCCCCAGCGCGATCAGCGCCAGCCGCTCCAGCACCCCGCTGTCGTACTGGCGCCGCAGGCCGCGCCGGCCGGTCGAGGCGATCAGCCCCTTCTCCTCGTAGAACCGCAGCGTCGAGGCGGGTACTCCGGCGCGGTGCGCCACTTCTGCTATGTCCAGTTCTGTCATTGTCTTGACCTCAAGTCGACTTGAAGTTGAACGCTGACATCCCGTCCCGACGAAGACAAGCGGGACGGAGGCGAGCAGAGGGAGAAACGACGATGAATGCCGCACGCAGCTCCTACGACGAGCAGGCCGCCCGCTGGAACGGGCCCGCCGGCCACGCCTGGGTGGACCTCCAGGAGGTGCTGAACGGGATGTTCAGGCCCATCGAGGAACTGCTCGTCGACGCCGTGGTCGCCGAACACGCGGCGAGCGTGCTCGACGTCGGCTGCGGCACCGGGGCCCTCACCCGGGCCGTCGCACGCCGGACCGGTCACTGCGTCGGGGTCGACATCTCCGGCCCGATGGTCGAGGCGGCCCGGGTGCTGGCCGAACGCGAGGGCGTACCGGCGTCCTTCGTCCAGGCCGACGCGCAGGAGTACGCGTTCGAGCCGGCCGCCTTCGACGCGATCGTCTCGCGCTTCGGCGTCATGTTCTTCAGCGACCCGGTGCGGGCCTTCGCCAATCTCCGGAGCACGGTGAGGGACGGGGCCGGGCTGTGGTGCGTCGTGTGGCGGGGCGCCGAGGAGAACCCGTTCATGACGACGGCGGAACGTGCCGCGGCCCCGTTCCTGCCGGAGCTTCCCGAGCGCCGGCCGGACGAGCCGGGCCAGTTCGCGTTCGCGGACCCGCAGCGGGTCCACCGCGTTCTGACGGAGAGCGGCTGGGCCGGGATCGACCTCCAGCCGGTCGACGCGGTCTGCACCCTGCCCGAGCAGGACCTCGTCACGTACTTCAGCCGGCTCGGTCCGCTCGGCACGGTCCTGCCCGACGCCGACGAGCGGACCCGGGCGGACATCGTCGAGGTGGTCCGCCCCGCCTTCGAGCCCTTCGTGCAGGGCGCGGAAGTCCGCTACACCGCGGCGTGCTGGATGGTGTCGGCCCGGGCCGCCGGCGCGAAACTTTCGTGAGGCCCGGCCCCCTTTTCCGAACGCGGGCCACCGGCGCATAGTGAGATCACGATGACGCAGAAGAGAGCGCTGGTGGTCCGAGGCGGCTGGGAAGGTCATCAGCCGGTCGAGGCCACGGAACTGTTCCTGCCCTTCCTCCGGAACAACGGATACGCCGTCCGGGTCGAGGAGTCGACCGGGATCTACGCGGACGACGCCGAGATGGCCGCCACCGACCTCGTCGTGCAGTGCGTGACGATGTCGGAGATCACGCGCGAGGAGCTGGCGGGTCTGAGCTCCGCGGTGGTGGCGGGCACGGGCTTCACCGGCTGGCACGGCGGCATCGCCGACTCGTTCCGCTCCTCCTCGGATTATCTGCACCTGGTCGGAGGCCAGTTCGCCACGCACCCCGGCAAGGAGCCGTGCGAGCGCCGGGGTGAGGCGGCGGACAACTTCCTGCCGCACACCATCACCCTCACCGAAGCCGGCCGCGCGCATCCGATCACCGCCGGCATCGAGGACTTCACGCTGGACACCGAGCAGTACTGGGTGCTCCACGACGACCTCATCGACGTCCTGGCCACCACCACGCATCCCACCCGGCCGTGGCAGCCCTGGCACCGGCCGGTCACCTCCCCGGCGGTCTGGACCCGCCGGTGGGGCGCCGGGCGGATCGTGGTGACGACGCCGGGGCACAGCGTCGACGTGCTGGAGAACCCCCACGTCCGCACCATCGTCGAGAGGGGCATGCTGTGGGCGACGCGCACCGCGTCGGGGTCGTAGGGCTCGGCGTCATCTCCCGCGCGTACCTGGACACGCTCGCCGGCCATCCCGCAGTGCGGATCACCGCGGTCGCCGACCTCGACGCCTCCCGGTCGGCCGCGGCCGCGGCAGAACTGCCCGGCGCCCGGGCCCTGACGGTCGAGGAGCTGCTGAGCAGCCCGGACGTGGACTCGGTGCTGAACCTGACCACACCGGCGGCGCACGCCGGGATAGCCCTCGGGGCGATCCGGCACGGCAAGCACGTCTACGGGGAGAAGCCGCTGGCAGCGAGTCTGGAGGACGCCCGGGCCGTCCTGGAAGCCGCCGCGAAGGCGGGCAGCGGTGTGGGCTGCGCCCCGGACACCGTGCTGGGCACGGGAGTTCAGACCGCGCGGGCGGCCGTGGAGGCGGGAACCATCGGACGCCCCCAGTTCGCCTCGGCCGTGATGGTGACGCCGGGCCATGAACGCTGGCACCCGCACCCGGACTTCTACTACACGGCCGGCGGTGGCCCGCTGCTGGACATGGGGCCGTACTACCTCTCGTCCCTGGTTCATCTGCTGGGGCCGGTCCGTGCCGTGACCGGGGCGGCCGGGCGGCTGCGGGCCGAGCGCGTCATCGGATCCGGTCCGCGCGCGGGCGAGCGCATACCGGTCGAGGTGGACAGCCACGTCTCCGGAGTGCTGGAGCATGTGAACGGGACGCTGACGACGCTCACGACGAGCTTCGACGGCGTGGCCACCACGGCCGCGCCGATCGAGGTCCACGGCGAGAACGGCACCCTCTCGGTTCCCGACCCGAACCGCTTCGACGGCGAGGTACGTCTCCACGCGCTCGGCGACACCCGCTGGCGCGCCCTTGCGACGTCTGCGGGCTACGCGGACGGCGCCCGCGGGGTCGGCCTGCTCGACTTCCTCACCGCCGACGGTGAGCGGGCGCCACGCGCCAACGGCGAACTCGCCCTGCACGTGCTGGAGACGATGACGGCGCTGCTGCGTTCGGCGGCCGAGGGGCGCCGGATCGAGCTGACGACGTCGGCGGAGGTGCCCGCGGCCGTGCCCCTGACGAGTGCGGCGCAGTGGCAGGGCCGCCAGGTGTGAGGTCAGTCCACGGGCCACGTGTGGGCGGGCACGTTCATGTGCATGTAGTCCATGTACGTCCTGGTCATCTGCCGCAGTGCCTCCCGCCGGTCGGAGATGCCGGCCTTCTCCAGGTGGTGCACCATCTCCGCCTGCCACAGGGCGCCGTTGCGGGCGGTGACGCAGCGCTGCTCGATGATGCCCAGCAGGGGCTCGCGCCACGCGGCGTCCATGCCGGTCAGTTCCAGGCCCCGGTGGGCCAGGGGCAGCAGCCGCCGCAACACCAGTTCCGTGACCGGAACTTCGCCCACGCCGGGCCAGTACAGACGGGCGTCGATGCCGTCGCGGGCCGCGGTGTGCAGGTTCTCCTCGGCGACCGAGAAGGACATCCGCGACCACACCGGCCGGTCCTCGTCGACCAGGGCGCGGGTCAGGCCGTAGTAGAAGGCGCCGTTGGCGATGATGTCGGCCACGGTGGGGCCGGCGGGCAGGACCCGGTTCTCGATGCGCAGATGGGGGCCGCTCTCGGTGACGGCGTAGATGGGGCGGTTCCAGCGGTAGATCGTGCCGTTGTGGAGGGTCAGTTCGCCCAGCTGCGGAATGCCGCCGCTGTCCAGTTCCTTCTGCGGGTCCTCGTCCTCGCAGAGGGGCAGCAGGGCGGGGAAGTAGCGCACGTTCTCCTCGAAGAGGTCGAAGACGCTGGTGATCCAGCGCTCCCCGAACCACACCCGGGGGCGTACGCCCTGGGCCTTGATCTCCTCGGGGCGGGTGTCGGTGGCCTGCTCGAACAGGGGGATGCGGGTCTCGCGCCACAGCTCCTTGCCGAACAGGAAGGGCGAGTTCGCCGCGAGGGCGATCTGCACGCCCGCGATGGCCTGGGCCGCGTTCCAGTAGTGCGGGAACTCCCTCGGGTCGACCTGGAGATGGAACTGGGTGCTGGTGCAGGCCGCCTCGGGGGTGATGGTGTCGGCGTACGTCGACAGGCGCTCCACTCCGTCGACCTTGATCCGCAGGTCCTCTCCCCGGGCCGCGAAGATCTGCTCGTTGAGGAGGCGGTAGCGAGGGTCGCCGGAGAGCGCGGACTCGCTGACGTCCGACTCGCCCAGGGTGGGCAGGATGCCGACCATGATCAGGTGCGCGCCCACCTCGGCGGCACGGTCCTCGGCGTGGTTGAGGGCGTCCCGGATCGCCTGCTCCCAGGAGCCCGGGCCGCCGGCCGTCAGCAGCCGGGGCGGGATGTTGATCTCCAGGTTGAAGCGGCCCAGCTCGCTCGACCAGGCGGGATCGGCGATCGCCTGGAGCACATCGGTGTTGCGCATCGCGGGCAGCCCGGCGTCGTCCACGAGGTTGAGCTCGATCTCCAGCCCGACCCGGGGGCGCTCGCTCTCGAAACCCGACTCGCTGAGCATCCGGGCGAGCACCTCGAGGTCGGTGTGCATCTTCTCGCGGTACCGACGGCGGTCCTCCCGGGTGAACACCAGGGCCGGCACGTCACGTCCCATGTGCCCTCCTGCGTTCCTTCGGCGGATACGTCCGCCCCTCGGCGGACGGGTCTCGTCCCAGAGTCGCACCTTGTCCTCGACCCCGCACCCACCTAGCCTCAATTTGTGCCGCAAATAAACAAACCCCGAACGCACAAGGACGTGCCGGGCAACAGCAACTCCCTGACCCGGCTCCGGATCGCCCTCACCGTCTTCTTCGCCCTCGACGGCTTCGTCTTCGCCGGCTGGGTCGTGCGCATCCCCGCCATCAAGGCCCAGACCGGCGCCTCCGCCGGCACCCTCGGCCTCGCCCTCCTCGGCGTCTCCGCCGGGGCGGTCATCACCATGGCCCTCACGGGCCGCCTGTGCCGCCGCTACGGCAACCACCGGGTCACCGTCGTCTGCGCCGTCCTGCTGTCCCTCAGCGTCGCCCTGCCCCCGCTGACCCACTCGGCGCTCGCGCTGGGCCTGGTCCTGCTGCTCTTCGGGGCCGCGTACGGCGGGATCAACGTGGCCTTCAACAGCGCGGCCGTCGAACTCGTGGCCGCGCTGCGGCGGCCGGTCATGCCGAGCTTCCACGCGGCGTTCAGCCTCGGCGGCATGGTCGGCGCGGGGCTGGGCGGGCTGGTCGCGGGGGTCCTCTCCCCCACGCGGCACCTGCTGCTGCTCACGGTCGTCGGCCTGCTCGTGACCGCCGCGGCCGGCCCCACCCTCCTGCGGCACGAGCCGCCGCTGCCCCCGGAACGGGAGCTGCCCCCCGAGGGCTCCCCGCGCCGCCCGGACCGCCGCACCCGGCGGCTGGTCGTCGTCTTCGGTCTGATCGCGGGGTGCACCGCGTACGGAGAGGGGGCGCTGGCCGACTGGGGCGCCCTGCACCTCGAACAGGACCTGCACGCCTCGGCGGGCGCGGCGGCCGTGGGCTACTCGTGCTTCGCGCTCGCCATGACGGTGGGACGGCTGACCGGCACGACCCTCCTGGAACGTCTGGGGCGGACCCGGACCGTCGTCGCCGGCGGCACCACCGCGGCGGCCGGCATGCTGCTCGGCTCCCTCGCCCCCTCCCTCTGGGCCGCTCTTCTCGGCTACGCGATCACGGGCATCGGTCTCGCCAACCTCTTTCCCGTGGCCGTGGAGCGTGCGGGCGCCCTGGCGGGCCCGGCAGGCGTCGCCACGGCCTCCACCCTGGGCTACGGGGGCATGCTCCTCGGCCCGCCCGCGATCGGCTTCATGGCGGACTGGTTCACCCTGCCGACCGCGCTGACCAGCGTGGCGGTACTGGCCGCGGTGGCGGCGGTCGTCGGGGCCCTGGCGGGGGCGACGGCGCGGCGGGCGGCCGGGGACTGACGGGAGGAGTCCACCGGGGAGGAGTCCGGCTGGGGAATGCCGGTCATCCTGGGTACCCGTCCCACGCCCGTGGTGATCACCGGGCCGTACCCGTTGACGAGGAGGCAGACCCGTGACCGAACAGCAGCACCCCGGAGAGCAGCACCCGACGCCGGAGTTTCCCTCCCAGGACCAGCCGCACCCCGGCTGGACGGGGCCGATGGACCCGCCGCCGGACCACGGTGAGGAGTCCTACCGGGGCAGCGGCAGGCTGGAGGGCCGCAAGGCCGTGATCACCGGCGGGGACTCCGGGATCGGCCGTGCGGTGGCCCTGGCGTTCGCCCGCGAGGGTGCCGACGTGCTGTTCACCCATCTGGATGACGAGAAGGACGATGCCGCCGAGACGGCCCGGCTCGTCGAGGAGGCCGGCCGGCGTGCCGTGCCCGTCGCGTGCGACGTACGGGAGGAGGAGAACTGCCGCGCGCTGATCGACCGCGCCGTGGACGAGTTCGGCCGGATCGACGTGCTCGTGAACAACGCGGCGTACCAGATGTCCCAGCCGGACGGCATCGAGGCGATCACGACCGAGCAGTTCGACCGGGTGCTGCGCACCAACCTGTACGGCATGTTCTGGCTGTGCAAGCTGGCCCTGCCGCACATCCCGGAGGGCGGCAGCATCATCAACTCCACGTCGGTGCAGGCGTACAAGCCCAGCCCGCATCTGCTGGACTACGCGACGACGAAGGGCGCGATCGTCACCTTCACGCAGGGGCTGGCGCAGATGCTGATCGAGAAGGGCATCCGGGTCAACGCGGTCGCGCCGGGCCCGGTGTGGACGCCGCTGATCCCGGCGACCCTGCCGGACACGCAGACGTTCGGCAAGCAGGCCCCCATCGGGCGGCCCGCACAGCCTGCCGAAATGGCTCCGGCGTACGTCTTCCTCGCCTCGCAGGAGGCGTCGTACATCACCGCCGAGATCGTCAACGCGACGGGCGGGACGCCGCTGCCGTAGTCACCGCGGCCGGTCTCCGGAAATCCCCAGGCCTGGAGAGCGCTTCATGCGGCAGACTCGGCGCCATGGAGACCGCCGAGTTCCTTCGAGCACTGGAGACGGAAGGCCGGCTGCTGGCCGCGGCCGCCGAGGAGGCCGGGACCGACGCGAAGGTGCCGACCTGCCCCGGGTGGCAGGTGCGCGACCTGCTGCGGCACACGGGCGCCGTACACCGCTGGGCCGCCGCCTTCGTCGCCGAGCAGCTCATCGAACGGCGCCCGCTGGTCGAGCCCACCGATCTCGACGGCGCCGAGCTCGTGGCCTGGTACCGCGCCGGCCACCGGGATCTCGTCCGTACGCTGGCCGGCGCCTCGCCGGACGTGGAGTGCTTCGCCTTCCTGCCCGCTCCGTCCCCGCTGGCGTTCTGGGCCAGGCGGCAGGCGCACGAGACGGCGGTGCACCGGGTCGACGCGGAGTTCGCGCGCGGCGGCGTCCCGAGAACCGTCACCCCCGAGTTCGCGACCGACGGCATCGACGAACTGCTGCGCGGCTTCCACGCCCGCCCCAGGAGCCGGGTACGCACCCCGCAGCCGCGGGTCCTGCGGATCCGCACGGAGGACACCGGCGCGGTGTGGACGGTACGGCTGTCGCCGGAACCGCCGGTGACCACGCGGGAGGCGTCCGAGGAGGCCGAGTGCGAACTGTCGGGCCCGGCCGAGCAGTTGTACCTGGCGCTGTGGAACCGGGCTCCCCTGCCGGCCGCCACGGGTGACCAGGCACTCGCCACCCTGTGGCGGGAGACGTCGGCGATCTGAGCAGACCACCGCCGGGCGATCAACCGTCCGCGATCCGAGCAGAACGCCCGCGGGGCGATCAACCGTCCGCCATCCGGGCAGACCACCGCCGGGCGATCAACCGTCCGCCATCCGGGCAGAACGCCACGCCGTCGATCAACCGTCGGCGAGCATCCTCGCCAGTACCGCGCGCTGCACGGGAAGCACCTCGCCGTGCAGCGCGCGCCCCTTGGCGGTGAGACACACCTTCACGCCGCGCCGGTCCTCGGAGCACATGCCGCGCTCGACGAGCCCCTCCTTCTCCAGCCGGGCGATCAGCCGCGACAGCGCGCTCTGGCTCAGATGAACCCGCTCGGAGATCTCCTGCACGCGGTAGGACGGCGTGCCCCTGGGTGTCCGGCATCCGGCGAGGACGTCGAGCACCTCGAAGTCGCTGGCGCACAGACCGTGGCCGTGCAGCGCCCGGTCGAGTTCGCACTGTGTCCGCGCGTGCAGCGCCAGGATGTCCCGCCATCGTGCCACGAGGGCCTGCTCGGCCCGCTGAGCCGTCATGCGCCGCACCGTAACAGAGAACCGAGATTGTTGCACCTGAATTAAATGCGCTTGCATCTCATGCATGCGCATGTAATGTCTCGGGCATGACCTCTCCGCTCATCTCCCCCACGTCCGAGGGGCGTTGGACGCCGCGGCTGTGGGGCACCCTGCTCGTGCTCTGCGCCGCGATGTTCCTGGACGCCCTGGACGTGTCCATGGTCGGCGTCGCCCTGCCGTCCATCGGCGCCGACCTCGGCCTGTCGACCTCGGCGCTGCAATGGATCGTCAGCGGCTACATCCTGGGATACGGCGGCCTGCTGCTCCTCGGCGGACGCGCCGCCGACCTGCTGGGTCGGCGACAGGTCTTCCTGGTGGCGCTGGGCGTCTTCGCACTCGCCTCACTGCTCGGCGGTCTCGTGGACTCGGGGCCGCTGCTCATCGCCAGCCGCTTCATCAAGGGCCTGAGCGCGGCCTTCACGGCTCCCGCCGGCCTGTCGATCATCACCACGACGTTCCCCGAGGGCCCGTTGCGCAACCGCGCCCTCGCCATCTACACCACCTGCGGCGCCACGGGCTACTCGATGGGCCTGGTCTTCTCCGGCCTGCTCACGGAGGCCAGCTGGCGGCTCACGATGCTCCTGCCCGCCCCGATCGCTCTGATCGCCCTGCTCGTGGGCCTGAAGCTGCTGCCGCGCAGTGAGCGCGAACGCGGCCGGGGCGGCTACGACATCCCGGGCGCCGTGCTGGGCACCGCCTCGATGCTGCTGCTCGTCTTCACCGTCGTGGAGGCGCCCGAGGTGGGCTGGGGCTCGGCCCGGACCGTCCTGTCCTTCGCCGCCGTGGCCGTACTCCTGGCGGCCTTCGTCGCCGTCGAGCGGCGCAGCCCCAGCCCGCTGATCCGGCTCGGCGTGCTGCGCTCCGGGCCGCAAGTGCGGGCGCAGCTGGGCGCGTTGACGTTCGTCGGCAGCTACATCGGCTTCCAGTTCCTGGTCACCCTGTACATGCAGCAGCTGCTCGGCTGGTCCGCGCTGCACACGGCCCTGGCCTTCCTGCCGGCGGGCGCTCTGGTGGCGCTGTCCGCGACGAAGGTCGGATCCGTCATCGACCGGTTCGGAACGGCCCGCCTGATGGTTTTGGGCTTCGCCCTGATGGTCACCGGGTACGTGCTCTTCCTGCGCATCGACCTCGACCCGGTCTACGCGGCGGTGATCCTGCCGACGATGGTGCTGGTCGGCTCCGGCTTCGCGCTGACCTTCCCGTCCCTCAACGTCCAGGCCACCAACGGCGTCGACGAGCACGAGCAGGGCATGGTCTCCGGGCTGCTCAACACCTCGGTCCAGGTCGGTGGCGCGATCTTCCTCGCCGTCGTGACGGCGGTGGTGACCGCGAACTCCCCCGAGGGCGCCCATCCCTCCCCGCAGGCCGTCCTCGACAGTTACCGGCCCGGCCTGCTGGTCGTGACGCTCGTCGCCCTCGCCGGACTGCTGATCACCCTCACGGGGCTGCGGGCCGAGCGGAAACGGCCGTCCGTCGTGGTCGCCAAGTCCACCCCGAAGGATGCGGAGCGCGTCACCGTGGGCGACTAGGGAGCGTTCACCAGACCCGATCAAGGCCCTGCGCGACCTGACGAGGCGGCGCAGGGCCGGGGCGCGAGACACAATCAATCGAAAGAGTGTGCGTTTCATACCTTTTCCGGACTCCAGATGAGTTCTAGGCTCGTGTGCAGATGGCGGGCGGAGGGCCGGCCTGTCGACCACCGCCGCCTGTAACGAGCGGAGGCGGAGATGAAAGCGTCGATACGGCGGTCCGCGATCTTCGCAAGCGCGGCCGCCCTCGTGATAGCCGTCTGCGGTACGACGGGCACTGCCCGGGCCGAGCCGGGCGATGGTGAGCTCCAGTTCGGCTACGTCCTGCCGGAGACGGGACAGCTGGCCTACCTCGGCCCACCTCAGATCGAGTCGCTGAAGTTCGCGATACAGAAGATCAACGACGCGGGCGGGGTCCTGGGCAAGTCCGTGCCGGGTGTGGTCTCCAGTGACGAGGCGGGCCAGGAGGCCGTCGCCGCGCAGTCGGCGGACCGGGTCCTCGCAGCAGGTGTGGACGCGATCGTCGGCGCCGCGGCTTCCGGTATGTCGCTGGCGTTCATCGACCGGGTGACCGGTGCGGGCGTCGTGCAGTGTTCGGGGTCGAACACCGCTCCCACCTTCACCGACTACGAGGACGACGGCTTCTACTTCCGTACCGTCCCGAGTGATTCGCTGCAGGGGCCCATCCTGGCGGATGTCGTCCGCGACGACGGCCACGACCGGGTGGCCCTGGTCGCACGGGCGGACGACTACGGGCGCGGCCTGATGGAGGCCACCCGCAAGACGCTGGAGGAGCGCGGTGCGACGGTGACGCTCGCCGAGACCTATGACCCGAAGGCGACCAACTTCGACCAGGTCGTCCAGCAGGTGGAGAACTCCAGGCCGGACGCCGCCGTGGTGATCGCCTTCGAGGAGGGCACCCAGATCCTGCAGGGCATGATCGAGTCCGGACTCGGGCCCGACCAGATCGGCGTCTACGGTGCCGACGGACTGCGCAGTGAGGAACTGCCCTCGCTGGTCGCCCCCGGCCAGCCGGAGAGGCTCTCCGGCATGAAGGGGACCGCGCCGGCCTCGGCGGAGAACGAGCAGTATGTGAAGGAGCTGAAGGAGTTCGCGCCGAAGCTGAAGGAGCTGCAGTTCGCACCGCAGGTCTTCGACTGCGTGACGACGATCGCGCTCGCCGCCGAGAAGGCGGAGTCCGACGACCCGGGCGCGTACGTGAAGGAGATGAACGGGATCACCAAGGACGGCGAGAAGTGCAACTCGTTCGCCGCCTGCAAGGAGCTCCTCGCCGACGGCAGGGACATCGACTACGACGGTGTGAGCGGTCCGCTCGACTTCACCGACAAGGGCGAACCCGGCCAGGCGACGATCGAGGTGTACGGCTACGACGACGAGGGGAAGTTGCAGACCCTGCGTACCGAGACCAGCAAGGCCGAGGAGTGACCGGGAGGACCGACAGCGGGAGTCAACGGACGCGGGCGAGCGTGCCGAGGTACAGCTCGATCACCTTCTCGTCGTGCAGCAGGGCCGTACCCGTGCCGGTGTAGGCGTTGCGGCCCTGGTCGAGGACGTAGCCGCGGTCGCAGAGCTGAAGGCACCTGCGGGCGTTCTGCTCGACCATGAGCACGGCGACGCCCGCGCTGTTGATCATTCTGCACCGGTCGAAGACATGGTCCTGATGGAGCGGTGACAGGCCGGCCGACGGCTCGTCGAGCAGCAGCAGCTGCGGCTCCGTCATCAGTGCGCGGGCCATCGCGAGCATCTGGCGTTCGCCGCCGGACATAGCGCCGGCCTTCTGCCTGCGACGGTCGGCCAGCACGGGGAAGAGTTCCTCGACCGCCGTGACCCGCCGCGCGTGGTCCTTGGGCCGCAGGTACACGCCCATCCGCAGGTTCTCCTCGACGGTCAGCGTGGGAAACACGTTCTGAAGCTGCGGTACGTAGCCCACCCCCCGCCGCACCAGCTCGTGCGCGGGCCGGCCGGTCACGTCCTCGCCGCGCAGCCGCACGGTCCCGCCGCGCACCCGAAGCAGCCCGAAAACGGCCTTGACCAGCGTGGACTTGCCGGCGCCGTTGGGGCCGATCACGCCGACCACCTCGCCCGGCCGCACCTCGACGCTGCATCCGCGCAGCACGTCGACACCGGGGACGTAACCGGCGACGATGTCGTCGGCCGCCAGCACCGGTGCCTGCTCCTCAGCGGACATCGCTACTCCTCCTTCCCCTTCTCCTTCTCCTCGGCCGCCTTTCCCTTCTCCTTCTCCTCGGCCGCCTTCCCCTCCTCCTGCTCCTCGGCCGCCTCCGGCTCGTCGTGCCGCTTGCCCAGGTAGGCGTCCACGACGGCGGCGTTCCGGCCGATCGTGTGCGGTGGGCCCTCGGCCACCAGGCGGCCGTCGGCCATGACGGCCACCCAGTCGCTGATGCCCATCACCACGTCCATGTCGTGCTCGACGAAGCACACCGTCAGCCCCTCGTCCCGCAGCCGGGTGATGTGCCCGAGCAGCGACTGGGTCAGCGCGGGGTTCACTCCGGCCATCGGCTCGTCGAGCAGGAGCATGGCCGGCCGGGTCATCAGCGCACGGGCCAGTTCCAGCAGTTTGCGCTGGCCGCCGGAGAGCGTGCCCGCATGGTCGTCGCGCAGGGGCCCGAGCCGGAACCGGTCCAGCAGTTCGTCGGCCCGGCGCTCGGCCTCCCGCTCCTGACCGCGCCACAGCGGCCGCAGCAGCGCGGGCAGCACCCGCTCGCCGCGTTGCCCGGGTGCGGCGAGCAGCAGGTTCTCCAGCACCGTGAGCCGGGCGAGCGCCCTGGAGAGCTGGAACGTACGGACCATTCCGCGCCGCGCCACCCGGTACGCCGGGGCGCCGGTGAGCGGCTGTCCGTCGAACGACCACCGGCCGCCGTCGGCCCGGTCGAACCCGCTCACCACGTTGAACAACGTGGTCTTGCCGGCGCCGTTGGGCCCGATGAGAGCCGTGATGGCCCCACGCTGCACCTCCAGGTGCTCGACCCGCACGGCGACGAGGCCACCGAAGGTGCGGGTCACCTGGTCCAGGACCAGCAGGGGATCGGGCTTGCGCACCCCCGGCTCGGGATCGGTCGCGGAGAGCCGGCCCGGGCGGGAGGCGGCAGGGTCAGCGGCCACTGAGCAACATCTCCTTCCGGCTGCCGAGGATGCCCTGCGGCCGGAACGCGACCAGCAGGATCAGGGCGACACCGACCAGGGCGAAGCGCACCGCGCCGATCTCCGACGTGCTGATGAGGTCCGGGGAGATGTACTCGGCGTCGATGGCCTGGCGGAGCGCGCTGTCGAGGAAGCTGAGGACGAACCAGAACAGGATCGAGCCCACGACCGGCCCGAGGATCCGCCCGGCACCTCCGAGCACCAGCAGCGTGTACAGGAAGAACGTGACGGCCGGGTCGTAGTTGTCCGGGTTCACGGACTGCACCTGGATCGCCTGCATCATGCCCGCGACCGCCCCGATGACGCCGCCGAGCACGAGGCTCTGCATCTTGTACGCGTAGACGTTCTTGCCCAGACTGCGCGCGGCCACCTCGTCATCACGGATCGACCGGATGACACGGCCCCAGGGGCTGTGGATCAGCAGGGCGAGCAGGCTTCCGACCACGAGCACCAGCGCCCATCCGACGATCATCACCCAGAGGTCGCGAGCGCTGTACCTCACGAGCCACACGCCGTACGTGCCGGGCTCGATGGGGCTCAGCGCGTAGAAGTCGTTCGCGAAGCGCTGCAACCCGAACACCCCGCCGGTGACCGGCTCGGCCCAGCTGGAGCGGTAGAACAGCCGTAGCGTCTCCCCCGCCGCGATCGTGGTGATGGCCAGGTAGTCGGCGCGCAGCCGCAGGGTGGGCAGGCCGAGCAGCAGGGCCAGCACGATCGCGCAGGCGACTCCGCCCAGGACGCCGAGCCACATCGGGCCGTCGTAGGTCGACACCGTGATGGCGAGCCCGTAGCCGCCGACCAGCATGAATCCGACCTGGCCGAAGTTCAGCAGCCCCGTGTAGCCGAAGTGCAGGTTCAGTCCCATCGCGGCGAGCGCGTAGACGGCGGCGATGGGACCGATTCCCGAGCGCAGGGCGTCGGAGAGGATGGCCGAGAAGTCCATGGCGCACCCCTCACCCGACGCGTTCGGCCCGGCCGAGGATGCCCTGCGGCCGGACGAGGAGGACGAGGATGAGGACGAGCAGCGCCCAGGCGTACTGGAGGTCGACCGGGAACCACAGGGTGGACATCTGGGCGACGACACCGATGACGAGGCTGCCGACCATCGCACCGTAGGCGGAGCCGAGACCGCCCAGGATGATCCCCGCGAACATGAGCAGCAGGAGTTTGAAGCCCATGTCCCAGGTGACGATCTCGACCAGGCCGAAGAAGACCCCGCCGAGGGCGGCCAGTCCGCCGGCGAGCATCCACACGAACAGCACCACCCGCTGCACGTCGATGCCCGACGCCTCCGCGAGGTCACGGTTGGCGGAGACGGCCCGCACGGCCGTGCCGATCCGCGTCTTCTGCAGGAGCGCGGCGATGCCGAGCAGCACCAGGACGGAGAGCAGGGTGACGGTGAGGTCCCGCGGGGTGATGCCGGCCGGCCCGATACCGATCGTGCTCTGGATGTCGTACTGGGCGTAGGAGGCGGGCCGTGTTCCGTACAGCACGAGGACGACGTGGCGCAGCAGCAGCGAGAGTCCGATGGTGACGATGAACATGTTGATCAGCCCGGTGCCCCGAGCCCGCAGCGGGCGCCAGATGCCGCGCTCGACCGCCCCGCCCAGCAGGGTGCCGAAGGCCACCGCGGCGAGGGCGGCGGGGATGAGATGCCAGCCCGGCCCGGCGGCGGCGGCGTTGAGGAAGAACGCGAAGGTGGCGCCGATCGTGACGAACTCACCGTGCGCGAAGTTGATCAGGTGAATGGTGCCGAAGATCAGCGAGAGCCCGACCGATGTGATCGCGATGATCACCCCGAACTGGATACCGTCGATCAGCGCCTGCAGAGCGCGTGCGGCGAACGTGGGGCCGCGCGGGACTTCCTCACCCTGTGCCCGCGCAAAGATCGCGGGCGCCATCACGAGGACCAGGGCGAGGCCCGTCACGAGCATCCGCTGATAGCGCACGGTGGTTCCGGTACGTCACGAACGTCCCTTATGGGCTCAGTGTAGGCGCAGGTCGGGGCGGTGACACGGACAGTGGGCCCGGTGTGGGCGCCCATGGAACGGAGGATGCCGGATGGGTGACGGTGGGGACCTCGCGAGTGCGTACAACGACGACAGTGTGCTCTTCCGGGTGCTGCGCCACCTCGGCTGGGACAGCCTGGTCGACATCGGCTACTTCACGCTGCCCACCCTGCCGCTCGTGCTCCTGACCGGGCCGGTGCCCTTTCAGCGCCGGCTGGCTCGCCGGTCGCTGGCGTTGCTGGACGCCCGGCCCGGACAGCTCGTCCTGGATGCCGGGTGCGGTCGCGGTGACACCACGGCGCGGTTGGGTGCCGCGGGATGCCGGGCGCTGGGGGTGGACATCCAGCCCGCGCAGATCGACCAGGCACGTCGCCGCTTCGGCGACAGCGCGCGCTTCGCCGTCGCCGATGCCACGGCTCTGCCGCAGCGGGCAGCGGAGATCCCGCTGACGGAGGGTTCCTTCGACCGAGTGCACTGCCTGGAGGCCGCCTTCCACTTCGGCCACGAGGGCCGTAGGTCATTCCTGAGCGAAAGCTTCCGGCTGCTCCGCCCAGGAGGCCGGCTCGTCCTCGTGGATGTCACGTCCCGTACGGATCAGCCGATCGGGTCCCTCGACCCGAACGGCCTCGTACGCGGGACCTGGCGCTTCGACGACATCGAGCCGTACGAGCGGTACCCGCTGATGGCTTCCGCCGCCGGCTTCACCACGCGCCGGATCCTCGACTGGACCACCCCCGTACTCCACAGGGCGGCCCAACTCTGTGCCCTGTTCGTCGGCGCCGCGTCCACCCGGGCCGGCCGCGAGGCCCTGTGCGTGCGGTGGCCCGGCCTCAGAACACTCGACGCACAGGACTGGGAGGAGGCCGTCACCGTCGTCCGGGCTCACCGGGCCGTCGGGCGCGTCACTCGCTACACGGCATACGTCCTCGACAAACCCCCCTCCCGAGGGCGTCCGGCGGGACGCTTGCCCGCCGGGCACCCTCCTGTTTGACTCACCGCATGACCAGTCACGGGGGACGGCGCACACAGGCCGAACGGGATGCCATCACCGTCGAGATCGGGTACGCGCTGTGCAGTGCGGCCTTCGCGGCGGCGGTGGTCTTCGGGGCGGTGGCGGGGCCCGCGTTGCTCTTCGACCTGCCGGCGACGCCTGAGCGCCTGCTGGTGCGGGCCGGTCTGGTGCTCGCGCCGGTGCTCTTCGCCGCCCGGGTCGTCACCGTGCTTGTCCGGTTCCGGAGGGCGGATCAGCCCAGCCAGCCCGGCCGCATCAGCCCCGACTCGTAGGCCAGTACGACCAGTTGGGCCCGGTCGCGGGCACCGAGCTTCACCATCGTGCGGCTGACGTGGGTCTTCGCGGTGAGCGGGCTGACGACCAGGCGGCGGGCGATCTCCTCGTTGGACAGGCCCATCCCCACCAATGCCATCACCTCGCGCTCCCGCTCGGTGAGCCCCGGCGTGGTGATCACGCGTACTCCCCGGGAAGTACGCCCGTCCGCCGGGCCGGTGGCCTATACGGGCCCGGGCACCAGCCCCACTCCCCTGGCGAGTTGCTCCGCCGCGTGCCGGAAGAACGTCTCCCGGTCCTCCACCACCCGGTTGAACTGGCCGAACAGTTCGAAGCCGACCAGGCCGTACAGCTGGGCCCAGGCCGCGACGAGTGCGGTCACGACCTCCGGGGGGAGGTCCGGGGCCAGGTCGGCGGCCATGCGTTCGGCCTCCGGGCGGAGGTCGGCCGGCAGCGCGGGCCGGGCGAGGCCCGGACCGTGGTGGGCGTCGCGCGTGATGCCGATGAGCAGGAGGCCGACGCGGGCGGCGGCCGGGACGGTGATGTCGGGGGCCGTGTAGCCGGGCACGGGCGATCCGTAGATCAGCGCGTACTCGTGCGGATGCTCCAGCGCCCAGCGCCGCACCGCCTGGCAGACCGCGATCCAGTGCTCGAAGGGGCCGGCCGCTGCCTCGTCGGCCGCCTCGGCGCTCTCGCCGAGGGAGTCGTAGGCGTCGATGATGAGTGCGGTGAGCAGGTCGTCACGGCTTGGGAAGTAGCGGTACAGCGCGGAGGAGACCATGCCCAGTTCACGGGCGACGGCCCGCAGGGAGAGCCGGGCGGCGCCCTCCGCCGCGAGCTGTCTGCGGGCCTCGTCCTTGATGGCCGCGGTCACTTCGATCCTGGCCCGGGCTCGGGCGCCGTGTGCGGTGCTCATGCCGGCAGTCTCCCATGACGGCAGATCACTGCACACAAAAGAGAGCAGTGAAACAAAACGAGAGCAGCGCTCTTGCCTTGACGTCCGGTCTCGCGCAGACTGGCACCAGACAGAGCGAGAGCAGTGCTCACAGAGTGGAGCGCCGCTCCGTCACCACACGAAGGGGCCCCGATGTCCACGCACGTCCAGAAGCCCGGCTGGTTCACCGTCCATGTTTTCAACCGCTTCGTGGCCTGGCTGACCCGCCGCGGCATCAGTGTCTGGGGCTCACGGGTCCTCGCCGTCCGGGGCCGCAAGAGCGGCCAGTGGCGCACCACCCCGGTCAACCTGCTGACCCTGGACGGCAGGCAGTACCTGGTCGCCCCCCGCGGTCATGTGCAGTGGACGCACAACATGCGCGCCGCGGGCGGCGGTGAACTGCACCTCGGCAAGCACGTGGAGACCTTCACCGCGGCCGAGGTGGGCGACGACGACAAGACCCCGATCCTGCGCGCCTATCTCAAGCGCTGGAAGGCGGAGGTCGGGGTCTTCTTCAACGGCGTCGGCCCCGACTCCCCGGACGACCAGCTGCGCCGCATCGCACCCGACCACCCGGTCTTCGAGATCACGGTGAAGGGCTGATCACGACGAAGGGCTGCTCACGGCGTGCGGCGGTCACTCCGCAGAGCCGGCCTCGCCGCCCGTCGCGGGACGGCGGTCCAGCACGGCGAGGGCCCGCTGGGCCACCGGGTACGTGCGGACGATCTCGCCCAGCGACGTGGAGCCCGACGTGATCTCCTTGAACGCCTTCCAGGCCGGGCGGAAACCCGTCAGCGCCGCGTGGAACAGCCCGGGACGGCGCTCGAACGCCGTCAGCAGCCGCCTGCCGACGCTCATCTCCACCCCGAGACCGGCCTTGATCGCGAACGCGTAGTTGAGAGCCTGCCGTCGCGTGTCCACGGCGTCGTGCGCCTCGGCGATCCGCACCGCCCACTCCCCCGCGAGCCGGCCGGACCGCAGCGCGAAGGAAATACCCTCACGGGTCCACGGCTCCAGCAGCCCCGCCGCGTCACCGCACACCAGCACCCGCCCGCGCGAGAGCGGCGAGTCGTCGGCGCGGCAGCGGGTCAAGTGCCCCGCGGAGATGCTCGGTTCGAACCCTGCGAGGCCCAGCCGGCCGATGAACTCCTCCAAGTACCGCTTGGTCGCGGCGCCTTCGCCCCGGGCCGAGATGACCCCGACCGTCAGGGTGTCGCCCTTGGGGAACACCCAGCCGTAACTGCCGGGCATGGGGCCCCAGTCGATGAGCACCCGGCCCTTCCAGTCCTCCGCGACGGTGTCCGGCACGGGGATCTCCGCCTCCAGACCGAGATCGACCTGGTCGAGCTTGACCCCGACATGCGCCCCTATCCTGCTGGCGCTGCCGTCCGCCCCGACGACGGCCCGCGCGAGCACGACCTCGCCGCCCTGCAAAACCACGGCGACCGTGCGCCGGTCCGGCACCGCCGAGCCGTGCTGCTCGACCCGCTGGACGGTGACGCCCGTGCGCAGCTCGGCGCCCGCCTTCTGCGCGTGCTCGACCAGCTGCTGGTCGAACTCGGGCCGGTTGATCAGCCCGAAGAGCATCTGCCTGGAGCGGCGTGTGCGCGTGAAGCGGCCGTTGTTGGAGAACGTCACCGCGTGCACCCGGTCCCTGAGCGGCAGCTCGAAGCCGGGCGGCAGGGCGTCGCGCGAGGGGCCGATGATGCCCCCGCCGCACGTCTTGTACCGCGGCAGCTCCGCCTTCTCCAGCAACAGCACGCGTCTGCCGGCCACCGCCGCCGCGTACGCGGCCGAAGCGCCCGCGGGTCCCGCGCCCACCACGACGACGTCCCACACCTGCCGCACGTCGTGCGCCGAAGAGTTCTCGCTGCTCACGATGGTCTGTTGCTCCCGATCAAAGCCGCCTGCCGCTGTCTCCCGCATCCTACGGCGGCGGTCACCGCAGGCCGCTGTGGGAGGATCGGCGGCGTGGGTGGCCCTTACACGGGGACGCGCCCGCACCACACGATCACGCGTACCGAGAGGTACGCATCCTGACAACGTCGCACCCACGAGGAGCGTGCCCATGTCGTCGAATTCGGTTGCCGAGACCGTCGCCTCGCTGATGCCCAGGGCGAAGCAGGAGCTCACCGAACTGGTGGCCTTCCGGTCGGTGGCGGACTTCGACCAGTTCCCGAGGAGCGAGAGCGAGGGAGCCGCCCGCTGGGTCGCCGACGCGCTCGCCGCCGAGGGGTTCGAGGACGTGGCCCTGCTCGACACCCCCGACGGCACCCAGTCGGTCTACGGCTACCTGCCCGGCCCGGAGGGCGCGAAGACCGTCCTGCTCTACGCCCACTACGACGTGCAGCCGCCGCTGGACGAGGCCGCCTGGACGACCCCGCCCTTCGAGCTGACCGAGCGGGACGGGCGCTGGTACGGGCGCGGGGCCGCCGACTGCAAGGGCGGCCTGGTCATGCACCTGCTGGCGCTGCGCGCGCTGAAGGCGAACGGCGGCGTGCCCGTCCATGTGAAGGTGATCGCCGAGGGCTCGGAGGAGATGGGCACCGGCGGTCTGGAGCGGTACGCCGAGGAGCACCCCGGCCTGCTGGAGGCGGACACGATCGTCATCGGCGACGCGGGCAACTTCCGCGTCGGCCTGCCGACCGTCACCTCCACCCTGCGCGGCATGACGATGGTGCGCGTTCAGGTCGACACCCTCGCGGGCAATCTGCACTCGGGCCAGTTCGGCGGTGCCGCACCCGACGCCCTGGCCGCGCTGATCCGCGTGCTGGACTCGCTGCGCGCCGAGGACGGCTCGACGACCGTCGAGGGGCTCTCCGCTGACGCGGGCTGGGAAGGACTGCAGTACGAGGAGGAGCAGTTCCGGCAGGACGCCAAGGTCCTGGACGGCGTCGACCTGATCGGGTCCGGGACGGTCGCGGACCGCATCTGGGCGCGCCCTGCCGTCACCGTCCTCGGCATCGACTGCCCGCCCGTGGTCGGCGCCACCCCGTCCGTGCAGGCCGGTGCCCGCGCGCTGATCAGCCTGCGGGTGCCGCCGGGCGTGGACGCGGGCGAGGCGACCAAGCTGCTGCAGGCGCATCTGGAGGCGCACACGCCGTGGGGTGCGCGGGTGAGCACCGAGCAGATCGGCCAGGGCCAGCCGTTCCGCGCCGACACCACCAGCCCGGCGTACCAGGCCATGGCGGCCGCGATGGCGGTGGCCTACCCGGGTCAGGAGATGCAGTACGCGGGGCAGGGCGGTTCCATCCCGCTGTGCAACACGCTGGCCGCGCTGTACCCGCGTGCGGAGATCCTGCTCATCGGGCTGAGCGAGCCCGAGGCGCAGATCCACGCGGTGAACGAGAGCGTGTCCCCCGAGGAGCTGGAGCGGCTGTCGGTGGCGGAGGCACTGTTCCTGCGCAACTACGCGGCGGGCTGACCGCTCTGCCTGCAGCGGAAGCCCCTCGTCGCCGGACGGGGGCCTTCTGCTGCGGTCCGTGCATGGACGTCGTCGAGCTGCTCCCCCATGCTCGTCCACCGGCTGGACGCACCCGTCGTGCCGGGCGATGTCCCGGGCCCGAAGCCGGTGTTCGAGGAGTGGGAGCGGCCGCTGCACGAGCCGGCGGTGAGGTTCCTGCCCGAGGGTGACGTCACCCGGCCGCGGGAGGTCACCTAGGTGTCGGACGGTGAGCTACTGGACCTGGGCGGCGGGGCGCGGGTCGTGCACGTGCCGGCCCACCTGGACCCGGCCCTACCCGAGGGCCGGGTCCAGGACGATGTCCTCCTGCCGCGCGGTGACCGACGGCTCCTCGGGGAAGTGGCAGGCGGTCAGGTGCCCCGAGGGGCTGCCCTCGACGCGCACCAGCGCCGGCTCCTCGAGGGCGCACCTGTCCTGCGCCTTCCAGCAACGGGTGCGGAAGCGGCAGCCGGAGGGCGGGTCGATCGGGGAGGGCACGTCCCCCGCCAGCCGGATGCGTTCGCGCCGTCCGACGGCGTCCGGGTCGGCCTCGGGTACGGCGGACAGCAGCGCGTGCGTGTAGGGGTGCCGGGGCCGCATGTAGAGCGACTCCCGATCGGCGACCTCGACGATCTTTCCGAGGTACATGACGGCGACCCGCTCGGAGAAGTGCCGTACGACGGCCAGGTCGTGGGCGATGAAGACGAAGGCGATCCCGAACTCCCGCTGGAGGTCCTGGAGCAGGTTGACGACCTGCGCCTGGATGGAGACGTCCAGCGCGGAGACGGGCTCGTCGGCCACGATCAGCTTCGGCCTGAGGGCGAGGGCGCGGGCGATGCCGATGCGTTGGCGCTGACCGCCGGAGAACTCGTTCGGGTAGCGGTTGTAGTGCTCGGGGTTGAGCCCGACCGTCTCCAGGAGTTCCTGGGCGCGCTTCTTGTGGCCCTGGTGCGGGTTGACGCCGTTGAGCCGCATCGGCGTCTCGATGATGGTGCCGACGGTGTGCCGGGGGTTCAGCGACGAGTAGGGGTCCTGGAAGATCATCTGGAGATTGCGGCGGGCCTCCCGCATCCGCGCGGCCGGCTGGTGCGTGATGTCCTCGCCGTCGAACACGACGGAGCCGCCGGTGGGTTCGAGCAGCCGGGTGATCAGCCGGCCGGTGGTCGACTTGCCGCAGCCGGACTCGCCGACCAGGCCCAGCGACTCGCCGGGCCCGACCGAGAAGTCGATGCCGTCGACGGCGCGGACGGCTCCGATCTGGCGCTGGAAGATGATGCCCTGCCGGATCGGGAAGTGCTTCTGCAGACCGCGTACCTCCAGCAGGTTCTCGCCGGGGCTCTCGCCGGCGGGGCGGTCGCTGCTCTGCCCGGTGCGGGGCTCGGTGGTGCTCACGGCATGGTCCCTTTCGTCCGCCGGCGTCACTGCGCGGCCCGTGCGGCCACGGCGTCCCGGTCGTCCGGACCGGCCCCGCCGCGGATCTCCTGCTTGGTGTCATCGCTCAGATGGCAGGCGGCGAGGTGCCGTTCGCTGCCGGGGACGAGGCGCAGTTCGGGCCGTTCCGCCGTGCAACGGCCCTCCGTCACCCAGCCCTTGTAGGCGCAGCGGGGGTGGAAGGAGCAGCCGTCCGGCAGGTTGATCAGGCTCGGCGGGGTGCCGGGGATCGGGTTGAGCCGTTCGCCGACGTCGCCGCCGAGGTGCGGCATCGACTGCAACAGGCCCCAGGTGTAGGGGTGCTGGGGGTGCTTGAGCACCTCGCGGGTGGCGCCGTACTCGATGCGGCGGCCGCCGTACATCACCAGGATGTCATCGGCGATGTCGGAGACCACGCCGAGGTCGTGCGTGATGATGACGACGGCGGAGCCGAACTCCTCCTGGAGGTCGCGGATCAGGTCCAGGATCTGTGCCTGGACGGTGACGTCCAGTGCGGTGGTGGGCTCGTCGGCGATGAGCAGGGCGGGGTCGCACACCAGCGACATGGCAATCATGGCGCGCTGGCGCATACCGCCGGAGAACTGGTGCGGGTAGTCCCTGACCCGGCGCTCGGGCTGCGGGATGCCGACCCGCTTCAGCATCTCCACCGCGCGGTCCTTCGCCTCCTTCTTGGAGACCTTGTGGTGCACCCGGTAGGCCTCGGCGATCTGGGAGCCGACGGTGAAGAAGGGGTGCAGCGCGGACAGCGGATCCTGGAAGATCATGGAGACGGTGCGGCCGCGCAGGGCACGCATCCCGGCCTCGGGCAGGGTGACGAGGTCCCTGCCCTCGAGCCGGATCGCGCCGGAGACCCGGGCGCGGGTGCCCTTGTGGAGTCCGAGCAGGGCCAGTGAGGTCACCGACTTGCCGGAACCGGACTCGCCGACGATGCCGAGGGTCCTGCCCTTCTCCAGGGTGAAGGAGACGCCGTCGACGGACTTGACGAGGCCGTCCTCGGTCGGGAAGTGCACCCTCAGGTCGCGTACGTCGAGGAAGGGTGCGGGCGCGGGGGTGACATCCGCGGGCTGCCGCGGTGAGGTCGATACGGACACGGGTGTTCCTAAGGACGAAGAAGGGCTCAGGCGAGGCGCACGCGCGGGTCGACGAGGCCGTAGACCAGGTCGACGACGACGTTGGCGAGGACGACGAACGTCGCGGCGAAGAGCGTGGTGCCGAGGATGACCGGCAGGTCGGAATTCTGGACGGAGTCGACGGCGAGCTTGCCGATGCCGTTGATGCCGAACACCGACTCGGTGATGACCGCGGAGCCGCCGATCAGGGAGCCGACGTCCATGCCGAAGATGGTGATGACCGGGGTGATCGCGGCCCGCAGTCCGTGCTTGAGGACGACGGTGGCGGCCGGCAGGCCCTTGGCGCGGGCGGTGCGCAGGTAGTCCTCGGCGAAGACCTCCAGCATGGAGGAGCGGGTGAGCCGGGTGTACATCGCGAGGTAGACGATGACGAGGGTGGACCAGGGCAGGATCAGCCCCTGGAACCAGCCGGCCGGGTCCTCGGTGAACGGTGTGTAGCCGGAGGTCGGCAGGATCTGGAACTTGTCCACGAAGAGGTAGAGCAGAAGCAGACCGATGAAGTAGATCTGCACCGACACACCGAACAGGGCGAGTCCCACCGCTGCCTTGTCGGCGGCCCGGCCCCTGCGCACCGCAGCCACGGTGCCGAGGCCGACGCCCAGGATCAGGAACGCCACCGCGGCGCCGAGTCCGAGGGAGAGGTCCGCCGGGAAGTCCTGGAGCAGGGTGGTCAGGACGGGGGTGTCGGTCTGGAAGGAGATGCCGAGGCAGGGCGCGCCGCAGTGGATGCGGACGCTCTGGTCGCCGTAGTCACGGCCCACGACCAGCCCCTTGACGAACTCCCAGTACTGCGTCAGGTAGCTCTGGTCCAGGCCCAGCGAGTGCTTGATCTCCGCGAGGCGGGAGGGCGAGCAGGTCTTTCCGCAGGCCAGGAGCGCGGGGTTGGACGGCAGCGCGAAGAAGATGAAGAAGGTGATGGTGGTGATCACCAGCATGATCACGGCCGCTGCCAGCAGGCGTCTGATGAGGTAACGAAACATGGGGTGCCGGGACCTGACGTGAGTGGGGTGCCCGCCGGCGGCCCAGGCCGCCGGCGGGGTTCAGAGGGGTTGCGTCACTGCTTGATGTAGGCGTGCACCAGGCTGGGTTCGGCCATGATCGAGTCGTCGATGACACCGCCGACCTTCGAGCCGCTCACCTCGCTGAAGTTCATGTACATCAGCGGGACCACGGCGGCGTCCTTGAGGATCTGCTCGTCCAGGTTCCCGTAGGCGACGTTGCGCTGCTTGATGTCGGTCATCTTGCCGATCTTGTCGATCTGCGCGTTGACCTTCGGGTCGTTCAGGTACGCGAGGTCGTTGTTGGACTGCGGGAGCTTCTTGATCTGGCGCCCGTCGAAGAGGGTGGGCAGCACGGTGGAGGCGTTCGGCCAGTCCGCGATCCAGTCGCCCCAGGTCAGGTCGTACTGGTTCTTCACGTTGTCGACAGTGCTGAAGTAGTTGTTCTTGTCGATCGGGGTGATGTTCACCGTGATGCCGATCTTCGCGAGCGCGGTCTTCACAGCGTCCGCGAAGTGCTCGTGCGTGGGAATGTTCTCCACCGCGAGGGACATCGTCGGCTCGGGGTTGCCGGCCTGCTTCATCAGGGCCTTGGCCTTGGTGAGGTCGCCGGCGGGGTTGCTGCTGTAGAGGTTGAAGTCCTTGTGGCCGTCGATGCCGGGGGCGAGCATCGTGGTGGCGTAGTTGCCGTAGGCCGAACCGCCGAAGGCGCCGCGTACGGTGGTCTTGTCGATGGCGTACTCGATCGCCTCGCGGACCTTCAGGTCCTTGACCCGGTTCATGTTGATCGCCAGGTAGTTGATGCCCGGGGCCGGGATCTTGTAGTAGCGCGACGTGAGTGACGGGTCGCCTGCCATCGTCGTCAGGTCGGAGCCGGCGATCGGCGTCTGGGTGATCGCGGTCCGGGCGGAGCCGCCGTCGGACTTGATCTGCTGGTCGATGGCGGCCTGGTCCTGACCGAACTTCGCGTCGATCTCGTCCAGGTTCTGCTGCCGGATCGGGTCGTTCGACCGGCTCCAGTTCTTGTTCCGGACGAGGACCATTTCCTTGTTCTTGGTGTACGACTTGATCATGTAGGGCCCGTCGGACCACACATGCGTGTCGTACGTGGCACCCGTGTCGTGGGCCTTGGGCACGCCCGACCATCCGGTCATCGCGGTCGTCTCGTTGAAGTCGGCGACCGGCTGGTTGAGATGGAAGACGAGGGTGTACTTGTCCGGTGTCCGGATCGAGGCCAACTGCTTCCCCTGGTACGGGCCCTTGTAGGAATCACCGCCGACCAGCCACTGACTGGCGTACGGCGGGCCGCCGTTGATGTCCGGGGAGAAGGCCCGCTCGACGCCGTACTTGACGTCCTGCGCGGTGACCTCGCTGCCGTCCTGCCACTTGACCCCGTGGCGCAGGTGGAACGTCCACACCGTGGCGCCCTCGCTGGGCGTTCCGGTGTCGGTCGCCAGGTCGCCGACCAGCTTGGGCTGGGAGCCCGTCTCGTCCCATCCGGTGAGGGTGCGGACGAGTTCGTAGTCCATGCTCGAACCCTCGGTGGTGTACGTCCGCTGAGGGTCGATGTGGTTGAAGTCGGCGTCGTCGAGGATCGTCAGCGTGCCGCCCTTCGACGGGGAGCCGCCGGCGCTGTTGCCGGAGGACCCTCCGCAGGCGGTGGCTCCGAGGGCGATCGCCACGGCGGTTGCCGTGAGAGCGGCCGTGCGCGATCTGCGCGTGGTACGCGTGGTGCGCGTCATGGGGGAAACTCCGTTTCTTGCTACGGGCTCGGCGGCCGTTCGTGGGACCGCCGGGGCGACACTCGGGGAAGGCTTCTCAGCCGCGCCGGGCGCGGGGATCCAGGGCGTCCCGGACGCCGTCCCCGAGCAGGTTGAGTGCCAGCACGAGGAGGAAGAGCAGGACGCCGGGCACGAAGAGGTACATCGGGTCCTGGAGGAAGAACTGGGAGGCGTCCGACAGCACGGCTCCCCAGTCGGGGTTGGGCGGGATGACGCCCACGCCCAGGTACGACAGCGCAGCCTCGGTGGTGATGTTCTGCGGGACGGCGAGCGCGAAGGAGATCAGGATCGGCGCCCACAGGTTGGGCAGCAGTTGCCGGAAGAGGATGTGCCGCCGGCCGGCGCTCATCAGCCGCGCGGCGTCGACGAACTCCCGCTCGCGCAGGGACAGTACCTGCCCGCGCACCAGGCGGGCGGTGTACGCCCAGGCGAAGACCGCGATGTTGAGGACCAGGACGAGCAGCCGCAGGTTCTCGTCGGTGCCGCCGTGGCTGTTGGTCTGCAGGGCGTTCTGGATCACCGGGGTGAGCGCGATGATGAACAGCAGCTGGGGAAACGCCAGCATCACGTCCATGATCCGGGACAGCAGGGAATCGACCCAGCCACCGAAGTATCCGGCGGCGAGCCCGGCCACCACACCGACCGCGGTGGACAGCAGGGCCGAGGCGAATCCCACGTAGAGCGAGGTGCGCAGGCCGTAGACGATGCGGGCGAACAGGTCGTAGCCGGTGCCCGGTTCGACGCCGAGCAGGTGCTTGGCGCTGATGCCGCCCAGTGATCCGTAGGGGAAATTGCCCGTGTCCGGATTGATCGCCTTGTTGTCGGGGGTGATCGGCCCCCAGCCGGTCAGTGCGGTGAGCACCGGGGCGAGGAGCGCGATCGCGATGAAAAGGAGGGTGGCCGCCAGGGCGGCCGTGGTGACCTTGTCCCGCCTGATCCGCCGCCAGGCCATCCGGGCCGGTGAGCGGCCGGCGACTGCCGTGCCGTCGGGTCTGGAGCCTTGGGTCGACGGCCCGGTCGGCAGCGCGGTGCCGCCGCCGGTGTCGACCGGCTGGTGTTGCGTGGTCATCGTACGGACATCCCGGATCTGCCGCTGAGGCAAGGAAATTGGGTGGCGGTCGTTGCTTCCGCCGTGAGACTCTGCGGACTTTCGCAACCGTGTGCGAGTCCGGTCAAGCCGCGCAGGGGCGAGAAAAGGGATTGTTTGCTGAGATGGAGAAGTGTTGACGAGAGCAGGGAATGTGATTACCCGCGGCGTGAGTGTTCGCGGGAGATTCCATGGGCAGCGATTGGCCGTGGCCACGCCGTCATTTCCTTTTGCTTTTCCCTCGGAATCCCCCGTGCCGGGTAAAGGGGGCGGGCGGCGGGCCCGGCGTCAGCCGACGGGCACCCCGGCTTCCAGATAGAGCGCGGCTCCCCGTTCGCGTGCGCGCAGGGCCCAGCGCAGCCGCTCGTAGCGCACGGGGGGCAGCAGGTCGGCGGCCTCCGCCTCGGTGACGAACCGCCAGGCGCGCAGCTCCGGGCCGGGAAGCAGCAGCCGGCCGGCCTCAGCGGAGTGCAGCAGGCCGCCGTCGAAGAGGAGACGCAGACCGCCGAACGCGGGGGGCGCGGGGCGCTCCCAGTCGACGACGAGCAGGCTCGGCACCTCGTCGAGGTGGATACCGGTCTCCTCGGCGACCTCCCGCACTCCGGCGCGCGCGGGTGCCTCTCCGGGTTCGACGACACCGCCGGGGAACTCCCAGCCGGCCTTGTACGTGGGGTCGACGAGCAGCACCCGGTCCTGCTCGTCGAAGAGGAGCACTCCGGCGGCGACGGTCTCGGCGGTGGGCTCGGGCGTCTGCACGATGTCGCAGACCCGCACCGAGCCGTCGGTGACGGCCCCGGCGATTCGCACGGCCGTCTCGTACGGAGTGAGGTCGCTGGTGTCGACCGGGTGGGCGTCGGCGGTGAGCCAGGAGGCGAGGGCGGTCCGGTACGGCTCGATGTGGTCGAAGGACCACTGGCGTATTCGCATGTCGCCGTCGGGAAGGTCCGGCGGCACCTCCCGACCCGCTATACGTTCCCGCAGTATCGTTTCGGCCGGAGCGAGCAGGATGTGGCTGACCGGAATCCGGCGCGCGGCGAGGCCGCCGAAGATCTCGTCGCGGTACTCCTGGCGCAGCAGGGTCATGGGCACGACGAGGGTCCCGCCGAGCTCGGCGAGCATCGCGGCCGCCGTGTCGATCACGAGCCGCCGCCAGATCGGCAGGTCCTGGAAGTCGCCGACCTCGGCGAGGTGTTTGGGTGGCAGCAGGTGGGCTAGCGCGCCGCCGATGACCTCCGGGTCGAAGAGCGTGCTGTTCGGGATCAGTTCGATCAGTTCCCGTGCGGTGGTGGTCTTCCCCGCACCGAACGCGCCGTTGATCCAGACGACGGTCACAGGTCCCCCTCTTCTCTTGGCCCCCTGAGGCTTGCCCGCTCCACCCTGCCACGGAAACCAGCCGCAGTTGAGGGCGCATGACGACGGCGCCGGCGCCCCCTCACGCGGGGAGCGCCGACGCCGTGGGACGTGGCCGGGGCGGCTCGTCAGCCCTTCTTCTGGGCGCCCTTCTTCGGCGCGCCCTTCTTCAGGGCGCCCTTCTTCTTCTGTACGCCGTTCTTCCCGTCCACGGACAGGCCCTCTCCGCCAACGGTCTGGTCGAGCGTCTTGAGGGTCTCGTCCACGTTGATGGCGGGGAGCTTCTCTCCGATGGCGTGCGACGGGGTGATCGCCGCGACGGCGAAGCCGGTGGCCAGGGAGGCGATGGCAAGCATGCTGCGCTTCTTCATGCCCCACTCAACTGCCGGACGGGGCCCGGGGTCACGCCACTGGGCCGTTCGGGCGAAGCGGCGGCTTCAGACGCGGTCGGTGCCCCAGGTGCCGGAATCGCCGCCGCGCCACTCGATCAGCCCGGACGCCGCCACGTACGCCGCGTCCGCGTCCTCGATCCCCGCCCGCCGCAGGAACTCGGCGACGTCGAGCGGCCCGTAGGCGATGCCGAGGAACTGGTCGTCCACACGGACCCGGCGGCCGCCGTCCGCGGCGGGCGGGTAGACCACGACGGGTTTCTCGGACGCCATGGCACCAGGGTGCGCGGGAACGGTGCCGGCCGCGCGCCGGGATGGGCCGTTCAGCCCGCCTTGCGCGTCGGCCGGAACTCGTGCACGTCGGCGGTGAGGGTGCCGTCCTGCTGCTCGTAGTGGGACAGGGCGAGGCCGAGACCGAAGAAGGTGGGTGCCCATTCGCCGACGAAGATGCCCCAGCGGTCGGCCCGGGCGAGGCCGGTGCCCGCTTCCATCTTCCGGGAGCCCATCCAGGCGACGACGCTGAGGCCGATCGAGGCCATGCCGGCCAGGTAGGCGTGCTCGCTGCGGACGCCCATCTCATGCATCTTCTTGATGATCATCTGCGGCTCCGTTTCCGTGAGGGTTCAGGAGACGGAGTGCCCTCGACCGGTGCCCGATATTCGTCGCATTTGCACTTTATGTTCGACTTGGAGGCCGCGAGGTGCCCGCTGCGGGGCTCGCCTCACGGCCTCCGAAGACCCCCGTCAGGCGCCCACGTAGGCCGCCAGGTGCTCGCCGGTCAGCGTGGAGCGGGCCTCGACGAGGTCGGCCGGGATGCCCTCGAAGACGATCCGGCCGCCGTCGTGGCCCGCGCCCGGGCCGAGGTCGATGATCCAGTCGGCGTGCGCCATGACCGCCTGGTGGTGCTCGATCACGATGACCGACTTGCCGGAGTCGACGAGCCGGTCGAGGAGGCCGAGCAGCTGCTCCACGTCCGCGAGGTGGAGCCCGGTGGTCGGCTCGTCGAGGACGTACACGCCGCCCCTCTCGCCCATGTGCGTGGCCAGCTTGAGCCGCTGGCGCTCGCCGCCGGACAGCGTGGTGAGCGGCTGGCCGAGGGTGAGGTAGCCGAGACCGACGTCCGCGAGCCGCTGAAGGATCCTGTGCGCGGCGGGCGTACGGGCCTCACCGCTGCCGAAGAACTCCTCGGCCTCGGTCACGGGCATCGCCAGCACCTCGCTGATGTCCCGGCCGCCGAGGCGGTACTCCAGCACCGACGCCTCGAACCGCCTGCCCTCGCACTCCTCGCAGGGCGTGGCCACGCTCTGCATGATCGCCAGGTCGGTGTAGATGACACCGGCACCGTTGCAGGTGGGGCAGGCGCCCTCGGAGTTGGCGCTGAACAGGGCCGGCTTCACACCGTTGGCCTTGGCGAACGCCTTGCGGATCGGGTCGGCCAGTCCGGTGTACGTCGCCGGGTTGCTGCGCCGGGAGCCGCGGATCGGGGTCTGGTCGATCGCCACCACGCCCTCGGCCCCCGCGTGCCGGGGCAACGAGCCGTGCACGAGCGAGCTCTTGCCTGAGCCCGCGACGCCGGTGACGACGGTGAGGACGCCCAGCGGGATGTCGACGTCGACGTCGTGCAGGTTGTTCGCCGAGGCGCCCCGGATCTCCAGGGCGCCGGTGGGCTTGCGGACGGTCGCCTTGATCTTGGCCCGGTCGTCGAGGTGACGGCCGGTGACGGTGCCGCTGCCCCGCAGCCCCTCCAGGGTGCCCTCGAAACAGACGGTGCCTCCGGCCGTGCCGGCGCCGGGGCCGAGGTCCACGACATGGTCTGCGATGGCGATGGTCTCCGGCTTGTGCTCCACGACCAGCACGGTGTTGCCCTTGTCCCGCAGGCGCAGCAGCAGGTTGTTCATCCGCTCGATGTCGTGCGGGTGCAAGCCGATGGACGGCTCGTCGAAGACGTAGGTGACGTCCGTGAGCGAGGAGCCGAGATGGCGGATCATCTTGGTGCGCTGCGCCTCGCCGCCGGAGAGTGTGCCCGACGCCCGGTCGAGCGAGAGGTAGCCGAGGCCGATCTCCACGAACGAGTCGAGGGTGTGCTGGAGCTTGGTGAGCAGCGGGGCCACCGACGGCTCCTCCAGCCCTCGCACCCACTCCGCCAGATCGCGGATCTCCATCGCGCAGGCGTCGGCGATGCTGACCTTGCCGATCTTCGAGGAGCGGGCGAGCTCGCTCAGCCGGGTGCCGTCGCACTCGGGGCACCGGGTGAAGGTCACCGCCCGGTCCACGAAGGACCGGATGTGCGGCTGCATCGACTCGCGGTCCTTGGAGAGGAAGGTCTTCTGGAGCTTCGGGATCAGGCCCTCGTAGGTGAGGTTGACGCCGTTGATCTTCACCTTGGTCGGCTCGCGGTACAGGAAGTCGTGCCGCTCCTTCTTGGTGTAGTCGCGGATCGGCTTCTCCTTGTCGAAGAAGCCCGACTCGGCGATGACCCGCACCACCCAGCCGCCCCCGGTGTAGGTGGGGATGGTGAACGGGTCCTCGGACAGCGACTTGGAGTCGTCGTAGAGCTGGGTGAGGTCGATGTCGGAGACGGTGCCCCGGCCCTCGCAGTGCGTGCACATACCGCCGGTGCGGCTGAAGGACACCTTTTCGGTCCTGGTCTTGTCGGCCCCCCGGTCCACCGTGAACCCACCGCTCGCCGAGACCGAGGCGGTGTTGAACGAGAACGCGCCGGGCGGTCCGATGTGCGGTGTGCCGAGCCGGCTGAAGAGGATCCGCAGCATCGCGTTGGCGTCGGTGGCTGTCCCGACGGTGGAGCGGGGGTCGGAGCCCATGCGCTGCTGGTCGACGGCGATCGCGGTCGTCAGCCCGTCCAGGACGTCGACCTCGGGCCGGGCCAGGTTCGGCATGAAGCCCTGCACGAAGGCACTGTAGGTCTCGTTGATCAGCCGCTGGGACTCCGCGGCGATCGTGTCGAACACCAGGGAGCTCTTGCCCGAGCCGGAGACGCCGGTGAACACCGTGAGCCGGCGCTTCGGAATCTCGATGCTGACGTCCCTGAGGTTGTTCTCGCGCGCGCCGTGCACACGGATCACGTCATGGCTGTCGGCAACGTGCGGCCCGGGCGACTGTCTGTCCGTCGTCGTGGCCTTGCTCATGGTGTCTCCCTCTGTAGCGATCTCGTTCCCCCGCGCCGCTCCCGGGAGCGGCGCGGGGACTGCGGTGCGGGGGGCTGCTACGGCGCCTTCAGCTGCTGGATGCGGACCATGTTTCCCGCGGGGTCGCGGAAGGCGCAGTCACGGACGCCGTAGGGCTGGTCCACCGGCTCCTGGACCACCTCGGCGTCGCCCGCCTGCACCCGCTCGAAGGTGGCGTCGACGTCGTTGGTGGCCAGGACGATGCTTGCGTAGGTGCCCTTGGCCATCATCTCGGCGATGGTGCGGCGCTCGTCCTCGGTGACGCCGGGGTCGGCGGCCGGCGGGTGCAGCACGATGTTCGTGCCGGGCTGGCCGACGGGGCCGACCGTGATCCAGCGCATGCCCTGGTACCCGACGTCGTTTCTGACTTCGAAGCCGAGGGTGTCGCGGTAGAACGCGAGGGCGGCGTCCGGGTCGTCGTGCGGAAGGAAACTGGCGTGAATGCGAAGGTCCATGGCCCTCACGCTAGTTTCGGCCCGGGGCGGGCGCTTCTCGATTCCTGATGGGTCTGGTCACCTGTTTCGCCACGCACGACGGAATCCCGGCCGTCGCGCGCGCCGCCTCGCGCCGGTAGGCACTGGGCGGCATGCCCACCAGCTCGGTGAAACGGGTACTGAAGGTGCCCAGCGATGCGCAGCCGACCTCGAAGCACACCTCGGTGACGCTGAGGTCGCCCCGGCGCAGCAGCGCCATCGCGCGCTCGATGCGCCGCGTCATGAGATAGCTGTACGGCGACTCCCCGTACGCCTGCCGGAACTCGCGGCTGAGGTGCCCGGCCGACATGTGCACACCCCGCGCGAGCGCCTCGACGTCCAGGGGCTTCGCGTACTCCCGGTCGATACGGTCCTTGACGCGCCGCAGTCTGGCGAGGTCGCGCAGATGCTGCGCCGAGGCGGGTCTGCTGCTCACAAGCGCGATCGTGCCACATCGCACGCACGTGCGGCTGATTTCCGGCGATACGGACCGGACCGGTCCGTATCGCCCCGTTCGGCGTTCGGCGAGCGCGGCCTCCATGGGACGGCCGTCCCACCGGTCCCCGCACCGGCACGCATCACGCCACCGCAGGCTGAACGTTCCTGCTCGATCAGCCGACCCGGTCCCACACCCCGGCCACCGCGTCCGTCCGCTTCGCCAGTGCCGCCGCCGCCGCGCCCACCAGCCCCGCGTCGGTGCCCATCTGCGCCGGCGCCACGGTCAGATGGCGGACGAAGGACAGCGTCGCGTAGGAACTCAGGGCCTTGCGCAGGGGGGCGAAGAGGACGTCGCCCGCCTTGCCCACTCCCCCGCCGATCACGGCGATGTCGATCTCCACGAGGGTCGCGGTGGCGGCGATTCCGGCGGCCAGGGCCTGGGCGGCCCGCCCGAAGGAGGCGACGGCGACCGGGTCGCCGGAGCGGGCGGCGGCGGCCACCGCGGCGGCGGACGTGTCCCCGTCCGGGCCGGGCCGCCAGCCGTTCTCCAGGGCGCGCCGGGCGATGTTGGGGCCGCTCGCGATGCGCTCCACACAGCCGTGCGAGCCGCACGGGCACAGATCGCCGTCGAGGTCCACGCTGATGTGGCCGATGTGGCCCGCGTTGCCGGTGGGCCCGGGGTGCAGCCGGCCTCCGAGCACCAGGCCGCCGCCGACGCCCGTGGAGACGACCATGCACAGCGCGTTGTCGTGGCCCCGGGCGGCGCCCTGCCAGTGTTCCGCCGCGGTGATCGCCACGCCGTCGCCGATCAGCTCGACGGGCAGGTCGCCGGCGGCGGCCCGGACGCGGGCGACGAGCGGGTAGTCGCGCCAGCCGGGCACGTTCACCGGGCTCACCGTGCCCGCGGAGGCGTCCACGGGCCCTGCACTGCCGATCCCCACAGCCGAGGCACGCTCCCACAGCGGCGACGCGGTGAGCTCGCCGAGCACCTCCGTCACGGCCCGCATCACGGTGTCGCCGTCCTCCCGGGCGGGCGTCGGCCGCTGGGCGCGGACCAGGATCCGGCCGCCGCCGTCCACCAGAGCGCCGGCGATCTTGGTGCCGCCGATGTCGAGCGCGGCCACGAGGTCGGTGTGCATCAGAGTCGGATCTCCCCGTCGGGCATGAGAAAAACGCCGGTAAGGCCGTCAAGCAGGGCTCGCAGCAGGCCCGTCCCGCGGCGGTGCGCGGGCCGGAGAGTGCGGTGGACAGTCTCCCCCGAGCCTGACAACGTTGTCCAGGCTCTATGCTCGACGCCACATCCTCTCCTCATACAAACCGAGGATCGACGCACCCCCCGTGGACGACAGGACAGGACACCGCACCGTGCCCCAGACCCCTCTTCGATCCGCAGCGCGCTACGGCACCCGGCCGACCATGAAGGACGTGGCCGCACGCGCCGGAGTCGGCCTCAAGACGGTCTCCCGTGTCGTGAACGGGGAGCCGGGGGTCACTCCCGAGACGGAGCAACGGGTCCAGGAGGCGATCGACGCCCTCGGCTTCCGCCGCAACGACAGCGCGCGGGTGCTGCGCAAGGGCCGCACGGCGAGCATCGGCCTGGTCCTGGAGGACCTCGCGGACCCGTTCTACGGGCCGCTGAGCCGGTCGGTCGAGGAGGTGGCCCGCGCGCACGGTGCCCTGCTGATCAACGGCTCCAGCGCGGAGGACCCCGAGCGGGAACAGGAGCTGGTGCTGGCCCTGTGCGCGCGGCGGGTGGACGGGCTGGTGGTGATTCCGGCCGGGGACGACCACCGGTATCTGGAGCCGGAGCTCAAGGCGGGGGTCGCCACGGTGTTCGTGGACCGCCCGGCCGGGCACATCGCCGCCGACGTGGTCCTGTCGGACAACTTCGGCGGCGCCCGCGGCGGCGTCGCCCACCTCATCGCGCACGGCCACCGCCGGATCGGCTTCATCGGCGACATGCCCCGGATCCACACCGCCGCCGAGCGGTTGCGCGGCTACCGGGCCGCCATGGAGGACGCGGGCATACCGGTGGCTGACTCCTGGATGTCCCTCGGCGTCACCGGCCCCGAGCGGGTGCGCAGAGCGGCCGAGGACATGCTGACCGGCCCGGACCCGGTCACGGCGATCTTCGCGGGCAACAACCGGGTCACGGTGACCGTGATCCGGGTGCTCGCCGAGCAGGCCCGCCGTGTCGCGCTGGTCGGCTTCGACGACATCGAGCTCGCCGACCTGCTCCAGCCGGGCGTCACGGTCGTGGCCCAGGACGCGGCGGACATCGGCCGTACCGCGGCGGAACGCCTCTTCCGGCAGCTGGACGGCACCCCGGTCACCCCCGAGCGCATCGAGCTGCCGACCCGGCTGATCACCCGCGGCTCGGGCGAGATCCCCCCGGCGGACTGAGCGGCCGATGGACGACGCCACCGATCGGACGCTGCGGGCACTCGGCCTGGCGGAGGCGCCGCGCGAGCACCCCCTGCTGTACCCCGGAGCGTGGCCCGCCGGATCCGGGCTGCTCGACGGGGACTGTTTCCTGCCGCTGGAGCAGCTGGTGTACGAGGATCGCGCCCCGGTCATCGCCATCGGCTCGAACGGCTGCCCGGCGCAACTGCGGCACAAGATGGTGGAGTTCGGGATCAGGGCGCCGCTGCCCATGGTGAAGGCGCGGGTGACGGGCGTCGACGCCGGCGTTTCCGCGCATGTGAGCCGAATGGGGTACGTCTCCGCCTCGCCGGTCGGCGCCCCGGGCACCGTGCGGGAGTTGTTCGTCCTGTGGCTCGACGCGGAGCAGCTCGCGGTGATCGACGCGAGCGAGGGCGTGCCGGTGCCGGGCGGCAACTTCGACCGGGCCTGGCTGCCGTCGCCCGACGTCCGGATCGACCTCGCGGACGGCACCCGGCTGCCCGGGGCGTACGCCTATGTCAACCGGCACGGTGTCCTCCACGACGGCACGGGCACGCCGCGCACCCACCCGGGTGAGCGGGAGCTGCTGACCGAGCTCCTCGTCGGGCTGCCGCGTCTGCGGGAGCTGTTCGGTGTCGTGCCCGAGGAGTTCTGCGCGCGGGCGCGGGGAGACCGGCGGCTGTGCGAGCGGGGCACGCGGCTGTTCGTCGAGGAGAAGCTGGTGACGGCCTCCGGTCTCGAACGGTACGTGGCCGCTTCGGCGCGTGGTCAGCAGACCGGGAGCCCGGGGACCGGCGCGTCGTTGTCGCCGCCCTTGATGTAGACGTCGCTGACCCAGACGTTCGTGTTGCCGCTGTCGTCGTCGGTCTTCGCCCACCAGACGTTGGTCCACTCCCCGGACGTCTCGCGGCGGCCCAGGTTCCGCTGGCAGTAGAAGTAGTTGGTGCCCGCGTTGAGGATGCCGGCCTTGGCGCCGGAGGCGGTGTAGGAGCCGGCGGTCTTCCAGACCTGGCAGTTGTACTTGCCACCGCCGATGGCGTGACAGGCCGGGGCCGGGGTGGTCGAGCCGCTGCCGGTCGTGGCGCCCCCTCCTGGACCGCCGCCGGGGGTGGCGCCACCGGTCGATTTCCCGGGGGCCGGTGTGGTCTCCCGGTCGGTGGGCTCGGGGTCCTTCTGGTCAGCTGTCTTCTCGGAGGGTGCCCTGTCCTCGGCGTCGGCCTGTCGCGTGGACCTCGGGGCTTTCGAGCCGTCGTCCGGTCCACTGGGCTCGGAGGAGCTGCCATCCGCACCGACGGCGTCCGTCCGCGTGCCGGTCTCCTTGCCGCCGGAGTCGTCGCCGAGCAGGGCGATCGTGGTACCGGCGGCGGCCAGAACGACGGTGACGGCCGCGGCGGCCAGCAGGACGCGCGCCTTGCGGCGGGGCGCGGCACGGCCGGAGCCCATCGAGCCGGTGGGTGCGGTGGCGCCGGGGGCGAGAGGGCCGACACCCTGGGGGCTGGTGCCGGGGCCCGACGGCGTGGGATGACCAGGCCTCGGGACCTGCGTGTCGGTGCCTGCCTGCGCGGGGTGAGCGGACTCCGGCGGCCCCGCGGCGTCGTCGCCCTCGTGAGGTCCGGCCGTGCCCTGCCGCGGGGGTCCGAACCCCGGCGGCACCGACGGGACACTGCGCTCCGTCTCCGGGCGCGGGAGCGCGATCGCGGGGCCCCGCAGGGAGGACGTCGGCGTGTCCGAGCCGCCGGCGTCCGCGACGGCTTGGAGCAGTGCGCGGGCCTGGCCGGCCTCCGGGCGGGACTCGGGGCGTTTGTCCAACAGCCGCTGCAGGACGGCCGCGAGGGGACCTGCGCGGCGGGGCTCCGGCAGCGGCTCGGAGACGATCGCGGTGAGCGTGGAGAACGTCGATGTACGGCGGAAGGGCGAGGTCCCCTCGACGGCCGCGTACAGCGTGGCGCCGAGCGCCCAGATGTCGGAGGCGGGGCCGGGGTCGGCGCCCTGGGCGCGCTCGGGCGCCAGGTAGTCGAGGGAGCCGACGAGTTCGCCGCTGCGTGTGAGGTGCGTGGCCGAACCGTCCCCCGGATCGTCCATCGTGGCGATGCCGAAGTCGGTGAGGACGACCCGGCCCGTGCGGTCGAGCAGGATGTTGCCCGGCTTGACGTCCCGGTGCAGGACGCCCGCGCGGTGGGCGGCGGCCAGCGCGTCCATGACCTTCGCGCCGATCCCGGCCGCCTCGGCCGGGCCCAGCATGCCGCGCTCGCGCAGGACGTCGTCCAGGGACGGACCGTCGACCAGTTCCATGACGATGATCGGGCGGCCGTCGTCCTGGGCGATGTCGTGCACGGCGATGACACCGGGGTGGCGCACCCGGGCCGCCGCACGCGCCTCGCGTTGCATCCGCAGCTGCAGAGCGGCCAGTTCGGGGCCGGCCGCGTCGGTGTAGGTGCGCAGTTCCTTGACCGCGACCTCACGGCCGAGGACCTCGTCGACGGCCTTCCACACGACGCCCATGCCGCCACGGCCCAGCGCCGCCGTGACGCGATAGCGGCCCGCCAGCAGCCGTCCGGCCCCGTCCGTCCGCCCGTGCTCCCCCGTCGACACCGCTGCCCCGTTCCTGTGACCCCACCGGATGCGCCGACGGCCGACACCGTCAGTGCGTGGCGTACAGACTACGGGGCGGCGGTGACGATCACAGGCGTCGGTGACGGCTGTGACAGGGCCGGTACGTGCCGACCGGTCCGCCGAACGACCGGGTCAGGCGGAGGCCGTCAGATCCCCGCGGCGGGGCACCGCGAAGCTCTCCAGGTCCGCCCGGGTCAGGCCGGCCAGGCGCGCGACCTCGCCGTTGTCCAGGGCGCCGCAGTCCAGGCCGCGCAACAGGTAGCCGCTGAGGGCCTTGGCGGTGGCGGGCTCGTCCATGACGTCACCGCCGGTGCGGTTGACGTAGCGGGACAGGCGGGCGGCTGCCTGCTCGAAGCCCTCGCGGTAGAAGGCGAAGACGGCCGCGTAGCGGGTGGGGATGTGGGCGGGGTGCATGTCCCAGCCCTGGTAGTAGGCGCGGGCCAGGGCGCGGCGGGTGAGGCCGTAGTGCAGGCGCCAGGCGTCGTGGACCTTGGCGGTCGGGCCTACCGGCAGGACGTTCGTCGAACCGTCCGACACACGTACGCCCGTGCCGGCCGCCGCGACCTGCATGACGGCCTTGGCGTGGTCCGCGGCGGGGTGGTCGCCGGCCTGGTGGGCGGCGGAGACACCGAGACAGGCGCTGTAGTCGAAGGTGCCGTAGTGCAGTCCGGTGGCGCGGCCCTCGGCTGCCTGGATCATACGGGCGACGGTGGCGGTGCCGTCGGCGGCGAGGATGGCCTGGCTGGTCTCGATCTGGATCTCGAAACCGATCCGGCCCGGTTCCAGGCCGTGCGCCTTCTCGAAGGCGTCCAGCAGCCGCGCCATGGCCGTGACCTGCTCGGCGTACGTGACCTTCGGCAGGGTGAGGAGCAGGCCGTCGGGCAGGCCGCCGGCCTCCATCAGGCCGGTGAGGAAGATGTCGAGGGTGCGGATGCCCCGGGCGCGTACGGGCGCTTCCATGCACTTCATGCGGATGCCCATGTAGGGGGCGGCGGTGCCGTCCTCGTAGGCCTCGGCGATCAGCCGGGCGGCGCGGGCGGCGGCCTCGTCCTCCTCGGCGTCGGGGCGGTTGCCGTAGCCGTCCTCGAAGTCGACGCGCAGGTCCTCGACCGGCTCGCGCTCCAGCTTGGCGCGCACGCGCGCGTGGACGGGCTCGGCGAGTTCCTCGGAGAGGCCGAGGACGGCGGCGAAGGACGCGGCGTCCGGGGCGTGCTGGTCGAGTGCGGCGAGGGCCCGGTCGCCCCAGGAGCGGACGGTGTCGGCGGCGAAGGCGTCGCCGGGTACATAGACGGTGTGGACGGGCTGACGGGTACCGGGGTCGCCGGGGTAGCGGCGCTCCAGCTCGGCGTCGACCGGCGCGAGGGAGGCGCTGATCTCCTCGCTGACGGATCCCGCGAGGCTCGTCGCCACCTTCTCCTGCCGGCCCTGACCCATTGCGAGACCCTCCATTTCCGCAGAGCGGAATCAAAAATCCGTAGAACGAAGCTATCGGCCGACCTTCGACCTGGTCAACACCATCGTGACGTGGAATTCTCCATGCTTCCCCCTTGATCACTGCCGATCGGCCCCCTTCTTCCGTACTCAGAAGGCAAGCTTCATCCAGACGTGAAGGGGAGGGAGACCACGTGCCGAACGAGGTCGGCGTGACGCGCCGCCACACGCTCAAGGCAGCGGCGGCCACCGCCATCGCCGGACCACTGCTCACCACCGCCGGCCCCACACACCACGCCTCCGCAGGCGAGCACGCGGGCGCCCTGAACGTCATGACGTTCAACGTCCGCTTCGCGACCGTCGTCGACACGACACCGCGCTGGGACGTGCGCCGACCGGTGATGCGAGAACTGCTGCGCCGCGAGCGACCGCACGTCATCGGCACCCAGGAAGGGCTCTACCGGCAGGTGCGCGCGATCGAGAAGGACCTCGGCGAGCACTACGACTGGATCGGCACCGGACGCGGGGGCGGCAGCAAGGACGAGTTCATGGCGATCTTTTACGACACACGCAGACTCAACCCGATCGAGTTCGATCACTTCTGGCTGTCCGACACCCCGTACACGATCGCCTCGAACACCTGGGGCGCGGACTGGCTGCGCATGGTGACCTGGGTTCGTTTCGCCGATCTCGCCGACGGGGGACGGGAGTTCTACGTCCTCAACACCCATCTGGACAGCGTCAGCCAGTACGCCCGGGAACGCTCGGTGGGACTCATCGGCGAGACGATAGCCGGGTGGGACCGGTCGTCACCGGTCGTCGTCACCGGCGACTTCAACGCGGGCGCCCACGACAACCGGGTGTACGACCTCATGCTGGACATCGGCCTGGTGGACGCCTGGGACGCGGCGGCCTCGCGGGGTCCGGCGTACGGGACGCACCACGGCTACCGGGAGCCCCGGCCAGACGGGCGGCGCATCGACTGGATCCTCACCACCCCCGGCGTGACCACGCACTGGGCCCGGATGAACACCTTCAGCATGGACGGGACGTATCCGAGCGACCATCTGCCGGTGCAGGCCTCGATGACCCTGGGATGAGCAGAGGCCCCCGTGACCGTTCGTACGGTCACGGGGGCCTGCCACAGCCGGGTCGATCAGCCCTTGCGGGTCTTGATCTCCTCGGTAAGGGCCGGGACGACGTCGAAGAGGTCGCCGACGACGCCGTAGTCGACGAGGTCGAAGATCGGGGCCTCGGCGTCCTTGTTGACCGCCACGATCGTCTTCGAGGTCTGCATACCGGCGCGGTGCTGGATCGCGCCGGAGATGCCGTTGGCGATGTAGAGCTGCGGCGAGACCGACTTGCCGGTCTGGCCGACCTGGTTGGTGTGCGGGTACCAGCCGGCGTCGACCGCGGCACGCGAGGCACCGACAGCGGCACCGAGGGAGTCGGCGAGCGCCTCGATGATCGCGAAGTTCTCCGCGCCGTTGACGCCACGGCCACCGGAGACCACGATCGCGGCCTCGGTCAGCTCCGGACGGCCCGTCGACTCACGCGGCGTACGGCCGGTGACCTTGGTGCCGGTGGCCTGGGCGGAGAAGCTCACGGACAGGGCCTCGACCGCGCCGGCGGCCGGGGCGGCCTCGACGGCCGCGCTGTTGGGCTTGACCGTGATGACCGGGGTGCCCTTGGAGACACGGGACTTGGTGGTGAAGGACGCGGCGAACACGGACTGCGTGGCCACCGGGCCCTCGTCACCGGCCTCGAGGTCGACGGCGTCGGTGATGATGCCGGAGCCCAGACGCAGCGCCAGACGCGCGGCGATCTCCTTGCCCTCGGCGGAGGAGGGGACCAGCACCGCGGCCGGGGACACGGCCTCATGGGCGGCCTGGAGGGCGTCGACCTTCGGTACGACCAGGTAGTCGGCGTACTCGGAGGCCTCGTGGGTGAGGACCTTGACCGCGCCGTGCTCGGCGAGCGTGGCGGCGGTGTCGGCGGCACCGTTGCCCAGCGCGACGGCGACCGGCTCGCCGATGCGGCGGGCCAGGGTCAGCAGCTCGAGGGTGGGCTTGCGGACGGCGCCGTCCACGTGGTCGACGTAGACGAGAACTTCAGCCATGGGACTTCTTCTCTCCTGCTTGCGAAAGATGAGGGGCGGTCGGCGAATGCCGGGCTCAGATGAACTTCTGGCCCGCGAGGAACTCAGCGAGCTGCTTGCCGCCCTCGCCCTCGTCCTTGACGATCGTGCCCGCGGTGCGGGCCGGGCGCTCGGCCGCGCCGTCGACCGTGGTCCAGGCGCCTTCCAGGCCGACCTCCTCGGCCTCGAGGTCCAGGTCGGACAGGTCCCAGGACTCCACCGGCTTCTTCTTGGCCGCCATGATGCCCTTGAAGGACGGGTAACGGGCCTCGCCCGACTGGTCGGTCACGGACACGACCGCCGGGAGGGAGGCCTCCAGGTTCTCGGAGGCGGCGTCGCCGTCGCGGCGGCCCTTGACCGTGCCGTCCTCGACGGAGACCTCGGAGAGCAGGGTGACCTGCGGGACGCCCAGGCGCTCGGCGAGCAGCGCGGGCACGACGCCCATGGTGCCGTCGGTGGAGGCCATGCCGGAGACGACCAGGTCGTAGCCGGCCTTCTCGATCGCCTTGGCCAGGATCAGGGAGGTGCCGATGGCGTCGGTGCCGTGGATGTCGTCGTCCTCGACGTGGATCGCCTTGTCGGCGCCCATGGACAGCGCCTTGCGCAGGGCGTCCTTGGCGTCCTCGGGACCCACCGTCAGGACGGTGATCTCCACGTCGTCGTCGGAGTTCTCGGAGATCTGCAGCGCCTGTTCGACCGCGTACTCGTCGAGCTCGGAGAGCAGACCGTCCACGTCGTCCCGGTCGACGGTCAGGTCATCGGCGAAGTGCCGGTCGCCAGTGGCGTCGGGCACGTACTTCACAGTGACAACGATCCTCAAGCTCACGCCGGCTCTCCTACTGCATCGTCATTTCCATGCTGCCTACTTGCAGGCAGCATAGGCGCCTCTAGCGTCCGATCCCGGTCGGGGCGAACCCACGCCCCGAGCGAAATATTACTCGTCAGTACACCCAGTTCGTTCCCGCTAAGCAAGCGCTTTGAACTGTGACCTTCGCAACGCAGCGTAACCGGAACTCGACGGTCACGCAGCCCGGGGAGCCACCCGGTTCAGTCGCCCAGACGCCGGAAACGTCCCTGGTGGTAGAGGAGCGGACGACCGGTGCCCGAGGGGTCGCCGTCCACGACCTCGGCGATCACGAGCCGATGGTCCCCGGCGGGTACGCGCGCGACGACCCGGCCCACCAGCCAGGCGAGCACGCCGTCGAGGACGGGGACCCCCTCGGGCCCCTCCCGCCAGTCGGTGGACGGGCCGAAGCGGTCGGCGCCGCTGCGCGAAAAGGTGGCGGCCAGCTCCTGTTGGTGCTCACCGAGGATGTGGACACCGACGTGGTCCGCCGTCGCGATGGCGGGCCAGCTCGAGGCACCGGTGCCGACACCGAAGGACAGCAGGGGCGGCTCGGCGGACACGGACGTCAGGGAGGTGGCGGTGAAGCCCACCGGGCCCGCCTCGCCACGAGCGGTGATGACGGCGACTCCCGCCGCGTGCCGCCGGAAGACCGAGCGCAGGAGGTCGGGCGTGGCGAGAAGGTCCGCAGGCATGGGGTCAGGCTGACGATAAATGGTACGCGCAGTCAAGTTCGTTCCGTGATGTGGGAGATGACTCACTGACGGCGTCACGCCCGTCACACCGCCTCTCCCAGTGCTGCGATCACGTCGGCCTTGCGCGGCTGCCCCGTGGCACGCCGCACCACCCGGCCGTCGGCGTCGAGCACCAGCACGGTCGGGGTCTTGAGGATGTCCAGCCGCCGTACGAGGTCGAGGTGGGCCTCGGCGTCGATCTCGACGTGGGTCACGCCCGGCACGACGCCGGCCACCTCGCCGAGGACCCTGCGGGTCGCCCGGCAGGGCGCGCAGAACGCGCTGGAGAACTGCACGAGCGTGGCCCGCTCGCCGAGTTCCGCGCCGAGCTCCGCCGCATCGAGCCGCTTGCCGTCGTCGCGCCCGCGCACCCGCACTCTCCCGCTCCGCCGCCGTTGCAGCACTCCGTAGGCGCTCGCCGCCGCGAGCACCACCACGCACACCACCAGTCCGGTCATCGTCTCCTGCAAGCGTTCACGAGACCGCAAAGATTCCCGCCTGCTCAATGCGGCCGCGCTGCGGAATGCTTGGTTCCCATGGATCCCATGGATATCGACGCGAGAGGGCCGCGTTTCGGCGCGGCCGTCACGTCCGCCGTCCTGGCGGTCGTGCTGGTCACGGGAAGCGCCTGGCTGCTGGCCTGGCAGACACTGGCGTTCCTGGTGGGGGCGGCGGGCGGGGTCGGGCGCTCTCCCTACGGCCTGCTGTTCGCCAAGGCGGTCCGGCCGCGACTCGGGCCACCGACGGAGTTCGAGGCGCCCGAACCGCCGCGCTTCGCCCAGGCGGTGGGACTGCTTTTCGCCGGCCTCGGGCTCGTCGGCCACGCCCTGGGACCCGACTGGCTGGGACTCGCGGCGACCGGCGCCGCGCTCGCCGCCGCCTTCCTGAATGCGGCGTTCGGGTACTGCCTGGGTTGCGAGTTGTACCTGCTCGTGCGGCGGGTGGCGGTCCGCGCGGAGTAATGGGGACGCAAAAGCACGAGGTGGGAACCTGCGGACGACGTGACGAGAATCTCGCCGCCGACGGGCACGAGGACTGGCTACCCGGCCGTTCTTGGGGCACGATCTGCCACAAGCCGTAAACCTACGGCTGCGTAACTTCTCCACTGGGAATCCCTTCCCAGGCAGAGCAGGAAGGGTCCGAACCGCCCATGGCAGAGCTCGTCTACCGTCCCGTCGTCGGTTTCGCCCGCACGCTGTTCAAGGTGTGGGACCTCAAGATCGACTGTCAGGGTTCGGAGAACATCCCGCGCTCGGGCGGCGCCGTGCTGGTGAGCAATCACATCAGCTACCTGGACTTCGTCTTCGACGGCCTGGCGGCGCTGCCGCAGAAGCGTCTCGTGCGCTTCATGGCGAAGGAGTCGGTCTTCCGCCACAAGATCTCCGGCCCGCTGATGCGCGGGATGAAGCACATCCCGGTGGACCGCAAGCAGGGCGAGGCGGCCTACGCGCACGCCCTGGACTCGCTGCGGTCGGGCGAGATCGTGGGGGTCTTCCCGGAGGCGACGATCTCGCAGTCGTTCACACTGAAGAGCTTCAAGTCGGGCGCCGCGCGCCTGGCGCAGGAGGCCGGCGTCCCGCTGATCCCGATGGCGGTGTGGGGCACGCAGCGGCTGTGGACCAAGGGACACCCGCGCAACTTCAAGCGCAGCCACATCCCCATCACGATCCGGGTGGGCGAGGCGATCGAGGCGTCCCGGGACAAGTACGCGGGCGCCATCACGCGCCAGCTGCGCGAGCGCGTCCAGGAGCTCCTCGAGGCCGCCCAGCGCGCCTACCCCGTCCGCCCCAAGGGTCCGGACGACACCTGGTGGATGCCGGCCCACCTCGGCGGCACGGCCCCTACGCCGGAGCAGGTGCGGGCGGCCGAGGCGCACTGAGCCCCGCCCGGCCGGGGCTCAGGCGGAGGACTCCGGGGCGCGGACGGCGATGTCCGCTCCCGGGCTGAACCTCGTCAGCAGCTCGGCGAGTTCCGCGGCGGCCGCCGCCACCTCGGCGACCGGCATCGGCGCCAGGCTCTCCAGCAGGAAGATGCCCGATGTCGTCCGCTCGGTGAGCCGGGTGCGCGGGCCCTGACGCCAGTTCCAGCGACGGCAGGTCACGCCCGCGTCGTCGCGCCACACCACTTCGCCCTCGTCGGGGTGCTCGACGGTCTCCACGCCGCCGGCGACGGTCACGAAGTCCTCCTCCCCCGTGGCCCGGATCAGGCGCATGCCGCCTTCGATGCGGTCCGCGTCCTCACCGCCGACGGGGATCAGGTGGGCGACGGAGACGGCGTTGTAGAGGTCGACGAGCAGGTTGATGCGGGGCAGCCCCGACTCCGACAGCGCCCGTTTGGCCAGCGCCTCCGCGGAGTTACGGGTACGGGACGGCTTCGAGCCGAACGCCGTGTAGGTCTCGCGCCAGGCGGCCATGTGCGGGTCCTCGTGCGGGGCGCGCCCGTCCAGTCGTACGGCGAGCCGGCGCGCCGCGTCGTCCAGCAGGGCCGAGCCGGCCTCGGTGCTCGGCCCGTTGACCAGGCCGTGCGCCTCGATCGCGACGTGCGTGAAGCCGGGCGCCAGAGCACGTACGTCGTCGGACACGGTCAGCGTGAGCGTCATGGTCGCCTTGCCTCAGAGTGCGGTGGGGAGCGTCTGCCACAGGTGCGGCCGGTCGCGAGCCGCTGTGAGAGCGTTCAGCACGACCGGATGCGGTGCAGCATACAGCACTGGATAGTCCATTTCATTGGACTTGAGGTCGGGCGTGAAGGCGAGCCGCTCACCGTCGAGGGAGAACTGCGCGTCGACGCCGGGCTTGTTGCCCCGGGGATCCTGCCGGTGCCACGCACCGTTGAACCGCACGGCCACCAGCCCGTGCACCTCGTCGAACCTCTGATAACAGAGCGCGGTGGGGATGTCCTCGGCCCGCAGCAGCGCGGCCAGCGCGTGGGCCTTGGCGTAGCAGATGCCGGTGCGCCGCTCCAGGACATCGGAGGCGCGCCAGGTGACGCGGAGATCGCCGGAGTCCTGCGAGTGCGGGATGGCATCGCGTACGAATTCGAAGGCGGCCCGCGCATATCCATACGAGTCGGCCACCCCCTCGGCGAGCCTCGCCGCGGTCTCGCGAACGAGCGGGTGATGGTGGTCGATCGCCTCGTCGGCGGCCAAGTAGGCAGAGAGGTCGGGCGTTTGCTGGATGAGCTGCATGCAGGCAGAGCGTAGAGAGGAATCTGCGTCTGATCAATTCATTTACGCCCTGCCGCATACTTATGCATGTCTGCCCGGTGATCAAGCGGCCCTAGCGGGCTGCCCGGTGATCGGGCGGCCCTAGCGGGCCATCTCCTCCTTCAGTGCCGCCACGAACGCGTCCACGTCGTCCTCGGTCGTGTCGAACGCGCACATCCAGCGGACGTCGCCCGCCGTCTCGTCCCAGAAGTAGAAGCGGAACCGCTTCTGGAGGCGCTCGCTCACGTCGCGCGGCAGGCGGGCGAAGACCGCGTTGGCCTGCACCGGGTAGAGGATCTCCACACCGTGCACGGCCCGCACGCCCTCGGCGAGGCGCTGGGCCATCTCGTTGGCGTGTCCGGCGTTGCGCAGCCACAGGTCCCGGGCGAGCAGGGCCTCCAGCTGCACCGACACGAAGCGCATCTTGGAGGCGAGCTGCATGGACAGCTTGCGCAGGTGCTTCATGTGGCTCACGGCGTCCTGGTTGAGGACCACGACGGCCTCGCCGAACAGGGCGCCGTTCTTGGTGCCGCCCAGGGAGAGGATGTCGACGCCGGCGGCGTTGGTGAGCGTCCGCATCGGGACGTTCAGGCCGGCGGCGGCGTTGGCCAGCCGGGAGCCGTCCAGGTGCACCTTCATGCCGTGCGCGTGGGCGTGCTCGCACAGGGCGCGTATCTCGTCCGGCGTGTAGACCGTGCCCAGTTCGGTGGCCTGCGCGATGGAGACGACCTGCGGCATCGCGCGGTGCTCGTCGTCCCAGCCGTACGCCTGCCGGTCGATCAGCTCGGGCGTGAGCTTGCCGTCGGGCGCCGGAACGGTCAGCAGCTTCAGGCCACCGACCCGCTCCGGGGCCCCGCACTCGTCGACGTTGATGTGCGCGCTCTCCGCGCAGATCACCGCGCCCCAGCGGTCGGTGACCGCCTGTAGCGCGACGACGTTCGCACCGGTGCCGTTGAAGACCGGGAACGCCTCGGCCGTGGGCCCGAAGTGGCTGCGGATCACCTGCTGGAGGTTCCCGGTGTAGGCGTCCTCGCCGTACGCGACCTGGTGCCCGCCGTTGGCCAGGGCCAGGGCGGCGAGCACCTCCGGGTGGGCCCCGGCGTAGTTGTCGCTGGCGAAACCGCGGACCTCGGGGTCGTGATGACGACGGGCGTCGGTCTTCGGCGGGTTCACGGCTTCTCGGTGAGCCACAGACGGTTTCCGTTCACTTCGGCGGCGGGCTTCTCCCAGACCTCGGTGATGGCCTCGGCCAGGTCCTTGACGTCGGTGAAGCCCGCGAACTTCGCGTTGGGCCGGTCGGCGCGCATCGCATCGTGGACCAGCGCCTTGACCACCAGGATCGCTGCAGCCGACGTCGGCCCCTCGGCGCCTCCGGCCTTGCGGAAGTAGTCGGCCATGGCCAGCGTCCACGCCTCGGCCGCGGCCTTGCCGGCCGCGTAGGCGGCGTTGCCCGCGGTGGGCTTGCTGGCGCCCGCGGCACTGATCAGCACGTACCGGCCGCGGTCGCTGCGCTGGAGCGCCTCGTGGAAGGCGAGGGAGGTGTGCTGCACCGTGCGGACCAGCAGCATCTCCAGGAAGTCCCAGTCGTCGAGGCTGGTCCGGGTGAAGGTCTCGCTGCCTCGCCAGCCGCCGACGAGGTGGACGAGGCCGTCGACCCGGCCGAAGTTCTTCTCGATGTGGGTGGCCCAGTCGCGGGTGGCCCCCAGGTCGAGCAGGTCCACCGTGTCGCCGGTGACGGTGGCGCCGCCGGTCGCGTAGCTCGCCGCGTCCACCGCCTCCGCCAGCCGCTCCGGATCGTTGTCCGAGCCGATGACGGTCGCTCCCGCCTCGGCCAGCCTGAGCAGCGCGGCCCGGCCGGCGGGTCCGCCCGCTCCGGCCACCGCGATCACCGCACCGCTGAGCGCCCCGTTCCCCATGATCCTCGCCTCCTGAGCAGTGTTCCCGGTACGTCGATCGCTCACGCGGCGATCCGCTCGGCGCTGTCCGCCGTGATGCCCTTGGCGGAGGCGATCACGTTCTTCAGCTTCTTGGACAGTGCCTCATAGAACATGCTCAGCGGAAACTCGTCCGGAAGCACGTCATCGACGAGTTTCCGCGGCGGCTGCGTCGTGTCCAGGGCGTCGGGACCCTTGGCCCACTTGGAGCCCGGGTGCGGGGAGAGGTAGGTGGAGACCAGCTCGTACCCGGCGAACCAGTGGACGAGCTTCGGACGGTCGATGCCGTCGCGGTAGAGGTCCTCGATCTCGGCGCACAGCTGGTTGGTGACCTGCGGGGCGCGCTCCCAGTCGATGGTGAGCTTGTTGTCGGTCCAGCGGACGACGTCGTGCTTGTGCAGGTAGGCGAAGAGGAGCTGGCCGCCGAGACCGTCGTAGTTGCGGACCCGCTCACCGCTGACCGGGAAGCGGAACATGCGGTCGAAGAGGACCGCGACCTGCACGTCACGGGCCTGCGGAACGCCGTCCGCCTCCAGCTTCACGGCCTCCTTGAAGGCGGTGAGGTCGCAGCGCAGCTCCTCCAGGCCGTACATCCAGAACGGCTGGCGCTGCTTGATCATGAACGGGTCGAAGGGCAGGTCTCCGTGACTGTGGGTGCGGTCGTGGACCATGTCCCACAGGACGAACGCCTCCTCGCAGCGCTTCTGATCGTGGACCATCGCGGCGACGTCCTCGGGCAGCTCCAGGCTCAGGATGTCGACGGCGGCGTCGGTCACCCGGCGGAAGCGGGCGGCCTCGCGGTCGCAGAAGATGCCGCCCCAGGTGAACCGCTCGGGGGCCTCGCGCACGGCGATGGTCTCGGGGAACAGGACGGCCGAGTGGGTGTCGTAGCCGGAGGTGAAGTCCTCGAACTTGATGCCGCAGAACAGCGGGTTGTCGTAGCGGGTGCGCTCCAGCTCGGCCAGCCAGTCCGGCCAGACCATGCGCAGCACGACCGCCTCGAGGTTGCGGTCCGGGTTGCCGTTCTGCGTGTACATGGGGAAGACGACGAGGTGCTGAAGGCCGTCCGCACGGTTCGCGGCGGGCTGGAAGGCCAGCAGCGAGTCGAGGAAGTCGGGCACCTGGAAGCCGCCGTCGGCCCACCGGGTCAGGTCCTTGACCAGGGCCTCGTGGTAGGCGCCGTCGTGCGGGAGCAGCGGGGAGAGCTCCAGGACGGCGTCGGCGACCTGGCGGACCGCGAGCTCGGCGTCGGCCGGGTCGGGCGCGCCCTCGGCGTCGAAGTCGATCGACCCGTCCTTGGACTGCCATGGCCGGATCCGCTCCACGGCATCCTTGAGCACGGGCCATGCCGGGTGGTCCACCACCCTGGCCACGGGAGGAAGACCTTCCTCCGAACCCACCTGCACAAGAATTTCCGTCATGTCCCACCTTCCACGGGAGAATCTCACGTATGCAGACCGTATACACACGAGGTTCCGCCCAGCAAGGGTAAACCCGGGAAATTATCCTGCCCGCCCCTGTGCTTCACCGCACTTTTTCCTGTCGGTCACGCTTCTGCCCGGATGCACGGCGACCATGCCCTCACTCTCTGCACAGGGCGGATCCAGGCGATACGGTCAGAGGGGCCGTCAGGCCTCCAGTGCCGCCTGTCGACGGAAGAGAGTCGCGTCTTGAACTTCCTCACCATCGGACACCGCGGGGTCATGGGTGTGGAACCCGAGAACACCCTCCGGTCCTTCGTCGCCGCCCAGGAGGCGGGCCTCGACGCCATCGAACTCGATCTGCATCTCAGCAAGGACGGCGCGCTCGTCGTCATGCACGACACGGATGTGGACCGCACCACCGACGGCACCGGCCCGATCGCCGAGAAGACCCTCGCCGAGCTGCGGGCCCTGGACGCGGGCCGGGGCGAGCGGGTCCCGGTCTTCGAGGAGGTCCTGGAGGCCGTCCACACGCCGCTCCAGGCGGAGATCAAGGACAAGCAGGCGGCGCGGGCCCTGGCCGAGGTCATGAACAGGCGCGGGCTGGCCGGCCGGGTGGAGGTGTCCTCGTTCCACGACGAGGCGATCGCCGAGATCAAGCCGCTGGTGCCGGGCGTGCGCACCGCGCTGATCGCCAGCCGCTACGGCACGGACATCGTGGACCGCGCCGTCGAGGCCGGCGCCGAGACCGTCTGCCTGAACATCCGCCGGCTGACCCTGGAGATCGTGGAGCGGGCCCGCAAGGCCGACCTGAAGATCATCGGCTGGGTGGTGAACACCCAGGACCAGCTGCGGCTGGTCCGGGCGTTCGGTCTGGACGGCGCGACCACCGATCACCCGGACATCAAGCGCACGGGCCGTTTCACGGCCTAGGCCAGTTCACGGCCTAAGCGAGTTCACGGCTCAGGCGAGCTCACGGCCTAGGCGAGCTCACGGCTCAGGCGAGCTCCTTGACCAGCAGCTCGAACGTCAGGTCGTCGCGCTGCGGAATACCGAAGCGCTCGTCGCCGTACGGGAACGGGGTCATCCGTCCCGTACGGCGGTAGCCGCGCCGCTCGTACCAGGCGATGAGGTCGTCCCGCACGGAGATCACCGTCATCTGCATCTCCCGCACGCCCCAGATCTCGCGGACCTGCCGCTCCGCCTCCGCGATGATCAGCTTGCCGAGACCCGCGCCCTGCAGCCGGGGGCTGACGGCGAACATCCCGAAGTAGGCGTTCTCGCCGCGGTGCTCCAGCTGGCAGCAGGCCACGATCCTGCCGTCGCGCTCCACGGCCAGGAGCCGGCTGTCGGGCGACTTGAGGACCTCCAGCACCCCCTCCGGGTCGGTCCGCTGCCCTTCGAGGATGTCCGCCTCGGTGGTCCACCCGGCCCGGCTGTCGTCGCCCCGGTACGCCGACTCGATCAGCGCGACCAGCTCGTCCACGTCGGCGTCGGTGGCTTCGCGGAAGGTCAGTGCGGTGGCGGCGGTCTCCATGGGCGTACGTCTCCGTCTTCCTGGCGAGGCTCGGCTCGGGCAGGGATGAGCGTAACGCCACCGGGCCCTAAGCTCCGCTGCATGGTGCATGTACTCAGCAGCCGGATCCTGCTCCACCCCACCGACCCCGAGCGGTCCCGTTCCTTCTACGGCGAGCAGCTGGGCCTCGCCGTCCACCGGGAGTTCGGCACGGGAGCCGAACGCGGCACCGTCTTCTTCATGGGCGGTGGCTTCCTCGAGGTCTCGGGCCGGTCCGAGGCGCCCACGGCGCCCTCCGTACGGCTGTGGCTGCAGGTCGACGACGTGGCCGCGGCACAGGAGGAACTGCGGGCGAAGGGCGTGGACATCGTGCGGCCGCCGGTGAAGGAACCCTGGGGGCTGATCGAGATGTGGATCGCGGATCCGGACGGGACGCCGATCGTGCTGGTGGAGGTTCCGGCGGACCATCCGATGCGCTATCGGCCCGGCATCTGAGTCAGACCGGGACGGTGCTCCCAGCCCCGGTCGGTGCGGGTGAGTTCGCTGAAGCCCGCACCGGCCAGGAGGGCGAGCGGGGCACTGTCGGCGGCCGATTCATAGGCGACGAGACGGTCGACTCCGCACAGCCGCAGCCAGTCGGCGGCCCGGGCGAGCAGCCAGTGCTCCAGTCCGGTGCCGTACTGCGCGGGGTCGATGTGCAGGTTGCCGATGTCGGCGATACCGGCCGCGCGGGCATGGCGTTCCGGGCGTGCCAGGGCCGTGTCGATCTCGATGAAGCCGAGGCTCTTCCCCTCGGCCCGGGCCGTGAAGCGGGTGCCGCACTCCCCCAGGGTGCGCTCGGCCGTGACACCGGTCAGGGGCTCGGGGGCGGGCAGGTCGGCCACCCGGGCGATCAGGATGACCTCGGTGTCCCCGGTGTGCCGGAATCCCGCGCGTTCGTAGAGGGCCCGGATGTGGGGCCAGTTGCGGGGCAGGCCGTAGACGAGCGGGGCGGGGAGGGATCCGTCGGCGTACCGGACGCGGGCGTTCCAGCGGGCGAACCGCGCGAGGCACGCCCGCATCAGCAGGTCCGCGGCGAGGTCGGCGTCCGCCCGGAGGGACGCCGCCGGGCGGTGGACGAACCAGTTGATCTCGGCTGCGTTCCGGTAATGGTCGCCGACCTCGGCATCAGCGCGGTAGCGCAGCAGGTGGGCCGCGGCGACGAGGTGCTCGCGTTGCTCGGCGACGAGCGTCGTCCGCTCGGCCACCCACGGATCGGTGATGAACTCGCCGGGCTGCCGCTCCAGGTCACCGAGGACGGTGTTCACGGAGACGGAGACGCCGGGGACGACGGCCGCCACGTGCAGGTTGACCAGGTCGGTCAGCTGGTCGCGGTCGGTCCGGCGGAAGGGGCGCACCTGGGGTGCGAGCATGGGAGACCTCCGGGCAGGGTGAAGGAGCCGGCGGCCGCCACGCGGTGCGGTACGGGGTGAGGTTACGCCGGGGTCACTGCGGTACACCACTGGGTTTCCCCGGATGGCAGGGAGTCCGGGAGGCGGCTTAGTGGTCGGCTCCGGAAATCCTTCGGGGGTTGATCAGGCGGCCAGGGCAACAGAGGATTCTTCTGGCCGGTCGGCGGGTGCGTGCCGGTCGAGTCGGGCCAGCAGATCGTCCAGGTCGGTGGTGGTGAACTTCCACTGGAACGGCTGTGCCGTGGCGTTGTAGCGGTCTTCGAAGGCGCGAAGCCGGTTCCGGACCTGGGACAGGTCCGTGAAGTCGTTGGGTTGGACGACCTTTCTCTGGACGATGGAGAAGAAGATCTCTATCTGGTTCGTCCAAGAGGCATGTACGGGGGTGTGGACCATGACTGCGTTCGGAAAGGCCGTGGTGAGACGGTCGATGGCCTTCTTCCCCCGGTGGGAGGAGCCGTTGTCGACGATCCAGAAGACACGTCTGGCGCTCGCGTAGGGCTCCTGGGCCATGACCTGGGTGACCAGGGTCATGAAGGGCACGACTCCGGTCTTCGGCTCGCAGCGGCCGAAGACCTTCGCGCGGTGGACGTCGTAGGCAGCCAGGTAGGCCAGCGCACCGCCGCGGCCGTACTCGTGGTTGACCCGCATCGCCCGGGCCTGCCCTGGGGCCAGCGTCGGATGGCAGCGGCAGCGGGCTTGGACGGAGGTCTTCTCGTCGCTGGAGATGACGTACTCGTTCGGCCCGAGCGGGACACCCTCGAACGTACGGGCGTACAGGTCAAGGACACGCCGGGCCTTCGCGCGGAAGTCCGGGTCACGGATGAAGATCCAGGACCGGTACTGCCAGGGCTTGAGCACGTCCTCGCGCAGCCAGCGGCGGACCGTGGACGCGGAGACGGTGTCGGTGATCCCGCGCGCGGTCAGCTCGGCGGCCAGTTCCGGGCAGGACCAGCGCGACAGCGGCACACCGGTCTCGGCGGGTAACTGGCAGGCCAGCGCCTTGGTCTCGGCGATCTGCACGGGTGTGAAGCGAGCCGGGCGTCCTGAGCGTTTACGGTCGGCCAGGGCCGACAGGCCGCCGTGGGCGAACCGGCCGCGCCAGGCACGAACCGTGTCCAGGTGCAGGCCGGTCTCGTGGGCGATGCGCGCGTTGGAGCGTCCCCGTGCCGCGTGCAGGACGATCTGCGCACGGTACCGCAGCCGGTGCTCGGTCTTGTGGCCATAGGCCAACTTCTTCAATCGCTCGCGCTCGGCAGCGGTCAGGACGATCGGGCAGGCCGACGCAACGGGCATGTCAGACGGGCCGATCGGGAGAAGCGGAAGACGACGGGGCGCGGCTCTCCGGGCCCGCGCCAACAGCCAACAGAACTCAGCTTTCCGCGACCGCCGACTCGAGCAGGGACAGCGTTTGGTTGTCCGCGTCCACGTCTGCGCGGACGCCGAGAGGCAGCGGCAGGTTCGGCGAGGTGTGGCCGAAGTCGACCTGGGCGAGGACGGGGATGTCACGCTGCGCCAGAACGTCGAGCACAACGTCGCGCAGACCCACCTGGTCTCCGCCGCCCTCGTAGGGCGTGACCTCTCTCGGGATGCCGACCACCATGCCCGCGATCCGGTCCAGCACACCGGACAGCCGCAAGACATGCAGGTCGTTCCAGATCCGCGTGACCGGCCGCTGTAGCTCTTCCCAGAACAAGACGGCGCCGTCGAACCGTTCGGCGGGCAGGGCGAACGGTGTCGCCTGCAGCTGGACCAGGCGGTTCAGCAAGCCGCCGACCAGTGGTCCCTGCGCGCGGCCCGGCCGCCAGGTTTCCCAAGCCTCCCTTGCCGGCAGCGCGCCCGGCGCCTCGGCCTTGGTGAGCACACGGGCGTAGAGGTCGACGAGTTCGGACCGACGAGCCTCGTCGCCCAACGTGTACCAATCGCTGCCGAAACCGTGGGTGACGATGTCGGCGTGGAAGCCGACGAGGCCGGTCTTGGCGTACAACGCCATGTGCAGCACCGAGATGTCGCTATAGCCGAGGATCGGCTTCGGGTCAGCCCGGATCGCGTCCAGGTCGATCAAATCGAGATAGCCGATGGTCGCCTGTCCACCGGTATGCGCGACGATGGCCCGCACCTCCGGGTCACGGAGTAGACCATTGAGCTCGGCGGCCTGCTCCGCCGGAGTGCCCGACGCCCACCAGCGATTCTGCGCTGGGTCGACCATTGGGCTGACTCGCACGTGGAAACCCATCCGCTCCAATATCGCCACACCGCGGGCGAGCAGTGGTTCCTCACCCGGCTCAAGCTGGCCCGAGGGCGCGGTAACGACCACGAGGTCGCCGGAACGTAGCGTGCGGGGCCGAAGGATCACAGACATGGGGCCTCCTTGTTGATCAACGATGGCGAGCAACAAGGCCAGTGCCGCCGATATTCCGCCTCCCCGACGTGATCAAAGCCCCGGAACCCGGCTGGGCCCACCGACCGCCTCCACGCGGACACCTTCGACTGTGCCTGACAGCCCCACTTCGCCACCCCAGACACGACGGACCGATGTGGAATCGCGCCCCGATGTCAACCCCCGAAGGATTTCCGGAGCCGACCACTTAGCGTGCTGGAAGGCCCCCGGGGGCTGTCCCCGCCGCTCGCGGAAGGAACGCCATGAAGCTCGACGCACCGGTGACCGGCGGCCCCTGCTGGACCGAGCTGGGGACCAGCGACCTGGACGCGGCCCGGCGGTTCTACACCCGGCTGTTCGGCTGGCGGCCCGAGACGGACGCGCGTCAGGACGCCGGCGGCTACACCGTCGCGCATCTCGGGGACGCGGCCGTGGCCGCGCTCGCGCCGCTGTACCAGCCGTCACAGCCGGTCGCGTGGAACGTGTCGTTCGCGGTGACCGACGCGGACGCCACCGCACGGGCGGTGGCCGAGGCGGGCGGGACGATGCTGTTCGGCCCGGTGGACGTGTCCGAGGTGGGCCGTTTCGCGGTGGCCGCCGATCCGGGCGGTGCCGTGTTCCAGCTGTGGCAGGCGGGCACCTTCCCGGGCGCAGGGCTGTTCAACGCGCCCGGTTCGCTGGGCTGGGTGGAGCTGATGACACGGGATCCGGAGGGTGCCGTGTCCTTCTACACGCGGGTGTTCGGCTGGACGGTCGCCCCGTCGGACCGTTACACCCAGTGGGGCGTCGGCGGCGCCGACTTCGGCGGCATGGTGACGATGGACGACAAGTTCCCGCCCGAGGTGCCGGCGCACTGGCTGCCGTACTTCGCCGTGGCGGACGTGGACGCCACGACGGCCGTCGCGCGGCGGCACGGCACGGTTCTGATGGTGCCCACCTCGGTGCCCGACGGGCCCCGCATCGCGGTGCTCCGGGACCCGCAGGGGGCGATGTTCGGCGTGTACCGGGCGGACTACGAGGGCTGAGACGGCGGTGTGTCACGGCGGGGGGCCGGCCGGGACTTGCGCTGTTGTGCGCTCCAGCTCCTAGCGTCCTGCGTACGACCTGCCCGGAGGGGACAACCGTGCGTTACACACTGTTCGGCAAGACCGGTCTGCGCGTGAGCGAGCTGAGTCTCGGCGCGATGACCATCGGCGACGACTGGGGCTGGGGCGCCGGTGAGGAGGCCAGCGCCCGGATCGTCGACGCCTATGCGGAGGCGGGCGGCAACTTCATCGACACCGCCAACAACTACACCGACGGCAGCTCGGAACGGATCCTCGGCGAGCTGCTCGAAGGCCGGCGCGACAGGTTCGTGCTGGCCAGCAAGTACACCTGCGGAATCCGTGACGGTGACGTCAACGCCGCGGGCAGTCACCGCAAGAACCTGGTCCAGTCCGTGGAGGCGAGCCTGCGGCGGTTGCGGACCGACCGGCTGGACGTGCTGTGGGTGCACGCCCGGGACAACTTCACACCGGTCGAGGAGGTCATGCGGGCCCTGGACGACCTCGTCCGCACGGGCAAGGTGCTGTACGTCGGTGTCTCGGACTGGCCGGCCTGGGAGATCGCCCATGCCAACACCCTTGCGGAGCTGCGGGGCTGGACCGCGTTCGCGGGGTCCCAGCTGCGCTACAGCCTGCTGGAACGGACGCCGGAGCGCGAACTGCTGCCGCAGGCCCGGGCCTTCGACCTGGCCGTGCTGGGGTGGGCGCCGCTCGCGGCCGGGAAGCTCACCGGCAAGTACCGCAGGGGCGAGACGGGGCGTCTCGACACCAGCGGCGGGGACGCAGACCCGCGCGAGGAGGCGGTGATCAGCGCCGTGCTGGAGGTCGCCGAGCAGGGTGGCTGGAGTCCGGCGCAGGTGGCGCTGGCCTGGCTGCTGGCCCGGCCCGGCAACGTGGTCCCGATCATCGCCGCGACCAGGGAGAGCCAGCTCGCCGACAATCTGGGCAGTGTCGACGTCCGCCTCGACGCGGACGCCCTCGTCCGGCTCGCCGAGGTGAGCGCGGTGCCGCTCGGTTTCCCGCACGACTTCGTCCGTGAGCCGGTCATCACCCGGGCCGTCTACGGCGACCGCTGGGAGGCCGTCGACGACCGCCGCTCCACGCATCGCCGAACGGTGCACGAGGTGCTGTGAACGGTGCGCCGACGTGCCCCGGCCGGGTGGCCGCATCAGGCCCTCAGCACGCCGAGCCGGCCTTCCAGCTGGCTGAGCAACTCCCCGAGCAGGGAGGCTAGTTCACCCTGCTCGGGGCCATCGAGGCCGGACAGTACGGCGGTCTCGTAGGCGAGCTGGACGGGCAGGATGCCGTCGACGAGGTCGCGTCCGGCGTCGGTGAGGCGGAGGTGGACGACCCGCCGGTCACGGGTGTCCCCGCGCCGTTCGACCAGCCCGCGTTCGGTCAGCTGCTTCAGGCGTTTGGTGACGGCGGCACCCGAGGAGAAGGTCTCCCTGGCCAGTTCCCCGGGCGTCAGCTCGTGCCCGGTACGACGCAGGGCCCCCAGCAGATCGAACTCGGGCCGGCTGAGCCCCGCCCGGCGCAGGGGAGCGTCCTCGGCCTGCTGCAGCAGGGCGGCACAGCGGTTGATCCGCCCGATGATCTCCATCGGCCCGGTGTCGAGCCCGGGGCGCACGGCCTGCCACTGCCGCACCACGGCAGCGACGGTGTCGTCCCGACGGCCGCCGCCCGGGTCGGCTTCGGCGGAGGTGCCGCCGCGGAGGGTGTCGTCCCGACGGCCGCCGCCCGGGTCGGCTTCGGCGGAGCTGCCGCCACCCGGGTCGCTTCCCTCGGCCGCCGCTCCCGTTGTCCCGGCCTCGTCGGCCGCCCGCCACTCCGCCGCCGATTGCGGGCCGTGCCCCGTGTCGCTCCGCTCGGGCGGTGGTCCTTCGGTCGGCGTCATGGCCGTGCGTCCTCCGTTTCTGTGGCCGGGTCCCGGTCCGGGAGCAGGCCCTGGCGTCGGGCCGTCGCCGCGAGCGTACGGTGTCCGGACTGTTCGGCGAGCACGACCCGCTCCTGGGGCAGGGCCCGCTGCCACCATTCACCGGCGGCGGCGTCGGCGGTGGCACGCAGGTCGGCCAGGGCGACGGCGAGGCCGCGGCGGGCCGATTCCAGGGCCGCGGTGCCGGGGTCCGGCTCGGCCAGGAGGCGGGCGGCGTGCTCGCGGGCCCGGTCGGCGGCGGTCAGCGCATGGTCGACACGGTCGCCCGCGCGCCGGTTGGTGACGGCCACTGCGGCGACGAACCCCACCAGCGCGCCGACGACGGTGTCCACGACCCGCTCCGTCATCAGCGTCGTGGGTTCCTGGTATCCGGCGAACTCCGTGATGAGCAGGGCCATCGGTGTCACACAGACACTGCCGAGCCAGTAGTTCCGGCTGATCAGCACCTCCGCACCGAAGCTGAACGCCAGGCAGCACAGCACGAGGGCCACCGGGCCCAGGTGCGCGAGCGGCACGACGGCCAGGAAGACGAGCACGCCGACGACGTTGCCCACGACCCGCTGGACGGCACGGCTCCAGGTCAGGGCGATGTTGGCCTGGTAGAGCGAGGCGGCGGTGACCAGTGCCCAGTAGGGGCGGCCGACCCCGAGGGCGAGGGAGGCATAGCCGGCGAGTGCGCAGCCGAGTGCGGTACGCACCGCGAGCGGGATCAGCGGCCCCAGCCGTGCCCGCAGGGGCCGGGCCGTGGCCACGCCGAGCAGTTCGTCGCCGCCCGTGTCCGGCAGTCCGGCCTCCGGGACGGGCCCGGTGCCGCGCAGCGAGCCCGCCCACGCGCGCAGTCGGCCCGCGTCCGCCTCCGCAGGCGCCGCGAGGGCGACCTCGGCACGGACGACGAGTCGTTCGAGAGCTCGCCGGGTCCGGGAGGGGGCGTTGGTGGACAGCAGCGACTGCCAGGCGGCCTGCACGGCGGCATAGCCCGCGGCGCGGGCCCTGGCGTGGCCCTCAGCCGTGCCGGCGGTGTTCGCGTACCCGGCGGCGGCTTTGAGGGCGGCGGCGGTGGCGCGGCGCTCCGGTCCGTGCGGCCTGAGGAGCGCGGGCGCCATGCAGACCAGCCAGGCCCAGGCCCCCGTTCCGGCGGCCAGGGCCAGATGTCCGGGCACCTGACCGAGGGTCTGCGGCGCGAACAGGGAGGCGGAGCTGACGAAGGTGAGGACGACGTTGCCCGGCGGACCGACCCGGGTGGCGTCGCACAGCACCTTCTGTGCGGCGGCCAGCAGCGCACCCACGGTGACCAGGACGACGGCACTGCCGGTGAGCGAGGCCGCGACCAGGGCCACGGCGAGCCCGCCGAGCATGCCCAGCACCACCCACACCAGGACCCCGGCCCGGGCGGCGTACGGGCGGTTGTGGGCGTACAGCGCGCACAGGGAGCCGGCCATCGCGTACATCACCAGGTCGAGCCGGCCGAGCGCGAGCAGGGTGAGGGCGGGCGGGGCGATCGCCGCGACCACGCTCAGCGCGGGCTTGAACCAGATCTCCGAGGGCGCGCCGAGGCGCAGCACCCCCGTGAGGGGGAGACGCCGGAGGGGCGGGGTGACGGGGGCGGCGGGGGCACTGCTCATGGTCACGAGATTAACATGTGTTTTACCTGTAAAACAATTCTCCTCCTGGCGTGCCCCGTCGAATGCTCCCCGTGTACACCCTTGCGCTCGCGTGCGCGCCGCAAGGTCCGGGCATCGAATCACCGACCGTCGAACGGGGAGGTGCGCGTGCACGGACCGGCTTCGTCCGGCTGGCTGCTGGTGGCGCTCTGCGCGATGACCGGCGCCTACTGCCTGGCGCGGATGCGCGGCGGTGCCGAGGGGCAGCGCAGCGCCGCGGGCGGCGAGGCGCTGATGGGTTTCGGGATGGCCGCGATGGCCGTGCCGGCGGCGGTGTTCACGCCACCCGCGTGGGCGTGGCCCGTCTACGCCGCGGTGTTCGCAGCGGCGGGCGTCCACGCGCTGTGGGCGGCGCGGGCCGGCGCGCACCATCTCCATCACCTGATGGGAGCCGCCGCGATGGTCTACATGTCCGTGGTCATGGCCGGCTCCCCCGCGCACGCGCACGGTCAGGGCGGATCGGGGGTTCCGCTGCTGACCGGGGCGCTGCTGCTCTACTTCGCCGGGTACGCGCTGCTGACCGGCGTCCGTCTGGTGCCGGTCGCCGCCGTGGCCGGGGGTGCCGGCCCCGCCTGGTGGGGCGACCGGCCGGAACTGGCGCGGGTCTGCCGGCTGTCCATGGCGATCGCGATGGTGGCGATGCTGCTGACGCTGTGAGCGGGACCGACCCGCCCCCGAAGATCCGCCGACCCGGCAAACCCCCTGGAAGATCCGTCGGCCTGGTCCCCCCGGAGGACCCGCCGAACCGGCATCCCCAGAAGCTCCCCACCCCGCTAGCCCCTGGAAGATCCGTCGGCCTGGCATCCCTGGAAGCTCCCCGCCCCGGCACCCCCTGGAGGACCCGTCGGCCCGGCACCCCCGGAAGATCCGACGACCCCGCACCCCGGAAGCTCCGACGACCCGGCCCCCTGGAAGATCCGCCGTTCTGGCACCCCCGGAGGACCCGCCGACCCGGCATCCCCTCTCCGTGAGGTTCCCGGTGCCCCAACGGACCCGTTGTCTGCGTCACTTTGGCGCCACAAGTCGTACCCCTGAGCAGGGCCGCGCTCATAGGCTGCCCTCATGATGCTCACCGCCGTGCTGTTGCTGCTCGGCGCCCTGACCGCCGTGGCCGCCCCCCGGCTCCTCGCCCGGGCGGACTGGCCGGACCGTGAGCCGGTGGTGGCGCTGTGGGTGTGGCAGTGCGTGGTGGCGGCCGTCCTCGTGTGCTGCGCCCTGTCGATGACGCTCAGCGCGGCCGCGGCCTGGCACGCGGTCGGCTGGCACCTCTTCGCCACGGCCCCGCGCGCGGTCGTCGAGGCCTACGCCCTCGGCACCGCGGGCCCGTGGGCGGCGACCACGGCGGTCGCGCTGGCCGGCGGCGGGCTGTGGAGCGCGGCGATGCTGCTGCGCGAGATCGGCCGGGCCCGCGCCCGGCGTCGCCGTCGGCGCGCCGATCTGCTGGTCCGGGCTCCGCTGCTGCCGGGCGAGGTGGCCGTCTCGGGCCGGCTGGTCGTCCTGGAGAGCGAGCAGCCCGACGCCTGGTGGCAGCCCGGCGCTCCCCCGCAACTGGTCGTCACCACGGCCGCGTTGCACCGGCTGAAGGGCCGGCAGCTGGACGCCGTGCTCGCCCACGAGCAGGGCCACGCCCGGGCCCGGCACGACTGGCTGCTGAACTGCTCCTCGGCGCTGGCCGGCGGCTTTCCGCAGGTGCCGGTGTTCGCCGCGTTCCGCGACGAGATGCACCGCCTGGTCGAACTCGCCGCCGACGACACGGCATCGCGCCGCTTCGGCCGGCTGACCACGGCTCTGGCCCTGGTCGAACTGAACGAGCACCGCGGCGTGTTCGGGCCCTGCCCGACACCGCAGGCCCATGTCCCCGCCCGGGTGGACCGGTTGCTCACTCCCCCGGACCGGCTGACCGCGGCCCGACGCCTGCGGCTGACGGCGGCGGCCGCGCTGGTACCCGTGGTGCCGGTGCTGCTGGCGTTCGTGCCGGGTTTGCGGGCACTGGGGTAACGGAAGGCTCCCGGACACCCTGCGGAGGACACGGCATGGCCGAAGCACGTCGCACCGGTGGCGGAAGATCGTCCCCTTACTGGATCCGGACCCACCGGTTCGGCGAGGATCGCTGTATGCACACCTCGTCCGTCGACTCCCCGCCCCGTCCGGAACACCGCACCACCGCCGGTCTCGCCGGCGCTCTGGCCCTGTGCTCGGCGCTGCTGCTGGTCCTCGTCGCGGCCAGATGGAGCCCGTTGATCGGCGTGGACGGGGAGATCTCCGGCACCACCCACCGCTGGGCGGTCGACGAACCGGTCCTGACCAGGACGTGCCGCATCCTCACGGACTGGGTGTGGGATCCCTGGACGATGCGTCTGCTGTGCGCGGCCGTCGTCGTGTGGCTGGTGGTGCGATGGGCGGCCCGCTGGACGGCGGTGTGGCTGGCGCTGGCCGTCGCGCTGGGCACCCTGTTGCAGCAGGGCATCAAGGCCGCGGTGGACCGCCCCCGCCCCGTCTGGCCCGACCCCGTCGACTCCGCCCACTACTCGGCGTTCCCGTCGGGCCACGCCATGACCGCCACCGTGGTCTGCGGCCTGTTGCTGTGGCTTCTGCACCGGAACGGCGTCGGCCGGGCCGTGTGGCGTACCGCCGTGGCGGTGGCCGTCGTCTCCGTGGTCGGAGTCGGCCTGACGCGGATCTGGCTCGGTGTCCACTGGCCGTCGGACGTGGTGGGCGGCTGGTTGCTGGGCACGACCGTGGTGGCCCTCGCGGTGTGGGTGCACCGGCGCTGGCAGCCCTCGACCCGGGATCTTGCCGTGCCGCACGACACGGCCTCGTAGGATCACCGCATGACCGCCGTGCTCTTCGACTTCTCCGGAACCCTCTTCCGCGTCGAGTCCACCGACTCCTGGCTGCGGGGCGCCCTGGCCGGGACCGACGTCCGGCTCACGGAGGCCGAGTTGGCCGCCGTGGCAGCGGCGCTGGAGGCGGTCGGGGCGCTGCCCGGCGGCGGTGATCCCGCCCGGGTCCCCGAGGAGCTGGCGGACGCCTGGCTGATCCGCGACCGGAGCGCCGCCCTGCACCGGGCCGCCTACACCGGCCTGTCCCGGCAGGTCCCGCTGCCCGACCCGGCGCTGTACGACGCGTTGTACGACCGCCACATGGCCCCGGCCGCGTGGTCCCCGTACCCGGACGCCGTCGAGGTGCTGCGCACGCTGCGGGAGCGGGGCGTTCCGGTCGGGGTGGTCAGCAACATCGGCTGGGATCTGCGGCCGGTCTTCCGCGCGCACGGCCTGGATCCCTATATCGACACGTACGTCCTGTCGTTCGAGCACGGCGTCCAGAAGCCCGATCCGCGGCTGTTCGCCACCGCCTGCGAGGCGCTCGGCGCCGATCCGCGCACGACCTTGATGGTCGGCGACGACCGCCGGGCGGACGGCGGCGCCGCCACGCTGGGATGCGGGGTGCACTTCGTGGACCACCTGCCGGCGGCCGACCGACCGGACGGGCTGCGGCCGGTCCTGGATCTGGTGAGCTGAGCCGGCCCGCCTTCCGCGGGGAGGTGGCGGGGAGCCCCGCCACGGGAAGGTAGCCCAAGGCCACTACCGGGGCCGACTGCTCGCCCGCCTCGGACGATCCCCCGCGTCGCCCGAGGCAGACGGCATCACCGGCCGGGACCTGACAGGTCGTGGCCGGACCCCTCCGAGTATAGTTGGCTGGCAGCCAGTCAACACAGGAGTTGCAGCATGTCTCCGCGTAGCGCCTCGGTGAATGAAGAGTTGCGGCGGCGTTCCCGTGAGCGGCTCCTGCAGGCGGCGGTCGAGCTGGTGAGCGAGCGCGGCTACGACGCGACCACGCTCGGGGACATCGCCGACCGGGCGGGTTCGGCCCGCGGCCTGGTGTCGTACTACTTTCCCGGCAAGCGGCAGTTGGTGCAGTCCGCGGTGCACCGGCTGATGCACCGCACGCTGGAGGAGGCGCTGGAGCGCGAGCCGCGCACCGAGGACGGCCGGGAGCGGATGGCCCGGGCCATCGACGCGATCCTGGGCCTGGCCAGGGACCGGCCCGTGCTGATGCGCCAGCACATGGCGGGGATCCTGCAGGCCGAGGGCTTCATGCAGTGCCCGGAGCAGCGGCGGCTGGCCGAGCTGCTGCGGGACACGATGGCCCGGCACGGGTCACCGGACGTCGAAAGCGACTACCCGATGATGCGCGCCCTGCTGATGGGCGCCGTGTACGCGGCCCTGGTGCCGGGGGTGCCGATGCCGGTTCCGGTGCTGCGGGCCGAGCTGTTCAAGCGCTACCGGCTCGACCGGGAGCTGGGTCTCCCGCCGGAGACCGCAGCCTCCGGCGGGAGGGGCGACAAGGATCTGTCGCGGTTCTTCGCGACCGGGGCCGCACCGGAGTGCGACCCTCGGGATCAGTCGAAGTAGTCCGGCTGTGTCTGCACGTTGAGCTCACGCTGGTGGACCCGGCGGGCCGGGTCGGTGCGCCGGTCGTCGATCTTCAGGACGTCGAAGCCCCGGGCGTACTCGTTCGAGTAGATGTAACCGTTGTAGTAGTACGCCGACCACGAACCACCCGACTTGATCACATCGGTGCTCAGCGGGCCGCGGTCGAAGTAGGCGATCTCCGTCGGGTTCGCCGAGTCGGTGAAGTCCCAGACGGAGACCCCGCCCTGGTACCAGGCCTGGACCATGATGTCCTTGCCCTTGACGGGGATGAGCGAGCCGTTGTGGGCGACGCAGTTCTCGGTGTCCGCCTGATGGCGGGGGATCTTGAAGTAGCTGCGGAAGACGAGCTTGCGCTTGTCGCCCTTGCCGACGATGTCGTAAATGCCGTCGGCACCACGGTCCGGGCCGACCTCCGCGTTGCAGGTGGCCGCGCCACCGCCGCCCAACTCGTCGGTGTAGACGACCTTGTTCGCCTTCTGGTTGAAGGTCGCCGAGTGCCAGAACGCGAAGTTCACGTTGTCCTGCACGCGGTCGATGACCTTCGGGCGTTCCGGGTCCTTGATGGAGAACAGGATGCCGTCGCCCATGCAGGCGCCCGCGGCCAGGTCCTTCGAGGGCAGCACGGTGATGTCGTGGCAGCCGGTGGTCTTGGACACGCCCGGGTTGGTGGGTCCGCCCGGGTTGCCGCCGCCGTCCGGGCCCTCACCCGGGAACAGCACGGGGAAGCCCACGACCTTCGCCTTCTCGGGCGCCTTGCGCGGCACCTTGATGACGGAGATGCCGTCGTGCGGCGGCTGGCAGTCGGGATAGGCGGCGTTCGGCGAGTACGAGGAGACGTACACGTAGACGTTGCGCCGCTCGGGCACCAGCGTGTGGGTGTGCGAGCCGCAGGCGGTCTCGACGGCTGCGACGTACCTCGGGTTGCGCTTGTCGCTGATGTCGAAGACCTTCATGCCCTCCCACGAGGACTTCTCGGTCGCCGGCTGGGTGGTGCTGGAGCAACTGCTGTCGCTGCGCGAGGAGTCGGTGGACAGGAACAGCAGGTCGCCGGAGACGGAGATGTCGTTCTGCGAGCCGGGGCACAGCACTTGGGCGACGGTCTTCGGCGCCTTGGGGTTGCTGATGTCGAAGATGCGGAAGCCGTCGTAGTTGCCCGCGAACGCGTACCTGCCCTGGAAGGCGAGGTCCGAGTTCGTGCCCTGCAGCACGTCCTTGGGGACGTGGGCCAGGTGCTGGATGTTGTCGGAGTGGACGATCTCGTCCTGGGCGGGTATCTCGCCGTTCTGGATGGCCTCACGGACCTCGGCCTGGGCGCTCTTGGAAACCTTCTTCGGCGCGGGCGGCGCGTCCCCCGGGTCGGGGGTGGCCCCTGCCGGTGCCGCTGTGAGGAGCGCGGCCAGCAGCCCACCGGCGGCAGCCACGACTCCCAAGCGTCTGCGGCGTGTTCTGCGGTCGTTCAACAGGATCACTGTTTTCCTCCCTGGTTCCGTTCACTGCGGAACGGTTCACGCACCACGCAGTATCGTCTTCGCCATGCACATACCAACAGGGGGCAACAGAATCGCAATGAAGTTTCCCGATCAATGACCCGCGGAAGCGTGCCACTACGTCGTCCGCAACCCGAGGTGCTTTCCAACCCCTTTGCCACAGGAGGTCGTTGTGCTGTTCCGTCGTGCGTCCCGGGTGTCCGCCGTCACGACGGGGCTGGTCGCCCTGGCCGTGCTTGCGACCGGAGGCTGTGACTCCGGTCCGGACCGGAAACCGGCCGCCGCGGACGGGCCCGCCGTGATCGCGCCGGGTGAGCCCGGCGAGGCGAACCGCACCCTGTCCGCCGAGGAGGCCACCGACCGGCGCTCGGAGAACGACTCCCCCAACTCGGCCGACGTCTCCTACGTCCGCATGATGATCGAGCACCACGCCCAGGCGCTGGTGATGACCGAACTCGTCCCGGCACGCGCCGAGTCGAAGGACGTGAAGCGGATCGCCGAGCGCATCGCCGCCGGCCAGAAGCCCGAGATCGAGGCGATGAAGGGCTGGCTGAAGGCGTACGGCAAGCCGCTGAAGGCCGAGCGGCACGAGCACGCCACGATGCCGGGCATGGCGACGAAGGCCCAGCTGCAGAAGCTCCGCACGGCCGACGGGCAGGCGTTCGACCACCTCTTCCTGACCCTGATGACGACCCATCACCAGGGCGCGATCACCATGGCCACGGACGTGAAGGGCCAGGGCAACAACATCCGCGTCGAGGAGATGGCCGACGAGGTGATCGCACAGCAGACGAGCGAGATCACGCGGATGCGGAACATGCTTTGAGCGATCCGGCGAGTCTGCCGTAGCAGATGAGGGTGCAGGCGGCGATGCTGGTCACACCCGCTCAGCCGGCCGAAGTGTCCTGTGTCGCCTCGCGTGCTTCGGTGAGGGCTCGCTGCCTGAGGTTGCCTCCGAACAACTGAATCGTGGTGGCGGCCAGGATGTCGTCCCTGCCGATGGTCCGCCCGTCCCCCCTGCGGGTGGACAGCACCCGGAGGGAATCCTCGAGGAACGGAGGTGGGGCCGGTTCGCCCGACATCGCCGGGGTGACCGCACCGAAACGTCTGACCCCGCCCTCGCGGACGACCATGGCCGCGCCCCGGGCGAGGTCCGTCAGAAACACGCTCGCGATTCCGTCCAGGTCGCGAACCATCGCTGGGACGGCCGTCGCCCTCTGGCTCCGCAGCAACCTCTTGACCCCGGCCTCGAACCTGTGGGCGCCGACCACAGCACTCGGTCTGCGCGACCTGCTGCGCTTACGAGAAGGCACGACGACACCCTCGGCGTCGTACAGGACACCGGTGAGGCCTTGAAAGGTCGGGCTGTGGGCGTACCACGTGTCCCCCACGTCGAGCTCGACGTTCCGCTCGAGCGCCGAGAGAAGGTCCCCGGGATTGAGCTTCTTCCGGGCCTCCTCCGCCGCCGCTCTCCTCGCGCCGTCGATGATCTCCGTCAGTACCGTCCGCGTCACCGACGCGGCGGCCCACGCGGCCGACCGAGAGACGTGCATCGGGGTCACGTCCCTGAACACCGCTTTGACGAGAGAAGGTCTGAACGGCGAGGCAGCCATGACCGAGGCGGTCTCGCGACCGGTGCGCTCAAGGCGTGCGGGCTGTGCGGTCATGGGAAGAAACGCCCCCTGCTGTCGGAGTTCTCGAAGGCCCACACTTCACCACGCAGACCCGCCCTCTTCCTCCGCCCTCCGACGAAGCGGCATCCGTCAACGGGCTGACGGCACATCCCGACGGCCGGGGCCGACGATCAGCCACCTCCCGCACGCCCTCGTACCGTGGCACCTGCGTCCCCGTCCGGCTGCATGGGGGCACGTGAACGCGCGGAACCCGGTCGGCGAGGAGAGCGATCACGCCGGATGTGTCGGCGTGGGCGCTGCACTGAGGTCCACAGGCCGCAGCCGGGGCCGCCACTCCCGGGCGCAAGCCGTGCGGTCGCCGAACGAAGCAGCGCTCGGGCGGTCGGTTTCCCGGCCACTCGCCGCCGGAGCTCCCGTGCAACGCTCTCCGCTGGGGGCACCCCCTCCAGCCAGCTCGTCCCACGTGGCTCAGGACACGTTCACGACAGGATTGCGCCGGGGAAGGGGCAGGGAAGCCATAAGGGCGTAAGTGATTGCCGTGAAGGGATGACCCGTGACGTCCGCTGCGCCTCCCCCCATACCTCGGGCTGCCGGATCGCTTCCGTTCATCGGCCACGCTCTGAGAATGCGCGACAACCTCGGCTTCATCGACTCGCTGCGCGACACGCGGGAACCGCTCGTCGAGATCGTCCTGCAACCCGGAACGCGCACCGTCGTGGTCCAGGACCCGGCCCTGATCCACCAGATGCTCAAGGCCCTGGCACCCACTCTCGACAAGGGCCGGCTCTACGACAAGCTGGGCCAGCTGCTGGGCGACAGCGTCGTCACCGCCACCGGCCGGCCTCACGTACGCAAGCGCCGCCAGCTGCAACCGGCCTTCGCCCACACCGAGATCAGCCGGTACGTCGACATCATGCGCGCCGAGGTCACGGCCACGGTCGCCGGCTGGGAACCCGGGCGGCCCCTCGACGTACGCGAGGCGATGGTCGGACTCAGCCTCGACATGCTGGCCAAGACGGTGTTCGCCGGAAGCCTCGACGACGCCGTCTTCCGCCGGCTGCGCAGCGACCTGTCGGTGGTGATGAACGGCGTCGGTGTGCGCCTGATGCTGCCCGACTGGGCCGAGCGCCTCCCGTTGCCTTTCAACCGCCGCTTCGACCGGGCCCGGGCCGGCGTACGCGCCACCGTCAACACCGCCGTCGAGGAGTTGCAGGCCTCCGGACACGACACCGGAGACATGCTCTCCATGTTGCTGCGCGCCGTCGACGAGGAGACCGGCAAGCCGTTGACCGGGCATCAGATCTGCTCCGAGATCCTCACCCTGGCCGTGGCGGGCACCGAGACGACCGCGTCGGTTCTGTCCTGGACCCTGTACGAACTCGCCCGCCACCCCGGCATCGAGGCCCGGGTCCTGGCCGAGCTGGACGAGGTCCTCGGCGAGCGGCCCGTCACCTTCGACGACGTGGCCCGGCTGCCGTTCCTGAATCGGGTGATCACGGAGACCCTGCGGCTGCACCACCCCGGCTGGTTGGTCACACGCCGTACTACCGAGGAGACCCGTCTCGGCGAGTGGACGCTGCCCGCCGGCACCGAACTGGCCTACTGTCAGCACGCTCTGCACCGCGACCCCGAGCGTTTCCCCGATCCGCTCACCTTCGACCCGGACCGGTGGAACGACGCCGCGCAGGAGCCTCCGCCAGGCGCGTTCCTGCCCTTCGGGGACGGCAAGCACAAGTGCATGGGGGACCGCTTCGCCCGCACCGAGATGGTCACGGCGATCGCGACGATGCTGCGCTCCGTACGGCTGGAACTCGCCGAGGGCCAGGCCATCCGCCAGGTCGCCCGGCTCACCGTACGGCCGCGCGCCCTGCGGATGACCGTCCTCCCCCGGAACCGCCCCCGAGCCGGGGCCCGCCACTAGCGCATGTCTCGCGCAAGGGGTGGGTCAGTTGATGAGCGACGAGGGCGAGACTTCTTCTTTCCCGTGCTCTCCATGATGAACGTCCTCCCGGATCGCCCCCTGATCTCGGGTGTCCGCCAAGCGCATCAAGCCCAGGGCCGTGGTCAACGACCCGAGCTCGACCCTGAGGCACTGCCGGAAGGGACGGTGCCGGCTCGCGGTTCGCCGGCACCGTCCCTCAGGTCCTTCGCGTCGCTCGGTCCGGCCCGGCAGCAGCAGACCGAGGCGGCTGAGCGGGGCGTGCGGCCCGTGGCACGGAGGCGGTCAGTCCACGTTCACCGCCCGCCACAGTTGGCTGTCGGCGTTCGTGTCCGTCGTCTGCACGAGCTGAATGCTTCCTGTCGCCGACGTGCCCATGGCCTGACGGGAGATCGACGCGGGCACGCCTTCCGAGCGCTCCTGTGCAACCCCGAGGCCTGCCAGGGCGTCTCAAGCCCTTGACGGAGCCCTTCCGCGTTCGGCTGGTTCGCTCGTTCGAGGAAAGCCGCTGGCCGCGGCCGTACCGGGGTCGCGTGCGCCAGTGGTGTCGTCGTTGATGACCCGCTCGACGTACTTGTCGAAGTCCAGGTGGCGGGCACGCGCGGCGGCCTTGCCGGCTTCCGGCACGCTGCCTCCGCTCCCTCTTCTTCGCGTTCGATCTCCGCCCCGCTGCGTCGGGCGATGTCAGTGGTGGCAGGCAGGATGACGGGCATGACAACACCTGCAGCTGTGATCATGGATGCCGCCGCTTACGCGCAGGCGGTCGAGGACGCGGTGAAGGCGTCGGCCGCCTACTACGCGGGTGGGACGTCGGCATTGGACGATGACGCCTACGACCGGCTGGTGCGTGGCATTGCCGCGTGGGAGGCCGGCCATCCTGATCAGGTGCTGCCCGACTCTCCGACGGGCAAGGTCGCCGGCGGCGCTGTGGAGGGCGATGTCCCGCACACGGTGGCGATGCTGAGTCTGGACAACGTGTTCTCGCCGGAGGAGTTCACCGCCTGGACCGCTTCCCTGGCCCGGCGCATCGGCCACGAGGTCGAGCGGTTCAGCGTCGAGCCGAAGCTGGACGGGCTCGCGGTCGCCGCCCGTTACGCCGACGGTCGCCTCAGACAGCTGATCACACGCGGGGACGGGACGGCCGGTGAGGATGTCTCGCACGCGATTGGCACCATAGAGGGCCTGCCGGACCAACTCGCCGAGCCGGTCACCGTGGAAGTCCGCGGCGAAGTCCTGATGACGACCGCCCAGTTCGAGCACGCCAACGAGGTCCGCACGGCCCACGGCGGGCAGCCGTTCGCCAATCCGCGCGGCGCCTCGGCGGGCACCCTGCGCGCCAAGGAGCGCTCCTACACGGTGCCGATGACGTTCTTCGGCTACGGCCTGCTGCCCCTGCCCCACACCGAGGCGGCCCTCGCCGCGCGGCTGGCCGACGTCGCACACAGCGACCTCATGATTCAGGCCGCCGCATACGGGATCAACACCACCGCCACCACTGCGGTACCCGGCATCACCGCCGACACCGTCGAGCGGGTGCTGGCCCGCGTACAGGAGATCGCCGCCCTGCGGGCCGAGCTGCCGTTCGGGATCGACGGGATCGTCATCAAGGCCGACCTGGCCGCCGACCAGCAGACAGCAGGAGCTGGTTCGCGCGCTCCGCGTTGGGCGATCGCCTACAAGCTGCCGGCCGTCGAGAAGATCACCCGGCTGCTGGAGGTGGAGTGGAACGTGGGCCGTACCGGCATCATCGCCCCGCGTGCCGTCCTGGAACCGGTCGAGATCGACGGCGCCACCATCACGTATGCCACCCTCCACAACCCGGCCGACATCACCCGCCGCGGCCTGCGTCTGGGCGACCACGTCATGGTGCACCGGGCTGGCGACGTGATCCCCCGCGTCGAAGCCCCCGTCGCCCACCTGCGCACCGGCGAGGAACAGCCCATCGCCTTCCCCGAGGCGTGTCCGCGCTGCGGGGCGGCCATCGACACCAGCGAGCAGCGCTGGCGCTGTGGGAACGGACGCAACTGCCACCTGGTGGCCGCCCTGTCCTACGCGGCCGGCCGCGACCAGCTCGACATCGAAGGCCTTGGCCACACCCGCGTCGTCCAGCTCGTCGACGCCGGCCTCGTCGCCGATCTCGCGGACCTGTTCGCCCTGACCCGCGAGCAGCTGACGGGCCTGGAGCGGATGGGCGCAACCAGCACCGACAACCTCCTCGCCGCCATCACCGCGGCCAAGGGCCGGCCGCTGTCGCGGGTGCTGTGCGCGCTCGGGGTCCGCGGCACCGGCCGCTCCATGTCCCGCCGTATCGCCCGGCACTTCGCCACCATGGACAACATCCGCGCCGCGGACGGGGACTCGATGCAGCAGGTCGAGGGGATCGGCACCGAGAAGGCCCCTTCGATCGTCGCCGAGCTCGCAGAACTCGCTCCGCTCATCGACAAACTCGCCGCCGCGGGGGTGAACATGACGGAACCCGGCGCCACCCCACCCACCTCACACGACGGCAACACCGGCGACCACGACGAGAACACCGAGCGTGCGGGCGGACCGCTGGCGGGGATGACCGTGGTCGTCACCGGCGCGATGACCGGCCCCCTGGAGAAGCTCAGCCGCAACCGGATGAACGAGCTCATCGAACAAGCCGGCGGCCGCTCGTCCTCCAGCGTCTCCAAGAAGACCACCCTCGTCGTCGCCGGAGAAGGCGCCGGGTCCAAACGAGTCAAGGCCGAACATCTCGGTATCCGCCTGGCGACCCCGGACGAATTCGCCGCCTTGGTCGCCAACTACCTCACTTAGTAGTCCGGTCCGGTTTCGCGATCTTGAGTCGGGCCTGGGTGGAAACGGGTACGGCCACCGCGTGATCATCGGTTGGTGTGTGGACAAACGAAGATCGTGCGGTGGCCGCAGGCCATAGCGTGGACCCTGACCGCCGACGGGCGATGTTCGACCCGGTGATGGCCCGGATCGCGGGGCGGTTCAGGCGAGTTGAGCCTCGGGCATCGGCCCGCCTATCTGTCGTGAGCCGGCGGGAACGGTAGACGGAGCCCCCTTTGGACACGACGGTTGACGGGCAATCGCCAGGGGCCTGGACGCGTTCAGCGCCGGGCGCGACGCGGCGACAGCAGGCCCGCGTCCCGGGCCTGGCCGATCAGCCGGAGGGACGCGCGACGGCTGTGCCCGGTCGCCCCCATCACGGCGAGGATCGGGTCGGCGCCGTCCCGCTGGGCCGCGCGGTACTCCCGTGCCACCAGCCGACGCCCCTCCGGCCCGCGGGGCCAGGCAGGCCTGGCCCGGCGCCCCTGGCCCCCGCAGCCGTCGGGCCCGGCTCCGGGCCCACATGCCTCGGCCACCGACTCCTCGATCCAGTCGGCGAGCACGGCCAGGTCGTCGAGGGACAGTGCGGGCTGAGCGCGCACCTCCTCCACGCAGACGCATCCGCCGCCCACGACGGCCAGCGCATCCACCCGGGCACCGTCCCCGAACACCAGCCGGTACTCGAACCATCGCGTCGTGCCCTCGTTCTCCCGCACTTCCCACGCGGGGCGCACGGACACCGCACCGTCCGCCGGAGAGCGATCAGAAAGATTCAGAAAGGATGCTTTCAGCACAGGCCGAACGTAACCGCGTGATCACATTCCCTACAGATCGGACACGCGCCGCGGGTGGAGCACTGCACCCTGTCAGCGGAGCCCGGCGGGTGCGATGCTGGAGATGTCAGCGCTCTCCTGAGATCCGTCGGGTCCCCCGGGTAAGGAGTTCCGCCGTGCTGCGAGTCGCCGTCGTAGGCTCCGGGCCGAGCGGCTGCTACACCGCCCAGAGCCTCGTCCAGCTGGACTCCGACGTGCGCGTCGACGTCCTGGACCGGCTGCCGTGCCCGTACGGCCTCGTCCGCTACGGCGTGGCACCCGACCACGAGAAGATCAAGTCGCTGCAGAGCAACCTGCGCGCGGTCCTCGAGCACGACCGGGTCCGGTTCCTCGGCGGCGTGCAGATCGGCCCCGGCGGCATGGCCGTCGCGCGGCTGCGGGAGCTCTACCACGCGGTGGTGTACTGCGTGGGCGCCGCGACCGACCGGCGTCTGGGCATCCCCGGGGAGGACCTGCCGGGGAGCTGGTCGGCGACGCAGTTCGTGTCCTGGTACAGCGCCCACCCGGACGCCGTGGACGCCGGTTTCCTGCGGAACGCCCGGTCGGCCGTGGTCGTCGGCGTGGGCAACGTCGCCGTGGACGTCACGCGGATGCTGGCCCGGGGGCCGGCCGAGCTCACCCCGACCGACATGCCGCAGGCGGCCCTGACCACCCTCGCGGACAACCGGGTGACCCGGATCCACATGGTGGGCCGGCGCGGTCCGTCCCAGGCCCGGTTCACCACCAAGGAGCTGCGCGAACTGGGCTCACTGCCGGAGACCGACGTGGTGGTGGATCCGGCTGAGCTGGCCCTGGACCCGGGGTACACGGATCCTTCCGCACTGCCCGCGCCCCAGCGCCGCAACGTGGAGGTGCTGCGCGGCTGGGCGCAGACACCCCCGAAGGGCGCGCCACGCCGCATCCACCTCCGGTTCTTCCTCCGTCCGGCCGAACTCCTCGCCGAGGAGGGCCGCGTGGGCGCTGCGCGGTTCGAACGCACAGCTCCGGACGGTCACGGCGGCGTGACGGGTACGGGCCGGCATGAGGTCATCGAGGGGCAGCTGGTCCTGCGCTCGGTGGGCTACCGCGGAGTCCCCCTGGAGGGCCTTCCGTTCGACCCGGCCACCGGAACCGTGCCGAACCTGTCCGGCCGCGTGCTGCGCGAGGGCGTCGTCACTCCCGGCGAGTACGTGGCGGGCTGGATCAAGCGCGGCCCCACCGGCGTCATCGGCACGAACCGCCCCTGCGCGAAGGAGACGGCGACGTCCCTGCTGGAGGACGCCCCCGCCCTCGCCGCGAAGACGGTCCCCGACGACCCTCTGCCGGCCCTGCGCACGGAAGGTACCGATCCGGTGGAATGGCCGGGCTGGCAGTCGATCGAACGTGCGGAGGCCGCGCTGGGTGCGTCACTGGGCAGGGGCGTGGTGAAACTCCCCGACTGGCAGTCGCTCCTGGAAGCCGCTCGGGCCGAGGTGCGTTAGAGGCGCGCGTCAGTCGCCCGGAGGGACGGCCTGCCGGGCAGCCGCATCGAGCAGCGCGGCCAACTGATCGGTCCGGCCCGGCCGCCCGGTCCGGCACTCGCAGAGGTAGGTCAACCGGCCACGCACGCCGTTCCGTTGAGCGTGAAGGCGGCCGGGGCGGCGCTGTTGCCGCCGTGACTCGCCTGGTAGCCGATGCTCACGCTCGCGCCCGGCGCGATGATGCCGTTGTACGCGACGTCGGTGGCGGTGACCGACCCGGACGACGGCGTGTACGTGGCACCCCAGCCGCCCGTGACCGTCTGCCCCGCGGGCAGCGTGAAGCCGAGCTTCCAGCCGTTGACGGCTGTCGTGCCGGTGTTGGTGAGGGTCACGGAGGCGGTCAGACCGGTGCTCCAGGCGTTCACCGAGGCCGTCACCCGGCAGGCGCCGGGCTGGGGCTGGGGAGCCGGCCCGGAGCCGTCCAGGCCGAAGAAGGTGAGCACGCGGGACGCCATGCCCTGGGCGTACAAGTTGTGGCCGACGCCCTGCAGACCGACGGCCTCCACGGGGGCCCGGTCACCCGTGCCTCCGTAGCGGGTACGGGTCCAGCCGGACTGGGGCGTGTCGGTGGTGACGGGGGTCTGGCTCACGCCCTGCACGTTGGTCCACTGCTTGATCTGCTCCCCGAAGTTGGGGTAGCGCAGGACGTCGTCCTGGGTGCCGTGCCAGATCTGCATCCGGGGCCGGGCGCCGGTGTAGCCGGGGTACGCACTCCGGGCCAGGTCGCCCCACTCCTCCGGGGTGCGGGTGACCGAGCCGCCCGAGCAGGCGCTGTTCCACTCGGAGCCGTCGGTGGTGGCGAAGCAGCCGAACGGGACGCCGGAGAAGGCGGCGCCCGCCGCGAACACGTCCGGGTAGTCCCCGAGCAGGACGTTCGTCATCATCGCGCCGGAGGAGATGCCGGTGGCGAAGATCCGGCCGGTGTCGGCGTTGTAGGTCCGGGTGGTCCAGTCGATCATCGACTTGATGCCGACGGGGTCGCTGCCGCCGCCGCGGCGCAGGGCCTGGGGTGACGAGACGTCGAAGCACTTGCTGCTGCGGGTGACGGACGGGTAGAGCACGATGAATCCGTAGCGGTCGGCGAGCGTGTCGTACTCGGTGCCGTTGTACATGTCCGGGCCCGAGCCGGTGCACCAGTGCACGGCCACCACGATGGCCGGCTTCGGCGTGACGCTCTCCGGTACGTACAGGTACATGCGCAGGTTGCTGGGGTTCGTGCCGAAGTTCGTGACCTCGGTGAGGGCAGCGGCGGGGACGGCCCCCGTGCGGGCGGCATCACGGGCGGGCTCGCCCGCGGCCGCCGCGGGTGCGCCCAGCACGGTGGCCGCCAGTAGGGGCAGCAGCGCGGCGACGAGCGCGAGGAACATCGGCCACGGGCGTCTCGGCGCCGTGGGGTGGGGGGTCGCGGACACGTCGGGGTTCCTTCCGTCGTGAGGTGCGGTTCAGGAGGCATCCGTTTCGGCATGGTGACATGGACATGGTTTTCATGGAAGCGCTCCCACACCGGCAGCACCCTGACCAGGAGCGGCCGAATACGTTCTGCGCGAGGCGTTGACTAGAAAGCGCTTGCCCCCTACGTTCCGTTCAGCAGTGTGACCCGCCGACGCGAGCAGCCCCCCAGGGAAGCTCAGATCGAGCGGCATACTGAACGTTGTTCACCAACGTGACCCACCAGCTCAACGAAGGCACGCCCCCCGACGGGACGCTCGGGCTCCGGAGGAGCCCGACGCGCTCCACCCCCACGACAGAAGGAATCGGGACATGACTTCTGCGACACGCCCGCGCGCCCGCAGGCGCGCACTGACCGGCGCACTGGCCACCCTCGGCCTCTCGGTTGGCATGATCATGACCACGAATGCGCCCACCGCGAGCGCCGCCACCTGGCCGACTCCCAACGGCAGCCAGGGAACCTCCGCCACCATCTCCGTGTCCGGCACCAAGGACTACGGGATGAAGCGGTACTACGGCACCGGCGCCCTGGCCGGTGACGGCCAGGAGGAGGGTCAGGACCCGATCTTCAAGCTCGCCGACGGCGCTGTGCTGAAGAACGTCATCCTCGGCGCCCCCGCGGCCGACGGCATCCACTGCGAGGGCAGTTGCACGCTGCAGAACGTCTGGTGGGAGGACGTCGGCGAGGACGCCGCCACCTTCCGCGGCGGCAACGGTGCCACCTACCAGGTGATCGGCGGCGGCGCGAAGAAGGCGGCGGACAAGGTCTTCCAGCACAACGGCGGCGGCACCCTCACCATCTCCAACTTCGCGGTGCAGGAGTTCAAGACGCTGTACCGCTCCTGCGGTGACTGCTCCACGCAGTACACCCGCAAGGTCAACCTCAACACCGTCGACGTGACCGGCACCGGCTCCACGGCGCGGCTCGTCGGCATCAACGTCAACCGCAACGACGTGGCGACGCTGCGGAACATCACCATCCGCAACGACTCCGGCCGCAAGGTCGTCCCCTGCCAGAAGTACAACAACAACACCGCCGTCGGATCCGGGCCCGACAGCAAGAACTGCCTCTACTCCACCTCGGACATCATCTACAGGTAGTCCCCCCTCAGACTGTCCCCCCACGGTGAAGGCGGCCGTGCGGAGCGCCGGCGGGCGCTGCGCACGGCCGTCCGCGTCATGTGCCGCGCACGCGCGCGCGTACCTCCCCGATCAGCTCCCGCTGGTAGGCGGTGTAGGCGGCGCGCAGTTCGATGCCGGGCCAGTCGGCGGGCAGGAGTCCGGGCGGCAGCACGGGGTCGGCGAGCAGGTGCCGTACGACGGCGGCGAAGGCCGTCAGACGGTCGGCCGGGCGGGACGAGCCGGCGATGTGGGCGAGCAGAGCCCGGGCGGTGGCGGACCAGGCGTCCAGCGGCCACAGAGCTTCGGCCAGTTCGCCCGAGGGGCGATCAGGGCGGGCCGTGTAGCGCTGGACGACCTGGTTCAGGTCATCCGGGAGAGCACGGGCGAGATTGGCGGGCCGGAGCCAGACGCCTTCGCGGAGTTCGGCAAGCCGGAGGGCGGTCAGCCGTGTGCGCAGGTCTGCGCGTTCGGCCGGGCCGCGTCCGGTCGCGGTGATCACGACCATCTCCCAGTCGCCGTGCCACGCGCGCGTGCGCGGTCGCACGGCGTCGTCCTGGCGGCGCTGGCGCTCCAGCAGCCGGTCGCTGAGGCGGTAGCCGCCGTCCGTGCGCCGCAGGTCTCCGGCGGCCACCATCCGGCTGAGCGCCGCCCGCAGGGTGGAGCCGCCGACGTCGAACCCGTCCACGAGCCGCAGCAGCTCCCTGACCGGCAGTTCGGGGGGATGCGTGCCGAGGAGCAGGCTCAGGACGACCGACCGCGCGGACAGCGGGCGCAGATCGAGCGCGCCGGGCGGCGCCGGGACGTTCATCGGCATGGTCACAAACTGTACGCCGCGGATATCCGTGTTGCTGGATTGCTGCGACCGCAGTCAGAATGCAACACTCGACGCATGGTCTCCTCACTGGACGAACAACCGGCGTACCGCGGGCCCACGCACGAGGTCACCAACCAGGCCCCGCCCCTCACCCCCTACGACGCCTCCGACGACAGGGCCCTGCTGGAGGGGCTGCGGCGGGAGGGCGCCGGGTGGGCCGAGGAGGACCTGCGGCGGCTCGGGAGGCAGGCCGGCAGCGCCCAGGCGCAGGAGTGGGCCGACCTGGCCAACCGGCACGAGCCGGAGCTGCGCACGCACGACCGGTACGGCAACCGCGTCGACGAGGTCGAGTTCCATCCCAGCTGGCACCACCTGATGCGCACGGCGATCGGGGAGGGACTGGCCGCATCGCCCTGGGCGGACGACCGGCCCGGCGCTCATGTCGTCAGGGCCGCGGGCGGACTGGTGTGGGGGCACACCGAGGCCGGGCACGGCTGCCCCACGTCGATGACCTACGCCGCCGTTCCCGCGCTGCGCAGGCAGCCCGAGCTGGCGAAGCTCTACGAGCCGCTGCTGACGAGCCGGGAGTACGACCCGGTCCTCCGGGAGCCCACGGAGAAGCGCGGGCTGCTCGCGGGCATGGGGATGACCGAGAAGCAGGGCGGTTCCGACGTCCGGACGAACACCACGGCGGCCACACCGACGGCCGAGCCCGGCGTGTACACGCTGCGCGGGCACAAGTGGTTCACCTCGGCGCCGATGTGCGACGTGTTCCTCGTCCTGGCACAGGCTCCGGGCGGGCTGTCGTGCTTCCTGGTGCCGCGTGTACTGCCGGACGGGACCCGCAACACCTTCCGCATCCAGCGGTTGAAGGACAAGCTGGGCAACCGGTCCAACGCCTCCTCCGAGCCCGAGTTCGACGGGACGGTGGCCTGGCTGGTCGGCCCGGAGGGGCAGGGCGTGAAGACCATCATCGAGATGGTCAACTGCACGCGGCTGGACTGCGTGATGATGTCGGCCGCGCTGATGCGCAAGTCCCTCGTCGAGGCCGGGCACCACGCGCGCCACCGCAGCGCGTTCGGCGCACGGCTCGTGGACCAGCCGCTGATGCGCAACGTTCTGGCCGATCTGGCGCTGGAGTCCGAGGCCGCCACGACGCTCACCCTGCGACTGGCGGGGGCGGCCGACCGGGCGATCCGCAAAGACGATGTCGACAGGTCGGAGGCCGCGTTCCGCCGGATCGCCACCGCCGTCGGGAAGTACTGGGTGACCAAGCGGGGCCCGGCCTTCACCGCGGAGGCACTGGAGTGCCTCGGCGGCAACGGCTACGTCGAGGACTCGGGCATGCCGCGGCACTACCGCGAGGCTCCCCTGCTGTCGATCTGGGAGGGCTCGGGGAACGTCAACGCGCTCGATGTGCTGCGGGCGCTGACCCGCGAACCGGGCACCGCCGAGGCCCTGTTCGGAGAGCTCGCCCTCGCCCGGGGAGCGGACGCCCGCCTGGACTCGGCCGTGACGCGGCTCAAGACGGGTCTGTCCGAGGCGTCACCGACCACGGCTCGCCGGCTCGTGGAGCAGATGGCGCTGACCCTCCAGGCCTCCCTCCTCGTCCGGCACGCCCCGGCGGCCGTCGCCGACGCGTTCTGCGCGACACGGCTCGGGGGTGACTGGGGGCACGCGTTCGGGACGCTGCCGCAGACGGCGGACCTGGACACGATCGTGGAGCGGGCGCTGCCCGGCGGCAGGGGCTGAGGAGCCGGGGCCGGGCCGGCCGGTCGAGAGGGCGACCGACGCGGGCGGGGCAACCAGCCAGGGCGGGCAACCGGTCCGGGCGGGACAACCTGCCAGAGCGGGCAACCGGCCAGGGCGGGACAACCTGCCAGAGCGCGGGCCACCGGCCAGGGCGGGGCCGACTCGAACTCAAGCCATCGTGCGCACAGATCGCGCACAGTCATCTCCCGATTCCGCTTCGTTGTCGGTGCCGTGGTGCAGACTCCCCGTCAGTTGGCATTTCGTCTGGGGGAGGACAACGTGTTCAGGGGGATGGACGAGGTCGACTGGGCCTCGCTGCGCCACGCGCACGGCAGCGCGGAGGACGTACCCGGACTACTGCGGGGGCTGGCCTCCGCCGACCCTGCCGAGCGACAGACCGCGCTCGACGGGATGTACGGCGCCGTGCACCACCAGGACGACGACGTCCACGACTCGACGCTCGCCTGTGTTCCGTTTCTCCTTGCGCTCGCCGGCCGCGAGGAGGTGCGGGACCGGGCGGGGGTGGTGGAACTCCTCGTCAGCATCGGCGACATCGCCGGTGCCCGCGATGACCGCGCGGCAGAGGTGCGGGAGACCCTGCGCGCGCGTGCCGACGTCTTCGTCCGTCTCGCGGGGGACCCGGACGCCGCAGTACGACGGGCGGTCCCGGGCGCGCTGGTGCGGTACGTCGACCAACCGGAGCGGGTGCTCGACCTGGTGCGGGAGCGGATCAACGTGGAGCGGGACGACGGTGTCCTGCTCGCCCTCGCGGAGAGCCTCGGCCTGTTCGCGCAGCGCCACCGCCCGGCCGTGGAGGCTCACGCAGCCGAGGCGGTGCGCCTGCTGACCGAGCTGAGCGGGCCGCCTTACGGCCCCGGTCTCCGGCTCGCCGCACTCGGCCAGCTCGCGGGATGCGCCCCGGATCTGCTCCCCGCCGATCTCGTACCGACCGTCGTCCGGCTGCTCAGGGACAGATCGGGGAGGCGGGCCCGGGCGGGACGCCCGGACGACTGTCCGGGTCCGGACACACTCGCCGCCCGGCTGCGGCGGCTGCGCCCCTCTGACGAGGAGGGCTCCCGGCTGCTGCGGACCCTGCACTCCGCGCTCGGCAGCCGGGTGGCCGACCGTGTCGCCCTGCTGTGCGGGCAGTTGACCAGCCCGGATCCCCTCGACCGGTGCAACGGCGTGTGGATGTCGGCCGGGCTCTTCCGTGAATGGCGCGCCGGCCACGCGGAGCCGGTCACCCTCATCGGTAACCAACTGGGCGCGAAGGAGGTCCGGTTGCACGACGCGGCGGTCACGGTCCTGCTGGAGCTCTCCGAGCTGGCCGCGCCTGCCGCGGACCCTCTTCACGCGTTGGTGACGTACCGTCCCGAACTGCGCATACGGCATGGGGAGCGGGGCGCACCGGCCCTGGGCGGCCCGCTCAAGGCACTGGCCGGGACGGGGGACGCGCGGGCCGTACCGCTGCTGGCCGAGGTGCTGGCGGGTCCGGTCGTACCGCACGATCTGGGGCTGGCCGTACCCCACCTGGGCCGCGCGGCCGTGCCGCTCGCCCCCGCGCTGCGGCGACGGCTCGCCCGCGTGCCGCTCGACGCGTCCGACATCCGCGAACGGGCCGTTCCCCTGCTGTCGGCCCTTGCCGCGCTGGGCGACGACGCCTCCGTACCCGCTGTGTTGCGTCTGCTGCGCGGCATGCCGGACGGGCTGCGGCGGCGCGACGCCGTCACGGAGGCGGCGGTCCGTGCCCTCGGCGCGTTCGGCGACGCCGCACGCGAGGCGGTACCGGATCTGCGCGGACTGCTGGAGTGCGACTGCGCCCTCGCGGCGGCGGACGCGCTGTGGTCGATCACGGGTGACGCACATGCCGTGCTGCCCGTGCTGCTCCGCGCCTTGACGGACACGATGACGGACCCGGGGACTGACACGGGGAACGACCGCCGACGCCGCGCGGCGGCTCTACTGGGGCGGCTGGGCCCCGCCGCTCGCCCGGCCCTGTCCGGGCTGCGCGAGCTGGCCGACCACGGTGACGCGCGGGAACGGGCCACCGCCGCCTGCGCGGTGTGGCGGACGACCGGGGAACCGGAACGGTTCCTCCCCATCCTCCGCTCGACGTGGAGGGAGCACCCGCGCACGCGCGCGATGGTCGCCGAGTGCGTCTCGGCACTGGGACCGGCGGGAGCACCCCTGCACGACCTGCTCCGAGCCGAGCTCGCCTCTCCCCGCCGGCATCGCACCGACGCCGGAGGCAACGGCATACGCGAGGACCTGACACTGCTGCGGGTGTGTGGTCGGGCGCTGGCCGGAGCGGGGCACCGGTAGGGCAGGCGCCTGCGGGTGGCGGACAGGGCCGCCGGTGGGGCCGGCGCCTGGGGGTGGCCGGGCGAGGCCGCCAGCGGGAGCGGCGCCTACGGGTAGCCGGACAAGGCCGCCCGCGGGAGCGGCGCCTACGGGTAGCCGGACAAGGCCGCCCGCGGAGCCGGCGCCTACGAGTAGCCGGACAAGGCCGCCAGCGGAGCCGGAGCCTGTCGGACCGGGCGCCGCGACGGCCTCACCCCGTCGTACGCCCCCACATCGGGCCGAAGCGGGCCCACTCCGCGTCCCACTGCTCGATGCGGCGATGCTCCAGGCGACCGCGAAGAGCACGGCCGGCGACCAGGGGGACGGCCGCGGCGCAGAGGCCTGCCGCGCCCCCGATCAGGCAGGCCCGTACACGGGCCTGGGATTCGGTGACGGGCCGGGTGACCTGACGGCCCTCGGGATCCGTCCACACGGTGACCGGGGCCCCCACGGCGCTGCCCGCCGGGACCCGCAGCTCGCCGGAGTGCTCGGACCCGTCCGCGGCGGTCCACCGTGCCGTCGCCCACACCGTCTCGGTGCGGGACACACGGCCGTTCTCGGAGGCCACCCCGGGGGCGCGCTCGGCGAGCCGTGCCACGAGGGGGCGCCACTCGACGCGTTCCCGGGCCAGTCCGTCCTCGACGGAACGGCTCACCGTCGTCCCGGCGAGCAGCCCGACGAACACGGTGAGCATCCACACGCCCAGGACGACCCAGGCCTCCACCCGGTCGCCACGGCGCTTGAGCGGATTGCGCCGCCAGCGCCACAGCCACACCTTCGGTCCACGTAATGCCATCGAAGGCCTCCTCCTCACGAGCCCACGACCATTCCGCCGCTCTCCCCATACGGACGGCGGCGCCTGGATGCTCACTGCACCTACCCGGCGTCACGATCTCCGCGGTCCCCGGCCCCGGCGAACGCCCGGCCAGGGCGGCCCGCGAGACCCGGACCCGCCTCGCCGACACCCCGCTGACCTGGGGCTCAGCCCGCTCCGGAGGTGACTGTCAGTGGTCGGGTGCAGACTGGCCGGTGTTCGGGACGAGGGCGTCAACGACGACGCCGCGGAGGTGATCGGCATGACCGAGGTACTGCTCGCCGTGGGCACGCGCAAAGGCCTGTTCATCGGGCGCCGGCGAGGTGGTGGGGCCTGGGAGTTCGACGAGAGCCCCTACTTCAACGCGCAGGCCGTGTACTCGGTCGCCGTCGACACCCGGGCCGGGACCCCGCGGCTGCTGGTCGGCGGCGACAGCGCGCACTGGGGCCCGTCCGTGTTCCACTCCGACGACCTCGGCCGGACCTGGACCGAACCGGCCCGCCCGGCGGTCAAGTTCCCCAAGGACACGGGGGCGTCCCTGGAGCGGGTGTGGCAGCTGCACGCGGCCGCCGCCGAGCCGGACGTGGTGTACGCGGGCACCGAGCCGGCCGCGCTGTACCGCTCGGAGGACCGCGGGGAGACGTTCGAGCTGGTCCGGCCCCTGTGGGAGCACCCCACGCGCTCGAAGTGGGTGCCGGGCGGTGGCGGGGAGGGCCTGCACACCGTGCTCACCGACCGGCGCGACCCGAAGGCGGTGACGGTCGCCGTCTCGACCGCCGGCGTGTTCCGCACCCTGGACGGCGGCGCGAGCTGGGCACCTTCCAACTCGGGTGTCTCCGCGGTGTTCCTGCCCGACCCGAACCCGGAGTTCGGTCAGTGCGTGCACAAGGTCGCGCGGGACGCGGCCACCCCGGACCGGCTGTACCTGCAGAACCACTGGGGCGTGTACCGCAGTGACGACGCCGGCGGGCACTGGACGGACATCGGCGAGGGCCTGCCGTCCACGTTCGGTTTCGCCGCGGCGGCGCATCCGCACCGGGGCGACACGGCGTACGTGTTCCCGATCAACGCCGACGCCGACCGGGTCCCGGCCGACCGGCGGTGCCGGGTCTACCGGACGACGGACGCGGGCAAGAGCTGGGAGCCCCTCTCGGCGGGACTGCCCCAGGAGGACCACTACGGCACGGTGCTGCGCGACGCGATGTGCACGGACGACGCCGACCCCGCGGGCATCTACTTCGGCAACCGCAACGGCGAGGTGTTCGCGTCGGCCGACGACGGCGACAACTGGCAGCAGCTCGCCTCGCACCTTCCGGACGTACTGTGCGTGCGGGCCGCGCTCGTCGGCTGAGGCAAGGGCGAGGACGGGGGAGGCGGAGGACCAGGCGGGGGCGAGGGTGCACTCAGGCGTTGGCCACCGGTTGATCGGCGCTGCCGGTACGGCAGTAGGGTGACGCCCGTGGCACCACGACCCTTGCATGAGATCGTCGAAGCGGGCTGGGCGAAGGCCCTGGAACCGGTGGCCGAACGCGTCGCCGCGATGGGGGACTTCCTCCGCGCGGAGATCACCGCGGGACGCACCTACCTCCCGGCCGGGCCGAACGTTCTGCGGGCCTTCCAGCAGCCCTTCGACGACGTACGGGTCCTGATCGTCGGTCAGGACCCGTACCCCACTCCAGGGCACGCGGTGGGGCTGTCGTTCTCGGTGGCGCCGGAGGTGCGGCCACTGCCCGGCAGCCTCATCAACATCTACCGCGAGCTGAACGCCGACCTGGGGCACCCCCAGCCGTCCAACGGTGACCTCACGCCGTGGACGCGGCAGGGTGTGCTGCTGCTCAACAGGGCGCTGACCACCGCCCCGCGCAAGCCCGCCGCACACCGGGGCAAGGGCTGGGAGGAGGTCACGGAGCAGGCCATCCGGGCCCTGGCCGGGCGCGGCAAGCCGCTGGTGTCCATCCTGTGGGGCCGTGACGCCCGCAATCTGCGCCCGCTCCTCGGGGACCTGCCTTCCGTCGAATCCGCCCACCCCTCCCCCATGTCGGCCGACCGGGGCTTCTTCGGTTCCCGCCCCTTCAGCCGGGCCAACGACCTGCTGATCCGCCAGGGCGGCCAACCGGTGGACTGGCGCCTGCCGTGACCGGGGCGTCGGAGGGTTCCGGGTTTCTCGCCGTGGACTCCGGAGGCTCCGGGCTCCGGGCCGTGATCGGCACCGCCGAGCGCGGACCGCTGGCCCGCCGCGAGTCCGGTGAGCCGGTTCGCACGGGCGGGCGAGGCATCGATCCCGGGCACTTCATGGCGCAACTCGTGCCGTTGGTGAGCGCGTTGACCGTGGAGGCGGGAGCGATGCCGCTGACCACCGTCGCCGTGGGCGCGGCCGGGATGGCCTCCCTGGGGGACGGGCTGCGTGCCGAACTGCCCGGCGCCCTGGCCCGGGAGTGGGGGGTGCGCCGAGTCGCACTGGCCGCCGATGCCGTGACCGCTTACGTGGGAGCGCTCGGGCCGCGCCCCGGTGCCGTGGTCGCCGGCGGTACGGGGCTGATCGCGGTGGGCACCGACCTGACCGCCTGGCGGCGTGCGGACGGCTGGGGGCATCTGCTCGGCGACTGCGGGGGCGGTGCGTGGATCGGCCGGGCCGGCCTCGAGGCCGCGCTGCGCGCACACGACGGGCGTCAGGACGGCTCGGCCCGTCTGCTGGCCCGCGCCGAGGAGGAGTTCGGGCCCGTGGCGGGGCTGCCCGGCGCGCTGTATCCCCGTCCCGACCGGCCCGCCGTGCTCGCCTCCTTCGCGCCCCGCGTGGCCGCCTGCGCGGACGAGGATCCTGTCGCCGCGGGCATCCTGCGTACCGCCGCCCGGCACATGGCGGACTCCGCGGCGGCCGTGTGCCCCTCCGGCGGTGAGCCGCGCGTCGCCGTCACCGGCGGCCTGTTCGAGCTGGGCGACCCGCTGCTGGGGCCTCTGGACGAAGAACTGGCCCGGCGGCTCCCCCGGGCGCGGCGGGTGCCGGCCGAGGGCGATCCGCTGCACGGCTCGGTGCGCATCGCGGCCGAACTGAGCACCGGTTCCCTCACGCTGCCGGGTGACGAGAGGATGCTGTCCGTGACCATCCGTTCGGGTGATTGATCCGATCGCGTCCGATCCGTACGTAACTCAATAGACAAAACGGGACGGATACCGCTCACCTGCACCCTCCCCGAACAGAGGAACCCAGGAAGCCAGTAACATGCGGCGCCATGAGTTCCCCCACTGGGCCCGCGGATGGCCTGCCCGTACGAATGCCGCGCCCCCGCCAGCCCGGACGGCACCGCCGTCCCGAGCCGCTGGTTGCTCCCGAGGGCGCGCCCGCGCTCGTCCTCGCCGTGCCGGGGACGCCCAGTAACACCACGCGCAGCCTCGCCGAAGAGGTCGTGAGCATCGCCCGCTCCGAGCTGCCCGGCCTCGACGCCCGCATCGGATACCTCGACGGGGACAACGCGGAGTTCCCCTCGCTGCAGGCCGTGCTCGTGCACGCGGCCGAGGAGCGCACGGCCCGTTTCGAGCAGGCCCGCGCCGCCGGCATGGACGTCAAGATGCCCGACGGCCCCGTCGCCGTCGTCGTGCCGCTGCTCGCAGGCCCGGACGGTTCGCTGCTGCGCCAGGTCCGCCAGGCCCTCATGGAGAGCCGTGTCGCCGCCGAGCTGACCGACGTCCTCGGTCCGCACCCGCTGCTCGCCGAGGCGCTGCACGTGCGGCTGTCCGAGGCCGGTCTCGCCCGTGCGGACCGTGCCCGGCTGTTCACCGTGGCGACCGCCGCGGACGGCATCATCCTCGCTTCGGTGGGCGGTGACGAGGCCGTGCAGGCGGCAGGCATCACCGGCATGCTGCTCGCCGCGCGTCTCGCCGTTCCGGTGATGGCCGCGGCCCTGGACCAGGAGGGCTCCATCGCCTCCGTCGCCGAGCAGCTGCGCTCCTCCGGCTCGCAGCAGCTGGCGCTCGCGCCGTACCTGATCGGCCCGGAGATCGAGCAGATCCTGCTCGAGGAGGCCGCGAAGGAGGCCGGATGCTCCGCCGCCGAGCCGCTCGGCCCGTACCCGGCGATCGGCAAGCTGGCCCTGGCCAAGTACACGACGGCGCTGGGTATCGCGCCGCAGCAGGCGCAGAGCACGCCCGTGCGCTGACACCAGGCGCCGCGCACGACACCGAGAAGGCCCGCTCCGGTTCGGAGCGGGCCTTCGTCGTCCGTGGGCGCCCGGCAGGGTGCGGGCGTGCGGGCGGCTTGGTGACTCCTGCTCAGCCGAGGGCCACGTAGGACACCGCCGGCACCCTGATCGAGCCGCCTCGTCGCGGAACGCCCGTGAGCGGATCGACCGCGAACCAGGTCACGTCGCCGGAGCGCTCGTTGGCGACGTACAGGAAGCCGTCGTCGGCGGTGAGGGCGCGCGGCCAGTGGCCGCCGCAACGCACCGTGGTGACGAGCCGCAGCCCTTCGCCTTCGACGGCGAGCACGGACAGGACGTCCTCGCCGCGGGTGGCGGTCCACACGAAGCGGCCGTCGCGCGAGGCGGCGATGCCCGAAGGGTAGGCCTCGCGCGCCGGTGCACCGGGCAGGACCGGGGTTTCGGACAGCGGCGTCAGGGCGCCTTCCGCCGCGTCCCAGCGGCACACGGTGACGGAGGGGCTCAGTTCGTTGACGACGTACGCGTGGCGGCCGTCCGGGTGGAAGGCCAGGTGGCGGGGCCCCGAGCCGGGGCGCAGGGCGGTCTCCCGGTGCAGAACCAGGGCACCGTCCGTCAGCGTGCACACCCGTACCGAGTCCGTGCCGAGATCCACGCTGACGGCCCAGCGGCCGCTCGGGTCGGGCTGCACCTGGTGTGCGTGCGGCCCCTGCTGGCGGGGCGTGTGCGGACCGGCGCCGCTGTGCCGGAGCACGCGGGATGCGGAGCGGGTGAGCGTGCCGTCGGGGCGGAGGGGGACCGCGGTGACGCTGCCGGAGCCGTAGTTGGCGGTCAGCACGTGCCCGGCGTACAGGCTGAGGTGGGTCGGGCCGCTGCCGTCGACCGGCACGGGCCGCCCGGCCGGCTCGGGCTTGTCCCCGTCCACCCGGTACGCGGCCACCGCGCCCTGGGCGGTCTCACTGACCGCGTACAGCATCTCCCCGTCCGGCGAGAGCGTCAGGCAGGAGGGGTCCGGGACGGCGTTCACGCTGCTCAGCACGGTCAGTGCGCCGGTGTCGGCGTCGACCTCCGCGGTCACGATGCCGGGGCCGCCGGCCGCCGTGAACGACCCGATGAACGCCCGCCGTCTGCCGTCCGCCACCGCTGTCCCCTCTCGTCCGCGCGGCCGGGTGGACCGCGCAGCCGATCATGCGCGGTCTAGACCAAACGGTCAAGGGCGCGTAGCCCGGTCGGCCCCGAGCGGGCGTCGGCACCGTGCCGGGCCGGGTCAGGCGCGCCGAAGATCGATATGCCGTGGGGCGGGAGGGCGATGCGGTGGGTGATCGCCCGGGCCTGCCCGTGCCCGCCCGCCCGTACGCACACGGGACCGTGCAGGGCCGGCTGCGTGCGTCCTCACGGTCCCGTCAGGCGCCCACCAGCGGTGAGCCCGATGGGTGCGCAGGGGGCGGGCCGGATCCGTCAAGGGCGCGTCGCCCGGCCGGACCCGGCGGAGCGGGCGTCTGCACCGTGCCGGCCCGGGGCTGCGCGCGTCCACGGTCCCGTCAGGCGCCCACCAGCGGTGAGCCCGACGGGGTGCGCAGGGGGCGGGCCAGATCGGCCAGGGCTCGCTCCAGGCCGTGCAGATGCGCCAGGGCGGGTTCCGCGTGGGGCAGGCCGTCCGCGTGGACCGCGATGTCCCTGCCCTCGGTGAGGGCCTCCACGGCGGCCTCCACCCGTCGGCAGGCCGTGGCGAGACGGGCGTCGTGGGAGGCCTCGGGGTCCGCCGCGACGGCGACCAGACCACGGATCTCGCGGGCGCAGTCGTCGAGGAGGGCCAGCACGTGCCGGGCCCGCCGCTTGCGGCCGAGCATCGGGTTCAGCGGGTGCACGAGCGGGGCGACCGACAGCCGCACCCGGGCGAGGAGCTGCTCCAGCTCCGCCACCCGCGGGGCCGGGTCGGCGTCCGCCGCGCCAGCCAGGCGCCGGGCGGTCTCGACGGCGCAGGCGTGCACGCAGCGCAGGGCCCGCCGGATCCAGGCGTCGGTGATGCTGTGAGTGGTCACGGGCAGGACGAGGATCACGGCCAGGGCGGCGCCGAGCGCCCCGACGCCGGTCTCGGCGAGCCGCAGGGCGAGCAGGCCGGGGCCGAGCACGCCGAGGAGGCCGTAGAGCAGTCCGGCGAGGAGGGTGACCCAGAGCATCATCCAGGTGTAGGACACGGCGGCGGTGTAGAAGATGCCGAACACACAGACGGCGGCCAGCGCGGCCGTGACGGCCGGGTCGCCGTGCACGGGCACGGCCACGAGCAGGCCGAGGGCGATGCCGATGACCGTTCCGAGCAGCCGCCGGAAGCCGCGGACCAGGGTCTCGCCGCGCGAGGTGGTGTTGACGAAGATCCACCAGGTGGCGCCGACGGCCCAGTACCAGCGCTGCCCGGACACCAGCTGGCCCACGACGAGGGCGAAGCCGGCCCCGGCGGTCGCCTGGATCGCCTGCCGGGTGGTCACCCGGGCCAGACCGGTGCCGCCCGGTGGAACGGGCACGGCCGGCGGGGGCAGGCGGCGCTCGTAGCACCAGAGGCCGAAGCGCACCCCGGCGGCGGCGAGGACCGACAGCAGGACCGCGGCGTACAGCTGGGGCAGCTGGCCGGTGGTGGCGTGCAGGAACTGCGCCACGAAGAAGGTCATGAACGCGAACACCCCGAGGCTGTGGCCGCGCGGGCCCCAGCGGCGCGCGTACACGCCTGCGCCGACGACGGCGAGGAAGGTGAGGTCCCTGGCCACCGGGTGGTCGTGCAGCTCGGCCGCGGCGGTGAGCACGGGCAGGCCCACGACGGGCAGCAGAGCGGTCGTGACGGCCTGGCCCCGCACCGTGGCGTCGGTCACGGTGAACAGGGCGAGCAGGGCGGCGAGACCGCCGGTGACGGCACCCGCGAGGGAATGCCCGGCGAGGCCGCACACCGCTACCGCGAGCGCGATGCCGAGCACGGCTCGCGCACCGAACCGCAGCCGCGTCCGCCCCGGATCCGGAGCCATGAACACCCTCTTCAGCACCGCTTACCGCCCCTCTCGCAACACCGGCCATGAACACGCATGAAAAAGGCGCCGCGGGGTCCGCAGCGCCATCGACGCACCCATATCAGCATCCCGGAGGCCAGTGGCTCAACCGGCTCCTCCTGAACTGGGCCATTGGTACAGTCTGAGCGACCGGTGAGCGGCCGCGGCAGAGCCAACGGACGAGAAGGAGGCGCCATGCCCGTGGACGAGCTCGACACCCGCATCCTGCGGCTGCTGCTGGAGCAGCCGGGCACCAGCGTGCGCGAGTACGCCCGGATCCTGGGCGTCGCCCGGGGCACGCTCCAGGCCCGGCTCGACCGGCTGGAGCGCGACGGTGTGATCACCGGCACGGCACCGGCCCTCTCCCCCGCCGCGCTCGGGCATCCCGTCCTCGCCTTCGTCCACATCGAGGTCACCCAGGGCCATCTCGACGAGGTGGGGGACGCTCTGGCGGCGGTACCGGAGATCGTGGAGGCGTTCTCGATCACAGGTGGCGGGGATCTGCTGGCCCGGGTGGTCGCCCGGGACAACGCACATCTGGAGGACGTCGTCCAGAAGCTGATCAGCATGCCCGGGGTGGTGCGCACCCGTACCGAGGTCGCACTGCGCGAGCGCGTGCCCCACCGGATGCTGCCGCTGGTGGAGTCGATCGGACGGTCGGCCCGCGGATGATCTTTGAGAGCATGGCGACATGAGCAAGCTCCGCGGAATGTCAGTCATCTTCGATCTCGACGGAACACTCGTGGACAGCGAGCCGAACTACTACGAGGCAGGCCGCCGGACGCTCGGCGAGTACGGCATCGCGGACTTCACCTGGGCCGACCACGAGCGGTACGTCGGCATCAGCACGCAGGAGACGGTCGCGGACTGGAAGGACCGCTACGGCCTGCCCGCCTCCGTCGAGGAACTGCTCGCGGTGAAGAACCGCAACTACCTGGAATTGGCCCGCAGTGCCACGCACGCCTACCCGGAGATGCGCGCGTTCGTCGAGTTGCTGGCGACCGAGGGCGTGCCCATGGCCGTGGCCTCGGGCTCGTCGCCGGAGGCCATCGCCACGGTGCTGACCGGAACCGGCCTGGACGCTCGGCTGCACACCGTGGTCTCGGCCGACGAGGTCGCGCACGGCAAGCCGGCTCCGGACGTCTTCCTGGAGGCGGCCCGCCGGCTCGGCGCGGCCCCGTCCGACTGTGTCGTGCTGGAGGACGCCGCTCCGGGCGCCGCCGCCGCGCACGCGGCCGGCATGCGCTGCATCGCGATCCCGTACGTCCCGGCCCAGGCGGACGCACCGGAGTTCGCGACCGCGGGTCTGCTCCTGCGGGGCGGCCAGGAGCAGTTCACGGCACGGGCGGCGTACGACTGGCTCGTCGGCCCGGCCGACCTGTCCTGATCTGGCCTCTCCCGTCCCGTACACGGACCACGGCGGGCGGGCTCCGCGAACTTTTTTGCGGCAGGAGTGATTGTTTTGCACCCGGCGTCCGTACCTCTTGGTGTTGGGCCGTTCAAATCCCAGGAGGCACGATGCGCATCTCGCGCAGCACGGCAGGAACCGCGTTCGTGGGCGGTGCGTTGATCCTTACGCTCACCGCGCTCGCCTACCCGAGCATGCTGGGCGTGCAGAACGCGGCTTCCGGCCAGGACCGCATCATCGCCAACACCCAGTGGGGTCCGCTGACCGAAGCGGACCGCGACTTCGTGGTGCGCGTGCGCGCGGCCGGACTCTGGGAGTACCCGCTGGGGCAGATGATCAAGGAGCGGAGCACGTCGCCGGAGATGCAGGAGGTCTCCAAGCACCTGCTCGTGGGTCACGGCCGGCTCGACGCGGGCTGCCGCAAGATCTCCACGGACCTGGGCATCACCCTTCCGAACGAGCCCTCACCGCAGCAGCAGCAGTTCGTGGCGACGGCCGAGGGCAGCACCGGCAGGGAGTTCGAGTCCACTGCCGTGACCATCATGCGCGTTGCGCACGGGGGCATCTTCCCGGCGATCGCCAAGATCCGGGCGACCACCCGGAACAGCCTCGTGCGGGAGCTCGCGGACACGACCAACGACACCGTTCTCGACCACATCACGGTGCTCGAGAAGACCGGCCTGATCAATCAGGAGCAGGTCAGCTTCCAGATCACCGCCCCGCCCAAGCTGCCCCAGGACCAGACGACACCGCCGCCGCCGCAGCAGGGTGCGCCGGTCCGCGTGCTGCCGATCCCCGAAGACCTCAAGGATTTCCAGACGGTCGCGCCCAATCCGTCCTATGGGGCGCCGGCGCCTTCTCCGTCGGCCGGCTGAGCAGGTACGGGTACGCTTCCGGGGCCGCGGTCCATCCGCCGGCCCCGTTCCGCGAACCGGCCCCGGTATCACGAACGACGGCAGACGCGGATGCCACGAACCACGGCCGACGCGGGTACCACGAACCGCGGGCCGGTTCGGGCACCACGAACCGCGGGCCTGTTCGGGCACCACGAACGACGGTCGGCCCGGTACTACGATCGGCGGCGGGGCTTGCCGCGCCTGTTGCCCTGGGGCGCGCCGCTCCCGCTCTTCCCCGTGCGCTTCGCCCCCGCCGACTTGCCGGCCGCCGATGCGCCGGGCGCCGGCTTGCGCCGGGCGCCGCCCCGGGTCGCGTCCGTGGACCGGTCCCGCGCCGGGGACTGCTGACGCCCCCGGGTGCTGTTGACCGTGCGGCCGCGGACGATGCCGATGAAGTCCTCGACCCGGTCCGTCTTCGCGTCCTCGGGCCATGAGAGGGCCACGCTCGACTCGGGGGCGTCCTTGAGGGGCCGGTGGGTGAGGTCCTTGCGGTGGTGCAGTCGGGCGAGCGACAGCGGGACCACGAGGACGCCGATGCCGGCCGCGACCAGTTCCACGGCGTCGGCGGTGGTGACGGGCCGTTCGAGGGCGGGACGCCCGGGGAGGGTCTCCCAGTCGAGGACGTCGTCGAGCGGGTGCAGCACGATGTCGTCGGCCAGGTCCTCCGGCGCCACCTCGTCAACGGCCGTGACCAGGTGGTCCTTGGGCACCACGACGACCGTCTGCTCGGTGTAGAGGGGAATCGCGCTGAAGACCGTCCGGTCGACCGGCGTGCGGACGAGGCCCGCGTCGGCGTCCCCGCCCAGCAGCCGCTCGGCCACCTCTCCGGCGGGCACCTGCGTGAGGACCAGCGGGACATCGGGCTGCCGCTCGTTCCAGATGCGCACCCATTTGTCGGGCATCACCCCGGGGACGTAGGCGAGCCGGAACGAGGGGGTTTCATCCGAGCCTGTCACCTCGCCAGGTTACCGGCCGTGGTCAGGGGTCGTGCACACGCTCGATACCCTGGGAGCCATGACGTCGCACCAGAGCACCCAGACGATGAAGCCCGCCACAGCGGCGAAGAAGCTGGGTGTGTACCTCGAGGCCACACCCGCCGAGTTCCGGGAGGGTGTCGTTTCACGCGCCGAGCTGAACGAACTCCAGGCGAACCCGCCGCAGTGGCTGCAGGACCTGCGGCGCAACGGCCCGCACCCCCGCCCGGTGGTCGCCGCCAAGCTCGGCGTCTCCATCGCCGGTCTCGCCCGCGCGGGCGTCACCGAGCCCCTCACCACCGAGCAGATCGAGGCGCTGAAGCAGGAAGGCCCCGAGTGGCTGGAGCGGGAGCGCACCACTCAGGCGGAGGTCCGCAAGGAAGCGGCCCGGATCAAGAAGAAGAACGCAGAGCAGCAGGACTGACCCGCGCCCCCTCGTTTTCGGACGGCCCCCACCGGATGATCCGGTGGGGGCCGTCGGCGTCTCCCCCGGTGTTTCCGGGCGTCGTGTGACGTCGGTGAAAACTCTCGGCCATGTCTTGACATGGCGCTGAAACGATCCGTAGCTTGGCCGATCATTTAGATTCGTGAAGCGCGTTCACGAATATGAACGGAGAACCACCCATGCGGGATCGCCGACGAAGTCTCCGCCTGGCTGCCACGGTCACCGTCTCGGGACTCCTGTTCGGAACGGCCGGCTGCGGCTCCGGTTCCGGCAGCGCCGGGGCCGGTGACCCGAACACCCTGGAGGTGTGGACGCGGAGCGATCCGGAGTCCGCCAAGACCTATGACCGCGTGTTCGCCGCCTTCACCAAGAAGACCGGCATCAAGATCGACTTCCAGCCGGTCATGAACTTCGACCAGCAGCTGCAGAGCCGGGCGTCCATCAAGGACCTGCCGGACGTCATGATCAACGACACGGCCCTGATGGGCAGTTACCAGGCACAGGGCCTGCTCAAGCCCATCACCCCGGGCTCCATCGCGGGCCACGACGAGATCACCGCCAAGTCCTGGTCGTCCACCGTGGGCCGCGACGGCAGGCACTACGGCATCCCGTACTCCCGCCAGGCCATGACGCTGTTCGTCCGCAAGGACTGGCGCGAGAAACTCGGCCTGCCGCAGCCGAAGACCTGGCAGGACACTCTCGCCCTCGCCAAGGCGTTCGCCACCCGTGATCCGGACGGGGACGGCAGGAAGGACACCTACGGCATGGTCGTCCCGGGCAGCGCGCAGAACGGCTACGTCGCCTGGTGGGGCGCCAGTTATCTGTGGCAGGGCGGTGTGCAGATCCTCCGGAAGGAGGGGTCGGGCTACCGGCCCGCCATGGACTCGGCTGCCGCCGTTCGCACCGTCACCTGGATGAAGAAGAACCTCTTCTGCGGCGACAAAGGCGTCATCCAGCCCAGCGCCCTCACCTCCGTCACCGCGAACACCACCAACTTCCAGGACGGCAACGCCGGGATGTACCTCACCGGCCCGTACAACATCTCCACGTTCGACGAGGCGCTCGGCAAGGACAAGTACGAGGTGCTGCCCGCGCCCTCGGGCCCGGCCGGCAACAACGACGTCCTGGCCGACGGCGAGAACATCTACTTCGGCGCCAGGACCGGCAAGGCGAAGCAGGAGCGGACGCTCGCCGCGTTCCTCGTCTCCCCCGAGGGCCAGGAACTGGCCATGACCGGCGACCACCAGCCCGTCGTGCGCATCCCGGTCAACTCCACGCTCGACGCGGCGAAGGTGCGCGAGGACCCCCGGTGGAGCGTGGTGCAGAAGGCGTACGAGACGGCGTCCGCGCAGTTCCCCAACGCGCCCGACTTCGCCCCGATCAAGCAGGACACCGCCGACGCACTCAACGCGATCTTCACCTACTGCGGCAGCGACGTCCGCTCCGGCCTGAAGGAGCTCGACGACACCCTCGCCGGTGACCTCAAGGACCAGGAGCTGTTGAAATGACCGCGACCGCGACGACGCCCGGGCCGCGCAGAGCCCGGGTCCTCAGCAAGAAGGCCGTACTGCCCTGGCTGTTCCTCGCCCCGGCTCTGCTGCTGGCCCTCGTCTTCAAGTTCCTGCCGATGGGCAAGGGCGTCTGGCTCAGCTTCTTCGACGTACGGCCCTTCCTCGGTGACAAGTGGGTCGGCCTGGACAACTACACGCGGGTCCTGACCGATCACCGCTTCCAGGACGCCATCGGCCACACCCTGGTCCTCGGCATCGGCATGTCCCTCGGCGGGATCCTCGTCGGCTCCGCGCTGGCGCTGCTGCTGGAGGGCCAGACCCGCTCGCTGAAGATCATCCGTACCGCCGTGTTCCTGCCCGTCGTCACCGCCACCGCGGTGGTCGGCGAGATGTGGCGACTGATGTACTACCCGACGTCCGACGGCCTCCTCAACAGCGGGCTCGGGCTGTTCGGGCTTGGCCCGGTGCCCTATCTGGACAACCCCGACACGGCGCTGTGGGCCACGATGGCCATGGGCATCTGGATGCTCGCCCCGTACAACATGGTGATCATCCTCGCGGGCCTCGCGGGTGTGGACCGCTCGCTGTACGAGGCCGCCGCGATGGACGGCGTCGCGCTGTGGCAGCGCCTGCGTCACATCACACTGCCCGCCATCCGTCCCGCCCTCGGCATCGTCCTGACCCTCGCCGCCATCCGCGGGCTGCGCGTCTTCACCGAGGTGTACGTCCTCACCGGCGGCGGCCCGGCCGGCTCCACCGACGTGTGGATGACCCGCGCCTACACCCTCGGTTTCACCCGAAACGACATCGGCGGCGCCTCGGCCGCCTCCGTGGTCCTGCTCTGCGTGACGCTGCTGCTCACCGTCACGGTCAACTACCTCCGAAAGAGGGGAGACGTGAGATGAGCGCCCCCGCCATCGACCCCGTCCGGACTCCGGTGAGCGCCACTGCCGCGCGGAAATCCGCCGGGAAGCAGCGCACCACCCCCGCCCGTTTCGACACCGCCCTCGGTTGGAGCGACCGGCCGGGACCCGCCTGGGCGCTGCGCGTCCTGCTCTGTCTGCTCGCCCTGGGGGTCTTCGCGGCACCGTTCCTGACGATCTTCTCCGGCTCCTTCAGCGAGAAGGCCAGCGGTTCGACGCTGTCGTTCCTCCCCCACCACCCGACCCTGCTGAACTTCCGGGTGGCCGGCGAGCGCGGCATCTGGGACTACTTCGGCAACTCCCTGGTCATCGCGGGCGGCGGACTGCTGCTCCAGCTCGTCGTCTGCACCCTCGCTGCCTACGCGCTGGCCCGGCACAGGTTCCGCGGCCAGGCGCTGGTGCTGACCCTGTTCATGCTGACGATGATGCTCCCGGAGGAGGTCATCGCCATCCCGCTGTCGCTGGTCCTCGGCCATGTGCCCGTGCTCGGCGTCGACCTCAAGGGCACGGTCTGGGGCGTGATCCTGCCGCTCGGCGCCTGGGGGTTCTCGGTGATGGTGCTCACCGAATTCATGAAGGACATCCCCACCGAGATCGAGGAGGCCGCCCGCATCGACGGCGTGGGCGAGTTGCGGATGCTGTGGCAGGTCGTCCTGCCCCTGTGCAAGCCCGCCCTCGGTGTGGCCGGGGTGCTCGGCTTCATCATGATCTGGGACCAGTACCTGCTGCCCCTGATCGCCGCCAAGGACCCCACCGACTACACGGTCACCGTCGCCCTGTCCATTCTGCGCACCGACCCCGAGGTCGGCTCCGGGGTCGTGCTGGCCGGTGCGGTCATCGCCCTCGTGCCCAGCCTGATCGTCTATCTGCTCCTCCAGCGCTCGCTGGTCACCGGCATCGCCGCCGGGGCCACCAAGGGCTGAACACCCACCCCCACGTTTGAGGGAGACATGAAGTTCCACGGAGTGCTGTTCTTCCCGGTCACGCCGTTCGCGGCGGACGGTTCACTGGACGAGGAACGGCTCGCCCAGCACATCGAGTCGGGTGTCGCCGCGGGGGCGGGAGGTGTGTTCGTCGCCTGCGGCACCGGCGAGTTCCACGCGCTGTCGACCGAGGAGATCGAGCGGGCCACCCGGGTCGCCGTGCGGACCACGGCCGGACGCGTGCCGGTCCTCGCCGCGGCCGGCGGCCCCACACCGGTCGCCCGCGACCAGGCCGCCCGCGTCGAACGTGCCGGCGCCGACGGCATCCTGCTCCTGCCGCCCTACCTCGTCAGCGCCCCGCAGCAGGGCCTGGTGCGCTACGTCGAGGAGGTCATCGCGGCCACGGACCTGCCGGTCGTCTTCTACCAGCGGGGCACCGCCCGGCTCACCGCCGGGACGGCCGCCGAGATCGCCGCCCTGCCCGGGGTCGTCGGCCTCAAGGACGGCATCGGGGACATCGAGCGGATGCACCGCATCGTCCGCGCGGTGCGAGCCGTGCCGGGCACGGAGGACTTCCAGTTCTTCAACGGGCTGCCCACCGCCGAGATGACCGCTCCCGCCTACCGGGGCATCGGCGTCCAGCTGTATTCCTCGGCGGTGTTCGCCTTCGCCCCGGAGATCGCCCTGGCCTTCCACCGGGCCCTCGCCGAGGACGACGACGCCCTGGTCTCGCGGCTCCTCGACGAGTTCTACGGCCCGCTGGTCGCCCTGCGCGACGAGGTCCCCGGGTACGCCGTGTCGTTGGTCAAGGCCGGTGTGACCCTGCGCGGCCTGGATGTCGGCGGTGTACGGGCGCCCCTGCTCGACCCGGCGCCGGAGCACATCGCCCGGCTCGCGAAACTCCTCGACCACGGCCTCGAGGTGGTCGCCGCATGAGTGCCACACGTATCCGTGAGCTGATCGTCACCCCGATCGCCTTCGGCGACCCGCCGCTGCTCAACTCCAACGGCGTGCACGAGCCGCTCGCGCTGCGGATCATCCTTCAACTGGTCCTGGAGGACGGCACGGTGGGACTTGGAGAGTCCCCGGGGGGTGCGGCCCGCCTGGAGCGGCTGCACGCCGCCGCGAAGCTCGTCGTCGGCATGGACGTCTTCGACACCACCGCCGTGTCCGCCGCGATCGATGCGGCGCTGCTGCCGACCGTGTCGAGCTCCCACGAGCGCGGCTGGACCACCTCGGCGGTGGAGGTGGCCTGCCTGGACGCACAGGGCAGGCTGCTCGGCCGTCCGGTCAGCGACCTGCTGGGCGGGAAGGTCCGTGACACGGTGCCGTTCGCCGCCTACCTCTTCTACAAGTGGGCCGAGCACCCCGCGCTCGACGGCCGTGCGGCGATCGGCGACGACTGGGGCGAGGCCCTCGACCCGGCCGGCATCGTCGAGCAGGCCCGGCAGATGCAGGAGCGCTACGGGTTCCGGTCGTTCAAGCTCAAGGGCGGTGTCTTCCCGCCCGACGAGGAGATCGCCGCGATGCGCGCCCTCGCCGAGGCCTTCCCCGGGCAGCCGCTGCGGCTGGACCCGAACGTGGCCTGGACGGTCGAGACGTCGAAGTACGTCGCCCGTGAACTCGACGGCGTGCTGGAGTACTTGGAGGATCCGACCCGGGGCATCCCCGGGATGGCTCAGGTGGCGAAGGACTCCCCCATGCCGCTCGCCACCAACATGTGTGTGATCGCCTGGGAGCATCTGAAGCCGGCCGTCGAGCAGGACGCGATCCAGGTGCTGCTCACCGACCACCACTACTGGGGCGGACTGCGTCGCACCCGTGAACTGGCCGCGCTCTGCGAGGCGTTCGGGCTCGCCCTGTCGATGCATTCCAACTCGCACCTGGGCATCAGCCTCGCCGCGATGACCCATGTCGCCGCCGCCATCCCCAACCTCGACCACTCCTGCGACACGCACTACCCGTGGAACTCCGCGGACGACGTGATCGTCCCCGGCGTGCTGGAGCTGCGCGACGGCGAGGTCGAGGTGCCCACCGGGCCGGGACTGGGAGTCGAACTCGACCACGACCGGCTGGAGCGACTGCACCGGCGGTACGTCGACTCGGGGATGCGCAGCCGGGACGACACCGGTTACCTGCAGCGGTTCCGTCCGGAGTACGAGTTGAAGCTCCCCCGCTGGTGACGGCCGTGCGTGACGCGCACGAAGTTGAACTCGCTTGTACGGAAAGTGTCTTCGGCTGCCCTGGTTCGACCGGGACCGGCACGCCCCAAACGCCACACCGCGCCACCCCTTCCGACGCGTAGAAATATCTACGAGCATGGCTGGGCCGGGCGGCACGCGGAACCCCGCAGGCCACCGGCCCGTGTCCAGCGCGCCCGACCGCGGCGCCACCGACTGTGCCTGGGGTGGCCATGCAGAGCGTCATGTGGAAGCAAGCCGTCGAGTGGCTCGCCGCGGCCGCCACGGACCCCAAGGAGTGCAAGCGGGAGTGGGACTACGGCGCGGGGACCATGCTCGTGGAGGCCGGGCGGTACTGGGACGTACTGAGCGTCCCCGACCGGCTCGGCCTGCTCGCGCTGGACATCCTGTGGCGCGATCCGCTGAAGGTGCCCGGCCCCACTCTGGTGGACTGCGCCGCGCGCAGAGTGGGGTTCTTCCTGCCGCCCGATCCGGTCAGCGAGTGGATCGGTTTCGGCGTACGGCACGTCGGCCGGGGCTCCTGGGTCGCCGTGCCGCCGCCGTACCGGCCCGCCGGCCGGCTGGAGTGGCTCGTGCCGCCGGACGGAACCGGCACCCTGCACACGCCCGGCCCGCTCGAATCGGCCCTGCGGGAGGCCAGCGGAACCCTCGCAGTGCTGGCACCGGTCAGCGCGGAGCCGGTGGCGACGGACGGCTGGTGAGGCGGGCGCCGGACGACGGCCCGGCTGCCCCCGGGTGCCGGCCGGAGGCGGGGCGGGTGCCTGCGGGTGCGGCCGGGCCCGGGTGCCGGCCGGCCGCCGGGTGAGAGGTGGGGGCCGGGTGAGGGGTGGCGGCCGGACGCGGGGTGCCGGGGACGACCGGGCCCAGGTGCCGCCCGGTGGTCCACGAGGGGATCGCGGTCCAGGTCTCGCTGTCGGCCGGCGCGGCGAAGGAGACCCACTGGCCGTCGCGGTGGTCCGGGACCGCATGGCCCCGCGCCTCCCACTCGGCGACCAGAGCCGCGTAGATCGGCGGATGTCCCGCGTACCCGCTGGTGAGTTCGGCGTACGAGCGGGGCACCGCTTCGTTCCCCGACAGGCGTGGCGCCGTCTCCGTGCTGTTCATGCCGGGGGAACGCGGCACCGCGCACCGGTGGTACGCGGGCCGGGCGCCGTCCGTCGGGTCGAGTGAACCCGTCACCCGGACGGCGGCACGTGGGCACCGGACAAACATCCAGTCAGGCGGTCGCCCGTTCAGAACGTCTCACCGGGTCCGACGGAGTTCTCGACCGTGGCCGACGCGTCCGGTAACACTGGCCTCACTTCGAGAAACTGGTACGACGGCAGGGAGAGGCCATGTCACAGCGCCCTGACCTCACGCAGCGCAGGGCCGTGCTGGAGCACGAGTGGTCCCGCTGGGTGCCGCGGCTGAGCGTCCCGGGCACGCGGCCCGGCGGCACCGCCGCACTGCGCCACGAGGTGAGCGAGTCCTGGGCGCGTTCACTGGGCAGCGTCGACCCGGGCCGCGACAGCGCCCCCGTCACCGACGGCGGCCGGGTGCACCAGCGCTGGACGTCGTCACCGCTGTACGGGCCGGTCTCCGCTCTCGCCGGGGAGCTGCACAGCATCGCCGAGGACGCCGGGTTCGTCACGGCGGTCACCGACGAGTCCGGCACCATCCTGTGGACCTGCGGCGGACCGACCATGCGCCGCAGGGCCGAGCGGGTCAACTTCGCGCCGGGCGGTCGCTGGGACGAGCAGGCCATGGGCACCAACGCGCTGTCCCTCGCCCTGCGCACCGGCCGCCCCAGCTCCGTGTTCTCGGCCGAGCATCTGGTGTCGGCCCTGCACGGCTGGGTCTGTTACTGCGCGCCCGTGCACGGCAGGGACGGCAGCGTCCTCGGCGTGCTGGACCTGTCCACGACCTGGGACCGGTCGCACCCGCTGGCCATGTCCACCGTCCGCAGCCTGGTGTCGACGATCGAGGCCCGCCTGAGCACGGAGGTGTCCCGCCCCGCTCGGCTGCGGCTCACGTGCCTGGGCACCGAGCGAGCCGTCCACGAGGGGCGGCCACTCCCCCTGCGCCCGCGGCAGTTGGAGATCCTCACCCTCCTCGCGCTCGAACCCGACGGCTTCTCCCCGGCACGGCTGCGCGCGGCCCTGTACGGCGACCGGCAGGTCACGTCGTCCACCTTCAAGGCGGAGATCTCCCACCTGCGCCGGGCGCTGGGCGGCGCGATATCCCCCCGCCACTACGCCCTCACCGCCCCCGTCTCCTGCGACGCCGCCGACGTCCTGCGCGCGCTGGAGCAGGGCGACACCGACACCGCCCTGGGCCACTACGGCGGCCCGCTCCTGCCCCGCTCCGAGGCTCCCGGCATCGAGGAGTGGCGCACCCGCCTCGACGTGGCCGTACGCGAGTCCGTCCTTTCGAGCACCCGCCCGGACCACGCCCTGCGCTACGGCGAACGGGCCCCGTACGACGCGGAGGTCCACGAGCACGCACTGCGGCTGCTCGACCCCGAAGACACCCGCCGCGCCATCGCGGCGGGCCGGCTGACGACGGCCCTGCGCGACTGACGGCCTGCGCGACCGGCACCCTGCGCTGCTGCCGTGCCGTCTGTGCACGCCAACCTTGCACCAACCTCCCGGGAGCACAGTGAGGGCCGATCACAACCGTCCCGCACCGCCCTTCACCGAGGAGAGCCGCCATGGTGTACGCGCAGCCAGGAACCGAAGGAAGCATCGTCGCCTTCGCCCGCCGCTACGACAACTTCATCGACGGCGACTGGACAGCGCCGGTCGAGGGCCGCTACTTCGAGAACCCGACACCGGTGACCGGCAAAGTCTTCTGCGAGGTCGCCCGTTCCACCGCGGCCGACGTCGACCTCGCCCTGGACGCCGCGCACCGGGCGGCCGACCGGTGGGGCCGTACGTCCACGGCGGAACGCGCGAACGTCCTCAACAGGATCGCGGACCGCATCGAGGAGAACCTGGAGAAGATCGCGGTCGCCGAGACGTGGGAGAACGGCAAGCCGGTCCGCGAGACCCTGGCCGCCGACATCCCGCTGGCCGTGGACCACTTCCGGTACTTCGCCGGAGTCGTCCGCGCGCAGGAGGGCAGCATCGCGGAGATCGACGCCGACACCGTCGCGTACCACTTCCACGAGCCCTTGGGGGTGGTCGGGCAGATCATCCCGTGGAACTTCCCGATCCTCATGGCCACGTGGAAGCTCGCGCCCGCGCTGGCCGCCGGCAACTGCGTGGTCATCAAACCGGCGGAGCAGACCCCGGCCAGCCTGCTCTACGTCATGGACCTGATCGCCGACCTGCTCCCGCCGGGCGTGGTCAACGTCGTCAACGGCTTCGGCGTGGAGGCGGGCAAGCCGCTGGCGTCCAGCCCGCGGGTGGCGAAGGTGGCGTTCACCGGCGAGACGACGACCGGCCGCCTGATCATGCAGTACGCCAGCGAGAACATCATCCCCGTCACCCTGGAACTGGGCGGCAAGAGCCCGAACATCTTCCTGCCCGACGTGATGGCCGCCGACGACGACTTCCTGGACAAGGCGGTCGAGGGCTTCGTGATGTTCGCCCTCAACCAGGGCGAGGTCTGCACCTGCCCGTCCCGCGCCCTGATCCCCTCCTCCATCTACGAAGACTTCATGTCCCGCTGTGTCCAACGCACCGAGGCGATCGTCGGCGGCGACCCGCTGGACCCGGCCACGATGATCGGCGCGCAGGCGAGCAACGACCAGTACGAGAAGATCCTCTCCTACCTCGACATCGGCAGGAAGGAGGGCGCCGAGGTCGTCACGGGCGGCAGGCCCCGCGCGGTGCCCGGCCTCGAGGGCGGCTACTACATCGAGCCGACCATCTTCCGCGGCACCAACGACATGCGGATCTTCCAGGAGGAGATCTTCGGCCCGGTCGTCTCGGTCACGACGTACGACTCGGTCGACGAGGCCCTGAAGATCGCCAACGACACGTTGTACGGCCTCGGCGCCGGCGTCTGGACCCGCGACGGCAACACGGCCTACCGCCTGGGCCGCGAGATCAAGGCGGGCCGTGTGTGGACCAACTGCTATCACGCCTACCCGGCCCACGCGGCGTTCGGCGGTTACAAGAAGTCGGGCATCGGCCGCGAGACGCACAAGATGATGCTGGACCACTACCAGCAGACGAAGAACCTGCTGGTGTCGTACTCGCCGAAGAAGCTGGGCTTCTTCTAGACACAAGGAGAGGGCGCCTGAGCGGGCAAGGTGCCCGTCAGGCGCTCTCCGGAACGATCAGCCGTCGGCGGCGCCCGGGCGCGGCTGTCGGTAGGGCCGTACCGCGCGGCGCGCTATGGCGAAGCGGTGTGTCTCCGACGGGCCGTCGTAGATCCGGAACGGCCGCACCTCCCTGAAGAGACGGGCCAGTGGGGCGTCGTCGGCCGAGATGCCGAGTGCTCCGCAGATCTGCACCGCCCGGTCGACCACTCGGTTCACCGCCTCCGCCACGAAGGTCTTGGACACCGAGGTGAGCTGAGAGGCCGCGGCGGAGCCGGTGTCCAGCTCCCAGGCGGTGCGCAGGATCAGGGCGCGGCTCGCCTCGATGTCGATCTCGGAGTCGGCGAGCATCTGCTGGACCATGCCGAGGTCTCCCAGCGCGGAGCCGAACGCCATCCGGCTGCCCGCCCGCTCCAGCGCGACGTCCTGAGCGCGGCGGGCAGCCCCGAGCCAGCGCATGCAGTGGGTCGTCCGGGCGGGGCCGAGCCTGACCTGGGCGCCTTCGAAGCCGCGGTCCACCGCGCCGAGCACCTGGTCCTCCCCCACCACGCACTCCTCGAAGACGATCTCGCTGTGCCCGCCGAAGAGGGACTCGTCCAGGGTCTCGATGGTCCGGACGATGCTCATGCCGGGGGTGCCGGCGTCGACCAGGAACATGGTGGCGCCGCCCGGGTCGCCGGGGCTGCCGGAGGTCCGGGCCATGACGATGGCGAAGCCGGCTCCCTGGGCACCGGTGATGAACCACTTGCGCCCGTCGATGCGCCAGCCGCCGGGCACCCGGGTCGCGGTGGTGCGCAGGGAGCGGGGATCGGCACCCGCTCCAGGAGCGGGTTCGGTCATGGCGAAGCAGGAGCGGGTCTCGCCCGCGGCGAGCGGACGCAGATACCTCTGCTTCTGCTCTTCGGTGGCCACCTTCTCCAACAGGTGCATGTTGCCCTCGTCAGGGGCCGCGCAGTTCAGCGCCAGCGGTCCGAGCAGCGAGTAGCCCGCCGCTTCGAACACCACCGCCTGCCCTCGCAGGTCGAGGCCGTGTCCGCCCCATCGCGTCGGTACGTGCGGAGCGAACACACCCGCGTCACGGGCGGCTTTCTGCAGGGTTTCCCGGAGTGCCCCGGGGGCGTCGTGCACCGACCCGCCGCACTCACGCTCGGCCGGAATCACCACCTCGCGCACGAACTCGAACGTGGACGCGGCGAGTTGAGCGACAGTCGGATCGACATCGAACTGGATGGGCACGGGACCTCCCGCCGACGGGCGTACGGGCATCAGCTCCGTCGCACCCTAGAAACTGTATAGCGTCTTAAGTATCTTGCCGGAAACACCCGGCGACGGGAAGACGACAGGAGAAACGCCATGAGCCTGCCCGTGAGCGCCGAGCCGGTCCGGATCGTCCGACACCCCGACGGAGTCGTCGAGCTGAGGCTGGACGATGCCGGTCGGGGAAACGCCCTGGATCTGAGGACGGCCGAGGCGCTGCGGGACAAGGCCTTCGAGGCGGCAGCGGACCCGGGCGGCGCGGTCCTGCTCCGGGCGGCGGGCGGCAGCTTCTGCGTGGGTGGTGACCTGCGCGCATTCGCCGGTCGTGGTGCGGAGACCGGCACCTATGTGCATGCCGTGGCGAGCGCCGCGCACGCCGCGATGCAGGCGCTGCACGAACTGCCGGTGCCGTTGGTGACCGCCGTGCGCGGCGCGGCCGCGGGCGGCGGGGTCGGCCTCGCCCTCGTGGGGGACATCGTCCTGGCGGCGCGGTCGGCACGGTTCCGGCTGGCGTACACGGCGATCGGCCTCACGCCGGACTGCGGGGCCTCGTGGCTCCTGCCACGCCTGGTGGGCCCCCGAAGGGCGGCGGACCTGATCCTGACCAATCGGGTCCTGACCGGCGACGACGCCGAACGGTGGGGTCTGGTCTCCCGGTCGGTGGACGACGAGGAACTGGACGGTGCGGCGTATCGGACCGCGGCCGACCTGGCCGCCGGCGCCGGTGACGCGCTGCGCGCCGCGAAGGACCTGCTGCGCACCGGCGCCAGAGACGAGCTGCGCCGCCACCTCGCCGAGGAGGCGCGGCTGATCTCCGCCCTGGCGGACGGCCGGGAGGCACAGGACCGCATGGCGTCGTTCCTCGCCGCGGGGGGCCGCCCGAAGGCGGGCGACAGCCGGGCGGAGGTCAGGGAATCCGAAAGTGTTTCTTGAGTTCCTCTTCACTAACGGGCCCGGCGGGGCTTAACCTCCGGGCAACACAGAACCGAGGAACCGGTCACCACAGAACCGGGGAAATGGTGTGGCGATGCAATCTGCTGCCGTGGACCTTCCGGACGCATCCGACGAGACCCTCACCGAGGCCGTCGTCGACCTCGTTCTGCGTGGTATGTGGCGTGGCCGGCCGGAGTCCGAGCACCGCCCGCTGGTCGACGCCGGGCTGGCGATGGTGAAGGGGCCGGTGGTGCTGCCGACCGAGCGCGCCAAGACCACCGCCGCGCAGATCCTGCGGGTTCCCGCAGGCTCCGAGCAGGAGGAGCGGATCACCGCGGCGTACGAGGCGTTCCTGCCGGTCAACCGCAAGATCCGCGACGTCTGCACGGCATGGCAGTGCCGCCCGGACGGCACGGCCAACGACCACTCCGACGATGCCTACGACGCCGAGGTGCGCGAGTCGCTGGAAGACGTGCACGAGGCGATTCAGCCCGTGTTGCGCCGGCTGGACCGGGTGCTGGCGGGCAGCGGACGGTACCTGACGGCCCTGCAGGACGCCCTCGACCGCTTCGACGACGGCGCGCCGGAGTGGCTGGCCTCGCCGCTGTGCGACTCGTACCACACCGTGTGGATGCGGCTGCACCAGGAGCTGTTGTTCGTGCTGGGCATCAGCAGGGCCGAGGACGAGGCCCGCGAAGAGGAACTGGTCACAAGGAGCCGGGGTTGAGCGTCACCGACCGCGAGGCGGCCCTGCTCGCCCAGTCCGGGACGGTCCTCGCGTCGTCCGGGACCCCAGGCCGGCTCCTGGTGCCCTACGGGCAGGGACGCACCCGGGGCCTCGAAGCCGACGAACTGGGCGCGCACGGCGCGGCGATGGACCGCCTGGTGGCCCTCGGTCTGCCGGTCGTGCCGGGGCTCACCGTTCCCGCCGGCGCCGCCGTGTCGCTGTGCGAACCCGACACCGCCGCAGCCGCCGTGGACCTGGTCGAACAGCTCTCGGGGCGGCGCATCGGGGACGCGACCAGGCCGCTGCTGCTGCGCCTGTCGGCGAGCGCGCCGACCGAGATCGCCGGACTGCCGCCCGACCTGGCCTGTCTCGGCGTTGTTCCCGCGCATGCCGACGACCTGTGCGCCGTCATCGGGCGTGAAGAAGCGCTGTACGAAGTGTGGGCCACCACTGTGCGCATGATCGCCGAGTACGCCCTGGACGTGCCCGGCGCGCTGCTCGACGACGCTCTCCTGGACACGCCCGGGCCGCGGGCTCGGGTGGAGGTGCTGCTGTCCCTGGCGGCGGAACACGGCGCCCGCCCCTTCCCCGACGACCCGGCGCAGCAGCTCGCCCTGGCCGCCCGTGCCCTCCTCGCCCGCTGGGACGCGCCGCGTGCGAGAAGGTCCCGCCGAGCCCAGCGGCTCCCCGCCGACCTGGCCGTCGCCCTGCATGTGCAGGCCCTGCGCATCGGCCCGGCGGACCACTCGGGCTACGGCACGGCGGTCAGCCGCGACCCCGAGACCGGACGGCTGTCCCCCCAGGGCTTCTTCTTCCGGGGGGTACGCCGCAGTGCCCCGCCGCCGCACACCGGTGAGCCGCTGGATCGACTCGCGGGTGGCACCGCGCTCCTTGAGCACTCCCTGCTCACCCTGGAGCGGCATCTGCGCGCGCCGGTGTCCGTCGATTTCGAGGTGCGCGACGACGAGATCTCCTTGCTCGCCGCCTCGGCACAGGCCCGCCCGCCGCTCCGGGCCTCGGTGTGTCTGGCCGCGGATCTGGCCCGGGACGGGGCGATCGGCCGCGAGGAGGCCGTACGGCGGGTCACGCCCGCGCAGGTGCAGGAGCTGCTGCACCCCCGACTACGGCTGACCGGCGGGGAGGAGCTCCTGACGAAGGGGCTGCCCGCGTCCCCGGGGGCGGCCACCGGAACGGTCGTGCTGTCCAGTGAACGTGCCCTCGAACTGGCCGCGGACGGCACTCGGGTCGTGCTCGTGGCCGCCGAGACGACCCCGGCGGACGTCCCCGGAATGCTGGCCGCCGCCGCCGTACTGACCGGCAGTGGCGGTATCGCCTCGCATGCTGCCGTCGTGGCGCGGGGCGCCGGCAAGCCCGCGGTGTGCGGCGCCGAGGGGCTGCGCGTGGACCTGGCCGCCGGGACGGTCCGCTTCGGGGACCGGGTGGTGCGCGAGGGCGACCCGGTCTCGCTGGACGGCCGTACCGGCGCGGTGTACGCGGGGACGCTGAGCGTCAGTGTGGCCGGACCGCCACCCGAACTGTCCACCTTGCTGGAGTGGGCGGACGGCATGCGCCGGCTGGGCGTACGGGTCAACGCCGACACGGCCGCCGAGGTGGACACGGCCCTGGCCCTCGGCGCGGAGGGCGTCGGGCTGTGCCGTACGGAACACCAGTTCCTCGGCGACCGGCTGCCGCTGATCCGCCGGGTGCTCCTGGCCGCCGACCCGGCCGCCCGCGACGAGGCACTACTGGCGCTGGAGCGGGCCCAGCACGAGGACTTCCGCGCGCTGCTGGCCGCGGTCGGGAACCGCCCGGTGACCGTGCGCCTGCTGGATGCCCCGCTGCACGAGTTCCTGCCCGCCACCGGGCAGGCCATGGACGCGGCCGAGGAGCAGCGGGCCGCCGCGCTGCGTGAGGCGAACCCGATGCTCGGGCTGCGCGGTGTGCGGCTGGCGCTGCTGCACGAGAGGCTCTACCCGGCGCAGGCCGAGGCCCTCTTCACCGCCTGGGCCGATGTCGCCGCCACCGGAGTCCGGCCGGAGCTGGAGGTGATGATCCCGCTCGTCAGCCTGCCGGAGGAACTGGCGGCCGCGGCCGCGTACGTACGCGGTGCCGCCGACGCCGCCGCCGCCCGCACCGGGGTGGAGGTCCCGTACCGGCTCGGCACGATGATCGAGACCCCGCGGGCCGCGCTGCTGGCCGGTGAACTCGCCGAGCACGCCGAGTTCTTCTCCTTCGGCACCAACGACCTCACCCAGCTCACCTATGGGTTCTCCCGGGACGACGTCGAGCGGCAGGTGCTCGCCTCGTACCTGGAACGCGGGCTCCTGACCGCCAGCCCGTTCGCCCGGCTCGACCCGCACGGGGTGGGCGCCCTGGTCCGCCTGGCAGCCGAACGGGCACGGGTCGTGCGGCCCGGTATCAAGCTGGGCGTGTGCGGTGAGCACGGCGGGGATCCGGAGTCGATCGCGTTCTGCGACGACCTGGGCCTCGACTACGTCTCCTGTTCCGCGCACCGCGTGCCGGTGGCCCGGATGGCCGCCGCGCACAGTGCCCTGCGCCGGCGGCGCGACGAGAGCAAAGGCGCGCAGCGCGACGAGCGCGACGAGAGCGGGAAGGCACGATGACGAGCACCATGACCGACGGCGCGGCCCTGTCGGAGACGGAGCTGGAGGACCTGCGCGAGACCGTTCGGTCGGTGTGCGCGGACGCCGGCGGCACCGCCGCGGTCCGCCGGCTGTCCGAGGAGGCCCCCGGCATCGACGCCGGGTTGTGGGACACCCTCGGCCGGCAGGTCGGCCTCGCAGCTCTCGGCCTGCCCGAGTCCGCGGGGGGCATGGGCGGTCTCGCCGAGATCGCTGCCGTCTGCGAGGAGTTGGGCAGGACACTGACGCCGGTACCACTGCTGTCCTCCACCGTGCTGGCCGGGCAGGTGCTGGCCGGCTGCGGTACGGCCGACAAGGCGCTGGCCGAGCTGGCCGGGGGCACCGTGCATGCCCTGGCGGTGGCCGCGCCCGACGGGGCGTGGCGGGCCGACGCCGTGCCGGTGGCCGCCTCCTGGCAGGGCGGCGTCCCGCTGCTGGACGGCACCGCGCCGTTCGTCCTCGACGGCGCCGACGCGGAGGCGCTGGTGGTGGCCGCGGCCGGGCCCGACGGTGTGGACCTCTTCCTGGCCCATCCGCGTGAACCGGGAGTCACGGTGCGCCGGGTGCCCACCCTGGATCTCAGCCGGGGCCAGGCGGTGGTCACCTTCTCCGCGGCCCGGGCACGGCCGCTGACCGTCGGCGGCGAGGGGGCGGACATCGTCTCTGGCGCCCTGGACGTGGCCCTGGTGGCGCTGGCCGCCGAACAACTGGGCGGCGCGCAGGCAGCGTTGGACATGACGGTGGCCCACGTGCGCGACCGTACCCAGTTCGGCAGGGCGATCGGCGGCTTCCAGGCGGTCAAGCACGCCTGCGCGGACATGCTGCTCCAGGTCGAGGCCGCACGGTCGGCCGTGGTGCGCGCGGTCCGGGCGGACGGCTCGCCGGAGGCGCTGGCCGAGGCGGCGGCGGTGGCCCAGGCCTGGTGCGGTGAGGCGTTCGTGTCCGTCGCCGCCGAGTGCGTGCAGTTCCACGGCGGGATGGGCTTCACCTGGGAGCACGACGCGCACCTGTACCTCAGGCGCGCCCAGTCCGACGCGGTGCTGCTGGGCGGCGCGGCACACCATCGGGAACGACTGGCCGGGTTGCTGGGCTGGTGACGTGGAAGGCGGGCGCATGAGGACCACCAGACTCATCGACGAGAGCCTGTTCGACAGCGCGGATCCGCCGCGGCTCGTGGGAGCGCGCTGCGCCCACTGCGGCACGGTCGTCTTCCCCGGGCAGGCCTCGTGCCCCCGGTGTCCGGCCGGGATCATGTCCGCCCACGTGCTGCCTACGCGGGGGCGGACCTGGTCGTGGACGCTCCAGGCGTTCCCGCCGAGGCCGCCGTACAGGCCGCCGGCCGGGGGCTACCAGCCGTACCACGTGGGCTATGTGGACCTCGGTGAGGTGCTGGTCGAGGCACGGCTGGCGGTGCTCCGCGCGGAGCTCCGGATCGGGCTGCCGGTCCGGCTCACCACGGTGCCCGCGTACCACGACGAGGACGGAACCGAGGTACTGACCTTCGCCTTCCGCCCCGATGGGCAGGCCGGGCGGTGAGCCGCGCGGACCAGGTCTACGTGGTCGGATGCGGTATGCGTCCCTTCGGCCGCGACGAGAGCGTCACCGGGATGGACATGGCCGAGCTGGCGGTGCGCGAGGCGCTGGCCGACGCCGGTGTCGTATGGGAGGACATCGGCTACGCGGCCGGCGGCTCCGACGTGTCCGGCAAGCCCGACACCCTGGTGGGCCGTCTGGGCCTGACCGGAGTGCCGTTCGTCAACGTGCAGAACGGCTGCGCGACCGGTGCCTCCACCGTGCTCTCGGTGGCCAACGCACTCCGGGCGGGAGAGGCCTCCCTGGGACTGGCGGTCGGGTTCGACAAGCACGAGCGTGGCGCGTTCCACGTGTCCGCGGCCCGCTACGGCCTGGGCGACTGGTACGCCGAGACCGGCATGATGCTCACGACCCAGTTCTTCGCGCTGAAGACCCAGCGGTACCTGTACGAGCACGGGATCTCGGAGCGGGCACTGGCGACGGTCGCCGCGCGAGCCTTCCGCAACGGCTCGCACCACCCCCTGGCCTGGCGGCGAAAGCCGCTCACGGAGCGGGAGATCCTGGACTCCGCGGAGGTCAGTCCCCCGCTCACCCAGTACATGTTCTGTTCGCCCGGACAGGGCGCGGCGGCGCTGGTGCTCGCACGCGGCGACCGCGCGTTCGATCTGTGCGAGCGGCCGGTCAGGCTGGCCTCGCTGGCCTTCCGGACCCGGCGGTTCGGTTCGTTCGAGGTGTTCTCGCCCTGGCTGCCGCCGGGACCGCACCACAGCCCCAGCGTCGACGCCGCCGAGGCCGCCTTCCGCACGGCGGAGGTGCGGCCTGCGGACGTACAGGTCGCCCAGTTGCAGGACACCGACAGCGGCTCGGAGCTGATCCACCTGGCGGAGACCGGGCTGTGCGGCCACGGCGAACAGGAGGAGCTGCTGGCGGCCGGGGCCACCGATCCCTCGGGCCGGATACCGGTCAACACCGACGGCGGCTGTCTCGCCGGCGGGGAGCCCGTCGGTGCCTCGGGGCTGCGTCAGTTCCACGAGGTGGTACGGCAGTTGCAGGGAAGGGCGCCCGGTGTGCAGGTGCCGGGCGCCCCCCGGGTGGGCTTCACGCATGTGTACGGGGCGCCCGGGATCAGCGCGTGCTCGGTCCTGACGGTATGACAGGCAGGGCGGGAGCCATGCGGCACGGCGGTAGAACCGCGCTGGTGACCGGCGGGGCACGCGGTATCGGCCTGGAGATCGGCCGACAGCTCGCGGACCAGGGGCTGCGGGTCCTCATCGGGGCGCGAAGACCGGCGGCGGCCGAGGAGGCGTGCCGCGCCATCGGCCCGGCGGCCTTGCCGCTCGCGCTGGACGTGACCTCCGGGAAGAGCGTCACCGCTGCGGTCCGGGAGGCATCGGAGCTGACCGGCGGGATCGACGTCCTGGTGAACAACGCGGGAGTCTGTCTGGACGGGGAGCTGCGGCCCCCCGTCCCTCGACGAGAACATCCTGCGCGCCACCTTGGACACGAACGTCACGGGTGCCTGGCGCGTGGCGCAGGCCGTCGTCCCGGGCATGGTGGAAGCCGGCTACGGCCGGATCGTGAACGTCACCAGCTCCTACGGTTCGCTGGCGCTGATGGACTCCGGCCGGCACCCCGCCTACCGGATCTCCAAGACGGCGCTCAACGCCCTGACCCGTATGCTCGCGGCCGAGTTGGCCGGCACGGGCGTCCTGGTCAACGCCGCCGACCCGGGCTGGACCCGCAGCGGGATGGGCGGCCCGTCCGCCCCGCGCGGTCCGCGGGAGGGCGCGGACACTCCGGTCTGGCTGGCGACCCTTCCCGAGGGCGACGGGACGACGGGCGGGCTGTTCGCCGACCGCAGGCCACTGCCCTGGTGAACCGCCTCACTCAGGTGCGTGACCCGGCCGTTCTCGTCGGCTTCTGCTCGGCGGCGACGATGCGCAGCGCCAGTGCCCTGACCGCCTCCAGTACGGACCGGGAGGGCAGCTGGGACAGTGGTCCTCCCTCCGCCCGCAGTGCGGTGACGAGCATGGTCGTACTGATCAGCGTGCGGACCGCGAGCGCCTGCGCGGCGTGCCGGGCCTTGGTCGCCCTGGGGCTGCGTGTGGTGCCCTCGGGCAGATAGTCGTAGCCGCGCTGGATGTGGCGCTGTTCGAACTCGTCCCGCAGCACCTTGACATTGCCGCTGGCAGAGGCGACCTGGACCTGGTACAGGCGGGCCTCGTCCGGGTTCTGTTCCACCCAGTCCCACACGGCGTCGATGACCCGGACCAGGCCCTCCGCATCGCCTGGCTCGGACGCCGGGCGGGCCGCCTCCACGACCGCGTTCAGCTGGTCGAAGACCTGGCGCATGGCGAGTTCGAGCAGCTCCTCCTTGCCGTCGAAGTGGTAATAGACGGCGGTGGGAACCACCTGAGCCTCGTCCGCGATGTCCTGGATGCTGGTCTCCGCGAATCCGTTGCGGCCGAACACCCGCACGGCGGCGCCGATGATGTGCTGCCGCCGCGAGGGGCGGTGGGCGGGCTGCTTGCCGTTCTTCGTGGTGGCCATCATGCTCCCTGCCGGCTGCCGTGAACCCCGCGTCCTGGGCTCTGAAGTACTGGCGATTCTATCCAGTAACTCCTGCTGACCCGTCCGCATAATTCCTGCAACTTGAGTGCTTCCTGAACACCGAGATCACGGCATACTTGACACCATGACGACATCCGGAACCCGCGCCGCTCACCGTCCCTCGCGCAAGCAGTGGGTGATCGAGGCGGCCACGGAGTTGTTCGCCACCCAGCCGCCGGACGAGGTGACGGTGGCCGACATCGCCGCTCGTGCCGAGATGACCTCGGCGGCGGTGTACTACCACTTCTCCTCCAAGGACCAGGTCCTGGCCCAGGCCATGCGGGTGTTCGCGTCCGCGCTGCGCGAGCAGTTGGAGGCGCTCACTGAGGCCTACCGGCCCGGCACGGACGTGGGGGCGGCGGTCACCCCACTGCTGACCTGGCTGGGCGAACACCGGTCCGCCGCCACCGTGTTCTTCGTGTCGTCGGCCGGCATGAGCCAGGAGGCGGAAGCGCTGCGCCAGGAGTGCCGTACCGAGTTGCTGAACGAGCTGGTGCGCCTGATCCGCAAGGCCCGTGAATCCCTCTCCGACGCCGAGGCGGCGGTGATCGGCCTGGGCCTGCTGGCGCTGCTGGAGACCGCGGCCATCTCGCAGGTCCGGGGCGACGACGTCTACCGGTCGCTGGGACACCGCCTCTTCGTCCGCGAGGTCAGCGACCTCGCGGAGCGGATCGCCGACCCGGCCACATAGGCATCGGACCTCTGGCCTCGGACCTCTGGCCTCTGGCCTCTGGCCTCTGGCCTCTGGCCTCTGGCCTCTGGCCTCTGGCCTCTGGCCGCGGATCACACCAGCAGGCGGAGGGGCTTGCGCAGCGACTCACCGACCGTGCGCAGATACTCGGCGGCGGGTGCTCCGTCGACGGCACGGTGGTCGAAGGTCAGGCTCAGGGTGAGCACTCGTGTCCGCAGGGGCCGGTCGTCCGCCCACTCGACGCCGTCTCTGAGCCTTCCCACCCCGAGGATCGCGACATTGCCGGGGTTGATCACGGGGGTGAAGAAGTCGACGCCGTATCCGCCGAGCGAGGTGACGGTGAAGGTGGCGCCTTCGAGCTGTGCGGGGGAGATCCGCCCCTCGCGCGCGGCCTGGGCCAGAGACCTCGACCGGCGGGCGATCTCGGGCAGCGGCAGCGCCGCCGCGTCCTCGATCACGGGGACCATGAGGCCGCCCGGGACGGCCACCGCGAAGCCCAGGTGGATGCGGTCGAGCAGATGGATACCGTCCTCCCGCACCGTGGCGTTGAGCAGCGGGTGCTCGCGCAGGGCGAGGGCGGCGGCCTTCAGCAGGAAGTCGTTGATGCTGGGCACCGGCAGTTCGCTGTCGGCCCACTCCTGCTTGAGTTGGTCCCGCAGGGACACCACGGCGTCCATCCGCACCTCGTAGCCGTGCGTCAGCTGTGCCATCTCCTGGAGGCTGGCGTGCATCCTGCGGGCGATGGTGCCGCGCATTCCGGTGAGCGGGAGGACGTCGCCGGGCTGAGCGACCGCGTCCCGGCGAGGAGACGGCGGAGTGACGGCGTCGAGGTCGGACCGGCGGATCCGGCCGCCCGGCCCGGTGCCGTTCACATCGGAGAGGTCGATGCCCCGCTCCTTCGCCAGCTTGCGGACCAGCGGCGAGGAGGAGGTACCGCCCGCCGGGACCGGTGCGACGAGGTCGCCGGGGAGCGCCGCGAGGAACTCCTCCACGTCCTCGGACACGATCCGGCCGCCCGGCCCCGTGCCGCGTACGGCACTGAGGTCGACGCCGGCGGCCGCGGCGACCCGCCGGGCGTTCGGCGAGGACAGCAGCCGGTCACCGGTGCCGTTGACGGAAGTCACCGCGGCAGCACCGCCGGCGTGCGGAGCAGCCACGACGGCCGGCTCCGAGCCGGCCCCGGACCCGGCGGGCATCGGCGCACCCGCCGGGTCCGGTGGCAGCTCGCCCTCGGCCAGCAGCCAGCCGATGAGGGCACCGGCCGGGACGGTGGCGCCCGCCGGGACCACCGGATGGAACAGTCCCCCGGCCTCCGCCTCGACATCCACGTCGACCTTGTCGGTGGCCAGCCGCAGCAGTGCGTCACCCTCCGCGACGACCGCGCCGGTGGGCACCAGCCACTCGTCGATGGTGCCTTCCTGCATGGTCAGGCCGATCTTCGGCAGCAGAACCTCGACCGCCACGTCGTCACGACCTCTCGAGGAGGCGCCGGCAGCCGTCAGCGATGCGGGCGCGATCGGGCACGTACGCCTTCTCCAGGACCGGCGAGAAGGGCACCGGGGAGAAGGGGGCGCCGATGCGCAGGACCGGCGCGTCCAGGTGGTCGAAGGCGGCGTCCTGGATCTGGGCGGCGATCTCCGCTCCGAGCCCGCCGAAGGTGACGGCCTCGTGCACCACGAGCACCCGGTTGGTGCGGCGGACGGAGGCGAACATCGTCTCGGTGTCCAGCGGCTGCACGGTGCGGGGGTCGATCACTTCGATCTCCACGCCCTCTGCCGCGAGTTCGTCGGCCGCCGCGAGGGCCTCCCCCACCATGCGGCCGAGGGCTATCACCGTGACGTCGGACCCCTGACGCGCGGTGTGCGCCCGGCCCAGCGGGATGCCGTAGATCTCCTCGGGCACCTCGCTGGTGCTGCCGAGCAGGACCTTGTTGAGCATGACGACGACCGGGTTGTCGTCCCGGATGGCCGAGACGGTCAGGCCCTTGGCGGTGTACGCGTCGCACGGCATCACCACCTTGAGGCCGGGCACGTGGGCCAGCCAGGCCTCCAGGCTCTGGCTGTGCTGCGCCGCGGCGCCGAGGCCCGCCCCGGAGGCGGTGGTGATGGTGAGCGGCACGGACACCGCGCCGCCGAACATGTACTTCATCTTCGCGGCCTGGTTGACGATCTGGTCGAGGCAGACGCCGATGAAGTCCATGAACATCAGGTCGACGACGGGGCGCAGGCCCCGGGCGGCGGCTCCCACGCCGAGGCCGACCAGCGCGGCTTCGGATATCGGGGTGTCGATCAGGCGGCGGGGGCCGAACTCGTCGAGCAGGTTGTCGAACATGCGGAACACGCCGCCGTATCCGGCCACGTCCTCGCCGGCGACGAAGACGTTGTCGTCCTCGCGCATGGCCTGCGCGAGACCCTCGTTGAAGGCCTTGACGTAGGTGAGTTTCCGCGTGGCGACGGCCGGTGCTTCGTTGGTGCTGGTCATGGCGGTCATCCCGAGTAGACGTTGAGCAGCAGGTCGGCGGGGTCGGGCAGCGGGCTCGCCTCGGCGTACGCGATGGCCTCGGCGATCTCGTCGCGCGTGCGCCGCCATACGTCGTCCAGCTCGGCACGCGTCGCGGTGCCGTCGGCGACCGCCCGGGCCTCGATCAGGTCGATGGGGTCGCGGGCCTTCCACGCGGCGACCTCCTCGTCCGAGCGGTAGGGGTGACGCAGGCCCTTGACGCCCTGGTGGTCGAAGTAGCGGTAGGTCTTGGCCTCGATCATCACCGGGCCGGCGCCGGACCGGGCGCGTGCGACCGCTTCGGTCGCGGCGCGGTGGACGGCGACCGCGTCCATGCCGTCGACGATCACGCTGGGCATGCCGTAGGCGGCGGCCCGGTCGGCGACGTCGGTGAGGAGCATGTGCCCGGACTGCGGGGTGAACTCCGCATAGCCGTTGTTCTCGCAGACGAATACGACGGGCAGGCCGAGGATCGCGGCCATGTTGGCGCCCTCGTGGAAGGCGCCGATGTTGGTGGCGCCGTCGCCGAAGAAGGTCACGGCGACGCTGTCCTCGCCCTTGTACCGGGCGGCGAAGGCCGCGCCCACGGCGATCGGGACGCCGGCCCCGACGATGCCGTTGGCGCCGAGCATGCCGCGGGCGAGGTCGTTGATGTGCATGCTCCCGCCGCGGCCGAGGCACGCACCGGTGACCCGGCCGTACAACTCGGCGTACATCTCCCGGAATCCGACGCCCTTGGCCACGGCATGCCCGTGGCCGCGGTGGGTCGAGGTGATCTGGTCGTCGTCGCGCAGGACCGCCATCACGCCGGCGGCCACGGCCTCTTGGCCGACATACAGGTGCAGGAAACCGGGCAGCTTGCCCGCCTCCATGAGCTTTCCCGCCTCGGTCTCGAAGAGCCGGATGCGCACCATGCGCTCGTGCAGATCCATGATGACCTGCGTGCTGACCTGCGTGGTTTTCTTCGACGCCGTTGATGCTCGTTGAGCCATCGTCCGCTCCTTCGCCCGAGGGAGGTTGCCAAGCAATCGGACTTACTTATGCCGGTCTACAGTAACCAGCATGGGCACCTTACTGAACAGCGTCTCTAATTACTATGCCTCGCGTCCGGGTCGTTCCCGCGCGTCCACCAACTCAACGACGTTGCCCTCGGGATCCACCCAGAAGCTGATCCGCCGGCCGGGCACCCGGACGACGACAGGGTCCGACAGGGGCCGGGCACCCGCGGCCGGCAGGGTCGCCACCACCGGATCCATGTCGCCGAGGTGGAAGGTGAGATACGACAGCCCCGGACGCCCGGCCGGCATGGGGGCCGCACATGCCGACACAGGGGCCGACCGGGGAAGGATCAACTTGACACACCCCCCGGAGGGCACCCGCAGCCAGACGACCACCAGCTCGCCGCCGAGCCCGGCCGGACCTCCGACGGACTCCGGTACACGTGAGCGATGCTCGGCGCGACAGCCGATCACGTCGCAGTAGAAGCGCTCCATCAGCGCCAGGTCCCGCACCACCAGACCCACTTCGAACGGCTGCGTCATGAGCATCAACCCCACCCCCACGGGACAGCAAGCGGCAACTTCGACACTTTCTATTGACAGGCCACACTAAGTCCTGTTGTCGTTTCGGACACAGCCCAGCTGTCGCATTCCGAAGCCGGTCACCGGCTCGCGGCTGGGAGGATTGTGAGGACATCGTGGTCCAGACCAGTTCGCCGGGGATTCGGGAAGCAGATGCCGAGCGCAGGTCGTCGGCCTCGGCCCGCTCAGCGCCGTCGGCCCCCGCGGCCCCCTCGGCGCCCGAATACTCGTCGTGGATCAGCCGGGACCGGTCCACCGACGCCGCGTCCGTGACGATGCGCCGGGAGGCCGCCGAACTCGTCGAGCGTGTGATGGCGCACTACCGCGACAGCACGACGCACGAGGCGGACGGCCAGTGGACGGAACCCGTGGCCAACTACCTCGACGCCGACCGCTGGCGGCGCGAGATGGACGCCGTCCACCGCAGCGTCCCGTTGCCGCTCGCCATGTCCTGTGAACTGTCCGGTCCGAACACCTACAAGGCGATCGACGTGCTCGGCATCCCCGTGCTGATCACCCGTGACCGGCAGGGCACCGTGCACGCGATGATCAACGCCTGCCGGCACCGCGGGGCCAAGCTCCTCGAACCCGGCTGCGGAGTGTCGAGGCGGCTCACCTGCCCGTACCACTCCTGGTCGTACGACCTGGCCGGGGAGCTGCGGGGCGTGTACGCCGAGAAGACCTTCGGCGAGGTTCCGCGCGAAGGCCGCAGCCTCATCCGGCTCCCGGCCGGGGAGCGCGCGGGGATCGTCTTCGTCTCACTGGACCCGGCGGCCGAGCCCGACCTGGACGACTGGCTGGGCGATCTGCAGCCCCTGCTGGAGGGCCTTCGGCTCGCGGAGTGCCACCACTACTCCACCGGCGAGCTGACCAGCCCCAACTGGAAGGTCACTCTCGACGGGTACCTGGAGACGTACCACTTCGCCTCGCTGCATCCGAAGACGGTCTTCGAGACGAACCTGTCGAACATGATGGCCCACGACACCTGGGGCCCCCATCAGCGCATCGCACCGGCCCTGCGCCCCATCGCGCAGGCGGTGGAGCTGCCGCCGGACCAGCGCGACCCCGGGGACTGCGTCGGGCCCATCTACTGGCTCTTCCCCGGCCTCGCGATCGCCGGCGGCTGGCGCCAGAAGATCGCCGTCTCCCTGGTGCTCCCCCGTACGGCGACCGAGTCGGTGACCCAGCAGATCATCCTGCTGCGGGAACCGGCGGTCACCGAGGAGGAGCGCCAGGCCGCCGACCGGTTCGGCGCATGGTTCCACGAGGTGGTCCGCGACGAGGACTACGCGACCACCTACGGAGTCCAGCAGGGCCTGAAGGCCCTCGACGGGACCGACTTCGTCTTCGGACGCAACGAGCCCGGGCTCCAGCACTTCCACCGCACCATTCACCGACACCTGGACACAGGCGCCATAGCAGCCTCAAGAGCCACCAGGTGACGAACCAACAACACTCGCGGGAGAACACCATGGTGGCTACGGGCAGCCTCGACGGACGTGTCGCGGTGATCACGGGCAGCACGCGCAGCATCGGCCGCGCCATAGCCGAACAGTTCCTGGCCGACGGCGCCACGGTCGTTGTCAGCGGCCGCAGCGAGCTCAAGGGCAAGCAGGCCCTGGAGGAGATGGGCGCCGGGGACCGGGCCGTCTTCCACCCTTGCGACGCCAACAGCCAGGAGGACATCGAGGGCCTCGCCGACTTCGCCGCCGAGCGCTTCGGCAGGCTCGACATCTGGGTCAACAACGTCGGCGGCAGCTCCGGCTTCGCCCCGATCCACCAGCTCAGCGACGAGGCGTGGCACGACGCCCTCAAGCTGAACGTCAACGGCTACTTCTACGGCACCCGCCGGGCGCTGCCGAAGATGCTGGAGGGCGGCTGGGGCCGCGTCATCAACATCTCCTCCGTCGAGGGCAAGCAGGCCAACAAGCCGGGCATCAGCCACTACATCACCAACAAGCACGCCATCCACGGGCTCACCAAGGCGACCGCCTTCGAGTACGGCACTCAGGGCATCACCTGCAATGCCATCTGTCCCGGCGCCGTCGACACCGACCTGATGCGTGCCGCGGGGCCGGCCGCCGCCGAAGCCGAGGGCATCAGCTACGAGGAATGGCTGAGCCGCTTCGCCGAGCACGCCGCCACGAAGAAGATCACCACGGTGGAGCAGATCGCGGCCGTCGCCTCCCTGCTCGCGAGCGAGGCCGGGGCGGGTATCACCGGCGCGCTGATCAGCGTAGACGGCGGAACGGCCCAGTGGTAGGCGGGGGACGGGCAGGGGCAGGCACGGGTACGGACAGCGGGAGACCTCGGCCATGAAGAGCTGGATCACGGACTGGCAGCGCAGTGAGCGGCTGCCGCACTACACCCGGGCCAACGCGGGCGAGACCCTGCCGGAGCCCGCCAGCCCGCTGGGCTGGACCCTGGTCTGGGGGCGGGGCCTGCAGGGGTGGCGTCACGGCTTCGTCGGGTTCGGTATCTACCGCGAGGAGGAGGTGGCCGGCCCTCGACCGCCGTTCGTCGGCATGTTCGGCGGCTACTTCTACCTCAACCTGTCCCATATGCGGCTGTTCGGCATCCGCATGGGGCAGACGGCGGACCAGATCGACGCGGCTTTCGTCGGTCAGCGCTCCGACACGCCGGCGTACGTGGCGCACCCGGACGACCAGGACGCCGAGCTGACCGCCAAGGCAGGCGGCACGCTCCAGCGGATGCTCGGCCAGGCCGGCTTCCCCGAGGCCGACGCCGACCGGGAACGGCTGCGCGCCCTGCGTCGCTCGCGCCCCGATCTGACGCGGCTGTCCGACGCCGAACTGGTGGCGCACGCACGGTCGTTGCTGGACGAGGTGGAGACGGCCTTCCAGCGGCACGTCGAGTCGTCGCTTCCCGCGTCCGTCGGACCGGCGATCCTCGGCCCGCTGTGCGCGAGCGTGGACCGCACCGGCGCCATGCTCGACCTGATCGGCGGTCTCGGCGACGTCGACTCCGCCTCCCCCTCGACCGGGCTGTGGACGCTCTCCCGCCAAGTGGCGGCCTCGGCCGAACTGAGCGCGCTGTTCGACCGGGGTCCGGCCGCGGTGGAGCAGGCGCTCGACGGGGCGACGGGGGACGTGAAGGCGTTCCGTGACTCCTTCGAGGAGTTCCTTGCGGAGTCCGGCGACCGCGGCCCCAACGAGTGGGACATCCACGCGCTGTCCTGGGAGGCCGCGCCCGTCCAGGCGCTCGCCCTGGTCGACCGGATCCGGCACAGTCCCGACGACGACTCCCCGGCCGCCCGACGAGCTCGGCTGACCGAGCGGCGTGAGCGGACAGCGCGGGAGATCCGGGCCGCGCTGCCCGAGGACGCGCAGCCCATGTTCGACGCCGGCATGCACGCTTCTCAGGTGTGGATCCCGGCCCGCGAGCGCACCAAGGCGAACTGCGTCACCGCCGTCAACGAGATCCGCATGGCCGTACGAGAGCTCGGCCGCCGCGGTGTCGAGGCGGGGCTCTTCGCCCGGCCCGAGGACGTGATGATGCTGCTGGACACCGAGCTCGACGACTACGTCGCCGCCCCGGAGTCCTTCGGCCCGGTGATCGCGCGACGGCTTGAGGAGTACGCGGGCCTGCACGAGCTGGAGCCGCCGTTCTTCGTCGCCGACGACGCGCAGACCGAGATCGGCACCTGGCCGCGACGCGCCGAGGAGCGGACCCCGCCGGCCGTCGAGGGTGAGGCGCTCGGTGGTGTGGGTGGCAGCCCCGGCACGTACACCGGAAGGGTGCGGGTGGTCACCGACCCGGCCTCCTGCGAGGCGCTGGAGCCCGGCGAGGTGCTGGTGGCGCCGATCACGGACGCGGCCTGGACCCCGCTGTTCCTGGTCGCCGGAGCGGCCGTCGTCGACGTGGGCGCGCTCAACAGCCACGCCGTGGTGGTCTGCCGCGAGCTGGGCATCCCGGCGGTGATCTCCGTCGAGGGCGGGACCGAGCGGCTGCGGGACGGCATGGTGATCACCGTCGACGGCACCGCGGGCACCGTCACCGTGGACAGTGTCCCGGCGCCGCTCGGCAGCTGAGAACTCCGCGGGCCCGTCGCCTCCTCTGCACCGGGGCGACGGGCCCGCGGGTATGACTGTGAAAGGAAACCCGTGGCTGAGGAAATCATCGTCGCCGGCTGGATGGACTACGAACCAGGCGACCGCGGCACGATGTTGCAGGCCCTCGTCGAGCTGGGCCGGCGGACCCGCGAGGAGGAACCCGGCTGCCTGGACTACGCCATGACCGCCGATCCCACCGACGAGCGGCGTATCCGGGTGTTCGAGCACTGGGCCTCCCAGCAGGCCCTCGACGAACACTTCGCCACCCCGCACATCAAGGACTTCCGGGCGGCCGTGGCGGGGCTGACCCGCGTCGGAGTCTCCCTGACCGCCCACACCGTCGCTGCGTCACACCCCATGCGCTGAAGCCCGAAACGGCCCCCCGCCTGGGGGCGCCGTTTCACCGTTGGACGTCCGGCACGGTCAATGAGACTCGTCCAACCGGACCAGCATCTTGCCGACGTTGCCGCCGCCGAGCAGGGACAGCAACGCCCCCGCGGCGTTCTCCAGGCCGTCCACGACCGTCTCGCGCGCGGTGATCCGGCCCTCGGCGAGCCGGCCCGCGACCCACCGCTCGAACTCCGGCCGCAGGTCGTCATGGTCACGGACGATGAAACCGCGCAGGGTCAGCCGCTTGAGGACCGCCTGGATCAGCTGGTTGATGTCCGCGGGCCGTCGGTCGCCGCCGAACTGCGACATCATCCCGCACAGCGCGACCCGGCCACCGGTGCGCAGCGCGTGCAGCGCGGCGGCGAGCTGCTCACCGCCGACGTTGTCGAAGTACACGTCGACGCCGTCGGGGGCCAGCCGGGCCAGCGCGTCGCGCACCGGCTCGGCACGGTAGTCCGCGGCCGCGTCATAGCCGAACTCCTTCACCAGCAGGGCGCACTTGTCCGGCCCTCCGGCTGTCCCGATGATCCGGTCCGCGCCCAGCAGGCGCGCGAACTGGCCGACGGCGCTGCCGACGGCGCCGGCCGCCGCCGACACGAGAACGGTGTCGCCCGGACGCAGTTCCGCGATCCGGGTCAGGCCCACGTACGCGGTGAACCCGGTCTGCCCGAGCAGGCCCAACCAGGTGGGCAGCGGGGCGAGTCCGGGATCGATGCGTCCCGCGCCGTCGGTGTCGGCCGCGTCGAGCACTGCCCGCTCCCGCCAGCCGAGCTGATGCCGTACGTACGTGCCCGGCGGCACCTGGGCACACCGGCTCTCCTCCACAACACCGAGGGCACGGCCGTCGAGCGGCGAGCCCGGGGTGAAGTTGTGCGTGTAGTGCTTCTCGGTGCTCTCCAGACGGCCCCGCATGGACGGGTCGACGCTCATGTAGAGGTTGCGCACGAGCAGTTGCCCCTCCCCCAGGGGCGGCAGCGGGCGTTCCTCGACGACGAAGTCACCGGGGAGCGGCTCTCCGTCGGGCCGGCGCACCAGACAGACCACCCGGGTGGTGCGGGGCGTCACCGGGTCACTCCTCCGGCTGCCGCGTCGTGCGCCGCTGGGCGAGGCGGCCGACCCAGCCGGCCATCTGGAGGTCGGCGTGGCGCAGTTCGCCCGACTGCCACCGGGCCTGGAAGTCGAAGACGCCCTGGGCCCCGGTCCTGGGGTCGGTCACCTCGACCAGTCCGTCCTCGGTGAGCCGGTACACATGCCCGGTCAGCGGGTGGATCACTTGCTTGGACATGGGCCTCACTCCTGCACTCGGCGGCGCACGCCGCTCTTGGTCACGGTCACCGGGCCCTCGACCAGGAGCCGGCAGGCGAGCCTGGTCGAGCCGTCCACCGGCCTGCGCAGGGCCTCGATGCCCTCGCGCTCCAGCGGGCCCACGGGGGAACAGTTCTCGGCGCCCTCCTCGACATGGACGAAGCAGGTGCGGCAGGTGCCCTTGCCGCCGCAGACGGTGGGCCAGCGGTAGCCGAGTCGCCGGGCGGCGGTGAACAGGTCCTCGCCGTCGAGGACGTCGAGCTCGACGCCGGAGGGTCTGACCGACACCCGGTGGGTCACTTGTCCATCCACTGGTCGAGGGTCCGGTTGAAGTGGCGGATACGGCTCTCCTGGTAGTTGGCCAGGGTGATGCCCGGTTTACGCATGGCCTTCAGGCCCTGCTGGACGTAGGGGAGGTTCTCGCAGTCCTGGTCGAAGACGGGTCCGAGCACGCCGAGTTCGGGGATGTCGGCGAAGAGCATGTCCTCCGGTACCCAGCGGATCTTCGCCGGCGGCGGCATCTCGCCGGGCTGCTTGGGGGACGACATGAAGATGATCTCGGCGGTGCAGGAGTCGGGGTCGAGGCCGTTGGGACGGAACCGGTAGATGATGTTCGACTTGGCGCCGCCCCAGGGGTTGAAGTTCGGGAACAGCAAGTAGTTGATGGCGTCCAGCAGTTCGGTGTCGGGGGTCTGCGAGAAGTCCTGCTGCGAGGTGGCCGCCAGTTGCGCGCGCATCCGCTCGGCGAGGACCTGGCGGGCGGTGCCGCCGGGTGGGATCGCCGGCAGGTCGTCGCCCTCCTGCCGCACCAGGTCACGGCCCTGGGCGGCGGAGTAGAACGCGCGCGAGTCGTAGAAGGTCTCCAGGACGTCCTCCTCCGTGACGGAGTCCGCCACGTGCGGGCTGGGCGCGCCCTGGATGTTGATCATCCGGCTCCAGTTCGGCTGGTCCGCCATGACGTCGTACTGCGAGTTGGCGTCGGCGAGCCACGGCAGCATCTGCGGGTGGGTGGCGATCACGTGGAAGGACTCGATGAACGCGTCCTGGGCGATCTTCCAGTTGCAGGGCAGCACCTTGCCGATGTGCAGCGACTTGTAGCGGTTCTCCAGCGGCCAGATGTAGTAGTCGTCGAAGGTGCCGCGGTAGCTGTCGAAGGACTCGGCGTACGGGTCCATGTTGATGAACACGAAGCCGCGCCAGGTGGCCACCTGGGCCTCGGGAAGGGCGAACTTCTCCGGGGTGACGTGCGGGAAGTCCCAGGCGCAGGGCGGGGTATGCATCGTGCCGTCGAGGTTCCAGGTGAACCCGTGGAACGAGCAGCGGAACTCGCTGACGTTGCCGCCGCCGGTGCGCAGTTTGCGTCCGCGGTGCAGGCAGACGTTGACGAAGGCGCGGATCTCGCCGGGGGCCGTGCGGACGACGATGAGGGAGTCGTCGCCGATCTCGTAGACCTCGTGGTCGCCGACCTCGGGGATCTCGCTCTCCAGGCAGGCGAACTGCCAGACGCGCCGCCAGACCTGCCGCATCTCCCGTTCGGCCCACTCGCGGGAGGTGAAGCGGGCGGTGTCGATGTCCTCGCTGCCGAGGTGGTCGTTCCGCTCGAACCTCAGGGCGGGGGGAACCGGGCGGCTGTCCTGGTCGAGGTAGTCCTGGACGCTGGGCCCGGGGCACCGCGCTGTGCCCAGCTCCGACGTTTCGTCCATCATCTCTCCTCTGGCAGAAACTTTAGAGCGAGTGTAGTTAGCAGGTGTGGCCGGGAGCAACACTCCGACCGGCGAACGAGCTGGCACCGCTCGCGACTACCTTGCGATTTGTACGCGATCCCGGAATTTCTTACGGCGCCCCTCTCCCCAAGCCTGCTGGGGCGTGTCACACTCCGACCCACTTGAGGCTGTAGTGCCTCATAAGTTTCTGGGTGCCGTACCCCACGACGGCGGTGGATGCATCCCTCTCGATTTCCCTGTGTGCCGTCCCGACCCGGGTGGCACCGGTCCGTCTGAATGCACGGGAGTGCTCAACGATGAGTTCCAGACCCCGTCGCGCGGTCCGCCGCGCCCTCACCGCGATCGTCCCCGTCACCTCCCTGCTCGCCCTCGCGGCGTGCGGCACAGGCACCACCGAGGCCGCTGACCCGACGAGGGCGGCGGCGCCCGGCTCCCCCGGCCTGACGGCGGCCCGCGCAGCCCTGGCGAAGTACTCCGAGCGCCCGGCAACGATCTCCGTGACCCGGCCCGTCGGCAAGGCGATCCCCAAGGGCAAGAAGATCGACTTCATCCTCTGCGGCGTCCAGTCCTGCAAGGACCTCGCCGACTTCTTCACCGAAGCCGCCGGGGAACTGGGCTGGCAGGTGAAGCAGATCGCCACCCAGGGCACCCCGGAGTCCGTCCAGGCCGCCTACGAGCAGGCCGTGCGCGACAAGCCGGACGCCGTCGTCGCCTCCGGTTTCCCGCGCGCCGTCTACGCGAAGCAGCTGGCACAGCTGAAGGCAGACGGCATCCCCGTCATCCAGTCCAACGCCGACGACGTGGCGGGCAAAGGCGTCTCCCTGCTGAAGAACGGACCGGACGACGTCGGCGTCCAGGGCGAGATGCTCGCTTCATGGGTGGTGTCGAACAGCAGCGCCAAGGCGAACACCGTCTACTTCGACCTGCCCGCCTACACGATCCTGAAGCCCGTCAAGGACTCCTTCGCCGCCAAGTACGAGGAGTGGTGCGACAGTTGCGCGCTGGACCAGGTGGACGTGCCGATCACCGCGGTGGGCAAGGACATGCCGGACCGCGTGGTGTCGTACCTCCGGTCGCACCCGAAGGTGACCGATGTCGTCTTCTCCCTGGGCCTGCTCAACGTGGGCGTGCCGCCCGCGCTGAAGACCGCCGGCATCACCGGCAAGCGCATCGTCGTCAACGTCGGTGACGCGCAGAACTACCAGTACATCCAGAACGGCCTCACCGACGGCGCCATGGCGCTGAACTCCCACGAGACGGCCTGGCTCCAGGTCGACGCGCTGGCCCGGCACTTCACCGGCCAGTCCGTGGACGTGGACCAGAAGGCCGTGCTGCCCAACATGCTCGTCACCAAGGACAACCTGCCCTCGGCCGACGGCGACTTCCCGATCGTCGAGGACTATCAGAAGCAGTTCAAGGCGCTGTGGGGGCTGAGTTGACCGGGCCGGTGCTACGGGTGGCCGCCTTGTCGAAGAGGTTCGGCGGCACCCAGGCACTCGAGGACGTCGATCTCGAGGTCGCGCCCGGCGAGATCCACGCCCTGATCGGGCCCAACGGCTCCGGCAAGTCCACCCTGATCAAGATCCTCGCCGGCTACCACCACGCGGAGCCGGGCGCGGTGGCCGAACTCGACGGCGAGCCCTTCGACCTCGGCCATGTCGCCGCTGCCCGGCACGACCGGCTCCGCTTCGTCCACCAGGAGCTGGGGCTGGTGGGCGAGCTGAGCGCCATCGACAACCTGGCGCTCAGCCACGGTTTCGCGCGCACGGCCTTCGGCAACATCCGCTGGCCGGAGATGGAGCGGCGCACGACCGCCCTCGTCGAACGCTTCGGCCTGGGCATCGACGTGCGCCGGCCCCTGGCCACGGCGACCCCGGTTCAACGCACGGTGGTGGCGATCGCCGCCGCCCTGCAGGGCTGGGAGGGCCGCCGCGGTGTCCTGGTGCTCGACGAGCCCACCGCCGTACTGCCGCCCGGCGAGGTGGCCCGCCTCTTCGACATCGTGCGGGAGATCCGCGACGCCGGCGCCTCCGTCCTGTACGTCTCGCACCGGATGGACGAGATCTTCGCGCTCGCCGACCGGGTCACCGTGATCCGCGGCGGACGCCGGATCGACACGCGCCCGGTCGCCGACCTCACCCCGCGTTCACTGGCGGAACTCATGGCGGGCGAGGAGATCGAGACCGACCACCGTCCCGCGCCCCCTTCCGCTCGTGCCGACCCCGTGCTGGAGGTCCGCGACCTGTGGGCCGGTCCACTGCGGGGCGTCGACTTCGACCTGGCCAGAGGCGAGCGCCTGGGCATCACCGGTCTGGTCGGCTCCGGCCACGAGATCGTGCCGTACGCGGTGTGCGGCGCCCATACCGGGCCGGTGAGCGGCAGGCTGCGACTGCCGGAACACTCCGAGCGGTGGACCGAGGCGCGTGACGCCGACGGCCTGGGTCTTCCTCTGGTCCCGGCGGACCGGGCGGGCGAGGGGGTGATCGGCGACTTCTCGGTCGCTGAGAACCTCACCCTGCCCCTGCTGGACCGCCTGCGCGCCCGTTCCGGGCGGCTGCGCAGGCGCCGCGAGTCCGCCCTGGCGGAGGACTGGATCCGGCGGGTCGGCGTCCGAACAGCAGGACGCGGAGCGCGGATCACCACGCTGAGCGGCGGCAACCAGCAGAAGGTCGTCATGGCCCGCTGTCTGGCCCAGCGCCCGCCGGTGCTGGCGCTGTGCGAGCCCACGGCGGGCGTTGACATCGCCACCCGCCTGCAGCTCTACGACCTGATAGAGCGTCAGTCCGGGGAGGGCATGGGCGTCATCGTGTCCTCCTCCGACACCCAGGATCTGCTCGCGCTGTGCACCCGCGTCCTGGTGGTGCGGGGCGGCCGGATCGCGCGGGCAGTCAGCGGCCCGGACATCACCGAGGCCGCGCTCGTGCACGCCATGGAAGGAACCGAGTGACATGAGCCCTGGAAGGAACCGACCGACATGACGTCCACCCCGACCCGGGCGGCGAAGCTCCCACCGTCCGCACCCGAGAGGTCCGCGGTGTCCGCACCGATGACACCGCTCCGGCGGACGGCGGCGGCCCTGTCGTTCCGGAACATCGGCGCCGCGTACGTGTGGCTGGTCATCGTCGTGCTCTTCTCTGTCTGGGCGCCGGACACGTTCCCGACCACCATCACGGTCAAGCAGGTACTGAACGGCAACGCCGTGGCGGGCCTGGTGGCCCTCAGCGTCGTACCGCCGCTGGCCGCACGGGTCTTCGACCTGTCCATCGCCTACACCATGTCACTCACCAGCGTGCTGACCGCGTACTTCATGGTCTCCGCCGGACTCGGGCCCGGCACGGCCATCGCCCTGGCGATGACCGCCGCGCTGCTGGTCGGAGTCGTCAACGGAATCGTGGTGGTGGTCCTGCGCGTCGACTCGTTCATCGCCACCCTGGCCACCGGGGCGCTGATCCAGTCCCTGATCACCATGGTCACCAACGACAGCTCGATCACCGGTGTGCAACTGCTCGCCAAGCCGTTCGCGGACATCGCCCAGCTGGACGCGGGCGGCATCACCCTGCCGGTGCTGTATCTGCTGCTGGCCGCCCTCGCCATCTGGTTCCTGCTGGAGCACACCGCCACAGGGCGCCGGCTGTACGCGACCGGCTTCAACGCCGAAGCGGCCCGGCTGCAAGGGATATGCACGGACCGGCTGCGCTTTGCGACCCTGGTGGCCTCGGCGCTGCTCTCCGGTTTCGCCGGCGTGGTCTTCGCGTCCTCGGTGGGATCCGGATCGCCGACCGCGGGCACCCCGTATCTGCTGTCGGCCTACGCCGCCGCCTTCGTCGGAGCGACCCAGTTGCGCGCGGGCCGCTTCAACGCCTGGGGGACTGTCCTCGCCGTCCTCCTGCTCGGCACCGGCATCACCGGACTCGGGCTCGCCACCAGCGCGCAGTGGGCCGCGAGCCTGTTCACCGGCTCGGTCCTCATCGTGGCACTGGTCCTCACGGGTGGCCGGATCGCCCTGCCCGCCGTTCCGCGCCGCCGGACGGGGACCCGTCCGAAGGAAACCACCAGAAAGGAGGTCTGACGATGAAGGCTGTTCAGTACCGACGGGTGGGGCACGCCCCCGAGGTCGTGGAGGTGCCGGTGCCCGAACCCGGCCCGGGCCAGGTACTGCTGAAGGTGACGGCGGCGGGGCTGTGCCACTCCGATCTGGCGGTGATGGGCTGGCCCGAGGAGCAGTTCCCCTACGCACTGCCGATGACACTCGGTCACGAGGGCGTCGGGACGGTGACGGCGGTGGGCGCCGGAGTCACCGGCGTGGTGGAAGGCGAGGCGGTGGCGGTGTACGGCCCGTGGGGCTGCGGGCGCTGCCACAAGTGCGCCGAGGGCAAGGAGAACTGCTGTCCGCACGCCGCCGGGCTCGGCATCATGCCGCCGGGACTCGGCTCACCCGGTGCCCTGGCGGAATACATGCTGGTGGACTCGCCCCGCCACCTGGTTCCGCTGAACGGAGTCGACCCGGTCCAGGCCGCGCCCCTCACCGACGCCGGGCTGACCCCGTATCACGCGATCCGCAGATCACTGCCGAAGCTGCTGCCCGGCAGCACGGCGGTGGTGATCGGCGTCGGCGGTCTGGGGCATCTCGCCGTGCAGTTGTTGCGCGCGCTGACCCCGGCCCGGGTGGTCGCCCTCGACGTGAGCGAGGAGAAGCTGAAGCTGGCAGCCGAGGTCGGCGCCCACGCGACGCTCCTCTCCGACGGTGAGGCGGCGGCACGCATCCGCGAACTCACCGACGGTACGGGAGCGGAGGTCGTCCTGGACTTCGTCGGAGCCGAGGCGACGCCGGCGGTCGCCGCCGCGTCGGTGGCGGTGGAGGGCGATGTCACCGTCGTCGGCCTCGGCGGGGGGACACTGGCCGTCGGCTTCGGGGGCGGGCTGCCGTTCGAGGTATCGGCCTCCTTCCCCTACTGGGGCAGCCGCACAGAGCTCATGGACGTCCTCGAACTCGCGCGGCGGGGCGTCGTGTCCGCCCACGTCGAGACCTTCACCCTGGAGCAGGCGCCAGAGGCGTACGAGCGTCTGCACGCCGGGGAGATCGACGGCCGCGCGGTGGTACTCCCGCAGGCCTGAGCCACCCTTCGCTCAGAGCCGGCGCCCGACTCGTTCAGGCGCCGGCTCTCTGCGGCGTACCCACCACCCGCTCCACGCAGCGCCGGAGCACCGTCAGGAACTCCGGTGTCCGCCACGGCCCCACGTCCACGCGCCCGGTGTCGTCCACGCCCAGGTCCTGGATGTCGTAACGGCCCCGGCAGTGGCCGAGGGTGAAGTAGCAGACCTCGCCGAGGCCGTGCCGCTTGAGGTACAGCACCGGTCGGGGTGCGCCGTCGAGGGCCGCCGTGTCGCCCTCGGCGAAACCCCGGCACGGTCCGGTGTACTCGGCGTGCAACAGCACCTCCAGCTCCCCGTGCAGCTCGCACACGTACAGCTCGTCGGTGACCGTGAACGGCTTGATCCCGGCGACCAGCGGATGGTCGGGCCTGGTCGACTTCACCTCGTACGGCGCGATCGGCGGATGGGCCAGGAACTGGCTGCCGAGCACCTGAGCCAGTTCGCCGAGGAGCCGCGGCGTCGTGAACACCCGCGTCCCGCCGTTCGTCGACGGCTCGATCACCGCGTTGGTGCCGTGCAGGGCGAGCCAGCGCCCGCCCCGCTCGACGAACCTCGCCAGTGCGGCCCGCTGCGCCGGGCGGGGCCGGACGTCGCAGGTGTAGGTGACCAGCAGGTCCGCCTTGGCAAGGGCGGCCTCGCAGTCGTAGTCCTGGTACACCGTGGTGGTTACGCGCGGATGCTCACCGAGCAGTTCCAGCAGCCGCAGCCGCGCGTGGTCGAAGTCGTGCCAGCGGCCGCCGCAGACCAGTACGGCGTCCAGGCGGCCGGCCGGGCCCGCCACGGCTCAGTACTGGACGCGGGTGAGCAGCCCGCCGTCCACCACGAGGTTGACCCCGACGCAGAAGGAGCCGGTCCGCCCGAGCAGGAACGCCACCGCCGCGGCCACGTCCTCGGCGGTGCCGTAGCGGCCGATCGGCAGCTTGGCGAGTACCTCCTCGTACACCTCGGGGCGGCTGGTGCGGATGTTCTCCCAGGCGCCGCCGGGGAAGTCGATCGGGCCGGGCGAGACGGTGTTGACGCGGATGCCCTTCGGTGCGAGGGCGTGCGCGAGGGCCGAGGCGTGCTGGACGACGGCCGCCTTGAGCGCGGAGTAGGAGTTCGCTCCGGCCGGACGCGCGGTGTCGGAGGCGTTGGTGGTGCCGATGGCCACGACCGCGGCCCGGTCGGAGGTCTCCAGGTGCGGCAGGGCCGCCTCGACGAGTCCCGCGAACGGGATCAGGTCGCCGCGCAGGCTGGCCTCCCACGACTCGGGGCCCTTCACGTTTCCCGCCGACACGTTGGACACCAGCAGGTCCAGGCCGCCGAGTTCACCGGCCGACCGCTCCACGAAGCCCGCGAGGGCGGCCGGGTCGGTGACGTCGACCGGTTCCGCGAACACGGTGGCTCCCTCGGCCCGCAGTTCGGCGGCTGCCTTGGCCAGCCCCTCATCGCCCCGGGCGCACAGGGCCAGCGCGCAGCCCTCTGCCGCCAAGGTGGCGGCGATCGCCCGGCCGATGCCCCGGCTCGCCCCGGTCACCAGCGCCTTCGCGCCCGTCAGTCCCAGATCCATCGATGTCACTCCTTTGTGCCTTCGGCCATTGCCGAATTTGTGCCTCTGTGATTGCCGAAACGGTCCCGGTTGCCCAACTTCCGGGCTTCCCCTCAGTTGCCGGGCAGCTGCGAGAACGGCGCCCGGTCCGCCCGCGGCTCCGTCGGCAGCTTCAGCACGCGCTCGCCGATCAGGTTGCGCTGGATCTGATCGGTGCCTCCGGCCAGCCGGTAGCCGGGGGCACCGAGGAGGTGTTGCGTCCAGGCGAAGGTGCCGGGTTCGCCGGTGTCGGCGCTGATCCGCGCTCCCATCAACTCGGCGGCGACCTGTCCCGTGCGGGTGAGCAGGTCGGAGGCCATGAGTTTGGTCAACGACGCCTCCGGGCCCGGCCTGCCGCCGGCGGCGCTCGTCCTGGCGACACGGTCGACGGTGGCCGCTCGCAGGGCGGCACGTATGTACAGGTCGGCGAGGCGCTGACGGACCAGCGGGTCGCCGGTGCAGCCGAGGGAGCGGGCCAGCGCGAGTACGTCCGGGAAGGTGCCGCCCTTGCGGCGGTTGCCGCCGCCGGAGGCGGTGCGCTCGAAGGCGAGGGTGGTGGTGGCGACCTCCCAGCCCTGGCCCGGTCGCCCGATCCGGAGCCGGTCCGGGACGCGTACGCCGCTCAGGAAGACCTCGTTGAAGGAGGCGCCGCCGCTCATCTGGCGGATGGGCCGCACCTCCACGCCGGGCGCGTCCATCGGGACCAGGAAGGCGGTGATGCCGGCCTGTTTGACGACGTCGGGGTCGGTGCGGGCGAGCAGCAGACCGTAGTCGGCGAACTGGGCGCCCGAGGTCCACACCTTCTGGCCGTCGATCACCCAGTCGTCGCCCTCTTCCCGAGCTCGGGTGCGCAGGGCGGCGAGGTCGGATCCGGCGGCGGGCTCGCTGAAGAGCTGGCAGGCCAGCAGGTCGGTGCGCAGGAACGGGCGTGCGTAGCGGTCGCGTTGCTCGGCCGTGCCGAACAAGGAGACGGCCATCGCGACCAGGCGCACGGTGACGCTGATCAGCTCGGTGGACGGCGGCACCTCGAAGGCGGACTCCTCCTGGGCGAAGGCTGCCGCGTGGGCGGCGGTCAGGCCCGCGCCGCCCTTGTCCGCGGGGAGGGTCAGCGCCTGGTACCCGGCGTCGAAGCGGGCCCGCTGGTAGACGCGGCAGCGCTCCAGCAGCAGGCGTTCCTCGTCCTCCGGGAGGTTGTGGAACACAGCGAGGTCGGCGGCCGATCCGGCGGACTCCGGCGGCGGCGCCGGTTCGAGCACGGTGGCCAGCCACTGCCGGACCTGTGTGCGCCATGCGTCCGGATCGGGCTGGGACATGGCTCCTCCTCGGGCAGTTACCAGACAACAGGTTCAGTAAGAAAGGGTGGGGCGTAGGCCTCACTCACCGTGGAGCATGCGGGAACGGCTCCGTCTGGGATCAGAGTGTTCCGCACTTTCTTGATAAACGCTACAGTCTGGATATCCGCCCTCCCCTCGAATCGGGAGAGGACCGAGGAGCCGCCGGAGGAGCCATGTCGCTGCTGCCACTCGACCGTCGCGCCCAGGAGACACCCGACGACCCCGCCCTGGCGGACGACCTGAACGTGCTGTCCTGGTCCGGACTCGTCGACCAGGTCACGCGGGCGGCGGCTCGGCTGCTGGAGTTCGCGCCCGGCCCCCATGACCGGGTCGCCGTCCTCGGCGACAACGCGGTCCCTACGCTGGTGGCCCATCTGGCCGGTCTGCGGGCCGGGGTCGGGACCGTGGCCACGTCCCGGAACCTCACATCGGGGGAACTCGTCGACCAGATCACCGACGCGGGCGTGACCGGCATCATCACCGGACCCGTCGGCGCGGGCGCCGCCCTCGACACGGCCCGGGAACTGGGCCTGCCGCTGGTGATGCACGGAACCGCGGCGATCGGGCACGCCTTCGACTGGGACCTGTGGCTGGCGGCCGCACCCGCTGGACGCGCCCTCCCCACGGACCGCCCCGCCCGGCCTCCGCTCGTCTACACCTCAGGCACCACCGGCCGGGCGCGCGGCACCGAGGTGCGCTGGGTGAGCGGCCCGGTCTCCGACGCCTCCGCCTACCTCGCCGCGATGTCCGCCCGGCCCGGCTTCCCTCCGGGACCGCACCTGGTGTGCGGCCCGCTGCAGCACAACGCGCCGCTGACCTCGCTGCGGCACCTGGCGGCCGGTCAGCCCGTGGTCGTGCTCGGCAGATTCGACACGGAGATGTTTCTCTACAGTGTGCAGAAGTGGCAGGTCTCCTCGACGGTGATGGTGCCCACCCACTTCCAACGGCTCCTCGCCCTTCCGGGCGAGGTCCGCGCCCGGTACGACGTCTCCAGCCTTCGGCAGGTCTCCCACACCGGCTCCGCGTGTCCAGCGGACGTCAAGCGAGCCATGATCGACTGGTTCGGTCCGGTGCTGACCGAGTCGTACGGCGCCAGCGAAGCGGGCACCGTGGCCCGCATCAGCAGCGCCGAGTGGCTGGCGCACCCGGGATCCGTCGGGCGCGTCCGGCCCCCGTTCGAGGTGCTGGTCACCGATGACGACGGCCGGGAACTGCCGCCCGGCGAACGCGGGCTGCTTGCCTTCCGGGCGCCCGAAGACCAAGGCGTCCGGTACCACGCGGACCCGGACAAGACCAGGTCCGCCTATCTCTCCCCCGGCGTCTTCACGCTCGGCGACATCGGCTTCGTCGACGCGGACGGCTACATCTTCATCACCGACCGGGCCGCGGACGTCGTGGTCTCCGGCGGGGTCAACCTCTATCCGGCGGAGAGCGAGGCCGTACTGCGGCAGCACCCGGCGGTCGCCGAGGTCGCGGTCATCGGCGTGCCCGACCCGGACTTCGGTGAGTCCCTCCGGGCGCTGGTCGTGGCTGCTGCCGCGGACGAGCCACCCGCCGATGAGCTGGACCGGTTCTGCCGCGACCGCCTCGCCGCCTACAAGTGCCCGAAGTCGTACGAGTTCGTTCCCGAGCTCCTGCGCAACGCGATGGGCAAGCTCGACAAACGCGCGATGCGCCGCCCCTACTGGGGCTCGGAGCGGACGATCGCCGGCTGAGCATGCCCCCCTGACACGTACGAAGGATCATCCATGACCGAACTCCTCCTCATCCGGCACGGCCTCCCCCGGGCGGGCGTGTTCGACCCTGGGCTGTCGCCGGAGGGCATCGCCCAGGCCGAGCGTCTCGCCGCCTGGCTCGTGCACGAGGACCTCGACGCCCTGTACTCCAGCCCGTTCCTGCGTGCCCGCGAGACCGTGGCGCCCCTGGAGCGGCTCACCGGCATGACCGCCACCGTCCTCGACGACCTGCGGGAATGGGACACCGACGTCTCGCACCCCTACACGCCACCCGAGCAGATACAGCAGGACGACCCCCGGTCGGTGGCGCTCTCCGAAGGACGGTACGAGGACTTCGCACCGGATCTGGACTGGGACGCCTTCCGCGCCCGTGCCGTACGCGCCATGGACACCATCCTCGACGCGCATCCCGGCGAGCGGGTCGCGGCCGTATGCCACGGCGGTATCACCAACACGTATCTCGCGACGATGCTCGGCCTGCCCAAGATGTTCTGGTTCCACCCCAGATACACCTCGGTCAGCCGAGTGCGGCGGATGCCGGGCGGACGGATCGTCCTGCACTCGGTGAACGAGACGGCCCACCTGATCGCCGAGCGCGCCGTCGACGCGGCCGCCGGATCCCACTGAATAACCCAGGAGGTCCCGGTCATGCCCGGATCCGTCATCGTCGCCGGAACCAGAACGCCCATCGGCAAACTGATGGGCGCCCTGAGCCCCCGGTCCGCGGTCGACCTCGGCGCCCACGCCATCGGCGCGGCCCTGTCCGCCGCCCACCTCGACCCGGCGACCGTGCAGGCCGTCGTCATGGGCCATGTCGTCCAGGCCGGGGCCGGCCCCAACCCGGCCCGGCAGGCCGCGATCCGCGCCGGCATTCCGTTTTCCGTCCCCGCGAGCACCGTCAACAAGCTCTGCCTGTCCGGGCTGCACGCCATCGCCCTGGCCGACCTCATGATCGCCTCCGGCCGTCACGAGGTGGTTGTCGCCGGCGGTATGGAGTCCATGTCCGGCGCCCCGCATCTGCTGCGCGGAGCCCGCACCGGCTGGAAGTACGGTCCGGCCGCGGTGGAGGACGCCCTCGACCGCGACGCCCTCGTCTGCGCCTTCGACGGCATCTCCATGGGCGCGGCCACCGAGCGCTACCAGCAGCCGTTCGCCCTGACCCGCCAGGAACAGGACGAGTACAGCGCTCGGTCCCACCAAAGGGCCGCCCTCGCCCAGGAGTCGGGCGCGTTGTCCGAGGAGATCACCCCCGTCACCGTGGCCGGACGCCGGGGCGAGACGGTGGTGGACACCGACGAGGGCGTACGGCCCGGAAGCACCGCCGAGGGGCTCGGGCGCCTGAAGCCGGCCTTCGCCGGTGCGGGCACCATCACCGCGGGCAACTCGTCACAGCTCTCCGACGGCGCCGCGGCCGTCGTCGTGATGAGCGCGGAGCGCGCCCGGCGGGAGGGCCTCACGCCGCTCGCCGAGATCGGCGCCTACGGCACGGTCGCGGGCCCCGATCCCTCGCTGCTCGTCCAGCCGGCCGGCGCGGTCCGCGACGCCCTGTCCCGGGACGGCCGGCTGAAGGCCGCCGACCTGGATCTGTTCGAGATCAACGAGGCGTTCGCAGGAATCGCCCTGGCTTCCGTACGAGAGCTGGACATCCCCCTGGACAAGGTGAACGTCAACGGCGGGGCGATCGCGCTCGGGCACCCGGTCGGCATGACCGGAGCCCGGCTGGTGCTGACTCTCGCGGCGCAGCTGCGGCGGCGCGGAGGCGGCAGCGGAGCGGCAGCCCTGTGCGGGGGCGGCGGCCAGGGCGACGCGCTGTTGCTGCATGTACCGACGCCGGCCTGACCCTCGGAGCCAACCCCCATGAACGACCGACTGCCCCCGATCGACACGACCCTTGCCGTGGCGAGCCGCACCATCGCCGCCGACGGCGTCGTCACCCTCACCCTTCGCCGCCCTGACGGCGGTCCGCTCCCCTCCTGGACGCCGGGCGCCCACATCGACGTACTCCTGGACAGCGCCGACGGCGAGGAGGGCAAGCTGATCCGTCAGTACTCTCTGTGCGGAGACCCGGCGGAACGCGGGGCCTGGCAGATCGCCGTCCTGCGCGAGCCACAGGGCCGCGGCGGCTCCGCGTACATCCACGACCACCTGCACGAAGGCGCCACCGTGCGCGTCCGCGGACCGCGGAACAACTTCCCGCTGCGGCCCGCCGCACGTCATCTGTTCATCGCCGGCGGCGTCGGCATCACGCCCATCCTCCCCATGGTCGAGGCCGCCGAGGCCGCGGGGGCCGACTGGCGTCTGCTGTACGGCGGCCGCACCCGCACCTCCATGGCGTTCCTGGACCGCCTCGCCCCGCACGGGGAGCGTGTGCTCATCCGTCCGCAGGACGAGTACGGCTTGCTGGACCTCGCCGCCCACCTCGGCGAGCCCGACCACGACACCCTGGTGCACGCCTGCGGTCCCGAACCCCTGCTGCAGGCGGTGCAGGAGCAGTGCGCGGGCTGGCCGCCCGGCACACTGGGCATCGAACGGTTCGCCCCGACGCGGACGGCCGAAGCCGGCCCGACCGAGACCTTCGAGCTGGAGCTCGCCCGTTCCGGGCTCACCCTCACCGTGCCCCCAGACCGTTCGGTGCTCGAAACCGTGGAGGAGGCCGGCGTCTCGGTCGACTTCTCCTGCCGGGAGGGCACGTGCGGTACCTGCGAGACCGATGTGCTCGACGGCACGCCCGACCACCGCGATTCGCTGTTGACCGAGGACGAGCGGGCCGCCGGCGACACCATGCTCATCTGCGTGTCGCGCTCGTGCGGGCCCCGCCTGGTCCTCGATCTGTGACGGCGATCACTCCCAGGAATTTACTAGGACGTCCTAGCATTCACAATTACTAGGGCTTCCTAGTATCTCTTCGTCCAGCAGCACCTCGCCCTGCCCGGGAAGGCCCCCATGAGCGATCTGCATCGACCCGTGCACCCCGTCCGCCTGGTCACCGCTTCAGCTCTGTTCGACGGGCACGACGCGTCGATCAACATCATGCGGCGCATCTTCCAGTCCCAGGGCGCCGAGGTGATCCACCTCGGGCACAACCGTTCGGTACAGGAGGTCATGGACGCGGCGCTGGAGGAGGACGCGCACGGCGTGGCGGTCTCCTCCTACCAGGGCGGGCACGTCGAGTACTTCGAGTACCTGGTCGAGTCACTGCGCTCACAGGGAGCGGAGCACATCCGGGTGGTGGGCGGTGGAGGCGGCGTCATCGTGCCCGCCGAGATGGCCCGGTTGCGCAGGAGCGGGGTGACCATCTTCTCTCCGGAGGACGGGCAGCGTATGGGCCTCGCCGGGATGGTCAACTCGGTGGTGCGGGACTGCGACTTCGACCTCTGGGACGGCGGGCCGACCGATGCGGCCGCCGTGCTCTCCGGTGACCGGTTCGCGATCGCCCGCGCCATCACCGGCGCCGAACTCGGCAAACTGCCCTCGGGCTTCCTGGAACAGTTGCGTGCCGCCGCGGCGGCGCGGGTGGTGCCGGTGCTGGGCATCACCGGCACCGGCGGTTCGGGCAAGTCGTCGCTCACCGACGAACTGGTGCGCCGTTTCCGTGTCGACCAGCAGGACAAGCTGCGGATCGCAGTGATCGCGGTCGACCCGACCCGCCGCCGGGGCGGCGGCGCGCTGCTCGGCGACCGGATCCGCATGAACTCCCTGGACGGGAACCAGGTGTTCTTCAGGAGCCTGGCCACCCGCGGCAGCCGCGAGCTGCCCGAGCACCTGTCCGATGTGATCGACGTCGTGAAGGCCGCCGGTTTCGACCTGGTGATCGTCGAGACGCCGGGCATCGGCCAGGGCGACGCGGCGATCGTGCCGTTCGTCGACACCTCGCTGTATGTGATGACGCCGGAGTTCGGCGCCGCCTCGCAGCTGGAGAAGATCGACATGCTCGACTTCGCCGACGTGGTGGCGATCAACAAGTTCGAGCGGCGCGGCGCCAAGGACGCGCTGCGCGACGTGGGCCGTCAACTGGTCCGCAACCGCGAGGCGTTCGGCATGCGGCCCGAGGACATGCCGGTGTACGGCACCTCGGCGGCGACCTTCAACGACGACGGCGTCACCGCGCTCTACCAGCACCTGCGCACCGACCTGGCCGGGAAGGGACTGCCGCTGGGCGAGGGCGCGCTCGCACCGGTCGACGTACGCCACTCCTCGGGCATCGGGCAGGTGGTCCCCGCGGACCGGGTGCGCTACCTCGCCGAGATCACCGACACCGTCCGTGCGTACCACACGGAGACCGAGCGGCTGGCCGACGCAGCCCGACGGGTGCAGCGTCTGGAGGCGGTCGAGGGCGAGCTCGTCGAGGCGGGCTCCGACGCGGGGAACGTTCAGGCGCTGCTCGAGGACGCCCGCAGGCGACTCCCGCACGACGTCAGGGAGCAGATCGACGACTGGCCCGCCGTCATCGCCTCCTATTCCGGCGACGAACAGGTGGTGAAGGTCCGGGACAGGGAGATCCGCACCAAGCTGACCCGCGAGTCCCTGTCGGGCAACAAGGTCCCTCGCGTCGCCCTGCCCAGGTTCACCGACCACGGTGAGCTGGTCCGGTTCTGGCGCCGGGAGAACCTGCCGGGCCGCTTCCCCTTCACGGCGGGTGTCTTCCCCTTCAAGCGCGACGGCGAGGACCCCGCGCGGATGTTCGCCGGCGAGGGCGATCCGTTCCGCACGAACCGCCGTTTCAAGCTGCTCTCGGAGGGTCAGCCGGCCACCCGGCTGTCCACCGCCTTCGACTCGGTGACGCTCTACGGCCGTGACCCGGACGAACGTCCCGACATCTACGGGAAGGTCGGCACCTCCGGTGTGTCGGTGGCCACGCTGGACGACATGAAGGCGCTCTACGACGGCTTCGACCTCGTCGCTCCGACCACCTCGGTCTCCATGACCATCAACGGACCCGCGCCGACCGTCCTGGCGTTCTTCCTGAACACCGTCATCGACCAGCAGACCGACAGGTTCCGCGCCACCGAGGGCCGCGATCCCTCGCCGGACGAGGCGGCCGAGCTGCGCGCGCACACGCTGGCGAACGTGCGCGGCACGGTGCAGGCCGACATCCTCAAGGAGGACCAGGGCCAGAACACCTGCCTGTTCTCCACCGAGTTCTCCCTGCGGATGATGGCCGACATCCAGGAGTGGTTCATCGCGAACAGCGTCCGCAACTTCTACTCGGTGTCGATCTCCGGCTACCACATCGCCGAAGCCGGGGCGAACCCCATCAGCCAGCTCGCCTTCACCCTGGCCAACGGCTTCACCTACGTCGAGGCGTACCTCGCCCGGGGCATGCACATAGACGACTTCGCCCCGAGCCTGTCGTTCTTCTTCTCCAACGGCATGGATCCCGAGTACTCGGTGCTGGGCCGGGTCGCCCGTCGCATCTGGGCGGTCGCGCTGAAGGAGAAGTACCGCGCGAACGAACGCAGCCAGAAGCTGAAGTACCACGTCCAGACCTCCGGCCGCTCCCTGCACGCCCAGGAGATGGACTTCAACGACATCCGCACCACCCTCCAGGCCCTCATAGCGATCTACGACAACTGCAACAGCCTGCACACCAACGCCTACGACGAGGCCGTCACCACCCCCACCGAGGACTCGGTCCGCAGGGCGCTGGCCATCCAGCTGATCATCAACCGGGAGTGGGGCCTGGCCATGAACGAGAACCCCCTGCAGGGATCGTTCATCATCGACGAGCTCACCGACCTGGTGGAGGAGGCGGTGCTCCAGGAGTTCGAGCGGATCAGCGAACGCGGTGGCGTGCTCGGCGCGATGGAGACCGGCTACCAGCGCGGCCGCATCCAGGACGAGTCGATGCTCTACGAGCAGCGCAAGCACGACGGCACTCTGCCCATCATCGGCGTCAACACCTTCCGCAACCCCCACGCGGACACCGCCGAGCCGGGCGCCATCGAGCTGGCGCGCGCCACCGAGGACGAGAAGCGGTCCCAGCTGCACCGCGTGCGCACCTGTCAGTCCCGCCACCGCGACCAGGCCCACACCGCCCTCACCGCCCTGAAGGACGCGGCAGTGGACGGCCGCAACGTCTTCGCCGTCCTCATGGACGCCGCCCGCGTCTGCTCACTTCAGCAGATCACCGAGGCCTTCTTCGAAGTCGGTGGCCAGTACCGCCGCAACGTCTGACTCAACGAAACAACGAGAGAGGGCCCCAGATGGATCCCGTCACCCGTCTCGGCGTCGTCGGATGCGGCCTCATGGGCTCCGGCATCGCCGAAGTCGCCGCCCGCAGCGGCATCGACGTCCGTGTGGCCGAGTCCACGCCGGACGCCGCCGAGGCAGGCCGCCGCCGACTCACCACTTCCCTGGAGCGAGGCGTCCGGCGCGGCAAGCTCAGTCAGGAGCAGCGAGACCAGGCCCTCGCCAGGCTTTCCTTCACCCATGACCTCAGCGACATGGCCGACCGTCAGTTCGTCATCGAGGCCGTCGCCGAGAACCGCGACATCAAGACCGATGTCCTGCGCACCCTGGACAAGGTGGTCGAAGACTCTACGGCAGTCCTGGCCACCAACACCTCCTCGATCCCCGTCGTCGATCTCGCTGTCGTCACCGAGCGGCCGGCGCGGGTCATCGGCATGCACTTCTTCAACCCCGTGCCCGTGCAGCAGTTGGTCGAGCTCATTCCCGCTCTCACCACCAGCGCGGACACCGCGCGGCGCACCCGCGACCTGGCCGAGCAGTTGGGCAAACAGGCCATCCAGGCACCCGACCGCTCCGGCTTCGTCGTCAACGCCCTCCTGGTGCCCTACCTTCTCAGCGCGGTACGGATGGTGGAGACGGGCTCCGCGCAGCCGGAAGACATCGACCGGGGCATGGAACTCGGATGCGCCCACCCCATGGGGCCGTTGCGCCTGCTCGACCTCATCGGCCTCGACACCGCCCAGGCCGTGGCGGAGTCGATGTACGAGGAGTTCAAGGAGCCGCTGTACGCGCCCCCCGCCCTCCTGCGTCGCATGGTCGCCGCCGGCCACCTCGGCCGCAAGAGCGGCCGCGGTTTCCACACCTACGACGCCTGAACAAGGGCTTCCGGCCCACCGTGGGGGCCTGGTGCGCCCGGTGCCGTGCGCCATCGGTGGTCCACCAGGAGGTCTCAGCGGCTGAATCCAGAGAAGTGATGTCGGCTGCCTGGCAGGACACTCTCCTGCCAGGCAGCCCTGCCCGTCTTCGGCCGGCCGCGACACGCGCTCCGGGGGTGCCCGGGCAGCGTGATGGACTCGGGGATCCTGGCCGGGACCGAAGCCGGTTCCGCACTCCGGGAGGTGTGTCATCGACGGATCCGCCTGCGCCCTGTTGGGTGTGTACAAGGGGTTCGGCGCCGAGGCCATCGCCGCGACGGTGCGGCACGAGGATCTACTGGGCCGGCCCGTCGAGATCGGCAACGACTACCTGCCGCACAATAGTTGGGCAGAGTTCGATCCGGTGACGATGTGCCGGTATCAGCTCGATCCGTGGCGCACCTGGCGGGACGAACGCCCGGGCTCGGCGTTCGTGTACGGGGTTCCGCCGCTGGTCGAGGGTTTCGAGGGAGCGTTCGCGCGGGGGGTGGCGGGTGAGTTCGACGCCGCGTACGGGCGGGCGGCGCGGGCACTGGTGGAGTCGGGGCACGGCGACGCGATCGTCCGGCTCGGCTGGGAGCCGAACAACCGAGCCATCGGCCCGTGGCAGGCGACGGACGACCCGGCGGGCTACGCCGCTCTGTTCCGGCACGTCGTCGACGTGTTCCGCGCGACGCCCGGGTCGTGCTTCACGTTCGAGCTGTCGAGCTCACTCGGGGTGCAGCCGGGCCGGCGGCTGCACGCCTTCGTCGACTATTACCCGGGTGACGGGTACGTCGACTGGCTGGGCATGAACGCCTACGACCTCAAGTGGGGCGACCCAACGGTGTCCCCGGACGACCGCTGGTCGTGGATCCGGTCCCAGGAATCGGGCCTCGACGCCCACGTGGCCTTCGTCCGCGCGCGGGGGAAACGCAATGTGTGCTCCGAGTGGGGTCTGTATCGCCGCGGGAACGTATTCGCGGGCGGCGGAGACAACCCGTACTACGTCGATCGGATGGTCGAGTATTTCTCCTGGGGCGAGGTCGCGTACCAGTCGTACTTCGACCACGACTGGGGCGGCGGCACACTGGCGGAGTTCGCCGCGGGTCGGGCCGCATACACGGGGTGGTTCGGGTGACCACGCACGGGCGAACCACGCTGAGCGGTGCCGCAATTCCTGAGGTGAGGTGAGGGCGGCCATGGCCGCCGGCCGGGCATTCCACCGGACAGCCGTTCGGGCGGCCTCCAAGCGCGGGCGATGACGTCGGGGTCCGAGTAGGCGTGCCCCCTTGGGTCCACGACGCTGCCACCGAGACGGGCGGCGAGCCCCAGGGCGACGTCGGCCGACCAATCCGTCGCCGCGCTGTGCGCACGTCCCTGCGGGCCTGGTACGTGGAACACGACCTTACGCACCCAGGACATTCGTGCGAATACTTGGATGCCGATCAGGCATACGCGACCCGACTCACACCTGCGTGTGATCCTTACGGATTACGCCATTGGAAAGCGCGATCAATCCCGGACCGGGCGGTGACCCCGTGCGCTCCCCCGCGCGACACCCGCCGAACAGCCCAGCAACCAATCCGCCTCCGAAAATATGAGTACATACGTCGATAGTCTCATCCTGCGTTTCGAGATAGCTCCGTTTGTCGGCTCATCCGGTCATCCGCCATTCGCCTGTCCGAGCGAGCGGGGCGTGAGGTCATTTCGCTTCTCATTCATGGAGAAAGACATGCGCGTTGCCGTGACCGGTGGCGGTGGTTTCCTTGGGTCACACCTGTGCGAGGCGCTCTTGCGGCGCGGCGACTCCGTGGTGTGCCTGGACAATTTCTCGTCGGGTGACCCCGCGAACATCGCACACCTCCTGTCCAACCCGGCCTTCGACTTCCAGCACGCCGACGTGAGCGTGTCCGTGGAGGTCGCCGGCCGCGTCGACGCCGTCGCCCACCTCGCTTCCCCCGCCTCCCCCACCGACTACCTGCGACAGCCGCTGGAGACCCTCGCGGTCGGCAGCCGTGGCACCGAGAACGCGCTGCGCCTGGCTCTGCGTCACGACGCCCGCTTCATCCTCGCGTCGACGAGCGAGATCTACGGCGATCCCCTGGTTCACCCACAGGAGGAGACGTACTGGGGCAACGTCAACTCCATCGGTCCGCGCAGCGTCTACGACGAGGCGAAACGATACGCCGAGGCGGTCTCGGCCGCGTACCGCCGCACGCACTGCCTCAACGTCGGCATCGCACGGATCTTCAACACCTACGGCCCGCGGATGCGGCCGCACGACGGCCGTGTGGTGTCCAGCTTCATCACCCAGGCTCTGACCGGTGAACCGCTCACCATCTACGGCGACGGCAAGCAGACCCGCAGCTTCTGCTTCGTGGACGACCTGATCCGCGGTCTCGTCGCCCTCCTGGACTCCTCCGAGATGGGCCCGTTCAACCTCGGCAACCCGGTCGAACACACCGTCTCCGAACTCGCCGCGCTCGTGCTGGCGATGACCGGCTCGTCCTCCGAGGTGAACTTCCACCCTCTGCCGGTCGACGACCCGGTCCGCCGCCGCCCGGTGATCACCCGAGCCTGTGAGGTGCTGGGCTGGGAGCCGGAGATCGACATCACGGAGGGCCTGCGCCGGACCGTCGCGTACTTCGGCGCCCGCCCCGACCGGCTCGGCGCGTCGGCCGCGGCGATCCGCGGCGGCCAGAGCGAGACGGTCCCGTTGGCCGCAGCGACGGCCACGGCTGACGCGCCGCAGACGATCCCTGGCCCTGCGGCCGTCCCCATCGGCGTGGCGGCCACCGCACCCGAGCCGTCCACATCGAGATCCTGAGCCCCGTCCGCCCCGGCCGGGTGGTGCCCCGGCCCCGCCACAGTCCGTCTCCTCCCCACACACCACGGCCCGATGTCGCCCAACCTGGAGAACTTGCCGCCATGACGTCGTTGGAGCAAGGTCCCGTCCATGGGACCGGCACCGTCACGGACCCACCGCTCCCCTCCCCGGCTCCGGGATCACCGGAGGAGTGGCATGCGCTGGGCGATGAGCTCCGAGCCCTGTCGAACGGTGCGGTGGCCTCCATCGGCCCGAACGGACCCGTCCTCGCGATGCCGGCGCGCCGGCTCACCTTCCTGCCCTCCAGTTTCGTGCGGGCGTTCTCGCGCTTCGATCGCTTCCTTGTCGTGCTGCTGTCCCTCGGCTGGGCGGCCTGCCTGGCCTGGTTCTGGGTCTGGTGGCTCCAGCCGTCCCATCGCATCGGCTGGCCGGGCATGGTCATCAACAGCGCTCTCCTGCTGTACCTCACCTACCTGCCGGTGCACTTCCTCGTCGCACTGATTCGTATGCGCCGCTTCGACCCGGCCCATCCGGTACCTGTGCTCCGCACCGCGTTCGTGGTCACTCGCGCTCCGTCCGAGGGCTGGGACATCGCCCGCGCCACCCTGGAGGCCATGCTCGACCAGGACTTCCCGCACGCCTACGACGTGTGGCTGTGCGACGAGGACCCCACCGAGGAAATCGCCGACTGGTGCCGGGCCCACGGTGTCGGCGTCTCCTGTCGGAGGGGCCGTATCGACTACCACCGGGCCGACTGGCCGCGGCGCACGCGCTGCAAGGAGGGCAACCTCGCATTCTTCTACGACCACTGGGGCTACGCTCACTACGACGTGGTCGCCCAGCTCGACTGCGACCACGTTCCGGGCCCCCGGTACCTCGCCGAGGTCGTCCGTCCCTTCGCCGACCCGGCCATCGGCTACGTCGCGGCCCCCAGCATCTGCGACTCCAACGCCGACGAATCATGGGCGGCCCGCGGCAGACTGCAGCGCGAGGCAATGTTCCACGGGCCCGTGCAACTGGGCCACTCCGCCGGCCTGGCCCCCGTGTGCATCGGCTCGCACTACGCCGTCCGCACCCAGGCGCTGCGGGACGTCGGCGGTCTCGGCCCGGAACTCGCCGAGGACTTCTCGACCACCTTCCTGCTCAGCTCGGCCGGCTGGCAGGGCGCGTTCGCGATCGACGCGGAGGCTCACGGCGAGGGGCCTCTCACCTTCGGCGCGATGATCACCCAGGAGTTCCAGTGGTCCCGCAGCCTGGCCGTGGTGCTCCTGGCCATGCTGCCGCGGCACCTTGGCCGGATGCCCCTCACACTGCGGGTGCGCTTCGGCGCGGCGCTGATGTATTACCCGCTCCTCGCCGTGGCCACCATCATGGGCATCCTGCTGCCGCCGATCGCCGCGATCAGCGGCGCCCCCTGGATCAACGTCAACTACTTCGAATTCCTGGCGCACTTCTGGAGCATGTCCGTCTGGCTGATCCTGCTGACGCTGCTCTGCCGCCGCCGTGGTCTGCTGCGCCCCAAGGACGCCGCGATCTTCAGCTGGGAGGTCTGGCTCTTCGGGCTCTCCCGCTGGCCCTACGTCATGTGGGGCGTGCTGGCCGCGGTGACGCAGAAGCTGCGCCCCCGTCAGATCACGTTCAAGGTCACGCCGAAGAAGCGCGACGGCCTGGAGCCGCTCCCGCTGCGCGCCGTCTGCCCGTACCTGCTGATCACGACGTTCCTGTCGGGCTCGGCTCTGCTCGGCCAGTTCACCGGCCCGGCCGTCGGCTACGTCTTCCTCTGCATCCTCGGTTCCGCCTCGTACGCCGCCGTGACGCTCGCGATCGGCGGGCTGCACGTCAAGGAGACGGCACGCGCGACCGGTGTCTCCGTCTTCCGCTCGCTGCGCACAGCTGCGCTTCCGCTCGTAGCCGGTGTGATGTCCCTGCTTCCCCTGGCGCTCGCCGTCGCCGTCTTCCCTGTCTATTTCACCGGCTTCTACACCTGGTGACGGCTGCCGCGGCGGTCGATCGAGAAATGAGGTTCCTCGTGCCCCAGACGGTCCTGGTCACCGGCGGCGCCGGTTTCATCGGCAGCCACACCTGTGTCGAACTCCTCCGCTCCGGCCACGAGGTCGTCGTGCTCGACGACCACTCCAACAGCTCTCCAAAGGCCCTCGAACGCGTCGCGAAGATCGCGGGCCGCCCGATCGCCGGTACCCACATCGCCGACGTGCGTGACCGACGCTCCCTGGACGCCGTCTTCGCGCACCACCCGATCGACGCGGTGATCCACTTCGCCGCCAAGAAGGCCGTCGGCGAGTCGGTGCAGATCCCGCTCACGTACTACGACATCAACGTCAGCGGCACCATCGCCCTGGTCTCGGCGATGCACGACCACGGGGTGCACCGACTGGTGTTCTCGTCGTCCTGCTCGGTCTACGGCGACGCGACGACCGTCCCGCTGACCGAGGAGTCCCCGATCGCGCCGACGAACCCGTACGCCACCACGAAGTGGACCTGTGAACGCATCCTCGCGGACCTGTGCCGTCATCTCCCCGGCCTACGGGTCCTGGCGCTGCGGTACTTCAACCCGGCGGGCGCCCACCCCACCGGGCTGCTCGGCGAGGACCCGCGCGGCGTGCCGAACAACATCATGCCGTTCCTGACCCAGATCGCCGTGGGCCGCCGTGCCGAGCTCTGCGTCTTCGGCAACGACTACCCGACACCCGACGGCACCGGTGTGCGCGACTACATCCACGTCGTCGACGTCGCCGAGGGGCACCGCGCGGCCCTCGACCACATCGACGACGAACCCGGTATGCGGGTCTTCAACCTCGGCACCGGGCGCGGCGCTTCCGTCCTTGAGCTCGTGCGCGCCTTCGAGGAAGCCTCGGGGAGGCCGATCCCGCACCGCGTCATCGAGCGCCGGCCCGGCGATGTCGCGGAACTCGTCGCCGATCCGGCGAAGGTTGCAGGGGCCTGGGGCTGGAGCGCCCGGCGCGACCTGGCCGCGATGTGCCGCGACGCGTGGAATTTCCAGCAGCAGAACCCGTACGGCTACGTCAACTGACACGTTCCGCCACGCTCCCCAGCTCCCCCCAGACAGGAGAACAGCGCATGCGGTTGACCGTCATCGGTACGGGATACCTCGGAGCTGTGCACGCCGCGTGCATGGCCGGTATCGGACACGACGTCCTCGGCGTCGATGTCGACGCCGAGAAGATCACGTCTCTCGCCGAAGGCCGACCACCTTTCTACGAACCGGGTTTCGAAGATGTTCTGACCCAGGCGCTCGCCACCGGGCGCCTGCGCTTCAGCACCAGCCTGCGCGACGCGGCGGTGCACGGCGAAGTCCACTTCATCTGCGTGGGCACCCCCCAGCAGGCCGGCTCCCAGGCGGCCGACCTGCGGTACGTGGACGCCGTCATCGACGGGCTCGCCCCGCACCTGCCCGCATCGTGTCTGGTGGTCGGAAAGTCCACCGTCCCGGTGGGCACGACCGAGCGGCTGGCCACTCGCATCGCGGGGCTCGCGCCGGCCGGAGTGCGGGCGGAAGTGGCGTGGAACCCGGAGTTCCTGCGCGAGGGCTTCGCGGTCGAGGACACGCTGCGGCCGGACCGTCTCGTCGTGGGCGTGACCAGCCCGGAGGCGGACGAGACACTGCGCCAGGTGTACGCCCTGATGCTGGAGGCGGGAGTCCCGTACATCAGCACCGACCCGAACACGGCCGAGCTGGTGAAGGTCGCGGCCAACTCCTTCCTCGCCACGAAGATCTCCTTCATCAACGCCATGGCCGAGGTCTGCGACGCCGCGGGCGCGGACGTGGTGACCCTCGCCGACGCCCTCGGCCACGACGCCCGGATCGGCCGCCGGTTCCTGAACGCCGGCCTGGGCTTCGGCGGAGGCTGCCTGCCCAAGGACATCCGGGCGTTCTCCGCCCGCGCACAGGAGCTCGGCGTCGGTCAGGCGGTGGACTTCCTCGACCAGGTCGACGAGATCAACCAGCGCCAGCGGACCCGGACCGTCGCGCTCGCCCGCCAGATGGCCGGCGGCGACCTGACCGGCCGCCGGGTGACCGTCCTGGGCGCGACGTTCAAGCCGAACAGCGACGACGTGCGCGACTCGCCGGCGTTGGCTGTCGCGACGGCGCTGCGCCGGCAGGGCGCCGACGTCCGAGTCCACGACCCACAGGGCGCGGCGAACGCACAGCGCGCCCACGCGGAGCTGCGCTGCACCTCGGACCTGCTGACCGCTTGCGAGGGTGCTGAGATCGTCCTCCACCTCACCGAGTGGGACCAGTACTGCGAGGTGGATCCGGTCAAGCTGGCCCGCGTGGTCCGCAAGCCGGTCCTCGTCGACGGGCGGAACGCCCTTCTGCACGACAAGTGGCGGGCCGCCGGCTGGACCGTCAAGGCACTGGGCCGCCCCACGTCATCGGCCCGGCCGTCGGACGCCAAGGCCAGGCAGCACCTGCGGGCCACGATCGCGTCCCAGGCAGCCGAGCCGGACCGCGCCGCGGCCATGACCCCTGCGCCGACCAGCGGGCCATAGCCCGCCTGCGGACACACCGGCCTGCCCCGCGCTCATGATCCTCGACCGTGGGGCAGGCCGAACCATGCCGCACCCTGCACGCCCGCAGCGGTTCGCTCCGTCCGAGCCGCGGTTCGCGCCGTGAGCCGGTTCTCCGGAGGCTGTCGGGCCACGCCCGGTACGCGGAGATGCCGCCGATGCCGTCGGCGGTCCCCAGGCGGAGGGCGGCCGCCTCTGCGACTCGGTGGTCAGCGCGCTGGAGTCAGTCGGCAACGCGCGTCTGCGCGGCCCCGGCCGTCAGCGCCTGCGGAATCCGGTCGCCGAAGTAGTCGACGGGACCCACGCCGAGGCCCAACGCCTGCGGCCCAAGACCGACGAGCCCCTTGCTCCCGCAGTGCGGCACCAGGTTCCGGGCGCCGGCCCCGTCGGTGATCGGGGCTGCCAGACCAGGAAGGCACGGGTCCTCGCTCGAGCCGGCCGGCTCGCCGTCGAGTGTTTCCTGGCCGGAGGCGGTGCGCCACCCGTCCAGCCCCGTGAAGGACTGAGCGCCCCACCCCACCGACCAACGGCCAGTGCTGTAGTACACGTTGCCCTGGAGCCGAAACGTGCTGGGGCTGTACGACGACTGGGCGGAGATCAAGGGGCCGCCGTCAGTGGCGAAGATGTTGTTGTGCACGCGCACGCCCTGCATGCCGTCGTGCAGCCTGAGCGCCGGAGGCCGGCTCCCCGCGGCCTCCGCGGAGGCCAGGCCTTCCGTCCGCATCACAACGGTGTTGTGGTAGATGTCCAAGTTCGCCATGCGGGTGCCGTAGGCGACGATGCCGCCGTACTCGGGCAGTTTCCGTGCGTCGTCCCAGCTCATGTTGAAGCGGACGATGTTGTTCTTGTGGGCGCCGGTCGGCTGGCCGGAGTAGACGAGGAAGCCGGGCCCGTCGTTGCCGTACGCGAAGTTGTACTGCATGACCGAGAAGGACACGTTGTTGTCCAGGCCGAATCCACCGCCGTCGACCCTTGAGCCCGTGCGGTTGCGGTACGACCTGTTGTTCTCCAGCACCACGCGGGTGGAGTCGTACACCCAGATGCCCTCGGGGCCCTCCTCGGCGACGGCCGCGGAGGTAGAGCCGTTGTCGTGGGCCACCGAGCGCATCACCTTCGCGTCCCGGACGCTACCGAGCGTGATGCCGCTGCCGGTGTTGCGCTTGTCGCTCTGCGGGTCGCCGGTGTTGGAATACGCCTTGACTCGCTCGATCCGGAGCCCCGCGTGCGCGTAGGCCGGGCGGTCGGCTTCGAACTCGGGCCCATAGAAAACGAGCCCGCTCTCAAGATTGTGATGCACGGAGACGTCGCTGATCCGCACGTCGCCGTAGCCGGCGACGGCGTCCTTCTCCGCGCCGACGCTGATCCCGTTCTGGAAGCCTCGCGCCTCCACGTTCGTGATCCTGACGTGGTCGAGTCGCCGGGTACCCGGGAGGCTGTTGCGGAAGCCGATCCCCACCCCCTCTCGCAACGACTTGCGGTCGCCGACCAGCGAGAGGTTCCTGATCTGCACGCCGGCGGTGTTGCGCACGGTGATGCCGGACGAGCCGCGCGGCGCGATCGTGGCGCGGCCGGTGCCGTACGACTCGATCACGACCGGCTCCCTCGAACTGCCCGCCTCGTCCTCCTCCAGGGTGACGCTGCCCCGGAACCGCTCGCCGCCCTCGAGCCGGAGCCGGTCGCCGGGCCGGAAGCGCACGTCGTTGGCGTGGTCGAGGGTCCTCCAGGGCTTCTCCGGCGAGAGGCCGTCGTTCTCGTCGTCGCCGTCGGGGCTCACGTAGAAGGTGTACGGGCCGCCGGACGCGGGGCGAGCCGGCCGGTAAACCCCCTGCACGTCGCACCCTGTCAGCAGCAGGAGCACTGCGACCGAGACTCCAGCGGCACTCCTCGTCGCCCGGCTCCGCTTCACCGCGTTCAAGCGCACCCCTTAGGGACGTTCCCGTGTCACATCAAGCACACAACGGAGCAGGCTGCCATAAACAGTGCATGGGAAACGCCGTCGGCGATGCGGCATCCGAGTCATATGGCGCCTTCATTCGTTCCGGTGATCCACTCGATCGGGCCCATCCGCCGGCTCTGGACGTTCGAGAGACGGCCGCCAGAACCTGAGACCGGCTGCATCATGATCGCGAACTTCGCGGCCTGCGACATCCGGCCCGGCTCGATGGGGCGGCCGCTGTCCGGCGTCGACGCGACGGTGCTGAAGCAGGGTGAGGACGGCCGGGCACTGGTCACCGACGGCAGGGTCACGCAGGTGGAAGACCGGCCGGCATCAGCCACACGACCAGCGAGACCCCGAGCCATGACGGCGCGTCGGGCTTCGGCTTGAACCAGCCCCATTCGTCGGAGCGGAGCACACCGTAGACGAACACTCCGAGCCCGAGCGCGGACAGCAGGGCGCCGACCAGATCGATGCGGGGGCGTTCGCCGACCGGCGCGTCGGCGATACGGCGGGCGAGCCCTCCACGACGACGGAACGCGTCGAACGTGGCCCCCGAAGGACTTCGCCGACTTCATCAAGGCAGGGCTCCCCACCGGTTGAGGTACAAGCTGGGACCCGACTACCTGGGTCGTTGTCGCCGAAGCGGTCCGCGACGTGCTCGGCGTCCTCGCCCCCGGCCAGGCGCTCGAAGTGCGCGTCCTGTGCGGACTCCCCCGGACTGTGAGGCTCGACCTGGTGCTATGCGCTTGTCCTGTATGAGCTGCACGCCCCTGGACGGTCGTGCCGGCCGCGAAGATGTCCGTGGCCGAGTAGCACCGGACGTCGGTGATGAGTACGACGGGCCCGAAGTACTGCTGCCCGATGGCGTGCACTGCGTCCTCGGGGCTGATCGGGAAGGCGCCGGAGTAGACCGAGCCGGACTCGACGGCCTGTTCCATGGACGGCGCCCAGGGCCCCGGATCCAGTCCCCGAGCGCCGTGGAACCGCCGGCAGATTCAGCCCCATTGGATGTCGGACGTGGACCGCAGCGGCGAGCGATCCGCCGCCGCCTCGGGCACATGCAGGGTGTCGCCCTTGTGGAGGGCGGCGGGGAAGCGCACCCGGGTGCGGTCCTCGACTTCGCCGAGCGTGACCTGGAAGACCCGGAACTCGTCCAGTTCCAGCGATTCGAGCTGGTCCAGGTTCTGGGTGAGCAGAAACGCCCTGGCTTTCAGTTCGCCGTTCTCGGTGAAGGCGATGACCTTGTAGAACTCCCGGGGTATGCGCACGCCACGGTAAACCCGGTCGTCGTCCTGGAACACCGGTCCGCCGAAGACGCTGATCCTGAGGTCGTCGACGTCGACGTCGGCGAAGACAGCGTCCTCCAGCGCGCCCCACACCCCGTCCCTGGCGCTCTGGTTGAAGTCGTCCATCTGCGGTGTGATGTTGGTGTAGAAGAACGAGTCGGTGTTGGCCTTGCGCGCCTCCGGCAGACTGCCCCAGAGCAGGTCGGCGCGGCGGGCGATGTGGCCCCGGTCGAGCCGGTTGGCCTGGTACAGCTCGTTGCCGACCTGCGCCGTGCCGGGCAGCCGCAGGTCCTTGACGAAGGGGATGTCGCTGCGGCTGAGCTTCTTCAGCGAGCCGCCGTCGACGTTCCAGGCGACCCAGAACGGGAAGCGCCGCTTCTCGCTCAGGGTGAGGGAGAAATGCGTGTACGGGATGACCGGTGATCCGTCCAGGAGCACGGCGTCGCGCGCGAGCTCGGTGTCGAGTGCCGGGGTCTCGACCCGTTCGCCGAGGAAGTCCGGGTCGTAGCCGGCGATGATCTCCAGCTGCTCCGGCCCCGGCTGGCTGAGGGTGATGTCGAGCTTCTCGAACACCGAGGTCGACAGGCAGGCCAGGGCGTGCTCGTCCGGGTCGCCGGTGCCCTCGCCGGCGAAGTGCAGGCCGGCGAGCACCGTGCTCACGTGCTCGTCGCCGTCCTTGAACATCCACACCGAGCCGGAGTCACCGCCGCTGCTGACCTCACCGCCCGCCGACGGATGATCGGGGTCCGGGCCGATCTCGAAGCACCCGATGGTCTGCAGGCCCGTCACCCCGCCGTAGTCGATCTTGGCTACGGTGTCGACGCGGCGCACGATGCCATGGGTGACCCCGGTGGACCGGCCGCTCTTGACCACCTTGTCGCCGAGTTCGGGCTCCCCCAGGGTCCGGGGGGCCACGTCCAGTTCGAGGATCTCCGGGAGGGACCCGCGGTCGTTGATGGTCGCCACCGCGCAGTCGCCGGCCACGCCGAGATGGGAGCGCTTGAGCACGCCCATCCGGTTGCGGTCGATGCGGTTGTCGTCCCGTGTGCCGGGCTGCACGACCTCGACCCCGAGTTCGCCGAATGCGCCGTGCAGCACATGCCAGTTGCTGAGCACGTACGGTGTGCCGTCGGCCCGGTCGAACACGATGCATCCGATGGTTCCGGCCGACACCGTCACCGCACCGACGCTGGCCCCGGGCCGGATGGGATCCAGCCGGGTCTTGCGCAGCGGGCTCTCGACCTCGGCCACCATGTGGAAGCTCGGCTTGTAGGTGCGCTCGATGACATCGGTGGGCACCTCGACTCCGTCGACGGTGATGCTGGGCGGGATCGGCGAGGTGCCCAGGGCTTCCAGCTCCTCCGGCTCGGCCTTGGTCGCCACGGTGAACTGCAATGCCACTTCGCCGCCCGGCTGATCGCCGGTGACCTTACGGCCGACGCCCACCGACGTGATGTTCGGATCCTCCAGCAGGTGCGGGCCCCGAACGCGGATGTACTGCCTCAGCGACGAGATGAGGTCACTTTCGGAGGACGATCCCCTCTTCGCCGAGGCGGTCTTCGCAGCGGACCTCGACGCGGCCTGCGGTTTCGGGGTCTTCGAGGTGGTCTTCTTCGTGTTCGTGGTTCTGGTGGCCATGCCGGCACATCCCTTCGTGTGCGAGACAGCACCCGAGAAGCGCCGGGCCTGGCCCGCACCGGCGTGTTCGGCCGTACGCAGTCTTCGTGCGGGGCGGTGACGCTCACCGGCAACGTCGCCTCGCCGGTGGGGCGTTCGGTCGCGGCACTGTTGGCCGGACGAAGGCCGGGCACGACCCCTGCGACGTGGTCGGATTCGACCAACCGTCGACAGCGACTTCGGCGGGAAGTCATGTTCTGGAGGACTCGGGAAGGCTGTTGTGCCCCTCATATCCATGATGGTTGAGCGGCACGAAGAGGCAAGTTGACATTGGCACCCGGACAAGCTCGGGTGAAGCATCAAATGTTGAATAGGGGCTCAAGGTTGGGTACGCATCTCGGATCACGCGGCGCTCGGGTCCCACCAACATGCAGTGCCGGACAGGAACATGTCCGGTCCTTGTTCATCAGTCCTCGACGCTCGATCAGTTCGGCCGGCGTGGGCCGGGGTACATCCCCCGGCCCACCGCGTACATCCCCCGGCGTGGGCCGGGGGATGTACGCGGTGGGCCGTCCAGGCGCCTACACGTCGGGACCCAGGCCGATGTCCGGTCCCGCGTCTCCGTCCGGCAGCATGGACGGAGACGCCGCCGGCCCGGGTGGCCGGGCTCAGCCGCCGCGCCGCACCCGGGCCGCCTTGCGGGCCTCCGCGAGCTTGCGGGCCTCGCTGCTCTTGCGGGACGACCTGCCACCGGATCCGCTCTTCGCGTCCTTGGTGCTGCCCAGGCCGCGGAACGGGGCGTTGTGGTTCTTGGGCCGCGATACGGCCGGCCCGCCGTCGAGGCGCTCTCCGGAGGGGGCCTTGGCGCCGGTGATCCGGCTCAGCTCCGCCTCGCCGGACCGCACCTTGATGACCTTGGGAGCGACGCCGGCGTCCGCCATGACCTGGCTCGTCTCACGGCGCTGTCCCGGCAGGACGAGTGTCACGACGGTGCCGAAGCGCCCGGCCCGGGCCGTGCGGCCCGCGCGGTGCAGATAGTCCTTCGGGTCCGTGGCCGGGTCGACGTTGACCACGAGGTCGAGGTCGTCGACGTGCAGGCCGCGTGCGGCGACGTTCGTCGCCACCAGCGAGGTGACCTGCCCGTTCCTGAACTGGGCCAGGGTCCGGGTGCGCTGCGGCTGGGACTTCCCGCTGTGCAGGGCGGCGGCGGCCACGCCGTTGGCCCGCAGATGCCGCGTGAGCTGGTCGACGCCGTGCTTGGTGTCCAGGAACAGCAGGACCCGGCCGTCCCGGGCGGCGATCTCCGTGGTCACGGCGTACCGGTCCGGGCCGTGCACGACGAAGACGTGGTGCTCGATCGCGGACACCGCGCTGGACGAGGGGTCCACGGAGTGGACGGCGGGGTCGCGCAGGTAGCGCTGCACCAACTGATCGACGTCCCGGTCGAGGGTGGCGGAGAACAGCATCCGCTGCCCGTCGGAACGCACCTGGTCCAGGATCTCGGTGACCTGCGGCAGGAACCCCATGTCACACATCTGGTCGGCCTCGTCCAGGACCACGATGCGCACTCGTCCCAGTCGGCAGGCCTTGCGCTCGATGAGGTCGTGCAGCCGACCGGGCGTGGCGACGACGATCTCGGCGCCGTCCCGCAGCGCGGCGGCCTGCCCTCCGATGGACACCCCACCCACCACGGTCGCGAGCCGCAGCCGCAGCGCCTCGGCGTACGGGGTGAGCGCCTCACCTACCTGCTGCGCCAGCTCCCTGGTAGGGACCAGAACGAGCGCCAGCGGCTCTTTGGGCTGCGCGCGCCGCCCGGCCGTCCGGGCGAGCACCCCCAGGCCGAAGGTGAGCGTCTTGCCGGATCCCGTGCGGCCCCGGCCCAGGACGTCCCTTCCCGCGAGCGCGTTCGGCAGTGCAGCGGCCTGGATGGGAAAGGGAACAGTCACATCGTGCTCGTCGAGCACCCGCAGAATCTCGGCAGGCAGCCCCAGCTCTGCGAAGGACGCCACCGTGGGCAGCGCCGGTGCAGCGCCCGCCGCCCCGGGCCCACCGTCCTGCCGCCGGTCATCGGCACGTGCTGATTCGCTCACAGAAAGCCTTCCTCCGAAGGGGACCGTACCGAGGAAGGCGCGGCGGGGACGCGGTCACCAGTCAGGGATACCGAACGGAACACCGACACAGCGACGCTGCAAACAGGCAACGCTAGCACGGGCAAGCCGCCCGGTCCTCCCACGGCGGCGCCGATCAGCCGAGGAACGACAGCCGGACTGCCTGTGCACAGGGCCCCGCCTCGACACCCAGCGCGGCTCCGCCGCCTACCGACATCCGGGGCAGGAGCGGACCGGCTTCGCCGCCCCGCCGGCGATTTCAGCCCTCTTCTGCATGCCGGGGCCCTGCACCCCCTGATCAACCGATCCGAGCGGGACATGTTCGGTATGCGGCAGAAGACATCAATTTGGCGTCTGAATCGCGCAGTTGGGAAGAGAAGGGGAGGGGTGTTCGTATGGTCCCAGGATGGGCGGGGTGTTCCGGGCGACGAGGAAGCAGTGCGTGGTGCGAAGAGTCCGCTGTCCTGGATCGGCGCGATGTGCGGAGCAACATGGACATGTTCGAGGTATCCCCGGAACGGCTGCACCTCATGGTGAAGCAGCGCCTTCTCGCGTTCTTCACCCGCGGTGACCCCTCCGGCGTACTGGCCCCCGACGCGGTCGCCGCGGCGGCGCATCTCGTCCGGACGACAAGCCTGTCGGCCGAGGGACCGCCCGACGAAGTGGCAGCGACGGTGGCCTGGGTCCACTGGATCCGGTGGCAGTTGCGGGGGGACGACGAGGGCGGCACCGACTTCCAGGTGGCGCTGGAAATGTTCGGCCGGCTGGCCTCGGTCGACGTCGAATGGCTGCCGTACGAATTACGCCCGCTCTTCGCGCCGCCCGAAGCGGGCGACCGTAATCCCCAGTTGCTCTCCGCGCGGGCCGAGGCCCTGCTCACGCACAGTTTGGCCTCCGATGACGAGGGAGCGCTGGACGAGGCCATCGAGCTTCTTCGTGAGGCGGGGGCGGCTGGACCGGACTGGTCTGTTCTGGTGGAGGCGAACCTGGGGGCGGCACTACGGGTACGCCACAGCCGGAGACGGGACCCGGCGGATCTGGCGGCGGCCATCGACCTCCTCGCACATGCCGTCGAACTCTCCCCGGACGACGCGATCCGCCTGTCGAACCATTCCTCGGCCCTCGCGGCGCGAGCCAGGTCCTCCGGGTGCGCCGCGGACCTGGACGAAGCGGTCCGGCTGGTCGGCCGCGCCGTGGAGGTGACGCCTCCGAGCCATCCGGACCACCCCGACTACCTCTCCAATCTCGCCACCACGCTCGTCGACCGCTTCGAGCGGCGTGGGCTGCTCGAGGACATCGACCGTGCTGTCGAATCAGCCCGGCGCGCCCTGGCCTGTGCCGACTTCAGTCACCCGAACCGGCATCTGCACATGTCGGCCCATTCCAAGGCCCTGACGGCGCGATTCGAGCGGTTGGGGACGTCGGACGACATCGACGAGGCGATCGCCGCGCAGCGTGCGAACCTCGCTGCCACCGCGGCCCACCACCCGCGCCTGCCCGCGGCGAAGTCCGCACTCGGCATCGCCCTGGCGAAAAGGTTCGACCACCTGCAGGTCATGGACGACGTCGACGAAGCGATCGGACTCTTCGACTCCGCGGGCGACTCGGCCGCGTTGGGCGCGGCCCTCGCGCAGCGGTCCCGGCGAAGCGGGGACGTGGCGGATCTCGACCGGGCCATCGCCACGCTCAGCCGGGCCATCGACGACAACCGCAGCAAGGGCGCGACGCGCGACGCGCACGAGGACCTGAACAACCTTGGAAGCGCCCACCTCGGACGCTTCATGCGCATCGGCGGTTCCCGTGACGTCGACGACGCCGTCGACCGTCTGCGGCAGGCCGTCGGCGCGGCTCCCGACCCCCTCCAGCGCGCCCCCTATCTGTCGAATCTCTGCCACGCCCTGCAAGTCCGCCACGAGCACAGCGGCCGTCTCGCCGATCTGGACGAAGCGGTGCAGGCGGGGACGCTTGCCGTGACGGCCATGCCCGAGGACCACCCACACCGGATCGGCTACCTCAGCAACCTCGCCCTGGTGCTGCGCACGCGGTTCCTTCGCACCTTCGACGAAGAGGACATCAGCAGGGCGATCGCGTACGACCAGGAGGCCGTCGCGGCCGCCTCCGCATCGAACCCGGAACGCCCGCGCCTGCTGTCCAATCTCGGCGGGGCGCTGGCGACACGTTTCGACAGGAACGGTGGACAGGGCGATCTCGAAGCGGCCCTGGCAGCCTTGCGTGAAGCCGTGCGCACCACTCCGCCGGGACACCCCACAGCGAGTGTCCACCTGCACAATCTGGGTGCCGCTCTCGCCACCCGTTACGAGCGGAACGAGCGGATGCCCGACCTCGACGAGGCCGTACGGCATCTGAGACGGTCGACCCGACTCGGCCCGGCAGATCACCCGGAACGCGCCCAGTACCTGGCCAGCCTCGGAGCCGCGCTGGGCAAACGGTACGCGGTCACGCACACGCCCGAGGACGCGGCAGAGGCGGCGGACGTGCTGAGCGAGGCCGCCCGGATGGGTTCCGCGGCCGCCTCCTGCCGCATCGACGCCGCGGCCAGGTGGTGTTCCCTGGCCGCCGAACGCGAGGACTGGCCGACCGCGGTGCGTGCCGCCGGGACAGCGGTCGGTCTGCTCTCCCTGCTCGCGTGGCGTGGAGCGGAGCAGGCGGACAGCCGGCACCGTCTGGAACGCTTCACCGGCCAAGCGCGCTTCGCCGCGTCCTGTGCTCTGCAGTCCGAAAGCCCGGCACGCGCGGTGGAACTGGCCGAGCAGGGACGCGGCGTGATGTGGTCCCGCCTCCTGGACACACGGGCCGACCTCGGTGCGCTGCGAGAGACCGCACCCGACCTCGCGGCCCGGCTCGATCACCTCCGCATGCTTCTCGACGCGCCGGCCCAGCCGTCATCCGTTCCGTCTCCCGGGCGGCCTCCAGGGGATGCGGCCCCACCGGACCGTTCCGCGCTGGCCCGGGAATGGGACGACCTGGTCGAACAGGTCCGGCAGATCGACGGGTTCACGGATTTCCTCCAGCCGCTCGGTATCGACCGGCTGCTCTCCCTGGGGGACGAAGGCCCCGTCGTCCTGGTCAACATCTCCTCGCTGCGCTGCGATGCACTGATCCTCACCGAGGGGCAGTTGCGCGTCAGGCCGCTGCCGACCGTCACGGAGAAGGAGCTGATCGAGCAGGCCAACAGGTATCTCGGCTCACTGCTCGACGTGGAACTCGCCACGGACGCCATGCTCCGGGCCCGCGAAGCCTTCGACAGCGGCAACCACGGCTGGGCCGCCATCACCGCCTACACCACCGCCCGAAACGAGCTGCACCACGCCCAGACGGAACGCGAGGCGGTACTCGCTTCCGTGCTGGAGTGGTTGTGGGACCGCATCGCCGAACCCGTCCTCGCCGCCCTCGGGTTCGTGAACACACCCGAGGGCGAGGCCTGGCCGCGCATGTGGTGGTGCCCGACGGGGGCCTTGACGCTCCTGCCTCTCCACGCGGCCGGTCACCACGCCGACCCCCGCGACGGCCCCCGGCGGACCGTCGTCGACCGGGTGGTGTCCTCCTACACGCCCACCCTGCGAGCCCTGCTGGAAGCCAGGCTCAGAGCACCCGAGGCATCCGACCACGCCTCGGACGGGAGAATGCTCCTGGTCGCCATGTCACAGACCCCGGGGCAGGAACCGCTCCAGGCGGTACGGCAGGACATCGACGTGCTCACGTCTCTGCTCCCCGACCGGCTGACCCTGCTCGAGAACGCGGACGCGACATGGGACGCAGTGAAGTCCGGACTGCCGAAGCACCGTTGGACACAGTTCAGCTGTCACGGTGATCAGAACGTCCTGGATCCGCTGGCAGGAGGCCTGACCCTCTTCGACAAGACCCTCACGGTCGGTGACCTCAGCGCATTCAGCCATGGCGGTGAGTTCGTCTTCCTGTCCGCCTGCAAGAGCGCGGTGGGCAGCCCCAGGATGCCGGACGAGGCCCTCACGATGTCCGCGGTCCTGCACTACACCGGCTACCGGCACGTCATCGCCGCGCTGTGGTCAATCGCCGACGACGCGGCAGCGGACGTCGCCCGGCTCGTGTACCGGGAACTCGTCTCCGAGGGAGTCCTGCATCCCGAGAAGGCGGCCCACGCCCTGCACACCGCGCTGCTGCGACTCCGTGAGGACGCCGGTCTCCCCGCCAGTGCCTGGATTCCCTTCACGCACACAGGTCCGTGACCCCGGCGACCGTACACACCGGAACCGGTCGCACACGCCGCAGAGAAGAGGAATGCCTTGACCGTCGCACACCATGAACCCGCCCCCTACGCCGAGGCCACGGATCCCGCCTACGCCGAGCGGGCCGCGGAAACCTTCACCCTCCGAAAGGCCGGTCCCGACCTGCTCGTGCTGAGCGGTCCCTGTCCGCGGTGCGCCGCACCGTTGGAAGTGCCGCTGCCGCACATGGTCTTCCGAGGGCTGGACGGCCTGCTCGCCCTGTTCCGGCCCTCCCCGCGACGTCCGGCGCCGGATGTCCGTGACGAGCCGGTGGTGTGTGAGTGCGAAGAGCATCACCCCGACCGGCCGGAGGGACGCAAGGGGTGCGGAGCCTACTGGGTGCTGCGGATCTCCAGCGGTGACGCCTGATGCCGGCTGTCGCACCCGGCGACGGCGCCGCACCCGCAGACCTGCGCGCCGCGCAGGAGCGCCGGCGTCTGCTGGACGCGGAACTGCCCCGGGTGCGCGAGACCGCCATGGCCTGGCGCAACGCGCTGGGTGCGCTGCTGGCGGGGCTCATCGGATTCAGCCTGGTCCGTGGCCGGAGCGACGTGGGCCAGCTTGCCGAGCCCTGGGCCGTCACAGTCGGCGTGCTGCTCCTGCTTGCGCTCCTCGCGGGTCTTGCGGGGGCGCTCCTGCTGGTGCGGGCGGCACACGGCCGGCCCGCCGTCGTACCCATGAGCGCGGTGGAGAGCCGCCCGGTCGCCGATCACCTGGAGGCCCGCTCCGCAGCAGCCGCACTCAGACGCGGCATCGCCCTCACACTCCTGTGCGTCGGACTGCTCGTCACCGCTGTCGCAACGACCTGGTACGGGCCGCCGGACAAGGGTCCCGCGATCCGTGTCGACTCGCCTTCCGGCTCCGTCTGCGGCTCGGTGGTACGCCTGGACGCGGGCACGGTGGTCCTCAAGACGACGATGGGCGAGGTGAGGGTCGCACTCGACCACGCGTCGGCCTTGAGCCCGGTCGAGGCGTGTCCGCCCTGACGCCTCTTCCTTGCGACGCCCCGGGCGGCGTCTTTCTCAGGCCATCGTCCCGCCGGCGCGCTCGGGCGGCGGTCGCGCCGAGCCGGGGCAGTACCGCCCTGATCACGGCTGACCTCGCGGGAGGTGTCCGGACCAAGTCCTGCCCTCCCGCAGAGGGCCCCTCGCCCCATTGGGCGGCGCTCATGAACGCCGGTCCGGCCTTCCCGAGGGCGACCGGATACAGTGCGCGAGACGGCAGCCTGGCCAGAGAGGGGAAGCGTGCCGGACAGCAGCAACGCCCGACCCGCCGACAGCGAAGCGCGAGCTCCGCGGCCCAGCCGACTGCACCGTCTGATGCGTTACCTCCCCCTGATCGCCCCCGTGCTTCTGTGGAGCGTGCCCTGCTGGGTGCTCCTGTACACCGGCCAGCACTGGCCGCTGCCCGTCACGCTGGCCGGAACCGCCCTGTTCGTCCTCGGCCTCGCAGGCATGCCGCTCGCGATGGTGCGCGGCCACGGCCGGCGTCAGCACGACCGGGCGGCGATCATCGGTGACACCCTGCTGGGGACGAGCTGGGTTCTGTTCACCTGGTCCGTTCTGCTCGGCGCCCTCTTGGGACTCGCCCTGACCGTGGCCGGCGTCGGCGAGAGTCAGGACCGGGCCCGAATCGTCACCTGGGCCGTCCTCGGCGTAACCGCCGCGCTGCTCGCCTGGGGGTACACCGAGGCCCGCCGCGTGCCACGGGTGCGCCGACTCGATGTACGACTTTCACGACTGGGTGCCGGACTGGACGGCATCCGCGTCGTCCTCATCACCGACACCCACTACGGCCCGCTCGATCGCGCCCGCTGGTCGGCGAGGGTGTGCGAGACGGTGAACACACTGGAAGCCGACCTGGTCTGCCATACCGGCGACATCGCGGACGGCACGGCCGAACGCCGCCGCGGCCAGGCCGCCCCACTCGCAACCGTGCGGGCCACCCGGGCCCGTGTGTACGTCACCGGCAACCACGAGTACTACAGCGAGGCCCAGGGCTGGGTCGACCTGATGGACGAGCTGGGCTGGGAGCCGCTGCGCAACCGCCATCTGTTGCTCGAACGCGGAGGTGACACCCTCGTGGTCGCCGGCGTGGACGACGTCACCGCCGAGTCCTCAGGCCTGGCAGGCCACCGCGCGCACCTCGCCGGAGCCTTGAACGGCGCCGACCCCGACCTCCCCGTCCTGCTCTTGGCACACCAGCCCAAGTTCATCGACCGAGCAGCAGCCGCCGGCATCGACCTCCAGCTCTCCGGCCACACCCACGGCGGCCAGATCTGGCCGTTCCACCACCTCGTGCGCATCGACCAGCCCGCCCTCGCCGGCCTCAGCCACCACGGCCCCCGCACCCTCCTCTACACCAGCCGCGGCACCGGCTTCTGGGGCCCGCCGTTCCGCGTCTTCGCCCCCAGCGAGATCACTCTGCTCGTGCTCCGCTCCCCGCACCGGCCCACCTCGCCGTAGCACTCGACGCGGCGACACAGTCACCGTCGCCCTCGTTCGGCGGACGGGCCTGTGCGACCTTCGAGCCGGGACGGGCGTCGACGGAGTGGAGCCAGGATCGTCCTGGCTCCACCCTTGGTGCGGGACGGTCACTGGAACTGTGCGAAGAACCTCCAGATCTCTGTCTTGGTCCAGGTGGTGACGCCGCTTTCGTTGGGGGAGCCGTCGACCGGACCGGGTATGTGGCCTCCGTCGAACGCGGCCCATTGGACCGGGTACCCGTCACGGCAGCCCGAGTAGGTGGTGGTGATGTGCGTTCGGCTGCCCGGAGCGGGCTCGCGCGGGCTCTGGCGGGTGCAGCCGTTGTTGCTGACGAACCTGTCGCGCAGGGACCGCCCTTGCGCGATGTTGAGGACGGAGTCGCTGATGCCGTGGATGCCGAAGTAGGCGATGGGCTGGGCGCCGCCACTGCACCCGCTGATCTGAGCGCCGGAGATGACCGCGACGGCCCTGAAGACGTTCGCCCGGCTGCACGCGACTGCGTAGCTCATGCCGCCGCCCCAGCTGAATCCCGTGGCGAAACGCTGTGCCGGGTTGACACACAGGCCGCTCTCGATGCGCCGGATCATGTCGTCGACGAAGGTGATGTCCTCATCGCCCGCATTGGCCCAGCCGTTGCCGAGGCCTTGGGGGGCGACGAGGATCGCGGTGTTGTTCGACTGTTCCTGCTGGCCGTAGTAGGACCAGGCGTTCCCGCTCGTGCCGCCCGAGGCGACGTCGCCGGCGGTTCCGCCCCGCCAGTGGAACGCGAAGATCAACCGGTAGCGGTGGTTGTTGTCGTAGTTGGCCGGAACCCTGAGGATGAAGCTGCGGCTCTTACCGCCGCTCTGAATCGTGTGCGTACCGCTCGCCAGGGCCGGGGCGCTGCCGCATCCGCCGCCACCGCCACCGCCACCGCCACCGGACGACAGCTTGATCATCTGCCATTGCTGGTTGGCGCCGCCCCAGTCGGAGTACTGCACGACGTTGCCGCCGTCGGCGGTGGAGGCGCCCTGCACCTCCACCGCCTTGCTGCTGGTGCGGTTGATCAGCCGGACGTGGCCCGCGTCGGAGTCGGCCAGGCGGAACTGCTGGTTGGTCCCGTTGTGGTCGGCCCACTGCTGGATCGCGGCACCGTCCGCGGTCGAGGCGCCGGCCACGTCGAGAACCTTGCCCGAATGCCGGGCCTTGAGGCGGTAGAAGCCGCCGCCGGAGTCCACGAACTGCCACTGCTGGTTGGTTCCGTCGTTGCGCGTCCACTGGCCGACCCGTGCGCCGTCGGCGGTGGATGAGCCGGAGACGTCCAGCGCCTTGCCGCTGTTGCGATTGACCAGGACGTACCAGGCATTGGTGTCCACCGTCGCCGCCTCGGCGGGCGCCGGATGCACCGCGGCGAGCATGCCGATCGCCAGGGTGGCCGCCACCACGGCGGCTACCCGGGACCACCAGCGATGTATGCGTGAAGGGGCGGGAGGAACCGCACCGTCGGTCTTCATCGATTCACCCTTTCGTCTGTGACAGGTCCCCTCAGGTGCGGGTCCAGCGTTGGTTGCTGCCGTTCGAGCAGGTGTAGAGCTGGATCAGGGTGCCGTTGGCGGTGCCTCCTGAGACGGCGTCGAGGCAGAGGCCGGACTGGACCCCGACGATGGAGCCGTCGGAGTTGAGGCGCCATTTCTGGTTGTCACCGCCCCAGCAGCTGTAGATCTGGACTTTGGCGCCGTTGCCGGTGCCGGCGGCGTCCAGGCACTTGTCGCCGTAGACCCTGAGCTCGCCGGCGGCGGTGTGTGTCCACTGCTGGTTGGTGCCGTTGTGGCAGTCCCACAGGTGGAGCTGGGTGCCGTCCGCGGTACTGGTACCGGGCACGTCCAGGCAGCGGCCCGAACCGACTCCCTTGATCGTTCCGCCGCCCGGAGGGGGCGTGGAGGTACCGCCGTTGAGTGCGTTGAGGACGGCGGTGTAGGCGGGCTTCTTGCTGCCGTCGCGATTGAACAGCAGCGGCGTGTGCTCCGGTCGCCAGGAGTCGCTGTCGCGCACACCCCAGACGGTGATGCCGAGGCAGCGCGGGACGGCCAGGCAGTCGTTGGTCACGTTGGCGTAGGTGGTGGCCGAGGCGCCCTGGATGTCGAGTTCGGTGATGGCGACGTCGACCCCGAGGGCGGCGAAGTTCTGCAGGGTGGTGCGGAAGTTGCTGTTGTAGGGGCTGTCGTTGTTGAAGTGCGACTGGAAGCCGACGCAGTCGATCGGCACGCCGCGCTGCTTGAAGTCCCGCACCATGGCGTACATGGCCTGGGTCTTGGCCCAGGTCCAGTTCTCGACGTTGTAGTCGTTGTAGCAGAGCTTGGCTGCCGGGTCGGCGGCACGCGCGGTCCGGAAGGCGACCTCGATCCAGTCGTTGCCGGTGCGCTGCAGATTGGAGTCGCGCCGGGCTCCCGAACTGCCGTCGGCGAAGGCCTCGTTCACGACGTCCCACTGGGCGATCCTGCCCTTGTAGTGGGCCATCACGCCGTTGATGTGGTTGATCATCGCCTGGCGCAGCGCGCTGCCGCTGAGGCTCTGCATCCAGCCGGGCTGCTGGGAGTGCCAGGCCAGGGTGTGACCGCGCACCTGCTTGCCGTTCTGCACCGCCCAGTTGTAGACGCGGTCGGCGGCGGTGAAGTTGAACTGGCCGCGCTGTGGCTCGGTGGCGTCGATCTTCATCTCGTTCTCGGCCGTCACCGAGTTGAACTCACGGCCCGCGATCGTCGTGTACGCGGAGTCGCCCAGCCTGCCCGAGGCGATGGCGGTGCCGAAGTAGCGGCCACTCTGCGCGGCCGCGGCGCCGAGGGTGTTCTCGGCCGCCTGTGCGCTCGGCGGCGCGACCAGTGCGGCGACCACACCGAGGACGCCGGCCAACAGCGCCAACAGCAGACTGCGGAACGTCCGGCGGACAACCGGTCTGGGAAGGGCGTACGAGCCCATGACTGTGCCTCCAGGGTAGACATCACGGAAGGGCTGAAGCGCAGGGAAAGCGTCGTCCGCTCGCACTCGCAGACGGACGGGGCGAGCCAAAACCCGGGCGCCCGGAAACACCGGCCACCGCGGTCATGAGGCCGGGACGATCTCACCCAGCACGGAGGGCGCCGGTCGGCCGCGTTGCGTGACGCTCGGCGGACGGCGGCGGTGTTTCGGCACAGACATGAGGGCACTCCATCGCGGCTCGGCCGGGAAGACCGCCTCGCGGCGTCGCACAGCTCTCCGAGTACGTGAAGAGCCAGGAGGCGCTGGTGCGAACCTCACCGGAACGTGACGGGGTGGCGCAGGCTCGATCGCCGTGGTTCGACATGTCGAACCAGGGCCGGGTTCTCAGACAGGGATGATTGAGGTGTTGACGATGGCACGTCAATACTCCCCGCAGAAGAAGTTTCGGTTTGCCGCCCGAAACTTTCTGGAACGCCGACGAGACGGACGGCGAGCCTCCGGCGCCTCCGTCGGAGGCCTTGAGGCGCTGTTTGTGGACAGATCTGCGGCAGGCCTTGACCAGATGGCCCCGCATTCCTAGCTTGTGGCGTCGAAGCTTCCGGGAATTCTTCGAACGTTTCGATGCCCCCTCCCTCCCGGCAGTCCGCTCTGCGGTTCCCCGGGGTCACCTCGCCCCCGCCCCTCCCCAAAGGAGCGCCCTCTGATGCGGTTTCGCCCCCCACTCCCGGTCCGCCCAAGACGCTTACTCGCGGTGCTTGCGCCCTTGCTGCTCGTGGCCACCTTCCTCGGTGCCCAGCCCGCCGGCGCGGCGACCGTAGACCCCAATGCCTCGTATGTGCTGGTCAACCGCAACAGCGGTAAAGCCCTGGACGTCTACAACATGGCGACCGATGACGGCGCCCGTATCACCCAGTGGAGCAGGAACGATCAAAGCCAGCAGCAGTGGCAGTTCGTCGATTCCGGCGGCGGCTACTACCGCATCAAGTCCCGCCACTCGGGCAAGGTGCTGGACGTCCACCAGCAGTCCACCGCGAACGGCGGCTCGATCGTCCAGTGGGCCGACCTGAACGGCACCAATCAGCAGTGGCGGCTGGCCGACAGCCCGGACGGCTACGTGAGGCTCATCGCGCGCCACAGCAACAAGGCCCTCGAAGTCCAAGGCGCCGCCACCGCCGACAACGCGAACGTCGTCCAGTACGACGACTGGGGTGGCGCCAATCAGCAGTGGCAGCTCGTCAAGGTCGGCGGCGGCAGTTCCGGCCCGTGCGATCTTCCGTCGACCTACCGCTGGACATCGACGGGCGCACTGGCGCAGCCCAAGCCGGGGTGGGTCTCGCTCAAGGACTTCACCGTCGTCCCCTACAACGGCAGGCATCTCGTCTATGCGACGACGCACGACACGGGGACGAAGTGGGGTTCGATGAACTTCGGCCTGTTCACCAACTGGTCGGAGATGGCCTCGGCCGGCCAGAACACGATGTCGGCCTCCACCGTCGCACCCACGCTCTTCTACTTCGCACCGAAGAACATCTGGGTGCTCGCCTACCAGTGGGGCGGGACCGCCTTCTCCTACCGGACGTCGAGCGACCCCACCAACCCGAACGGCTGGTCGTCCCAGCAGGTGCTCTTCTCCGGAAGCATCTCCGGCTCCGGAACGGGACCCATCGACCAGACACTCATCGGTGACGGGACGAACATGTACCTGTTCTTCGCCGGTGACAACGGCAAGATCTACCGGGCCAGTATGCCGATCGGGAACTTCCCGGGCAGCTTCGGCACGACCTCGACCGTGGTCATGAGCGATACGACGAACAACCTGTTCGAGGCCCCGCAGGTCTACAAGCTCCAGGGCCAGAACCGCTACCTCATGATCGTCGAGGCGATCGGCGCGCAGGGACGCTACTTCCGCTCGTTCACGGCCACCAGTCTGAACGGCTCATGGACACCCCAGGCCGCGACCGAGAGCAATCCCTTCGCCGGCAAGGCCAACAGTGGCGCCACCTGGACCAACGACATCAGCCACGGCGAACTGATCCGCACCGGTCCCGACCAGACCATGACCGTCGATCCCTGCAATCTGCAGCTGCTCTACCAGGGGCGCAGCCCCAACTCCGGCGGCGACTACGGCCTGCTGCCCTACCGTCCGGGTCTGCTGACACTGCGGCGCTGACGGCGTGACAGGAGTCCGGCTCGGGTGTGGAGCCGGCGTGGGGGGGGGGGCGGAAAAGAAAAACACGGCCCCGGGCCCCCTTCCCGGTCCCCGCGCGAATGGACAAGGAGCACCCTCCTCCCGCGCCCAACAAACCCCCCCCCCCCTCCGTCCCCCTCTCCGCTCCCCCCCCCCCCTTCCCCCCCCCGGAGGAGAAAAAAAAACCCCCCCCCCCCCCCCACGGTCCTGCATGCGCGATCCGGGACCGGTGGGCCGGGCCGCGCCGCTCCAGCCGTTGCGGGAGGTGCCGATCAGCAGGCCGAGTCCGGAGTCGAACCCTGCCGCGACGTGCTTGGAGCGCCGGGCGGTCGCCCGGGTCCGGGCCGCTGCGGTTTTGGTGCTCTGGCGGGGCAAGGCATGTGCCGGCGGAGGTTCCGAACGTGCGCCGGACCCGCGCGGGAGTGAGCCGGTGCGGTGCGGTCGGCTTCTCCCAGTGACCAGCACACGCGTCGCGCACAACTGCCGGAGGGTCACCTGGGCTTGAGTCCGTGCAGCATCAGGTGCACCAGTTGGGGGACGCCGTCGAGAGTGGCCTGCGCGTCGAGCCGGTCGTTGGCGGCGAGGGTGGCGGTGCCCTGGAGAGTGGCGCCCACGACGAGAGTGAGGTGGGTGGGGTCCCCCTCGATGATCTCCCCGCGCTTCTGGGCGTGCGCGATGATCCGCTCCAGCGCCTCCACCGTACGGTCGACGGCGGCGGCCATCTCCTCGGAGGCGTCGGGGTCGTGCTTGCGGGCGAACATGAGCTCCAGGAGCTCGGCGTTCTCGGTGGCGAAGCCGAGGTAGCCCCGGGCGAAGGCGACGAGCCGCGGTTCCAGCGGGAGGGCGGGGTCGTCGCCGGCGGTCAGGACCCGGGTCAGCCGCTCGTAGCCGGCGAGCGCCAGGGCGTTGAGCAGGGCCTGCTTGTCCTTGAAGTGCCGCCCCGGGGCGGCGTGGCTGACGCCGATGTCCCGGGCCAGTTCCCGCAGGGACAGGGCCCCGGCCCCCTTCTCCCGCAGGGTGCGCTCGGCACTCGCGAGCAGGGCGGTGCGGAGGTCTCCGTGGTGGTAGGGGCGGGTCTCGCGGCTCTCGGACTTCTCGGACGGCATGGCCCCATCGTATGCGGATGTAGACGGCGCCAGCATTGTTGTCATTGACAGCATTGTTGTCGGTGTCTACATTGAGGTCATGGCTACTGACAAGTGGAACGCGACCGACCTCCCTGACCTCACGGGCCGCACGGCCGTGGTCACCGGAGCCAACAGCGGTATCGGCCTCAAGGCGGCGGAGGCGCTGGCCCGCGCGGGCGCGCATGTCGTCTTCGCCGTACGGGATCCGGAGCGCGGCCGCGCGGCGGCGGCCACCGTGCACGGCAGCACGGAGGTCCGCCGCCTCGATCTGGCGGACCTGTCCTCCGTACGGGAGTTCGCGGCGGACTGGCGGGGCGAACTGCATCTGCTGCTGAACAACGCCGGTGTGATGATGCTGCCGGAGCAGCGCACGAGGGACGGCTTCGAGATGCAGTTCGGCACGAACCACCTGGGGCACTTCGCCCTGACCAACCTGCTGCTGCCGCACATCACCGACCGGGTCGTCACCGTCGCCTCGGGTATGCACCGCTTCGGCACCGGAGTGATCGACTTCGCCGACCTGAACCGGACGGCGAACTACAGCCCCACCGGCGCCTACGCCCAGTCGAAGCTCGCGAACCTCCTTTTCACCCTGGAGCTCCAGCGCCGCCTCACGGAGGCGGGCTCCCCGGTCCGCGCCACCGCCGCCCACCCCGGGTACGCCGCCACCAACCTCGGGAGCCACGTGGCGAGCCCGCTGTCCCGGCTCCTCATGAAGTTCATCGGCCACCGGTTCATGGCCCAGGACGACAAGGCGGGCGCGCTGCCCACCCTGTACGCGGCGACGCAGGACCTCCCCGGCGCGAGCTACGTCGGCCCCGACGGCTTCCAGGAGATGCGCGGTGCGCCCACCCTGGTCGGCCGGAGCGCGGCGGCGAGCGACCCGGAGGCGGCGAAGCGGCTGTGGACGGTGTCGGAGGAGCTGACGGGGACACGGTTCCCGCTGGAGACGGCCGTACGCGGCTGAGTGCGGCCCGTCGGATGGGCGAAGACCACGCCGCCGGAGTCCCGGTGTCCGACGGCGCCGGCCGCGCCCGGTTCCGCAGGTATCGGCGCTGTCGGCACCCCCAGGGGCCGCCCGGCTCTCTCCACAGGTCACCGAAACCATGGGAGGTGGTCGAGCTGTCGGTCTCCAACGCGCCCTGGCCCTCACTCGGTTCGGGAGCGCTCCCAACCTCTGGGGACAGGACGACCGTCCGTGACGATGCCCCTGGTGAAGTCGTGTGCGCGATCCCCTCCGGCCGGTAAGATCGGTGATCTCTTGGGGGAGGTGGCATGGGCAGACGGCGCCCGGGGGCACCGACGCTGGAGGAAGTGGCTGCCCGCGCGCGGGTGGGACGAGGCACGGTCTCCCGCGTCATCAACAACGCCGACGGCGTGAAGGAGTCGACGCGTCGGGCCGTGCAGCGGGCCATCGACGAACTCGGTTACGTACCCAATCTCGCGGCCCGCTCCCTGGCCGGGCGGCGCGCCGACGCGGTCGCCCTGGTCATGACGGAACCGGACTGGCGCCAGTTCGCCGAGCCCTTCTTCTCCGAGATCGTCACCTCGCTCGGGGACGCCCTGACCGACACCGGAATGCAGCTCATGCTGACCCTGGTCCGCTCGGACGCCGAACGGCAGCGCTTCCTCGAGTACGCGCGCGGCGGCCGGGTCGACGGCGTCCTGCTGATGTCCGTGCACGCCGGCGATCCGCTGCCTGACATGCTGGCCGAGGCCCGGTTGCCGACCGTGCTGCTGGGGCGCCGCTCCGGCGACGAGTACGTCAGTTACGTCGACATGGACAACGTCGGCGGTGCGCGCAGTGCCGTCTCCCACCTCGTGCAACGGGGCCGCAGGGTCATCGCCACCATCACCGGGCCGCTCGACCTGCACGCCGCCCGCTCCCGGCTGCGAGGCTATGAGGAGGCCTTGACGCTGGCGGGCCTGAAGGTCGAGCGGACCCGTGTCGCCCAGAGCGACTTCACGGCGGAGAGCGGGCGCCGCGCCATGGCCGAGCTCCTCGAACGGCACCCGGACATCGACGGCGTCCTCGCCGCGTCGGACACCACGGCCGCCGGGGCCTTGGAGGCCCTGCGCGCGGCCGGGCGCCGGGTGCCCGAGGATGTCGCCGTGATCGGCTTCGACGACTTTCCGCTGGGCCTGCGGACCGAACCCCGCCTGACCACGGTGCGCCAGCCGATCGAGGAAGCCGGACGGGCCATGATCCGACTGCTCCTGGAGGAGATGGAGGAGGGCGCCGTCGCCTGGCGTCACGTCATCCTCCGTACGGAGCTGGTGGTCCGCGACTCGACCTGACGCGGGCCCGCCCACCGCCGGGAGGGCGCGGAAGCCGATTACGGTTCCCCCCGGCCTGACCTGCGCCTCCTGATTCCTCCGGCGCCTCCCCGTCAACGGCTGGAAGCTCGCGTTCACCCTCCCCTCCGGACAGCGGATCACCAACGCCTGGAACGCGAACCTGCCCGGGTCGTCAGGGGCGGTCACCGCGAGCAACGTCAGCCACAACGGCGATCTGAAGGCCGGCGGCCAGGCGACCTTCGGGTTCCAGGGCACCTCCAGCGGAACCTTCACCAAGCCCTCCGCCTTCAGCCTGAACGGCACCGCCTGCACCGCCGCCTGGGACACGCCCTCCCTCCGGGGCCCGCCCGGTTCCATCGCGCCGACGAGCGGGCCCCGGAGGCCGTGGCGGTCACGCCCCGATGACCGTTCCAGCCTGACGTTCCGCCCTCCGACAGCCCCTGCACACACCCCTTACGAGGAGTTCGTCGGCGTTCGGTTCCGTGCGGTGGCGACGATGCGCTTCAACGGCACGGCCGGCCGGGCCCCGTATGAAGGCGCTCGATCGCGCGGGTTCCGGCGTGAAGGTCAGGTCGTTTCCGTGCGCGCTTATTGACGTGTCCCCCGTCACACCAATAACGTCCCGGGCAACACCAGGGACTGAAACGATTCAATGCGGGAGAGAACATGCTCTGTAGGCGCCCGCTCATGACCGGACTCCTGACAGGCTTCGTCGTCATCGCCGTACTCGGCAGCATGGCCGCCCTGCCCGCCCCCATGGTCCCCGCCGCATCGGTGTCGAAGGCGTCGTTCGCGGTGAAGGGCCTGAGCACCAACGGCCGTACCGACCCGCTGGGCATCGGCGGCGAAGCCCCGACGTTCGGCTGGCAGGCCGCCTCGGCCCGGCGGGGGACCTCACAGACGGCCTACGAGGTCCAAGTGGGCCGGACGCCGGGAGCTTTTGATGTGTGGCGGTCCGGCAAGGTGGAGTCCGACCGTCAGGTCGATGTCCCGTACCGCGGTCCGGAGCTGAAGCCGGCCACACGGTACTACTGGCGCGTTCGGGCTTGGGACGACAAGGGAACCGTGAGCCGGTGGAGCGAGGCGCACTTCGAGACGGGTCTGCTCGCTCCCGACGACTGGGAGGGCGCCCAGTGGATCACTCGTCCCAAGGCTCCGAGTGAGCTGGACCGCTGGACCGACTATGCCGCCACGGTCGAGTTCAAGCTCGACAGCGCCGCCTTCGGCATGTTCCTGCGTGCTTCCGACGCGAGCAACGGGTACATGTGGCAGTTCAGCGTCACGGGCTCGACCCCGATGCTGCGACTGCACGAGCAGGTGAAGGGCAACTACAGCGTCGCGCGGGAAGTGGATCTCGCGCCCTTCGGTTTCTCCAAGGAGGAGCTCCTCGACGGCCGCCACACCGTGCGCTACGACGTGGCGGGCGACACGATCAGGACGACCCTCGACGGCACGCTCGTCAACACCTTCACGGACTCCACCTTCGCCAAGGGCTACATCGGCTTCCGCACCCATGCCTGCTGCGGCGAACGGGGAAGCGTCTACGACGCCGTCGTGACCGCAGCCGACGGCAGCACCCTGCTCGACACCGACTTCGCCTCCGGACGCAACCCGTTCACCGGCGGCGAGATCGCCGACTCCGCCCTCGTGGTGTCCGGCACCACCGACGCCGTCTACGAACCCACGCCACGACCGCAGCCGTTGCTGCGCAAGCATTTCCCGACCAGGCCGGGCAAGAAGATCGCCTCCGCACGGGTTTACGCGTCCGCACTCGGCGTGTATCAGCTGGAGATCAACGGCAGGCCCGTCGGCGACCAGGTGCTCGCCCCGGGCTGGACGAACTACCACCGGCGCATCCAGTCCCAGACCTACGACGTGACGAAGCTGCTGCGGAGCGGCGGGAACGCGATCGGCGCTGCACTGGCGGACGGCTGGTGGGCCGGCAAGGTCGGGCTCGGCTGGAGCCGCCAGTACGGCGACGCACCTGCGCTCGTCGCGAAGCTGCACGTCACTTACACCGACGGCACGGATCAGTGGCTCACCACGGACGGTTCGTGGAAGACGGCGGACGGGCCCTTCACGAAGGCGGATCTGCAGGACGGCGAGACCTACGACGCCCGTCTGGTGCCGTCGGGCTGGAGCGGGACGGGCTTCGACGACAGCCGGTGGGAGCCCGCCGCAACGGTGGAGTCCCGAAGCGCCCTCCTGGTGCCGCAGAGCGACGAGCCGGTACGCCGCACGCAGGTGCTCGAGGCCCGGAAGATGACCCGGCCCACAGCCGGGACCTACGTGTACGACCTCGGCCAGAACATGGTCGGCGTGTCCCGGCTGACCCTGACCGGCTCCCCCGGCCAGACCGTCAAGATCCGCTATGCGGAGGTACTCGACAAGAACGGCACCCTCTACACCGACAACTTCCGCAGCGCCAAGGTCACTGACCGCTACGTCTTCGCAGAGTCCGGCACGATCACCTACGAACCCACCTTCACCCAGCACGGATTCCGCTACATCGAGATAACCGGAGTGGACTCCCCTCCAGCGCTCTCCGACGTCAAGGGCGTGGTCTGGGGCTCCGACCTCCCCTCCACCGGCACGCTGGCGACCTCCGACAGCATGCTCAACCAGCTGGTGAGCAACATCTCGTGGAGCCAGCGGGGCAACTTCCTCTCCATCCCCACCGACACCCCCGCCCGCGACGAGCGCCTGGGCTGGACGGGAGACATCAGCCTGTTCGCCCCGACGGCCAACTACCTCGTCGACACCCGCGCGTTCCTGTCCCACTGGATGGCGGACGTACGCAACTCCCAGTACGCGAACGGCGATCTGCCGGCGGTCGTGCCGACACCCCAGAGCCAGTTCAGCGACAGCGGTGTCGGCTGGTCCGACGTGATGATCACCGTGCCGTACCACGTGTGGCGCTCCTACGGCGACACCCGCATCCTGCGGGACAACTACCCGGCCATGCGGAAGTTCTTCCAGTTCGTGCGCACCAGCGCCGGAGCGGACCTTCTCGAGCCCGGCCGTACCACGTTCTTCACCAATGACTGGCTGCATCTGGACGACCCGACCGAGCAGGGCGTCCTGGGCACGGCCTACTACGCCGAGGACGCCCGCATGATGGCGGAGGTGGCCAAGGCCCTGGGCGACGAAACGGCGGCGGCCGACTACGGCAAGCTCTCCGCCGACATCCGCGCCGCGTTCACCGAGGCCTACGTCGCGGCCGACGGCACCGTGAAGGGCAACTCGCAGACCGGGTACGCCCTGGCCCTCGGCATGGACCTCGTCTCGGACCCGGCACTGGTCGAGAAGGCAGGCGAGAAGTTCGTGGCCAAACTGGCCCGGTCCGACCACCACCTGCGGACCGGCTTCATCGGCACACCGTTGTTGCTGCCCGCCTTGAGCAGGATCGGCCGGCACGACCTGGCCTACAAGATGCTCCTGCACAAGGACTACCCGTCCTGGGGCTACGAGGTCGTCAACGGCGCTACCACCATGTGGGAACGCTGGAACTCGATCATGCCCGACGGCGAGTTCGGACCGGTGGACATGAACTCCTTCAACCACTACGCGTACGGCGCCGTGGGCGACTGGATGTTCCGGAACATCGGCGGCCTCTCCGCCATCGAACCCGGCTACAAGCGCGCCCGGATCGCACCGGCCCCGGGTGGAAACCTGACCAGGGGCTCCGGGGTGCTGCGGACGGTCTACGGCCCGCTGTCGTCGCGGTGGAGCACCCGCGACGGCGCCTTCCACCTGAAGGTGACGGTGCCGGTCAACACCGTCGCCGAGGTTCACGTACCGGCAGGCTCGCGCCAGGCCGTGACCGAGGGCGGCCGACCCGCCGACAAGGCCGAGGGCGTCCGGTTCCTCCGGATGGAGGGCGGGGCCGCCGTCTTCGAGGTCGGTTCGGGGTCCTACGACTTCGGCGTCGGCCACTGATCGAACGTGAAGACCTCCGAGGCGGGCTCGGGGCGCCGTGGCGCATCCGCCACCTCCGACGGGTGAACCCGGCGCGCGAGACCGATGACGGGCGTCTCAAGATCTGAACGGAGCTTCTCAACCAGCCAGGTCGAGCCACCTCAGACCTGCGGTGGTGGGGGGGGGGGGCACCCCCACCCCCAAAAAAAAAAAGGGCCCCCACAACCACCCAACCCCCAAACGCAAGCTCCCCAACCTCTCCCTCCAGACAAGGTTTTTCTTTGTTGAAAAAGGGTTTGTGGTGGGGG
>NZ_JBVJSX010000008.1:0-420928 GCF_055606225.1 Streptomyces sp. NPDC037100 | reverse complement strand
CAGCAGCATGATCGTGCCGTGCATCGTGAACGCCTGGTTGAACTGCTCGTTCGACATGATCTGCAGGCCCGGACGGGCCAGCTCGGCGCGCATGAACAGCGCCATCACGCCACCGATGACGAAGAACGCGAACGACGTGACCAGGTACATCGTGCCGATCGTCTTGTGATCCGTGGTCGTCAGCCACTTGAGGTGCCTCATGCCCCGCCTGTGTCCGCGCCCCGCCCCGGCGTCACACTTCACCGACGCGACGAGAATCACGAAACCGGGTGTGACGATCGAGAAGGTGCCGGACACGAACGGGACATGAGCAACGACGAGATCTTCGCCGCTGCCTACCGCGAGCACTACTGGGCGGTCAGCCGCTATGTCGCGCGGCGACTGGACGGGCGGACCGGCGAGGTGGAGGAAGTGGTGGCGGAGGTGTTCACGGTCGCCTGGCGGCGCCGGGCCGACCTCCCGGCCGCCGCGCTGCCCTGGCTGTACGGCGTGGCACGCAACTGTCTGGCCAACGCGGTACGCGGACACGGACGCCGCCGCCGGCTCGTCGACCGGCTCGGCAACGACGACACCGCGCACGGACGGCACATCACGGCGGGCCCGGAGGCCGACACCCCCGGCGGCTGGGTGCACGAGGCGCTCGCCCGGCTTTCCGCGGCCGACCAGGAGGTGCTGCGGCTGACGGCCTGGGAGGAACTAGGCGTCGACGAGGTCGCCGTCGCCCTCGGCTGCGGCAGCCGGGCCGCCGCCATGCGGCTGCACCGGGCCCGGCGCCGCCTCAGAGCCGAGATCGACCGTCTGCGTCCCGAGTCCTCGAACGCCGAGCACCCCTGCATGACCGCCCCGAAGGAACACGGCCATGGCTGACGAACTCGAACTGCTGCGCAGCGCCGACCCGGTGCCGCCCGACGGCCCCCACTTCGGCGACGGCCCCCTGGACCACAACGCCGAGCACCGGCTGGAACAACTGCTGCGGGACCGGCCGGATCGGGCCCCCGGACGTCTGCGGGACCGGCTGCTGCCGGGGCCCGGCCGCTCCCGCGCGCGGTCCGGGTCGGCGTGGGGGCCTCGGCTGGCCTGGGGGCTGGTCGCCGGCGCCGTCGTCGCGACTCTTACCCTCACCTTCGTGCTGAGCGGCCCGAGCACCACACCCGCGGTCGCGGCGCCCCGAGCCCTGGTGATCGAGTCGGGCTCCACGCCCGTACCCCTGGACCGGCTGGCCGTGCGCGCGGCGGCCGAGGCGGCGGCCGACGGCTCGCCCCGCCTCCGCAAGGGCACGCACGTGCAGTCCTGGAGCCTGGGGATGTCGGACGACAAGCCTCCGATCACCTTGCCGCAGGAGCGCATCGTGCGCTGGCGGCCCGACGGCAGCCACACCGAACTCGTCGTCGCGACCGACCCGAGACACCCGGGCAGGCCGGCCCTGTCCGACGAGGGCGGTGCACCGCGGCTCGTCCACGACCGCCACGTCCTGCTCGACCGGACGTACCCACCGAGCTGGAGCGACGCCCCGCCCCAGTCGCCCCCGCCTCACGATCCGGCCCGGCTGCGCGCCTACCTGACGGAGTCTCAGTTCACCGAAACCCCGCTGACGACGCCCGAACTGCTGGACGCCACGGCGACGCTGCTGGACCACTGGACCCTCGGCGCACGTGAGAGCGCGGCGCTCGTCCGGCTCCTGGCCGACGCCGAAGGGCTGCGGCCGGCCGGTCAGGTGACCGACCGGCTGGGCCGGCGTGGCCAGGCCTATGTGAACGACTCCCGTGGCGTCCGCCGCATGCTGATCATGGACCCGGCCACCGGTGCCGTCCTCGGGCTGGAGAGCACCCTCACGGCCCCGGAGCCCGCGTTCGGTGTCCAGGAGGGCGACGTCATGTCCTACAGCGCATGGATGCGCTGATCACACCGGCGCCCCCGAGGTGTCGGAACGGCCGCCCCGGACAGCAGCAGGGCGCCGTGCCCGCCCGCTCGGCGAGGCTCCCGTCACTCGTCCCAGGCCTGGACCAGTGTCTGCTCGGTGATCTTGCCGCCGCGCAGCGACAGCATGGACTCGGACAGGACGCGCACTCCGTCCGCGTACTCGCAGCTCTCGCTGTACGCGGCCTCGTCGCCCTGGATGACGCAGCGCTCCAGCTTGTGCGACATGTCGCGGCTGTAGACGTCCTCCAGCATCCGCCCGATCTCGTTCCGGCCGTGCAGGACCTTGGGGTGGCTGGGCTGGGTCGTATGGTCCACGATGCGCAGCTCGGCGTCGTCGGCGTAGAGGGAGAGCAGGATGTCCGGGGTGTGACCTTCCAGGCCCTGGCGCAGGGTCTCTCGGTCGAAGGCGGGGTCTGCCGCGGTTCCCATGATGACCTCCTTCGAAGGGCCGCGGCCCTTCGGGAGCGGGCCGCGAAAGGCCTCTCCCGTCGAGCGTCCTCCCGCCCGGCGGGCTCGGCAAGCGCAGTACGGACACGGGGCCCGACGGCCGAGCGGAACCGCCCGCCCGGGTCCGCCGGGGGCCCGCTCGCGTTGCCACAGGCGCGATCTCAACCCGACGTACTCTCGGCGCCGTCGGTCTCGCCGCCGGGGTCACCGGCCCCGCCGCGCCGATCCCACGCCCGGGCTCAGTCCGCCGTGGCGAGGAACTGCGTCGCCGCCAGCTCCGCGTAGAGCGGATCGGCCGTCACGAGCTCACGATGGGTGCCGACCGCCCGGACCCGGCCCGCGTCCATCACCACGATCCGGTCGGCCATCGTCACCGTGGACAGCCGGTGCGCCACGACGAGGACCGTGGTCGTCCGGGCCACGTCCGCGACGGTGTCGCGCAGCGCCGCCTCGTTCACCGCGTCCAACTGCGAGGTCGCCTCGTCGAGCAGCAGCAGCCGGGGGCGGCGCAGCAGCGCGCGGGCGATGGCGACGCGCTGGCGCTCACCGCCGGACAGTTTGGTGCCGCGGTGCCCGACCAGCGTGTCGAGGCCACCGGGCAGCCGGGCCACCAGACCGTCGAGACGGGTCGTCTTGAGCACCCGCGCGAGGGCGTCCTCGTCCGCCTCCGGATTGCCCAGCAGCAGGTTGTCCCGCAGGGAGCCCGACAGGACCGGCGCGTCCTGCTCCACGTAGCCGATCGCGGCACGCAGATGGGTCAGCTCCCAGTCGTTCAGGTCCCGCCCGTCCACTGTGATCACGCCGGACTCGGGGTCGTAGAACCTCTCGATCAGGGAGAAGACGGTGGTCTTGCCGGCGCCGGACGGGCCGACGAACGCCGTCATGCCCTGCGCGGGCACCGTGAACGTCACTCCGTGGTGGACGTAGGGCAGGTCGTCGGCGTAGCGGAAGCGGACGTCGTCGAAGGCGAGGGCGGCGGGCGGCGCGCCGGGGGAGGGGAGCGGCGCCGCCTCGGCGGCCGGCTCGGCGGGAAGGCGCAGGGCCTCCTCGATACGGGTCAGGGCCGCGGCGCCCGTCTGGTACTGGGTGATGGCGCCGACGACCTGCTGTATCGGCGACATCAGGTAGAAGACGTACAGCAGGAACGCCACCAGCGTGCCCACGTCGACCGCGCCGGTCGCGACCCGTGCGCCGCCCACCGCGAGCACCGTGATGAAGGCGATCTGCATGGAGAGCCCCGCCGTGTTGCCGGCGGCGGCGGACCACTTGGCGGCCCGCACGCTCTGCCGCCACGACTCCTGCGCCGCCTCGTGCAGCGTCCGCTCCTCGCGGTGCTCCGCGCCGGACGCCTTCACGGTGCGCAGGGCGCCCAGGATCCGCTCCAGCGAGGCGCCCATGACGCCCACCGCGTCCTGCGCCTGCCGGCTCGCCTTGTTGATGCGCGGCACGATCACCCCGAGGACCACGCCCGCGCCCAGGATCACGGCCAGGGTGACGCCCAGGAGCACGGCGTCCACCAGGCCCATCATCACCACCGTGGCGGCGAGCGTGAGCCCGCCCGTGCCCAGGCCGACCAGCGAGTCGGTGGTGACCGCGCGCAGCAGGGTCGTGTCGGAGGTGATGCGGGCCATCAGATCACCGGGTTCGCTGCGGTCCACGGCCGTGATGCGCAGCCGCAGCAGATACGACGACAGGGCGCGCCGCGCGCCGAGCACCACCGACTCGGCGGTGCGGGTCAGCACGTACGAACCCAGCGCTCCCACCGCCGCGTTGGCCACGACCAAGGCCGACATCGCGAGCAGGGCGCCGGTGATGGCCCGGTCGTGCGACAGGTCGTCGATCAGGCCCCGTGCGACCAGCGGCAGCAGCAGCCCGGTCGCCCCGGTGACCAGTGACAGCAGCGCACCGGCGAACAGGGACCAGCGGTGCGGCCGTACGTATCCGAGGAGCTGTCGCCAGGCGGGGGTGGCGGTCTCGGTCTCTGCGATGCTCACGGCGCTCCCTCGGCGTCGGCGGAGCGTTCAGGCTACGTCGCCGCCGACCCGTGCGGCCTGGCCTTTCGCGGCTTTCCGTGCGGAGCCGGGTGGCCGATCCGCGCCCCTTACCGATCAGTCGCGCGTAGGGTCGGAAGGGAACGGACCCCGGCCGACGAAGGAGTCAGCACCATGGCCCAGGAAGTACGCGGCGTGATCGCCCCCGGCAAGGACGAACCGGTGCGGATCGAGACGGTCGTGGTGCCCGACCCGGGGCCGGGCGAAGCCGTGGTGCGGGTGCAGGCCTGCGGGGTGTGCCACACCGACCTGCACTACAAGCAGGGCGGCATCAACGACGAGTTCCCGTTCCTGCTGGGCCACGAGGCCGCGGGCGTGGTCGAGGCGGTCGGCTCCGGTGTCACAGATGTCGAGCCCGGTGACTTCGTGATCCTCAACTGGCGTGCGGTGTGCGGAAAGTGCCGGGCCTGTCGGCGCGGGCGGCCCTGGTACTGCTTCGACACGCACAACGCGCAGCAGAAGATGACCCTCGCCGCGACCGGCCAGGAGCTGTCCCCGGCCCTGGGCATCGGCGCCTTCGCCGAGAAGACGCTGGTCGCGGCCGGCCAGTGCACCAAGGTCGACCCGGGCGTCGCCCCGCAGGTGGCCGGGCTGCTGGGCTGCGGTGTGATGGCCGGCATCGGCGCCGCGATCAACACCGGGAACGTCGGCCGGGGCGACTCGGTCGCCGTGATCGGCTGCGGCGGTGTCGGCGACGCGGCCATCGCCGGATCGCACCTGGCCGGAGCGGCGACGATCATCGCCGTCGACATCGACGACCGCAAGCTGGAGACCGCCCGCTCCATGGGCGCCACGCACACCGTCAACTCGCGTGAGAACGACCCGGTCGAGGCGATCCGCGAGCTCACCGGCGGCTTCGGCGCCGACGTCGTCATCGAGGCCGTCGGCCGCCCCGAGACGTACAAGCAGGCCTTCTACGCCCGTGACCTCGCGGGCACGGTCGTCCTCGTCGGCGTCCCCACACCCGAGATGAAGCTCGAACTGCCGCTGCTCGACGTCTTCGGCCGCGGCGGGTCCCTCAAGTCGAGCTGGTACGGCGACTGCCTGCCCTCCCGCGACTTCCCCATGCTGATCGACCTGCATCTGCAGGGGCGTCTGGACCTCGGCGCGTTCGTCACGGAGACGATCCAGCTCGACGAGGTGGAGAAGGCGTTCGAGCGGATGCACCACGGTGACGTGCTGCGCTCGGTGGTGGTGCTGTGATGACGACCCGCATCGAACACCTCGTCACCTCCGGCCAGTTCAGCCTCGACGGCGGCACCTGGGACGTCGACAACAACGTGTGGATCGTCGGCGACGACCACGAGGCGATCGTCATCGACGCCGCCCACGACGCCGACGCCATCGCCGAGGCCGTCGGGGACCGACGGCTCACCGCCATCGTGTGCACGCACGCCCACAACGACCACATCGACGCCGCTCCCGCGCTCGCCGAGCGCACCGGCGCCACCATCTGGCTGCACCACGACGACCTGCCGCTGTGGAAGCAGACCCACCCGGACCGCGAGCCGGACGCCTGGCTCGTCGACGGCCAGACGATCGAGGCCGGCGGCGCCGACCTGAGGGTCCTGCACACCCCGGGGCACGCGCCCGGTGCCGTCTGCCTCTACGACCCGGGACTGGGCACCGTCTTCACCGGCGACACCCTCTTCCAGGGCGGCCCCGGCGCCACCGGCCGGTCCTTCTCGCACTTCCCGACGATCATCGACTCGATCCGCGACCGGCTGCTGAGCCTGCCGCCCGAGACGACGGTCCGCACCGGCCACGGCGACTCCACGACCATCGGCGCGGAGGCCCCGCAGCTTCAGGAATGGATCGCCCGGGGCCACTGACCGCGTGTCGCCGGTAAAAGGCGACAGAAGATGTCCGGCTTACCCGTGACCCTGGAGGCGACAAGCAGCCACGGTCACGGGAGGTCGGACATGTCAGCTCCGTTGCAGGACAAGGTCGCACTGGTCGCCGGGGCGACCCGGGGCGCGGGACGGGGGATCGCCGTGGAACTCGGCGCGGCCGGCGCCACCGTCTACGTCACCGGCCGCAGCACCCGCGCCCGCCGCTCGGAGTACGACCGGCCCGAGACGATCGAGGACACCGCCGACCTGGTCACCGCCGCCGGCGGCAGGGGCGTGGCCGTCCCCACCGACCACCTGGACCGGGCGCAGGTCAAGGCGCTCGTGGACCGGATCGCGGACGAGCAGGGCCGCCTCGACGTCCTCGTCAACGACATCTGGGGCGGCGAGAAGCTCTTCGAGTGGGAGACCCCCCTGTGGGAGCACGACCTCGACAACGGCCTGCGCCTGCTGAGGCTCGCCGTCGAGACGCACGCCGTCACCAGCCACCACGCCCTGCCCCTGCTGCTGCGCACCCCCGGCGGCCTGGTCGTCGAGGTCACCGACGGCACCGCCGACTACAACGCCGGGAACTACCGCGTGAACTTCTTCTACGACCTTGCCAAGGCCTCCGTGCTGCGCATGGCCTTCGCCCTCGGCCACGAACTGGGCCCGCGCGGCGCCACCGCCGTCGCCCTCACTCCGGGCTGGCTGCGCTCGGAGATCATGCTGGACGCCTTCGGAGTGCGCGAGGAGAACTGGCGCGACGCCCTGGAGCGCGTCCCCCACTTCGCCATCTCCGAGACCCCGCACTACGTGGGCCGGGCCGTGGCCGCACTCGCCGCCGACGCGGACGTGGCGCGCTGGAACGGGCAGTCGCTCTCCAGTGGCGGACTCGCCCAGGAGTACGGATTCACCGACCTCGACGGCAGCCGTCCGGACGCCTGGCGTTACCTGGTGGAGGTCCAGGACGCGGGGAAGCCGGCGGACACGACCGGCTATCGATGACCTGGGCGACCCGGAAGCCGGCTGTCAGCAATACCCCACCTTGCACGGATACGCCCCCTCCGTGCCGGTGGGGTATGTCACTGTTCCGTCCCAGCGCGCCCGACCGCACAACCGGAACCGTTCTCCGTCCGTCTAGCTGGCAGACATCACAGACTCGTTTTCGCGAAAGGGCATGACCAGCCATGGGGGACGTACGCAGACGGAGCGCCGTCGCACTGGGGATCACCGGTCTGGTGGCCCCGCTCACACTCGCACTCGGCGCCGCACCGGCCCAGGCCGCGAGCTGCACCACGCAGGCCGGCCCGTACCAGAAGAAGGTCGAGAAGTTCCTCGGCCGTCCGGTCGACGGCAAGCAGTCCGCCGCCGACTGCAAGGCCATCAAGGCCTTCCAGACCAAGCACGGCATCTCCCCGAACATCGGCTACGCCGGCTCGGTCACCTGGGGGGTGATGGACCTGATGCAGAAGCAGAAGGCCGTCGGCAAGACCCCCAACAAGGACGGCAAGTGCCCGGTGAACAAGGGGCGCATCGCCTGTGTGAACCTGACGCTCCAGCTGAGCTGGATCCAGGACGGCGAGAAGCTCGTCTACGGCCCCGTCCCGGTGCGCACCGGCCGCGACGGGTACGAGACCCGCACCGGCCTGAAGAAGATCTACTGGCGCAACATCGACCACGTCTCGTCCATCTACGACGTGCCGATGCCTTACGCGCAGTTCTTCGACGGCGGCCAGGCCTTCCACTCGGTCGGCGTCAGCATGTGGAACCCGCCGGGCTCGCACGGCTGCACCAACATGACGAAGACCGACGCCAAGAAGTACTGGTCGCTGCTGAAGAAGGGCGACGACGTCTTCGTCTACGGCCGCAAGCCGGGCACCTGATACCGGGCACCCGGCTCGCACCCGGCGCCCCCTACTGTGGCGCGTCCCCGAAGTCCGGGATCTCCAGCCTGACCCCGCCCTGCCGGGCGGACTCGTGCGCGATGATGCCCGGCAGGGTGTAGCGGGCCGCCACCCAGGCGTTGACCGACGGCAGCGTGCGCTCGTTGACCGCGGTCACGAAGTCGTCCACCAGGAAGTGGTGGCTGCCCTCATGGCCGTTGTGGAGGTGGTCGAACTCCCTCGGCAGCCGAGCCCGGTCGTGCACCGGCGCGGAGCCGGAGGTGAAGGCGGCCCGCAGCTCCGGCGCGATGTGCTGCAGCGAGGGGTCGTCGGGCGCCATGGTGGGCTTGGGCTCCAGCAGTTCGCTGATGTCCTTCACTCCCTGCTTGTCCTGCCACAGGGCGACCGTGGCGAGCTGCTCCATGCTCGCCTCGGTGCCGAAGAAGCGGAAACGCGACTCCCGTATGTGCGAGGGATAGCCGACCCGCCGGAACTCGTTCGTACGGAACGAGCCGCCGCCCGCCACCTCGAACAGCGCGGTGGCGTTGGAGACGTCGTTGCCGAACTGGCTGACGTCCTTGTCGAAGACGCCGTCGCCCCGGTCGTCGACGACACCGATCGCCGACACGCTCACCGCGTGCGTCTTCCAGGCGCCCAGCACCCCGCCGACCGCGTGCGTCGGGTACAGCAGCGGGGGATAGCTGGCGGTCGCCTTCCAGTTCTCGCCGCCGCTGTACTGGTAGGCCTCGTAGAACCCCAGGTCCATGTCGTGGACGTAGTCGCCCTCGGCGTAGAAGAGCCGCCCGAAGGCGCCCTCGGCGATCTGGTTGCGGGCGTGGACCGTGGCCGGGTTGTACTCGCTGGTCTCGCCCATCATGTACGTCAGCCCCGTGGCCTTGACCGCGTCGATGATCGCCGCGATCTCCTCGGTGCTGATCGCCATGGGAACCGCGGAGTACACGTGCTTGCCCGCGTTCAGGCCCTGGAGCACCAGCGGCCCGTGCGTCCAGCGCTGGGTGAAGATCGCGACGGCGTCGACGTCCTCCGACTCCAGCATGGCCTGGTAGGACGGGAAGGTGCCCGCCAGCCCCTGGGCGGAGGCGAGTTGGGCGGCCCGCTCGGGCAGCAGGTCGGTGACGTAGACGCCGCTGATGCCGGGGTGGGCCTGGAACAGGGTGGCGAACTGGCCCGAGAACTGTCCGGCGCCGACGATGCCGAGGGAGAACGTCATGGGGGGCGTGCCCTTCACTGGTTCGGGGATCACTGCGAAAGGATCAGGTTGATCTGTTCATTGGTCTGGTCGAGGCTGCTCACGGGCTTTCCGTTGCCGTAGATGTCCTCCATCGCGGGGGCCATCAGCGCCGTCATGTCCGCCGAGTAGCTGGCGATCGGATAGGAGAAGGTCCGGAAGTCCTTCTTGTCGGCCACGGGTTCGGTGAACGCCGAGACGTCGATGCCCTTCTTCCGGTACGCGGCGACGGCCGCCTCGGTCCCGGCCGGGGTGGCGGGAAAGACCACCCCGGACCTGCCGACGACCCTCTGGCAGCGGTCCGAGGCCAGGTAGGCCACCCACTTGCGGGCGCCCGCCTTGTTCTTCGAGGCCTTGGTGATGGAGTCGGCGAGGCCGTTCATCATCGTGGCGCGCTTGCCGGTCGGGCCGGTCGGTGTCAGGGCGGTCTTGATGTCCTTGCCCTTGAAGCCGGCGTACGTGGAGATCATCCAGGCCCCGTCGAACGCGGTGGCCGCCTTGCCCGCCGCAACCTGGGTGTTCGCCTGGTTGGACTGGACGTTGTAGTCGGACAGCGGCGGCATGTAGCCCTTCTTCGCCAGGCCGAAGTACCACCGGACGACCGACTGGAAGGTCTTGCTGTCGTACTGGTACTTCGTGCCCCAGCGCGGCTTGTCGAGGTAGCTCCACCCGGCGGAGGCGGCGAAGTTGCTCCACTGGGTCTGGCCGTCGCCGAACCCGCCGCCGCCCGTGGCCATGCCGTAGACCTTGACGTTGTTCCTGTCGAAGCCCGGTTCGTCGCCCCGCTTGCCGTTCCTGTCGACGGTGAGGTGGGCGATGGCCTTCTCGAAGGTGCCGCCGTCCTCCGGGTTCCAGGAGAGGTCGTTCAGCTGCTCGGGGGTGAGCCCGGCCGCCCGGGTCATCTTGGAGTTGTAGAACAGCGCGACCGTGTCCCAGTCCTTCGGGGCGCCGTAGCGGTGGCCGTCCTGGCCGATCCAGTTGGCGGCGAGTCCCGGCTGGTAGTCCGAGTCCTTGATGCCGAGGTCGTCGAGCGGTTCGAGGACCTTCAGGTCGGCGAACTGGCCGAAGTTCTGGATGTGGTCGGTGAACACGTCCGGCTGGGTGCCCGCGATGAACCCGGCGGTGAGCTTGGTCCAGTAGTCGCTCCAGCCCAACTGAGTGATCTTCACCTTCAGTCCGGGGTTCTCCTTTTCGAAGCCCTTCGCGCAGGCCTGGTAGGCGGGCAGTTGGTTGGCGTCCCACAGCCAGTACGTGACCGTGTTCGCGGAGGATCCGGCGGCGCCTCCCTGCGCGCATCCGCTGGCCAGGGACAGCGCCAGCGCTCCGGTCGCCGCGACGAGCGGACGAAGTCGAATTCGCATCACAGTCCCCTTACTTGATCCCGGTGAAGCCGATGGAGCTGACGATGCGGCGGGCGAAGCAGGCGAACAGCACCAGCATCGGCAGCGCGGCGATCAGCGTCGCCGCCATGAGCCCGGACCAGTCGACGCCGGTCTGCGGGGTCTGCGCCCGGAAGACCGCCAGCGCCACGGTCAGCACACGGGAGCTGTCGCTGTAGGAGACCATCAGCGGCCAGAAGTAGTCGTTCCAGGAGGTGATGTACGTCAGCACGGCCAGCGTGATGATCGGCGTGGACGCCATCGGCAGGACCACCCGGAAGAAGATCTTGATCTTCCCGGCGCCGTCCAGCAGGGCGGCCTCCTCGACCTCCTTCGGGATGTTCATGAAGAACTGGCGCAGGAAGAACACCGCGAACGGCGTCATGAACATGGTGGGCAGCGCGATGCCCAGGAGCGTGTCGATCAGGTGCAGCTGCTTGATGAGCACGAAGTTCGGCAGCAGCGTGAAGATGGCCGGCACCATCATCCCGGCCAGGAACAGCCCGAAGACCTTGTCCCGGCCCCGCCAGCGCAGCCGCGAGAAGGCGTAGGCGGCCATCGCGGAGAAGAAGATCTGGCATCCGGTGATCAGGGTCGAGACCAGCACCGAGTTGAGCAGGTAGCGCCAGAAGTCCAGCCCGCCGCCCGCGCCGCCCTGCGCGACGGCCTCCTCGGCCGACTGCAGGCCCAGGGCCCGTTCGAAGCCGCTGGTGGTGAGGTCCACCGGCAGGGGGTTGGTGGGGTCGGCGCTCAGGCCCGCGTTGGTGGACAGCGCGGTGCGCAGGATCCAGTAGAACGGCAGCAGGGTGATGAGGAGGATCAGTCCCATCACGGTCCAGGCGGCGGCCCGCCCGAAGGGGAACCTGCGCCGGACCGGCCGCTGGGTGGTCGGTGTCGTTGTCGTCACGGCAGCCATGGCGGTGTCTCCCTTCCGTCAGCCGAGGTCGGTCCGGCCGGCCCGCGTGAGCCGGTACTGGAGGACGGTGATCGCGCTCAGCACGACCAGCAGGGCGACGGACATGGCCGAGGCGTAGCCGAACTGGAAGCGGCCGAAGGCCGAGCCGTAGATGTAGTACTGCAGGACGTTGGTGGCGTTCGCCGGACCGCCCGCGGTGGTCACGGCCACGGTGTCGAACACCTGGAACGACCCGATCACGGTCATGATCAGCACGACCGCGAGCACCGGCCGCAGCAGCGGCATGGTGATCCGCCAGAACATCCGCCACTCGCTCGCGCCGTCCACCCGTGCCGCCTCGTACATGTCGTTCGGGATCGCCTGGAGACCCGCGAAGAGCAGCAGTGCGGTGTACCCGACGTGCCGCCACACGTTGATGAGCGCGATCGTCGGGATGGCCCAGGTCTCGTCCGCGAGGAACGGGATGCGGTCCACGCCGAGGCCGCTGATGATCTCGTTGCCGATGCCGAGCTGGGTGTCGAGGATCCACAGCCAGACCAGACCGGCGACGACGTTCGACATCAGATACGGGGTCAGCACGATCCCGCGCAGCATCGCCGACTGCGTGAGCCGCTGGAGCAGGACGGCGATGGCGAGCGCCGCGACCGTCTGGACGCCGATGTTGATGACGACGTACTCGACGGTGACCCACAGGGAGTCCCAGAAGATGGGGTCGTTGACCATGCGGACGTAGTTGTCCAGACCCACCCACTCCGCGGGCGTCAGCAGGTTGAAGCGGGTGAAGCTCAGATAGATGCCCCGGAGCGTCGGCCAGAGCAGGAAGACCAGGAAGCCGAGCAGCGCCGGCGCGATGAAGAGCGCGGCCAGCCGGCCGTCCCCCCGGTCCTCGCCGGACACCCCCTGTCGCGGCCCGGTCCTGCTGAGGGCCTCCGCCGCGTCGCCCGAGGGCAGACGCGAAGGAGGACTACTGGAGGCGATGGTCATCGGGAGACTCCCTCGCTGCGGCGGCTCGTCCTCTGGCGGGACTTACTTTTGGTGCGAAACAATTGCTGCGTCAAGGGGCCTGCAAACATCTTTTCCCAGGCCCGAACCCTGCATAGAGTGGTCATGTTGGTTTCAGTGCGAAAAAAACGGGTGAGAGGAGCGGACCTTCCATGACCGAAGGAACCTCCGGCTGGCTGCCGCTGAGCCCGGGCGAGCGCTCCGTGGCGATCGAAGTGCTGGTCCACGGTCCGCTGTCGCGCACGGAACTCGCCCGCAGGCTGGGGCTGTCGGCCGGCAGCCTCACCCGCCTGACCAAGCCGCTGATCGAGTCGGGTCTGCTGGTCGAGGTGCCCGAGGCGGGGACGCCCGCGGAGGCGCGCCAGGGCCGCCCCTCGCAGCCGCTGGACGTCGTCGCCGACTCCGGCTTCTTCCTCGGCTTCAAGATCACCGAGGACGCGGTCTACGGCGTCGTCACCACCCTTCGGAGCCATATCGTCGCCCGCCACGACCGCGCGCTCACCACCCATGACCCCGCCGAAGTCGCCGACGTGCTGGCCGAGATGACCGCCGAACTGGCCAAGAGCCACCCTCGCCTCGCCGGGGTCGGCATCGGGGTCGGCGGCTTCGTCCAGGACCGTGCCGTGGTCGGCGAATCCCCGTTCCTGCTGTGGCGGGACGTCCCCCTGGCCGAGCTGGTCGAGGAGCGCACCGGCCTGCCGGTGGTCGTCGAGAACGACGTCGCGGCCCTGGTCGAGGCGGAGACCTGGTTCGGTGCCGGGAGGGGACTGGACCGTTTCGTCGTCCTCACCATCGGCGCCGGCCTCGGCTACGGGCTCGTCCTGGGCGGCAGGCGAGTGCCCTTCGCGGAGGAGGACCGCGGCTTCGGCAGGCACTGGATCGTGGACTCCCACGGGCCGCTCACCCCGGACGGCAGGCGTGGCAGTGCCGTCTCGCTGCTGACCATTCCCAGCATCCGCTACCAGATCCGGGCCGCCACCGGCGAGGACCGCACCTACGAAGAGATCCTCGCCCGAGCCGCCGCCGGGGACCCGATGCCCGCCCGGGTCGTCTGTGAGGCGGCGCGGGCCCTGGGCACGCTCGTCGCGCAGATCTCCAACTTCGTGATGCCGCAGAAGATCCTGCTCGCGGGGGAGGGCGTCGGGCTGATGGACGTGGCCGGCAAGACGGTCGAGGAGACGGTGCGTGAGCTCCGGCACCCGCTCGCCGCGCCGGTCGGCCTGGAGACGAAGGTGTCCGACTTCCACGACTGGGCCCGCGGTGCGGCCGTGCTGGCCATCAAGGTGCTGGTGCTGGGATCGGCCGAAGCGTGAACCGCGGCGAACTTCCCGGAGGCGAAAGGTACTCACAGGCGGCTGATGTGAACAGCCTCACGTTTACCGGGAGATGGACGTGATCAGCAACACTGTCCGAAATGACCGTTTAGCTCGTGATTACTCACATCGCCTTCACGTCCGGCGACGTATGCTTCACAGCATGTCCACCACTGTTGAAACCTCATCCGAGCGATCGGCTGACGAGGTCAACGAGGAGATCCGTGCGCTGTGGCGCCGGTCGGGCGGGACACTGAGCGTCGAGCAGCGCGAGGAGTACCAGCGGCTCGTCCTGGAGTGGGCCGTCGCGGCCCCGCAGTCGGCGCCCGCGACCTGACCCTCGTCCCGGGCCCGCTGACGCATCGGACCCTCGTCGAAGGGCACCCCTGATCCAATGGGTGCCCTTCTCGCGCTGTCCTCGGCCGTCGTCCACGGCATCGCCGCACCCCGAGCTCTCGGCTTCGCACGAGCAGGGTGGTGCCCCCGCCGCCGCCGGCGGTCCGCTGCTCCGGCGCGCACATCACTGCTCACGCCGGGCTGACGGGACACCCGGCGACGGCCGGCCGGCACGTCATCATCCCCAAGTCGCCGAGTAGTACTGGCGATAGGCCTTACGGTCCTGCTCGGCGCGGATCCAGCGGGTCGCCACCAGCGCGACGAGGCTGCCCGCGATGACGAGCATGCCGGGGCCGACATTGCGCGGGTCGGTGAGGCGGCTCAGCAGTGTCGACACATCCGTGCCCGTGATCGGAGCCGACGTACCCGGCGAGGCCGCGCCCTGCGACGGCGACGGGGCGGGAGCGGGGCCCGTGCCGCCGGCCGACTTGGCCACGATCAGCTTGACGCCCAGCTCGGTCAGTGCCTGCGTCACCGGCTGGAAGAACGTCGTACCGCCCGCCTTGCAGTCCCCGCTGCCGCCCGACGTCAGGCCGAGCGCGATGCCGTCGGCGAACATCGGGCCTCCGCTGTCACCGGGTTCGGCGCACACGTTCGTCTCGATGAGGCCGCTGACCGTGCCCTCGGGGTAGTTGACCGTCGCGTTGAGCGCGGTCACCTCTCCTTCGCGCAGTCCGCTGGTGCTGCCGCTGCGGAAGATCTTCTGCCCGACCTCCGCGTCGGCGACGCCCGTGATCCGCACGCCCTTGCCGTCACCGACCGCCACCACGTCCGCGCCCTTGCCCGCTCGGCCGGCGTCGTACTTCACCAGCGAGTAGTCGTCGCCGGGAAAGCTCCCCTTGAGCGAGGTGCCGACCTGTTGCCGGCCCCGGTCGTCGGCGAACCAGACGGAGCCGTCGGGACCGCAGTGCCCCGCCGTGAGGATGAAGTCGCTCTCCCCGTCGGTCACGTTGAACCCCGCCGAACAGCGCCCGGCGGTCGACAGGATGGGCTGCGCGCCGTTGATTCGTGTCGTGAACGTGCCCTCGGTGCGCTCCATGCGCACGAAGGAACCGATGCCCTCGGCGACCTGGGTCATCCTGGACCAGGCCGAGGCGGAGACGGTGCTGTCGCCCCGTACCACCACCTGATTGTTCTTGTAGTCCAGGGCCCACGAGGTGCCGGAGACCCTGGGGGCCGAACGCAACGTCGCCGCAGCGGACTTGAGGTCGCTCATGCTGTGGCTGACCATCTTGGCCTGCGCCCCGGCGCGCTTCACCTCGGCGGCCGCCTTCTCGTCGGTCACCGCGACGACCGGCCGCCCGGACTTGTCGATCCAGCTGCCCGCCGTACGTGTGTTGCCGAGCCGGGACACGAGGTCGGTGCCCTCGCCGGTCGCCGGCGGTGCGGTGAACGGGACGCCGATGACCGGGGCCGATGGCTCACTCGCCACGGCGTTGGTGACCATGGCTCCTCCGAGAAGGAGTCCGCCGACGGCCGCCAGCCGTGTCACTCGCCGGACGACCCGTCGTCGTGCGTGCCTCATGCATGGCTCCCGAACCCGAACATCACGGTGCGAACACCGCAGGGCCCTCCTTGAGTTGAGTGCCCCTCATCCATACGGGGCGCAGCCCTGCCGCGTTCAGCGCACCGGTGATCTCTTCGGCGTCACCCGGCGACCGGGTCAGCGAGCAGGGGCCTGCTGCGAGCGTCGCCCCACACCGAGCCCGGATCGACATAGGGGCGCAACAGGCCGGTGAGCGCCGGCTCCCCGCGGCCGTTCAGCTCATCGGAGGCGATCTTGCGGGCGATCCCGGCGAGGAAGTCCGCCACCTGCACCCGTGCGTCGTCACGTGCCACGACGAGCCGCAGCCCCACCAGACCGATCCCGGCCCGCCGGGCCGTCTCCTCGATCCACGCGATGCGGTCGGGCGTCAGCATGTTCGGCCGGTCGTGCACGAGGTGGACCGGCCGGCCGTCACGGCTCCAGAGCGCGGCCGTGCGCACGACAGCCGGGAGGAGCGGGTTGAGCAGCGGGATCAGCGGCGGCCCGGCCAGGAGCCCCTCCCGGTACGACACCGCGCGGGGCCGGGTCGCGGCAAGCCGCTCCAGGATGCTCGCCGCGTCCGTCCGCGGCCGTGCCCGGAGCAGGGTGTCGACGGTGCCGTAGAAGCCGCCCACCGGGTCCCCGTTCTGACGGACCCGCAGCAGCCGGTTGGCCGCCTCCAGGAACGCCCGCCAGCCGGCGTCCCCGAAGGCCGGGCGCCCCGCGCGGAACAGAACGGCCGCCTCGACCGCGTCGTCGAGCAGCAGGCCGAGCGTCCGGTCCACCACGAAGAACGTCTTCTCCATGAGGTGCACGCGCGCCCGCCCGTGGATCGGCCCCCGCGGCGCGAGCAGCCACTCCAGCACCGCGCGGTGCTTCTCCCGCAGCAGATGGTTCGCCTTGTACTCCTCCGCCGGTGACCGGATCCGGTCCCGGATCTCCCGCACCGTCGCCGCGGCCGCCGCCTCGGACAGCGAGACGCCGGCGTGCGCGAACACGTCCGTGTTCCCGCCGGTGAGGTTCTCACCGTCCGACCCCGACTCGTCGCAGGCGACCTCCAGGACCGCGTCCGCCGCCCCGCCCCGCTCCCCGTCCGCAGGATTCCCGCTCACCGCACAGCCCCCTATCGTGTGCCCATGACCAGGATCCCGCACGAGTCGTCCGGTGAACCGAATCCCCTGGAAGCCCTCACCCTCCCCCGCCTCCGGCAGCGCACGAGCATGAAGTGGCGCACCCACCCCGAGGACGTGCTGCCGCTGTGGGTGGCCGAGATGGACGTGCCGCTCGCGAAGTGCGTCGTGCGCGCCGTCACCGACGCGCTCCACCTCGGCGACACCGGCTACCCGGCCGGTACCGGCTACGCGCAGGCCCTGGCGGACTTCGCCGGGAAGCGGTGGGGCTGGGACGGGCTCGCCGTGGAGCGCACCGCGCTCGTGCCCGACGTCATGCTGGGTGTCGTCGAGATGCTCAAACTGGTCACCGGCCCCGGCGACACCGTGGTCGTGAACTCGCCCGTGTACCCGCCGTTCTACCTGTTCGTGGAGCACATGGACCGCCGGGTGGCCGAGGCCCCGCTCGGGGCGGACGGGCGTCTGGACCTCGACGTCCTGGAGGAGACCTTCCAGCGGGCCGTGACGGACCGGAGACGGGCCGCCTACCTGCTGTGCAGCCCCCACAATCCGACCGGCGCCGTGCACACCTCCGAGGAGCTGTCCGCCGTCGCCGCCCTCGCCGAGCGGTACGGCGTGCGCGTCGTCGCCGACGAGATCCACTCCCCGCTCACGCTCGGAGACGCCGGCTTCGTGCCGTATCTGAGTGTGCCGGGCGCCGAGCGGGGCCTGTCGCTGATGTCCGCCTCGAAGGGCTGGAACCTGCCCGGGCTCAAGGCCGCCCTCGCGATCGCCGGGCCCGGGGCCGCCGCGGACCTTGAGCGGATGCCCGAGGAGGTGGGGCACGGCCCCAGCCACGTCGCCGTCATCGCCCACACCGCCGCCCTGCGCGACGGCGTCACCTGGCTGGACGCCCTGCTGGCCGGCCTCGACGCCAACCGGTGGCTGCTCGCGGACCTGCTGGCCGAGCACCTGCCGGCGATCCGTTACCGGCCGGGCGACGCCACCTATCTGGCGTGGCTCGACTGCCGCGCCCTGGGACTCGGCGACGACCCGGCCGACGTCTTCCTGCGCCACGGCAGGGTCGCCCTCAGCTCCGGCCGCCCCTTCGGCGCGGGCGGCGCCGGCCATGCCCGCCTCAACCTGGCGACCTCGCAAGAGGTGCTCACGGAGGCGGTGCGCACAATGGCGGCGGCGCTCCGCTGAGCGTCGGGACACGCTCGTACACTGCCCGCCATGGACGACACGACGCTGGACGCACTCGGCGCGGGAAAATACCTGCTGATCACCAGCTACCGCAGGAGCGGCACACCGGTCGCCACCCCGGTCTGGGTGGTGCGCGACGGTGCGGCGCTCGGCGTGTGGACGCCCGCCGACTCCTGGAAGGTGAAGCGCATCCGCAACCGGGCCGACGTACTGGTCGGCCCCTGCGACCTGCGTGGCAATCCCACCGGCGACCAGGTGCCCGCGACGGCGGAGATCTGCGACCCCGTCACCACCGCCCGCTACCGGCAGCTGATCGCCCGCAAGTACGGTCTGACGGGCCGGCTCACCCTGCTCGGCAGCAGGTTGCGTCGGGGCGTGGACGGCACCGTGGGGATCCGCATCACCCTCTGACGGCCGTCAGGCTTCCGCTCGGCACACCCCTGAGGCCGCAGCCCCCTGGCAGGGGAGGGCAGGCGGCCGACCGGAGCTCCGGGACGGGGCCGGCCGGTGCACGCCGACGTACTGCTCGCCGGCTGAGGGAGCGTCAGCTCCAGGCCCGGTACGGCTCGTCCAGGAGCTGGAAGACCGGCTCGCCCCGTACCGGGTCCTTGGCCGTGGACAGCCGCACCCGGTCACCGCTGTGGATGCCGATCGGCGGGCCCATCACCCGGCCGCGCACCACGAAGCCCTCGGCCATCTCGATCAGGGAGACGTTGCGCGCCGCGGGGGTGTTGCGGTGCACCACGGTGGAGTGGCGCACCGTGCCCGTGCCCTCGGCCCGCTCCGTGCGCAGCTCGCTGCCCCGGCAGACCGGACAGAGCAACCGGTGGTACATGGCCGTGCCGCACCAGGTGCAGCGCTGGTAGAGGATGGCCTCGGAGTCCTGGCCCCTCGGGTCGAGCAGACCCGTCGCGGAGCCGGCTGCCTGCTGAGTGACGCTTCCTGAGTGATACACGCTGGTCAACTCCCTGCACTCGGCCGGAATCCGCGTACGCGATCACTCGCGCACACGGGTGCGCGGCTCGCCGTGCCACCGTGCACGCAGCACAGAGTATGGCACTCAGTGCCACTCGTAAAGGCACTCCGTACCCTCAATGTGCGGAGCTCAGCCCCGCCCCAGCGTCGTCTCGATCTCCTGCACGACCCGCCACAGCGGTGCCCCGCGCCGCGACACGACGACCACCACGTCCTCCGGCTGCTCCACTGCGGGCGGCACCGGTACGCCTCCGAACGCCGACTGCACATAGGCCAGCGCGCGGTCGACCGCCGCGCTCGCCTCGCCCTGCCCGTCCGAACGCAGCCAGGAGCGCAGCGCGTTGTTGTGCGCCGCGACCACCGCCGCCGCGATCACGTCGGCCCGCAGGGTGCCGTCCCGGCAGGCGGCGAAGCGCCGGCGCAGGTACGCGGCGAGGGCCCGCTCGTAGCGCCACACCACCGACAGTTCGTAGGCGCGCAGCCCCGGGACCTGCTTGGTGAGGCGGTAGCGCTGCACGGAGAAGGTCGGGTTCTCGGCGTACATGCGCAGCACGAGCCGGGCCGCGTCGCAGACCCGCCCCACGGGTTCGTCGTCGTCGGAGCCGTCCGCCAGGAAGGCCGTCATGTCGGCCAGGCAGCGCTCGTGGTCCGGGAAGACCACGTCCTCCTTGGAGGGGAAGTAGCGGAAGAACGAGCGCCGTCCGACTCCGGCGAGGGCGACGATGTCGTCGACGGTGGTCTGCTCGTACCCCCGCTCCAGGAACAGCTGGAAGGCCGCCGCCACCAAGGCGTCCCGCATGGGCGGCTTCCCGGTGCCCGCCTCGGCTTTCTCGGAGCTCATGGGCGCGAACGTAGCACCCGGAAGGGACATGGCACTCGGTGCACTCGCCTGGAGGTACTGAGTGCTCTGACCATCGGTCGTGACCGGCCGCTGAACCCCGGCCGCGGCGGCCGCGTATCCAACGTCGGACGATCCTCGAAGACGGGCGCCACGGGCCCGGACGAAGGAGAACAACGTGTCGACACCGTCCGAGCCCAGGCCGCCGCAGGACGGCCCGGCCCTCGAACCCATCCGCGTCCTGCGGCCCCGCCGCACCGACGCGCTCGCCGAACTGATGCGGGAGTTCCGGCGGGAGACCGGTCAGGAACCCGGCGGCTACGAGTCCGTCGCGCTGCCCGGACCGCCGGCCGGCTCCGAGGCCCTGACCCAGGAAATCCCGCCCGTCGCCCGCGAGATGCGCCGGCGCACGGACGCCGTGCCCCCGGGAGCCGGGCTGCGCCGCGCCGCCGTCGCGGTGGCCGTCCTCGCGGCCGCGGTGATCGGCTTCGGCGGTGCGCTCCTGCTCCGCGGCGACCACACCGACGACAGCGCGGCGCCCGCGCCCGGGCCACCCCGGTCCGCCGCCTCCACCCCTGACCCCACCCCCACACCTACACCCACCCCCACACCCACACCCACGCCCTCGCCCACCCCGCCCGCCGCCGCACCCGTGGACCCGGACGGCGTCGGCACACTGCGCGAGGGAGCATCCGGCCCGGAGGTGACCGAACTCCAGCAACGCCTCCTGCGCATCCCGGACGTCTACCGGGACGGCTCCACCAGCGGTCGATACGACCCCACCCTCACCGCGGCGGTCGCCCGCTTCCAGCTCTGGTACGGCATCCGCGGCGACGAGACCGGCGTCTACGGCAACGACACCCGGGCGGCCCTGGAGTCCCGCACCCCGGCGGGCACGGGCTGATGTGTGACCATGGCCGGCATGGACGAGTTCATCGACCGGCTGAACCCCGAGATGTACGTGGTCACGGCCGCCGCGGGGGGTGAACGGGCGGGCTGCCTGGTCGGGTTCGCCTCACAGTGCTCGCTGCGGCCCGTGCGGTTCGTGGTGTGGCTGTCCGAGCTCAACCACACCTTCCGGGTGGCCCGGAACGCGGAGGTCCTCGCCGTGCACCTGCTCGACCGCGAACAGCACGCCCTCGCCGAGCTGTTCGGCGGGCACACCGGCGACCGGACCGACAAGTTCCAGGACGTCCCCCTGCGGGAGGCGTACGGCGGGGCCCTGGTCCTGCAGGACGCGCCGGCCTGGTTCGTCGGCCGGATCGTGACGCGCGCGGGCGGCGGCGACCACATCGGCTTCGTCCTCGACCCGGTCGAGTGGGGCGGCGACCAGGAGGACGACGGGCCGCTGCTGCGCCTGTCCGACGCCGTCACCATCGACCCGGGCCACCCGGTCGACTGACGACGCTCCCTGTTTCGTCGAACGCCGGGCAACGGCTGGGAAAAGCAGCGGAACTGCACGACCATGCGGCTGCACCATGGGCCTGGGCGACGCACGAGACGCCCGAACCGCCGCGAACCGAAGGCCACGCCCATGAACGGCTCCCGCATCCCCGGCCTGGTGCTGCCCGCCCTGTTCCTGCTGGCCCTGCTCGTGGGCCTGTGGTGGTACTGGCGCCACCGCGGGGACTCGTGAGGCGGGCGTGCCCTACCGGTCCTGGACGCCAGGGACCCGGACGTCCACCACGCACACGTCGTCCCGCCGCACGTCGGGCAGCATCCGCGCGAGCAACGGACCCAGCGATCCGGGCCCGTCGCCGTGCGGCCCCGCCACCGCCTCGGCGAGCTGCTCCAGCCCTCGGTCGATGCTGTCCGGAGGGTGCTCGACCAGACCGTCGGTGTACAGGATGAGCCGGTCGCCCGGATCGAGACGGCACTCCGCCTCCTGGTACACCGGCCTGGTGGCCGCCCCGAGCAGCATGCCGCCGGGGCGGCGCAGGTACTGCGCCTCGCCGTCACGCAGCAGCAGCGGCGGGGGATGCCCCGCCTGGGCCCAGACCAGGCGCCGGCGACGCGGCTCGTAGCGGGCCAGCACCATCGTGGCTGTCGTGCGGGAGTCGCGTGAGTGCAGCAGCAGCGTGTTCAGCCGGGCGAGCGCACCGGTCAGGGACGAGCCCGTGATGACCATGCCCTTCGCGGTGAACCGGAGCTGGGCCATCGTGGCCACGGCGTCGACCCCGTGCCCGGCGACATCGCCGACCACCAGCAGTGCGTCCCCGTCGGGCAGTTCGATGGCACTGAACCAGTCACCGCCCACGTGCACACCCGACTGGGCCGGCAGATAGGCGACCTCGACGCGCAATCCGGCCAGATGCACGGGCCGGTTGGACATCGGCAGCAGCGCGTGCTGGAGCCGGGTGGCCAGGGTCCGCTCGGCCTGCAGGACGTCGTGCTGCGTCAGGATCGCCCGCTCGCTCTCGACCAGGGCCAGCTCCGCCCGCCGCCGGGCGGTCATGTCCTGTACGAAGCCATGCACCTCCACGGGTGTGCCGTGCCGGTCGGGCACCGCTTCCGCCACCAGCCGCAGATGCCGGATGCCGCCGCTCGTCCGGATCCGGAACGGCACATCGAACGGCCGCCCGTCATGGACGAGTTCATCGACCGCGCGCGTCAGCGCGGGCGTGTCCTCGGGCAGCGCGAGTTCCGGCACCTCGGCCAGACGCACCGGACCGTGCGCCGGGTCCCGGCCGACGAGGGAGAACACTTGCGTCGACCAGGACGCCTCCTGCGTGGCCAGGTTCCAGTTCGCCCAGCCGAGATTGCCCAGCCGCTGCAGGTCCGCCAGCCGCTGTTCCTGCCGGTCGGAGGAGCCGTGCCGGATCCACGAGACGACGAGGGCGTCGCCCAGCGGCGCCACCCGTGCCGCGTACACGGACAGCTCGGCGACGCCCGCCACGACCTCCTCGTGCGCGAACGGCTCGCCCTCGTACGCCGTCCCGGTGGCCAGCACCTGCAGACAGCCCCGCCACAGCGGCTCCGTCACCAGGGCCGGCCGCAGCTCCAGCAGCCGCCGCCCGGCCGGTTCCTCACCGGCCCGGCCCAGCAGGTCACCCACCTGGGCGGTCGCGGCCTCCACCCGGAAGTCCTCGGTCTCGCCCGTCGCGGTCCGCAGCGGCGTGAGCAGCATGGCCGCCACCGGCAGCGCCTCGAACAGCGCCTGCACCGCGTCCATGGCGGCGTCGGCGTCGCGCTCGGGCGGGATCTCGAAGGCGCGCAGCCGGCCGGCACACAGCCGGGTGACGCCCCGCAGATGGGCGCGGTCGCGTGGGGTGAACGCCCCGGCACGGCCGCGCAGCACACCGATGCAGACCTCGGCGGAGCCCGCGGCGAGCACGGGCAGCCAGGCCCGCGAGCGCCACCGGTCGGGAGGGTCCCCGATGAGCAGGTAGCGCCGCTCGTCCGCGGCGAAGTCCTCCAGCCAGCGCGGCTCGCCCGCCCGCAGCGCGTCCAGCGCCGCCATTCCGCTCAGCGGCGGCACCTGGCACCACTGGGCCGCCAGTTTGTCGTCGATCCCCGCGTGCCCGATCAGCCCCAGGCCGCCGTCGGGCCTGCGGGCGTAGATCAGGACGGCGTCCGCCGCCATGTCGGGGCCCAGATGCTCCAGCAGACACCGGGCGAGGTCGTGCGGTGTCGTCACCCGAACGAGGGCCTGGCCGAGGCGGGCCAGGGCGGCGGCGACGTCGTCCGGCGCGCCCGAGTCCTCCAGGGCACCTGACCGGCCGGGAGCCTCGCTGTCGTAGGACTCGCCGTCCGTGCCCGCTCCGCGGGGCATCGGCGCGAGCGTGCCGAGGGTGATCCAGCACTCCTCCAGCAGGGTGTGACGGGCGGACTTGGCCCGCTGGAGCAGCTGCTCGCCCGCCGCGTCCGCGGAACAGCCGGTCAGCGCCATCACGGCGCCCTTGGCCCGTTCCACGACAGCCGAGGTGGCCGCCTGGTCGCGCAACCGGTCCAGCTCGGCTCGCTGCCGGGCGACGATCTTGGCCAGTTCGACCAGGTCCGGTGCGGCACCGGGCTGCGCCGGCGTCACGGGCTCGCTCGTCACGCGTCGAGCATCGCACATCTGGCCCGATTCGCAGACCGCCTCGTGCGCACGAACTACTCGTCGGCCCCCATGGCCTCATGGGCCACATCAGCCCCGCGGAGAACAGATCAATTGCCGTCGTGCGGATACAGCCACAGCCGTAGCAGCCGGCTGAGCCGCGGCATCACCAGGTACGTCAGAAGGGGCAGCAGCACCAGCGGGAAGACGGCGGCCCGAAGGGGCAGCGGCCAGCCGGTCGTGTGCGGTGTCACCAGCCACTGGATGAGCAGGGTGAAGGGGTAGGCGCCGAGGAAGGTGGTGAGGACCATCTTCCAGCGGGGCGGAGCCTGCACGGTGGTGCCCGGCAGGCTGAACCAGGTCTCCATCCCGCTCGTCGACTGGCGTTCGCTGCTGACCTCGGTGGCGACGTCGTCGATCCGCCGGTGCCAGCGCGCACGCTCCTCGGACTCCAGCCAGGCGGCGAGCCGGTGCTGATCGGACCAGCGCAGCACCGCGTGGTAGCGGTGGCCGTCCTCGGGGGTCAGCCAGGAGACGCCCTCGTTGCCGGGGAACTGTCGCGCGCAGCGGGTGATGCCGTGCGTCCACTCCTCGAACCGCCGCTCCCGGCCAGGGCGCACCTGCCAGGTCAGGACCGTGGTCACCGGCTCACCGCGCCGGGCTTTCGTGGTGCTCATTCCCCTACGTGTGCCACGTGAGCCGCCGGTCATGCCCGGCTCACGGCTGGCGGTTCGCCTCCACCAGGGCCTGGGTGACCGCCCGGACGCTGCGCGCGATGTGCTGCAGCTGCATGACCTCGGCCGCGTACAGCTTGATCGTGTGCTCGATGACCCCCTCGTGCAGGCCCAGCCCGGGCAGGTCGGCCCGGGCGGTCTGCAGGGCGGTTCGGGCGACCCGGATCTCGTTCTGGACCTGGATGTGGGCGTGCCGGGCGAGGAGGACGGGGTGGCGGATGAACACGGGGTAGCCGGCGTAACGCGTGGGTACCAGTTCGCGCAGCCACTTGGCCGCCGAGCGCTCCCAGTCGTGGCTCCCCGGCGTCTTGACCTGGCAGGGCCAGTCGGGGCTGATGCGCGTGGTCGTCAGTTGCATGATCATCGCTTCCGGGTGTGCGGCGTCGTAAGGGTGGACGACGGGTCGTGGCGGCCCCGGCCTAGGGGATGACCGGGGCTGCCACGAACACCCGGGACCCGGAGTGGGTAGGACCCGGCTCCACGGGTGCGGAACGGATCCGGAACCGGCCGGGTCGCGATCCGTGAGCAGTATTTATATATGCCATCCGGTTTGCAAGGAGCATGAAAACATTCATGCGTGCTTTGTTGCGGATCGGTGTCCTCGTGGGATCCGCCGGGCGCCCGCTCAGTCCCTGAGGAAGAACTGGTGCTGGTCGGCGACCTGCTCGTACTCCTCCAGCCGCGCCTGCGTCCGCTCCGGATCCGCGTCCGTCATGGCCTGCAGCAGTGCCGAGCACATCACACCAGGGGCCGCGTAGGAGTCGAACACCAGCCGAGACCCCGTCCCGATGGCGAAGACGACGTCGGCCTCGTCCGCGAGCGGCCCGAGCGCCAGATCGGTGATCAGGGCGACCTTGAGCCCGGCGCCCCGCGCGACCCGCACGGCCGTCAGGGTCTCCTGGGCATGCCGGGGCATGGAGAAGGCCAGCACCCATGTCCCACCTGCCTCACGCGACTGCAGCAGCGCGTCGTAGGCGACGCTGCCGCCCCGCGTCACGAGGCGTACGTCCGGGTGGATCCGGCGGGCGGCGTAGGCGAAGTACTCGGCGAGCGAGACGGAGATGCGCAGCCCGAGGACCGTCAGGGGGGCCGACGACGAGAACTTGCGGCCGACGTCGATGACCACGTCGGGGTCGGCCAGGTCCCGCCGCAGGTTCTCCAGGTTCTCGATCTCGGCGTCGACCGCCGCCTGCAGTTCGTTGCCCCGTATCTCCTCGGCCGGGCCGACCGCGAGGGTGCCCAGCGCGATCGACTGCAGCTTCTCCCGCAGCGCGGGATATCCGCTGAAGCCGACCGCCGAGGCGAACCGCGTCACCGAGGGCTGGCTGACGCCGACCCTGTCCGCGAGATCCGTGATCGAAAGGAACGCCGCCTCGGTGATGTGCTCGATCAGGTACTGCGCGATGCGCCGCTGCCCCGGGGACAGCCGGGGACGGTCGAAGAGCGCCCTGAGCTGGGCGGACGGGGAGACCTCCGCTTCGGGGGCGGCCTTCCCCGAGGTGATCGCGGATGCCTGTGCGCGTGCCTGCTGCGGCGATGGCACCGGTGCGCCTCCTTCGTCTCCCACGGACGTTCAACATAGCTCACGCACATGGTGACCAGGGCTTCTCCGGACAGCATGAGCTGCCCGGCAGGGGGTTACCCGTACGCCGGGCGGGAACCCGCCGCCGCACGCGACCGAAGAGAGGAGCCGACGTCATGACCGTCCCCGAGGAGAACCGGCCCAAGACGGAGACCACCGACGAACTGCTGGAACAGCACGACGACCGCACGCGCCCGCCGGGCGCCACCGGCCGCACGATGCGCGAGGCCCTGGAGGAGGCCGAGGTGCGCCCCGACGACTTCGACGACCGCTAGGGGCGACCCCCCGGCACCCCCCGACCAACCGACGACGCTTCCGGCAGGAGAGACGGCATGGGCGCGCTGAGTGCGCTGGAACAGACCCTGGAGAACCGCTGGGACGCGCTGTGGGCGCGGCTCCTCGACAAGGAACCGGTCGAGGTCCTCGACGCCCTGCGGCGCGAGTGCGACGACAACGCCGTCGTGTGCCGTGAGGGCCGCGTCATGGTCCCCAACGCCTACGACGTGGAACTCCCCGACGACGTGCACGACCATCTGACCCGCACCGGCACCGACGTGGGCCAGGCCCTCACCGACAGCCTGGCCCGCCACGCGGAAGGCCGCGGCTACGAGTTCGCCGGCCCGCTGGCGGTCCACGTGGCGAGGTGCCCCGAAGTGCCCAACGGCCGCTACCGGGTGGCCAGCAGGGTCATGCAGCACGTGAGCGCGGACGGGTTCTTCTACGCGACCCACTGACCCGTGCGTGCCACGGCACTCAGCGGCGATACAGCGTGATCGAGTGCCCGACGTCGTCGACGGGGCGGCTGCCGCCGATCAACTCGGCCAGCCGCCCCGTGGCCTTCGCGGCCGCCGAGTCCGACACGGCCAGCAGTCCCCGCACGTCACGGACCGGCACCCGTCGGGGATCCGACGCCTCGATGCCGTAGGCGGACGGCACTCCACCGCCCTTGTACACGAGCCACACCCGCTCACCCGGATACCGCTCCCGCAGCCGGTCCGCGAGCCGCCCGAGGTCCTGCCCCCAGTCCACGTTCGAGTCGTGCAACCACTCCCGGGTCCGGCCCGGCCCGCCGAACGCCTCGTTGGAGTACGGCAGATAGCAGGGGTACGCCCGCACCGAACTCACCGCGACGAACGCGACCAGTACCGCCACCCCGACGGAAACCCACCGCCGCCGTACCTCCAGCACACACCCCGCCGCCACCGCGAAGAACAGCGGCAGGAACACGGCGTACCGGGTCCCGAAGTCCCGCGCCCCCTGCATGGCAGCCGCCAGCAGCACCAGGGGAACGGCCAGCACATAGGGTGCGGCAGGCCGCAGCCGCCGGACTCCCACGACGGCCGCGGCACCCCCGGCCCACAGCGCGAGCATCCCCAGCGGCGTCTTCACCAGCAGCGCGGCCGGCAGGTAGTACCAGAGCGAGCCGTCGTAGAGCCGCCCGAACAGGAACCCCTGCCAGGGCCGGTTCTCCAGTCCGAACTGCACGCGCATCCCGTCCCGGTAGGCCTCCGGGAACGGCATCAGCTCCACCAGCAGCCCCCGCAGCCCGTGCACCACCGGCACATGCTGCTCGGGAACCCAGCGCAGCCGCGGATCGACCATCAGATAGGTGACCCACACGACGGCGACCGCGATCAGGGCCACACCTGACGCCGCCACCACGGCCCGGCGCCGGCTGCCCCCGGACGCCCGCCGCACGGACACCGCGGCCAGCACCATCACCACCGGCACGGCGGGCAACGTGCTCATCTTCGTGGCCAGTGCCGCGCCGAGGGCGATCCCCGCGAGCGGCACGTACAGCCGCGGTTTCCGGCGCGCCCGCCACACCAGCCACGCCGAGGTCAGCGCGAACCCGGCGGCCGGCACGTCGAGGGTGGCGAGCGAGCCGTGGGCGATGACGTCGGGGGAGAAGCAGTACAGCGCTAGAGCGGCCGATCCCGCGACGGGACCGGCCAGTTCACGGGCGAAGGCGAACACCACCAGCCCGAACGACAGGGTCAGCGCGATCATCGGAAGGCGCGCCCACAGCATCAAACGCCAGGGGTCGTTGCCCGACCCGTACAGCAGATCGCGGCCGGACCGCCCCTGGTCCCCGGCGAAGGCGGCATCGACGTGCGGATCCGCGAGGGCGACCCCCGCTCCGATGACCAGCTTGCCGAGCGGCGGATGCTCGGGGTTGTGCCGCAGCCGGTGCTCGTGCACGTACTCGGCGGCCGTGCCGACGTACACCGGTTCGTCGATGGTCGGGGTCTGCTGTACGGCGGTCGTGACCATCGCGAAGGCCATCTGGGCGAGCAGCACGGCCACGAGGAGGGGCACCGGCCACCGTCTGCCCGGCCCTGGCGTGGTGCCGGCCGGGGGCGACAGCGACACGGGCCGCGAACGGCGGGAGCGATCCGGAGGTCCCTCATGGACCCACTGTGCATCGGCCCCCGCCGAAGAAAGCGCTACCGCCTCACGAGTCGCACCGACAGGCCGTCAGCCGTGTACACCGGCACGGCCCGCAGGGACGTCGAGTCCAGCTCGACACGGTCGAACCGGCCGCGCAGCTGCGAAGCCGTCAGGACGGGAACGGTCGTCCCGGCGACCGGCGGCCGCTCGGCGTCGAGCCGCAGGGACAGCACGCTGCCGCGGCCCAGCAGAACCCGTCGGCTCACGGTCAGGGCCGGGCCGTGGCTCCCGCGCAGCGGCAGCTCCAGCGTCGACTCGCCCTCCTGGACGTACGAGCCGCGTACCCGCGCGACCTTGTCCGCGCGGAGCGTGCCGCCGGTGACGTGCACGTCGCCCTCGCCGAGGGCGCCCGGCGAGGCGGCGACCAGGGTGCCGGCCTCGACGGTGGTTCCGCCGTGGTAGCAGTTGTGGCCCGTGAGGGTGAGCGTGCCCGAACCCCGCTTGGTCAGACCGCCGTCGCCCTCGATGTCGTTGCGCCAGCTGTCGGCCGCGTGGAAGCCCCCGGCCGTCGCGTCCAGCGTCACGATGACGTCCCGCTCGAAGGCGCCGTAACCGTCCGCCGCGGCGAACAGGTTGAGCCGGCCCCACTGTTCGAAGCCGTCCAGCAGGACGTACCCCGACGGCAGCGCGGTCGTCCGCAGCACCTCGCGCCGCTGGGCCGCGGTCAGGTACGGCAGCCGCGTCTCCAGCAGCACCTCCGCACCCTTCGGTACCGCGAGCGGGTCCTTACGGCCCCGGCGGGGCAGGATGTACGTCAGCCGGGGCCGGACCGCACGGGAGTTGGCCTCCCGGTCGGCGTAGGGGTCGGTGCCGGTGTCCGCGGAGTGCGCGTACGTGTACAGGGTGTCGGCCGTCGTACCGGTCTTCTCCGTGAAGTAGGCCAGGGCCTGGGCGCGGGCCGCCGCCTTGAGCCCGGAGTTGGCCGGGTCCGCCAGGGTGGCGGCGGCCAGCGCGGTGGCCATGATCCGGCCGCCGAGCACATCGACGGGGGAGTGCATGCCGGCGACGATCCGGGTGTGGGCGAGTTCCAGGGCGCGCGTCACCAGCTCCTGGAAACGCTCGGGAACCGCGTACGCGTAGGCCAACGAGGCCAGGTGCAGGGCGTTGGTGTGGCCGCTGGGGAAACCGCCGTCCTCGGCCGGCTTGTCGCTGCGCTGGCGCAGCAGCTGCGGGGCGACCACGACCTTCGACTCGTACACCGGGAAGCCGAACTCGTCCTTCCTGCCGGTGTCGACGACCTCGCTGTCCTCGTTCATCCGCCACGGCCGCGGGTACAGATAGGCGAACTTGGCGGGGTTGCCGGAAGCCCAGTTGCCACGCAGGGTGTCCACCAGCCGGGCCACCTGGCCCAGTTCGGAGTCGTACGAGCCGGCGCCCAGCGCGGAGCCCGCCGGGGCGCCGGCGGGCACGGCGTCGTCGATCTTGGCCGGTGGTGTGCCGTCCGGGGCGCTGGTGATCGACGTGACCGCCTTGGCCCCCGTCTTGTAGAGCGGGGCGAGCGGGCCGAGTCCGTCGATCATGGCGTAGCTCTGGTGCTGGCGGTCGACGACGAAGGCCTGCTTCGCCTCCGCGTCGGTGCGTTCGGTGGTGATCCGCTCGCAGTAGCGCACGTTGGCGCGCAGGACGTCCGGCATGAGGGGGGTGCCGGTGTTCCAGGCGCCGCCGGTCTTCCATACCTGGGCGAAGCCCCCCAGGGCCCGGACGACCGCGTTGGTCTCGGGGGTCTGGTTCGCCAGGACGTTGGTCTTGTAGTCGTCGACGAACGCGGCGGGAGCGGTGGCTGCCTTGGCGTCCGCGGCGCCCAGCCACCCGACGAAGGCCGGCGCGGCGACCAGCGCGGCCGAGCCGCCCAGGGAGGTTCTGAGGAAACCCCTCCGGTTCAGGGTGGGGGAGTGGTGCCCGGCGGATGACGGCATGGGGGTGCCTCTCTTCAGTTCTGCGGCCCTGCGGCCGGGTGCGGTCGTGCGGACGTGCCTGATGCGACGGGGAGTTGAGTGCCCCGTGCGTCAGGTGGTGCTACGAGCGAAGAACTACGGCCGGGTCGTGTCCCGTCGGCGAGGGTGCTGCGGCCGGGACATGTCCCGCGGGTGAACGAGGGGGCCCCGTGCCCCGGCGCGTCACAGCAGCGAGCGTGCCAGTGCCACCGCGCCCTCGACCGGCGGCTCTCGCAGCGGCCTGGTACGGGCCGCCGGCACGGTGTCGGCGAGGGCCACGGTGAAGGCGTCGTAGAGCGCGGGCTGGGACAGCACGGTGCCGCCCGCGACCACCACGTCGTCGACGACGGCCCCGCGCGCGGCGAGACGGGCGACGAGTGCGGCGAGGGAGCGGCCCGCCTCGGCGATCACGGCACGGGCGAGCGTCGAGCCCGCCTCGGCGGCCGTGAAGACGACGGGAGCGTGCCGGCCCCACTCGGCGGACACGTCGGTGGCACTCTCCAGGGCCGCGCCCAGCGCCGGTACCTCCGGCACGCCCAGCGAGGCCACGAGGCCCAGCGCCAGCTCGTCGGGTTCCTCGCCCCGGTCGTGCGCCGCCCAGGCGGCACGGGCTGCCTCCCGGACGAGACCGGCGGCGCCGCCCTCGTCGCCGAGCACGGCGCCCCAGCCGCCCACCTGCACCGTGGTGCCGTCGGGCAGCCGCCCGACGGCGACGGACCCGGTGCCGGCGACCAAGCCGACACCCTTGTCCAGACCGGCGGCGGGGACGAGGAGCTCCGCGTCGCCCACGACCAGCGCCGGCACGCCGAAGGCACGCTCCAGAGCGGCGCGGATCCGCGCGCACTGGCGGGGCGTCTCGCAGGCGTGCGCGCCCACGGCGAGAGCCGAGGGCCGGGCGTCGGCCGGCAGGGTCTCGCGGACCAGGCCGGTCAGCCAGCCGGCCGCGGCCGCGGGGTCGTGCGGCCGCCAGCCGGCGCTCGAACGGACGTGATCGACGACGCGGTGGCCCCCCGCTAGGGCTCGGAGGTGCGTCTTGGTGCCGCCCACGTCGATGCCGAGCACGAGAGAGCTGGCGAGGTCGGAGTCCTGCACGGATCCTCTTTCGTCGGTGCGCAGTGCTGCGACGGCGGGCGAACCGTGCCTGAGAGAAGGGCAGTCGAGAACTCTGGAAGCCCCGGGACGGGCCTCTGGCGGAGTCATGGCAGGCGAGTACCGTGACGTTCGTTAGGAAGTTAACTAACGAAGTACAGTGCGTCAAGAGGAATCCCATCGCCGCATCCAGGGAGCCGTTCGCGAAGCCGACCGCCCCGGGGAGAGCGGCCCATGACCTGTGTGGGGTAACTGTTGGAACAAGACCTGGCAAGAGCCCCCCGCCTGACCGAGAGCGCGGGCGCGGTGTTCGCCGTGCTGGCCGGGGCCGGCCGTGCGACCCGGCCCCAGCTCGCGAGCCTCGCGGGCCTGTCCAAACCGACGGTGTCCTCCGCCGTCGCGGAACTGGAGAGCGTCCGGCTCGCCGCCCACTCCGGCACCGCCTCCAGCGGCACCGGGCGCAACGCCGCCGTCTACCGTCTCGGGCCGGCCGCGGGGGCCGTGCTCGCCATCGACCTCGGCCCCGCCCTCACCAGGGTCCGCGGCTGCGCCCTGGACGGCACACTGCTCGCCGAGGCCACCGGGCCCCGGGAGGGCGCCGCCGGCGTCGTGCGCGAGGCGCTCGACGCGCTGCCCGCCGACGCCCCGCTGAGGACCATCGTCGTCGCCGTCGGTGACGTCACCGCGCCGCGCAAGGAGGGCACCGGTATGCGTCCGGCGACCGCCAAGGCCGGTCCCCTCTTCGACGCCGTGGCCGTCGCGCTGCCGCCGGGCGTCCCCGTCCACCTGGAGAACAACGTCAACTGCGCCGCCCTCGCCGAGCTGCACGAAGGCGCCGCCCGGGGCCGGAACATCTTCGGCTACCTGCGGATCGGCGTCGGTATCGGCCTCGGCGTCGTCATCGGCGGCCAGGTGCTGCGCGGGGCGAACGGCGCCGCCGGTGAGCTGGCCCGGATTCCCTACCCGTGGGACGACGGCCGCGAGCCCCGCCACGAAGCCCTGGAGGAGTACATCGGTTCGCGCTCGCTGCTGCGGCGCGCTGCCGAGGCCTGGCCGGACAGCGACGGACCGTGCCCCCGCACCGCCGAGGAGCTCTTCGCCCTCGCCGGACAGGGCCGCGCCGCCGCCCGCGCCGTGGTCGACCGCCATGCCGTGGACGTGGGCCGGCTGGCCGCCGCCGTGACCGCGGTGCTGGACCCGGGGCTGGTCGTACTGGGGGGCAGCACCGGCGCGTACCCGCAGCTCCTGCACGGTGTCCGGGCCGAACTCGCCCGGCTGAGCTGGCCCACCGAAGTCGTCAGCAGCACGGTCGGCGATCTCGGTACCGTCGTGGGTGCCGCCAGGCTCGCGGTTTCCCGAGGAGTCCAAACCGTGACCGAGGTCGCCGGGGCGAAGGATTGACGGCTTCCGACTCGTCGTGCCAATGTCCGGACAAGCGCTTTCTGAGTCGGCCGGGACGCCGACTCCGGGTGAGCCTCCCGCCCGTACGCGAAGTACGGCAGCCGCACGAGGGCGTGCTTGTGCGACGCCGGCCGTCATGGCCGGGGACCCCACCCGTCAAGGCGACGCGGCCGGGCGAGGCCGTGCCCCCGGAAAGCGAAAATTTCCTGCAAATGCACCCGTGCCGCCTCGGCTGGCGCCGTGCTTCTTCCGCTACGAAGAAAAGGGATCGAAGATGATCAGTGTGGGTGTGCGGCGCTCCCGCCGACTCGGCCGCGGCGGCATACGCCGCGTGGTTCCCCTCGCTGCCGTGGCCACGGCAGGTGCTCTTCTGCTCTCCGCCTGCGGGTCGGATTCCGGCTCGGGCGGGACGTCCAAGTCGCTGACGTTCTGGGTCTCCACGGTTCCGGGGCAGGACGCGGGCTGGAAGAAGATGGTGTCGCAGTACAAGAAGGACACCGGCGTCACCGTCAAGCTCGTCAACATCCCCTACGACGGCTACACGACGAAGCTGCACAACGCCGCCCAGGCGAACTCCCTGCCCGACGTGGCGGCCGTGCCGGCGCTGGACCCGATCTGGTCGAGCAAGCTGATCGACCTCAGCTCCATCGCCAACAAGAAGAGCAACAAGATCAACGCCAACTTCCTGGCGAAGGACTCCTCCGGGAAGGTGCTGTCCATCCCCTCGGACGTCACCGCGTCCGGGCTGTTCATCAACAAGTCGCTGTTCAAGAAGGCCGGCGTCTCCTTCCCGACCTCGCCCCAGAAGACCTGGAGCTGGACCGAATTCATCGCCGCGGCGAACAAGGTCCGCGAGAAGACCGGCGCCAAGTACTCCCTGACCTTCGACCAGTCGCCGTCCCGGCTGCGCGCCATGGTGTACGAGATGGGCGGGAAGTACGTCCACGCGGACTCCTCCGGCAAGTTCTCGGTGGACGCGGCGACCAAGAAGGCCGTGAACACCTTCGTCGGGTGGAACGACAACAAGACCATGCCGAAGTCGGTGTGGACCAGCGGCGCCGACCCGTCCGCCATGTTCCAGAGCGGTGACGTGGTCGCCTACTGGTCCGGCGTGTGGCAGGTCGCCGCCTTCTCCGAGAGCATCAAGAAGTTCGACTGGGCCAGCGTCCCGACTCCCGCCCAGCCGGTGCAGGCCAGCGACGTCAACAGCGGCGGCATGATGGTCGGCTTCAACAACAACGGTGACGCGGCCACCGCCGCGCAGAAGTTCCTGTCCTGGGTCTACGAGCCGGACCACTACCGCGTGCTGTGCGAGTCCTCCGGATTCCTGCCGGTCGAGAACGGTCTGAACCCGAAGTACCCCTTCTCCTCCGAGGCGGCGCAGGCGGCGTTCAAGCTGTACAACGAGTCGATCCCGCTCTACGCCCCGATCTCCGGCTACTTCAACAACGCGCAGACGCAGTGGGTGCTGAAGGGCAAGAGCCTCACCGAGGACCCGACCAAGACGGAGCTCGGCAAGGCGATCAACGGCCAGCAGTCGTCCGACAAGGCTCTCGAGAACATCGTGGCCGGCTACAACCAGCAGGTCGGCGGCGGATCGTAGGCCTGGGGGGCCGGGCGGCGTGGGGTGAGACACCGCCGCCCGGCCCTGGACGCGCCCCTTGTTGCCGGGCTCATGGCGTGAGCCCACCTGCTATCCCTTCCACCAGCACGGAGTCAGGAAGATGACAAAACGCGCCTCGGACGTGTCCGCGAGCCCGCCCAGGAGACGCAGTAAGTACACCCTTGCGCCGCTCGTCCTCATCGCGGCCAACGTCGTGCTCTTCGCGCTGTTCTTCGTCTGGCCGGCGGTGATCGGGCTCCTCTACTCCTTCACGAACTACACCGGAGTGGGAGTGTTCCAGTTCATCGGACTGGACAACTACTCCAACCTGTTCGGGGACTCCACGTTCTACGACGCGCTCACCCGGACGCTGCTGTACACCGTCCTCTTCGTCCCGCTGAACTTCGCGCTCTCGCTGCTCGCCGCCCACCTGGTGGTGAACAAACACGCCAAGGGCTCGTCGGTCGCCCGCGTCATCTTCTTCATCCCGTGGCTGCTGTCGCCCATCGTCGTCGGCGTCCTGTGGCGGTGGCTGTTCGGTGAGAACTTCGGACTGGTCAACTACGTCATCGAGAAGCTCGGCGGCGACGCCGTTCCGTGGCAGTCGAACGCGGACCTGTCGCTGCTGGTGGTGGTGATGGCGGCAGCCTGGGCGTGGACGGGTTTCACGATGCTGCTGTTCATCGCGGCGATCAAGAACGTCCCGGTGTCGTACTACGAGGCGGCCGAGCTCGACGGCGCCGGTTCGTGGCGCAAGTTCGTCAGCATCACGCTGCCGAGCATCGCGCCCACCTCCTTCATCGTCATCCTGCTCAACACGATCAACGCGATGAAGGAATACCCGGTGTTCGTCGCCCTCAACAACGGCGGACCCGGAACCTCGAACAACCTGCTGGTCCAGTACATCTACGAGACCGGCTTCAAACGGGGCCAGATCGGCTACGCGAGCGCCGCGTCGTTCGTGCTCATGCTCATCCTGATGGCCGTCGCGATCGTCCAGCTGATCGTCAACCGGCGGGTGGAGAACCGATGACAACCACAGACATGCCACGCCCGCTCGATGCCGATGCCAAACAGCCGGTGTCCAGGAAGCGGCCCCGCAACGCGGTCGGCGGCGGGCTCCGGCGGGCGGTGCCCGCGACGACACTGCTGTGGATCCTGGCGTGCCTGTACGGTCTGCCGGTGCTGTGGTTCATCCTCAGTTCCCTCAAGCCGTCCAGTGACCTGTTCTCCTATCCGCTGACGCTGGTCCCGCACAACCCCACCCTGTCGGGATTCAAGGCGGCGTGGGACAGCGCCAACTTCTCCCAGTACTTCATCAACACGGCCATCGTGTGCGTGATCACGACGATCCTCACGGTGGGAGTCAGCTGCTGCACCGGGTACGCGCTGGCCAAGTACGACAACAAGTGGCTCAAGGTCTTCTTCCTCTGCATCCTGGCCACCACGATGCTGCCGTCCGAGGTCATGCTCGCCCCGGAGTTCCTGGTGGTGCGCAACCTCGGCCTCTACAACTCGTTCGCCGGCATCATCCTCCCGGCCGTGCTCACCGCGACCGGATGCTTCATGTTCCGTCAGTTCTTCCTGACGGTTCCCGACGAACTCGTGGAGGCCGCCCGCATCGACGGCGCCCGCGAGCTGTCGATCTTCCTGCGGATCATGGTGCCGATCTCCCGGCCCATCATGCTGACCCTCGCCATCCTGTCCTTCCAGTGGCGGTGGAACGACTACATCTGGCCGCTGCTGATGCTCAACGACCCCGACAAGTTCACCGTGCAGATCGGCATCCAGAGCATCGTCGGCGCGCAGAACATCAACTGGTCGGTCCTGCTCGGCGCATCGGTCATCTCCATGATCCCCCTGATCGCCATCTTCCTGGTCTTCCAGCGCTACGTCATGGGCGCCGACATCAACGCCGGACTGAAGGACTGACCTTGCCCACGCCGCTCGACCACGAGTTCGTCCGTGCGGTGGCCGGCGCCGCCGACCGGCCGGCCGCCCCGCTGGCGGCCGCCCCCGACGAGGAACCCGCCGGCGTGGCCCACCGCGCTCTGGCACGCCGGGTGAAAACGCTGATCGCGGCCTACCGGTCCCCGGACTCGGCACTGCACGGCAGCGGGCAGGCCATCGCCGCCGCGACCACCCACCTCCGCTCACTGCGGGCCGCGCAGACGGCCACCGGCCTCTTCGCCGGCGGCGACAACGTGCAGTCCCCGCCGGACTCCGCGTTCACGGTCAACGACGTCTGCGACGCGCACGTGCTGGCCGCCGACGGAGGGCCGGAACTGCGCGACGTCACGGCCGCGCTCGCCGAGATCGCCCGCGCCGCCTCCGGCAGTCTCCTGACCGGTGGGGTGCACACCCCGAACCACCGCTGGGAGCTGTGCGCCGCGCTGGCCCGGCTGCACCGGTCGTTCCCCGACGACCGGCTCCTCGACCGCGTCGAGGAGTGGCTCTCCGAGGGCGTCGACATCGACGCGGAGGGCCTGTACTCGGAGCGGAGCGCCAACTACGCGGCTCACGTCTCCAACCCTTCGCTGCTCCTGCTGGCCGACGTGCTCGGCCGCGCCGACCTGCTGGACGCCGTCGAACGCAATCTCACCACCACCCTGGACCTCATCAGGCCGGACGGCACGGTGGAGACGGTCCACTCGCGTCGCCAGGACCAGAAGCACCCGTTCCCGCTGGCGCCCTACCTGCCGCACTACCGGCTGCTCGCGATCCGCACCGGCCGGGGCGACTTCAGCCGGGCGGCGACGCTGGCGGCCGCCGGCGGCATCGAAGACCCCGACCTGCTCGCCCAGACCCTCCTCACCCCGGACCTGTGCCGCGTGCTGCCGGCACCGGCCGCGGAGACCCTGCCACGCGGCCGGTACCTCACCACCGCGCGCCTGGCCGCACGCGCCTCGGCCACCGCGCACACGGTGCTGTACGGCGGCTCCGACGTGCCCGAGCACCGGCGTATCCGCTCGGGCCTCGCCTGCAACCCCACCTTCCTGCGCCTGTTCGCCGGTGACGCGGTCCTGGACGCGGTCCGCCTCTCGCGGGGCTTCTTCGACCTGGGCCCGTTCCGCGCCGCCGACATGCACCAGCCCGCCGACCACCGGTACCGGCTCACCGAAACCCTCACGGCCGCCTACTACCGGCCGCTGCCGCCGGACCGGCGCCGGGACGACGGTGCCTACCGGATGGCGGACGAGGGACGCTTCTCGGCCGCGATGGCCTTCCCCGACCGGCCTCGGGACGAGGTCTCCCACACGACCCGCGTCGAGGTCGACCTGCGGGAGGACGGTGCCGATCTGCTCATCGACATCAGCGGACCACGGGTGCCCTGGGCCCTCGAACTGACCTTCCGGCCGGGTGGCGTGCCGGAGGGCGCCGTACCGATCGGCGACAGCCGCTGGTGTCTGACGACCGGGCCGATGACCTACCGGGCCGGTGCCGACGAGATCCGGATCCAGGCCGACGTCCAGGCAGGTGAACCGCTGGCCGGGCCGGACCGGAGCGAGGTACTCCAATACGACCCGGGGCAGGATTACACCGTGGTGGGCGGCACCGACGCGACGACCGGGAACCGTGTCTACATCGGTGGACTCGGCCCGCACACACTGACCGTCGCACTGCGCGCCCGTCGGACCGCACCCGCCGGGTGACTCCGGTGACCCACGCCAGGGCCGTCCCCGGGCGGGCGGGTGTACACGGAGGACAACCCCGGATACCCGGACCACCGCGTCCGCGACGCGTGTCCGCCGTACCCCCGGTGGGGCGGTGGCGTCGCTCGGAGGGCCGGCGGGGGACGTCGGCGCCGTCGGCCGTCACGCGCGCGCTGCGCCATGGCCGCCGACCCCGCCGTGCATGTCATGGGCGAGGACGTCGGCGCATCCTCGCGCGCATCCCCTCGGCCGGGGCGGGCGACGCCCAAGCGGACCCGAGCCGACGCCTGGACGCCTGAAGCGTGTTCAGGCCTGCGCACGCGGCAGTGCCGACTGCGGCACCACCAGGTCCGCCCGCCCCCGGGTCGTCGCGACCAGCTCGGCGTTGCGCTCGTCCGAGCATGCCACCCAGGCCACCGCCTCCTCGTGCGTCTTGCCGAACCGCTCGTGGCGAGCCACCAACCGGCGGAGGCGCTCCCGCTCGGGCAGCTCGCAGAACCACACCTCGTCGAGGAGCGGGCGCACCCGGGGCCAGGAACCGGTGTTCAGGAGCAGGTAGTTGCCCTCGGTGACGACGAGCCGGGCCGTCGGGGGAACCGGGATCGCGCCCGCGACCGGCTGTTCCAGGACGCGTTCGAAGCCGGGCGCGTAGACGACGTCGTCGTCGGGCTCGTCGCGCAGCCGCCGCAGCAGGGCCGCGTACCCGGCCGCGTCGAACGTGTCGGGCGCTCCCTTGCGGTCCCGGCGGCCGAGTCGCTCCAGTTCGGCGTCGGCGAGGTGGAAGCCGTCCATGGGGACGTGCGCGACCCAGGGGTCACCGGTGCCGTTCAACTCCCGCACCAGGTGCTCGGCGAGCGTCGACTTGCCCGCGCCGGGGCTGCCCGCGATGCCGAGGAGCGCGCGCCGGCCGCCCCGGGGGAGGGCACGGGCGCGGTGGACGAGGTCGTCGAAGGTGAGGGGCACGCGGGAAAGTGTGTCACCCCGGGTCGGGACCCGGCATCCGAGTCCGGCTCGGCGCCCACAGCTGCGCACTCCTGCCGCCCCCGGCGTGTGGCGTGCGCCACTCACTGGAACGACTCCGCAGGGGGAACCGGTCCTGTATGACGCAGCTCGGACTTCCCGAAAGCATCCATGCCTGTCTGTTCGACCTCGACGGCGTCGTCACCAAGACGGCCGTCGTGCACGCGGCCGCCTGGAAGGAGATGTTCGACGCCTTCCTGCGCGAGCGCGACGGCGCGGACTTCCGGCCGTTCGACGCGGCGGACTACGACGAGTACGTCGACGGGCGACCACGCGCCGACGGGGTGCGCACCTTCCTCGCCTCACGCGGCATCGACCTGCCCGACGGCGGCCCCGACGACCCACCCGGAGCCGAGACCGTGCACGGACTCGGCAACCGCAAGAACGAGCTGGTCCTCGAGAAGATCCGCACCGACGGCGTCGAGGCCTACGACGGCACCCTGCGCTATCTGGAGGCCGTCCGCGCCCACGGGCTCGGCACCGCGATCGTCTCCTCCAGCGCGAACTGCCGTGACGTGCTGCGCTCGATCGGCGCCGAGCACTTCTTCGACGTCCGCATCGACGGCGTCGTCGCCGCCGAGCGCAAGCTGCCCGGCAAGCCGCACCCCGACACGTTCCTGGCCGCCGCCGAGGACCTCGGCGTCCAGCCCTCCGAAGCGGCCGTCTTCGAGGACGCCCTGGCCGGCATGGACGCGGGCCGAGCGGGCCGCTTCGGGTACGTCGTCGGAGTCGACCGGGTCGGGCAGACCGACGCGCTGTACCGCCACGGCGCCGACATCGTGGTGACGGACCTCGCCGAACTGGGGGAGACCGAGTGATCACACAGCGGGCGTACAACGTCGAGCCCTGGACCGTACGCGAGACGGACCTCGACCTCGACGTCCTGGCGCAGAGCGAGTCCGTCTTCGCCCTGTCCAACGGGCACATCGGCTGGCGCGGCAACCTCGACGAGGGCGAACCCCACGGACTGCCCGGCTCCTATCTCAACGGCGTCCACGAACTGCACCCGCTGCCGTACGCCGAGGCCGGTTACGGCTACCCCGAGTCCGGTCAGACGTCCATCAACGTCACCAACGGCAAGGTGCTGCGGCTTCTCGTCGACGACGAGCCGTTCGACCTGCGCTACGGGCGGCTCGTCACCCACGAGCGGACCCTCGACCTGCGGCGGGGCGTCCTGGAGCGGGTCTGCGAATGGACCTCACCGGCCGGCTCGACCGTCCGGGTGCGCTCCACCCGCCTGGTGTCCCTCACCCAACGGGCGATAGCCGCCGTGGCGTACGAGGTGGAGCCCGTCGACAGCCGGACCCGCGTGGTCGTCCAGTCGGAACTCGTCGCCAACGAGAGCCTGCCCGAGCCGGACGGCGACCCGCGTGCGGCCAAGGCGCTGAAGTCGCCGCTGGAGCCGGAGGAGGACCTCGCCGAGGGCAGCAGGCTGCGGCTGGTCCACCGCACCCGCCGCAGCGGCCTGAGGGTCGCCGTGGCCGCCGACCACACCGTCACCGGACCCGAACAGACCACCACGAGCAGCGAGAGCAACGTGGACGTGGCCCGGCTGACCGTCACCTCCGTGCTGGAGCCGGGGGAACGGCTGCGCGTGGAGAAGCTGGTCGCGCACGGCTGGTCCGGCGTCCGCTCCCGGCCGGCGATGAGCGACCAGGTGGAGGCGGCTCTGGCAGCCGCCGGGCACAGCGGCTGGCAGGGGCTGCTGGAGGAGCAGCGGGCCTACCTCGACGACTTCTGGGCGCGTGCCGACGTCGAGATCGACGGCGACGAGGAGATCCAGCAGGCCGTCCGCTTCGCCCTCTTCCACGTCCTCCAGGCAGGTGCCCGGGCCGAACAGCGGGCCATCCCCGCCAAGGGACTCACCGGCTCCGGCTACGACGGCCACGCCTTCTGGGACACCGAGGCGTTCGTGCTCCCGCTGCTGACCTACACCGCGCCGAAGTCCGCCGCCGAGGCCCTGCGCTGGCGCCTCGACACGCTGCCCGCCGCCCGGGAACGCGCCGCCCAACTCGGCCTGCACGGTGCCGCGTTCCCCTGGCGCACCATCGACGGTTCGGAGGGCTCCGCGTACTGGCCGGCCGGCACGGCGGCCTTCCACGTGGGCGCCGACATCGCCGATGCCGTGGTGCGGTACGTGGCCGTCACCGGCGACGAGACGTTCGAACGCGAGGTCGGCGTGGAGCTGCTGGTGGAGACCGCCCGCCTGTGGCGCTCCCTCGGCCACCACGACGACCGGGGCGTCTTCCACATCGACGGCGTCACCGGACCGGACGAGTACAGCGCCATCGCCGACGACAACACGTACACCAACCTCATGGCCCGGGCGAACCTGCTGGCCGCCGCCGACGCGTGCAAGCGCCATCCCGAGGAGGCCGCGCGGCTCGGCGCCGACGAGGAGGAGCGGGCCGCCTGGCGGGACGCCGCCGAGGCCATGAACGTCCCCTACAACGACGAACTCGGCGTGCACGAGCAGCACTCCGGCTTCACCCGCTACCAGCGCTGGGACTTCGAGCGCACCGGCCCGGACCAGTACCCCCTGATGCTGCACTTCCCCTACTTCGACCTGTACCGCAAGCAGGTCATCAAGCAGGCCGACCTGGTGCTGGCGATGTACACCTGCGGCGCGTTCTTCGAGGAGTACTTCGACGAGGAGCAGATCGCCCGCAACTTCGCCTACTACGAGCCGCTGACCGTCCGCGACTCCTCCCTGTCCGCGTGCGTCCAGGCCGTCATGGCCGCCCGGTCCGGCCACCTCGACCTGGCGAGCCACTACACGGCCGAGGCCGCGCTGATGGACCTCGGCAACCTGGAGCACAACACGCGCGACGGACTGCACATCGCCTCGCTGGCCGGCACCTGGATGGCGCTGGTCGCCGGGTTCGGCGGCATGCGGTGCAGCGACGGCGCCCTGCGGTTCGCGCCCCGCCTGCCCGAGCGGTACAGCCGGCTCGCCTTCACGGTGGGCTTCCTCGACCGGTGCCTGCGCGTGGAACTGACCGCCGACCAGGCCACCTACACCCTGAAATCCGGCCTGCCCCTGACCATCCGGCACCACGGCACCGAGCTCACGGTGAGCGAGGACGCCCCCGTCTCCCGGCCGATTCCCGAGCTGACCCACCGCCCGGCCCCGAGTCAGCCCCCGCACCGCGCCCCGCACGCCCGCTGACCCTGGCCACGGGTCAGGCACTTGGCCCATTTCCGCCCTGCACCTCCCCGCCCCGCGGGTTAGCTTGATCGTGTTTTCCGATCATCGGGGTAAGGGGCGGAACATGCCTGATGGCCCGAACGCCGTCCTCGTCCGCAGGCGAAGACGCGAACAGGCGGCCGGGCCGCGCGCCGCCTTCGGGGCGCGCGGCAACCGGCCGCTCACCGTCCTGGCCGCCGTCTTCGTCCTCGCGCAGCTCGGCCTCGTCCGGCCCGTCCTGGGCCTCGGCTGGGACGAGATCGTCTACGTCAGCCAGGTCACCTCCCACCACCCCGCGGCCTTCTTCAGCGCCCCCCGCTCCCGCGGCGTCTCGCTGCTGGTCGCGCCCGTCGCGTCCTGGTCGTCGTCCGTCCCGCTGCTGCGCGTCTATCTCGCCCTGCTGTCCGGCCTCGCCCTCTACCTGGCCCTGCGTGCCTGGCGGGGTCTGTTCCCGACCCGCGTCCTTGTCGTCGGCGGTGCCCTCTTCGCCTCGCTGTGGCTGACCCTCTTCTACGGCCCGCAGGCCATGCCCAACTACTGGGTCGCGATCGGCGCCCTGACCGGCGTCGGCTGCTTCCTGCGGGCCCGGGAGCAGCCTTCCGCCCCCGTGGCCCTGTGGGGTCTCGCGGCCGGCGCCGCGCTCATGGCGTGGATGCGTCCCACCGACGCGGCCCACGTGGCCCTGCCGTTGCTCGTCCTCGCCCTGGCGCGCCGCCACTGGCGACTCCTCCTCGTGCTCGTGGCGGGGCTCGCGGCGGGCGCCGTGCCCTGGGTGATCGAGGCGTACACCGCGTACGGCGGCCTGGGTGAGCGGCTGGCGGAGGCCTCCCGCATCCAGGGCGGACTGGGCTGGCAGATCGCCGTCGACGACCAACTGCGCAGCCTGGGCGGACGGGCCCTGTGCCGGCCGTGCACCGGGTCGATGCCCAACCACCTGGTCACCCTCTGGTGGTTCGCCCTGCCCCTCCTGGCCGGCATCGGGCTGGTCGTCGCGGCCCGGGCCCGGCGCGCGGTACGGACCGCGGTCCCCCTGGCCTGCGCCACCACGGCCGCCCTGCCGTACCTCTTCATGATCGGCTACGCGGCGCCGCGCTTCCTCCAGCCCGCCTACGCGCTGCTCGCGATCCCGGTCGCCGACGCCCTGTGGCACCTGGTCAGGACCCCTGGTGGGGCATGGCGCCGGGTGGCCGCCCCGCTCGTCGCGCTCGCCCTGGCCGGGCATCTCGCGGCGCAGCTCGCCGTGCTGAACGGTGCCGTCTCCCGCAACACCGAGAGCCGCCGTGACTGGAGCCGCACCGCCGACGCGCTGCACCGGCTCGGTGTCCGCACCCCTTGTCTGCTCACCGGTCACGAGGCCATCCCGATCGGCTACTACACCGGCTGCGCCTCGGGGGCGACCTCCGGAAACAACGAGAACACCACCGCGGCGGACATCCTGCGCACCGCGGCGCGTCACCCGGTCGCCCACCTGGCACCGGCCGGCGGCACGCCGCCCCGCTACGCGCGGTCCTGGCCCCTCCACCGGATCTCGGACCTGGACGTCCGCGTGGCACCGGGCCGCTGACACCTCCGATCGCGTTTCCCACCCGTCCGGCTCAGGTAGGAGTCGGGTTGACGGTCACGATCGAGGGGGAACGGCATGGTGGCGAGCGACCACGAGGGCAGGCTGGGCGAGGAGTTCTTCACCCCGGGCTCTCCGTCCTTCACCGACTTCCTGGCGGCCCACCGCCCCGAGCTGCTGAGCACCCGTCGCGTCCTGCCGGAAGGCGTCCGCGCCGAGGGCGCCCCGCACGGCACCACCGTGCTGGCCCTCACCTACCGGGACGGCGTCCTGATCGCGGGCGACCGGCGGGCGACGATGGGCAACCTGATCGCCCAGCGCGACCTGGAGAAGGTCCACCCCGCGGACGACCACTGCGCGGTCGCCTTCGCGGGCACCGTCGGGCTCGCGGTGGACATGGTGAAGCTCTACCAGGTCGAGCTGGCGCACTTCGAGAAGATCGAGGGAATCCCGATGACCCTCGCCGCGAAGGCGACCCGGCTCGCCACCATGATCCGCGACAACCTGGGTCAGGCCATGCAGGGCCTCGCAGTCGTTCCGCTGCTCGCCGGCTACGACCCCACGGCTCCCGAGGGGGAGCAGGGCCGCATCTTCTCCTTCGACGTCGTCGGCGGTCGCTACGAGAAGTCCGGCTTCCACGCCGAGGGTTCCGGATCGCCGTACGCCCGGGGCGCGTTGAAGAAGCTGTACCGCCCGGGCATGTCCCGCCGCGAGGCGGCTCTGGCGGCCCTGCAGGCGCTGTACGACGCGGCGGACGACGATTCGGCGACCGGCGGCCCCGACCTCACCCGCCGCATCTACCCGATCCTCTCGGTCATCACCGAGGACGGCTTCGAGCGGCTGGCCGAGACGGAGACGGAGGGGCTGAGCCGAGAGATGGTCGAGCAGCGTCACAGCCGGCCGGACGGACCGAACGCCGAGGTCTGACATCCGGCCGGCCCCACGGCCCGACGCCGGCCCGGCGGAGTTTTCGGTTCCATGGGCAAGACCTGTCACGGGCTTTACTGCACATCACTTGCAGGTGCCGCAGGATGGCACGAGGCTGTTCACCGCAGCCGTCCGTCCGACAGAAAGACCTTCCCCCGATGACGGCCGCCCCTGAGTCCACTCCGCCCCTCCCCGCCCCGGCCCCCGCCCAGCGCACGGCCTGGCACCGCGTCCGCACCTCCATGACGCGGCGGGAGTGGACCAGGGTCGGGGGGATGGCCGCCTTCATCCTGGCCCTGCACGTGATCGGCTGGTTCACCCTCGTCGCGATCGTCGCCCCGGAGCACCACGCCATCGGCGCGCAGACCTTCGGCATCGGTATCGGCGTCACCGCGTACACGCTCGGCATGCGACACGCCTTCGACGCCGACCACATCGCCGCCATCGACAACACCACCCGCAAGCTGATGGGGGAGGGGCAGCGGCCGCTGTCCGTGGGCTTCTGGTTCTCCCTCGGCCACTCCAGCGTCGTCTTCGCCCTGGCCTTCCTGCTCACCCTCGGCGTGAAGACCCTGGCCGGGCCGGTCCGTGACGACGGCTCCGCCCTGCACGACCTCACCGGCCTGATCGGCACGACCGTCTCCGGCGCGTTCCTCTACCTCATCGCGGCCGTCAACCTCGTCGTCCTGGGCGGCATCTGGAAGGTGTTCCGCGCCATGCGCTCGGGCCGCTACGACGAGGCCGCCCTGGAGGAGCAGCTGAACAACCGCGGGTTCATGAACCGTCTGCTGGGCCGCGTCATGAAGTCGGTGTCCAAGCCCTGGCACATGTACCCGCTGGGCCTGCTGTTCGGCCTCGGCTTCGACACCGCCACCGAGATCGCCCTGCTCGTCCTGGCCGGCTCCGGCGCCGCCTCCGGACTGCCCTGGTACGCGATTCTCTGCCTGCCCGTCCTGTTCGCCGCGGGGATGTGCCTCCTCGACACCATCGACGGCTCGTTCATGAACTTCGCCTACGGCTGGGCCTTCTCCAACCCGGTCCGCAAGGTCTACTACAACCTCACCGTCACCGGCCTTTCCGTCGCCGTGGCCCTCCTCATCGGGACGGTCGAACTCCTCGGCCTCATCGCCGAACGGCTCGGCCTGCACGGTCCCTTCTGGGATCGGATCTCCGGCCTCGACCTCAACATCCTCGGCTATGTCGTCGTCGCCCTGTTCTTCGCCACCTGGCTGGTGGCGCTGGTGGTGTGGAGGGTCGGACGCATCGAGCAGAAGTGGTCGGGGGACCCGGCAGGGCCGCGGCGCGGCGTCAGCCCATGACCGCCATGGCGTGGGCGAGGGCGAGAGCCATCACGAGGACGATGACGAGGACGGCCCCCGCGATCACGACCGTCCCGAACAGCCCCGCCACCACGGACACCCCGATCCGGGCGACCCGACGTGCGCGTGCGGCCTCCCGGACCACGTCGCCGTCCTCGTACCAGCCGTCTTCAGTCATCACACCCTCCCGGAGGGGAGACTACAGCCGGCCGCTCACGCCCCCAGCCGCAGCTCCTTGCGCCACTTCGTGATCTGTTTCTCCGCATCACCCGTGTACGACCAAGGCGTGCGCGTCGCCCGGGGACCCAGCATGCCCAGCAGGACGCCCGCGATGTCCGTGGCGCCTGCGGAGCAGGCCGCGTGGGCCAGGTAGTTGAAGTCGCGCAGTTCACCGGGCGCGACGCCGCTCTGCGTCCGGCCCATGACCCAGCGCTGCCAGGTGCGGCGCAGGTCGCTCGCCGCACCGTCGTGGTTCCAGTGCTGCGAGAGGCCCACGGCGGAGTGCCTGCCCTGTGCCGCGTCCAGGGCGAAGCGGTACTCCTCGACCCGGGCGTACTGCACCAGCACCGGCAGCGGACACCCGGGCGGGGCCACTCCGGCCGCGTCCCGGGCGAAGTCGTACATCAGGCCGTGCGTGCCGTGCCAGCGCGCCGAGTAGTAGTGGAGCACCTGAAGGTGCCCCTCGACGCTGTAGGGATCCCGGCCGTGCAACTCGTCCCACCAACGCCCCAGTTCCTGTCGGCGCACGCCCGTCGGGTACAGGCGGGCCACCGAGATCAGCGACACCCACGGCGTCGGGTCCTCCGGGTGCGCCTCAGCCGCCGTCAGGCAGGCCAGCACCGCCGCGTCCACGCGGTGCTGGTCGATCGGCACGCCCCGCCCCGCCGCGATGGCCACGTTGAAGGTGCGGGCGGTCTCCGTCGCCGCCCGCAGTACCAGCGCGTCGGCGCTGTGGGGGTCGGCCGAGAGCCAGGACTCCACCGCCGAACTGCCCGCGCACACCTGCGCGAGCTGCCGGATCCGGTGCCCCCGGGCAGTCCAGTCCCGGCCGGTGGCGCCCAGCAGGTCCCGCAGCCCCTGCCAGCGGCCGATCACGACGTCCTGGCGGGCGGAGGTGAGGTCGGTGTCCCCGCAGTCGGGGTCGAAGTCGGGAGTGAAACCGCGTCTCAGACCGCGTGCCATCGGGGCCCCCTCAGAAGTCGGTGGACAGACCCTCGTGGACCCGGGCGTGCACGTTCTGTTCGTCGGGAACGTAGTCCGTCTCGACCGCGCGCGAGGCGTCCAGCTTGGCGGGCCGGTAGTAGTCGCTGCCCTGCCTCCAGTACCAGAGCATCGGGATGAGCCCGACCGCGAGCCCGCCGATACCGATCGAGATCGCGGCGTTGCTCAGCTCGCCCAGCGACTCCACGAACACCCAGAACATGAACAGGGCGCCGCACAGCGGCCACAGGCCGCCGAAGAGGAAGTTGGCCGGGGACCTGAGCAGCATCTTCCGGTACGCGACGACCACCGCGAGTCCCGCGAGGCCGTAGTAGACGGCGATCTGCAGGCCGATCGCCGAGATGGCGTCGGAGAGGATGTCGCCCACGGAGCCCAGGGCGTTGGAGGCGATGAACATCACCAGCGCCACCGAGCCGACGACCACGATCGCCACCCAGGGCGTGTTCCACCGGCGGTGCACCCGGCCCAGCGCCGACGGCATCGTACGGTCCCGGCCCATCGCGAACAGCGAGCGCGTGACCTGGATCAGTGTCGTCTCCAGGGTGGCGATGGTGGACAGCATCACGGCCACGATGAGCAGCTTGCCGCCCCAGCCCGGCCAGACCTCCTCGCCGAGCACCGCCAGCACGTTCGCGTCGTTCTCCTCGATCTGCTTCGAGGAAAGGATCACGTTCACCGCGATGGTGAACACCTCGAACAGCAGGAAGACGATGCCCACCCCGATCAGTCCCGCGAGGCCTGTCGTGCGGCGGCTGTTGCGGGTCTCCTCGCTGAGGTTGCTGGTGACGTCCCAGCCCCAGTAGTAGAACGCGGCGATGAGCGCGCCCGAGGCGAAGCCGGCCATGCCGTCGAAGTGGGAGAAGCCGAGCCAGGACCAGTCGAAGGCGCGGGCGTTGTCCGTGTGGAAGAAGGCGAGCACCGCGAACAGCGCCAGGATGACCAGCTCCACACCGGACATGATCAGCTGGGCCCGCACCGTGAGCCGGGCGCCGCCGAGGACCACGCCCAGCATGACGAGGAACCAGGCCGCGCCGACCACCGTGGACAGCGCGGTGTTGTCCGCGAGGCCGTCGTCGAAGAGCGCCAGCGTCATCGAACCGGCGGGCAGCGACCCGGCCACCATGAAGATCGTCGCCGAGATCACCAGCGCCCAGCCGCTGATGAAGCCGAGGAAGGGGTGGAGCGTGCGCCCCACCCACGAGTAGCTGGCACCCGCGTTGACGTCGATCCGGCCGAGGTAGCTGAACGCCAGCGCGATGCCCAGCATGGGTATCGCGCAGTACAGCAGGGCCGCCGGGCTCGCCAGCCCCACCGCGCCGACCAGCACGGCGCTGGTCGCCGCCAGCGAATACCCCGGGGCGCTGCCCGCGACCGCCATCACCACGGTGTCGAACGTGCTGAGGACATTGGCCTGCAGCCCTCTGCCCCTGCTGTAGCTCATGGATGCGCTGCTTTCACTTGTGCGCGATCGGAGGCGGGCAGGCCGTCCCGGTGGCGCTGGGGGGTGGGGGTGGAGCTCACCGCCGGACGGAGGAAAGGGTGGCCTCGGTCTCGGTGGCGTGAGAAGGGGTGGTGGATACCGTGCTGCCGCCGCGTCGACAGCCGGTCACACCGTGTGTGCGAGTGATGATAGTCCTACTGGTTGAGCTTTCAAGATTGACCGGTAAGTAATGTCCGGGCCGGCCCAGGGTTTTAACTCCTGTTGGCCCACCCGACGTTCATGCACCTTCCCGGTTTCGGGGGACGTCCGCCGAGGTTAGAGCCCGCGTAACGGGAAACGCGGAACGGACAGGCGAGACCAACGAGCCGAGCAGCGGCCAGGAAGGCAGGAGTGATGGGCACGGAACCGATGCGCCCCGAACCGATGGCGGACGACGCGTACCAGCCCACCGGTACCAACGAGGAGCAGGAGGACGCCGCGCCGCTGGACCTGCAGGACGCCGTCGACGAACGCACGTACGACGACACGCTCGACGAGGGCTACTCCCCGCCGGAAAAGCCCTTGGGCGTCACCAAGCGCGGCACCACCGCGGCCGAGCAGCACGAGGGCGAGAGCCTCGACGAACGGCTGGCCCAGGAGGTCCCCGACGTGTCCGCCGAGCCCGTCGGGGACGGCGTGGGGGACACCCCCGACAGCGACGGCGAACCGGTGGACCCCGAGGCGGGCACGACCCGCGCCGGCCGCCTGGTCGCCCCCGACGAGGGCGCCCACGCCGACACCACGAAGGAGACCGTCGCCTCCGACGTCGGCATCGACGGCGGAGCGGCCGGCGCGGAGGAGGCCGCCGTGCACGTGGTGGAGGACGACAGCGCACTGCCGGAGGACGACGGCAGAGTGTGACCCGTCCGCCGGCGTGCGGTCGCGCCGGCACGTGTGAGGCCACCGGGCCCGTGCGCAACCGCACGGGCCCGGTGGCCTCACACGTGCCGAGGGTGCCGTTGGGGGGACGGCTAGGGCAGCAGCTTCTCCAGGGCGGCAGGTCCCTCCGCCGCCAGCTTGCGCTTGGCCCACTCGAGGGTGTGCGGGTTGAGGTCCTTGCCCGAGGCGAGGACGAGGTCCTCCGGCGACACGTCGGTGCCGGTGCGGGCGTGGAGCAGGCGGTCCGGGGTGGCGCGGTCCTCGGGCGGCCGGGATGCGGCAGGCTCTGACGTCGACATGTTCTCTGCTCCTAGGGTCCGGATCGCTGGGGCGGCCCCGGTGCTGAAAAACCGGTCCGCTATCACCATTCCCCGCGGGAGCGCGGCGTGCATCCGGAGAGCGCGGTCCCGGCCCGGGCACCCCGTTCGGACGACCATGGATGTCGCGGGGTCTTCCTCCGGGTGACGGTGGAATCACATGTCCCTGCGACTGACAGGAGCTTTTCCATGCGTACGCGTGTGACCGCCGCAGCCGGTCTGGCCTGCGCCGCCCTGCTCGCCTTCGCCGGTACGGCGAGCGCGAAGGACGGCCCCGTCGGTATAGCCACCGGCAGCCCCGGCGTTCTCTCCGGAAACGTCGTCCAGATCCCGATCGACATCAACGCCAACGTCTGCGGCAACTCGGTCAACGTGATCGGGCTGTTCAACCCGGCGATCGGCAACAAGTGCACGATCAAGGACTGACGTACCGGTCGTGACGTCCCCGCCGGCGGCGGCCCGCGATGCACCGCGGGCCGCCGCCGGCCACCGATGTCAGGCCCCGCGTGAGCCGTCGGCCCCGTCCCGCGGACGCGGCGCGAGCACCAGCATCGTGACGTCGTCCCGCACATCCGGACAGTGCCGGACGAGGTCGGTCCAGACCCGCTCCGCCAGCGCGACCGGATCCTCGGCGGCGAGGCCCGGCAGCCGTTCGGCCAGGGGGTAGAAGACCCCGTGCGTGTCCCTGGCCTCGGTCACCCCGTCGGAGGCGAGGAAGAGCCGGTCACCGGCCCTCAGCGGCACCGAGACGACCCGGGGCGGGGCCGCCTCGGCCAGACCGAGACCCAGCGGTGTGCACGGCTCGACGTCCAGCTCGACGGCCCGGCCGTCCCGCAGCAGCAGCGGTCCGGCCTGCCCGCACGCCACGATCCGCACCACCCGGGCGTCGGCGGAGAAGTCGAGCAGCACCGCCGTCGCGAACAGCTCGGCGTGCGGGTCGTCCGCGGAGTCCACCGCCAGCCTCCGGTCGAGCCGGGCCGCCACCGCCTCCGGGTCCGGCTGGTCCAGCACCGCCTCCCGGAACGCGCCGAGCAGCGACGCGACCGTGGCCACGGCCGACAGCCCGTGCCCCTGCACATCGCCCATGACGGCCCGTACGCCGTAGGGGCCCGCCCGTACGTCGAAGAAGTCGCCGCCGACCAGGGTCCCGCGCTGCGCGGTCCGGTACAGACCCGCGCACCGCACCGGTCCGACCCGATCCGGCAGCGGCGGCACCACGGCCCGCTGCGCGACCTCGGCGACGGCCCGCTCGGTGACCAGCTGCGCGTCCCGCCGGGAGCGGACGTACGACAGCAGCACGCTCAGCACCGAGACGAAGCACACGGTCAGCAGGTCGGTACTGCCGGGATCGTTGAGCCGGAAGACGGGCACGGTCAGCACGACCACCACCAGCGCGCCGAGCACCGCCGTCGCCACCGGACCGTGCGCCAATACGGCCAGCGGCGGGATGGCGCCGAGCAGAAAACCGATGTCGAGCGGCTCCGGGGCGATCAGCTCCGCCAGGCAGACGCCCGCCAGCAGCGCAGACGGCAGCACCCGGGCCCAGCCGGGCGGGGGTGCGCCACGCAGCCAGCCACGCCGGTCGGAGTCCCGGCCTGCCGGCCGGCCGCGCACACTGCTCACACCACCACGCTGCTACGGTCGGCCGCCCGCCGCACCCGGGCCCAGCCGGGCGGGGGTGCGCCACGCAGCCAGCCACGCCGGTCGGAGTCCCGGCGTGCCGGCCGGCTGCGCACACTGCTCACACCACCACGCTGCTACGGTCGGCCGGCCGCCGCACCCGGGCCCGCACCGCCGCGGGCCGCTGGGATGCCGGCCACCGGGGGTGACAGGCGACGCCCGACCGCCTCTCGAGGGGCTGTTGAACCGTTCCGGAAATCGATGGACGACCCGCCCGAAGATCCCGTAGCGTGTGCCGCGCCACGCCCCGAGACCCGCGGAAAGGAGGGCGGAGCCGTGCAGTTCACACCGTTCCCGCGCTCCCTCCCCGTAGTCCCGGCGTGCTGCGACTGACCGACCGGGAGCGCTCCGAGCAGTATGCGTCCCGGAGGACATCCCATGGCCGACGTGGTCATCCGCGCGCTCGACACGAGCGACGCCGAACTCTTCGACACCCTGCCCGACCCGCTGGGAGCCCGTGAGGGCCACCGGCTGACCCGGCACCGCCCCGACTGGAAGCGCGTGGCCCTGCGCGAGGGCCGTGTGGTCGCCCGCGGCGCCTGGTGGGGCGGCCCCGACGACAGCGAGCCCGTCAACCTCAACTGGTTCGACGTGGCCGAGGGCGAGGAGGAGGCGGGCGCCGCCCTCCTGCGTTCCGCCCCCTGGCAGGTCGAACTGGAACTGAACCTGCCCACCGGCTGGCGGGACGACCCGGCCCTGCGCGCTGCCGCCGAGACCCGCTTCACCGCCGCCCGGACCGCCGGCTACGACCTCCTGGTCGAACGCCTGCTGTACCGCTGGACCCCCGACCGCGGCCTGCCCGAGCGACCCGGGCGCCTGGAGTTCCGCGCCGAACCCGACGACGCCGTGTTCTTCGACGCACTGCACCGCATCCATTCCGCCACTCTTGACGCGCACGCGCTCAAGGCCATCGAGCAGGGCGGGCTCGACCAAGCGGCCCAGGAGGAACTCGACTTCTTCCACTGGTGCCCGTCACCGCGCGAGTGGTGGCAGGCGGCGTACACGCCGCAGGGCGGCCTGGCCGGCATCCACATCCCGGCCCACAACCCGGCGGGGCCCTGCATCGGGTTCATCGGCGTCCTTCCGGAGCACCGCGGCCACGGCTACGCCTACGACCTGCTGGCCGAGTGCACGCACTTCCTCGCCGAGCAGGGGGCGGAGTTCGTCGCCGCCGCCACGGACCAGGGCAACTTCCCCATGGCGGCGACCTTCGCCAAGGCCGGCTACCCCGTGGTGAAGGAGCGGCTCAACTTCGAACCGGCGTAGGAAGCAGGGCCGCCCGCGCACTCAGGGGGTCAGCAACTCCTGGGCCGCCGTGAGGATTTCCGTCACCCTCAGGCCGAACGCCGCGTCGCAGGCGTGCGGGCGGCCGGTCCGTGCGGCGTCGAGCAGCGCGTCCGCGGCCCGCATCAGCGCGGGCACCGCTCCGCCGGAGCCGTCCGGCAGCGCCGCGACCCCCGCCTCACCGCGCAGCTCCACGACGGCACCGGCCGCGGCGGGCGGTGCCGTCAGGCTCAGGGTGAGGGTGCTCGAAGCGCCACCGGTGTGGTCGAGGACGACGTGCGCCGTGTCGCCGGGACCGTACGCCGCCGCGGTCACGCGCCGCACGTCGCCGAGGACCGGCAGCAGGACGGACAGGGCATGCGGGCCGACGTCCCACAGGGCGCCCTTCTCCCGCCGCCACGGCGTCGCGAAGGGGCTCTCGCTGGTGAACACCGCCCCGAGCCACTCGGCCCGGGCCGTGAACCAGCCCGGTACCGCGGCCTGTTCGGCGATCCACGCCGCCGGCTCGGGCTGGAAACGGGTCGTGAAGAACACGACCGAGGCGACACCGGCCTCCGCGGCGGCCTCGACCACGGCCTGCCCCTGCGCCGGCGTCGGCGCGAGCGGCTTGTCGAGCAGCAGATGGCACCCGGCCCGCGCCGCCCGCGCGGCGAGCGTGGCCTGCACCTGCGGCGGCAGCGCCACGGCCACCGCGTCCACATCGGCGAACAGTTCCTCGACATCGTCGTAGGCGCGGACGCCGTGCCGCTCCGCCAGTTCCTTCGCGGCCTCGGGCCGACGGCCCCACACACCCGTGAAGTCCAGCTCCTCGTGCCCGCTCAACGCGGGGGCGTGGGCCATCCGTGCCCAGGGCCCGGTGCCGAGCAGTCCTATGCGCATGCCGCCGCCTCTCCACGCTGCCAGGACGAAGAGCGTGCCACACGGAAACGGCCCGTGGACGACAAGGGCGGGCAACAAGAAAGGCAAGGAGTGCTCTCCTTGCCTGTCTCAAGTTATAGCCCACGGGGGGCCTTGCGGCAAGGCCCCCCGTCTGCCGCAAGATATCCGGCCTAGGCCCAGGACCTGCGGAAACGGGAGCATGACGTGATCCCTGCGACAACGAGCGCGTTCGATCTTCCCGGCCGCCTCGCGCACAAGGCCGCCCCGGCGTCGATCGCCGGGGACGAGCGGCACTTCGCCGCCGTCGCCGACTGCCTGGAGCAGTCCATCGCGGAACTGTCCGACCGTCTGGAGGCCGAGCGCAGGGCCCCCGGCGGCAAGGGCAGGCAGGCCATGGACCGCGACGCCGAGATCCACCGGCTGACCACGCGCCTGCGCGCCCTGCGCCGCTTCGGACTGGACCTGTGCCTCGGGCACATGGTCGCCGCGGACGGCTCCGAGCCCGTGTACGTGGGACGGCTCGGCCTCACGGACAGCGAGGGGCGCCGGCTCCTGGTCGACTGGCGTTCCCCGGCCGCAGAGCCGTTCTTCGGAGCCACCCATGGCAACCCGATGGGTCTGACCAGCCGCCGCCGCTACCGCTGGACCGACGGCAGGGTCAGCGACTACTGGGACGAGGTGTTCACCGCCGACGGGTTCGCCGGGCACACCGCGCTCGACGACCAGTCCGCCTTCATCGCCGGCCTCGGCACCCACCGCTCGCCCCGCATGCGGGACGTGCTCGGCACCATCCAGGCCGACCAGGACGCCATCGTCCGCGCCGGTTCCCGCGGCGCCCTGGTCGTCGACGGCGGCCCGGGCACCGGCAAGACCGTCGTCGCCCTGCACCGCTCCGCCTACCTCCTCCACTCCGACCCGCGCCTCGGGCAGCACCGCCGGGGTGGGGTGCTGTTCGTCGGCCCGCACCGGCCCTACCTGTCCTACGTGTCCGACGTCCTGCCCAGCCTCGGCGAAGAGGGCGTGCAGACCTGCGTCCTGGCGGACCTCGTCGACGAGGGAGCCACCGCGGCGGCCGAGACCGACCCGGAGGTGGCCCGCCTGAAGTCGTCCGCTGACATGGTGCGGGCGATCGAGAAGGCCGTCCGGTTCTACGAGCAGCCGCCCACCGAGGCGATGACGGTCACGACCCACTGGTCCGACATCCGCCTGGGCGCCCACGACTGGGCGGCGGCCTTCGACGCGGCCGAACCCGGCACACCGCACAACGAGGCACGCGACCAGGTCTGGGAGGAACTGCTCACGATCCTCGTGGACAGGCACGAGGGCGACGCCCCGGAGGAACTGCTCCGCAAGGCGCTGGCGCGGGACCGGGAGCTGCTCACGGTCTTCAACCGCGCCTGGCCGCTGCTGGAGGCGACCGACCTCGTCGGGGACCTCTGGTCCGTGCCCGCCTACCTGCGCATGTGCGCGCCCTGGCTCGACCGCGACGAGGTGCGCACCCTGCAACGCGCGCAGCCGCACGCCTGGACCGATTCCGACCTGCCGCTGCTGGACGCGGCACGCCATCGGCTCGGCGACCCGGACGCCGCACGGCGCAGGCGCCGGCAGGAGGCCGCTCTCGCCGCCCAGCAGGAGGGCATGGCCGACGTCATCGACAACCTGCTGGAGGCCCACGGCTTCGACGACGGCGAAGGCGTGCTGGTCATGCTGCACGGGCAGGACATGCGCAACTCCCTGGTCGACGACAGCGCCCTGCCCACCGCCGACCCGGACCGGCTCGCCGGGCCGTTCGTGCACATCGTGGTGGACGAGGCGCAGGAACTCACCGACGCGCAATGGCAGATGCTGCTGCAGCGCTGCCCGTCCCGGAGCTTCACCGTCGTCGGCGACCGCGCCCAGGCCCGGCACGGGTTCACGGAGTCGTGGCAGGAACGCCTGGAGCGGGTCGGGCTGGACCGGGTCGAGATGACCTCCCTCAGCATCAACTACCGGACTCCGGAGGAGATCATGGCGGAGGCCGAGCCGGTCATCCGGGCGGTGCTGCCGGACGCCAACGTGCCGACATCGATCCGCAGCGTGGGCATCCCCGTCCGCCACGGGTCCGCCGCGGAGCTGACGTCGATCCTCGACACGTGGCTGGCCGGGCACGCCGACGGGATCGCCTGCGTGATCGGCGATCTGGCGTTCCGGCCGTCCTCGTCCCGCGTCCGGTCGCTGACCCCGGAGCTGTCGAAGGGACTGGAGTTCGACCTGGTGGTCCTGGTCGACCCGGAGGACTTCGGCGACGGCGTCGAGGGCGCCGTCGACCACTATGTGGCGATGACCAGGGCGACGCGGGAACTCGTGATCCTCACAAGCTCCTGACGCTCCGCCCGGCCGGGGCACCCTTCTCGAAAGGCGGTCAGGAAAAGCGTGCCCGGAGCTCGGCCTCGAGGGTTTCCAGTGTGCGGCCCTGGGTCTCGGGGACGTATCGCTTCACGAAGAGGAGGGACAGCACGCCCGCCGCCACGAACAGGAAGAAGGTGGGGGAGATCCCGATCCCCGAGACCAGGGACGGGAAGACCGACCCGATCACGAAGTTGGTCAGCCACAGCACCACGGCCGCCGCCCCCATCCCGAAGCCGCGCATCCGCATCGGGAAGATCTCCGACAGCATCAGCCAGGTCACTGGCGAGATCGCGCCCTGCTGGAAGGCGAGGAAGGTGACCGTCATCGCGAGCACCGCGAACGCCCGCAGGTCACCGGAGGGCAGCACCAGCGAGAAGACGCCGATCAGCAACAGCGCGGTGGTCGTTCCCGCCTGACCGGTCATCAGCATCGGGCGGCGCGGGACCCGGCCCAGCAGCCAGATGCCGACGAAGGTGGCCAGCACCGAGATCACGCCGTTGGCGATGTTCGCCGTGAGCGCGCTGTCGGCGGCGAAACCGGCGTCGGTGAGGATCTGCGTGCCGTAGTACATGATCGTGTTCACGCCGGTGATCTGCTGCACGACGGCGATGCCGAAGCCGACGAACATCAGCTTGCGCACCCACGGTGTGCTCTTGATGTCCTGCCAGCCGCCGGGCTTCGCCTGTTCGTCCTTGACGGCGAGCGCCGAGACCTCCTTCAGCTCGGCCTCGGCCCGGGCCCGGGAGCGCACCTGCCCGAGGACTTCGAGAGCCTCGGCGAAACGGCTCTGCGAGGCCAGCCAGCGCGGACTCTCCGGCATCACCAGCATGCCCAACCACAGCACCACGGCCGGCAGTGTGGCCACGACCAGCATCCAGCGCCACACACCGCCGGACTCGCCACCCAGCCGGGCGATGATCGCGTTGAACGTGAACGCCAGCAGCTGACCGGTGACGATCATCAGCTCGTTGCGGGTGACGAGGGCGCCGCGCCGCTCGGCGGGTGACACCTCGGCGAGGTACACCGGCACGGTCACCGAGGCACCGCCGACCGCGAGACCGAGCACGAACCGGGCCACGACCATCACGGCGGTCGTCGGGGCGAGCGTGCAGCCCAGGGCGCCGAAGAAGAACAGCACGGCCAGCAGCAGGACGGCGCGCCGCCTGCCGCGCGCGTCCGACAGCCGGCCGCCGGTCACCGCGCCCAGCGCGGCCCCCAGCAGGAGCGAGCCGGTGACCATGCCCTCGGTGACCGGGGTCAGGCCGAGGTCCTCGGTCATATAGGGCAGGGCGCCGTTGATGACGCCCGTGTCGTAGCCGAAGAGCAGACCGCCGAACGTGGCGATGATCGTGATGACCCGCAGCCGCCGCGAGACCGCCGGCGGCGTCCGGTCCGCGACGCCGCCGGCGGGGGTGGGGGTCGGTGTCGTCTCGACCCTGACGTCCATGGCCGCTCCTTGTCGGTCGAAGTCCGGCCCGCCGGGCCCCGGCCGACCGCGCCGGCCGGGTGCGCTCGGGTACCGACCGCACTTTGCAGCGGCACCCCGGCGGGTGCGACTCGCCTACCCCGCGCTGCGCGGTCTCACCGAACGCGATCCAGGCAGGCAGCGACCCACGAGGAAAGGCCGCGGCCGTGCTCGCCGAGGCCGTCGCCGCCGAAGCGGACGTGTCCCCCCGCGCTCGCCGAAGGAGCCGGGGCCGGCCCGACGTGGGTGACCCCGCGGGCCGCTCAGCTCTCCGTGCTGATGTTGACCATCCACGGGACGCCGAAGCGGTCCGTGCACATGCCGAACACGTCGCCCCACATCTGCTTCTCCAGCGGCACCGACACCGAACCGCCCTCGGACAGCTTCTCCCAGTAACCGCGCAACTCGGCTTCGTCGTCGCCGCTCAGGCTCACGGAGATGGGGCTGCCCTGCTCGGACTGCGTGCCCGGCGGGTTGTCGGCGCCCATCAGGGTGAAGCCGCCGGCCGTCTCCAGCATGCCGTGCATGATCTTGTCGGCGTTCGGGGCGTCCGCCTGCCCGAACTCTCCGTAGCTGTTGAGGTCGAGAGTGCCGCCGAAGACCTCCTTGTAGAACTCCATCGCCTGCCGGGCGTCGCCGTTGAAGGTGAGATACGGGTTGAGACGTGAGGCCATAGGAACCTCCCAGAAAGGGACAAAGGTCCGTTTTCGCGCAGCGTATCGCCAGGCGCCGACAACGGCTCGTCGAGCGTGCCGCGCCCCGGGCCGGGTGGGGCGCCGCCGGGGCAGAGCCGCTACAACCTGCTCGACCGGGAGCACGAGGCGGTGCTGGACGCGTGCGCTGCGGCCGGGATCGCCTTCCTGCCGTGGCGAGGCGGTGGCCTGGGGGAAGACGGGGGCCGATGCCGGAACCGCCGCCGTCGCGGCCGAGCTCGGCGCCACGTCCACGCAGGTCGCGCTCGCCTGGCTCCAGGGCCGCGCCCCGGTCGTCCTGCCGATCCCGGGCACGGCCCGGATCGAGCACCTGGAGGAGAACCTCGCCGCGGCCGACCTGAGGCCGACGCCCGCGCATCGCGACCGCCTCGACGGATCGGCCGAGACCGGATCGGACAAGGATCCGGGGTGGGCGTAAGCCGGCTCACGCCTCGTCGGACGCCCCGTTGTTCCAGTCGTACGGGCCGCCGCCCTGCCACTCGATCAGCTCGGTGTCGTCGACGGCCGTGTCGGTGGTGGGCAGGCCCTCGCGGTGCAGCAGATCCAGTACGTCGAAGAGGCTGTACGCGACGCCCATGCGCTCGCCGTGGATGGTCACCAGCCGTCCGCCGTCCGTCGCGGGCGGCTGCACGACCACAGGGGGTTGACCGTCCATAACCCCACCATGCTCCCGAAACGGCCGGTCCGCAGCTCGGTGACGTCCAGAAGCGCTACGGACCTCCTCTCGCGCCGGGGCCCGGGCGCGCTGTTCGCCTGTGACAAGCCGCCATCCGGAAGCTGAGTTGTCATCAGCACTCCCTGAGAGCGGTCGTGCCACCGCCCTAGCGTCCGTGGCATGGACATGAACCGTACGCACAGAGGGAAGTGGCGCAGTGCCGTACTCGCGGTACTGCTGACCGCCGGGACACTCACGGCCGCCGCCCCGGGCGCCCGCGCCGAGGGAGCGCGCACCGAGACGCCGGTGACGTCGACCTCGCCGGTGACCGGGGTGACGGAGTCGATGGTGCGGGTGAAGGTGCCGCTGCCGGAATCGGCCGGGCCCCGTCCGGCGGCCTGCGACTGGCTGTCGTATCTGCGCTACCGCTCCGCCGGCGGTCCGGCCGCGTCCACCGACGCGGACCGGATCCTCATCGCCCAGCCCGGCATCCTGGAAGGGGCGGGGGCGTTCGACAGCGTCGCCCGCAACACGGTCACGCGGGCCGCCGACCAGGGGCAGCACATCGAGTTCTGGGCGCTGGACCGGCGCTCCAACTGCCTGGAGGACCGCACCGGCATCGCCTCCGGCGACCAGCACACCGCCGTCGACTACTACTACCGCGGCAAGCAGGTCGGCGGCCGGACCTTCGGCGGCTACGCCGGCAACGCACAGCTGGGCTGGATGGCGAAGCTGGGGGTCGAGCAGACCGTACGCGACCAGTACGACCTGCTCACCGCCGAGTTGCCCTCCCAGGCGCTGCGCAAGCGGAAGGTGCTGTGCGGCGGGCACTCGCTGGGCGGTGTCATCACCGGCTACTTCGCCACCGCCGACTTCGACGGCAACCGCGCCACCACGGCGGACGCCGGGTACAACCAGTGCGCCGGCTACTTCGCCCTCGACACAACCGTCTCCACCACGCTGGGCGACCTCAGCGGCAGCATCCCCGGCGACACCAACCTGCCCGACATCGGACTCGGTTACGGCGTCGTGCAGGCCGGGCTGGACAGCGGGGTGCTGCCGCGCACCCTGTCCGCGCCGGTGCTGCTCAACCCCGAGACCATGACCCTCCTCGGCATCGCGGGCCTGGGCGCCCTGACGGACCTGGACGGTGAGGCGGACCTGCTGAGCCATCTGCCCCGCAACCTCAACATCAAGGCCACCAACCGCTTCCTGTTCGCCAAGGACACCGCCGCCTTCCTCAGCGGCTCACCAGCGGTGAAGGACTTCCGGCTCACCAACGGCGCGGTGCTCGGGGCGCTCCTGGACGACAACTCCGTCCCGCTGGCGTTCCTGCAGACCAGTGTCGGCTTCTTCGACGGCGGACCGATCGCCGACAAGAGCTTCCCCGCCGCCAACGGCGGCGACGCCCGACCGGGGCTGTACGGCACCGCGTACAAGGCCATCCCGGACCGGCCGGAGGGTCCGCTGTACACCTGGCGCAACTACGACCGGGTCGGCGAAGCGGACGACCCCGGCTACCGGTCGGCCGACGGCACCCCGTTCACCGGCGCCGGCGAAGAGGTCACCGACGTGCGGCAACTGGCCCGCAGCCTGGCCGAGCAGCCGCTGGACTTCACCGAGCAGTACTTCCCGACCAAGCTGGTCACGGACATCGAGCTGGCCACCTCACCGCAGGTGAAGAAGCTCGTCGTCCACCCCGAGGGGCTCAAGGCCAACCCGGTGCTCACCGTGCTCGCCGGTGAGGGCCTGCTGGCCGGCCGGGTCCCGGCCGACCTGCACCCGGTCGTCGCCGACGGCTACCAGCACCTCGACGTCCTGACCGCAGCGCCCGTACAGAACAACGGACGGCCCGAGCCCGTCTCCACCAGCCTCGCCGGCTTCGCGCGGACACCGCGCTAGTCCCGGCCGGTGCGCACGCCCGGGGCCCGGGAGGACATCCTCCCGGGCCCCTTTCGTGCAGGAAGGGATCAGAGCCGGCCCGCGGCGAACGTGGCCGCCTGATCGGCGTCGTCCCGGTAGCTCAGGTGCGCCCCGACGTCGCCCCCGCCGTTCTCGCAGACGGGGTCGCCCTTGGCGCAGAGGTCGAGCGTGCGGCTCTGGTAGGTGCCGGTGACGCTCTTGCCGAGCGCCCGGATCGGGTTGCCGAACAGCAGCACCGCGGCGACCTTCGGCTCGACCGCGGCGGGCAGGGTGGCCACGATGGGGCTGCCGACCACCGCACCGGCGCTGCTGATGCCGATCGAGTTGTCGACGACGTTCGCACCCTGCGAATAGCCGACGAGAACGAACTTCTGGCCCGGGCAGGCGGCGGCCTGGCTCTTCACGTGGTTCACCAGATCCAGATTTCCCTGTGCCGCGGACGTGGGGGAGAGGTCGGCGGGGTAGTTCACCTTGTAGCTGGTCAGGTTCTTGCCCACCGCTTTCTTCTGCAGGGCGGAATACACCGGGTCGCCGACGATGAAGCCGAGCGTGCCCGGCTCGAAGGTGCCGCGGGCCGCGACGACCTCGACGTCCGAGCAGGCCGCGGCCATGGCCGGGGGAGCCGAGAGGGTGGCGAGTCCGGCCCCGCCGGCCAGTGAGAGCGCCGCGAGACACATACGGATGCGCATGGGGGATCCTCCGCGTGGAAAGGCGCGTGAAGCGCCTGCGAAAAAGGACGCCCCGAACGTATGGGCTTTCTCTCGTCTGTTGTTATGGACGGGATTATGGAAACCCCGCAGATTTTTGTCGCCGATTGAGTGGGCGCCTGAATGCGGACGTCATTTCTCTCGTGTGTGCAAGGATTCCGCGCGCAACGCGAGAATGAGGTCGAGACGGGTCTCCGGGTCGTGCAGGGCGTCCCCGAAGAGCTTCTCCAGCTGACGCAGGCGGTAGCGGACCGTCTGGGGGTGGACGTGCAGCCGCACGGCCACGTCCGGCACGTTGCTGCCGCTGAGCAGCCAGGCCAGCAGCGTCTCGGCGAGCCGGTCGCGCTGCCCCGCCGAGACCGTGTCGAGGGGCGCCAGGACCAGGGCCTGGAGCCGCTCCAGCAGCGGCTCGTCTCCGTGCAGCAGCAGCGTCGACAGATGTTCGGAGCAGCGCACCACGCCCTGCCGGGGCAGCACCCCACGGCCCATCAGCCCGAGCGCCCGGGTGGCCAGGCGCAGCGACTGCGCGGCCCCGGTGACCGCGACCGTCGGGCCGATCGCGGCGGGCCGGCCGCGCAGCGCGAGGGTGAACGCCCGGCCGCCGATGCCGCCGGAGCCGTCCGGGTCGGGCAGCAGCATGCGCGGTGGCCGGGACCCCATGTCCACCAGCGCACCCGCCGTGGCCAGCGGCCGGTCCTCCTCCCGCCGGTCCGGCGCCGCCGCGAGCGCCACGACGGCAACCGTCCGCGGCACGGGCCAGCGAGCGCTGTGCGCCAGATCCTGCACGGCCTCCAGCGCCACCGGCCCGTCCTCCAGGAGCAGGTCCAGCAGGCGCTTGCGGCGCCGCTCCAGCTCGTCGGAGCTGCGCAGCTGGGCCTCGGCGTACCCGGACGCGGCCGCCTGCGCGACCTCGTGCACGGTCCGGAACGCCAGCTCCCCGAGCCCGGCCACGACCGTGGAGTCCAGCCCGAGTTCCTCCGCGGTGCGGCCCATCAGCCGCCAGGCGCGCATACCGCCGACCCGCAACGCGGACTGCAGGGCGTCCAGACTGCGGCCCTCCAGGGCCTCACCCCGCCCGAGTTCGTAGTACGTCGCCGCGATCGCGCCCCCGTCGTCCCGCGGGTCGGCGATGTGGTCGACGAACAGGGTCAGCGCCTGCACCACCCCGGACCGCAGGTTCTGGCGGTACGTGCCGTCGGAGGGCCGGGCGTACTCGGGTACCTGGCGGCGGACCTCCTCCTCCACCTCGTCGGCGACGGCCGCCAGGTTGGCCCGCAGCAGCTCCGCCAGCTCGGGCGGGACCTGCGGCGCGGTGTGACGGTCCGGCACGCCGTGCGGGGTGGGCACAGCCATCACGGACACTCCTTTCGGCCGGAAGCGGCTCACCCGCGGGCTGTCGCCCGTGAGACGAGTGGGAAGTCCTGTGTTGGACGGACGACCCCTCCGCTCCGTTCCGTGCCCCGACGGAACCCCCGTCACTCGGGCACTCCCAGCCCACGGGCGAGGACAGGCCACGAGGCTGTGAACTCCGGCTTCCAGTGGGCCCAGTCGTGCCCGCCGCCCCCGTAGAAGTGGGTGGTGGCCGGAATCCCCATCAGGGCCAGCGTGCGGGCGAAGCCCTGGGCAGAGGGCCACAGGGCGCTCTCCAGGATCCCGGGCAGCGGATCCCCGCCGCCGCCCACCCCGCTGCCCTGCGACACGTACAGGGCCGTGCCGCGCAGCCCGGTGGCGCGGGCACGCGGGTTGAAGTCCCGCCAGGTCAGGAGGTTGAACACGGGATTTCCCCAGAGGGACGCGGCCGGCAGGTTCTCGCGGGCCACGATGGCGTCCATGATGGCGGGAACACCGGGGGCCGTGGTGTCGAGGACGCCGCTGTAGGAGGCCGCCGCGGTGAACGCCCCGGGCTGGCGGGCCGCGTGGGCCATGGCCCCGTAACCGCCGGTCGACACCCCCGCGACCGCCCGTGTGCCGGAGGCCCGGTAGTCCCGGGCGAGCAGCGCCGGCACCTCCTTCACCTGGAACGTCTCGTAATCGGGGCCGCCGCGCCAGACGCTCGGGATGCCGGTGGGGCCCGCGTCCGGCATCGCCACGATCAGGTCGCGGCCGGCGGTGAACGCCTCGATGTCCGTCTCACGGGTCCACGAGGTGTAGTCGTCGTGCGCGCCGTGCAGCAGGTACAGCACCGGGTACTTCTTGTCCGGGCGCGCAGCGAAGTCCGACGGCAGGATCAGCCGGACCGGCGCGCTGCGGCCGAGCGCCGCGGAGGGCACGGACACGTCCAGCGTGCGCGGCCCCAGCCGGGTGGCCGCCCGGGCCGGCGCCGTGCCGGCCGCGGCCCCGAACAGGGCGGCGAGACCGGCGGCGGCTGTCGCTCTGGCAACGGTGCGCCGGGACGCTCCGGCGGCGGGCTGCTGCGGCAGGTGGGACATGACGGCTCCTCGGGTTCCATGTCAGGGGGCCGGCTCGGCGAGTGTCCGGCTCAGATGGGCGGCGATCTCGCCGACGTGCGGCGGATCGAGCAGCGACAGATGGTGACCGGCCACCGGCACCACCTGCAGACGTGGGCACACCTCCTCCCAGCCCAGCGCCGGGTCGTCCCGCTCGTAGGCGGGGTCGCGCACGGTGTGCGGCGCGGGTTCGGTGGCGCGGTAGAGGACCACCGGCCCGTCGTGGGGTGCGGGGCTGTGCGACTCGCCGATGCCCATGTCCAGGTACGAGGACCGCTGGTGCTCCAGTGCCGCCGACGGCACGTCGGCGGCCTCGCGCAGGGCGCTCAGCACCGCGTCGATACGGGCCGCGTCGTCGTCCATCGCCACGAGCTCGTCGTACGGCAACTCCAGCCGCACGCCGTAGGCGTCGGCGACATGGCGGGCGAAGCCCTCGAAGTGCGCCCGGATCCGGTCGGATCGCGTCGACCCCGGGCGGGGGAGAGGCCGTACGGAGTCGATGAGGACGACCAGCCGCACCTCCCGCCCGACGGCGGTCAGTTGCCGTGCGGTCTCCTGGGCGACGAAGCCGCCGAAGGACCAACCGCCCAGCAGCAACGGGCCGTCGGGGTGGACGACGTCGATCGCCTCGGCGTAGCGCCGCGCCTTCTCGGGCACGGTCCCGGCTTCCTCGATCCGCTCCAGCCCGTACACCGGCTGCTCGTCGCCGAGGAGTTCGGTCAGCGTCCGGTAGACGCCGACCGGGCCGCCGGCGGCGTGGACGAGGAACAGCGGGGGCCGCGAGCCGGTGGCGCGCAATGGCCGCACCGGGGTGTCGTCCCGGGGGAGGGTGCGTTCGACCCGGGTGGCGGCGTCCCCGACGGTGACGGCGGCGAACAGCTCGCGCAGGGGCAGTTCGATGCCGAACTCGCGCTCCACCGCCGTGCGCACCCGGACCGCCATCAGCGAGTCCAGGCCGAGGTCGGCCCACGCGGTGCCCGGCGTGATCCGGGCGGGGGAGTGGCCGGTGACGGCGGCGATGTGGTGGGTCAACCGGGCCAGGACCGAGGAGGGCTCGGTCACCGCGGCAGCAGGCTCCTCCGGCAGCGACTCCACACGAGCGGCCCGGCCGTCCGTCCACCAGTGCCGTACGTGCCGCTCGGTCACCGCGGCAGCAGGCTCCTCCGGCAGCGGCTCCACACGAGCGGCCCGGCCGTCCGTCCACCAGTGCCGTACGTGCCGCCACCGCGGCAGCGGCAGGTCGATGACCCGCCCCTGCGGCACGGGCAGTCGCTGCCCCGCCGCGTACAGGGCGCCCAGTCGCCCGGCGAACGCCTCCGACCCGTCGGCGTCCCGGCGCAGCGTGGCCAGGGCGAGGGCGCCGGGCACGGTGTCGGCGACGGCTCCCGTCAGCACGGGGTGGGGGGAGATCTCGACGAAGGCCGTGCGGCCGTCGGCGGCTGCCGCCGCGAGCGCCCGGTCCAGCCGCACGGGCCTGCGCAGGTTGGCCGCCCAGTGTGCGGCGTCGAAGAGGCAGTCTCCGCGCGGGTCGTCGAGGACCGTGGAGTAGACAGCGACGCGCGGCCGTCGCCCCCGGACGCCGGAGAGCGCGTCCACCAGCTCCGGCAACAGTCCGTCCACCTGCGGCGAGTGCCCGGCGCCGACGACCCGCATGGCCCGCGCCGCCCGGCCCTGCCCCTCCAGCCGGCGCACGAGCCCGGCCACCGCCGCCTCCTCACCCGTGACGACCTTCTGCCGCGGGGAGGAGTGCACGGCGACATGCACCTCAGGGAAGTCCCGTGCCAGCGCGTCCAGTTCGGCGTCGTCCAGGTCCACCACGGCCATCGCGCCGCCCCGCAGCCCGCTCAGCAGCCGGGCCCGTACGGCGATGACTCGCGCCCCGTCCGCCACGTCCAGCGCGCCCGCGCACACGGCCGCCGCCACCTCGCCCATGGAGTGGCCGATGACACCGGCGGGTTCGACACCGTGGGACCGCCACAGCTCGGCGAGTGCCAGCTGAAGGCCGAACAGCACCGGTTGGGCGACCTCCAGACGGTCGAGACCCTCTCCCGAGGACAGGTGGTCGTACAGGGACAGGCCGCACTCGGGGGCGAGCTGCGGGTCGAGTTTCTCGACGGCGGCGGCGAACGCGGGTTCCTCGGCCAGCAGCCGGCGCCCCATGCCGGGCCACTGACTGCCGTATCCGGAGAACACCCACACGGGGCCGCGTCCCACGCGGTCGCGGTCGCCGGTCGTCACCCGTGGATCCGGGCGCCCGGACGCGAACGCGTCCAGCGCGTCGGCCAGTTCGCCCTGCTCACGGGCGACCACGGCGGCACGCACGGGCCCTCGGCCCGTGCGTCCGGCCAGGGTCCGGGCCACGTCGGCAGGGTGCGCGGGGCGCTCCCGCAGCCGGCCGGCGAGCCTGCCCGCCGTGTCGCGCAGCCGCTCGGTGTCGAGGTCGGAGAGCAGGTGCAGGCGGGCGGCCGGTTCCTCGGCCGGTCGTACCGGGGCCAGGCCGGGCGGTCCTTCCTCCAGCACCACATGGGCGTTGGTGCCGCCGAAGCCGAACCCGGAGACGCCCGCGACGGCCGTGCCGCCGTAACGGGGCCAGGGCTCCGGCTCGGTCACCACCCGCAGCCGGGGATCGGTGAGGGAACTGCCCCGCTCGCAGTGCAGGGACGGCGGGATGCCGTCGTGGTGCAGGGCCAGCACGGTCTTCACCAGGCCCGCGATGCCCGCCGCGGACTCCAGATGGCCGAGGTTGCCCTTGGCGGACCCCAGCAGCAGAGGCTGGTCGGGGTCCCGGCCCGCGCCGAGCACCGCGCCGAGCGCACCCGCCTCGATCGGGTCGCCCAGCGGTGTGCCCGTGCCGTGCGCCTCCACGTAGTCGACGTGCTCCGCGGCGAGCCCGGCCTGCGCGTAGGCCCGCTCCAGCAATGCCTGCTGTGCGGCCGGGTTGGGCGCCATCAGGCCGTTCGAGCGGCCGTCGGAGTTGACGGCGGAGGCGCGGATGACGGCCAGCACCCGGTCGCCGTCCCGCTCGGCGTCGGACAGCCGCTTCAGGATCACGGCCGCGCAGCCCTCACCGCGCCCGATGCCGTCGGCCGCGGCGGAGAACGGCTTGCAGCGCCCGTCCGGTGCCAGGGCGCCCGCCCGGTGGAAGGCGACCGTGACGGTCGGCGACAGCAGCAGGTTGACCCCGGCCGCGATCGCCGTGTCGCTCTCGCCGGTGCGCAGGCTGACGCAGGCGTGGTGGACGGCGACCAGAGAGGAGGAGCAGGCCGTGTCGACGGCCAGGCTCGGTCCCCGGGTGTCCAGGACGTAGGCGAGCCGTCCCGCGGCGACGCTGAGCGCGCCCCCGGCCGGCGCCCAGGGGTCGACGGCGGCCGGGTCGGCGCCCGTCAACTGCCCGTACTCCGGTGCGGAGACGCCGACGAACACGCCGGTGGCCGTGCCCGCCAGGGACCCGGCCGGCACGGCGGCGTGGTCGAGCGCCTCGTGGACGACCTCCAGCAGGATCCGCTGCTGGGGGTCCGTCACCGCGGCCTCGCGCGGGGTGATGCGGAAGAAGTCCGCGTCGAACCCGGCGATGTCGTCCAGATAGCCGCCGTAGGGATGGGCGTCGGCGGGCGGGAACGCGGTGAAGTCGCGCCAGCGGTCCTCCGGGACGCGCCGGATCGCGTCGGCCCCCTCGCTGAGCAGCCGCCAGTAGTCGTCCGGGCCGTGCACGCCGCCGGGCAGGCGGCAGCCGACCCCGACGACCGCGACCGGCTCGGCCGCCCCTCCCGGCACCGAGGGAGGCGGCACCGACGCCGCCTCGGCCCCCGGGGCCCCCGCGCCGCACAGCCGCGCCACCAGGGCCTCGCCGGTGGGCGCCTCCCACAGCAGCGTCGTCGGCAGCTCCCGGCCGGTGGCGCGGGACAGCTCACCGGCGAGGGCGACGGCATCCCGCGAGGCCATGCCGAGATCCGCGAGCGGCCGGCCCATCGGGACGTCGTCCGGGGACGTGCCGTTCCAGGCGGCCACCCGCTCGGCGATCAGCCGGCGCAGCGCGGCCTCGTCGACGGGCCTCATTCCGCGGCACCCGCCGCCCGGGCCTGCCCGCCGTACGCACCCTCCAGATACCGGGTGCGGGTCAGTGCCCGCGACACCTTGCCGCTGGAGGTGCGCGGCACCGTCCCCGGCGGTACCACGACGACATCGGCCAGCCGCAACCCGTGCCGGGCGGACACGGCGCCGCGCACGGCACGCACCAGGGCGGTCACGTCGAGCTCCGCGAGGTGTGCGGTCCGCGTGTGCTCCGCCACGACGACCGCGCACTCGCCACCGGCACCCCCCGGCACGGCGAAGGCGGCGAGCCGGTCCCGGCGGACCGCCTCGTGTGCCTCCTGCACCGTCGCCTCGACGTCCTGCGGATAGTGGTTGCGCCCGTCGACGATGATCAGGTCCTTCAGCCGTCCCGTGACGACCAGCTGCCCCTCCAGCACCGTTCCCAGATCACCCGTGCGCAGCCAGCGTCCCGGACCGGCCGCGGCGTCCGCGAACTGCGCGCCGAAGACGTCCTGCGAGTCCCGGTTCCAGTAGCCGCGGCCCACGTTCGGCCCCTGCACCCAGATCTCCCCGACCTCGCCCTCCGACAGCAGGGCCCGTGACACCGGGTCGGCGACCCGGACCCGCTGACCCGCCGGAGTGCCACAGCCCGCCAGCAGCACCGCCCGGGGATCGTCGGGCCGGGCGGGCAGGGCCTTTCCGGCCGTCAGGGCGTCGCGGTCGAGCGCGAACCGGCTCAGCGGCTCACCCGGCCGGGCCGCGCACACGAACACCGTGGCCTCGGCCAGCCCGTACGAAGGGCAGTGCGTCCTCGGCGCCAGGCCCTGGCCCGCGAACGCCGCGTGGAACCGGTCGGCCGTGCCCGGGCGGACCGGCTCACTGCCGTTGATCAGGGCCGTCACCTTGTCCAGCCGCAGACCGGCCTTCTGGTCGGCGGTGACGGTCGCGACGCAGTAGTCGTAGGCGAAGTTGGGTGCGGCGCTCACGGCGTTCGGATGCGCGGCGAGCAGGCGCAGCCAGCGCACCGGCTCGTGCAGGAACGCCGCCGGGTCCATCAGCACCGACAGCGCCCCGCGCACCACCGGGGCCGCGACGCTGAGCACCAGCCCCATGTCGTGGTAGAGCGGCAGCCAGCCCACACTGGTCATCGGACGGGTGCCGAGGCCGTAGGCGGCCAGGGCCTGGCGGGCGTTGGCGACGACGTTGCCGTGGCTGATCTCCACGCCGGCCGGGGCGCGGGTCGAGCCGGACGTGTACTGGAGGTAGGCGGGCGCCCCGGGGTCCGGGGCGACCGGCTGCCGGTCCCGGCCGTCGTCGTCGGGCACCTCGTCCGCCACGACGATCCGCGGGCCGCCGGCCCCGAGGAACTCCCGCACCTCGTCACGGACCCGGCTCGTGGTCACCACCACCGAGGGACGCGCATCGGCCAGGACGCCCGCGAGCCGGTCGGCGTGCCCGGGCAGGCCCGGCGTGTACAGCGGCACGGCGACCAGGCCGGCGGCCAGGGCCGCGAGGAAGGCGGTCACGTACTCCGTTCCTTGCGGACACAGCAGTGCGACCCGGTCCCCTGGGCTCGTCTCGTCCGCGAGACGTGCGGCGATCGCCCGCGCCCGCGCGTCCAGGCGCCGCCAGGTCAAGGTGCGGTGGACGCCGCGCGAGTGCGGTGCCGGGTGTTCGACGAAGGTGAAGGCCCGGCGGTCGGGAGTGGTCTCGGCCCAGTGCCGCACGTACTCCGGCAGTGTGGGGCAATCGGGCGCGAGCGGGGGGCGGCGGCTGTCCATCGGGGCGGGCTCCTCACGGCGCGGATCGGCCTACGGGTCGCAAAGGGGGAGAGTCACAAAGGGGGGGAGAAGGGGGAGGGCTAGAGGGGGATGTTGCCGTGCCGGCGTTCCGGCATCGGGGCGCGTTTGCCGCGCAGCGCGCGCAGGGCGCGGCAGACCTGCTCCCGGGTCTCACGCGGAGCGATGACCGCGTCGACATAGCCGCGTTCGGCGGCGGGATACGGGGTGCCATGGGTGCGCTCGTACGCGGCGAGAAGGCTTGCCCGCAGCGCCTCCGGGTCGTCGGACGCGGCGAGTTCGCGCCGGTGCAGGACGCCCACGGCCCCCTCGGCGCCCATGACGGCGATCCGGGCGGTGGGCCAGGCGAGGTTGACGTCGGCGCCCAGGTGCTTGGAGCCCATCACCGCGTACCCGCCGCCGTAGGCCTTGCGCACCACGACCGTGACCTTGGGGACGGTGGCCTCGGCGTAGGCGTACAGGAGCTTCGCGCCGCGCCGGATGATCCCGGCCTGCTCCTGCTGTACCCCGGAGAGATATCCGGGCACGTCGGCGAAGGTCAGCAGCGGGATGCCGAACGCGTCGCAGAACCGCACGAACCGCGCGGCCTTCTCGGACGCGTCGATGTCGAGGACCCCGGCGGCGTGCAGCGGCTGGTTGGCGACGACCCCCACCGAGCGGCCCTCGATCCGGGCCAGGGCACAGATGATGTTCGGCGCGAACAGCTCCTGCACCAAGAGCAGTTCACCGTCGTCGACGACCGCGTGCAGGATGTCCCGCATGTCGTAGGCCTCGCCGAGCCGGTCCGGGACGATCGCGTCGAGCCCGTCACCGGCCGGGGCGTGCCCGGGGGCGTACTCCGGGGGCCGTTCCAGGTTGTTGGCGGGCAGGTACGACAGCAGGTCGCGCACGGTGTCGAGGGCGTCCCCCTCGTCGGCGGCCAGGAAGTGGGCGTTGCCGTTGACGGTGTTGCTGGTGCGGGCGCCACCCAGTTCCTCGGCGGTGGTGCGCTCGCCCGTGACCGTCTCGATGACGTCGGGGCCGGTGACGAACATGTGCGAGGCGCCGTCCACCATCACTGTGAAGTCGGTGATCGCCGGCGAATACGCGGCGCCGCCCGCGCACGGGCCCAGGACGACCGAGATCTGCGGGATCACCCCGGACGCCTTGACGTTGCGCCGCACCAGTTCGGCGTAGAGAGCGAGGGCGGCGACACCTTCCTGGATGCGTGCCCCGCCGGAGTCGTTCAGGCCGATCACCGGGCAGCCGGTCTTCAGGGCCAGCTCCATCAGGGCGACGGTCTTCTCACCGAAGGCCTCGCCCATGCTGCCGCCGAACACGGTGGAGTCCTGGGCGAAGACGCACACCTGGCGGCCGTCGACCATGCCGTACCCGGTGACCACGCCGTCGCCGTGGGGACGGCGGGCGTCGTGCCCGGCGGGCCGGGCTCGGACGAACAGGCCGGTCTCGGTGAAGGAGTCCTTGTCCACGAGCCGTTCGATCCGTTCCCGGGCCGAGAACTCCCCGCGTCTGCGCGGCCCGCCCGGGGCCACCGCCCGCTCCCTGCGGTGCTCCAGGCCGGCGACGCGCTCCGCGGTGCCCCCGGGCGTGTGCGTCGCCGTCTCCCCCGGACCGGATGCTGTCACCTCTGTGCTCACAACCACCTCCGAAGTGGTCCTCGAATATGGCAGCGAGGCGGAGGAATGCCCTACGGATCGCCGGTCTGTGTGGGGGAGATGAGTCCTCGGGCGCGGGGTTTCATCCTGGTGTGACAAGGAGGCCTTCGAGGGTCGGGCGCGATTCAGTGGCCCGAGTGCTGAATGCGTTCTCCTTCTTCTATTGGACCCCCGGCCGTACGGCGTCCAGGCTGGTGTGCACCATCGCCCGACAGCCGGAAGAGGTCACGACCCATGCACACCCGCCGCATCGGTGACGTCGAGGTCAGCGCGATCGGCCTGGGCGCGATGCCCATGTCCATCGAGGGACGACCGGACGAGGAACGCTCCCTCGCCACCCTGCACGCCGCCCTCGACGCCGGGGTGACCCTGATCGACACCGCGGACGCCTATCACCTCGACGCCGACGAGGTCGGCCACAACGAAACGCTGATCGCCAAAGCCCTCGCCTCCCACGACCGCGGCGGCGACGTCCTGGTCGCCACCAAGGGCGGCCACCTGCGCCCCGGCGACGGCAGCTGGACGCTCGACGGCAGCCCCCGCCACCTCAAGGCGGCCTGCGAGGAGTCGCTGCGCCGGCTCGGCGTCGACGCCATCGGCCTCTACCAGTTCCACCGCCCCGACCCGCGCGTCCCCTACGCCGAGTCCGTCGGCGCGATCCGGGACCTGCTGGACGAGGGCAAGATCCGCATGGCCGGCATCTCCAACGCGAACCCCGAGCAGATCCGGCAGGCCGGTGAGATCCTCGGCGGGCGTCTGGTCTCCGTGCAGAACCAGTTCTCCCTGGCCTTCCGCTCCAGCGAGCCGGAACTGCGCCTGTGCGACGAGCTCGGGATCGCGTTCCTGCCCTGGAGTCCCCTCGGCGGGATCTCGAAGGCCGGTGAACTCGGCTCGGGCCACGCCCCCTTCGCCCGCATCGCCGAAGCGCACGGGGTGAGCCCGCAGCGCGTGTGTCTGGCGTGGATGCTCGCCAAGTCGCCGGTGGTCGTGCCGATCCCGGGCGCGAGCCGGCCCGAGACCATCCGCGACTCGCTCGCCGCCACCGACCTCACCCTGACGGCCGAGGATCTGGCGGAGCTGGACGCCGCCTGAGCGGCCGCCTCGCCTAGGGCGTGTATCGAAAGTGGATCTTAAACGTGAGATGATCTTGGTTCGTGGCACGTGGAGATCTGACGGATGCGCAATGGGCGGTGCTGGAACCGCTGTTGCCGAAAGGCAAGAAGCCCGGACGGCCGCCGACGTGGGCCAGGCGGCAGCTGATCAACGGCATACGGTTCCGGGTCCGCACCGGCATCCCGTGGCGGGACCTCCCCGCCGAGTATGGACCGTGGGGCCGGGCGTACGACCTGTTCCGCCGCTGGCAGCGGGACGGCACCCGGCATCGGATCTTCACCGAGCTCCAAGCCCAGGCTGACGCGAAAGAGCTGATCACCTGGGACATTAACGTCGACTCCACGGTATGCCGGGCCCACCAGCACGCCGCCGGGGCCCGCAAAAGGGGGAGTTGCAGAAGGAGCCGCCCGGCGGCGTCACCGTCGAGCCGGACGACCATGGGCTCGGGCGCTCGCGCGGCGGCCTGACCACCAAGCTGCACCTGGCCGTCGAACAGGGCCAGAAGCCCATGTCCATCGTGATCACGGCCGGGCAACGCGGCGACTCCCCGCAGTTCGAGGTTGTCCTGGGCCGTATAAGGGTGCCCCGTCTGGGGCCGGGCAGGCCGCGCACCCGGCCCGATCGTGTGCGCGCCGACAAGGCGTACGCCTCCCGCAAGAAACGCTCCTACCTGCGGCGGCGCGGGATCCGCTGCACCATCCCCGACAAGGCCGACCAGGCCCGTAACCGCAAGAAACGCAGCTCGCGCGGGGGCCGGCCGCCGAAGTTCGACCCGCAGGACTACAAGGCTCGGCACGCGGTCGAGTGCGGCATCAATCGCCTCAAACGGCACCGTGCCGTGGCCACGAGGTATGACAAGCTCGCAGTCCGCTACGAAGCCACCGTGCTTGTTGCCGCCATCAAGAATGGTTGTGAACAGCCATGCTGTGGTTCATGGCTTCTTCGAGACGAAGCGTTCTGCTATCAGCCAAGACTGTCGCGGCTGCGGGCTCACCCAACAGGCATTGTCTGCCGCAGGAAATCGATCAGTAGATCGGCGATGTCAGACGGCCGCTCCAGACTGGGAAGGTGACCTGCCCACGGCAACTCCACATGTTCGGCATTCGCGAGCAGATCAGGCAGCCGGGCAGCGATGTGTCGGAAGTCCGCCACATCATGCGCACCCGAGACGGCGAGACAACGAGCCACAATCGCTGTCAAATCAATTTGGGCCTCGATCGGCTCGAAGTCCTCAGCGGCGGCCAGTTGCACCTCAAAGGCGTGCTGCTGCATCTGGCGTACCGCTTCGCGGGCGGTCTCGTCCGCGTCCGGGCCCAGCCAGGTGCTGACCATCAGTTCCGTCGCACCAGCGATGTCCCCCGCATCGAGCAGTGCCTCCTCGCGCTCTCCGAGCACATTGAGTTCGGCAGAACGTTCATGGCCGGGAAGAGCAGAACAGAGCAACGCCATGGCGCTCACCCAATCCGGCCAGCGCGCGGCGATCTCCAAGGCGACCTCCCCGCCGTACGAGGATCCCACCAGTGCCGCCCGCGCTATCCCGAGGCCGTTCAGGAGTTCCAGCACGTCCTCGGCATCGCTGTGGGGCCGGTCCGGAGCAGGAGTCCCGCCGAAGCCCCGAAGATCACAGCGCACCACCCGGTAGCCGGCATCGATCAGGGTCGGCCACTGCGCGTCCCACATCCGTCGGTCACACACCCCGGAATGCAACAGCACAACCGCAGGGCCGTCTCCGGCCACGTCATGAGAGAGCGTCATCTGGCAGACCGTACGTAGCGGCGGTTCAAGACGCCATCCAATATCACGTTCTGCTGTCAGCCAAGACAGTCGCCGCTTTGATGGCATGGGCGACAGGATCGTCACATGCAGCCGATCTTCGTTCTCGTGCACAGTCCGTCCGTGGGTCCCTCGACCTGGCACCCTGTGGCCGAACACCTGACGGCGGCGGGATACCAGGTACGGGTGCCGTCCCTGCTGAACGTAGGCGCCGGTGCTCCGCCCTTCTGGCCCCGCATGGTCAACGCCGTCCGCGACGACCTCCGACAGGTCCCGGCCGACAGCCCCCTCACGTTGGTGGCACACAGCAACGCTGGCCTGTTTCTCCCGGCGATTCGCTCGGGCCTCGACCATCCGGTGACCAGCTCCATCTTCGTTGATGCCGCGCTGCCGGCCCGAACCGGACCCACCCCTGTCGCCTCACCCGAGTTGCTAAAGTTCCTCCGCCCGATGGCCGTGAACGGCAGGCTGCCGCGCTGGACAGACTGGTGGGACGAGGCAGACGTCGCACCCATGTTCTCAGATCCGATGATGCGGCAGACAGTCATTGAGGAGCAGCCGACCCTGCCGCTGTCCTACTACGAGCAGCACATCCCGGTCCCCGGCGGATGGGACGATCATCCCTGCTCCTACTTGCTGTTCGGCCCTCCGTATGACGACCTTGCCGAGGAGGCGCGCGAACGCGGCTGGCGTGTGGCACACCTGCCCGGCGCACACCTCCATCAGATCGTCGATCCTGCTGGCACAGCCCGGCACCTCGTCGAACTGGCCACTACGACCTGATCTACTTCCGATACACGCCCTAAGACCGGTCGCAACCGATCATTTCTCGTCAAATCCACCCCAGGTGAGAAAATCGTGTGAATGTTTACGCGTGGTTCGGGCATACGCAGCGAAAACACAGAGAGGGGCGCTACGTGCTTGTACCGGACCGGAAGATCGTCAGGGAGTTGCTGACGCGGTACGCGTCGCTGAGGATCGCTCAGTCGGAGAGGCACGTGCCGACGGCGGCACGCGAACTGGAGGACGTCAGCTACACGCTGTGCGTGATGATGGGGACGTCCGACATCAGTGACGCCATTGCCAAGGCGGATGTCCTGCTGCTCACCGAGGGACGGCCGGAGGCCGCGGACGCGGACGGGGAGAACGGGCTGACGCTGGTCGGTTGACGAAAGGCCCGGCACGGACCGGGCATCACGCCTCGGCGGCCTGGGAAAGGGCCGTCGAGGCGTTCGTCCGCCCGTGGAACGCCGAGCGGTACGCATGCGGCGTGGTGCCCGCCACCTTGCGGAACCGCTCCCGGAACGCGGTCGGCGACCCGAACCCCGTCTGGCGCGCGATCCGTTCGACCGAGTGGTCGGAGTTCTCCAGCAGGTACTGGGCGCGCCGGACCCGCGCCCGCAGCAGCCACTGCAGTGGCGTGGTGCCGGTCTGCTCGCGGAAGCGGCGGCTGAAGGTCCGCTCGCTCATTCCCGCTCGCGCCGCCAGTGCGCCCAGCGTCACCTCGTGCGCGAGATTGTCCTCGATCCACTCCAGCACCGGTTCGAGCGCGGAGCCCCGGGGCACGGGTGGATGCTCGTGCACGATGAACTGGGCCTGACCGCCCTCGCGTTCCAGCGGCATGACCGACATCCGGGCGATGTTCGCGGCGACGGCCGACCCCAGGTCCCGCCGGATCATGTGCAGACACAGATCCAGCGCCGCGGCCGCACCGGCCGAAGTGAGGATCTGCCCGTTGTCCACGTACAGGACGTCCGGCTCCACCTCGACCCGCGGGAAACGGCGGGCCAGTTCGCCGGCGGCCACCCAGTGCGTGGTGGCGCGCAGCCCGTCCAGCAGACCCGCCTCCGCCAGTACGAAGGCGCCGACGCACACCGACGCGATCCGGGTGCCGGCCCCGGCCGCCTCGCGCAGGGCCGCCAGCACCCGGGCGGACGGCGGCGCGGCGTCGGGGGAGCAGCCGGGCACGATGATGGTGTCCGCCTCCGCCAGCGCCTCCAGCCCCCGCTCGATGCGCAGGGTGAAACCGCCGTCCGCGCGCACCTCGGGTGTCTCGGCGCACAACCGGACCCGGTAGGCGGGCCGCCCGTCCGGCAGGTGGGTCCAGGCGAACGTCTGCTGGGGTGCCGCCATGTCGAACGGCACCACGTGATCGAGAACCAGGATCGCCACGGAGTGCATGACCGCCACCCTAGGCGTCTTCCCGCCGGCCCGGTGACGTGGGATCGCGGTGGCTCCGGCAGGGAGAGCACAGGTGGGAGGGGTTGGCGGGAATCCGTTGGAAGCTGTCGTTCCAGCCCCTGGGTGATCACGCCGGGGCACCCTAGCGTGGGCGCCGTCCCTCGTCTTCACGGAAAGAGCCCCGGTGACCAAGATCCTGCTGTCCCTCCATGTCCTGGCGGCCATCGTCGCCATCGGTCCCGTGACCGTCGCGGCCAGCATGTTCCCGCCCGCAGCGCGCCGCATGGCGCCCACGGGCGTCGGCACGGTGGCGCTCCTGCACCGCATCTGCCGGGTCTACGCCGGTTTCGGTCTGACCGTTCCGGTCCTCGGACTCGCCACCGCGGCGGCCATGGGCGTCCTCGGCAGCGGATGGCTCGTCACCTCCATCGCCCTGACCGCCGCGGCCGCGGGCGTTCTGGCCGCCTTCGTCCTGCCCCGGCAGGAGGAGATCCTGGAGCAACTGAGGGGTGAGCAGGCTCCCGATCACCGCGCCACCGTGCAACTCGCCATGTTCACCGGCATCTTCAACCTGCTGTGGGCGACGGTCACCGTCCTGATGGTCGTCCGCCCGGGTTCCACGACGGGAGCGTGAACATCCCGCCTTCACCTGTCACGGATGTCCGGTCTGCGTCAAGTCATCCCAAGGAATTCACACTCCGGGACACCGTGCCGCCTACACTCGCAGTCTCGCCCCCGCACGGGGCCGACGAGCAGAAAGGCGCGTTGACGGGTGTTCCAGGATTCCCCCATCTACGACCGACTCATCGCGGAGCGCGGTGACGTACCCGCACAGGTGCGCCGCGAGGCCGAACGTGTGAGCAGGGAACTGGAGCTGGTCATGCGGCCCTCACAGTCCCTCGGCTACGACCGCCCGCACTCCCCGGGCGCGGGCTGGCAGCGCGCGGGCATGCTTCCCGGCCCGCGCCCGCAGTGACCCGGCCCGCGCCCGCACTGACCCGGCCCGCTGCCCGGACCCGGTCCGCTGCCGGGCCCGGTTCTCAACGGACCCTCGTGTGCGAGCCGTTGACGTGGGACGGCTGGACCGGGACGGGTCGGGCCAGCCACTCGGCGATGGTGCGGGCGATCGGCTGCCCCGTCTCCACCTCGACGAACCCGAACTGCCCCGACTGGTTGCACTCCAGGAACCACCAGGTCCCGTCGGAGTCCTCCGCGAAGTCGAAAGCCCCGTAAGCGAGTTCGGCCTCGCGAAGGTAGGCCAGGACGCCCGGCGCGATCCGGGACGGCACATCGGTGGGCCGCCATGGCGAGCCCGGTGCGGCGAACCGCACGTCGACGTCGTCGGGGTCCGCGTCGTCGGCGGTCGTCTTGCGGGCGGCCAGCATCTGCTCGCCCACGACGGTGAGCCGGATGTCGGCCCGCTTGGTGATCCGCCGTTGCAGCAGCGTCGGCCCGAACGCCACGGCGGAGAAGTCCGTGTCGGGCGCGACCCGGCTGGTCGGCACGGCCCGTGGCGGGTCCTGTGGGTGCGCGCCCGACACCGGCTTGACCACCAGTTCCGGGTAGCGCTCGGCGAACTCGCGGGCGGCGCGCGGGAAAGTCGTGATCAGCGTCGCCGGCACGGGCAGGCCGCAGCTCTGGGCGAGCCGCAGCTGCCACGGCTTGTGGCGGGCCCGGCGGGCGGCGTCGGGGTGGTTCATCCAGCGCGCGTCCGAGCCCCGCAGCATGCCGTAGAGCGCCTGGGCGGCCTCCTCGGTCAGCCAGGCCGACGGCTGGGCCGCCCGCGCGGCCGGGATGCCGGGCCGGCGCACCCACACGGACCGGAGCCCCCCGATGCTCACCAGCCGCCCCCCGGCGGACAGATGGCCGCGGAACCGGCCGTGCACGTACTCCCCCGAGAGCGAGACACCACCGGTCAGGTCCGCGGGATCGACCCGGACCACCGGAACCCCCGTCGCGTTCAGGTGCACGACCACCATGTCCGCGGTGACGTCCTCCTCGCAGGTGAGGATCAGTACGGTCATCGTCGGCGGCCCGCGGTCAGTCGTCGAAGTGCGTCTTGGAGCCGGCGGTGGACGTCGTGGTGCCGAACTCTCTCAACAGGGCGAAGTCACAGGCTGCGACCCGGCCGTCGCGGAGCACGTTCAACTGCAGTCCGGCGTCGTACACGTACGGAACGGCAGCTTCCAACTCCACTGCCGGGCGCGCGTAGTTGAGCGCGAACGGTTGCATCGTCTCTCCCTCGTCGGTACTGCGCCGAGCAGGCGGTGGTCCAGGGGTGAGTCCGCCTGGTCCGCCGACCTGATTCGGCTTCCAGAGACTTATACGAATCGAACGGGTGGTTGGTTTCCTTACTTTCCGTAGTCATCGGCCAGTTGCCGGTCCGGCCGGTGCGCCGAACTGCGCTCCCGTTCGCCGAGGGAGCCGCGGACAGTGCGCAGAGCGAGCAGCAGGACGCCGATGTCGTCCAGGTACACCGGGTCGGGCATCAGGTCGGTGGGCAGCACGAGATAGAGCACCGCGCCCCAGAAGACCCAGCGCGGGCCCGTGGGCAGTCCCGCGCGCCGCAGATCGCGCCGGGTGCGGACCAGCCGTACGAGGACGGCGACGGCGAAGGCGAGGACGACGGCCGCGAGGGCCGCGGCCAGAATGATCACTTTTGTGGTCGTGTCCACGGGGCGCCTCCTCCTGGCATGCCACGACACGGGGTGTCCTTAGCTGGATTCCCTTTTCCGGCGGCTGTATTGCGGCCGGGGCCCGACATGTCGGCGAGTCGGCGGATTTTCCCGTGCGCATGGTCATCCCGGTGGCTCACCCGAGTGGCACGGGGTGACGGGGGTGCCTAGTAATGGTCAGCGTAACGTCGCTCGTCACACGACGGGGGGCGCAGGAGCAGCCGCACTCTTCCCACGGAGGCGAGTATGACCACCTGCTCTCCATCACCCCGCTCGAACGAACCTGCCATACCCAACGAGCCGAACGGGTCCGCCCAGCCGTCCGCAGAGACGGCCGTCGCCACCGGCACGCACCAGGTGGGGCAGACGAGCGCGCAACCCGCCGCCGGCCCGTACGGGACATACCGGGCGGGGCCCGCCGAGCCCGTGGCCGGTTCCCACCCGGCCGACCGAGTGGCCTCCGAGTCCGTGGCCGGTTCCCGATCGGCGGACCGGGTGGCCTCCGAGTCCGTGGCCGGTTCCCGATCGGCGGACCGGGTGGCCTCCGAGCCCGCGGCCGGTTCCCAACCGGCTGACCGGGTGGCCTCCGAGCCCGTCGAGCCCGTCGCCCTCGGCTCCGACCCGGCGGCCGGGGCACCGACGCAGCCGCCGGCCTTCGAACCGGACCGGAACGACCGGGCCGCTGACCGGTCCTTCGCCTACGAGCCCGACGGGATGGACATGTCCGGCGTCCAGGACCCGGACGGGGCCGCCGCGCAGCAGGCTGCTCCCGTCGACGCCTGGCTGGATCCCGCCGAGGCAAGGCCTGTGACCACCGCACCTGACACTACGGACTCCGCGCAGGGGCCCGCCCGGTCCGCTGCCGCAGACCCGAGCGAGGGCGCCGAGCACGCCGCGCGTGGCGGGGACGAGGCCGATCCGACGGCCGGGCCCGGCCCGGGCGACGCCGGCCGGCCCGGTGCACGGCCGTTCGTCATCCGGTCGCTCGACGACAACCCGGTGGAGCTCCGGCCCGGCACCGGCCCGGCCTCCGGCGCACCGTACGGCGACGCCGTCAGCGACCTGGTGCACGCGGCCGTGGCCGACCGGCCGCTGGAGGAGGTCGTCGACCTCATCGTCTCGCTGGAGGAGTCGCCCGACCACACCCAGGCGAGGGTGGACGCGCTCCGCACCGCCGGGGTGAGCCGGTCCGTGGAGGACGTGTCCCGGATGATCGCCCTGCTGACGAAGCCCCCGCGCGACGCCGAGTGCGCGGACGAGGCGATCCGGGCCGCGGCCGCCCACCGTCCGGTGGAGGAGGTGACCCGGCTGGTTACCCTGCTGCACAAGGAGCCGCAGGAGCCCCACGTCCGCGAGGAGGCCCTCCGTGCGGCCGCCACCGGCCGGTCCGTGGAAGAGCTGGTCGAGCTGATCGACCGCCTCGGCCTGGAACGGCTGGACCGCGAAGGCCCTCGCCCGGAGGGGACTTCGCGCCCCGGGGTCGAGAAGGGCGGGCCCGAAGCGCCCGGTCCTCCGGGCAAGCGCCGCACGGCGCTCCAGGGCAGGGGCCGTGAGAACCACCGCGCCCTCGAGGACACACCGCCGGACCACGAGCCTGCGACGGACCGGCTGGCCCGGTCCGTGTCCTGGTCGGGCTGGCTCGCCGCCCTGGCCCTCGTCGCGTGCGCGGTTGCCCACTTCCCGCTGCAGCGCGGCGACGCGTCCCTGCGGCTGCACGCGTTCGCCCTCGGCCTGTCGGTGCTGTGCACGGTGCTGGCGCTGCTGCTGGCCCTGCGTCCCGTGGCGCTGGTGCTGGCCGGGGCGGTGCTGGTGCCGACCGTGCTGGCCGGGGCCCAGGCGTACGGGAACTCCGTCCCCTCGGCGTCCCTGCCCCGGGCCGTCGATCTGGCGCTCGCCCCGCCGTGGCTGGCCGCCGCAGTCGCCGTGTGTGCGGCGCTGCTGGCCCTGGTCGCGCTGGTGTTCCGGGTGCTGGCGCCCATCGCCGCCCGGCAGTGGGCCGCCGCCCCGGCGTCCGAGGCGCCCGACATGGCGGAGTGAGGCGGGCAGGCTTCCCTTCGGTGCGGCGATCGGACGTGCCCGTCCGGCCGGTGACCACCGAGGCCGATCATGGAAACGCGGAGGACCGGATCGAGCGGCTGAGGCCGGCCGATCCGGTCACCTGTCCCTGCGGCGCTGTGTCACCTGTCCGTGCGGTGCTGTGTCACCTGTCCGTGCCGTGCTGTGCCGGATGTCTGCGCGGTGCTGTGTCAGACCGCCCCCTGCACCCGGCGATCGAGCAGCCCGGTCAGCACCCGGTCCGGTGAGAGCGGGAGTTCACGCAGGCGGACGCCCGTGGCGTGGTGCACCGCGTTGCCGATCGCCGCGGCCGTTCCGACGATGCCGATCTCGCCGATCCCCTTGCTGCCCATGGGATTGAGCCGGGAGTCCTCCTCGTCGAGCCAGTGCGCGTCGATCGCGGCGACATCGGCGTGCACCGGCACGTGGTACGACGCAAGGTCCGACTCGGTGAAGTCACCGAACGCGGCGTCCATGGTGCTGCCCTCGGTCAGCGCCATGCCGAGACCCATGGTCATGCCGCCGACGAACTGGGAGCGCGCCGTACGGGCGTTGAGGATGCGGCCCGCCGCGTATACCCCCAGGAGCCGGCCGACCCGGACCTCGCCGGTGACCGTGTCCACCGCGACCTCGGCGAAGTGCGCCCCGAAGGCGTGCCGCGCGAAGTCGCTCTCGGCGTCCGCGGTCCCGGCTGTGTCGGCGCGGACGTCGAGGCCCTGCTCGGGCAGCGGCCCGGCGTGCTCGGCCAGGCGCCGGGCCAGCCGGGCGCAGGCGTCGTGCACCGCCCAGCCCCAGGAGGCGGTGCCGGAGGAGTCGCCGGCGAGCGGCGCTGACGGGAGTTCCGTGCTGCCGACCTCGATCCGTACCCGTTCCAGCGGCACCCCGAGGGCGTCCGCGCCGACCTGCGCGAGCACGGTCCGGGCGCCGGTCCCGATGTCCGTGGCGTTGATCCGCACCAGGAACGTCCCGTCGGGCAGCGCGCGGGCCGCCGCAGTGGAGGGGCTCACCATGACCGGGTAGGTCGCCGCCGCCACGCCGGTCCCCAGCAGCAGGGGCCCGTCCCGGCGCGTGCCCGGGCGGGGATCGCGCCCGTCCCACCCGAAGCGCCGGGAGCCTTCGCGCAGACAATCGATCAGGTGCCTGCTGCTGAACGGCTTGCCGCTGTCGGGCTCGACGTCGGGCTCGTTGCGGACGCGCAGCTCGATCGGGTCCATGCCGAGTTCGCCGGCGAGCTCGTCCATGGCGGACTCCAGCGCGTACATCCCCGGAGCATGGCCCGGCGCCCGCATCCACGACGGCGACGGCACGTCGAGCGCCGCGACCCGGTGCACCGTACGACGGTGGGGAGCGGCGTACATCACCCGCGCGGGCACCGCCGCGTGCTCCACGTACTCCTTGATGCGGGAGGTGTGCGTGGTGACCTCGTGCACGAGGGCCGTGAGACGGCCGTCCTCGTCGGCTCCGAGTCGCAGCCGGTGGAGGGTCGGGGCGCGGTGCCCCACGACGGCCGGCAGGTAGCGGCGCGGCAGAGCGACTGTCACCGGCCGTCCGGTCTCCCGTGCCGCCATCGCGGCGAGTACCACGTCGGGCCGTGGCGTGCCCTTGGATCCAAAACCGCCGCCCACGTGCTCGGCGGTGACGACGATCCGCTCCTCGGGCAGGTCGAACAGCCCGGCGAGCACGACCCGCACGGCACCGGTGCCCTGGCTGGAGGTGTGCACGAGGAGCCGGCCGTCCTCCCAGCGGGCGGTGCTGGTGTGCGGCTCCATGGGGTGGTTGTGCAGAGGGGGCACCCGGTAGGCGACGTCGACCCGGGCGGCCGAGGATCCGAACGCATCGTCCGGATCGCCCTGCTCACGGACGGCCGGCTGACCCCCGCTCGCCTCCTCCGGCACGTACATGCCCGGGTGCGAGGCGGTGAGGACCACATCGTGCGCCTCGGCGTCGTAGGTGACGCGAACGGCGGCGGCACCGGCCCGGGCGGCCTCCAGGGTCTCGGCCACCACCAGGGCCACGAACCAGCCGCGGTGCGGAACCCGAGCACTCTGCAGCACGGCGAGTGTGGGATCGTCCGACCCGGCGAGGCGCGGCGTGTTCTCGTGGGTGAGGACGGTAAGGACACCGGGCATGGCCAGGGCGGCCGCCGTGTCGACGCCGGTCACCCGGCCCCGGGCCACACTCGCCGGCACCGGCCACGCCTGGGCCCGGCCGGGGGAGTGGAACTCGGCGGCGTAGCGCGCGGTGCCGCTGACCTTCTCGCGTCCTTCCCGGCGCTCGGCGGGAGCACCCACACTGCCGGTCATGAGGCCCTCCCGGTGAGCACGGTGTCCGCCAGCCGGGACAGTACGTCCACGGCGAGATTGCGGGCGAGCGGCACCTTGTAGGCGTTGTCTCGCAAGGGCTGCGCGGCGGACAGCTCCCGTTCGACGGCATGCTCGAACGCCGCGCGGGTCGGAGCCGCGCCCAGCAGCGCCTCCTCCGCCCGCCGGGCCCGCCAGGGCCGGTGCGCCAGCGCCCCGAAGGCGATCCCCGCATGGCCGACGACCCCGTCCTCCAGACGCAGCACGACCGCGACGGACGCGAGCGCGAAGGCGTACGAGGCCCGGTCGCGGGCCTTGCGATAGGCCGACGGCAGCCCGGCCGTGGCGGTCGGCAGCACCACAGCGGTGACCAGTTCACCGGGACGGATCTCGGTGTCCTGCTCGGGCCGGTCCCCGGGCAGCCGGTGGAACTCCGCCGCCGCGACACTCCGGGCTCCCTCGGGCCCGTCCAGCTCGACACGCCCGTCGAGAGCGGCGAGCGCCACCGCCATGTCCGACGGATGCGTGGCGATGCAGTGCGCGGAGTGGCCGAGTACCGCGTGATCACGGTGGACACCGTCCCGCGCGCCGCAACCGCTGCCCGGTTCCCGCTTGTTGCACGGCTTCGACAGGTCCTGGAAGTACGGGCACCGGGTGCGCTGGAGCAGGTTCCCGCCGGTTGTCGCCGCGTTGCGCAACTGCCCGGACGCACCCGCGAGCACCGCCTGGGACAACGCCGGGTACCGGTCGCGGACGAGGGGGTGGGCGGCGAGGTCGCTGTTGCGGACCGTCGCCCCGATGCGCAGGGCCCCGTCGGGCAGTTCCTCGACCGCGTCCAGGGGCAACCGGGTGACGTCGATGAGTGCCGCGGGTGCCTCGACGCCGAGCTTCATCAGGTCGACCAGGTTGGTGCCACCACCGAGGTACCGGGCGCCGGTGTGCGAGGCGTACGCTGCCGTCGCCTCCTCGACGCTTCCGGCACGGACGTAGGCGAACTCCTTCACGGGATCACGTCCTCGACGGCCTCGGCGATCCGCGGATACGCACCGCACCGGCACAGATTGCCGCTCAGCCGCTCCCGGATCTCCTCCCGGTCCAGCGGCACGGGCTCGCCCGAGGGCGCCGCCGGGTCGGTGACGTGCGAGGGGTGACCGGCCGCCGCCTCGGCGAGCGCACCGGCCGCGGAGCAGATCTGGCCCGGGGTGCAGTAGCCGCACTGGAAGGCGTCCCGCTCCAGGAAGGCCCGCTGGAGCGGATGCGGATCCTCCCCGTCGCCGGACAGACCCTCCACCGTCGTGACCTCGCAGCCGTCCAGGGCGACCGCGAACAGCAGACAGCTGTTGACACGCCGCCCGTCCACCAGGACCGTGCAGGCGCCGCACTGGCCGTGGTCGCAGCCCTTCTTGGCGCCCGTGAGCCCGAGATCCTCGCGCAGCAGGTCCAGCAGGACCCGCCGGTGGTCGACGGTGAGCGTGTGGGGTTTGCCGTTGACGCGGAGTGCGGTTCGCGAGTGGTGCTGGTGGTTGCCCATGTCGTGGAGGACCTTCCTGGGCTGGCCGTGATGCCGTACGGACCGCGTATCCAGGAGGCGGCGACCGACACATACGCCGTGCGAGGAGTGGGTTACGGCTCCGAAGTCACGCGCTCGGCGGAGGCGCTCCTTCCGTCACTCTCTTCGTCGCCCGTGTCGCGGCTCCTCTCGTCCACGACCGGGGTTGCCGGGCGCTTGACCTTGAAGCGTTCGAACGTCTTCGTGAGCTGCTGGAGCGGGGACGCGGCGGGCGGACCGGAGGGACGGGGTCTGGCGGGAGCCGTCGCAGCGGACTCCTGGTAGGCGGCCAGGGCCTCGTGGGCGCTCTCGGCCGCCTCCCGGTACAGGTCACGGGACTTCGTCATGGCCTCCAGCGCCTCGGCGTACATGGCCACCAGGCCGCGCTGGCGGTCCAGCTCCTCCTGGAGCGTCAGCAGGTGCCAGTCCTCCCGCAGTGCGGTGAGGGCGTCCTCGGCGCCGTCGGGCAGGGGCCTGCGGAGTGCGGCGAACCGCGTCACCGCGTCGACGAGGTCGGCCGGCTCGGAGCCGTCGAGGAAGACCGCGCGGACCGAGAAGTCCCGGGCCTCGTAGTTCTCCGGTACCGGGACGCCCGGCAGGACCACCGCTCCACCGCGCGGCACCTCGACGCCGGTGTCCCGCAGGGCCCAGTTCAGGCCGCGCAGCTGCTGCGGGGCGGCGTGATGCTCCACCACCCGGTGGCGCAGACCCGGTGGCAGCCACCGCGCCACCGGCGCACGCCCCCGGTCGTCGGTGGTCATCGCCTCGTGGACGACCACGTGGATGTGCCATCCACCGCGCACGGCGTTCCGCAGCAGGCGACGGATCTCCTTGTCGTCCTGGGGGAGGACGTTGATCTCACCCAGGGCCAGAGGGGTGGCGGGGTCCTGGTTCCAGGCGGTGTCCGGCTCTTCCGGCCAGAACAGGCCGGCGGGGGAGGGCCATGCGTCGTTCCACGGCCGCTCGGCTTCCGCGACCAGCGTCCACTCCTGCCCCGGCCCGTCGTCCCCTTCGGGCCGCACGCTGAGCCGGGCGCGTACGGTCACGTCGTCACCGGCCCGCCAGCGGGCCTCGAAGACCCGCTCCGCCGGAGCGGTGTCGTCGTCGGGCAGTTCCAGAAAGTCGTCGATGGCCTGGCTGTCCTTGCGCTGCTGGAGCGAGCGCCGGAGAACGTCTTCCGCGGAGCCCGGGGCGTGGCGGCCGCGCGCCAGCCACACCGTGTCGGGAGTCATGGTGCGGACGGTGAGGGAGGTCTGCATGGGTCCATTTGTGAACGGGGGTGGGGGCGCCTGCCAGTATCGTCGCCGCAGGCCGACGAGTGCTACCCGGGGTCGCACGGGGCTCCGGGCGCCGGTGACGTACGTGTCTACGGCCCGTCACCTCCCCGGCCGGGCCGGGGCGTGCCGTTCGTCGTGCCGTGGCTGCCCGCCACACCGGGCCGTCCGTCCGCTGCGGCCCGCTCGCGGCTGACGCGCCCTCGCGCGCGCACGCCCGTTTCCCGGTCCCTCTCGCCGTGGGTCATGCGCACCCCCTACCCACGCCGTGCTCCGCCATGTGACGCGGAGGGAGCGGCGTGCCACGACCGGGCGGCGCGAGGCGGCACCGGACGGCGTGAGCCCGACCCAGGCGGCGCTCTGGGGTGGTGCCATGTGCGCGGGATGTGCGCCGCGCGCGCGGGGTGTGCGCGCCGCGCGCACATCGGATGACCTCATGCGTGGTCCGCCCGTCACACGGTCCTGACAATGGTGCGCATGAGCAGGACCCGCCCACCATCCGCATCGGGGTGGGTCCTGCTCGCCCCGATGCGTCGAGAGCCGCTCGGCGATCCACACCGAGCGCCGCGCCGTCATGCGTTCCGATGCCTGTCAGGGCGGGGACCGGGTACTCGGTTCCCGCACGAGCCGTGCTTGGACGGACGAGAGGGGACCGGGGGCAGTGGCGGTAAAGGCGATGGGGTGGGCGCACTCGTTTCGAATGTCCGGAGGCGTGCGGGCCGGGAGGGAGTGGACGCGCGAACGCCTCGAAACCCTGCCGTGGGCCGCTGCCGAGCCGGACACGGTGGACGCGGTGGTGCTGGCGGTGTCCGAGCTGATCACCAACGCGCACATTCACGCGCACAGCGACGCGCATCTGGTCCTCACGTGGGACGGCGACTGCCTTCATGTGAGCGTCCACGACGAAGACCCGACGCTGCCGCGCCAGCGCGAACCGGAGCCGGGCGAGGCCTCCGGCCGCGGAGTGGCGATCGTGCGCGAGCTCGCCGACGAGTGGGCGACGACGTGTCGGCGGCACGGCAAGACGGTGACCGCGTGCTTCCGTCCCGCCGACCCCGAGGGCGGCAGCGCACGTTGAGTCCTGCTCACGGACGTGGCCCGCTTCCTAAGGAGAAGTGTTGTGTACCTGGCACGAGGGTCGAGTGACGACCCCTACGTCTGGCTCTGGGTCCTGGGTGCCCTCGCGCTGTACGCACTGATCAGCTACGGGCTGCAGTACCGCGCCCGCGCCCGGCGTGGTTCCGCCCATCCGGCTCATGACGCCCTGCACGACCTCAAGGACCGCGAGGACCCCCAGCCGCCCGAGAACCGCTTCGTCAGCCGCGTGATCATGCTGTGCGGCGCGGGGTTCACGGGGCTGGTCGCCTACCTGACGAGTGGCGCCGTGCGTGTCCTGACGGTCGGGCTCACCGCCGTGGTGGCCGTGACCGTCTGGGCGTACTACGACCACCGCACGGAAACACGCGCTTCCGCCCGGCCATGAGGCGGACGAGGGCCCCTCACCTCCCGGACCGGGGACGAGGGCCCTCACCGCCCTGAACGGGGACGACGGCCCCTCACCTCCCTGAACGGGAGGGAGGGGCCCGAATGCGTCAGCCGGTCTGGGGGTGCTTGCCGGGCCCCTCGGAGATCGGGGACAGCGGAGTGGGCGACAGCGTGGTGTCCTCCTCACCCGGCTCCAGCAGAGTGTCGGCGGCGCCGACGACGAGGGGATCGGGTGTGCCCACCGCCTCGCGGTCCTTGCTCGCGTAGTCGACGCGCGACAGCAGACTGCGCATGGTCTCCAGCCGGGCGCGCCGCTTGTCGTTGCTCTTGACGACGGTCCAGGGGGCGTGCGCGGTGTCCGTGGCGCGGAACATGTCCACCTTCGCCTCGGTGTAGTCGTCCCAGAGATCGAGCGAGGCCAGGTCGGTGGGGGAGAGCTTCCACTGGCGCACCGGATCCACCTGCCGGATCGCGAAGCGCGTGCGCTGCTCGGAGCGTGACACCGAGAACCAGAACTTCACCAGCAGGATCCCGTCGTCCACCAGCATCCGCTCGAAGGCCGGGCACTGGTCGAGGAACAACTCGTACTCGTCCTTGGAGCAGTAGCCCATCACGCGCTCCACGCCGGCCCGGTTGTACCAGGAGCGGTCGAGGAAGACGATCTCCCCGGCCGTCGGCAGATGCGCGATGTACCGCTGGAAGTACCACTGGCCCGCCTCGCGTTCGGTGGGCTTGTCCAGGGCGACGACGCGTGCGCCGCGCGGGTTGAGCCGCTCGGTGAGCCGCTGGATCGTGCCGCCCTTGCCCGCCGCGTCCCGCCCCTCGCACACGACGACCAGGCGGGCGCCGGTGTCCTTGACCCAGCGCTGGAGCTTGAGCAGCTCTATCTGCAGGATGCGTTTGGTCCGCTCGTACTCCTTGCGGGCCACTTTCCGGTCGTACGGATAGTTCTCCCGCCAGGTCCGGATGGGGCGCCCGTCACCGTCCAGCACGATCGGCTGCTCCCGTCGGCTGGTGTCCACGGTCAGCCCGTCCAGCAGCATGTCCGCGTTACCGGTGTTGTCGGCGTTATCCACGTTATCCGTGTTGTCGGCCTTTTTGGCGTTCTCGGCGCTCATCACTCGACTCCCCGTTCGGCTCGCACAGTCGGCACCGAGCGTACGGTGCACGTCGTGCAGGAACGGCTCCCGTTGCTGGTGAACGCACTCACGGGTGCCCCGCCCGGCCCCGTCCATGTGAGGTGCGACGCGGCTGCTCCCCGGGCCGGGCCGTGATACGCCGTCCCACCAGCGGCCGGGGTGGGCTGACGCTCAGAGCGCGGTACCCGTCTCCTCGGCCAGGGCCTGCACGAGACGGTCCTGGAACGCCTCGTCGTGGACGGCGTCATGCGGCTGCAACCGTCGGCCGTGGTACCAGTACCCACCGGTGGTCCGGGCCTCCGGGTCGTCGCTCGACGCCAGCCACTCCTGCGTCTGGTGGCCGAGCTCGAGGTCGTCCGGAGCACTCGGCCCGCCCATCCTCGTCGGCACCCAGCCGGGATCCACGGCGTTGCTCGGCGCTCCGGGGCGCATCCGGGCCACCGCGGCCGCCAGCGCCGTCACGAACAGCTTGCTGTCGGCGTACGACCCCGCGCTCTCGCCCCGCCAGTCGGCCCCGTCCAGTGCCGACGGGCGCCCGCCGAGATGCGAGCTGCTGCTCAGGTACACCAGCCGGCGCGGCCCGCGCAGCAGGGCGGTCAGCAGATAGGGCGCGACGATGTTGACCGGCATGACCGCCGGCCCGCTCCACACCCCGGCGTTGTGGACGACGGCGTCGAGCGGCGGCGAGGCGTTCAGCTCGTCGGCGATCCGCCGCACGGCGTCACGCTCGGCGAAGTCGCCCACCACGACGTGTGCCCCACGGCCGGCCAGCTCGTCCAGTACCTTCGCCCGCTCCGGATTGCGGGCGTGTACCACCACGTCGTGACCGGCAGCCAGCAACGCCTCTGCCGTGGCCCGTCCCAGCCCCTCCGCGGACCCGGTCACCAGGATCCGGCTCACGGTTCCTCGCATGAGTCTGCCTCCTTCCGCAGGATTCGCGTCCCGCGACGAGACACGTCCTGGATTACGCGTTGATCTCGGGTACCCCGTCGATCCATGACGGCGCAATGCGGTCGACGCCGGGTGCAGGGCCGGTACGGGACGGTCCACGTCGAATGACAGGTGACTCCGTGAGATCACCGAGAACGCAGGGCGGCAAGCTCTACGCCAGCGCGTTCACCGCTGCCGCGAACACCCGTGGCAGGCGCGCCGCGGTGGGCACGACGAGCGGTGCGAGGGCGGGCCGCTGACGGACCCTCACCAGGAGGTCGGTCAGCAGCCGGTGCCGGCGGGTGGCACGGTTCCAGTCGGTGTCGTAGCGCTCCGGCGTACCGCGGCGCACGTTCGTGACGAGGGCCCGTGCGCCCGTGAGAGCCAGGGAGATGCCTTCGCCGGTGAGGGCGTCGATGTAGCCGGCGGCGTCACCGACGAGCAGCACCCGGCCGTGCCAGCGGGTGCGCACCCGCTGGCGCAGCGGCCCCGCGCCCCGCACCGCGGTCACAGCCGCCGTCGGGGGCAGGCGGGCGGCCAATTCGGGAAAGGCCGCCAGCTGGGTGTCGAAGGAGCCCCGCCGGGACGTCAGGAGCGCCACGCCGACCAGTGAGGGGCTCAACGGGGTGACGTACGCCTCCCCGTGCGGCCCCCAGTGCACCTCGACGCAGGACGCCCACGGCGGCACCGCGTAGTGCCGGCGCAGTCCGTACCTGGGTTCGCCACGCGTCCTCACCTCCACGCCGAGCGACCGGCGCACCGGTGAGTGCAGCCCGTCCGCGGCCACGAGCCACCGGGCGCGCAGACTCGTGCCCGGCACCGTCACGCCCGTGGCGTCCTGCCGTACGGCGTCGACGCGCAGGGGCAGTACGGGCACCCCGGCGTCGGTGACGGCCCGGTACAGGGCGTCGTGCAGGCCGGTGCGGCGTGTGCCGAGGCCCGGCCCCTGCCGGAAATCCGCCTGGACCCGAAGGGGTCCCTGGACGTAGCGGATGCCGCTGATCGGCCGGCCGGGGATCTCCAGACCGAGGGCGCGGAGGGCTCGCACGGCGCCGGGCATCAGGCCCTCGCCGCAGGCCTTGTCCACAGGCGCCGGGCGGGGCTCCGCGACGGCGACGTCGAAGCCGGCGCGGGCGGCGTGCAGAGCGGTCGCCAGGCCGGCGGGCCCGCCTCCGGCGATCACCATGTCGAGGGTGGCACTCACGCGGGCACCGCCAGGGTGAGGGCGGCGGTCTCGCAGCGGATGCGGACGGTCAGCAGCCACGCGTTGGCCACGGTGAACACCAGCGCGCTCAGCCACGCGCCGTGCACCAGCGGCAGGGCGGCGATCTCCACGACGACGGCCACGTAGTTGGGGTGGCGCAGGAACCGGTAGGGCCCGGTGCCGACCAGGCGCGCCCCGGGAACGACGATGACCCGGGTGTTCCAGTACGGCCCGAGCGTCATGACGCACCACCAGCGCAACGCCTGGGCCATCACCACGAGGACGAGCATGGGCCAGCCGAGCGCGGGCACGAAAGGCCGGTGGGCCAGGGCGGGTTCGAGAAGGCAGCACAGGAGCAGGCCGGTGTGCAGGGCGACCATGGCCGGGTAGTGGCCGCGGCCGTGCTCGACACCGGCGCGGGCCAGCGTCCAGGACGCGTTGCGCCGGGCCACGACCAGTTCGGCGAGGCGTTCGACGCCGATGGCAAGGAGGAGAAGGACGTACCACGTCATGAGGTCACCAGCGCAGCAGAACGAGTTCGGAGCAGAACCCGGGGCCCATCGCCACGAGCAGGCCCCAGCTGCCGGGCTCGGGCCGGGCGGATTCCCGGACGGTCTGCAGGATGTGCAGGACGGAGACGGAGGACATGTTCCCCACGGCCGCCAGCGAGTTCCACGAGGGCGCCAGGGCGTCGTCCGGCAGATCGAGGGTGTCGGCGACGGCGGAGAGCACCTTGGGCCCTCCCGGATGGCACACCCAGGTGCCGATGTCCTCGACGGTGAGGCCGTGGTCGGCCAGGAAGCCGCGCAGATGCCGACCGAAGTGGCTCCGTACGATGCCGGGGATGCCGGCACCGATCACGACGCGGAACCCGGTCGTGCCGATGCTCCAGCCGAGGAGCTGCTCGGTGTCCGGGTACAGCCGGCTGCGCGTGGCGACCACCGTGGGGCCGGAGGCGTCCGGCCCCACGGATGTGCCCGCGCGGGCGACGAGTGCGGCGGCGCCGTCCCCGAACAGGGCGCCGGCCACGAGGTTGGCCTGGGAGTCGTCCCGTCGCTGAAGGGTCAGCGAGCACAGTTCGACGGTGAGCAGCACGGCCGTGCCACCGGGATGCCCACGCAGGTAGTCGTGCAGCCGGGCCAGCCCGGCCGCGCCCGCCACACACCCCAGTCCGAACACGGGCACCCTCTTGACGTCGGGTCGCAGGCCCACACGTCCGGCCAGCCGGGCATCGAGCGAGGGGGCGGCGATGCCGGTGACGGAGGTGCACACCAGGAGGTCGACATCGGCCGGGTCGAGTCCCGCTTGCTTCAGCGCGCCGGTGAGGGCCTCTTCGCCCAGTTCGAGACCGGCCTCCATCCAGGCGTCGTTGGCCTGCCCGAAGTCGCGCAGGGCCGCGTACCGTGCGATCGGCAGCGCGAGGTGCCGGGCGCGGACTCCGGCGGACGTGTGCAGGCGGCGCAGCAGGGCGCGGTCGGCTCCCGGAGCCAGGCACAGATCGCCGATCGGTTCGGTGAGGTCGTCTTGGGCGTAACGGTGCGCGGGCAGCGCCGTGTGGACCGCCGCGATCGTGGTCCCCGCAGGGGGCCGGGCTTGCTCGCGCACCGTGCCGGGTGAGGCGGGGAGGTCTTCGGCCGTCACAGGGACACGCATATCGACAGTGCCTCTCTCGCCCTATTTGCCCATTTATCTTGCCTGTGTGTCTCTACACCCGTCACCAGTCCTTCCCCGAGCGACACGCCGCGTGCCGGCGCTGTTGCGTTCCTGCCACCTGGAACCGGCGCTCGCCGTGACGGTGTTCGCGACCGTGCTGGCCGTCGCGGCCGGCCGGGGTGCGTCGGGTTCGGCCGTGGTGGCGGCTGCCGTGCTGGTGGGCCAGCTCTCGGTGGGCTGGTGCAACGACGCGGCCGACGCCCGGCGCGACGCGGCCTGCGGGCGCGGCGACAAGCCGGTGGCCACCGGCGAACTGCCGCTTTGGGTCGCGGCCGTCGCAGCCGGGACGGCCCTGGTCCTGTGCGTGCCGCTGTCCCTGCTGAGCGGCGCTGTCGCAGGAGCGGCGCACCTCGCGATGGTCGCCACTGCCTGGAGCTACAACCTGCTGTTCAAGCACACACTGCTGTCCCCGCTGCCCTACGCCGTCGCCTTCGGCTCACTGCCGGCGTTCGTCACCCTCGGCCTGCCGTCGCCGTCCTGGCCCGCCTGGTGGGCGATGGTGGCCGGGGCCCTGCTGGGGGTGGGGGCGCACCTGGTCAACGTGCTTCCGGACATCCAGGACGATCTCGCGACCGGGGTGCGCGGCCTGCCGCAGAGGCTGGGCCGCGGAGCCTCCCGATGGCTGGCCCCCTCCCTGATGCTCGCCGCCGTCTGCGTGCTCGTCACCGGCCCGCCCGGAGGCGTGGGGCGCCCGGGATGGGTACTGGCGGGGGCGGCCGTCGCCGTGTCGGTCGCGGGCACGGCCCTGCCCTTCGATGACCGCAGTCGGTGGCCGTTCCGGGCGGCTGTCATCGTGGCGGGGATGGCCGTGACCCAACTCCTCCTGAGCGGCCCGGACATGTCGTAGGCGTCGAGTCCGTCGCCGGGGAGATGAGGACGACTCGGCTGGTCACCCGGGCGTGCGCCCCCTGCCCGGGACCGCGGTCACGTCCGTGGCCGGCCCTGGATCTGCATGCCCGGGCGGCGGCGGTGCACCGTCACGTACGCCAGTCCGCCCGCGCCCGCGGACACGCTGCGGACGCTGCCGTGCGGCAGCCAGACGAGGCTGCCGGGCTCCACCGGGTGCGTGCCGGCCGCGGAGCCGAGCGTGCCGTCTCCCGACACGACGAGCAGCAGGACGTCGAGATCGGGCTCGGCGTGGGCGTCGATGGACCCCCGGGGCGGGACGCGGACGAGGTTGGCGTCCAGTTGCCGGCCGGGTTCGGCCAGCCGCCACAGGGCACCGGTCGCCTCCGGTTCGGCCGCGGAGAGCGACCCGGTGTTGCCGAGGATCCGCGGAAGGGGAGTGCCGGCCGCGCCGGGGAGCTCCTCCGGGTCAGTCATGGATCGTGCCACCATCCGGTACGGGCCTGCCCTGGGCCGGTTCACCTGTACGGCAGGCGATCCGCGCCCCTCGCGGGCGGATGCCCAGAGGAATCTAGCATCGGCCGCGGTCCCGGCCGCGGCCGATGGCCGCTCACTCCTCCTCGGACGTGGTGGGGCGCGTCCGCCCGGCTTCCGGTGTCTCGCCCTGCTGCGCGCGGGCGTGCAGTACGTCGCCGATGAACAGGTCGTACACCAGCACGCCGATCACACCGCCGACGAGCGGACCGACGATCGGGATCCACCAGAAGCCGCTGAACGCCCCGGCCAGGCTGCCGGGAAAAGCCAGTCCGTCCCATCCCGCCATCCAGGTGAACAGGCGGGGGCCGAAGTCGCGGGCCGGGTTGATGGCGTATCCGGCGTTCGCCCCGTAGGACATGCCGATGGCCGCCACGACGAAGCCGATCACCAGCGGGCCGAGATTCGCCTTCACTGCCGTGTTGCGCAGGTCGATGATCGCCACGACCAGCATGACCAGGAAGGCCGTGCCGACGATCTGGTCGATCAGCGGACCCCAGATGCCGCCGTTGAAGTACGGCGCCGGGAACGTCGCGAAGATCGAGAACGAGGCGAGGGTCTTCCCGTTCGTCTTCGGCCCCTTGAAGGCGTCGTCGAAGGCGTTGATGGCGTCGTGGTACACGGCGTAGACCAGGGCCGCCCCCGCCAGGGCGCCGAGCACCTGGGACGCCCAATAGGGCACGACCTTGACCCAGGGGAACTTGCGGCGGACGGCGAAGGCCAGGGTGACCGCCGGGTTGATGTGCGCTCCGCTGACGCCACCGGCGACGTAGATGCCGAGGATCACGGCCATGCACCAGCCCCAGGTGATCAGGAGCCAGTCCCCGGCACTGAGGAAGAAGATCGTGGGCCCCTCGGTACGGCCCGAGCCGGGCAGGGCCGCCACCGTCATCGCCACCACGCCGCACCCGAAGGAGATGAGGACGAACGTCCCGACGAACTCCGCCAGGCACTCGCCCGCCAGGCCTGCGCGACGTCTGAGCCTGGAGGGTTTCACCAGAGGCTTGATCTCCACTGCCATGTGATTTCTCCCTGGGGTCGCTCCGGTCGCGCGTGACGCGCGGTAATCACGTGGTAACCCCTCGCATGGCCCGCGGCAACCGCAGGTGGTCCTCCGGCGGCTCGCCCACCGTGCCCGCCGGACACGACGGGCAGCGGTGCGCGGCCATGACGACCCTCAGTGGCCCGGGGGTGTCTCCTCGGCGGACCCGTTGTCCCCGGAACCGAGCCGGACGCAGCACTCCCCGGGTTCCGGCGCCAGTGCCGCGCGGACCCCGTTGATCTCGAGGCCCTCGAGGTAGCCGCTGAGGAACGCCTGGTTCATGCCGCACACCAGATCCTGCGGTCCGACGCCCGCTCCCGCAGCGAATTCCTCGCCCTGACGAGTGTGGCCAGGTGAGGGCGGCACGGCGTCCGGGATTCGTCGAGGAGGACGGTCCCGGACGCCGCGTGTCAGCGGGTCATCGCACCTCTCGCGCATAGGGCGCGACGGTGATCCGGTCGATCAGCGGCGCGTAGCGGGAGCGGAGCAGCACGCCGGGGAAGGTGTCCGAGGCGTAGGTGGTGCCGTCGAAGTTCGGCAGTTCCTCGGAGCGGAAGCCGATCGTGTTCCTGCCCTTCTTCAGCTGCACCGGGACGGTCAGCTCCCAGAAGTTGTTCTGGTGGAAGCTGTGCGGGAAGCCGACGCGATGGGCCGGGCCGCCGTTGACGCTGATGTCGGCGTGGCGGGCGAGCGGGTCGGGGTTGTAGTGGGTGGCCTCGGACTGTTCGGGGTTGGAGTAGCGGACGCGCAGCGCGTACAGGCCGGCCCGGTCCGCTGTGACGGTGAACGTCGCCGTGTTGCCGTTGCCGGGGGCCCCGCCGATGCCCGTGATCGCCGTGCCGTCGGTGGCGAGGGAGAGCGGGGCCAGCGTGGCCGAGCCGGCCAGAGTGGCGTCCCCGGCTTCGTAGGTGCGCGCCGGCAGCATGCCCTCGGTCGGAGTGACCGTGAGGCGGTCGACGAGGGTCGTGGCCGGACCACCGGTCACCGTCACCTTGTTGACGCCGCCGGAGAGGGAGACCGCCGCACTGCTTGAGCCCTTGGCCAGGCGCAGGACGTCATGGCCGTTGACGGAGAGCCGGGCGCCCGTTCCGCCGAGGGTGTCGACCCGGAGGGTGGCCTCGCGGTCGGCCGGCGAGTGGACCCAGAACGTCGCGCTCTGGTCCTTGGTGAGCCGGACCGCGCCCGAACCGGTGGCCGGCGGCTTCGGAAGGTCGTACACCGGGCGTGCCCCACCGGACGGCCACGCCAGTTCGCCCTCGTACACCTGCGTGTGCGCCGAGGCGCGGGGGAGGGAGAGGGTCAGGCGGTCGACGATGGCGTCGCCCTTCGTCACGCGCTTGCCGTCGGCGCTCTTCGCGGCGAGCGTCAGGGTGTGCTTGCCCTTGCTGAGCTCGACCTTGGTGTCGGTGTGGTCCCAGACGACCCACTTGTAGCCGAGCGGCAGGTGCAGTTCCTGCTCGCCCGCGGCCTTGCCGTCCACGCGCAGAAAGACGTTGGTGGGGCCTTGTTCCTCGACCTTGTCATAGGTGTTGAGGGAGTTGGCGAAGACACTCAGGTCGTAGGTGCCGTCCTCGGGTACGTCCACGGTGAAGTCCAGTGCGACGTCCGATCCGGTACGCAGGCCGCCGACGTCGTAGCCGCCGGAGGTGTAGAACTTCGACACGTCACGCGGCGAGCCCTCCGGGCCGTTCTTCGACCAGCCCGATCCGGTGTGCGCGGCGTCCTCGGCCTCGTACGAGGACTGCCAGCGCACGGGCGGCGCCTGCGTGCCCTTCGCCTCGCCGGCCGGGCTGAGGACGACCTCGTACGCCGAGGACTCCTTCAGTTTCGGCAGGGTGCCGTCGCCGAAGTCGAGGGCGACCGTTCCGTCGTCGCCGACGGTCAGGTTCGTCTCCGTGAGGAGCTTCGGACCGGACGAGTCACCGACCTGCCCGCTCCACTCGATCTCCCGCACCCAGGCGTGCACGCGCTTGCCGAAGATCTTCTTCGAGACGCCCTTGAAGGTGATGTGGCCCTTGCCGGTGGACCCGCCGAAGATCAGCCGGGACTGCTTCTTCCTCTCGTCGAGGGTGGCGACGCCCTGCATGGTGTAGTTGTCGCCCGGGAACGGCGGGGTCACCTTCACCGTGTGGCCGCTCATCGAGGCGTACGAGTTCAGCAGCCACCACTGCCCGTTGCCGCGGTTCGACTGCACCGCGGAGTCCGACAGGTTGCCGTCGATGTTCCAGTAGGCGATGTCGGCGTCGACCTTGGACTCCTCGATCGCGGACACCCACTGGATCATCTGGCCCGGCACCGAGGTGTGGTAGTTGAACGCGTACTCGTTGATGTTGATCGGGAGTTGTGTGCCTTCCCGGTCGGTGCCCTTGAACAGGTCCTTCTCCCAGGCCCGGTACGTGGCGACGCTCTGGCGCACCGCCTCCGGGTGGCTCAGCTCGTGCCAGGTGATGACGTCCGGGAGCGTGCCGGCGGCCAGGGTGTGGGTGAGGAAGCCCTTCACCTGGTCGTACAGGACGCTGGTGTTGGGCCCGGCGATGCGGGCATCGGGCATCTTGCCCTTGATCAGCTTGTACGCGTCGTCCCAGGCGGCGAAGTAGTCGTCGGGGTCGTTCAGCCAGCTGACCTTGTCGTAGCTCCACTCGCCGGTGCCGAACATGTTGCCCTCGGGCTCGTTGAACGGCACGAAGACGATGTTGTCCTGGTACTGCTTCGGCAGCTTCAGAACCTGGTCGACCTGCTCGGCGATCTTCTCCTTGTAGAGCTTCAGCTTCTCCCCGGGGGTGTCGCCCGGCCACTGGTACGGGAAGCCCCGGTGGATGTCGGTCATGTAGATGTACACGTCACCGTCGGTGGAGTCGGCCAGCGGCTTCACCACCTCCAGGGCGTCGGCACCGGGGTGTTGCGGACCGTCCTGCGCCTTGGTGGAGACCGTGCGCAGGCCCATGCCCTCGATGAGGTTGTTGGTCGGGACGTCCGGCCCGTACACGCCGTAGAGGGTGCCGGAGGCACCGCCGTGGAACGCGCCGGTGTCCGAGCCGAGGTCGACGGTGAGCTCTCCCTCGCGGACCACGGTGACGGAGGCCTTCACCGCGCGTCCGGCCGCGGTTCCGGCGACCGTGAAGGTGCCCGGTGCGGCGTACTTGTCGGAGGGCACGGAGTCCCAGGTGACGGGCGTGTCGCGGTCGTAGCCGTCGGAGAAGGAGGCGCGGACGGCGCCGGGCAGAGCCGGGGCGGTCCCGGTGGTGGTACGGACCTCGAAGGACGTCCGTGAGAGTTCCTGGAGGGTCGGCACGGCACCGACCGTACCGGCCACCTGCTCGGGGCTCAGCGCCGCGTGCCACACGGTGAAGTCGTCGATCGCCCCCCGGAGCAGCGGGTCCGGATAGAGGGACTTGCCTATGTACCCGGCGGCGGTGGCCGAACCGTCCAGCAAGTCTCCCGCCTTGATGCCGGTCGCGGCGGAGGCGACCGCCACACCGTCGAGGTAGGTGGTGAGCCGGCCGGCGGTGGTGTCGAGGGTGACGGTGACCGTCCGCCACTCGTCGGCGGGCAGGCTCGCGTAGCCGCGGACCTGGGTCTCCGCGCCCCCGCCCCCGGTGGTCACGGAGGTCTGGAACAGCCCGCTGCCGTTGTAGGGCGTGCTGAAGAGGTACTTGGTGGTGTCCGTGCCGAGGTCGAAGATCCGCTGCCAGGGCGACTTGTCACCGCTCCACTTCACGCGCGCGGAGACGGTCAGGTCGGTCGTCCCGGCGAGCACCTGGCGGGGCAGGCGGACGTAGGCACCGTCGGAGGCGGGAGCACCGCCGGGCAGGGACAGCGCCTTGCCTCCGGCCGTGCCGTCGACCGAGCGGGCGGTGGAGGCGTTCACCAGGGTCGCCGTCAAGCCGTTGCCGGAGCTGTCGGTGATCTTCCCGGAGGCGAGGTCGTCCTGGTCGAAGGAATAGTGCGCGGCGGGCCGCGGTGCCTCGGCGGCCTGCGCGGGGGCGGCCGGTGCGGCCAGCAGGCCCGCCCCGAGGGTCAGCGCCACGGCGGCCGGGGCCCGGCGCCGCGTGAATCTGTCAGCGGATGGCATGGATGGCGTCCTCAGTCGTCGTGTCGTCGCTTCGTCGAGCAGCGGTTCGGTACGTCGAACCGGTTCGATCGTGGCGCGTGCAGGGGGTAAGGAGCAGCGTCGGGTGGCGGGTACGCCGGTGCACGGATGAGGGCATGGGGGGCTGTCTCACCGCGACCGAACGGGTCGATGCGTCGAACCGGTTCGCGAAGCTAGCACCGGCACCCCGGGTCAGCAATGCCTGCGACACGGGGATTCCGGGCCGGAACTCGACCGACCAGCGAAGCGTGTCCCAGGTGTTGACAGGAGTCGGGGCAGTTCCTACCTTCCTGCCATGCGAACCGGTTCGACGAGCCAGGAGTTGCCGTGAACATCGGTGAGATCGCCAGACGTGCCGGTGTCTCCCGGAGCACCGTGTCCTACGCACTCAGCGGCAAGCGCCCGGTCTCGGAGGACACCCGCCGGAAGATCCAGCAGGTCGTCGACGAACTGGGCTACCGGCCCAGCGCCAGCGCCCGCGCCCTGGCCAACGGACGGACCAGCACCATCGGCCTCGTCTTCCCGCCGGCCGGCAACCACTACACCGGCATGCAGCTGGACTTCATCGGCAGTGTCGTGGAGGCCGCCGCGGCCTACGACTACGACGTGCTGCTGTCACCGAGCGGCGTGGACAGCGACCGGTCCTTCCAGCGGCTGCTGGGGGAGCGACGGGTCGACGGCGCCATCCTGATGGAGATCAGACTGGAGGACGACCGGGCCGACCACCTCGCCGCGCTCGACTTCCCGGCCGTCGCCATCGGCCGCACCGCCCACCCGGAGAGCGGCTGGTGGGTGGGCCTGGACCACACGGCGCTGGCGGCGGCGTGCGTCCACCACCTCGCGGACCTGGGCCACCGCAGGGTCGCCTTCGTCAACCGCCCCGAGCAACTGCTGCGCGCCGGGTACGAGTCGGCACACCGTGGCCTCGACGGCTTCACCAAGGCCGCGGCCGAACGCGGGCTGACCGTGCGGACGTACTGCTGCGGGGACGACGCCGCCTCCGGCCAGGCCTGCCTGGAACGGATCCTGCGCGACGACCCGCACACCACCGCCCTGGTCACCCTGAACGAGGCCGCGCTGGGCGGTCTTTACCGAGGACTGGCCCAGGCCGGCCGCCATGTGCCGCGCGACTTCTCCGTCACCGGGGTGGTGGCGAGCCGGTGGGCGGAGACGGTGACCCCGCAGCTCACCGCCGCGGACGTCCCGGCGGAGGAATTGGGCCGGCTCGCCGTCGAACTGCTCGTGGAGCGGCTCGACCAACCCGGCGCGCCCGCTCGGCACCACCTGCTGACACCCCCCATCTCGCTGCGGGCCAGTACCGGTCCCGCCACCGGCTCCCCACAGCCCTGACCTCCTCGCTCCCTTCCTCTCCTCTTCTTCGAGCACACCCCTCACCGCCTCCCTCCGGTGTGCCCGCTTCCCCCACATCGCCCCCGCCACGGCACCCCTGTGCCTAGAACGAAGGAACCCGCGATGCACAGCACCTCCGGACGGCGCCTCGCCGCAGTGGCCCTGTCGACCGTTCTCGCCGCCGTCGGCACCGCCTGCTCCTCCGGCTCGGGCAGCACCGACACCAAGGGCGCTGACAGTGGCACCTACACCATCTGGGACCCCTACCCTCAGTTCTCCAAGGGATCGGCCTGGGTGAAGCTGCTGGACGCCTGCGGCAGCAAGGCCGGCGTGAAGGTCAAGCGGACCGGTTTCGACACCAGCGACCTGGCCAACAAGACGCTGCTCGCGGCCCAGCAGGGCAACTCCCCGGACGTCCTCATCGTCGACAACCCGGTGGTGTCGACCCTCGCCGAGGCGGGCGTGCTCACCACGACCGACGAGAACAAGCTCGACACCGCCGCCGCGGACCCCAATCTCCTCGCGGCCGGCCAGTCGGACGGCAAGACCTACGGCACCCCCATCGGCGCCAACACCCTCGCGCTCTACTACAACAAGAAGGTCCTCAAGGACGCCGGTGTCGACATCGCCTCCGTCAAGGACTGGAAATCGCTGACGGCAGCCCTGGAGAAGACCAAGAAGGCGGGCAAGAAGGGCATCACCTTCTCCGCGATCGGCACCGAGGAGGGCAGCTTCCAGTTCCTGCCGTGGTTCTGGGGCTCCGGCGCCGCCCTGACCGACCTCGGTTCGCCCGCGGCCGTCTCCGCGCTGTCCCTCTGGAAGGGCTGGCTGGACAAGGGCTACGCCCCCAACTCCGTGCTCAACAACACCCAGACCACCAGCTGGCAGGAGTTCGCAAGCGGCGACTACGCCTTCGCCGAGAACGGCACCTGGCAGCTCGCGGCAGCCAAGAAGGCCGGCTTCGACTACGGCGTCCTGCCCATACCGGCCACCGGCGGAGGCAACGCCGCGGCCCCGACGGGCGGCGAGTTCGTCACCGTCCCCGTCCAGAGCGACACCGCCCGCTACGCCACCACGAGCAAGCTCACGAGCTGCCTGACCAGCACGACCAACCTGTACGACACCGACACCACCCTCTCCTACGTCGCCCCCACCGAAGAGGTCCGGCAGAAGCAGCTGGCCGCAGACCCCGCGCTGGGGCCGTGGGTCGAAGCGGTCAAGGCGGCCAGGGGCCGCACCAGTGACGACCTGGGCACCAAGTACCCCAAGATCTCCGAGCAGATGTGGAAGGCCGTGCAGTCCGCCCTCAGCGGGTCCAAGTCGCCCAAGGACGCGCTGACCTCAGCGCAGGCCGCGGTCAAGTGATGTGGGTCCGATGAAGCAGACCGTCCGTCCGCCGGACACCCGGTCCGTGCGGCTGCGGAACGGGGCGGCCCACGCCGCCCCACCCCCGGCCCGCACCACGGAACGCCGACGGCCCACCTCCCCGCAGTGGGCGGCCTGGGCCTTCCTCACCCCGGTGACCCTCTATCTCGCCCTCTTCTACGCCTATCCGCTCTACCGCAACCTCGACCTGAGCCTGCGCAACTACACCGTCCGCTCCTTCGTCCAGGGCGACGCCCCGTTCACCGGCCTGGAGAACTACCGCAAGGTCTTCGACGACCCGACCTTCGCCCCGGCCCTGCTCCACACCGTGGTCTTCACCGGCGTGTGCCTGGCCTTCCAGTACGCCATCGGCCTGGCCCTCGCGGTCTTCTTCAACCAGCACTTCCGGCTCTCGGCGACCCTGCGGGCCCTGTTCCTCGTCCCCTGGCTGCTGCCGCTGATCGTGTCGGCCTCGACCTGGTCGTGGATGCTCAACAGCGACTCCGGCATCGTCAACGCGGCACTGCACGCCCTCGGCCTCGACCCCGTCAACTGGCTGACGTCCCCGTCCTGGTCGCTCGCCTCGGTGATCATCGCGAACATCTGGATCGGCGTCCCGTTCAACCTGGTCGTGCTCTACAGCGGCCTGCAGTCCATCCCCGCCGGCCTGTACGAGGCGGCCGCCCTCGACGGAGCAGGGCCATGGCGCCGCTTCTGGAGCATCACCTTCCCGCTGCTGCGCCCCGTGTCCGCGATCACGCTGCTCCTCGGGCTGGTCTACACACTCAAGGTCTTCGACATCATCTGGATCATGACCAAGGGGGGCCCGGCCGACGCCTCCACGACCTTCGCCACCTGGTCCTACCGGCTCGGCTTCGGCAACCTGCTGCCCGCCTTCGGCCCGGGTGCGGCCGTCGGCAACCTGCTGGTGGTGGCCGCCCTGGCGTTCGGCCTCCTCTACGTGAGGGTCCAGCGAAAGCAGGCGTACTCATGACAAGCCGACGCACCTGGGGAAAGACGGCCGTCGGCGTCCTGCTGACCGCGATCATGCTCTTCCCGGTCTACTGGATGCTGAACGTCTCCCTCACCCCCGACCAGGACATGCGCAAGTCCCCGCCCGACCTGGTCCCCGCCCACGGCACCCTGGCCGGCTACCGCACCGTCCTCGACGAGCAGTTGCCCTACCTCGGCACCAGCCTGGTCATCGGCCTGGGGACCGTCGCCCTCACCGTGGCCCTGTCCGCCCCCGCCGGCTACGCCCTCGCCAAACTGCGCCCGCGCGGCGGGGGAGTCCTGAGCTTCCTCCTCCTCGCCGCGCAGATGATCCCCGGCATCATCATGGCGATGGGCTTCTACGCCATCTACCTGCAACTGGGCCTGCTCCAGTCCGTCCCCGGACTGATCGTCGCCGACTCCACCCTGGCCGTTCCCTTCGCGGTGCTCATCTTCACCGCGTTCATGTCCGGTATCCCCGGTGAAATGCTCCAGGCGGCCCGGACGGACGGCGCCGGGCCCGTGCGCACCTTCTGGTCGATCGTCCTGCCGATGAGCCGCAACGCCGTGGTCACGGTCTCGCTCTTCGCGTTCCTGTGGTCCTGGTCCGACTTCGTCTTCGCGGGCACCCTGGTCAACGGCGGGGCGCACGAGCCGATCACCCTCGGCATCTACCACTACATCGGCAACAACAACCAGGAGTGGAACGCCATCATGGCCACCGCCGTCGTGGCCTCGCTGCCCGCCGCGGTCATCCTCGTCCTGGCCCAGCGTTACGTCGCCGCCGGCGTGACGGCCGGCGCGGTCAAGGACTGACCCTCCCCCTGCTCGAGAAACGAGTGACACCTCATGACCGCCGACCGCTCCGGCCCGGCCTTCTCCGTCCAGGACATCCCGTTCAGCACGTACGGGTCCTGGTTCGGCATCTCGCCCGTGGTGGCGGAGAAGACGTACGCCGAGGATCTCCACCTCGTCTCCCACCAGAACGGCATGCACGCCGTCCTGAGCCTGACACCCCTGGACCCGGTCACCGGGGACCGGGCGGTAACCCGCGTGGAGGCCAGACCGGGCCTGCTCAGCTGGATCGGCGCGGAGGGACGTGTCGACCTCGCCTACGAGTCGCCGGACACCGTGCGACTGCGGGGGAGCGGTCTGGGCATGGCCGTACGGGCGGCCGCACCGACCCTGACACCGTTCAGCGGAACCTACTTCTTCCACGACGCCGCCGCCGGCGCCCACGTGTTCACGTCCTACGAGACGGGACGCCGGTACCGCGTCACCGCACTGTCCGGCACTCTCGACGCGACCGGGGCCCAGACGCTGGGCAGCGCCGAGCGCGGTCTCGCCACGGCCGTGACGTCCGACGGGACCTGGGAGATCGCGATCGAGGAACTCGACGCCGCCCGACCGCCGTACACGTCCGCCGCGGCCTTCGACGACATCACGGCATCCGCGCAGGCCTCGTTCGCCCGGTTCGTGGACGTCGTGGCTCCCTGGCGCTCCTCCGCCACCCCGGCCGCCGAACTGGCCGCCTACGTCGTCTGGTCGGCCACCGTGAACCCGACCGGTCTGGTCACCCGGCCCGCGGTGCTGATGTCCAAGCACTGGATGGACAAGGTGTGGAGCTGGGACCACTGCTTCAACGCCCTTGCCCTGGCACCCGGTTGTCCTGAGCTGGCACGGGACCAGTTCGCCCTGCCCTTCGACCACCAGGACGGCAGTGGCGCCCTGCCCGACTCGGTGACCCATTCCGAGGTCCTCTACAACTTCGTCAAACCGCCCATCCACGGCTGGGCCTTCGGCCACCTGCGCCGCCGCCTGCCGACGCCTCCCGGCCCGGCCGAACTGGGCGAGACCTACCAGCGGCTGGAACGCTGGACGGACTTCTGGCTCACCGCCCGGCGTTCCCCCGGCGCCCCCTTCCCCCACTACCAGCACGGCAACGACAGCGGCTGGGACAACGCCACCACCTTCGACCCCGAGCGGGTGGTCGAGACCGCCGACCTGTCCGCCTTCCTCGTCCTCCAGCTCCACGAACTCGCGTATCTCGCCGAAGAGTTGGGCCGAGGCGACGAGGCCCGCCGCTGGGCGCGGGCCGCCCGGGAGACTCAGGCGGCACTGCTGGACCAGCTCTGGAGGGACGACCGGTTCGTCGCCCGGGGCGTCGGTACGGGGAACACCTGGAGCAGCGCCAGTCTCCTCGACCTGATGCCCATCGTGCTCGGCGAGCACCTGCCCGGCCACGTCAGCGGCGCCCTGGCCGACCACATCAAGGCCCACCTGACCCCGTACGGTCTCGCCACAGAACTGCCCACGTCCCCCCACTACCTCGACGACGGCTACTGGCGCGGCCCCATCTGGGCTCCCGCCACCGTCCTCGTCGAGGACGGCCTGCGCCGCGCCGGGCACCACCGGCTGGCGGACGACATCAGCAGCCGCTTCCGGGCCCTGTGCGAGGCGCACGGCTTCGCCGAGAACTTCGACGCCCTCGCGGGAACGGGCCTGCGCGACCGCGCCTACACCTGGACCGCCAGCAGCTACCTCCTCCTCGCCGAGGCGTACGCCCTCCGGGGTGACCATGACCTGACGTGAACCCGGGTGGCTGCGCTCATGGCCGGGCGAGACGCGCGACCCGGTCGTGCAGGCGCGGTACGTGGTCCTCGGACTCCGGCTTCATCAGGACGCTGCGCAGGATGCGGGCGCCGTCGGCGTCGGCGTCGATCTGCGGGTGACGTGCGGTGAAGGCGTCCCGGTCGGCCTTGAGGGTGCTCAGGAAAACGGGGTCGGGGCCGGTCATCCCATCGGCCAGGACGCGTGCCGACGCCGCGTCGACAGCGCTGAGGGTGGCGGGCTCCACCGCGGGAAAGTAGCCGACGATGTCCAACTCGGGCTGCTGGTACAGCTCCAGGGCGTCGGAGGCGGTGATCAGGTCGGCCCAGCGCAGGGCCGCCCGGCGGCCGGCGCCGAGGACGCGTCCCAGCCCGTCGGGCGTGGGCGGGAGGACCTGGAAGGTGAGCCACAGGGCGGCGGCCGAGGCTCCGGCGCGGGAGCACTCCAGGCTGATCTCACCGAGGTGCAGTTCGCTGGAGGTGAAGTAGGTGTAGGGCGAGTCGTGCAGGTAGAAGCGGCCCGCCTCGGGGTCGCGGAAGAGGACGGCGCCGCAGCCGTAGGGCTGGAGGCCGTGCTTGTGCGGATCGACGACGATCGAGTCACACCCGGCGATCGCCAGCCACGGCTGCGGCGGGAGTCCCTCCGGGCCGTCGGCGCCGGCGAGCAGGGTGAAGAAGCCGCCGTACGCCGCGTCGACGTGGAGCCGGACGCCGTGGCGCTCCCGGAGGGCGAGGGCGCTGTGGATCGGGTCGACGGCTCCGAGGCCGGTGGTGCCGGCGGTGAGCACGACCGTGCCCACCTCGCCGGCCCGCAGGATGTCCTCCAGCGCGTCGAGGCTGATGCGGCCGCGGTCGTCGGTCGGGATCGGGTACCCCTTCATGCCCAGGACGTGGCACATGCGGCCGTGGGTGTAGTGGGCGTCCGCGCTGTAGGCGATGCCGCGGCCGGGGTGGAGCTCGCGGGCGACGAAGAGGGCCTCGAGGTTGGCGATCGTGCCGCTGGTGGTGAGGTGGCCGAGGTGGGTGTCGTAGCCGAACATCGAGGCCAGGCGCGCGACGACCTCGCGCTCCATGCGGGCGGTGGCGGGGCCGCCGTCCAGGGCGTGGTTGTTCGGGTTGATCAGCATGGTGGTGAGGTAACCGACGATCGCCGCCGGGTGTGGGGGCTTGAGCATCTGTCCCGCGTAGCGCGGGTGGAAGAACGGATAGTTGTCCTTCAGCCTCCCGGTCAGCTCCTCGAAGGCGGCGGCGAAACGGTCGTCGTCGACGAGGAGGGACGGGTGCTGCTCATAGGGGCCGAAGGTGTCGGCCCACTGCTGTGTCGCGTCGTTGGCCCGGCCGAGCCAGTGCTGCAGGTCCACGGATCTCCCTCTCTGCCGACGTGCTGGGGACGGGCGTCCACCATAGGAGATCGTTGACTGCTCAGCAATTGACTGCTCAGTAATTGAGACGGTAGTAGGTGAAGAAGCAGTAAAGTCGGCTTGGTGAACCCCGCGAAACGACAGGACGACGAAGCGGCCCGCGCCGCCGACAGCCCGCTCGTGCATGACTTCGGGATGCTGATCAAGACGGCCACCCGCCTGGAGCAGCGGATCGATGCGGCGCTGCGCACGGAGTGCGAGATCAGCCACACGATGTTCGAGGTCCTCATCCGGCTCTGCCGGCACCCGGACGAGGAGATCTCGCAGCGCCGGCTCGCCGACGACCTCACGCTCACCAGCAGTGGCATCACCCGCCTGATCGACCGCATGGAGGGAACCGGCCTGGTGCGGCGCGTGCCGGCTCCCGGGGACCGCAGAAGCGTCCTGGTCGAGCCGACCGGGCACGGCCGTGCGGTCTTCCTCCGGGCGGCCGAGGTCCACGCCCGGGTCGTGGAGCGGTACTTCGTCGCGCCGGTGACCCCTGCCGACTACGGACGGCTGATTCGCTCGCTGGGCGAGATCGAGACGGCACTGCGCGACAGCTGATCCGTCGCTGACAAGGCCGTTCACATGCCGGTGTTCATCGTCACCTCTGGTGCCCTACGTCGCGCTCGGTCTGCTGTTGAAGCCGCAGCACTTCCGGCCGGTGCGCCGACGGGAGACGCGCCTGCTGTCCCTGCCCGTTTTCGCCGGCGCCCTCACCGGGGCGTACTGGATCACGCCCCGGTGGGACCGCGCCTGGCTCTTCCACCGCTCCAGTGCCGCCGGACTGGGCGCGCCCCCGCCCGTGCGGCGGCTGTTCCGTTTCGTTCCGGAGCCCCGCCTGGAGGGGCTTTCCGGCGGGACCGCGCCGGTCAGGGCGTGTGGACCGCCGGTCAGGGCGTGTAGACCGTCGGCCGGGGCGCTGCCGCCATGCCGTTGCCGATGAAGAAGCTCGGGTGCGGGGGCTGGTTGTAGGCGGTGTTCTGCCAGGCCAGCGCCGTGCGGTACTGGGTGTCGTGGAGCAGGGTCGTGATCTTCGTGTTGGTCTGGTTCGGGGTGGAGTAGATCCGCAGGGCCTTGTTGTCGCTGGTGCGCCAGATGACCTCCTCGCGCCAGTCGCCGAGGATGTCGCCGGACAGGGCGGGCGTGGACTTGGTGCCGTTGCCGGACGCGACACCGGAGCCGGTGAGCAGCCGGGTGTCGCCGGACGTGCCGTACTTGTCGATGCGGGTGCCGTCGAGGAGCTCACGGACCGGGTCGCCGTCCCACCAGGACAAGAAGTTGACGCTGGAGGGTTCCCGGCCCAGCAAGGCGCCGGTGGCGGAGCGCAAGGTGGTGTCGGAGGCGGACCAGGCCTCGGCGCCCGCGCTTCCGGCGTAGATGTCGGCGGCGACGCCCCGGCCGTTGTCCGAGCCCGACGCCGTCTGCCACAGCCGGGCGCCCGTGCGGGCGTCGGCCATCCAGGAGCCTGGCTTGCTCGAGTCCTCGGAGACCTTGAAGTACTCCAGGCCGGGACGCGAGGGGTCGAGGTCGCCGACGTGGCCGGCGTCACCGTGGCCGAGCCGGGTGGTCCACAGGCCGCTGCCGTTGTCGTCGACGGTCATCGCGCCGTAGACGATCTCGTCCTTGCCGTCGGCGTCGACGTCGGCGATGGACAGGCTGTGGTTGCCCTGGCCGTCGTAGCCCTTGCCGCTGTTGCTGGAGGAGGTCGTGTCGAAGGTCCAGCGGCGGGTGAAGGAGCCGTTCCGCCAGTCCCAGGCGGCTATCACCGTACGGGTGTAGTAGCCGCGCGCCATGATCAGGGAGGGGCGGGCTCCGTCGAGGTAGGCGGTGCCGGCGAGGAAGCGGTCGACGCGGTTGCCGTAGTTGTCGCCCCAGGAGGAGACGGTGCCGCGGCCCGGAACGTAGTCGACGCTCTGCATGGCCTTGCCGGTCTGGCCGTTGAACATCGTCAGGAACTCGGGTCCGGACAGGACGTAGCCGCTGGAGTTGCGGTGGTCGGCGGAGGAGCTGCCGATGACCGCGCCGGTGCCGTCGCGGGTGCCGTCGGCGGTCTTCATGGCGACTTCGGCCTTGCCGTCGCCGTCGTAGTCGTACACCTGGAACTGCGTGTAGTGCGCGCCGGAGCGGATGTTGCGGCCCAGGTCGATACGCCACAGCCGGGTGCCGTCGAGTCTGATGCCGTCGACGACGGTGTTGCCGGTGTAGCCGGACTGCGAGTTGTCCTTGGCGTTGGTGGGCTGCCACTTCAGGACCAGGTCCAGGGCTCCGTCGCCGTCGAGGTCGCCCACGGAGGCGTCGTTGGCCTCGTAGGTGTAGGCCGAGTTGCCCGGGGCGGTACCGCCCGCGGGCGGGGAGACCGGCACGTCCATGTAACCCGTGCGGAACTGGACCGCGGGTGCCGACGCGGCCTGCTCGGTGCCGTTCACGACCGCGCGCACCGTGTAGTCGGCCGAGGCCGCGGCGCCCGCGTCGAAGTAGTTCGTCGAGGCGGTGACGGGCGAGGAGTTGACTCTGGTGCCGCCGCGGTAGACGTTGAAGGACACGTCGTTCGGGTCGGTCGCCAGCCACCGCCATGACACCAGGTTGCCGCTGCCGGTGTACACGCTGGACAGACCGCGGCCCAGCTTCTCGACCTGCCGGGCGGTCGCCGCTTGGGCGGTCTGCGGCAGTGCGACGAGCGCGGACAAGGCCAGCGCGGCGGCGGCGAGGCCGCCAACGAGCCGGCCGCCCGGCCGGTGGGGTGATCGCCAAGGTCGTGGCGCGGTGCGGGGACGCCGGTGCGAGTCGGTCACGGTGGCCTCCGGGGCGGCGTGGGGGGTATGGGAACGCTCCCATGAGGAGGGAGGGTAAGAACGGCCTGATGCCTCGTCAAGGATTCTGTCCAGTCGGCTGTTCGGCCCTGTTGGGATCCGTGAGTTTCTCGCGCGGCACGGATTGACAGTTGGGCGGCGGCGCGAGAACACTGCGTGGGACGCCCCATGGCCAACCCTGGCCGAGGGCAGTCCGAATCGGTCGGCTCCGGCGAGAGTTCGGGCAGCTTCATCAGCAACTCGGCGCTCCTGCCCGCGCTGCTGGCCAACGTCGAGACGAACGATCCGGTCCTCATCCAGTTCGGTCACAACGACAAGCAGACCAGCGCGTCCGCCTACCGGAACAACCCCACCACCATGATCTCGCGGGTCCGAGGCAAGGGTGGTGTCCCCGTCCTGGTGACACCCCCGGTCCGCCGGCTGTTCGACGGCAACCGGCTGACGTCCACGGCACTGCACGTCAACGGCGTCGGCGTGAACCTGCCCGCCGAGATGCGCGCGGGCGGTGCGGCGCAGCGGGTCCCGGTGATCGACCTGACCGCCCGGAGCAAGACGCTGGTCGAATCCCTCGGACCGTCCGCCTCCGCACAGCTCTTCCTCCGCTCCTCCGTGGACGGCGTCACGGACAACACCCACTTCTCGCAGAACGGCGCGACCCGGATGGGCGGGCTGCTGCTCCAGGCCATCCGGGAGCAGAACCTGCCTCTCGCCGCCCACCTGCGCTGACCGACACACCGGACGCCCGTCCCCGGGAGGGAACCGATGAATAACTTACGGACCGTCATCACCACCGTGCTGGTGATCGCATTGTCGAGCCTAGGGCTGGGTGCGGCCTCGGCGGCCGGCAGCGCCACGGCGCGCTGCTCCGGCTCCGCTGCCCCCGCCGCCCGAGCGGCCGCCCAGCCGGTCACGGTGTGGCTGGCCGGCGACTCGACCATGGCCAACCCGGGCTCCGCACGCTGCCCGGTCGGCTGGGGCAGCCAGTTCGACGCCCTGTTCAACGCCGACGTCACCGTCAGAAACCAGGCCGTGGGCGGTCGCAGCATCCAGACCTGGATGTACGAGGGGAACGTCAGCGGCACCAAGGGCTCGGACGGCGAGTGCCGCCTCACGTCCAGCGCGTACTCCTCGCGCTGGCAGTCGATGCTGAACGCGAGCACCGGGATGAAGGCGGGCGACTACCTGTTCATCCAGTTCGGCATCAACGACTCCTCCTCGACCTGCCCCCGGCACGTCGGCCAGGCCCGCTACCGGCAGCTGATGACCACGATGGTGCAGGCCGCACTGGCCCGGGGAGCGCACCCGGTGCTGCTCACGCCGGTTGCCGCGATCACCTGCTCCGGAAGCACGGCGACGAAGAACCGCGGCTTCGTGAACGAGACCTTCGCCGTCGGGTCCGCCACCGGGGCGCCGGTCGTCGACCTGCACGCGCTCAGCGTCTCGCTCTACAACGCCCTGCGCTTCTGCCCGCACAACGGCGACTACGGATCCGGCCCCGTGGGAGCCTTCTTCTGCAACGACCACACCCATTTCGAGACGTACGGCGCGCAGCGGATCGCCGGGCTCGTCGCCGGTGACGTGCGCCGGCAGAACCTCCCGCTCACCGCGTATCTCAGGTAGCGCCGTGATCGGGCCGTGAGGGGCTGACTAGCATGGCGGTCGGCATCCGAAGAGCCGGGCGGCCTCCGGCCGACCGGCTCCGGCAGAGATCAGGAAAGGCGCAGCACGATGACGGGGCTCAGCGACGCCGTCGCACTCGACGACCCGGTGGGCGAGTCGCTCCGCGGGCGCCACGCACACCTCGCCCGTCGGCTCGGCGGCGCCGTCAGCTACGTACCCGGAGTCGCGACCTTCTCCGCGGTGTCACGCGAGCCGGACGCGCGGGCGTGGGCAGACCTGGCCGAGCTGCTGGGACCGGGCGAGTTCGCCGACCTGTTCAGCTGCCCGGTCCTGCCACCGTCGGACTGGGAGCCGGTCTTCGTCCTCGAAGGCCGCCAGATGATCTGGACCGGCGGCAGCGCTCCCGGCCCCTCTCCCGCCGAGCCCGGCCCCGGCGTCGTGGAACTCGGCGCGGAGAGCGTGCCCGAGATGCTCGACCTCATCGAGCGGACCCGGCCGGGACCCTTCCGGCCCCGCACTCACGAACTCGGCACCTATCTCGGTGTCCGGGACGGCGGCAGGCTGGTGGCGATGGTGGGGGAGCGGCTGAAACCGCCCGGATGGACCGAGATCAGCGCCGTCTGCACCGCCCCCGAGGCACGCGGACAGGGGCACGCGCTCCGCCTGTTGCGCGCGCACATCGACCGCATCGTGGCGCGCGGCGAACGTCCCTTCCTCCATGTGGCCGAGGCGAACGGTGGCGCGCTCGCCCTGTACGAGCGGCTCGGCTTCACCACGCGCAAAAGGGTGACGTTCCGAGGGTTCCGCACCCCGTGAGATCACAGGTCGGCGCAGACCGACGGTTCCGGTCGCAGGCCCTGTAAAGCTGCTCCCCAACTGTCCCCGCCCGGCACCTGCTTCCGCTACGACAACGGTGCCGCACACGTACTCGCGGCCTGCCTGGCCCGGGCGCTGGACGAGGACCTGGAGGTGTACGCCGAGCGCCGCCTCGCCGGCCCGGCTTGCTCGGCATCCGACGTGCGACGCACGCCCGCCCAGCCGGCACCCTCTTCTGAGGGTTGTCCCGGCGCAGAGCCGCGACGGACCAGTCGATCACCGGGGCGGGGCGTTCCGGCGTTGATCAGTGTGAGCAGCTGGAAGTACTGATCTTGTGGATGAGGAGTGGTTGCCTGCCGGCAGGCGAAGGGACTTGAGTCTCCAGTAGGGGGAGACACAAAGGTGGGGGCATGGACGGCGACACGCTCTACTCGATCGGCGAACTCGCTCGCCGGACCGGTCTCACGGTCAAGACCATCCGGTTCTACTCCGATCGCGGCATCGTGGCGCCGACGGACCGCAGCCCGGCCGGCTACCGCCTCTACAGCATCGACGCCGTCGCACGCCTGGACCTCGTGCGGACCCTGCGCGAGCTGGGACTGGACCTTCCCACGATCCGCAAGGTCGTGGACCGCGAGCTCTCGCTTCCCGAGGTCGCCGCGGCGCACGCCGAAGCACTGGCAGCGCAGATCCGCGTCCTGCGCCTGCGGCGCGCGGTGCTGATGGCGGTGGCCGAGCGCGGGTCCACACCTGAGGAGGCAGAACTCATGCACCGGCTGGCCCAGCTTTCCGAGGACGAACGCCGACGTCTGATCGGCGATTTCCTCGACGCCGTCTTCGGCGGTCTTGACGCCGCCCCCGCATTCGCGGGGGTCATGCGCTCGATGACCCCCGAGTTGCCCGACAATCCGGAGGCAGAGCAGGTTCAGGCGTGGGTGGAGTTGGCCGAAATGTCCCTGGACCCGGGTTTCCGTGCCGTCGTGCGGCGGATGGCCGAGGACCAGGCGGCCGAGCAGATCCGAAGCGACATGATGGGCCCGCGCCGCGACATTGCCGCAGTCGTTCGTGACCAGGTCGGCCCGGCTCTGACCGCGGGCATCGACCCGGCCTCGCCCCAGGCCGATCCGATCGTCGCGGCGTTCACGGCGCACTGCGCGCACGTCCTCGGCCGCCCCGACGACGTTGAGCTTCGCCGCCGGCTGGCGACTCGGCTGGAGAACGTGAGTGACCCCCGCAGGGAGCGGTACCTCCAGCTGCTCGCAGTGGTCAACGGCTGGCCGGCCCCGGAGAGTCTGGCTCCAGTGTTCGATTGGTCCGTCCAGGCTCTGCGCGTCCGGACACAGCAATGACGGGGCGGTCGCAAGGCGGCATGGGGCGGATGCGACTGACGTCGGGTGAAAACGCCACCGCATAGGATCGGTTGGTGAGTGCTCCGGTTGTACTTCAGGTGGCCGCGTCGCCGGTCTCTCCCGCTCTCGTTCTTCGCCCCTGGCGCTTGGAGGACGTTGCCGCATTGGTCGAGGTGAGCCGGGATACCGCACTGCGCCGGTGGGCGAACCCTGTCGTGGACAACGATGCCGACGGGGCACACTGGGTCCAGGCTCAGCAGCAGGGCTGGGCAGCGGGGGACCGGTTCGGCTTCGCCGTCCTTGAGGCGCAACCCGGTTCCGTTCGCGAACAGTTGGTGGGCAACGTGGTCCTCAAGGAAGTCACCTCCGGCAAACCGACGGCCGAAGTGGGCTACTGGACCGCGGCGCACGCTCGCGGGCGGGGAGTGGCCTCCCGCGCCCTGGAGGCACTCACCAGCTGGGCCTTCGACACCTTCGAAGCCGACGGTCTGGAGCGTCTCGAACTCCTGCACCAGGTGGACAACCTGGCATCGTGCCGGGTTGCACAGAAGAGCCGCTACGACTTCGACACCATCCTGCCCGCGGTACCGCCCTCCTTCCCCCGCGATGGCCACCTGCACATACGGCGCATGAGTGTCTGAGATCCCCCGGCTTCTGCGGATCGGCTGAGGCTGCTCACGCCTGCCGATTGTTCTCCGACGTTCCCCCTGCTCGCCTTCTGGCACCGCAGATGGATCCAGTGCTCGGCGGGTAAGTCGTAGAACGCCGGCAGCCCGTCCTCATCACAGATCAGTCATCGCGAGTCTCGACGGAGGCGTGGGCGGGCCTGTTACGCGACTGTGCGGGACAGCATCTGCACCGGCCCGGCGGGTCGGACCGGGGCGACGGGAACATACGCATGGGACCGGGCGGTAGCCGCCCGGTCCCATCGCCACATGATCCATCGCTGAGCCGGATTTATGCCACTGCGTGGGCATCAGGGCATCGAGGGCATGCGCCTTCCGGAAAGGCTGCCCTCGCGGGAGGACTCGACGACGATCGTGCCCTGCGGCATCGGCGTTACGACACGGTCAGGTAGATCTTGCGCACGGTTTCGATGGTCTTCCAGACACCGACGTAGCCCGGCTTCATGACAAAGCTGTCGCCTGCCTTGTAGACCACCGGCTCGCCGCCTTCCGGCGTGAGTTCGATGACGCCGGAGAGGATGTGGCAGAACTCGAAGGTCTCACCCTTGATCGAGTGTGTCTCGCCGGGCGTGGCTTCCCAGACGCCCGTTTTGATCGTTTCCCCGCGGGCGGCGTCCTGGGCCCAGGTCTTGTACGTCGGGTTGCCGGAGATCAGGCGCTCCGGCAGCGGGCCGGACTCGAGGGGGGCAAAGGAGGGGTCGGTATCGATGGTCTTCAGGAGCGACATATGTTTTCCTCTACTGGTTCTGGTAACTGCGCACGTCGTGATCGGACGTACCAAGCGTCACCGGGCCGAGTTCGACCAGGCTCATCACGCATCTCGGGCCAGGGCCTGACGGCTGCCGGCCACGGTCTCGGTCTCGGCGCGCAGCGGATCGGTGAGCGCCTCGGCGGGCAACAGGCCCTTGTCCTGAGCGAGTCAGGCCACGCATCGGTCGGCGGCGAGGGCCTCCGCGGCGATGTCGATGGCCTCAGCGGACCCTGGCCTGCACCCCGGCGGCGTGGATGGTGCGACTGTTGCGGCCCACTGAGTATCTCCGCAGGCCCGCACGGAGCCGACGGGTGATCTGTCGGTTGCGGGCTCGGTATTCGGACATGGTGTCAAGCAGCGGGCTCGGGCGGCGTCGACGGCGCGTTGGCCCAAGGGGTTGCTGTGAAACCCGGAAGCGGCCGCGTTCGGCTTGTCCCGGCGCACGGAGACGGTCACCCGGTGAGCACCGGCCGCCGGCTGTGGGACATGGCGAATTCCTGACCTGTTACGCGTAGTTGAGTGGGGAACGTCAGCCGAAGTCGCGCTTGATCACGTCACCCGTCACCGGGGGATGAGGGCGATGCGGTGGTTCCGGTTCGTCATACGGCCGATTGCAGCAGCGGGCCGGGCAGCGCGTCCAAGACACAATCCCGCCGAGCAGCTCGGCGGTGCCCGCCTCCAGATCGCTGGGTATACGAGGGGAATCCGTGATGCGGGGACGCATTGGTCCCGGCGGTGGGGGGGCTGGAACGCCGTAATGACGGACGGAAACGCGCGGGGCTCAGGCCGCCGAGCGAGACCGGGGGAAGAAGGGAAAGGAAGGGGAGCGCGCGGTGGTGCGGCACGCTGTCGCAGGCGCGGCAATATCACGACGGTGCATTTCAATCGTTTTACGATTCCCGCCGGGCCGGCAGTGCCTCGAATGAGGGCGGAATGCCCCGGGGGTCTCGTCCCGCACGGCAACACAAGCCGTCAGGAGAGATCGGTGTGCGCCGTGCGGGAATGGTGTCGCCTGGGATCAGATGCCGAGCATGGTGTTGAGGTCGTCCAGGGACTTGACCGTCACATAGTCGTAGCCGTGGGTCACCGGGTCGTAGCCGCGGTCCAGCAGAACCAGGTTGCGGAAGCCCATGTCGTGCATCGACTGGTGGTCGTAACGGGTGTGCGAGGCCACGTGCACGAAGTCCTCTGGGGACGCGTCGAGCTTCTCGAGCATGTACTCGAACGCGGCGTACCGGGGCTTGTAGAAGCCGGCCTGCTCAGCGGTGAGGACCGCGTGGAACTCCGCGCCGAGCTTGGGCACGCTCTCCGCGAGGAAGGAGTCGTCCGCGTTGGACAGGATGACCAGCTTGTAGTGCTCGGCCATCTTCTTCAGCGGCTCCACCACGTCCGGGTGAGGTCCCCAGCTGCGGACGCCGTCGGCGAATCGCTTGCCCGCGTCCGGGGCGGCCTTCACACCCCACTTGCGGCAGACCCGCTCGAAGGAGTCCTGCAGGACCTGCTCGTAGGGGTAGTACGCGCCGCGGACCTGGTCGTAGCGGTAGCCCCGGAACTCCCGGACGAACTGGTCCCACTGCTCGGCGGGGATCTGGTCGCCGACCAGCTCGTACGTGATGGGGGTGATCGGGTATTCGATCAGCGTGCCGTAGCAGTCGAACGAGACGTACTTCGGCCGGAACTGCAGTGAGGGAATGGCCATGGAGACGTTCCAATCTCTTTATGAGGAATCGCAGATGTTCGGTATCGGGTTTCAGGAATTCCCGTGAGGGGTTTCCCGTAGGTGCGCGACGACGTCGTCCAGGAGCACGGTCAAGGAACGCTCGACATTGATCCAGTCGTCCTTGGCGTGATCCAGGAGGTACTCGCGCCGTTCGGGTGTGCGCTCCGCGCGCCAGTTCGTGATCAGCGCACGCAGTGTGAGCCGGGCCAGCGCGGCAATCGGGAGCAGTGGGAGTTCCGAGTCCTGGATCGGCCGCTCTCGTTGGTAGCCGGCGACGAAGGCGCAGGCGTCCCGCCAGGGATGTTCCGGCGTCCTGCCGAGCAGGTTCGCCATGGGAACGGCGGGGTCGAAGATCACCGCACTGCGCACGGTGTCGCCGAAGTCGATGACTCCTGTGACGAAGTGATCACTCTTCGGGTCCACGACGATGTTGTAGGGGCTGAAATCACCGTGGATCACTTGCGTCTCGAGATCGCTCAGCCTCGGGACGACGCTTTCGCCGAAGAGCCGGAAGACCGATCGGGCCGCCCGGCGGTGCCCGGGGCTGGGCGTGTGCTCGACCAGTTCGGCCAGCCGGTGGAAGTGCCGGATGTCCCATGCCAGACCTCGTCGGTCCGCCGGGTGGGAGAACTCCCTGAGCGCCACGTCGATCAGCCCGAGCATCTCGCCCGCTCTGGCGAGCCCCTCCGCGTCCGCGTTCGCATCGGCAAGGACCTGGCCTTCGACGAAGTCGAACACCCGCAGGATCCGAGTCCTGCCGTCGTTCAGCCTGATGGTCACATGGTCGTCTCCGCCGGCGGTCAGCCTCACCCGCTGGACGGGCAGGTGCGGAGCGGTGATTTCGAGGTAGCGCATCGCGGCGGTCTGGAGGGCGACGACCGCCTCGGTCTCTTCAGGGGGTGAGACCTTCACGAGGCAGGTGCTCGATTCGGTGGTGAGCCTGAACGTGTCGTCCTTCTCGGTCGCCAGCCGTTCGAAGCGCCCGCTGAGGCGGTAGTGCTCCTCAAGGAAGATGCTCACCAGCATCACGTCGATGGGCTGATGGGACGACGTCAGGCCGCTCTCTTCGAGGAGCCGTTGAGCGTAGGTAGGTGCTGGTGAGGTGTTCACGATCAGTCCCTTCGCGGCCTGCTACAGACGGTTCTTCGCGACCTCGGCGAACGTCTCAAGGAAGCGGGCCACATCGGCGGAGTCGAAGGCCAGCGGAGGGCGGATCTTCAGCGTGTTCGCCGACGTGCCCGTGCCGTTGATCAGGATGCGGCGGTCGCGCATGTCGTTGATGACGTCTTCGGCAAGCGCGCGGTCGGGCTCCAGGGTCTCCCGGTCCTTGACGATCTCCACGCCGACGAAGAGACCGGCGCCGCGGACTTCGGCGACATAGGGGGAGTCCTTGGTGATCTCCCGCAGCCCCGCGCGCAGAGCGTTGCCGCTCTCCAGGACGCGCTGTTGCACGTTCTCCTTCTCGAGGACGTCCAGCACGGCGGCGCCGGCGGCCACGGGGATGGAACTGCCGCCGAAGGTGTTGAAGTAGCGGACGTTGCGTCCGAACTCCTCGCAGACCTCGGGGCGGAAGACCACACCTGAGATCGGCAGGCCGTTGCCCATCGGCTTGCCCATGGTGACGATGTCCGGCAGCACGCCGTGGCGGCTGAAGCCCCACATCGAGTCCCCGAGCCGGGCGAATCCCGACTGGACCTCGTCCGCGATGTAGACACCGCCCGCCGCGTGCACCTCCTCCACCACGGCCTGCATGTAGCCGGGGGGGTCGGTGAAGATGCCGTCGCTGCTGTAGGCGCAGTCGGTGATCAGCGCGGCGAGCCGGTAGCCGTGGCGCTCGAGGTCGTCGACCGCGCCGCGCACCTGCTGCCGCATGTGCTCGTCGAGCGTGGAACCGGGCGCGACGAGGCGCGGGTCGGGAGCGTCGATGAGCCGGACGTTCGGGCCCAGCGGCGAGCCTGCACCCAGGGTCGGCGAGAAGCTCGCCACCTCGCGGGTGATGCCGTGGTAGGCCCAGCGGGTGACGATGATGCCCTCGCCGCCCGTGTGGAACCTCGCCACGCGCATGGCCAGGTCGTTCGCCTCGGAGCCGCTGCACGCGATGCTCAGCTTCGACAGTTCCTCGGGGAAGGTCGCGAGAAGCCGCTCCGCGTAGTCGACCAGTGCTTCCTGGACGTAGCGCGTGTTGGTGTTGACGGCGGTCATCTGCCGGGCGACGGCCTCGGCCACGTGGGGGTGGGCGTGTCCGACGCACGGGACGTTGTTGTAGGCGTCGAGATAGTCGTTGCCGTCCCGGTCGATCAGGTGGGCGCCGTGACCTGAGACGAACTCGACCGGCTCCTTGTAGATGAGCGTGTAGCCGGGGCCCAGCACCCGCTCGCGGCGGTGGATGGTCTCTTGGATGTGTTCGGGGAGTTCGCTCACTGCGCCCGGGTCGAACCGGTTGGGGTAGTGGGCGATCGCCCGACTGAGCGTGGAAGTCATCTGCAGGCACACCTTCAGTCTGTTTCCGTCGAGGTTGCTCGCTGCTGTGGCTGAGACCTTACCATCGTTCGTTCCAGTTCCAGCCTGAAACTAGAAAGTTTTTCGGCCGGATCTGTATCGCAGTTCAAGCGCCGGGAAGTGGCGGGTAACTCACCTGCATGGAAAGGGAGTTGGTTGAGCGATCAGACGGGTCCGAGCGCCGTTCGCCTGCCTGTGGAGCTGCACTGTTTGAGCCACTGCTGAACCGAGACCCCGCGCCCGGCCTGGGGGGAGGGGGGCCGGACGCGGGGCGATCCGCGGTGGTGACGTGGCCGTCGTCGAAGCTGAGGGCGCTACGGCCGTGTCGAAGAGTGCCGGATCCATCTGGCGGCTTCCGGGGCGACGTCAGCGAGGGTGAGGAGCGGCTGGAACCGGCCGGCTCCACGGGACTGCGACCTCGTCGCCGCTGGTGGACGGGTGGTGACTCGGCATCTGCGGGAGCTGAGCTCAGTCGACCAGGGATGTGAGCGGGGCTCTCATAGGTCCACCGCCCATGCTCTCAGCGTCTGTCCGACGCTTACTTGATGACGTCCATGAACTTGTAGAACCCGCCGGCGAAGGGCAGGAACCAGGGCGGGCCGAAGTGGCCTGGGATCCGCTTGAAGGGCAGGTCGCTCCACGGATTGGCGGCCACGGTGCCGTTCATGTACGAGGCCATCTGCTTGCCCATGTGCGTCGCCATCTGGACGCCGTGGCCGGAGTAGCCGAGCGAGTAGAACAGTCCGTCCTGTTCGCCGGCGTGCACCATCCGGTCCATGCTCATGTCGACCAGTCCGCCCCAGCAGTAGTCCACGCGCGTCTTCGACAGCTGCGGGAAGACCTCGGTCATCGCCTTGTGGAGGATGCGTCCGCTCTTCGCGTCCGACTGCTGGTTGGACCCGGCGAACCGGGCGCGGCCACCGAACAGCAGCCGGTGGTCCGGAGTGATCCGGAAGTAGTTGAGCAGGTTCAGGGACGTCGATGCCATCCGCCGGTTCGGCAGGAGCATGTCGCAGGCGTCCTGGCCCAGCGGTTCGGTGACGATGATGAAGCTGCCGACGGGCGCGATCCTGACCTGGTGCCAGCGGAACGGGCGGCTGGTGTGGCCGCTGGTCGCCACGAGCGCCTGGTCGGCCTCGACGGTGCCGCGCGGGGTGACCAGCTTGTACCTGGTGCCGCCCAGCCTGATGGTCTTCTCGACCGGTGCCTTCTCGTGGATGGTGACGCCGAGCCGTGCGGCCGCCTCGGCCAGGCCCCTGGTGAACTTGCCGACGTGCAGACCCGCGCTCCTGGCCTCGACCATGGCGCCGTGGTAGCGGTCGGAGCCGACCTCGGTGTGCAGCTCGCTCTTGGGGATCAGGCGGGTATCGAGCCCGAGACGGCCGGACATGATCTCGTGGGTCTTGCGCAGACCGTCGAAGTGGGCCGGCTTGGACGCCAGGTTCAGCTTGCCCGTGCGGGCGAAGTCGCAGTCGATGTTCTCTTCCTTGACGAGTTCCTCAAGGGTGTCGACTGCGTCGTGGTAGGCCATCAGGTACGCCTTGGCGGTGTCGAAGCCGTAGCGGGAGACCGCGGACCGGAAACCGATCGACATGCCCGTGGTGGCCATGCCGCCGTTGCGGCCCGACGCGCCGAACGCGACCGTGTCCTTCTCGAAGACGTGCACGTCGGCGCCCTGGCGTGCCAGGTGCAGTGCCGCCGACAGGCCGGTCAGGCCGGCGCCGATGATCGCCACGTCGACGCGCCCGCCGATGTCTGTCCCGGAACGGTCCGGTCCCTGGGGAGCGGTGTCGAGCCAGTAGGGGGTGAACTTCATGTCGCTGCTCTCCTGCCAGTGCCGTCAGCCGCTCGGGGGGTCGGAAAGCTGCTCGCTGCTGGGCCCAGACCATACCACTCTTAGTTCCAGTTCCAACCTGAAATAAAAAACTTTTGGAGAGGCGCCCGGCGATCGGCGGGGCGGGGGTGCCGTGGGCGCGGCGATTCCGGGGCGATCCGGAAGGTGCGGATCCGTGTACAGCGGCTCGATCCAGACGTCGAGCGGGCGGGCGGCCGGCGTCTTGCGCAGGGGATATGCCGCTGGGTGACGTCACACGCGGGCGGGAAGGTGTTGATCGCGAGTGGTAGGGTCGCCGGCATGCGGTCAAGTCACCCTGGGGCATGGGGTGATCAGCCCGGCGACGTCACCGCGCCGCGGCGGCTGACCGCACAGGGGTCCACCGTCTGATCGATGCTCGCTGCCGACAGTCAGTTGGTCATCGACCCCCAGCCTCCCGGCCTGCGCCGCAGTGCGGCGATTCTGCCGGGAGTGCTTCGGGGACCCTTCGGAGTGCATGACAGATGAGCCGAGAACCGTCCGGCACAGCAGAAGACGAGGAAGAGGGCCCCGAGGGCACCCTCCAGCGCACCCAGGCGACGACGGCAGGCGGACGCGAACAGCCTCGCGTCACTCCGCCGCAGCCCGCGATCATCACGACCAGGCCGGTCCCGGCAGGACCGCCGTACCGCGCTCGCTATGGTCATCACGTGACCTCTAACCCCACTCCCCGCGACTACAACAAGGCGTCCGTCCTCGACGTGGTCCTCTCCCACGCGCCCCTGACCCGGAACCAGCTGATCGAGCTGACCGGCCTGAGCAAGGCCACGGTGTCCAGAGCGGTGGAGGAGCTGAGGGCCGACGGGTTCGTCGTGGACGGCGGAATGGACGAGGTCACCGGTCGCGGCCGCCGCTCCACCTATCTCGACCTGCCCGGCACGACCGGGCATGTCGCCGGCATCAGCTTCGGAGCGCAGACCACCGGTGTGCTGGTGACCGACCTCAGGGGCCGCGAGGTGCACCACCTGGTTGTTCCCACCGTCGGCCACCAAGAGGTCGAGGACGCCGCACGATGGCTGGTCGACCTGATCGACCGGGCCGCCGAATCCGCGCAGGGCCCGCTGCGTCAGATCGTCGCCGCGGTTCCCGGCCGGGTCCGGGGCGGCACGGAGATCTTCGGCCCCGCGGAGTCGATGAAGATCTTCGAGGGCTCCGGCCTCCACCGGGCCATCGAGGACCTGGTCCACGCCCCCGTGGTTCTCGACAGCGATGCCAACGCGGCCCTGCTCGGGATCCTCACGAACGACGCCACCATCTCCAATGCCGCGCTGTTCAGCGTCAGCACCATACTGAACTTCGCCAGTTGCACGGAGCACGAGCTCGCCCGGGGGAACACGCCCACCTTCGGCGACATCGGTGTGCTGTCCTCCGGGGCCGGTGACGAGATCCTCGACGAACTGCTGAGCACCAGGGGTCTTCTCCGGTTCGCCCGCACGCGGGGGCTCCAGCTTGAGCGCATCGAGGACCTCTGGCTGGAGTCGCACCCCGAGGGTCCGCGTACCGAGGTGCTCGAAGCGTTCACCACGGCGATCGTGACCGCTGTCAGCGTCGTAGCGGTGACGTTGGACCCCGAGTCGGTCTACTTCGTGGGCCGGCTGAGTCCACTCGTCGACGAGGTGCTTCCGGAGGTGCGCGGCCGGCTCGACCGGAGCCTGCCGGCCGCCCCCGCGATCAGACTGGTGCAGCACCTCATCGGCCTGTCGACCGCACAGGGGGCGGTCTACGCCTGCCTGACGATCGCTCAGGAGCGGCTGCGGGACGCCGTACTCGGGGCACGGCGCCAGAACCAGCCCGCCGAACATTCCGCACCGGCCTTCTGACGCGGCGGGCGGACCGCGGGAAGGGAACTTCCCGCGGTCCGCCGGCCCCTACCGGGGCAGTTCCACCGAGAGGTGCGAGGACAGCGCGCCGAGGAAGTCGGCCGCGTCGAAGATCTCGCCGGCGGAGACGACACCGGCCGTCCGGGTCTGCCCGGTGAGGATGCGGTGGACCGCCTCCACCGCGAGCGGCGCCGTCACCGCGTAGATGTCCCGACCCCTCGCCACGGCGCGCCGTTCGGCGCCGCCGGAACGTACGACGACGTCGACGAGGAAGGTCTGGGCGGACCGCCCGTGCTCGTCGACCGCCTCCGGCGTCGGAGTGCCGGGGGCCGACACGTCCCGGGCGGCCTCGGCCGTCATGTAGGTGCGCACTTCGGGGACGGCCAGGTGGCTGGGGATGGTGACGACGTCTGCCATCGTGAACTCCCCGATGACCTCCCGGGAGCCCAGCGGCTCGGGGAAGGGCCACTGCAGGGTCGTCGCCTCGTCGTGGCGGTAGCCCAGCCGCCCGTTCCGGTACACCACGCGCGCACCGCCCCGCCGCTGCCGGGAGACCGCGCCCGCGGCCCGCGTTCCGTCCGTGGGCTGCCAACCGCTCAGGGCGTACGCGACGTGTGCCTCGTCGGCCTCGGCCCAGTCGCCCATCGCCGCGGTGGCCAGCAGGTCACCGAGTCCGCCGAAGAAGGCCATCGCCGGGACGATCACCGCTCCAGCGGCGCGGGCGCGGTCCGCGAAGTGGGCGAACGTGTCCGCGTTCGCCTCGATCTCCGCTGCCACATCGACGTACGGGACGCCGGCGCGCAGGGCCGCCTCTACCACCGGGGCGGCCGTCGTGGTGAACGGCCCGGCGCAGTTGACCACCGCCGCCGCCCCGGCCAGCGCGCGGTCGAGCGCGTCCGGATCGTCGACCGACGCCGCCCGGACCTCCAGCCCGGGGTACGCCGCCGCCAGCGCCTTCAGCTTCACCTCGTCGCGGCCCGAGAGAACCGGGACGAACCCGCGCTCCAGCAGCTCCGCCACCATGAACCGCCCGGTGTGCCCGTACGCGCCGAACACCGTCACCGTCTGACCCGGTCCCATGAGCTCTCCCCTGTGCTCGAACGATCAACTACGACCACCCTGACGGGATTGAGCGTCCGACCGTGAGTGTCTGGAACGACATGCCCCATACGATTACGGACATGACCACTGTCGCGCTGGCCGCCACCGACGGAATGCTGCACTTCGAACTGTCCCTGGCACACGAGGTGTTCGCCGCGGCCCCGGCCGGGGTGACGGGACCTTGGTACGACCTCACCGTCTGCGGCCCGGCCGCCGTGCACATCGGCCGGTTCCGGCTGGAACCCGATGCCGGGCTCGACCGGCTCCGGCACGCCGGTACCGTGATCGTCCCCGGCTGGGCCGACGTCGACGAGGGCCCGCCCGCAGACCTGGTCGACGCGGTGCGCGAGGCGCACGAGGCGGGCGCGCGGGTGGTCTCCCTGTGCACGGGCGCGTTCGTACTGGCCGCGGCCGGGCTTCTCGACGGGCTGCGCGCCACCACACACTGGGCCCACACCGGGGAACTGGCCGCCCGTCACCCCCGGGTGGAGGTCGACCCGGACGTGCTGTACGTGGACAACGGCAGGGTGCTCACCTCCGCGGGCAAGGCCGCCGCGCTGGACCTGTGCCTGCATCTCGTCCGTCTCGACCTGGGCTCGTCGGTCGCCAACGCCGTCGCGCGCCGCCTGGTCGTACCCCCGCACCGGGCCGGCGGACAGGCCCAGTTCGTCACCACCCCGGTGCCCGACCGGGACGACCACCCGCTCGCCGCCCTGTTCCCCTGGATCATCGAGCGGCTCGACCAGCCGCTGACCGTTCAGGACCTGGCCCGCCGGGCCGGAATGAGCTCCCGTCACCTGGGCCGGCAGTTCAGAGCGGCGACCGGCACGACCCCGCTGCAGTGGCTGTTGACCCAGCGCATCCGGCACGCACAGGAACTGCTGGAGAAGACCGACGCCGGCGTCGACACCATCGCGGCGGCCACCGGCATGGGAACCGCCACGACGCTGCGCCGACACTTCAACCGCACGGTCGGCGTGCCCCCGGACACGTACCGCAGGACGTTCCGCGCACGAACCCGCTGATCCCGGAGGGGCTGTGCCCGGGGGAGCTACGCCCGACCGCCGCCGTGCAGGACGGCGAACGCCCCCTGCGCGCGGGTGCCGTCCGGCGCCTCCCAGGAGCCGGCGACGTGGCCGATCGCCCCCTGCGGAGGGGTGACCAGGCCGTCCGCGGCGGGCTGCAGGGCCCGGTGCAAGCGGAGGACCGTGCCCTGCGGGGTGGTCAGCGCGGTGCCTTCCGGGTCGTCGGTGACGGTGAAGTCCGAGGAGAGGGGGCCTTCACCGGTGCGGGAGACGACGACCTGCTGAGCGGGCGTGTCGCTGACGTTCTGGTCCTGGGCCTGCGCCCGCCCCTCGATCAGGGCCGCCAACTGGGTGACCAGCACGGGATCATGGCAGCCGTCGTAGGCCCAGCGCCGCCCCAGCACACCGTGCTCCATCGTGCCGACGAGGGCGTGATCCGCCCCTTCGAGCGGGGCACCGCGATAGGCCAGAGGCACCAGGTACGCGACCGGCTGAGGGCCGGAGGCATCGGTGACCACCATGAACTCGATCCCCACCTCGCCCTGCGGATCGTCGAGCCGGAAGCCTCCCGCCTTCGCCAACTCCGGTTCGGCCGCACCGCGGAACCACGGACGGGAGGGCAGCCAGGCGGTGAGCAGTTCCAGCTTGGTGGGCTTCAGGGTGGTGTGGTGGATGACGGCCATGCCGAGCGTCCCCTTCCGATGCGTCGTACGGGCGATCACACTTTCGCATCCGCGCGGCGCAGCAGGGTCCACAAGACGGGAGTTCGTACGCGTAGGTTCGGACACCGGAACGCCACGAGGAGGACAGGGCCATGACCACATCGACGGGCAGGGTGGTGTGCGACATCACGATCTCGGCCGACGGGTACGCGGCCGGACTCGGCCAGACGGAGGAGCGGCCGTTCGGGGACGACGGCGGTGACGGCTCGGGTGAACAGTTGCACGCCTGGATGTTCCGTACACCCGACGAGAACCGGGCCGAGATCGACCGGCTGAACACTGCCGGGGCGTTCATCATGGGACGCAACATGTTCGGCCCGGTGCGGGGCGCGTGGGAGCGGCAGTGGAACGGCTGGTGGGGTGGCGATCCGCCGTTCCACGCGCCGGTGTTCGTGCTCACCCACCACCCGCGCGAGCCGCAGCCGATGGACGGCGGCACCACGTACCACTTCGTCACCGACGGCATCGCGTCGGCCCTGGTCCGGGCCCGCGAGGCGGCCGGGGACGGCGGTGTCACCATTCTCGGCGGCGCGACCACGGTCAACCAGTACCTCGCCGCCGGCCTGATCGAGGAGCTGCGGCTGCACATCGCGCCCCTCACGCTCGGCGCCGGCACCCGGCTCTTCGAAGGCGTCCCGCCGCTGCGCCTGGAGCAGGTCACCTCGCGGGCGGCGAGCCGGGTCACGCACGTGACCTACCGCGTGCTGACCTGAGCGCTCGGAAGACCCGAGAAGATGACCCCCGGGGAGGACGGCGCCTCGTTCAGCACCCACAGACCGATCAGCGTCGCCAGCGCGAACACGACGGCGACGAGCACGGCGAGGACGAGCCGGCGACGGCGTTCGCGGCGCAGCCACTCGCCGCGTGCCGTGCGATAGGCGTCGGGCGCGGCCCGCACCCCGCCGGCGAGGGCGGCCAAGGCCTCGGCGAGCTCCTGCTCGGTGCGGTCCGGTTCGGTGTGGTTCATCGCCGGGCCTCCATCGCCTGGGTCAGTGCGGCCAGGCCGCGTGCGGTGTGCGTCTTGACCGACCCGGAGGAGATGCCCATCGCGGCGGCGATCTCGCTCTCCTTCAGCCCGAGCCAGTGCCGCAGCACGAGCGCCTCGCGCTGCCGGGCCGGCAGGTGTTGCAGCGCGTCGATCAGCACGCGCTGGTCGTCGCGGAGGAGCGCCGCGCTCTCGGCGGACACGACGGTCTCCTCGGGTGGGTTCTCCACGTGCTTGCGGGCGACCTGGAGGTGCCGGATGCGCATCCGGGTCAGATTGCACACCGTGGAGCGCAGATACGCCTCCGCCGCCTCGATGTCCCTCAGGCGCCGCCACTTGCGGTAGATCTGGTAGTACGCCTCGGCCACGACGTTCTCCGGGTCGTCCGCGCCCAGCAGCACGGCCAGGCGCAACATCGAGGCGTAGTGCAGCTCGAAGAGCCCGGCGAGTCCGGCCTCGCGCTCCAGCTCCGCCGGGTCGGCCGGCGCGGGCGTCAGCGTCTCGACGTCGGGCTCCGGCACCGGTATCGGGTGTCTGTGTCTCACTGCTGGTTCGCTCCCGTCTCCGGACGCCGCCTGACGGTCAGGCGGGACGGCAGGTCGGTCAGATCGGCGGCGCGCGGGACGCCGAGACGTTCGAGTACGGCGGTGCCGGCCACCGCGACGACCAGGTTGAGCACGAGCGCGGCGAGGCCGGCGTAGATCTCCAGTGGCCCGGAACCGAAGCCCACGATGGAGGAGAACCCCTCGCGCACGACCAGGAAGGTCCCGGACACCATGCCCACGCCCCACCCGGCGAGCAGCGCCCGCGGGTGCAGGCGTGCGGTGTACAGGCCGACGGCGACGGCGGGGAGGATCTGCAGGATCCAGACCCCGCCGAGCAGCTGGAGGTTGATCGCGTCCTGGTCGCGCAGCCCGAAGACGAACGCGACCGCCCCGGCCTTCGCGATGAGCGACACGGCCTTGGCGATGCGCACCTGCCGTTTCGGCGTGGCCGTGGGATGCACGTACTCGACGTACACGTTGCGTACGAAGCTGGTGGCCGCCGCGATCGACATCACCGCCGCCGGGACCAGCGCCCCGACGGTGATCGCGCCGAACACCAGCCCGGCCAGCGGCCCCGGCATCAGCCGGTCGACCAGCATCGGTACGGCCGCCTCGGCGCCGCCCTCCGGTGCCCGCACCCCGGCCGCGAGCGCCGCGAAACCGAGGACGCCGAAGAGCGCGAGCAGTCCCGTCCAGGCGGGCAGCGCCACCGAGACCTTGCGCAGGGTGCGCGGACCGTCGGCGGCGAAGCCCGCCGTGAGCACGTGCGGGTACATCAGCAGGGCGAGCGCGGAGCCGAGCGCGAGGGTGGCGTAGGCGGGCTGCTGGGCCGGGGTCAGGACCAGCGCCCGGTCGCCGAGCCGCCGGGCCGCTCCGTCGAAGACGGCGCCCGGCCCGCCCAGCCGCTCCAGGACCAGCCAGGTGACCGCGGTCAGCGACACGAAGACGGCCACCGCCTTGAGTGCCGAGATGACCGTGGGCGCGCGCAGCCCGTGCCGGTACGTGGCCACGGCGAGCCCCGCGAACAGTGCCACCATCACCAGGTCCCCGGCCGCGCCGCGCGGATAGACCCCGCCGGCGGTCAGCACCGCCCGTATGCCGAGCAGCTGGAGCGCCAGGTAGGGCATGGTCGCGAGGATGCCGGTCAGCGCCACGACCAGGGCGAGGGGCGGTGACCCGTACCGCCCGCGCACGAAGTCGGCGACGGTGACGTAGCCGTGGGCACGGGCCACGGTCCACAGCCGGCTGAGCAACACGAAGGCGAGGGGGCAGACGATCACCGTGTACGGCACGGCGAAGAAGGCCGCAGCGCCGTTGCCGTACGCCAGCCCCGGTACGGCGGTGAAGGTGTACGCGGTGAAGATCGTGCCGCCCAGCAGGAACCAGGTCCACACCGGGCCCAGGCTGCGGTCGGCCAGCGCCCAGCCTTCCAGGGACGGCAGCCGGTCGCTGGGATGCAGGCGCCGCGCGGTGACGGCGAGCAGCGACGCTCCGCCGATCACGGCGAGGAACGTCGCGGTCATGGTGCCGTCGGCCATGGGTCACCGTCCTTGGTGTGCCTGATCCTCACGGGGGAGTTGCGCGGCGGCCCCGATCGGAGGACACGGAACCGGCGGGAAATCCTCTGGAAATTCGCTGTCAACCGGTTCCGGGGGGTGGGCAACTCTTGCACAGACCGACAGCGAGCGGGAGAGCCGCCGTTTCGCCGATCCCCGGGCACCTCGTGTCACGAGGTGTCTCGCACCGCCCTGGTGAGGAGCCGCCATGCCTACGCCCACCCTGCCCGAAACCGGCCTGCCAGCGCCCGAAAAGTCGCGTATATCACCTCGATCGATCCTGCTGTGGACCGTCGTCGCCCTGCTCGGGGCCGTCGCCTGGGGCGTCCTCGCGCTGGCCCGGGGCGAGAGGATCTCCGCGGTCTGGCTGGTGGTCGCCGCGCTCGGCTCGTACGCCATCGCCTACCGCTTCTACGCGCGGTTCGTCGCCCGCCGCGTCCTCCGGCCGGACGACCGCCGGGCCACCCCCGCCGAACGCCTGGAGGACGGCGTCGACTTCCAGCCGACCGACCGCCGGGTGCTGCTCGGCCACCACTTCGCCGCGATCGCCGGCGCCGGGCCGCTGGTCGGACCGGTCCTCGCGGCGCAGATGGGTTATCTGCCGGGCACGCTGTGGATCGTCGCCGGGGTGATCTTCGCCGGAGCGGTGCAGGACATGGTGGTGCTGTTCCTGTCGATGCGCCGGGACGGGAAGTCGCTCGGGCAGATGGCCCGTGAGGAGATCGGCCGGGCGGGCGGAGTCGCCGCACTGGTAGCGGTGTTCGCCATCATGATCATCCTGCTGGGTGTGCTCGCCCTGGTGGTCGTGAACGCACTGGCCCATTCCCCGTGGGGCACGTTCTCCGTCGCGATGACGATCCCCATCGCCCTGTTCATGGGCTTCTGGATGCACCGCGTCCGCCCCGGCAGGGTCGTCGAGACCAGCCTCATCGGCGTCGCCCTGCTCCTCCTCGCCATCGTCGGCGGCAGCTGGGTGCAGAACTCCTCACTGGCCGGCACGTTCACCCTCAGCCCCACCACCCTCGTCTTCTGTCTGATCGGCTACGGCTTCGTCGCCTCCGTGCTGCCGGTGTGGATGCTGCTGGCTCCGCGCGACTACCTCTCCACCTTCATGAAGATCGGCACGATCGCGCTGCTCGCGGTCGGTGTGGTCGTGGCCGCACCCGTGCTCCGGGCGGACGCGGTGAGCGACTTCGCGACGTCGGGCGCCGGGCCGGTCTTCGCGGGCTCGCTCTTCCCCTTCCTCTTCATCACCATCGCCTGCGGCGCGCTGTCCGGCTTCCACGCCCTGGTCTCCTCCGGAACGACACCGAAGCTGATCCAGAAGGAGTCGCAGGTCCGGCTGATCGGCTACGGCGCGATGCTGATGGAGTCGTTCGTCGCGATCATGGCGCTGATCGCCGCGGCGACGCTGGAGCCGGGTCTGTACTACGCCATGAACGCACCGGCGGGCCTGCTCGGGGCGACGGCCGAGTCCGCCTCCCACGCGGTGGCGGGCCTCGGCTTCACCATCACCCCCGACCAGCTCACCCAGGCCGCGAAAGCCGTCGAGGAGCAGACCTTGATCGCCCGCTCCGGCGGGGCCCCCACCCTCGCGGTCGGCATGTCGGAGATTTTCTCCGGAGTCTTCGGCGGATCCGCCATGAAGGCCTTCTGGTACCACTTCGCGATCATGTTCGAGGCGCTGTTCATCCTGACCACCGTGGACGCCGGCACCCGGGTCGGCCGCTTCATGCTCCAGGACATGCTCGGCAACGTCTGGAAGCCCCTCGGCCGGGTCAACTGGAAGCCCGGCATCTGGCTGTGCAGCGGCCTGGTCGTCGCCGCCTGGGGTTACTTCCTCCACACCGGCGCCACCGACCCGCTCGGCGGGATCAACCAGCTCTTCCCGCTCTTCGGCATAGCCAACCAGCTGCTCGCCGCCATCGCCCTGGCCGTCTGCACCACGATCCTGATCAAGTCCGGCCGCCTGCGCTGGGCCTGGGTCACCGGAGTCCCGCTGGCCTGGGTCACCGCGGTCACCTTCACCGCAGGATGGCAGAAGATCTTCTCCGCCGACCCGAAGATCGGCTTCTTCGCCCAGCGGGCCCACTACGCCGACGCCCTGGACGCCGGCCAGATCCTCGCCCCCGCCAAGTCGACCGCCGACATGCACACCGTGATCACCAACTCCACCGTCGACGGCGTCCTCATCGCCCTCTTCCTGCTCCTGGTCGCCGTGGTGATCGGCAACGCGGCGGTGGTCTGCGTGCGCGCGGTACGGTCCGCGACGCCGCTGCCGACCACCGAGGCGCCGTTCGTCGAGTCCCGCATCGACACGTCGGGCAGCCCCGTCGAGCCCCTGGCCTCAGCCGGAGCCCGCTCGTGAGGATCCGGCGCTGGGCGCGGGCCGTGCGCTGGTACCTGCGTGAGCTGACGGGCGAAGCCGCGTACGACCGCCACTGCGAGCGGCACCGGCGCCACCACCCGCTCGCCCCGGTTCCGACCCGTCGCGAGTACCAGGTGCTGCGCCTCCGGCAGCAAGAGACCCGCAGTCACAGCCGCTGCTGCTGAACGGCCCGGGTCACGCCCGGTGTCACGAGGCGCCCCGCACCCCGTCGGGGATCCTCCAGGGGCACGATCGGGCCCGGGCGACCGGACCCGAGCCGCACTGGGCCGCCGGGCGAGGGCCGGCGTGGCTCAGCTGCCCACGACGCCGCGGATGTCGCGGAGCGTGAAGAAGAAGAGCGGCGGATCCTCCAGGGGCACGATCGGGCCCGGGCGACCGGACCCGAGTCGCACTGGGCCGCCGGGCGAGGACCTGCGTGGCTCAGCTGCCCACGACGCCGCGGAAGTCGCGGAGCGCGAAGGAGAAGAGCGGCCGATGCCGGCCGAAGACGGACAGGGGGTCTTCGGCCCCGGTCATGACGCGGCCGCGGCCGAGGGCCGGCCGTCCGCTGATCCGCATGGGGACGCGGCACTCCGCACCGTCGGACGACTGCTGGAACAGGTGGGCACGGGCCGGCAGCCGGCAGGGCAGCCGCAGCACATCGCGGTATGCGAGGCGGACGGCCGGAGTCCCGGGAGCGGTCAGCTCGCCCCGGGCGCTCCGGCCCTCCGCATGAAGGGTGATCGCGCCCAGCTCCTTCGGGATGCCCCACAGGGCGCGCCCCCCGGCGAGGGACTGTTCGTCGTCGACCCAGGCGGCCACGGTGCTGCCGGCGAGGCGGCGTCCGTGGCGCACGACCAGGGCGATGAGGAACTCGCGGTAGGTGAGAACGCCCCCGGGCCGGTAGTCGACCCAGAAGGTGATCAGGGTGGCGCGGCGCCGCACGATCCACGGGCGGGCCCCGGACGGCGGGGACCAGGGCGGCAGCTCGCCCACGGGGACGCGCCACAGCGAGACGATCATGTCGCCGGTGAGGCGCCACGGCGAGGGAGGAAAGGGGACGGCTGGTCGTTCCACGGCGTGATGACCGACTTCCTCGGTTCGGACTCGTACGGCCGATTGTTCCACTCGACACGGCGGGGGCGGCCCCGCGGCGCGACGCCACGGGACCGCCCGGTCGCCGGTCAGCGGTCGCCGGCCAGCGCCACGAGTTCGGCGAACAGGCCGCCGGCGTGGACGAGTTCCTCGTACGTCCCCTGCTCGACGACCCGGCCCTGGTCCATGACGAGGACGCGGTCGGCGAGACGCGTGTTCTCTGGGGGTTCCCAAGCTGTGGCGTGTCGTCGTACGGAGTCCCTTCGTTGGGGAGTTTGCGACGGTTCTCAGGGGGTGTGGCTCTGCGGTGGATCGTTGCGGTCGACTCGTGGAGTAGAGGTACATCAGTGCGTGCATTCCCTGTACAGCTGCCGTCAGGCATCCGGTACTGGACCGTGGTGGACGACGAGTTGGAGGTGGTGGAGGAAACCGATCGCTTCCTACGGGAGCTGAGGCTGGCCCGAGGGCGGGCGGAGACGACGACGAAGGCGTACGCCGAGGCCGTCGTGCTGTTCCTGGTGTGGTGCGCGACCACCGGGCGGGAGTGGCGCACGGCAGCCCGGGATATGGGGCTGTTCATGCTCTGGCTGAAGTGGACCCCGGGGAACGGTGGTCAGCGGCGTGTGGTGGTGCCCGGGCCGGGTGCGAAGCCGGTCCGGGGCGAGCGTCGGATCAACAAGGTGCTGACTGCCGTCCGGATGTTCCTGGTACATGCCGTGGTGAACAAGGTTGCGCCGACCTGGGTGTTGGAGCAGATCTACGAGCTCGGCGACGATCGCGACCTGCCTCATGAGGCTCGCGGTGAAAGCGGCGCCATGCGGTACCGGATGCGGGCCCGCCACGGGCTCCAGGAGCCCGAGAGCGCCATCGACCGGGCCAGCGACGAGGAGATCGTCGCGATGTTCCTGCAATGCCGCTCCGCCCGCGACCGGCTAATCCTTCTGCTGTTGTCGCGGGTCGGACTGCGCCCGGGGCAGGTCGCCGGTCTGCGCCGCTGCGATCCGCATCTGCTGATGGACTCCCGCTCGCTGGGTTGCGACGTCGAGGGCACCCACGTCCATGTCATCCGGCGTGAGAACGAGAACCGCGCCTGGTCGAAGTCGAAGAAGTCCTGGGCCATGCCGGTCGACTTCCTCGTGGTCCAGGCATTCGACCAGTACGCGCTGGAACGCCACGAGCGCCTGGGCGCCGGAGGCAGCGACTTCCTACTGGTCAACCTGTTCCGGCCGCCCTACGGGGCGCCGATGACGGCCGACGCGATCGGCGAACTGTGTGAGTCGTTGTCCCGGCGGGCCGGGCTGGGCCGGAAGATCGGCCCCCGGATGTGTCGGCATGCGATGGCCAGCAATGTCGCCGATGCTGGCGGCAAACTGGACGAGATCCAGGCACTGCTCGGGCAGAAGAGCGCGGAATCGCCGCGACCCTACCTGCATCCCAAACCATCGCGTCTTCGCGAGGCCGTTGAGCGGGTGCCTCTTCCGCGTGTGAACGGCAAGGAGGGCGATCGATGACGATCGCTCTGGTCGAGAACCTGCCAGTAGAGCTGGACGATGTCACCGGTGCTCTCTTGGGGGCAGTGACCACGGAGTTCCAGCAGCTCATGAGCTGGGATGGGGAGGGTCGCCAATTGGTCTTCCCTCGTGATCATCCTCTGCTCGGCGGCCCGGAGTGCCTGGTGACGGGCTGCGACAAGGTCGTCTTCCACACGAAGGACCATGGGCTGTGCGTGGGCTGCGCGAAGCGTCTGAAGACCAGTGGGCAGGGCCTCGAGGAGTTCGTGTCCACCGTCAAACGGCACTGGCGCTCGATCGGCGTCAGCAACTGCCGGGTCTCGGAGTGCGGGCGCCCGTCAAAGACATCACACGCCGAGTTGTGCAGTGCCCACCTGGGCCAGAGGAAGTCGCTCGGCCTGTCGGTGGAGGAGTTCATCCGCCATCCGTCCGTCAAGTCTCTGCCCGGCTTCGGCCCCTGTGAGGTCGCTGCGTGTCCCCGATCCCGCGACGGGCACAGTCGCCGGTACTGCATGGCCCACTACCAGCGCCGTCTGCTGGAGGTGCACAAGGGCAGCACCCTCGATGAGGAGACCTGGCGGCTGACGACCCCGGCCATCGCCCAGGCTGGCGTGGTAAGTCTGCTCGGCCTGACCGACCGGGTCGTGGTCGAGATCCTCTACGGGCTCCAGGAACGCATCGCTGCCGGCATCAGGCACAAGGACCACCACGTCCGGCCCTTCTGCGATCTCGTCCGAGCCCGGCAGATCGGTTCTCTGGCCGAGCTCGACGTCTCCGGCCTGAGCAAGATGAACGCCGCGCTGGCGAAGGGGCTCCTCAAACACGTTCTTCGCTGGACCATGTCGCCGGAGACCGAGCGCCACAAGGACACCTGGAACGGCGCCGCGTTCGGAATGACCGGCTACCTCCACTTCGAGAAGATCAGTCAGCCGTGGCTGCTCAGAGCCACGCAGGACTGGGCGGTCGACGACGCTCCCCGGCACCGGGGCACCAACCCACGCGGGGCGATGCAGACGCAGATCAACTGCATCGTCAGGCTCTCCGAAAGCCTGCGGCTGAACCGGCCGGACAAGGGCATCGACCCGCGGCTCCTGGGCCGCGACGACATCGTGGCCTTCCTCAACCGGATGCGCTACCTGGTGCAGCAAGGAGAGGTCGCCGCCGCACGCCACGTCACCGATGTCCGGCACTTGCGGCGCATGCTCCTACGCATGCGAAGCCTCGGGCTGACCCAGCCTGACCAGCCCCTGCACGGCCTGCCCGAGCAGTTCACGCTCCGGCCCGAGGACATCCCGGACGACCCCGAGGACACCGCGGCCGGCCGCGATCTCCCGCCAGAGGTGATGCGCCAACTCTGCGACCAGCTCGACGCCTTGGGCGCAGGTGGCCTGCAGGCCCGCACTGCCGTCGAGCTGCTGATGGACACCGGCCGCCGTCCCGACGAGATCTGCAAACTGCCCCTCGACTGCCTCGAACGGGACGGCGACGGCGAGCCCGTCCTCGTCTACGACAACCGCAAGGCGCTCAGAAACGGCCGACGGTTGCCGATCGCCAAGGCCACCGCAGCCCTCATCATCGAGCAGCAGCAGCGAGTCCGGGCCCGATTCCCCGACACCGCGGCCAAAGACCTCGCACTGCTGCCGACACCTGTCGCGAACCCTCACGGCACGAAGCCCCTGACCGCCAGCTGGCTCGGCGTCCGCCACCGAGCGTGGGTCGTCTCCCTGCCGGACTTTCTCGTCCCCACCGTCGTCGAGGTCGCTGGCGAGCGCGTCGCGAAGATGCTGCCCTTCGACAAGGGGAAGATCTTCCCCTACGCCTACCGCCACACCTATGCACAGCGTCACGCAGATGCTGGGATCCCCGTCGACGCCCTGAGGGTCTTGATGGACCATCGCCAACTCGACACTACACAGCGTTACTACAGGGTCAGCGAGAAGCGCCAACGAGATGCGGTCGAGCGTGTCACAGCGATGCAGTTCGACCGGCACGGCAAACGAGTCTGGCGGCAGGTCAAGGCCGTCCTTGACTCCGAGCACGCCCGCCGGGCGATCGGCGAGACCCAGGTTCCCTACGGCACCTGCACCGAACCATCGAACGTCGCCGCCGGCGGCCATGACTGCCCGGTCCGGTTCCGCTGCGTTGGCTGCAGCCACTTCCGTACCGACGTGTCCTACCTGCCCGACCTGGAAGCCTATCTGGCGGATCTCCTGCGCAACCGCGAGCGGTTGGCCGCGTTCACCGACGCCGACGACTGGGCCAAGGGCGAGGCCATGCCCTCGGACGACGAGATCACTCGAGTGCGCCGCCTGGTCAAACGTGTCCGCGAAGAACTCGACGACCTCACCGACGAGGACCGGGCACAGATCCAGCAGGCCGTCACCGTCGTCCGCAGAACGCGGGCGGGCGTCGTCTCGCTCGGCATGCCGAAGGTGAGACAGCCCCTGCCCGACCTCCGCCCCGAGAGGACGGCATGACCTCCAGCATGATCGACGGCAAGCGAGCCGACTCCGCACGACGCCGGGGTCGCGTGATCAAGGCCCTGGATGCGGCCCTGCGGACCGGAGGCGACATCACCGTCTCCGGCCTCGCTCGCGCCGCCCGGGTCGACCGCAGTTTCCTTTACCGTCACCGTGACCTCCTCGAACGCGTTCGCGTCGCTGCCCACACGCCTGTCGAGGAAGGACGGCGGACTGCCGTCAGCCGAGCGTCCTTGCATGCCGACCTCGCCAACGCGCTGGAACGGAATACCCGTCTCGCCACGCGAGTGCGCCAGTTGGAGAATCGGCTTTCCGAGCAGCTTGGCGAGCAGGCATGGAGCGAATCCGGGCTCGGGGCCGCACCTAACATCGACCAACTCCAGCGCCGCATCGTCTTGTTGGAGCAGGAACTCGCAGAGAAGTGCGGAGAGCTTGAGGGAAGGACGGAAGAACTTGAGGCAGCCCGGGCCGCCAACCGGGAGCTGACCCGTGTCCTGAACCAGCCTCACTCTGCGAAATCCCGCTAGTTCTCCTGCCCTCCGTTGAGTCCCAACCGGTAGCCAAGGGGTTCGCGGACGGTGTTCGCCTTGCAGAGTCGATGATGACGGTGCTCACCGTCCTTCGGGCGGCCTAGCCGCACCGCGTCGTCCGCGAATTCAAGGCATCCAGGCCCGGCAAGGGCGCCGGCGGCGGCTGCCGCGCCGGCAGCGGCGACATGATGCCCGCGGCGAGATCCTGCCCCGGATCGCCGAACTCCTCGACGCCAACCCGGCCATTACGCTCACTGAGGTCGCCGACACCCTGGGCATTGCGAAGTTCCCCACCGCCCAGGCCGGCCTCGCACAGCTATGGGGCCGGGCGCATCGCCGACCTGCTCGAGGCCGACCCCAAGCTCACCCCGATCGAGGATGCCGAGCGTCTCGGCTATCCCACTGTCACCCACCGGGGCGCCGCGATCACCGCCGAGGCCAAGCTGCGCACCCGCCGCGCCTCGCGCTGAACTCAGGGTGAAGACCGACCGGTCATCGCCGGAGTCCAAGGAACCTTCGCGACCCTCAGCCAGCAGGTGCGCCGTCTCGTGTAGGGCCAGCACGTTGAACTGCTCGGGGTCCATCCGGGCCTTGAGCGTCTCCATGTAGAGGGCGACATCGTCGCCCCGGCTCTCGACACCTCGAAGGCATTCTCGCCGCTCATCACGACAGGGTTGATCCGGCAGCGATGGTGTGTCCAGGCCCGCGCACCGCGTTCTTCAGCGAGGACAGCTCACAGTCCCCGCTGGCGGCACGGCGTTCGGACTGACGACTGCGGGCGCTACGTGGTGCCGGGGCGGCGTCGAATGTTCGCGTACACGCGTGCCTTCACCCACGGCTCCCCGGGCTCCCGGCGAAGCGTGCCGACGCCAGAGGTGGCCCACCGCTGCTCCAGTTCGCTCATCACAGTGCGCGCGGTCGCCTCGTCCTGGGCGGTAATGTCCAGGACCACCAGGCCCGGCTCGGACACATGCGTTTCGTCGATACGGTCCATGACCTGCACGACGTGGCCGGCACCCAGGCCGGTTCGGCGAAGGTGCGCACATCACCCTTCCGAAGGACCACTCCCGCGCATCCCCTTCTTCTCGGCCGGCGCTGAGCGGTGAGCCCTCGCGGCTTTCACGCTCTGCTCGAGTGCGGCCATCAGATCCACGGATTCGACCGGCGCGACGGCGGGGGCGTGCGGCGGCTCCTGGCCCTCCAGCCGGGCGGTGACGACCTGCTCCAGGGCGTGACGGTAGGCGTCGTGCTGGTCCTACCAGGCGGAAGTCCTCGGTGATCGCGTCCATGAGGGAGCGGGCCATCTGGAGCTCCTGGCGGCGTGGCGGCTCGGTGTGCGGGACGGTGATGTCGTCGGTGCCGCGCAGCTCATCGGGCCACAGCAGGGTCTGCATCGCGATGACCTGGCCCCGGGCGCGCAGCACGGCCAGCGGCTCGCGGGTGCGCAGCGCCACCCGCGCGACGGCTACCAGGCCGGTCTCGTGCATCGCGTCGCGCAGCAGCCCGTACGGCCGCGCGGCTGCCGGGCCGTCGACCCCGAGGCAGTAGGGCTTGTGCAGCATCAGCGGGTCGACCCGGTCCGCGGGGACGAAAGCCAGGACCTCGATGGCCTTCGGTGAGCTCGGCAGCGGCAGGTCGGCGAGGTCGTCGTCGGACAGGACGACGACTCGCCCGTCGGGGGACTCGAAGCCGCGGGCGACTTGATCGTAGGGGACCTCGATGCCCTCGCGTTCGCAGTAGCGGTGCAGCCGTACCCGGCCGCCTCCGCACTGGGTGTGGACCTGGTGGAGCGGGACGGAATGCGGCGCCGTGGCGGCGTGCACGGTCACGGGGATGGCCACCAGTCCCCAGGAGATCACCAGCTTTGCGATGGTCTGCGGCATGATCCCATCGCACTCCTGACCAGCGGTGATCGCACCCCGGCCGACCGGCGATCTGGGCGGAGGCGAGCTGCCGCCGCGCCCTACCTTCCAGGCGTGGGCCTGAGACGATCATTCGTCAGGAGGTGTTGGGTACTGTCTCGCCTCATGGACCGGGAGTATCCCCTCGTTCGCGAGGTTTTTCCTGAGCTGGTCAGCGAGCTGGTAGCTCTTCTGCAGGAAGACAACGAGAACGAGCTGGCCATCTGTGCATGGGACCTCCGCCTGGTCGCGGAGTGCAGCTGCAGCGACGACTTCTGCCAGAGCTTCAAGACGGAGCCACATCCGGACGGACAGCCGTACGGACCGGGTCATCGATGCGTACCGCTGTCGCCCTCGAAAGGCATGCTCGTCCTGGACGTCGTGGACGGGCAGATCATGTATGTCGAAGTGCTCTACAAGGAACCCCTTCGGGACGTGCGCCTCCACCGGCCCAACCCCGAGCCTCGTATTTCGCCGCTTCCCTAGCTCGCGTGTCAGGTGAGCAGAGTGTAGAGGTACACGCCCCGCTCGCCTGCCACAGCCAGTTCGGCGGCCGGCCCCCAAGCACACGAGTACAGGGCCCCTTCCGTTCGTGCGACGGCGACGGTCCGTCGCTCGGCAACAGACCAGATCCGCACGGTGCGGTCGCTGGTGGTGGCAAGCCAGGTTCCGTTGGGGGAGATGGCCACGGATGTCACCATCTCGGTGAGTCGGATGTATCCGGTGTATTCGGTGAGGCTGGTGATGGATCCGGTGGTCCGGTCCCAGATTTCCACGCTACCGCTGCTGCTGATGATGGCGAGCCAGGTTCCATCGGGGGAGATCGCCAGCGAATTGGCTGATCGGTGGAGGCCGCCGGTGCAGGTTCTGGTAGCCCTGTGAATGATCCGTATGGTGTCGTCGTTGCTGGTGGTGGCGAGCCAGGTTCCGTCCGGTGAGATCGCCAGCGAAGTCGCGTAGCCGCTGTGTTCGGTGCGGACCCTGGTGCTGGCTACGAAGGGGGGCATGAGGTTCCACAGCCGCATGGTTCCGTCGTTGCTGGTGGTGGCGAGCCAGGTTCCGTCCGGGGCGATGGCGACCGAATCGACCGGGGGGCACCACCCCCTGAGGGTGGTGGTGCAGTTTCCGGTGGCAGGGTCCCAGATTCGTACGGTGTCGTCGTTGCTGGTGGTGGCGAGCCAGGTTCCGTCCGGGGCAATCGCCACCGATGTCACCATGTCGCTGATGGCGGTGGTGCAGTTTCCGGTGGTGGGATCCCAGATTCGCGCGATTTGGTCGCGGCTGGTGGTGGCGAGCCAGGTTCCGTCCGGGGCAATCGCCACCGATGTCACCAACCCTGCATAGTCGGCGAGGGATGGGTCCTGGGCAGAGGCCGTAGGGTCCCAGATTTGTACGCCTCCGTCGGTGGCGAGCCAGGTTCCGTCCGGGGCAATTGCCACGGCATTTACCGGCCCCCTGTGTCCGGTGAGGGTGGTGGTGCAGTTTCCGGTGGTGGGGTCCCAGATTCGTACGGTGCGGTCGTTGCTGGTGGTGGCGAGCCAGGTTCCGTCCGGGGAGATCGCCACGGCATTCACCCGCATCCTGTGTCCGGTGAGGGTGGTGGTGCAGTTTCCGGTGGTGGGGTCCCAGATTCGTACGGTGTCGTCGTTGCTGGTGGTGGCGAGCCAGGTTCCGTCCGGGGAGATCGCCAGCGAAGTCACGCTGTGTTCGGTGAGGGTGGTGGTGCAGTTTCCGGTGGTGGGATCCCAGATTCGTACGGTGTCGTCGTTGCTGGTGGTGGCGAGCCAGGTTCCGTCCGGGGCAATTGCCACGGCATTTACCGGCCCCCTGTGTCCGGTGAGGGTGGTGGTGCAGTTTCCGGTGGTGGGGTCCCAGATTCGTACGGTGCGGTCGTTGCTGGTGGTGGCGAGCCAGGTTCCGTCCGGGGCAATTGCCACGGCATTCACCCACCCCCTGTGTCCAGTGAGGGTGGTGCGGGTTCTCGTGGTGCGGTCCCAGATTCGTACGGTGAGGTCCCTGCCGGTGGTGGCGAGCCAGGTTCCGTCCGGGGAGATCGCCAGCGAAGTCAGATATTGGCTGTGTTCGGTGAGGGTGGTGGTGCAGTTTCCGGTGATGGGGTCCCAGATTTGTACAGTGCCGTTGCTGTCGGTGGTGGCGAGCCAGGTTCCGTCAGGTGAGATAGCTACCGATTTGGCACCGTCGTATCCGGTGAGGACGCGTCGCAGCGCGGGGTGTGGGGTGTCGGGCGGGGGCCATCGGTTGGCGAGGCAGGGGCGCAGGGTGGGGTCGTGGCGTCGTGCGGTGATCTAGGGATGCCAGTGGGGGTGTGTCTCGAGGCGGTTGTGCAGGACGCCGGTGAGGGCATCGGGCGGGTCGGTGGGGGTGAGGAAATGGGCGGCCTGCGCGAGGCTGCGGGCCAGTGGGCGGGTATGCGGGGAGTCGATGAGGGTGAGATCCGCCCAAGGTGCGGTCGGTCCGCGCTGGCTGAGCCGGTTTTCCACCCAGCGGACATCCCCGGCCACGTTCTCGGCCAGGGTCGTGCGTCCAGCGGCTAGGACGTGATCGATGAGGTGGTCGAGGAGGTAGCCGGCACTGAGCTGCCACCAGGCGCGCTGAGGATGGGGGGTGGAAGGCGCGAGGGGCTGGGCCGGTGGCAGGGTGGCCGCGATCGCGTCGATGAGGAGGCCGTTGACGCGGGTCAGGCCGGGCTCGCCGAGCGCGTTGCGGAGGTAGTCGCGGATGACGTCGTGCAGGCCCACCCGGCCGCCATTGCTCGGGTCGAGAGTGAGCAGGGACAGGCGCTCCAGGTCTCGGCACAGTGTGCGTGTCTGGTCCTCCGTCAGTCCGCCGCTGGCCTGCCACAGCAGGGCGACGACGGTGACGGGTACGGACTCGTCCTCGGCGAAGATGCCGAGCTCGGTGAAGCGGTCGGCGCCGTCGGGCGGCAGAAGCGAGGTCGCGGCCTCGATCGAGGCCTTCACCGCCTGGTTCCGCAGGCGCGGGTCGTCGAGATCCCAGGCGATAGCCGGGTCGTCCACGGCGACAGGCCCCACGTCGCGCAGTCGGCCGAGGATCCGCTCGGCGGCGACGGCAGCCTGGGCTCCGGCGGCGCACTGTTCGGCTATCAGCCGGTTCGTCAGGCGCAGCAGCAGGGCCCATCGGCCCGTGGCCCGCAGCAGGCCGCCGACCAGAACGTGGGGCAGCGTCGGTAAGTCGCGTGTCAGCACGGCCTTGGCCTGGGCATGGGACATCTGGTCGACTCGGATGGGGTGGGCGCCGGGGGGTAGCAGGATCGGATTGCGGGTGGTGATGAGCCGGACGCAGTGGCGGCCGCCCTGGAGGAAGGGGACCAGTTGCTCCCTTTCCCATACGTCGTCGAGGACGAGCAGGGTGCGGGGGCGCTGGTCGAGAAGTCGGCCCAGGTGCGCGCCGGCGAGGACGGGGTCGTCGAACTCTTCGGTGTCGCCGGTGATGAACCGGGTGGACTCGGCCACCTTGGCCGCGATCGCGGCGCGGCCTCGGACGTCGCGCCCGATGGTGATCGTGTAGATCCGGGACCGGAACCTGCGGCGCACGCGCTGGTGATTGCACACAGCGGTGGCCAGGGTGGTCTTGCCGAACCCTCCCGCCCCTGACAGGGCGGTGGTGATGCCGACGGTGCGTCTGCCGCGGCACACCGCCGCCACTGTGGCACGGGTCTGGTCCCGGTCGACGAACCACTCCGGGATGGCTGGTGGCGGCGGGGGCGGGGGATCGCTCAGGACTGTTGGCGGACGCAACTGCAGCCTGGCCATGACGCCGCCCGCCACGACGGCCAGCGACCCGACGATGCCGAGAGACCACCACGGGTGCTGCCGGAGCTCGTCCAGGGCCCATGGCCAGCGTGAGCTCTCGGTTGCGGCGTTCCCGGCCAGGGCCAGCACAATCGTCAGGGCTATGCCCAGGCTGGCCAGCGCCACGATTCCCGCCGCCCACACCCGAACCCGCATGCGCCCCACCCCCGACAACGATCTCCTGCGCGGACCCTACTGACAAGCCACCCACCTCATCAGCGGAACGCCGCAAAGCCGCACAGATGCCGCTTGCTTGAGCATCCCGAGGCTCTACAAACGAGGTCTGCATGGGCGTCGTCGGCATCCGCGGATGTACGAGAAGTTCATCCCCGAGGCCCAGCCCCGCCCAGATGCTGGCGCGCCATGCTTCACCGTGGGCTGGCCCGATCTGCTGGACCGGTACGACGGCACCCTGCTGGCAGATTTGCAATAGCGGGTTGCAGCCCGGGCTACCCCAGGCCACTGCGCTGGAGACGTCGGCATGGATTGTTGGCCCGGCTCCAGCGGGCGGGATAAGGCGGTCCTCGCCGGGCCGGATCCCCCTGCGCGTTCGGTACCCGCCTATGTGCCGGCGAGCTGCTGCTGCCGTTGCTCGGCGCGCACCGCCTTAGGCCCTGTCCGGTGAGTCGGCAGGGTCCCCTTGCCTGCCTTCTAGGCTGGCGCCATGGACAACGGGCTCGCTCACGAGGGAAGCGCCTTCATCAACTTGCGACGGTACGTCCCGGATCCGAAGGAGCACGGGTTTCGGTGGGTCGACATCAAGCAGCTCCGCTTCTCTGCGGAGTCCGTGGACGATAGAGGGCTGCTCGCCGCACTGATTGGGCATGAGCAGTTCCGGGACGACTATGCAGGTGGTGGAGTGCTGCCGGATGGGCCCCGGCACGGTCCGTATTGGCTGCGGTTGATCACTCCCGACCTCTACGAGCCCATCAGCCAGGAGAAGGCTGCGCAGATTCTGCGGGAGTGGGTGGATCCGCTCTGGGACGTGCCCACCGAGCTGGAGGCGGATCTACAGCGGGAGGTGTTCGCCCGCCTGGCCGCAGCCGATGGCATCTACTACCTCAGCGAGCTCGGTGATGAGGCGATCCATGACTGGGGACGTGTGCACGACTACTTCCACGAGTTCGTGCTCATCGACCGCTCGGATGGGCAGATCACTCTCATCGTCGCCGCCGACGACTGAGGCAACCACAGGGGCATCCTCTGCGGTGGCTGAGATCAGTAGCGGAGCCACAACCGAATCGCCGTGAGAGTGACCGTGCCGTGGAGGCCGACAGGGGGGTTACCTGACCCATCGGACAGGCCCTAGGTGTGCTGACCGAATGTCCCGGGACAGCACGCCCAGGGCCGTTCCACGGTGTTGCAGGCTTGGAAGTACCTTAATGCAAGCCGCTTGACCCAAATGGCAGACTTTTCTAGAACGCACCCTGCCGCTGTTGCAGAATATAAGTGACTCGGCAGGAGGTAGGGCGGCATGGAAGACGAGAATCTCAGATTGGTCTACGAGTCTGAGCGCCATGATGAGCAGAACACAGCTGCTCTAATCATTGCGGTAACTACGGGAACTCTTGCCTATTTCGCTGCGGCGGTCGCATACCTTGCCGATCAGCAAAGGCAGACAAAATTGCAGCCAGAGCTATTGATGGCTGCACCTTTCCCGTTGCTCATTCTGACCGGGTACGTCACTTTCCAGTACGCGGCATCACGAGTTAGGCAAAGCTATCTGATGCACCTTGAAGCCCATCTGTCCAATCAACCGTGGAACCGGAAGGTGAATTTCCCGGGCTTCACCACGCTACATCAAGGGCTATTTGCAGGATGGAAGTCAAGTTTGTGGCCATTCGCGGTTCTAACGGTCCTGACTTTCGTCTCTCATGTCATCATCGTTGTGGGGTTCACGGCCTACACTTGCTACATCGCCCACAGGGCAAATGCGAATTCGGTTGTTTTCTGGCTGCTTGCCTCTTTCTACATTCTCATGATTGCTGTTAATGTTGCGGCAGCGGTGATGATGATGAGATTTGCTAATGACCCCGATAGTCCCTATCTGAAGAAGCTCCGCATGATGGCGCGCGATACGGCCAGATCGGAGGAGAGGAGGTGGGACGCTAGTCGTTCATAGTTTCCGTCGCGTCAGAATGGGAGGGGCTTTGAGCGTTTGGTTGCTTAGAAAATTGCGACCTAGCGTCGTCCTGACACTAGTGGTTGTTGCCAGCACAGGCGTGGTTGGGGTGCTTCGGATTGTGTGGGAGGGGCGATTTTACGATTACTCGCGGGCAAGTCTTCCCGGGGATATCCTCATCGGCTGTGAGCTGGCTATAGTCTCCGCGGAGCTTCGCGGAGGTAATCCATCTGGGTCCCTGTATCGGTCTCGGGTTTGGCACGGCGCAACCTTTGCTATTTGCCTTCTCTTGGCGCTGGCACTGCAGATTCATGCAATCAATCAATCGGGAAGGTTGCAGACGGCGGCAAACACCTATCACAACCTCGTCGTCGTATCCACCTTGGGGTATTTTGTAATTTCAACCATTCCGATTGTTCTAGGGTCTCCAAGGCGTGCTAAGGCTGCCGCTGGAGCCTTGTTGCTCACTTGGCTAGGCTTGCTCATTTTCGATATCACCCAAGGTAATCTGCAGAGGAATTCACCGCTCATCTCCTGAGTGCGTACTTGACCTCAACTCACATCACTGGACGACATCCACACACGGAAGTCGCTCCGATGCGACACCCCCGAGGTCCTACCGAATGGGATGGGGGGGGTAGGTCGGGGTCTGGGTGTTGAAGTAGATCGCCACTCCTACCGGGCGGCCAGTAGCTCACCCGATCCAGCGATAGCACCACATCTGTTGCGACGGATAGGCTCCAGCGCACCGGCGCTGAGCTGCATCAACCTGAGCATCCCGCCAGTGCAACGGCCCGAACCCCCAGAGAATTGGTGTTCGCCAGTTGGTGTGTGACGACGATCGTCATGCGTTCGGCGGCGATCCTCTTGATCTCCAGGAAGATGGCGTGTTCACCGCGGGCGTCCATCTGGGACGTCGGCTCGTCCAGGATCAGGAGCGGCGTCCGGCGGTACAGGGCGCGTCCGCACACCAGCCGCTGCCACTGCCCTCCGGAGAGTTCGGCACCGCCCCACAGCTCCTTGGCGAGCAGTGTGTCGAGTTGCCGGGGCAGCTTCTCGATGGCCTCGCGCATGCCCACGGCGTCGACGACATCCCACACGGGACCGTCGTCGAAGCTCTTCGGCTGCCCGAGGGTGATGTTCTCGCGGGCGCGCAGCGGCCAGCAGGCGAAGTCCTGTGGTACGAGCGCGGTCCGTTTCCACACGGCGTCGGGATCGGCGTGCGCCAGGTCGACGCCGTCCCACAGCACGCGTCCCTTGTCGGCGAGGAGGATGCCGGTGATGAGCTTGGCGAGGGTGGACTTGCCTGAGCCGTTCTCGCCGACGATCGCCACGATCTCGCCTCGGCGCAGGGTGACAGACACCCCCGCGACGGCGGGTTCCTCCTTGCCCGGGTATCGGTACACGACCTCGTCGAGACGGATCTCCTCGACGCGCTCCGGGATGGTCAGCTCACCGCGCTGCGGGGCGCGTTCGGCGGCCATGTCGAGGAAGGCCCGCATGTCGGCCAGGTAGAGCGAGGTGTGGAACATCGCGGCGCCGTGGATGACGAACTGGCCGAGCGCGGCGAGCGTGGTCTGCACGGCGACGACGGCCGTGGCGGCGACGGGCAGGGCGACCCGGCCGTCGGCGGCCAGCCATGCGAGGGTGGCCCAGGTGCACAGCAGGAACACTCCGCCAAGGGCGCTGGTGGTCAGCACGATGCGCAGCAGGCGCGGGGCGGCGGTGAGAGTGCGCTGGTCGATGCGGTCGGACAGGGCCCGGTACCAGTAGACGAGGTAGCCGGTCATGCCGTTGGCGCGGACCTCGTCGCCGAATCGGGAGTACGTGGCCCACCAGCGCATCATGGAGCGCACGTTGCGGTCGCCGACGTTGAGGTAGTGGGTCTCGTAGTCGACGCGGGCGGACAGGACGGCCCCGGCGCCGGCCGGGAGGACGGCAAGGAGCAGCAGGGGCAGCATCAGCGGGTGCAGTGCGGTGATGACTCCGCTCGCGGCGATCATGCGGATCAGTGCCGACACGAACCGCTGCGCGTCCTGGACCATCATCCGGGTGCGGGTGACCCCGACTTCGGCGGCTTCCTGCCGGTCGGCGAAGCCGTCCTCGCCGTAAGCGGCGGTCTCCACCCGGCACACGGCGGCGACCAGGGCGATGTCGGCCTCGGTCGTCAGCAGCGGAGTGATCCGGCCGTCGGCGTAGGAGGAGAGGGCACCGGTGATCCGGGCGACGGCCGCGGCCGCCGTCACCACGATCAGGGCCGGCAGTGCGGCGTGCAGGCGTTCGGGGACGGTGCCGCTGCCGAGGACGTGCGTCATGGCCTGCGCGGTGAACGCGAGGACGACCGCCGCCGCGATGCCGGTGAGGAACTGGCACGCCAGGAGCAGCACGACGCCGGTCCTGTCGACGGCCCACGCCATCCGCGCGGTGTGTCCGAGGACGGCTGGCAGGCGGCGGCACATCGCTCCGAAACCGGCTTCTGCCAGCGGGTTCTTGCCGTACTTCCCGCCGAACGTGAGGGTCGCGGGCGGGGGAGGGGGCGGAGTGTTCTCGTCAGCGGTCGAGGCATGGGTCACCGTCACCTGGGGCCCTCCTGAAGGTTCGTGCCGCGCCCGGACGGCTCGGCGGTGCACGGCCTAACGACACGACCCCTGATTCGAACGCGCTCGATTCCGGACGCGCTGAGTCCCTTGCCGCACAAGGGATCGACCGGAGCGGCTCATTGCTGGGGCCGCTCCCGGCAGTCCGGGGGTGGCCGAATCGCGGAGGCTCGAAACGCCTGAGGCGCCTGAGGTGTTTGGGTTTTCGCCCGTGGGACGAACGTGAGGCAGACGGACGGGTGCCGCAGGCGGTCGGGTCGGCGCGCTGGGCGACCTGCGGGCCGAGCCGTCGGCCACGGCAGGCCGTTCGCTGCCGGAGGCCCGCCGCAGCAGAGCCGTCGCCTTCTCCGAGTCGGTGTCCCGTTCTCCGAGTCGGTGTCCTGCGAGGTCGGGCTGTCGCCGAAGGCGTCACCGGCGGCGCCGCCCCCGGCTCGGCCTACTTTGCTCCGGCGGGTCCCGTGCCGGATCTCACCGCCGGGGCCAGCGCCAGCATGCTCAGACCGAACATCAGCACGCCCAGGGGGAGATGGAGTGATGGGACGTGCGCGATGCCGAGCACGACCTGGAGGGAGGCGAGCGCGAGGAAACCCGAGGCGTACCAGATCGGCCGGGGCGAGCCGCCGCCCGGCTTCCACGCCAGCACCGCCGCGAGCACGTACAGCATCGACGCCCCGTACATCACACGCGCCCCGACGCTGTGCAGCATCTCCCCGTAGGACGAGGTCAGCAGTAATCCGGCGGACACCGCCTGGAGGAAGATCGTCAGGGTTTGCAGGGCGATCGCGATCTGCAGGAACGCGGTGCCACGCCGTGCCGCCGCTGTCACCTGAGTGGCCATGTCACAGTCCTCTCTTCCGCCCTCGGGCAGGAGATCGATAAGGTCTCGACAGCCCGACGACGCGGGGGCGCGAAAGGTAAGGCGAGGGGGACGCCGAAATATGGGAACGGCCGGGACCGGCACGGATGGGACAGCCGGCGAGCAACGCCAACTGATCAATGTCGCCTACCGGTTGCTCGGCTCGGTCACCGAGGCAGAGGACGCCGTGCAGGACGCCTACGCACGCTGGTACGCGCTGCCGCGAAGCCGACGGGAGGAGATCCTTTCCCCCGGCGCCTGGCTGACGACGGTGACCAGCCGCATCTGCCTGGACCTGCTCGGCTCGGCCCGGGCCCGCCGTGAACGCTATGTCGGCGCGTGGCTGCCCGAGCCGCTGCCCGACCGCGCCGAGTGGGGGGCCGTGGACGGCTCCGGCCCCGCGGACCCCGCCGATCAGATCGTCCTGGACGAGTCGGTGACCGTGGCCTTCCTCGTCGTCCTGGAGTCGATGACGCCCGCCGAGCGGGTGGCGTTCGTCCTGCACGACGTCTTCCGGTACCCGTTCGCCGAGATCGCCGAGGTTCTCGGCCGAACTCCCGCTGCCTGCAAGCAACTTGCCGCCTCCGCCCGGCGGCGGGTGAGCGCCGCGCGCTCCCAGGAGAGGGCGACGGGCCAGGCCGACGTGGTGCGGCACGTCAAAGAAGCCTGGGAGAGCAAGGACATCGCCGCCCTGGTCCGTCTCCTCGACCCGGCCGCCGTGATGACCGCCGACGGCGGCGGCATGGCCGGCGCCGCGCGGCGTCCGGTCGAGGGCGGCACACGCATCGCCCAGTACATGGTCACCATCGCCGACAAGGCGCCGGGGCTCGAACTCCTGGAGCGGTCGGTCAACGGCAGGCCTGGCCTGGTGGCCCGGCGGGCCGGCATCGTCATGACCGTGGCCTCGTTCGACGTCTCCGCAGGTCGTGTCACCGGGATCTGGGCTGTCCGCAACCCGGAGAAGCTGCGGCCCTGGAGGCGGGGCGACTGGATCCAGGAGGGTGGGACGTCGGCGGCGCCGTACTCGAGCTGAGACGACACCGCTGTGGTGGAGTTCGCAGTCCGGCTCGCCGCCGCCCGCGGTGCGCCGCGACTGGCGGCTCGTCCGGGACACCCGGCGCGGCGACTCGTGAGGCCTGCCCACGCGGGTCGTCGACGCGCTCGGACGCGGCGCCTGCGCCGGAGGAGGCGCCGCGTCCCTGCCTCCTCGCGGGTTGCCCGCGGGTGGGACGAGCAGTGGAGCGGCAGCGGCAGGTCGCCTCGCTCAGGGGGTGGACAGTTCGAACCGCGTCACGCGGACCGAGCCGCCCAAGGCCCGCGTGGCATGGTTGAAGAGGGCGAACCGGTAGCCCATGAAGAACCGCCAGTCGTTGCCCATGGCGAAGGCGGGGCCCAGGCGGGTGAAGGTGACGCCGTCGGTGCTGTAGGAGAAGGTGCCGGGCCGGGACGATCCGGGACGTATGTCGGCGTTCGCCCGCAGCCAGAGGCGACCGCCCGGCACGCTCGCACTCGCCCGTTCCGTCCCGGTGCCGGTGGTGTTCCAATTGGCGTCCATGGTCAGTCCGTCGACCATGACCACCCGCGTCGCACCGCCGTCCCGCTTCAGGCCGATCCAGGCGGAGGAGTTTCGCAGCAGCGCGAGTCCGGCCCGGTCGCCGTCCCGCATCGCCGAGTGGTCGAGCTGGACCGTCGCCGTGGACGTGGGTCCCTGGATGCGGTGGGTGAGGGTGTTGCGCGCCCAGTACAGGTCGTCGGTGACCGTGGCGGTGCTCAGGGTCAGGCCGTTGTTCACCGACCACTTGCCGTTGTCCGGGTTGTGGTTCCACTCCCACCTGGGCTTGAGGACCGTTCCGTCGAAGGTGTCGGCACCGGTCAGGGGAGTGACCTGCCGGGGTGGCGGCGGTACGACCGGGCCGGGGTACGACCTGCCCCACGCGCCGTTCACGAGCTGGACGACCGGCCAGCCGTCCGAGGTCCAGGTGACGGGCGCCAGGGCGGGCATACGGCCGCCGGGGTAGGCGTCGACGAAAGCCATGTAGTACCAGGCACCGCTCTGGGTCCGCACCAGCCCGCCCTGGTGCGGAACGCCTCCGCCGGAGATCGGCCCGGGCAGGTCGAGCAGGACCTGCCGCAGGGTGTAGGGACCGAAAGGGCCGCTGGTGGACCGCAGGATGTACTGGCCGTTGGCCGGGCGGGTCAGGAAGATGTAGTAGTTCCCGTTGATCTTGTAGAAGCGGGAGCCCTCCAGAGTGCCGATGCTCGACGGGGTGCTGAACACCTGCTGGGCCCGCACCTGGCTGCGGCCGTCCGCGGACAGCTGGGCCACACTGATCGTGCCGTTGCCGTACGCCACGTACAGGGTGTTGTCGTCGTCCACCAACAGGCCCGCGTCGTAGTACACCTGAGGAAGCGTCGCCTGCCTGCTCCAGGGCCCCTCGACGGATCTGGCCGTGTACAGGTAGGTCCGGGCGAAATCGATCTGGCCGAGCCAGTAGAACGTCCGGTCGGCGGGACGGTACGCCAGGGACGAGGCCCAGATCCCCCTGACGTAGCCGCGTCCGCCGCTCAGGTCGTACTTGGCGCCGAAGTCGAGGACCGGCACCGCGTGGCCGGCGATCTCCCAGTTCACCAGGTCGTACGAGCGCAGGACCGGGGCGCCCGGCGAGTAGTGCATCGTCGAGGCGGAGCAGTAGTAGGTGTTGTCGACGCGGATGATGTCGATGTCCGCGAAGTCCTGCCAGATCACGGGGTTCGTGTAGGTCGCGGCCGGTCCGGCCACGGCGGCTCCCGCCGTGCCGGGGGGCAGCAGGGCGCCGACAGCAAGGCCGCCGGTCGTGGCCAGGGCCGCACGGCGGCTGAGGTTATGACCTGTCCATGTCATTTGTGATCCGCCTTGGGGGTGGGGGCTGCCATGGAGTGCGGGAGGGGTCTGTGTTCTGCAGGTCGAACGCCGGCTGTCCTGTCGAACGTCTTGGACGATATGAGCAGCACCCTGACGGGTCGTCAATACCTCTCGCAGCATTCGGAGCGAGGGGCGAAATGTTTCGCTCCCTTCCCCGGCGGGGTCACGACGGCCCGGGTGCCGTCATCCAGCGCCACTGCGTGAACGCTTCCAGGCTCGCGGTGCCGCCGATGCGGGAGGCGTTGCCCGAGACCCCCATGCCGCCGAAGGGCGCGTTCGCGGCGTCCTTGGCGGACACGTCGTTGATGTGGATCATGCCCGTGCGCAACCGTTGCGCGAGGGCGGTCGCCCGGGGCACGGACCGGGAGTGGACCGCGGCGGTCAGGCCGTACGCCGTGTCGTTGGCGATCTCCACCGCCTCGTCCTCGTAGCGGAACGGGATGACGGGTGCGACCGGCCCGAAGATCTCCTCGTGGAAGGCGGGCATGGACCGGTCGACTCGGTCCAGCACGGTGGCCGGGTAGAAGAGCCCCTCGCGGGTGCCTCCGGTCAGCACGCGTGCCCCGGCGTCCACGCTCTCGTCCACGATCCGTGCGATCCGGGCCGCCTGCCGTTCGCTGATGACCGGACCGAGCGCCACGCCCTCGTCACGCGGGTCGCCCACCGGCAGCGCCTTGGCCTGCCGGACCAGCGTCTCGGTGTACGCCTCGACGACATCGGCGTGGACGAGATGCCGTCCGGCCGCGACACAGGCCTGGCCCTGGTAGCCGAACGAACTCATGGCCCCGGCCGCGGCGGCCGCCTCCACGTCCGCGTCCTCCAGGACGACGATCGAGTTCTTGCCGCCCAGTTCCAGGGACACGCGCTTGAGTCCCTCGCCGGCAATCCGGGCCACCTCCCGCCCCGCCTCGGTGGAGCCGGTGAACGAGATCATCGCGACATGGCGGTCGGCGGTGACCGCGCGCCCGGTCGCCGCATCGCCCGGTAGGACGTGCAGCACGCCCTCGGGCAGCCCGGCCTCCGCGAACAGCCGCGCGACCAGGACACCGCCCGAGACCGGGGTGAGGGGATCGGGCTTGAGCAGCGCGGTGTTGCCGAGGGCCAGCGCCGGTGCCAGCGCCCGCATCGCGAAGAGCAGCGGCGCGTTCCACGGGGTGATGACCCCCACGACCCCCAGCGGTACCCGCCACGCCAGACTCGTCCCCCCGGGAACCAGCGGTGCGAGGACCTCGCCCGGGGGCTGTGACGCGAGCCCGATGGCATTGCGCAGCTGAGCGAGGCCGGCCGCGATCTCGTAGTCGCCCTTGGCCGGAACGCCCCCCGTCTCCCGGACGATCCATTCACGGACCGCTGCACTGTGCTCACGCAGGGCGCGATCCGCGCGTATCAGTACATCGACGCGGTCGGACGCGGTGGTCGCCGCCCACTCCGACGCGGCCCGGGCGGCCCGGGCCCCCGCCTGTTCGACATCGGACGCAGAGGCCAGACCCACCTCGGCCAGTGGCTCTCCGGTGGCCGGTTCGACGACCCGGCGGGTGCCGCCCTCGGAGGTTCGCCAGCCCTCGCTGTAGATCTTCCCGGTCCACTCGGCCGCGTCCGGCCAGCTCCGCTCGCCGTCGACAGACATGGTCACGACCTCCGCCCCTGGTCGGTGGTGATGCGCACGCTGTTAACCAGCCTCTCCGGCCATTCAACCCGGCACAGGGGATATCTGTCATTCTTGTGGAATATCAGAGCAAAGTAGTAAGGATGCCTAGTGGGTGAGGTGGGTCGAGGCTCCATGGCGAGATCTGCGTCCGTCCCGGGCGAGGGCAGCGGAGCACTGCCTGAGGGCTTCGTCGACGAGGCCCTCACCGCGAAGGCCGTCGTGGACGAGCGCGGCGTCGTCACGGGATGGAACGAAGGAGCACGCAGGCTGCTCGGCTACCGCGCCTCCGAAGTGATCGGCCGGCCCGGGTCCGCGCTGCTCGCCGACGAGCCTCCGCCCGGTCTGCTGAGTTCCCTGCTCGCCCTCCCCAGGTGGAACGGCGCCGCGGCGCTCCTGCACCGCGAGGGACACCCCCTGACCGTGAACCTCCTGGCCCACCTGCAGCGCAACGACGGCGGCCACAGCGAATGGCTGCTGCTCTCGGCGGTCAGCCGCCTCGAGGTGAGCCCCGACGACGACGCGTTCCTCAGGAGGAGCTTCACCCAGTCCACCTGTACGACGGCGCTGTACGACACCGGCTTGCGGCTGGTCAGGGCCAACGCCGACATGGAGCGGGTGATAGGCCTGCCCGAGGAGGCGATGCGCGGACTGCGTGTCTCGGAGATCGTGCACCACCCGCAGGCCGACCTCACCGAGCAGGCCATGCGGCGAGCACTGGACACCGGTGAGCGGCAGGACCTCCAGCTCTCCCTGCAGCTCGCAGGTCATGAACGCCCGAGCGTGTGGACCGTCTCCCTCGCCCCGGTCCGGGCGGGCGACGGCCGGACGCAGGGGGTTCTGCTCTCGGCGCACGACATGACCGAGCAGCACCAGGCCCGGCAGCGGCTGGCCCTGCTGAACGAGGCGAGCCTGCGCATCGGCAGCACGCTCGACCTGGTCCGCACCGCGCAGGAACTCGCCGACGTGGCCGTACCGCGGCTCGCCGACTTCGTCACCGTCGACCTGCTGCCGTCCATCGACGACGGCGACGACCCGCCCACAGGCTCCCCTCACGGCCCCGTGCGGCTGCGCCGTGTCGCCCACCAGTCGGTTCTCGACGGCTGTCCCGAAGCCGTGGTCCCGAACGGGACCGTGGCCGTCTACCCGGACAGGTCGACGGCGGCCGAGTGCCTGGCAGCCGGCCGGCCACTGATCCAGCAGATCACCCCCGAGGCCATGGAGCACGTGCTGCGCCAGACCCCCGAGCGCGGAGAACGGATGCGTCGGTTCGGTTTCCACTCCGTGCTGGCCGTGCCCATGCGCGCTCGCGGCCTCACCCTGGGGGTGGCCACCTTCTCCCGTCACCGCAACCCCGAAGCCTTCGAACAGGACGACCTGCTGCTCGGCCAGGAGATCACCGACAGAGCCGGCCTCTGCATCGACAACGCCCGCCGGTTCACGCGAGAGCGCGCCACCTCGCTGACCCTGCAGAGCAGCCTCCTCCCGCAACGACTGCCCGAACAGTCCGCCCTCGACGTCGCCTCCCGCTACCTGCCCGCCAGCGCCCAGGCCGGGGTGGGCGGGGACTGGTTCGACGTCATCCCGCTGTCCGGCGCCCGCGTCGCACTTGTCGTCGGCGATGTCGTCGGCCACGGCATCCAGGCCTCGGCCACCATGGGACGGCTGCGGACCGCCGTCAGGACCCTGGCCGACGTCGACCTGCCTCCCGACGAGCTGCTCACCCACCTGGACGACCTGGTCAGCCACCTGGCCGCGGATGCCGACGGCACCGGCGACATCGGGGCCACGTGCCTGTACGCCGTGTACGACCCGGTCTCCCGCCGGTGTTCCCTGGCGCGCGCGGGGCATCCCGTCCCGGCGCTGCTCACACCGGGCGGGCGGGCGGAGTTCCTCGACGTACCCGCGGGGCTCCCCCTGGGGCTCGGCGGTCTGCCCTTCGAGGTCCTCGAACGGGAACTTCCCGAGGGGAGCGTGCTCGCGCTGTACACCGACGGTCTCGTCGAGGCGGGGTCCCGTGACATCGACGACGGTATGGACACCCTGCTGCGCACACTGCAGACCTCCGACGCCTCACTCGAGGGCACCTGCGACGCGGTGCTGCGGACCATGCTTCCGGAACGGCCGGCCGACGACGTGGCCCTGCTCGTGGCCCGCACCCGCGCCCTGGACACCTTCCACGTGGCCGCCTGGGACGTACCACCCGACACCACCGCGGTCGCCGTGGCACGCAAGAACGCGTGCCGGCAACTGGCCGAATGGGGGCTCGACGCCTGCGCGTTCGTCACCGAACTGGTGGTCAGCGAGCTCGTCACCAACGCCATCCGGCACGCCGAGCCCCCCATCGAGCTGAGGCTGATCTACGACCGGTCCCTCATCTGCGAGGTGTCGGACGGCAGTACCACCGCCCCGCACATGCGGCGGGCCCGCACCTACGACGAGGGCGGCCGCGGCCTGCTCCTCGTGGCCCAGACGTGCCAGGGCTGGGGCGCCCGGCACACGACCGACGGCAAGGTCATCTGGGCGGAGCAGGCCCTTCCCTGACGAAGGGCAGGTCAGCGGGGTGATCGGGTGCCTTGCGCCGCCGGGAGTCCTCTTCTCCCCGGGTGCGGGTGTTCAGTGGCGGTGATGCACGTGGTGTCCATCTGGTGGCGCACGACTGACGGAGCGTGCGAGGTCTACGCCTGCCACGGTGGCGTACTGGCTGGGGACAGCCGGGATCGGAGACTCGGACGGCGCCGCGATCTGTACGGGGGTGACATTCGCCGTGGAGCAGTGCTGCATGGCCATCGAGGAGCAGGCCGTACCGTCCGGGCTGCCGGTCAGCGTGTTCTCCTCGGCCGCGTCCGTCTGCGTGTGCGTGGCGGACATTGGCGCCGAGTGGTGCATGTGCCTGGCCATGGTGGACGCCGAAGCGCCCGGGGCGCGCTCGGACGTTGCAGATGCCGCGGCGACCGGGACGTGGGACAGGTCATGGGGCACGCGCACGGCGAATACGGGGCGCACAGGGTGACGAACATGCCGCGTACCCAGCGGACGACTCCGCCGGTGGGCGACCACGGGAACTCCCGCACCGTCATCGCGTGCCTATCAGCGGAGGGATCCGTCCCGGCGGGGGAGAAATCGCATGCTCGGGGTTGCTGGGCCCGGGCGGGCTCAGGCGGTGCCGACGAGCTCGTAGCCCGCCTTGTCGACGGCGGCGCGCACGGCCTCCTCGTCGAGCGGGGCGGCGGAGGTGACGGCCACCTCGCCGGTCTTGGCGACGGCCGTGACCGCGGTAACGCCGTCCAGCGCGGATATCTCCTGCGAGACCGCGCCCTCGCAGTGGCCGCAGGTCATGCCGGACACCTTGTAGACGGTGGTGACGCCGATGCCCTGGGCGTCGGATGCCGCACCGGAGTGGCAGGAACCGTCGGTGGAGCAGCAGGAGCCGGAGGTCTTCTGGTCGGTCATGGCTTCTTCCTCAGGTGTCGATGCGTGTGCGTTCAGGGAGAGGCTCGATCCCCGCCCCTCCCATGCGAGTCAGCAATATACCCCCCTGGGGTATTCCTTTCGCGTGGTGCTGCCCACACGGACGTGCATCTCGCTGTGATCCGCGCGTTCAGCGGTTCAGGGGCGCGCACTGAGGGAGGCGGTCATGCGGACCGGCGGGCATCCCAGGGTTTCGCGCACGACGATGAGGCAGCCGTGTTGCCGTCTGTCGCTGCGGAGAGAGGGGGCGTGGAGGGGGGAGGGGCTGGTGGCGGTCGGTGAAGGAGGGCAGCCCTGCCCTGGTGAACTGGTGAGCGCGGTCAGGGGCCGCTGCGGACGGGCCACAGAAGTCCTGGGTGTCCTGCCGTTACATGGTCATCATCAGCAGCATGGCGGACATGGTCCCGCCCATGCCGATGTGGGCAGCGAGCGCCGCCTCCGGTGAGGCGCCGATCCGGCGGCGTCGGCCACCGTGGCGACCCCGCTCCGCCGTGCGGGTCCTGTCCCATGCGGAGAGCGTCAGTGACGCCAGGTACACGACGACCGTGTCCGGCATGGTGAGCAGCCAGCGGGCCGAGTTGCGGCGCCGGCTGCTCTCGCGGCCATCGGCGAGGCTCTTCCTCTTCGCGCCGTGGATGCGCTGCCACACGGACGCAGCGATCGACAGCAGGAAGTAGACGGCGAGCGCGGCGATCACCCAGCGCCAAATCGCGGACGACGAGGTGTCGGCCCCGGCGGTGGCGGCATGGGCACTGCCCGGCATGTTCATCCCGGGTATGGACTCCATGCTGCCTGTGTGCCCCATGCCGGCGGTGTGCCCGGTTCCGGCGGTGTGCTGCGTGTCTGCCGTGTGCTCCATGCCTTCTGTATGGTCCATCACTGGCATTCCGGCCATGGCGTGACCGTGGCCGAGGGCGAGTACCGGACCGGAGGAGGTGCTCGTCATCGCCAGCGTCATGATCACCATGCCGAAGCTGCCGACAATGAGGTGCACCCAGTGGCGGCCGTACGTCCAGCCGCGCTCGCGCGTGTGCCTGGTGGCCAGCACGACGGCGCCGAGCCCCAGGAGGGCGAACGCCGCCGCCCACCACATGCCGTACTCCGCGTACCAGGCCACCGTCGCGGGCAGGGCCATCGCGGCCATGGACAGGCCCATCAGCAGGTCACCGCCCGCCGCGAACCGGGCCTCGCCGCTGGTGGTCATCACGCGGACCGCGCTGACGGCGGCGACGAGGGCGGCGACCGCCGCTATGGACCAGCTCAGAGCCAGAGTTCCCATCTTCACCCTTCCCCGCCCGTTCGCCCCGCTGCGTCACTGCAAGGCCTTCAACTGCTATGACCCTTAGTACGTATCGGGACGGGAGAGTGCTCACGGGTTCCGCGGAGTTTCGCGCTGGGACGTCTCGCTCGCGCGACCCTTACGGCCGCATCTCACGACCTCTTGCTTGTGAGCGCCAAGGCCGCCTGCCGAGCCCGATGGCGGGCGCGCCGGAGAGTATGCCGTCGTTGTCCTGGGGGAGGCCGGCGGAGGGAGTGCGCAGTCGCCCGCCGTTGGGGCGGCAAGGGCAGGCGCAATCCTGGCCAACAGCCCGGTCCGCTGCACACGTTGTCTCCAAGAGGGCCGTGCGCAGGGGCCCGTGAGGCTGGCTGCCCTTCCCGGCGTGAGGGCTCAGGGGCGTGTGGCCGCGAAGTACGGCATGTAACTGAGGGGGGTGATCTCGATGTTCTTGCCGGTGCGCGGCGCGTGGATGGCCTTGCCGTCGCCTATGTAGATGCCGTTGTGGGGGCTGCTGTTGTACCAGTAGATGATGTCGCCGGGCTGCAGGTCCGACTTCGCGACCTTGCGTCCCGCGGAGTACTGCTCCTGGACGGTGCGCGGCAGCGAGACGCCTGCCGCGCGCCACGCGGCGCCGGTCAGCCCGGAGCAGTCGTAGGAGTCCGGCCCGGTCGAGCCTCACCCCTACGGCTTGCCGAGTTGGGCGTAGGCGAACTCGATGGCGGCACGGGCGCGCCCGCTGGCGGGCCCGTTGTACGTGGCCGCGCTGTCGCTGGTGCCGGCGGCCTTGTCGGCGGTAGCCTCCTTGGCCTCCAGTTGCGCGCGCTGGTCCGCGGTGAGGCTGTTGAGGAGCTTTCGGGCCTCGCGGAGTTTGTCCTGGATCTCCTCTTTCTTGCCGCTGAGCCGCTTGCGGCCCTCCTCGGCCTCGCTCAGTTTCCTGGCTGCCTCGGCGCGGGTCCGGGCGAGTTCGCGCTGCTTGGCCTGCAGGCTGCTCAGCATGGAGACCTGGCGTGAAGTGAGGCGGTCGGCCCTCTCCGCCTTGTCGAGATAGTCGTCCGGGTCGGAGGAGAGGAACGGCTGCACGCTCGGGTCCAGGCCGCCGTCGCGGTACCGCGCGGCGGCCACTGGGCCCATTTTGTCGCGCAGTTCGTTGATCTCCTGCTGCTGCCTGGCCACTTGCTCCTGGGCGCGCTTGGCTTCCTTCTGGAGCTTGGCCTTCTTCTCGAGGGCGGCGTTGTACTCCTCGGTCGGAGCCTCCGCCTCCTCGTAGAGCTCCTCGACCTGGTGGCGCACCTCGTCGATGGACGGTTTCGGCGCGGCCTGGCTCTGGGTCGGCAGGAGGGAGACAGTCCCCGCCGTTACGGCCAGGACGGCGAGTCGGGAGCGGCTCGGCGGCTTCGGTCGGCGGTGGGTTCCCATCCTGCGACAGCTCCTCTGCTCACCCGGGGCGGGCGGCGGGAGCCGTCCTCGGTCGGCGCCATGGCGTCGATCAAGTTCAGGAGCAACTTAGTAGCTTCGTAGTTCGCGTCGCAATCCTGTCCGAAGAAGCGGGAGGGTTTGCCCTGATCAGGTGATGCCGTGCACGCAGCCCAGGAGCAGCGGGATCAGTGGCACCGCCACTGCCGCCACGGCCACGCAGGCCCGCAGTGCGGCGTGCGGCCGCCGCTGCGGCGTGAGTACCCGCCGCAGACGGAGCAGCGCACTCGGACCGCCCGCCGCGAACGCGCCCGCGGGCGCCGCACCGGCCGCCATGTCGTACATCGCGGCGGCGAGCACCTCGCGGGGCTGGCGGCGCAGGGCCCGGTCGTCGGCGATCATCTCCAGGAGTACGGCAGTCTGCTGCCTGCCGTGCCGGGCCAGCGGAAGCGGGCCGAAGATCCTCGAGAACGCCTCGGTGGCGGCGAGGGCCAGGTGGTGACGGCCTGCGATGTGCGCGCGTTCGTGGGCGAGTACGGCGTCGAGCTGCCCGGCGGACAGCAGTCGCAGAGCACCGGCACTGACGACGACGCGCGGCCGGTGCCCGGGAAGGCAGTACGCGGCGGGCAGCTCGTGGTCGAGGACAGTGGCGCCGAGCTGCGCAGAACGGCGGCCCACCAGATCCAGGACCTTCCGGTGACGGGACCGGGTGCGCCGGCCCCGCAGTGCTTCGAAGGCGAAGGAGCCAAGGGTGAGGAGCACCACGAAGGCGGGCAGGGCCGCCGCCAGCCGCGCGGCGTCTGTGGGGTCGGTGGCGCCCGTGCTGGTCGTCAGGCCGCACGAGTGCAGCAGACCGATCAGGTCGGCATGCAGGTGCTCGGTCGGGGCGGCGAGCTGGTACGCGGCCAGTGCGACCGTCACGGTGAACGACGTGGACAACGCGAGCCAGGAGGTCACGGCAAGGGCCGGTGCGCGATACGGCCAGGCGCTGCGCAGCAGCAGCCGCGGGGCGAGGAACCCGACCGCCCCGGCGTAACCGAGCAGGGCAGGAGCCGCGTTCACTGACCGTCCTGCCGCTCGGCGGTGGCCAGCGCCTCGCGCAGGGCGCCGACTTCCTCGGGGCTCATCTGCTGCACGAAGTGGGCGAGGGCCGCGGGGCGGTCCGCGCTGGCACCGAGCGCCTCCTCCATCAGCGCGGCCGAGTACTGCTCGCGCGTGCGGATGGGCGAGTACACCCAGGCGCGGCCCTGCTTCCCGCGCAGCAGCCAGCCTTTGTTGTAGAGGATGGTGGCCACCGTGTTCACGGTGGTGTAGGCGAGCGGCCGCTGCTTGTTGATGTCGTCGACGATCTCCCGCACCGTCGCGGGACGCTTCCAGCGCCACAGGCGGTCCATGATCTCCGCCTCCAGTTCCCCCAGCCGCCGCATGGTCGCTCCCTTGTCGCCGCACTACGCAGCCACATAGTAGAACGTTCCTTGGGTGGATCACCGGCCTGCCGCGGTCGCTCGCCACCACCCCCTCGCCGAAGGAAACAGGTCATTTGCCTGGCGCGTTAACACGCCGTTTCAGGGGAGTTGGGGGATCAAGCCCGCCAGGCCGCTAGTATCACGGCATGATTACGGCTTGGTCGCTCCCGCGCATCGTGCGGGCCCGTACGTCCGCGGGTCCGCTGCGCGTACTGGGCCTGGCCGTGCTGCTGTTCGGCGTCGTGTTCACGCACGCAGTGAACGTCGAGAGTGTCCAAGGACATCTGGTGACCAGCGCAGTGGCGCCTGCCGCCGTATCGCCCGAAGATGCCCGCGACGCCACGGACACGCAGGCGCTGTTCCGTCTTGTCGCAGTCGGCGGCGGACATGATGACCACGGGTCGTCGCATCCGGGCGAGCAATGCCTGTCCGTGCAACCGCATCTGGGTCAGGTCCTCCCATCGCCATGCTTTGCTGCATCGGTTGGCGAATCGGCTGCTTCCGGACGGGCCGCGGTACAGCGCGGTCTCAGCGACTCGGTGGTTACTGTCTCGCCGTCAGCAGCCGTCAGATCATCGGTGGTTCAGCAGGTCTAGGAGTCGGCTCCTCCCTTTCGTCCGGTCGCTCCGCCCCGCCCGTTTGCCACGGGTCGGTGGAGCGTTCGCCGGAGTCCCGGCGTGACAAGGGCCGGATCCCGTGCCCGCCGACGTGGATCCCCGGTCTGCATCGTCGACGCCGTCCTACCCCCCCACCCTTGCCTGCCGTTCTCCTGTGTGCCATGGCTGTCGCCGTGGCGCCAAGAGGCGGTGGGCGCACGGAGGACCTGTGCCGACATACTCCTGTACGCCCGCGTATGCCCAGCGGGCCAGATCCTCGCAACGGCTCCGACAGCTCATTTTTCTGATCCGTTGCGGCCTGCTCTTGGTGGTCGGCCTGTGCGCCTTCGCGCACGGGCCGACCGAAGAGGATCACCGGCCGGTTTCCGCCGTCACCGCGTCCGTGGCGTCAGCGGTGGGCGATGTGGCGCCGCACGGACCTCACCGACACCACGAGAGCGAGGAGTGCGCGCCGGACGGAGTCGTCCGTACGACGACCCTGCCGGCGGCGGAGCGACCGCCTGCCGACGCAGGGACTCTGGGGCTCGCCGGCTCCTTGGCGGTTCTCGGGGTGCGGCCCGTGCCTCGTCAGCCTTACCGGCGGCGAAGGACGCGCACGGGACGGACAGCCCTCGCCCGCACCTCCCGGTGGCGCATCTAGACCTCCCGCCCGCAGCCGTCTGCACCAGCCGGCTGCCGTGCGACGGCTCCACAAGCCCGGACCGATTGTCCGCCTTGGAGCCGTGGCGCGAGTGAGCACGCACCGCGCATTCATCGAGCGAGAGCGAAAGAGATGCAGTCACCGACGAACACGACCGTCACACCGGACCGATCCGCCCTGTCGGGCCTGGTGGGCAACACACCGCTGCTGCGGGTGTCCGAGCCGCTGACACCCGCGGACCGCGGCTTCTGGGCGAAGCTGGAGGGCTTCAACCCCGGCGGGATCAAGGACCGGCCCGGCCTGCACATGGTGGAGCGGGCCCGCGCCCGCGGTGACCTGCTGCCCGGCGCCCGCATCATCGAGTCCACCAGTGGCACCCTCGGTCTGGGCCTGGCGCTGGCTGGGATGGTCTACGGCCATCCGGTCACCTTGGTCACCGACCCGGGTCTGGAGATGTCCATGACCCGGCTGCTGACCGCGTACGGCGCCCAGGTCAACGTGGTCTCCGAACCCCACCCCACTGGCGGCTGGCAGCAGGCCCGCCGCGAGCGCGTCCAGTTGCTGATGGCACAGCACCCGGGCTCGTGGTGCCCGGACCAGTACAACAACCCGGACAACACCAGCGCCTACACTCCGCTCGGCCTGGAACTGGCGACCGAGCTGGGCCACATCGACGTCCTGGTCTGCAGCGTGGGCACCGGCGGTCACTCCGCCGGTGTCTCCCGGGTGCTGAAGCAGCTGTATCCCGAGCTGAAGGTAGTCGGGGTCGACACCATCGGATCCACGATCTTCGGCCAACCGGCCCGGCCCCGGCTGATGCGGGGCCTGGGCTCGAGCATCTACCCCCGCAACGTGGCTTACGAGAACTTCTCCGAGGTGCACTGGGTCGCGCCGCAGGAGGCGGTGTGGACCTGTCGGCAGCTGGCCGCCTCGCACTACGCCACCGGTGGGTGGAGCGTGGGGGCGGCTGCCCTGGTCGCCGGGTGGCTGGCCCGCACCATGCCCGCGGACACCCGGATCGCGGCGATCTTCCCCGATGGCCCGCAGCGCTACCTCGGGACGGTTTTCGACGACGACTACTGCGCTGCCCACGGCCTGCTCGACTCCCCGCCCGCGCCCGAGCCGGAGGTGATCGGCCGCGTGGATGAGAAGGAGGTCACCCGCTGGACTCGGTGCACCAACGTGGTCGATCCGCTCACCCTGACCGACCCGTCGCAGGGCGGCGGGGCTGACGCGGCGAAGGAGGGGGAGAGCCGGTGAAGGGCACCCTCGCACAGGTCCGCACGTATGAACGCAGCGTTCAGCTGTTGATGGTGAACCAGTTCACCATCAACCTCGGCTTCTACATGCTGATGCCCTACCTGGCCGCCCACCTCTCCGGCACTCTCGGATTGGCCGGCTGGGTTGTCGGACTCGTCCTCGGCGTACGGAACTTCAGCCAGCAGGGCATGTTCCTCGTCGGCGGCACGCTCGCCGACCGGTTCGGTTACAAGCCGATGATCGTGGCCGGGTGTGTGCTGCGCACCCTCGGCTTCGCGACGCTCGGACTGGTCGACTCGCTGGCCGCGCTGATCGCCGCTTCCGCGGCCACCGGGCTGGCCGGGGCGCTGTTCAACCCGGCGGTCCGGGCGTATCTCGCGGCCGACGCGGGGGAGCGCAGGGTCGAGGCGTTCGCCCTGTTCAACGTCTTCTACCAGGCTGGCATCTTGCTGGGCCCGCTGGTCGGGATGGTGCTGACCGGGGTCGACTTCCGCATCACGTGCCTGGTGGCCGCCGCGATCTTCGCGCTGCTGAGCATCGTGCAGATCCGCGCCCTGCCCGCCCGGCGTGCCGAGGGCACCAAGAACAAGGAGGACCAGCGCCGGGAGAGCGTGCTCGCCCAGTGGTGCGGCATCCTCGCCAACCGGCCGTTCCTGCTCTTCTCCGGAGCCATGATCGGCTCGTATGTCCTCACCTTCCAGGTCTACCTGTCCCTGCCGCTGGAGGTGCGCCGGCTCGGCGGGGACGGGGAATTCGGCACGGCGGCGGTGGCGGTGCTCTTCGCCGTCTCCGGGCTGAGCACGATCCTTGGCCAGACACGGGTGACCGCATGGTGCAAGGCAAGGTACGAGCCCGGCCAGGCTTTGATTTTGGGCCTGTCAGTCATGGGTCTTGCGTTTGTGCCCCTGCTGCTGGCCACCGCTGTGGCCGTCCCGAAGTCCGGGGTGGGCCTGTGGCTGCTCGCCGCCGTGCCGCCGACGCTCGCCGCGCTGCTGCTGGCCGTCGGCACGATGATCGCCTATCCCTTCGAGATGGACACCATTGTCCGCCTCTCTGGTGACCGGCTCGTGGCCACGCACTACGGGCTGTACAACACCATCTGCGGGATTGGCATCACGCTCGGCAACCTGCTCACGGGCGCCGCACTCGACGCCGCCCGCGAGGCGGGCATGCCCGCGCTGCCGTGGATCTCCCTGGTCGCGCTCGGCCTCGTCTGCGCGGCCGCCCTGTACGGCCTGCATCGCACCGGCCGTCTGGCGACCCCCACCCCCGAGCCGCAGCCCGTCGCTGCCTGAACCATCACCGGTCTTCGGTAGGAGGGGTGGGCGCCGAACAGCGCCCGCCCCTGTGGGGCAGCGTGCTCCGCTCCCACCGGCCAAGCCGGTGGCGCCTGCGGACCGGCTGCGCGGCCTCTCGGTCTTGAGGTGTGAGAGTCCCGGGTCCCGCTGACCGATGTCCCGCCGCCCACCACTTGAGGCATACCCCCGGGGGGTATATGGTTTCTGGTGTGAGGCCCGGGAACGGGCCACACTGGACGGGATTGGGGATGAAAGGTCATGGACCACAGCGCTCATCACGCCGGCACGGAGCACGACCACGCCGCCCACCATGCTCCCGCTGATCAGGTGGCGCACCACGGCGGGCACACAGGGGCGTCCTGGGGGACGGCGGCAAAGGCGACGCTGCACTGCCTGACCGGCTGCGCCATCGGCGAGATCCTCGGCATGGTGATCGGTACCGCCCTGCTGTGGGGCAACGTGCCCACCATGGTCCTGGCGATCACACTCGCATTCCTCTTCGGCTACTCCTTCACCCTGTTCGCGGTCCTCCGGGCCGGCCTGGACCTCAAGTCCGCGATCAAGGTCGCGCTCGCCGCCGACACCGTCTCCATCGCCGTGATGGAATTCGTCGACAACGCGATCATCGCGCTCACCCCGGGCGCGATGGACGCCCATCTGTCCGACGGGCTGTTCTGGTCCGCCCTGCTGGGCGGATTCGGTGTCGCCTTCCTGATCACCACCCCGGTCAACAAGTGGATGATCGGCCGCGGCAAGGGCCACGCCGTCGTCCACGCCCACCACTGACCTGCCCGAACCGGCACGCGCCTGGGGTGCCCCCCTCAGGGGGGCACCCCAGGCGCGTTTGTCACGCCTCCTGGTGGCTATCCGGAGAGTGCAGCGCCGCAGTCGAAGAAGTATGGCCGCCCGGCCCGCCGGCCTGTGGCAGCCAGAGGAGATCCCTGATGGCCCACTCCGACCAGCACGAGCACTGCCGCTTGTGTGCCGAAGCCTGCCGCTCGTGCGAGCAGGCGTGCAACGCCCTCATCCAAGCGCTCGGCTGATTCCGGCAATGGCCGACCAGCCTGCCAAGCCCTGATTGCGGACTCGTTGTAGGCGAACGAAACAGCTGTCCTCGCTCACGCTCGGAACTCCCTCATGAGACCAGCGGCACCGCGCTCGCAGTTCCAATGGTGAGAAAAACCGCCGGTTTGGCCAACCGGCGGTTCGCCGCCATGTTTCGCCTCCCTCGGTCTGAGGAGCCGACGTCGGCAGATGAGCACGTGCTGCAGCCCGCAATCGGCCGTAGGTCAGTTGGCTGGGCCCTGTGGTGCTGCGACGGTCCCTTGACGGTGTCCGCCTGAGCCCGCAGGCGGGGCACAGGAGCCGTTGCCTTGGTCGGCCGACATCGCTGGGGCGGATGTGTGACAGCGCGGGGCGACGTCGTGCACATCGACCTGATTACCCGTCAGTTGAGTCAGCAAGTGGTCAGCATGAGTCCTGCTGAAGCCTGCGAAGGCTTGCCGAACCTGCGAATCGCCGCGGGACGCCCTGGTGTGCGTAAGTCGTGAAGGTACAGGTCAGGGTGAGTGGCCAACCGCCCTGTGGAGCCCTGTGATGCATCCTGCCCGCTTCCGATCAAGCCCGTTCACCCTCCGCCTGCTTCCCTGCACATTCCTTTGGAAAATGCCAAAGCGTTCACCTGCGCCCACCACATTCCGTAGTGTCGTGCTCACGTTCGCGGGAACGGCCGTGCAGGGGGAGGGGATTCGGCGTGCCCGGAATCGACGAGAGTCTGCTGGAAGCCATGCGCTTGCCAGGTGCTCGAGGGGCGTCGGTGGTCGACTGGATCAGTGGTCTCGCCCTGGGCGCGGTAGGTGACGCACCCGGTGGCGACGCGGAGGCGACGGCTGCGGAAACCGCCGAACTCGCCCGCCTCGCCACCGAGAGCGGCGCCCTCGCCCTCACCGGCCAACCGTCGGGTGACGGCACAGGTGCATCGTCCGGCGGCGGTCCTGACGGCCCCGACGGGCCGCCCGGCAAGGAACCCCCCGTACAGGATCTGATCATCACGAACGCCGACTCGTACCACCTGCTCAGGTTCGTCACGACGACCTTCGACAGCACCGTGTTCGTGCACTTATGGCTCGACCGCGGCGAAGGCAACCTGGCCCTGGCCCGCATCCGGCTGGCCGAGCTGACGGACCGGCTGGTGCTCGGATGACCGCACCGACCCGGGCCCCGCGCACGGACGAACCGGCCTCGGCCCTGCTGAGGACCCTCGCCGCACAGGGGGCGACCGGTGCCCTGTCCACCGAGTCGGGGATCGTCTACCTCGCGACGGGACACGTCGTCCACGTCGAATCCGCCGTCACACCCGACCTCGGCGACCTGCTTACCCACAGCGGTGCGCTCGCCCCGGACGGCTGGTGGGAGGCGATCGACCAGGCCGGGCGACGCTGCCGCGTCGGACGGCAGCTGGTGGACAGTGGTCAGCTCGCCGCCGGCGCGCTGGAACTGTGCCACCTGGGCGCCCTCTTCGACGCGGCGTACTTCGTCCTCGCCCACGACGGACCGGCTCTCCGGTTCCGCCCAGGAGCCGCACACTGGCTCGGCGCGGTCCGGTCCGTACCGGTGGACACCGTCCTGCGCGAATCCAGACGCCGTCGCGAACTGCTGCACCGCATATGGCCCGAACCAGCCGTCGACCGGGCTCCTCTCGCCCGCGTGCCCGGCCCGGACGCCGCCGACCTGCCGGCCCGCCGCGGCCGGACCCTCGCCCAGGTCGACGGTGTCCGCACCGCCGCCCAGATCGCCACGGCCCTGGCCTGCCGCACCTTCCACACCCTCGTCGAACTCCGCCGCCTCGCCGCCGCCGGACTGGTGGCCCCCGTGGCGCCCCTGGTCCCCTCGTCGACCCCAGCCCCCGCCCCCGTGTCCGCCGAGCCGGGCCCCACCCCTCGTCCCGCCGCACCGGACGAGCCCGACACCGCACTGTTGCGACGGCTCCTGCACGCCTTGGAGGCACTGTGATCCGCGCGCGAAGACAGCGTGCCGAAAGGAGACTGCTCATGGCCGTCGAGACCGACGTCCTGGACGAACTGCGTCGGCTCCGTACCCGCATACCCCGGCTGACGGGCTCCCTCGCGGCCACCGTCGACGGACTCGTCCTCGCCCACGACGTGCCGGACACCGAACCGGAGGGACTCGCGGCGCTCACCGCCGCCGCCCTCGGTGTCGCCTACCGCATGACCGACGCCGCCGCCCGCGGCGACTTCCGCGAACTGCTGGTGCGGGGCTCCGGTGGCTACGTCGCCACCTACGCCGCCGGGACCACCGCCGTACTCACCCTTCTCGCCGAAGACCGCGTCAACGTCGGCCGCCTCCACCTCGAAGGCCGGCGCAGCGGCGCCCGGATCGCCGACCTGCTGGCCACGCGCGTGGGCCCGGGCACCGGCCGCCACGCCGACCGGCCGGCGTCCGAAGAGCACCTCGCAACGGTGCCCCCGGCCACGGACCGTCCCATCGGCACCCTCCCGGTACGCACCCCGCAGCGGCCCACGCACCAGCCGCGCCCGCACACCGGAATCTGAGCCACCCGAACCTCCTGACCCACCACCGAAGTAGAAGACCGAAGGAAAGGAACCGAGCGCATGGCCAACACGGAGACCGCGCTGAAGGAATGCCTGAGCTCCATCGACGGAGCGACGGCCGTCGCCCTCGTCGACTACACCAGCGGCATGGCCCTCGGCACCCTCGGCGGCGGCAAGGACTTCAACCTGGAAGTCGCCGCCGCGGGCAACACCGACGTCGTGCGGTCCAAGCTGCGCACCATGGAGCACCTCGGCTTGAAGGAGGAGATCGAGGACATCCTGATCACCCTGAACACCCAGTACCACCTCATCCGCCTGTTGAAGGGGCGCGGAGGCAGCGGTCTCTTCCTCTACCTCGTGCTCGACGGGAGCAGGGCCAACCTCGCGATGGCCCGCCACCAGCTGCGCCGTATCGAAGCCGACCTGGAGGTCTGAACCGGCACCACCGTACGGGAGCCCTCCGCCACGCACGCGTCGCGGAGGGTCCCGGCACGCCGCACGGCGACGGCATGGGGCCGGCCGGCCGCGTCCACGGTGTGTGTCATGACGGCACCCCTGGACGTGCTCGTGGTGGACGCGGGCCCCACCGGACTTGGCCTCGCGACCCCACTGCGCGCCTACGCCGGGCCTCACCCACGCCCTCGTACGGCCCGACGCGCATGTGGGTCACCTGGCCGCCCGTGGCACCGACCTCGCGGGCCTGCGCGCCCACCTCGATCGCTGGCTGCCGGCCCCCTGGATCGGAGGGCCGACGCCGGCCCGACGAGGGGTCAGCCGTGGTACGTGATGTATCCGTTGTGGTCCGGGTCGGAGCCGCTCCTGGTGTACGAGTGCACGTCGGCACGGCTGCCGGACGGCTTGTACACGTAGATGGTGTCCTTGTCGTTGTTCCACATGAAGTTGCAGTTGTCGCGGTAGACGACGTTATTGGTGTCGGAGTCCGCCCCGTTGCCGCCGCGCAGCTTCACGTAGTCGCCCGGCTGAAGGGTGTGGCTCGCGGTGAAGGTGAACTTGTTGCCCGCGGCGTCCTTCACGACGTACCCCTTGAGGTTCACCGTCGTGGAGCGCGAGTAGTTCTTGATGGTCAGGTACTCCTCGGCGGTGTTCCCGCCCGAGCACCGGTTCGAGTCGCTGCCGGGAGCGTCGTACTGGATGCCCCGGATCTTCAGAGCGGAGTCGTACTCGGCGGCCTGGGCCGGAACCGCCGAGAGGGCGGTGAGGGCCCCGGCGGCGACGGCCGTGGTGGCGACAAGGCGTATACGCATGGACGTTCGTCCCCCCTGCATGGCCTTCAGGTGAAGGCGATGTGATGGTTCGGTGAAGCATCCGGATCGTACACGCTTCAAGTACGCAGAAGGGCGGGTCCGGTGACATTGCACCGGACCCGCCCTGCGGGATGTGAGACGTCAGGTGTGCAGCGTCAGGCGCCGCTGGCCCGCAGCATGTCCTCGCGCTCGACGATCTTCACGCGCGCGCGGCCCTCGGGCTCACCCAGAGCCTTCTCCGCGGCGTCCAGCTTGTACCAGCCGTCCCAGGTGGTGAAGCGGATGTCGCGCTCGGCGAGGAATGCGTCCACGGCCTCGGGCTCGGGGGTGGCGGGCGTGTGCAGCCGGCCGCCCGCGTAGTCGGCCAGCAGGTTCGCCACCGTCTCGTTGGCGTCGCCCTTGGTGTGCCCGATGAGGCCGATGGGGCCGCGCCGGATCCAGCCGGTGACGTACGTGGACTGCAGGTGCTCGCCCGTCTCCTGGATGACCCGGCCGCCCTCGTCCGGAACGGTGCCGGAGTCGATGTCCCAGGGCAGCTTGGGGAGTTTGTCGGACAGGTAGCCGACCGCGCGGTACACCGCGCCGACGTCCCAGGTGTTGAAGGTACCGGTGCCCTTGACGTTGCCGGTGCCGTCGAGCTCGGTGCGCTCGGTGCGCAGACCCACGACCTTGCCGTCCTCGCCGAGGACCTCGACCGGCGACTCGAAGAAGTGCAGGAAGAGCTTGTGGGGGCGGTCACCGACGTCGCGGATCGCCCAGTTCTCCAGGGTCTTGGCCACCATGTCGGCCTGCTTGTTGCCGCGCCGCGTGGTGATCGAGCCCTCGTCGTAGTCGATGTCCTCGGGGTCGACGATGACCTCGATGTTGGGGGAGTGGTCGAGCTCCCGCAGCTCCATCGGGCTGAACTTGGCCTGTGCCGGGCCGCGTCGGCCGAACACGTGGATCTCCTTGGCCCGGTTGGCCTTCAGACCCTCGTAGACGTTCGCCGGGATCTCGGTCGGCAGCAGCTCGTCCGCCGTCTTGGCCAGGACGCGCGCGATGTCGAGCGCGACGTTGCCGACGCCGAGCACGGCGACCTTCTCCGCCTCCAGCGGCCACGTGCGCGGGACATCCGGGTGACCGTCGTACCAGGACACGAAGTCCGCGGCGCCGTACGAGCCGTCGAGGTCGATGCCCGGCAGCGAGAGCGCTCGGTCGGCCGTCGCGCCGGTTGCGAAGATCACGCCGTCATAGAACGCGCGCAGGTCGTCCAGGCCGATGTCCGTGCCGTAGTCCACGTTGCCGAAGAGACGGATCTGCGGTTTGTCGAGCACTTGGTGCAGGGCGGTGATGATGCCCTTGATCCGCGGGTGGTCGGGGGCGACGCCGTAACGGATCAGTCCGAACGGCGCCGGCATGCGCTCGAAGATGTCTATGGACACACCGGGTTCGGCGGCCACCTCGGACTTGAGCAGGGCGTCGGCGGCGTAGATCCCGGCGGGGCCGGATCCGACGATGGCGACCCGCAGGGGGCGGGGCATGGTCAGGTTCCCTTCGAGCGGCGACAAAGCGATCTCAACGGGAAGCTTAAACTAAGGCATGCCTAACCCGGTACGAGGGTCTGGTCTATGGGCCCATAAGGCTACTTTATGGGAAGCCCCTGATCGGCCTTATGGCAGGGGCTGCTCCGCCCAGATCACCTTCCCCGCGGGCAGATAGCGCGTCCCCCAGCGCTCCGCGAGCTGCGCCACGAGGAACAGGCCCCGCCCGCCCTCGTCCGTCATGGTCGCGTACCGCAGGTGCGGCGAGGTGCTGCTGCTGTCGAACACCTCGCAGATCAGGTTGCGGTCCCGCAGCACTCGCACGCGCATGGGGCCGCCGCCGTACCGCAGCGCGTTGGTGACCAGCTCGCTCAGGATCAGTTCCGTGCTGAACGTCAGCTCCTCCAGGCCCCACTCGGCCAGCTGCCGGCTGACCGCCGCCCGCACCTCGCCCACGGCGGCCGGATCGGCCGGCACCGGCCACTCTGCGACGTGGTCGGGGGTAAGTGCCCGGGTACGCGCCACGATCAGCGCGATGTCGTCGCTGGAGCGGGCCGTGAGCTGCGAGTCGAGCACGATCCGGCAGGTGTCCTCCGGGGACTGCCCGGCCCGGCCCAGCGCCTCGCGCAGCATCTCCAGCCCGACGTCGATGTCCCGCTCCCGGTCCTCGACCAGCCCGTCGGTGTAGAGGACGAGCCGGCTGCCTTCCGCCAGTTCCAGCTCCGCCGTCTCGAACGGCAGGCCGCCGAGCCCCAGCGGGGGACCGGCGGGCACGTCGGGGAACTCCACGCTGCCGTCGGGGTGGATCAGCGCCGGCGGGGGGTGCCCGGCCCGCGCGACGGTGCAGCGCCGGGAGACCGGATCGTAGACGGCGTACAGACAGGTCGCGCCGGTCACCGGGGCGCTGCCGTCCTCCTCCGCCTCGTCCTGGTCGATCCGGCTGACCAACTCGTCCAGCAGGGCGATGAGTTCCTCGGGGGGCAGATCGAGTGCGGAAAAGTTGTGCACCGCGGTGCGCAGCCGCCCCATCGTGGCCGCGGCGTACAGCCCATGGCCGACGACGTCCCCCACGACGAGCGCGACCCTGGCCCCCGACAGCGGCAGCACGTCGAACCAGTCGCCGCCCACACCGGCCTGCGCCGGCAAATAGCGGTAGGCGATCTCCAGGGCGTCCTGCTCGGGCAGATTGCGGGGGAGCAGGCTGCGCTGGAGCGTCACCGCCATGCTGTGCTCGCGGGTGTAGCGGCGGGCGTTGTCGATCGAGACGGCGGCCCGCGCGACCAGCTCCTCCGCCAGGGCCAGCTCGTCCGTGTCGAAAGGCTCCTGCTTCTCGTAGCGCCAGAAGCTCACCACGCCGAGTATCAGGGCGCCGGCCCGCAGCGGCACGGTGATCAGCGAGTGGATGCCGTACGCGACGATCTGCGCGGAGCGCTCCAGGTCCTGCGCCTGCCAGCCCGAGGCCTCGCCCAGCCGGGGCTCCAGGACGGGGCTGCCCGTGGCGAGGCTGCGGCCCTGCGGAGAGGACTCGACGAACCTGATCCGCTCCCCGGCCGGATAGAGCGGCGCGTCCTGGCGGATCCCGCTCACCGCGGTCCGGCTGAGCGCCGCCGCCGCATTCGGCTGCCCGCCGCCCAGTACGGCGTCGAACAGGTCCACGGTGACGAAGTCGGCGAACCGGGGCACGGCCAGCTCGGTGAGCTCCTCGGCGGTGCGGGTCACATCCAGGCTGGTCCCGATGCCCACTCCGGCGTCGTACAGCATGTTGAGCCGCTCCCGCGCCGTCTCGGCCCGCCCGGACAGGGCCCGCAGCTCCGTGGAGTCGCGCAGGGTGGCGACGCTGCCGGGCGGGACACCCGCACGGTCCGTGGTCCGCTGGTTGACGGCGAGGAGCCGGTCCCCGACCAGGTGCACCTCGTCCGTGGCGACGCGGCCCGAGGCCAACAGGTCGGCGATGCCCGGGTCGAGACCCAGAGCGAGGACGTGCCGGCCCTCGGCGTCGGCGGGCAGCCCGAGCAGGCGGTGCGCCTCGTCGTTGGCGAGCAGCAGGGTGCCCGCGTCGTCGACGATGAGCACGCCCTCGCGCACGGCGTGCAGCACGGCGTCGTGGTGTTCGTACATCCGGGTCATCTCGTGCGGCCCGAGCCCGTGGGTCTGGCGCAGCAGGCGCCGGCTCACCAGCGCGGCACCCGCCGTCGCCAGGGCGAGCGCCGCTGCGGCGGCCGCGAGCACGAGCGGCAGCTGGCGGTCGGCGGTCCCGCCCACGTTCTTGGTCGTGATCCCCGCCGAGACCAGGCCCACGACCCGGCCGTCCTGGTCCTTCACCGGAACGACGGCCTGGACGAGCGGGCCGATGGTGCCGTCGATCTTCTCGGTGAACGACTTCCCGGCCAGCGCCGGCGCGATCGTCCCGACGAACTTCTTCCCGATCCGATCGGGCTTGGGGTGGGTGTAGCGGATCCCTTCGGTGTTCATGACGACGACGAAGTCGACCTTCGACCGCTCACGGGCGGCTTCGGCACGTGGCTGGAGCACGGCGGTGGGATCAGGGCCCTGCAGCGCCTCGACGGTGCCCGGCGCGTTGGCGAAGGTCTCCGCGACGGCGAGCGACCGGTTGCGGGCCTCCTGCGTCGTGTCGTGCCGCACCTGCAGCACCAGCGCCACGACGGCCGCCACGACCAGCAGCAGCACGATCACCACGACGAGCAGGAACACCTGTCCGGCGACGCTGCGTCCGCCCAGCACCGACCGCAGCCCCGCCACCGGTTGCCACCGCGACGGGCCCGCCTCCCGCCGCTGCCGTGCCGACGGCGCAGCGCCGGGCCGCAGGGGCGATCGGGTCCCGGATCGACCCAAGAGTCGGACCATGTGCCATGTCTACACTGCCGCGCTCAGGGAGGCGAGGGGCATCACCCATGGTGACAGGGGGTTCTCACCGTTTCATCACGTCTGAGGACCTGCACGGGCTCCCTGGCCACCGCACCACGTACGACGGTTTCAGGCGCCCAGCGAGCGGGCCAGCTCGTTCGTGGCACGGGCGATCTCACGGTCCTCGTCCGCCAGCAGCCGGCCGAGCTCACCGCGCCGGGCCCGCACGGCCTGCCGGGCCGCACGCTCCCACACCACCGGGTTCTCCCTATGGTTCAGCAGTTTCGGATAGACGGCGGCGGTGCTCTCCCACTGCCGGGCGTCGGCGATGCTCTTGAGCAGCCGGATGATCTGGGCACGGCAGGTCACCTGCGGCAGTTTGGCCAGCTCCCACAGGAACGGGACAGTGGCCGCCGTCGCCTGCTCCACGACGAAACCGAACTGGCAGATCCGTTTCCGCAGGTCGTCCAGGGCGGAGCGGGCGGTGTCGGCATCACCCCCGGCGATGCCGTTGAGCAGGAGGGGAATGGCCGCCGCCGAGCCGGTGGAGTCCTGGATGTCGCCCCACGGCACGCGGTCCAGTGCCGTGAGCGGCGTGTTCCGGGCCGTCCTGGTGGGGGCGTCGGGGCGCTGGGGGCGCTCGCTGCTCGGGTGTTCCGTCGAAGCGCTGCGCATGGCGAGGGGCCTTTCCGCGGCAGTCGTGTCAGATGGGTGGACAGGGTGTGGCCGGCCGGGTCGACAACCGGGCCCAGACCGTCTTGCCCGCCGGGGCACCCGGGGACCAGCCCCACTCCTCGGACAGGGCGTCGACGATGCACAACCCCCGGCCGTGTTCCTCCAGGGCGACGCCGGTCGGCGCGAACACGGGCGGGTGGTCGTCGAGGTCGGAGACGGTGACCAGCAGGTGACCGGGATCCAGGAGGAATCCGAGCCGGATCTCCGGCACACCGGGGGTTCTCGGTGCCGCGTGCGTCGCGGCGTTGGCGGCGAGCTCGGTGATGACGAGACTCGCGTCGTCACAGCGGTGGTCGAGCGACCAGTCGTGCAGGGTGTCGCGGGTGAAGGACCGGACTCGGGCGAACCCCTCCCGGCTGCACTCGACCCGCAGGATGGCCGAGGCGGACAGGGTGCCCGAGAACTGCGGCAGTGTCTTCGGCACCGAGGGCGGGATCCCGTACGGCGTGGCCGCGTGCGGGCCGGCCGGCACGGTGTGACTCTCCTCGGGTGCGCCTGCGTGTGCCGCAGCCCCACTCGGCGGCCGGAGCACGTGCTGCGCAGGTGATGACACGGCATCTCCCCGATGCGACGTCAGGACACGGCGTCGGCCCGGGGGTTGACGCCGCAGCTATTATCCACGCTGAAGGCGCTCGCGTGCAATTGCACGAGAAATTGCGTGAAATTCCAGCCGTTGTGGGTACGCAAGCCGGGACGAGTGCGGCCGAAGGGACGCGGCCGCACACGGAGGAACGGCCGGGCACACCGTGCGCGGCGGGGAACGAGAACAGCAAGGAGACTGCGGTGCCACCAGTGCAGAACGGAGTGCAGGCAAGCTCGTTGGACGCCTGCTGGATCAAGAGCCGGCACAGCAACGCCGAGGGCAACTGCGTCGAAGTCGCCCCCCTCGTGGACGGCGGGATCGCCGTGCGCAACTCCCGTGACCCCGACGGCCCCGCCCTGGTCTACACGTCGGCGGAGGTGGCGGCCTTCCTGGCCGGCGCGAAGGACGGCGAGTTCGACCACCTGCTCTGAGGGGCGGTGTCGTCTCGCGCGCGATGTCACGCCCTGGGGGGAGAAGCGGAGCCCAACTCACCACTTCTGTCGGGCCGCTTGGGTGGATGCGTGAAGGCCCGGTGAAGTGCGATAGTGTAAGTCGCCCTTGTGCCGGTCTGCTGGGAGTCAGGATGTCCGCCGCGTCGCATCGCATCTCCCGTCTGGAACCCTACCTGGACAGGCCCGAGCCGGCGCCGACTCTGCTGAAGATGCTGGTCGGTGTACAGCTCGCCGGCTTCCGAGAGGACGCCGGGTTCGCCCAGGACCAGGCGGCGCGCGCCGCCGGGTTCAGTGCCGCGAAGTTGTCCCGCATCGAGTCGGGCAAGGGCCGCCGCCCGCCGACGGAGAACGACGTCCGTACGCTGCTTGAGCTGTACGGCACCGACGACTACGAGGTCTCGGTGCTGCTCAAGCTGCTGCAGCGGGCGGGTGAGCCGGGCTGGTGGCAGCGGTACGACAAGCGGCTGATGCCCGAGTGGTTCGACCGGCTGGTGGGACTGCAGGAGGCCGCCGCCACCATCCGTACCTTCGAGATCCAGTACGTGCCCGGCCTCTTGCAGACTCCCGCCTACACCAGGGCCGTGGTGGAGCGCGGGCTGCCGAACGCGGCGGCAGGTGAGGTGGAGCGGCGCGTCGAACTGCGCAGGCACCGCGCCCGGTTGGTGTCGCGGGCGGACGCCCCGCAGCTCTGGGCGATCATCGACGAGTCCGTGCTGCTGCGCGTCCTGGGCAGTGCCGAGGTGATGCGGGAGCAGCTCGCACACCTCGTGGAGATGGCCGAACGCCCCAACGTGACGTTGCAGATCGTGCCGCTGAGCGTCACCAACGCCTCGGCACCGGCCATTCCGATCACGTATCTGCGCTTCGGCGGCCTCGATCTGCCCGACGTGGTCTACCTGGAGCACATCAAGAGCGCGAACTTCCTCGAGGACCGCGACGAGACCGAGGAGTACCGGATCGCGCTGGACCGGCTCGCGGACGAGGCGCTCAAGCCCCGTGACTCGCTGGAGCTGCTGCGGCAGACGATGGAGCAGCGCTACCCCTGACGCGAGGATGCCCGGAGCGGGACGACGACCGTCCCGCGCCGGGCATCACGGTCACTTCTCCAGGGGAATCCGCCCGACTCCGCCGAACTCGATCCACTCGTGCGTGAGCTGACGGGGCGCCACCTCGGTGTCCGGCCGCCAGGTCGACACCTCCACGAGCCCGGGCGGGAGAATCTCCAGGTCCTCGAAGTACGTCTCCACGTCCTTCGGTTCCCGCACGCGACCCCAGTGACCCTGGGTCGCCTGGTCCATGAAGTTCGTGACGAAGGCGCGGACCTCCGGGTCCTCGCTGACCAGCTGGCACATCACCATGAAGCTGCCGGGCGCGAGCCGTTCCCGCACCCGGCGGGCCACCGCGAGCGGCCCGTCGGTGTCGCTGTCCGGGATGCAGTGGAACACCGAGTTGAAGAGCACGCACACCGGTTCGTCGAAGTCGATGAGCCGCTTGGTGTCGGCGTGGCCGAAGATCAGGTCGGTTTCCCGCATGTCCGCGTGGATGACGGTCGTGCGCTCGTCCTGCTCCAGCAGCGCACGACCGTGGACCAGCACCATCGGGTCGTTGTCGACGTAGACCACGTGGGTCGTGGGGTCGATGCGCTGGGCGACCTGGTGCACGTTGTCCTGCGTCGGCAGGCCTGACCCGTGGTCCAGGTACTGCCGGATGCCGTACTCCTCCGAAAGGGTCTTCACGACCCTCTGGAGGAAGCGCCGGTTGTTCAGGGCCAGGCGGCGCGTGCTGGGCACGACCTTGTCGAGTTCCTCGCACGCTGCGCGGTCGGCCGCGTAGTTGTCCTTGCCGCCCAGGTAGTGGTCGTACATGCGCGCTGCCGTCGGCACGTTCGCGTCGATCTCGGTGGACAGCTGCTTCTCGGAGTGCATCGTTCCCCCTGCAAGGTGCCGCGCCAACGGACTGGCTGGACAGGAAGTACATCCTAGGGAGCGGGAGTTGGGCGGGCCAGCCCACTGGCCGAGGTGCCCCCGTTCTGACGACAAGATGACGGACGCCCCCGACCGCGTGTGCTCTGTGTAGCAGTACGTGCACTGTGTGTCACGCATACGCGGGCGGGTGCTCGCGGACCGCAGCGCCGTTCTCCGTGGGAGGTGGGACCGTGGACAGCTCGGCCGACCGGATCACCGACGTCTGGGGCGCGCACGCCGTACGAACCCGGCACCCCCTGGCCGTCCCGGACCGACACGCACCTCGCAGCGGGGCTCGGCGAGCAGGACGTGGAGCGGTGGGTGCAGGCCGCCTCGCTGCTGCACTCCAACGGCGACGGCCAGCCCAGCGCCGAGAACGCCCGCGAGTGCGGTGCGGACGGCGATCTGCCGGGCTTCCGCAACTGGCAGAACGAGGAGCACGTGGCCGATCTGGCCCGCGTGTGGAACGTGACACCGAAGACCATCCCGCACTCCGCCCCGCCCACCCACGCGATGCAGATCTTCCGGTACGCCGAGCAGGGCTCGATCCGGATACTGTGGATCACCGGTACCGACCCGGCCGTGTCCCTGCCCGAGCTGTCCCGCATCCGCTCGATCCCCGCGCAGGAACGGCTGTTCGTGATCGTCCAGGACCTGTTCCTCACCGAGACCGCTCAGCTCGCCGACGTGGTGCTGCCCGCCGCGACCTGGGGGAGAAGACGGGCACCCTCACCAATGCCGACCGCACCGTGCACCTGGCGGAGAAGGCCGTCGAACCGCCCGGCAAGGCCCGCTCCGACCTGGACATCCACGCGCATGGACTTCCGGGACAAGGACGACGGGCCGCTGATCACCTGGCACGACCCGGAAACGGCGTACGCGGCGTGACAGCGGTGCGATCATGGTCTGCGCCCAGGAGCTCGTCGATCATCCGCGAGTACAACGCCGGGCGGAAAACTCGGAAAGTCACTCATGCCTTCCACCATGTCCGGGGCCGCGGCCAGCCGTGCTGAGAACCGCTAATCTGGACATACGAGAATTCATCGAAAGTCTGGGCGTGTCGGCAACCGCTATTCTCACGGCCCCGGCCGCTTTCCCAGGAGAAACTCATGGGCGACTATTACGATCTCGGCCCGCACCGCCGTCCCGTCACCACGTCCTCACCCGATGCCCAACTCTGGTTCGACCGCGGTCTGATGTGGACGTACGCGTTCCACCATGAGGAAGCCGTCGCCTGCTTCGAAAAGGCGGCCGAGGCCGACCCGGACTGCGCCATGGCCTATTGGGGTATCGCCTACGCGCTCGGCCCGAACTACAACAAGCCCTGGGAATTCTTCGACGGCGAAGAACTGGCCCGAACCGTCGAGCGCACGCACACGGCCGTGGAAAGGGCCCATGAGAGGGCCGCCCGCGCCACCCCGGTCGAGCAGGCCCTCATCGGCGCGCTGCGGGCGCGCTATCCGCAGTCGCAGGCCGTCGAGGACTGCTCGGTGTGGAACGAGCCCTACGCGGACGCCATGCGCGTCGTCTACGAACTGGCGCCTTCCGACCCGGACATCGCCACCCTGCACGCCGACGCCGCGATGAACCTCACTCCGTGGCAGCTGTGGGACCTCAAGACCGGCCGGCCGGCCGAGGGCGCCCGGACCACCGAGGCCAGGGCCGTGCTGGAAGGCGCCCTCGCCACCGGGGCCGGCTTCCGGCATCCCGGCATCCTGCACCTGTACATCCACCTGATGGAGATGTCCCCGGCACCGGAGCAGGCCCTCACCGTCGCCGACCGCCTGCGCGGCCTCGTGCCCGACGCCGGGCACCTGCTCCACATGCCCTCACATCTGGACGTCCTGTGCGGCGACTACCGCCAGGTCGTCTCCGCCAACAGCGACGCGATCGCCGCCGACGAGAAGTACCACCGGCAGGCCGGCGCGATGAACTTCTACACCCTCTACCGGGCGCACAACCACCACTTCAAGATCTACGGCGCGATGTTCCTCGGCCAGGCGCAGGTCGCCCTCGACACCGCCGCCCAGCTGGAAGCCGCCATCCCCGAAGACCTGCTCCGTGTCCAGAGCCCGCCGATGGCCGACTGGCTGGAGGCGTTTCTGGCCATGCGCGTCCACGTCCTGATCCGTTTCGGCCGTTGGACCGAGATCCTGGAACTGCCCGCCCCCGCCGACCCGGAGCTCTACGCGACGAGTGTCGCCATGCGGCACTACGCCCGAGGCGTCGCCCTCTCCGCCACCGGCGAGGTCGACCGGGCGGAGACCGAACGCGAACTCTTCCGGGAGGCGGCCGGCCGGGTGCCCGAGACCCGGATGCTGTTCAACAACACCTGCCACGACATCCTCGCCATCGCCTCCGCCATGCTGGACGGCGAACTCGCATACCGCCGGGGCGAGTACGACCTCGCCTTCGCAGCCCTGGAGCGCTCCATCCAGTTGGACGACAACCTGCCCTACGACGAGCCCTGGGGCTGGATGCAGCCCACCCGTCACGCCTACGCGGCTCTGCTGCTGGAGCAGGGCCGCGTGGCGGAGGCCGAGGCCGTCTACCGTGCCGACCTCGGCCTCGACGACACCCTGCCCCGCCCCCTCCAGCACCCGGGCAACGTCTGGGCCCTGCACGGCTTCCACGAATGCCTGCTGCGCAGCGGCAGGACCGGCGAGGCGGGCCTCGTGGCCCACCAGCTCAAACGGGCGACCGCGCTGGCGGACGTCCCCATCCACGCGTCGTGCTTCTGCCGCCTCGACACCGCCCCCGTTCCCCAGGCGACCGACGGGTGCTGTCACTGACCGCGGGGAATCACGGCCGGTTCAGGCCCGCGCGCTCCAGCGCCCTGGTCACCCTCCGTGGTGGCCCGCAGTACGGCGATGAGCGCCCGGCGCGCCCACAGCACCGCAGCCGTCGGCAGGTCCCCGGGGAGCCCCGGGCGGTTTGATGGTCATGCCCCGTCCTCCGGGCTCGTCGCACTGATCATGATCAGGACAAGGCTCTCACGGGCGCGACGACCGCGTGGCACGTTTGAGCTGCCGCCTTCCCGGTCACTCGGTGCGGTGACCCCGTAGTCGGACACGACTTGGAGTGAACGAACCGTGGCTGGAGACCAGAAGGGCAAGGCCAAAGCCGAGCAGGCCAAGGGCAAGGCCAAGGAGACGATCGGCCGTGCGGTGGGCAACGAGCGCCTGATGGCCGAGGGCAAGGCCGAGCAGTCGAAGGGTGACGCCCGGCAGGCCAAGGAGAAGACCAAGGACGTCTTCAAGCACTGAGACCGGCATGCTCGAGTGCCGCGTCCCCATGGCGGGACGCGGCACTCGAGCATGCCGGTCAGCCGGTCGGCGCGGAACGGTTCCCAGCACCTCCGCACGGCCGCCACAAGTGGTGTCCCTCATCGCCCGTCTGCACGGCAGTGTGCCGGTTCCCAACTCGCCCCACCTCTTGACGTGTTGATTACCGTCCTAAAACATTCGGGAAGCTCGATCGACTCTGCGCGGTTCTGTTCGCTCCCGAAGGGAATCCATGTCCAGCAGACCTCGCCCCGCCCGAACGGCACTGGCGATCACCGTCCCCCTGGCACTCGGCGCGGGCCTCGTCGCCGTATCTCCTGCCACCGCTGCTGCCGCTGATCCACCGGCGAGCGCGGTCACGGTACGGATCGACCCGTCCTACCGGCAGCAGGAGTTCGAAGGGTGGGGGACGAGCCTCGTCTGGTTCGCCAACATCACCGGCCGCTATCCGGAACCGATCCGGCAAAAGCTCGCCGACATGCTGTTCGGCGAGGACGGGCTCCGTCTCAACATCGCGCGCTACAACATCGGCGGCGGCAACGCCCCCGACGTCCGCAAGGACTACATGAAGACCGGCGCGATGATGGACGGCTTCTGGAAGGCTCCCGAGGGCACCACCAGGGAGGACACCGACTGGTGGAACCCGGACGACCCCGGGCACTGGGACTGGTCCGCCGACGCGGGCCAGCGCTGGTGGGTGGACCGCGTCAAGAGCAAGGTGACCCGCTGGGAGGCGTTCAGCAACTCGCCGCCCTGGTTCCAGACCGTGAGCGGCTACGTCTCGGGCGGCTTCGACGCCAACACCGACCAGATACGGGCGGACCGCGTCGACGACTTCGCCACCTACCTGGTGAGGGTGACCGACCGGCTGGAGAAGAAGCACCGCATCTCGTTCGACACCATCGCCCCGCTCAACGAGCCCAACACCAACTACTGGGGCACCCGGATCGGCGCCGACGGACAGCCCACCGGCGGACGCCAGGAAGGCGCGCACGCCGGTCCGGAACTCCAGCAGCGAGTCGTCCTGGCTCTGCAACGCGCCCTGGACAAGGCGAGAACACGCGCCAAGATCTCCGCGATGGACGAGACCAACCCCAGCACCTTCGTCCGCAACTGGAACGCCTACGACAGCTCAGCCCGGGCCGCCGTCGACCAGCTCAACGTGCACACCTACGGCACCGGCATGCGCACCAGCGCCCGCGACAGCGCCAAGGCCGCCGACAAGCCGTTCTGGATGAGCGAGGTCGAGGGCACCTGGGGGACCGGCACCGACTTCACCGGCATGGAACCCGGGCTCGGCATCGCCACCCGGGTCGTCGAGGACATGCGTGAACTGGAGCCGTCCGCCTGGGTGTTGTGGCAGCCGGTCGAGGACTCCATCCCCCAGGCGCAGGCCGGCAAGAACTGGGGCAGCATCCACATCCCGTTCAACTGCACCTCCAAGGACACCTTGGAGACCTGCCCGGTCAAGGCCAACACCAAGTTCCACACCCTGCGCAACTTCACCCATCACATCCGCCCCGGCGACCACTTCGTCAAGGCCGACGATCCCTCCAGCGTCGCCGCCGTACGCAAGTCCGGCCGCGGAGCGACGGTGGTGCACGTCAACAACGGCACCACCCCGCGTGCGGTGACCCTGGACCTGACCAAGTTCCGGCGGGTCGCCCGCGGTGCCACCGTGACGCCCGTGGTGACCAGTGGCGACGGTGCCCTCGTCCGCGGGACACCCGTGAAGGCCGAGGACGGCTCCGCCACCGTGACGGTCCCCGCCAAGTCGGTGACCACCCTCGTCGTCGACGGCGTGTCCGGCACCGCGAAGGACGCCGCGCTGGTCCAGGCCGGTCACGTCTACCGCCTCCAGGGCACCCAGAGCGGCAAGTCCCTGGCACCGTCCGCCGGGGGCGACGGCGTCGTCGTGCGCACGGCCGACCCGGCCGCCGCGTCACAGCTCTGGTCCGTCAAGCAGCTGACGCGCGGCAACGACAACCGTGACCGCTATGCCCTCGTCAACGCCGCGGACGGCAGGCACCTCGCCGTACGCGACGACGAGGCCGTACTCGAAGACGGGGACTCACCGGCCGCACGCTGGATCATGTCGACCACCGGGGACGGCAGTTGGACCTTCGTCAACGCCGCGACGGGCCGGCTCCTCGATGTCGTCGGCCAGTCGACGGCTGACGGCGCCCGGGTCTCGGCCCACCTCCCGACGTCCAACGCCAACCAGCGCTGGGGCGTGATGGATGAGACAGTGCTCGGCACGGAGCCGGCCAAGGCCTTCACCATCCCCGGGCGCGCCCCCGAACTGCCCAGGACCGTGAAGCCCGTGTTCCCGGACGGCGCCCGGGGCGCACTTCCCGTCGAGTGGACGCTGCCCTCCGACTCTCGCTGGCGCCAACCCGGGACGGTACGTGTGAAGGGCCGGGCCACCGATGCCCTCGGCCGGACCGTCCGGGCCGAGGCGGTCGTCACCGTGGACACCATCGCCGCCACCCTGCCGGCCCGCGCCAAGACCTACACCGGCGGCCGGCCCGACCTGCCCGCCACGGTCACCGGCGTGGGACGGCACGGCGGATCCGCCGACCTTCCGGTCACGTGGGACCCGGTGCCCGAGGGAGCGTTCGACGACACCGGTGTCGTGAGCCTGCGCGGCACCGCCCGGATCCCCGGCGGAGACACCGCAGCGGCGAGCGTACGCGTCCAGGTCACCGCGCCCGAGCAGACCAACGCCGCGCGCGACGAAGGCGTGACGGTCGGTGCGACCTACACCGAGAGCGGCTACTCCGCCGAGGGCCTGCGCAACGGCACCACGTCCGAGAAGGCCTGGTCGAACTGGAGGTCCGGCACGAAGAACCCGTCCGACACCATCACCTTCACACTGCCCGAAGCACACGATCTGACCCGGGTCGTGACCCACTTCCACCGTGACGGCGCCAACGTCAGCTTCGCGGAGTCCCTCAAGGTGCAGGTGCGAGGTTCCGACGGCACCTGGTCCGACGCGAGCGACCAGGTCGCCGTCGGCGCCGAGGGAACGCCCGTGGCCGAGGTTCCGGTGCGGGCGACCGGCCCGTCGACGGGCGTGCGGGTCGTGATGACGGCCCGGCCGGGCGGCTACATCACCCTCGGCGAGATCGAGGTCTACGCGAAGGCGCCGGGCGTGTCCGCGGACGCGGCTGCCGCCTCGGTCGAGCTGGACGGTGCGCCCCTGGCCGGCTTCGACCCGGACCGGACGAGCTACCGGGTGGCCGTCGACCGCCCGGGCCGGGCCCGGATCACCGCCACGCCGCGTGACCCGTACGCGAAGGTGACGGTCCGGACGGACACCACCGGGGGCAGGACGGCCCACACCGTCTCCGTGACCGGTGAAGACGGCTCACGGACGCGGGAGTACAGGATCGAGCTGACCCGCCGCTGACGCACGGACGACGCACGAAAGCGCGGGGCCCGCACGCCCCGCGCTCTCGTCTTCCGGGATCGGCCGGATCAGACCGCCGGAGCCGGGTACGTCGGGTACTCCACGCCGGACACGTGCTGCACGACGCGGATGACCTGGCACGAGTAGCCGAACTCGTTGTCGTACCACAGGTAGAGGATCGCGTTGTCGCCGTCGACCTTGGTGGCGCCGGCGTCGACGATCGAGGCGTGACGCGAGCCGATGAAGTCGCTGGAGACCGCGTCGGGAGCCGTGGTGAAGTCGATCTGACGCTTGAGCGGCGAGGTCAGGGAGACGTCGCGGAGGTGGTCGAGGACCTCCTCGCGGGTGGTCTCACGGCCGAGCCGCAGGCTGAGGATCGCGATCGAGACGTCCGGGACCGGGACACGGATCGAGCTGCCGGTGATCGGCGCCTTGAGGTCGGGAAGCGCCTTGGCGACGGCGGAGGCGGCACCGGTCTCGGTGATGACCATGTTGAGCGGCGCGGACCGGCCGCGACGGTCGGCCTTGTGGTAGTTGTCCAGCAGGTTCTGGTCGTTGGTGAACGAGTGAACCGTCTCGACGTGGCCGCGCAGGACCCCGAACTCGTCGTCCATCGCCTTCAGCGGCGGCACGATCGCGTTCGTGGTGCAGGACGCGCAGGACAGGATCTGCTCGTCCGGCTTGATCGTGTCGTGGTTGACGCCGTGCACGATGTTGGGGACGTCGCCCTTGCCGGGCGCGGTCAGCACGACCTTGTCGATACCGGGGCGCAGGTGCTCGGACAGGCCCTCACGGTCGCGCCACTTGCCGGTGTTGTCGATGAGGATGGCGTCCTTGATGCCGTACGCCGTGTAGTCGACCTCGGACGGGTCGTTCGCGTAGATCACCTTGATGGTGTTGCCATTGGCGACGATCGTGCTGTTCGCCTCGTCGACGGTGATCGTGCCCTGGAACTGGCCGTGGATCGAGTCGCGGCGCAGCAGCGAGGCGCGCTTGACGATGTCCTGCTCGCCGCCTCCGCGCACGACGATGGCCCGCAGCCGCAGACCGTTGCCCGAGCCGGACTTCTCGATGAGCAGCCGGGCCACGAGCCGGCCGATACGGCCGAAGCCGTACAGGACGACGTCCCGGCCCTCGCGGCGCTCGATCTTGTCGGCGCCCGTGGCACCGGCGACGGCCTCCGCGGTGAACTCCGCGACCGACAGACCACGGTCGTCCTCGCGGTACGTCGCGGCGAGCATGCCGATGTCGATCTGGGACGGCCCGAGGTCGAGCTCGGCGAGGGTCTGCAGGAACGGCAGCGTCTCGGTGACGGAGAGCTCCGCACCGGCGATCTGCCGGGCGAACCGGTGGGTCTTGAGGATGCTGACCACCGACTTGTTCACCAGGGAGCGGCTGTGCAGCAGGACCGTCACGTCCCGCTCCCGGTGCAGCTTCCCGATGATCGGGATCATCGACTCCGCGATCTCCTCGCGGTTCTTCCAGTTGGTGAACGAGTCGTCGTTGACAGTCACGAATCCATCTTTCGAGCTAGGCGGCGCTCATATGTTAAACCGTCCACTTCCGGGTCGTGAACGGGGTGCCTCCGATGCGTTCAGCGGCCGCTGCGCGCGCCCCGAAGGGCAGCGCCTGAGATGATCGAAAGCGGAATATAGGCGGGTCTTCCACGCGAATGGCGCGAAAGGGATGCCCATGGATCGCGAAAGGGGTGCCCATGGACTACGACTCGGTGGCCGACGAGCTGTACGGCCTGCGCCCGGAGGAGTTCACCGCCGCCCGGGCCTCCGCCATGGCCACCGCCCGCACCGCCGGCGACCGGGAACTCGCCGAGCGGATCGGCACGTTGCGCAAGCCCAGCCTCGCCGCCTGGGTCAGCAATCTCCTGGTCCGCAGCAGCCCCGGGGAGGTCGAGCCCCTGCTGCGCCTGGGGGAGGGGCTGCGGCAGGCCCACCAGGACCTGGACGGCGCGCAACTGCGCGAGCTGAGCCGCCGGCAGCACGCACTCATCCGGGCCCTCTCCCTGCAGGCGCGGCAGCTCGCGAAGGAGGCCGGGCATCCGATCGGCGAGAGCGTGCAGCGTGAGGTCGAGAACACCCTGCACGCCGTGCTGGCCGACCCCGAGGCCGCCCGGGCCTGGGCCGGAGGTCGCCTGACCAAGCCGCTGAGCGCGGCGGTCGGTTTCCCCGCCGTCGCCGAGGGTGCCCGGCCGCAGCGCCCCGCACCCGCGCCCGCGCCCTCCCGCCCGGGCGGAAAGTCGAGCGAGCAGCAGCGTCGCCGGTTGGGCCGGGCCCGGGAGGAAGCCGAAGCCGCCGAGCGCGAGCTACGGGAGCTGCAGGGCGAGGTGGAGGCGGCGGGTCGGGCCGCGGCGGAGGCGAAAGAGCAAGTCGACGGCCTGCAGCAGCGCGTGGAGGAACTCACCGGCGAACTGGAACGTGCCAGAAACGAACACCAGCAGGCCCGCTTCGCCGAACGGGCCGCCCGGGAACGGGCGCGCACCGCCGACCGCCGGGCCCGCGAGGCCGGCCGCAAAGCCGCGACAGCCGCCGCCCGGCTCGAACGCCTTACCTCGCCGGACGCCTGACCCGCAAACCGGAACGGCGGTGCGCGAGACCTGACGCCCGTGAGGGCGCGATAACGGGGTTGTGACCGAGCTCACAGTCCTCAAGTAAGCCGTCCCACAAAGGCCTCACGCTCCCGACACCAAAATTGAACCGTTCGTTTTCTTGAATCAATCGTGTTTGTGTGGCTAGGTTGACCCCATGACCGCAACCGGGAACCCGACCACCGCCGAGGAGCTGCGAGGTGCCGGCCTGAGGGTGACGGCCGCCCGTGTCGCGCTGCTCGAGGCCGTGCGGGACGGTGACCACCTCGGCGCCGAGACGATCGCCTCCGAGGTGCGCGGCCGCGTGGGTCACATCTCCGTCCAAGCCGTCTACGAGGGGCTGCACGCACTCACCGCGGCAGGGCTCATACGACGCCTCGACCCACCCGGCAGCCCGGCGCTCTACGAGGGGAGGGTCGGCGACAACCACCACCACCTCGTGTGCCGCTCGTGCGGAGCCGTCGCCGACGTCGACTGCGCGGTCGGCCACGCCCCCTGCCTGACCGCGTCCGACGACCGCGGTTTCGCCGTCGACGAGGCCGAGGTCATCTACTGGGGCCTGTGCCCCGCCTGCTCCACCGCCCGCAGTTCCTGAGCACGTGATCCACCGAGCACCGCGATCCACCCGAGCACTGTGATCCACCCGTCCGGAAGGATTTCCATGACTGAGAACCACGACGCGATCGTCACCGACTCGAAGTCGGAGGACACGGGAGGCGGCTGCCCCGTGGCGCACGGCCGCGCCCTGCACCCGACCCAGGGCGGTGGCAACCGCCAGTGGTGGCCCGAGCGGCTCAACCTGAAGATCCTCGCCAAGAACCCCGAGGTCGCCAACCCCCTCGGTGGGGACTTCGACTACGCCGAGGCCTTCAAGAACCTCGACCTCGAGGCCGTCAAGCAGGACATCGCCGAGGTGCTGACCACCTCTCAGGACTGGTGGCCCGCCGACTTCGGCAACTACGGCCCCCTGATGATCCGTATGGCCTGGCACAGCGCGGGCACCTACCGCATCAGCGACGGCCGCGGCGGCGCCGGTGCCGGCCAGCAGCGGTTCGCCCCGCTCAACAGCTGGCCGGACAACGGCAACCTCGACAAGGCCCGCCGTCTGCTGTGGCCGGTCAAGAAGAAGTACGGCCAGTCCATCTCCTGGGCCGACCTCCTGATCCTCACCGGCAACGTCGCCCTGGAGCAGATGGGCTTCGAGACCTTCGGCTTCGCCGGCGGCCGTGCCGACGTCTGGGAGGCCGAGGAGGACGTCTACTGGGGTCCCGAGACCACCTGGCTCGACGACAAGCGCTACACCGGCGACCGCGAGCTGGAGAATCCGCTCGGCGCCGTCCAGATGGGCCTCATCTACGTCAACCCCGAGGGCCCGAACGGCAACCCGGACCCGATCGCCGCGGCCCGCGACATCCGTGAGACGTTCCGCCGCATGGCGATGAACGACGAGGAGACCGTCGCCCTGATCGCCGGCGGCCACACCTTCGGCAAGACCCACGGTGCCGGCCCGGCCGACAATGTCGGCGCCGACCCCGAGGCCGCCTCCATGGAGGAGCAGGGCCTGGGCTGGCGCAGCACCTACGGCACCGGCAAGGGTGGCGACACCATCACCTCCGGCCTGGAGGTCACCTGGACCACCACGCCGACCCAGTGGAGCAACGGCTTCTTCAAGAACCTCTTCGAGTTCGAGTACGAGCTCGAGCAGAGCCCGGCCGGCGCCAACCAGTGGGTGGCCAAGGACGCCCCGGAGATCGTCCCGGACGCGCACGACCCCTCGAAGAAGCACCGTCCGAAGATGCTCACCACGGACCTGTCGCTGCGCTTCGACCCGATCTACGAGCCCATCTCCCGCCGGTTCTACGAGAACCCGCAGGAGTTCGCGGACGCCTTCGCGCGCGCCTGGTTCAAGCTGACCCACCGTGACATGGGCCCGAAGTCGCTGTACCTCGGCCCCGAGGTCCCGGAGGAGACCCTGCTGTGGCAGGACCCGCTGCCGGAGGCCGCGGGCGAGACCATCGACGACGGTGACATCGCCACCCTCAAGACCAAGCTCCTCGAGTCGGGCCTGTCCGTCTCGCAGCTGGTGTCCACCGCCTGGGCCTCGGCGTCCACCTTCCGTGGCAGCGACAAGCGTGGCGGCGCCAACGGCGCCCGCATCCGCCTGGAGCCGCAGCGCGGCTGGGAAGTCAACGAGCCCGACGAGCTGGCGCAGGTCCTGCGGGTCCTCGAGGGCATCCAGCAGGACTTCAACGCCGGCGCCGGAGCCAAGAAGGTCTCCCTGGCCGACCTGATCGTCCTCGGCGGCACCGCCGCGGTCGAGAAGGCCGCCAAGGAAGCCGGCTTCCAGGTGGAGGTTCCCTTCGCCGCGGGCCGTGTGGACGCGACGGAGGAGCACACCGACGCCGAGTCGTTCGAAGCGCTCGAGCCGACCGCCGACGGGTTCCGCAACTACCACGGCAAGGGCAACCGCCTGCCGGCCGAGTTCCTGCTGCTCGACCGCGCCAACCTGCTCACCCTGAGCGCTCCCGAGATGACCGTCCTGGTCGGCGGCCTGCGGGTGCTGGGCGCCAACTACCAGCAGTCCCAGCTCGGCGCCTTCACCAAGACGCCCGGCTCGCTGACCAACGACTTCTTCGTCAACCTGCTCGACCTGGGCATCTCCTGGAAGTCGACGTCCGAGGACCAGACCACGTTCGAGGGCCGCGACGCGGCCACCGGCGAGGTCAAGTGGGCCGGCTCCCGCGCCGACCTGGTCTTCGGCTCGAACTCCGAGCTGCGCGCGCTGGCCGAGGTCTACGCGAGCGACGACGCGAAGGAGAAGTTCGTCAACGACTTCGTCGCGGCCTGGGTCAAGGTCATGAACCTGGACCGGTTCGATCTGGTCTGATCACCCTCGCACGACACGACGCCCGGGCCGGCAGGCCCGGGCGTCGTGCCGGTTGCCTGAGGGACCGTCAAAGAACGTTCAAGGTGAGAACATCACTTACCCAACTCTCACCATGAAACGGCAAGGACGGCGGCCGCCCGCGCATTCGGGCATACGTTCTGGCCCGTGAACTCACATGCCACCTCCCACAGAGGCACCGGCCCCGAACCGCACCCCTTCGTCGGTTCACGGCCCTCCGCCGGCGGTACCGTCCGCCGGACCCTTCTGCGCACCGTGCTGACCGGGGCCGCGGCCCTGGGCGCAGGCCTCGGTGCCGCGCGAACGGCCACCGCCGCGCCCACCCCCACGCCCGCCGGCACCGGACCCGCGGAGCCACGCCCCGGCACCCCGGACGAGGCGCTGAGGGAGCTGGCCGCGGGCAACCGCCGCTGGCGCGCCTTCCGGGAACGCCACCCGCACGAGAACCCGGCCATCCGGCAGACGTTGGCCACCGCGCAGCACCCCTTCGCGGTGGTGCTCGGTTGCATCGACTCGCGAGTCCCCCCGGAACTGGTCTTCGACCAGGGCCTGGGTGACCTGATGACCGTGCGTACCGCCGGCGAGGTCCTCGACGAGGCCGTGCTCGGCAGCGTCGCCTACGGCGTCCTGGAGCTCGGCATACCGCTGGTCGTCGTCCTCGGCCACCAGTCGTGCGGCGCGGTGCGTGCGGCCGTGTCGGCGGAGCAGTCGGGAGAGCGACTGCCCGCCCACATGCAGTACCTCGTCGACCAGATAAGCCCCGCCATAGACCACGGCAAGGAAGGGGACGCCCGGATCGACGCGACCGTGAGCGCCAACGTCCGGCTCGTGCGCTCCCGGCTGGCCGCGGAACCCGAACTCGCCGCCAGGATCGGCACCGGCAAGCTGGCGATCGTCGGCGCCCGCTACGAGCTCACGACCCAGGCGGTCCACCGCCTTGCCTGAGGGACAGCCGGCCCGGTCCGCCGCACACGACGGCGGACCGGGCCGTTCTCTCACACCCGGAGCGGGTTGAACCGAGCCACGGCCATCAGGTACCAGGCCGTCGCCCCTGTGTGCCGGTACGGGTAGTAACCGAAGCCGAAGCCCGTATCCAGCGGACTGCTGGCGGACACGACTCCACTGCGCTCGGGCAGAGCCTTCCCCCCGACGGTCTGGCCGCCGCCCAGGAGATCCTGCGCCCGCTCGATCGAGGCGAGCAGACGCCGGGCCCCCGCCTCGTCACCACGAGCCCCGCGATCGTGCAGGGCGAGCGCGAGATGCGCCGTCCCCTCGAACCACACCCCGTTGCGGTCGGGCTTCGGCTGGCCGTCGGCGATCGGGGCGTCCTCGTTCGCGAGGAGACTCGCCGAACTGAAGGTGACCCCCTCGTACGACTGCCCCGCGGGCACCGTGCTGTTCGTGCGCCCGGAGTGGTCCAGGACGGCCAGCTCGGCCGCGGCCCAGTCCAGCGAACGGGAGTGGCGGCGGGAGTCCAGCGCGAGGTGCGTCCAGGTCTGCGTGTCCTCCGGAATCGGGGACTTGTTGACCGTCACACCGTCGTTCGTGCCGGTGTAGAAGAAGCCGCCGGACGGTTCCCGCATCCGGCGCACGAACGCCGCGGCCCGCCCGCGCCGCTCCAGCCACACGCGCTCGCCGGTCAGCCGGGCGAGCCGGCCGAACAGGCAGACCAGGTCGGTGTTGTGCTCGGTCGAGGTGAACGGCAGCTTCTGATTCGCACCGTCCACCCCGAACTTGTAGCCGCCGAGGGGCTCGTCGGTCCGGCCGGTCCGCTCGATCCACTCGCCGATCCGCACGGCACCGTCGAGGAAGCGGCGCGCCCCGGTGCGGCGGGCCAGGGCGCCGAGCGCGATGCCCGCCCAGGCCATGTCGCCCACGGCCGTTCCGGTGAAGCCGAACTGCGTCCCGACGTTGGCCGTGCCGTCGGCCCGTACGAAGCCGTCGGGCTGGAGTGAGCCGTCGTAGAAGGTGTACGGCCCGACGTTGTAGGCCTGCCGGAGCCTGCCGTCGTCGTACGCCGGGTCGTGGCTCTGGGCGTGGAGCAGGGCGTCGCCCAGCGCCTTGGCCCTGGCCAGACCGGCCGGGGTCCGGGCCGCGAGGTGGGCCAGGAGCGCGAGGGCGTTGTCATAGGTGAAGGCGGTGCTGAACAGTCCGGCCTGGTCGGTGTAGCTCTGCGTCAGGCGGAGGTCGCCGTGGTCGGGGTAGGCGTCCATGGCGGCGGCGAGGAAGGCGTGCCCCCGGGCCGGGGCCGATGCGGGGCGGGACCCGGTGGAGCCGGCCGCGAAGGCCTGCCCCTGGGCGGCGACGGTGAGCCCTGCGGCAGTGATGCCGAGTCCGGCACCGATGAGCGAACGCCGGCTGAGCGCCGGGCCTTGTCTGCCAGTCATGGATCTCCCTTGAGAGCGCTCTCAATCAATGGCCGCTCATTGTGCTGGCGCTCCGGGGCCGGGTCAACGCTTCGTTCGGAAGGGAGAGTTGCAGAGGCGGACGACCGAGGAGCGGATCACTCGCAGACGATCTCGTCACGCGGCGTGTAGTGCGTGCGGTACGGCTCCCGCTTCACTTCCCGGCCGTCGTCGTAGAAGACCCGCTCCACGGTGACGTCGAACCCTTCGAGCGGTGTCTGCGGCACGCACTCCTTGTCGTCGCTCACCTTCTTCTCCGGCGGCTTCACCTCGGTGCGCGGACCGGTGACGGCCTTGATCTCGTCGTACTTGCGGGTGCCGAGGAAGGAGACGGTGACGGAGGTGTCGGTGGACTCGGCCTGGATGTAGACGGCCTTGCCGGAGTCGTTGGCGAACCGCAGATCCAGGCTGCCCCAGGCGACCGTCGCCTCGCGGCCCTCCGGGTAGCGCTCGATGTAGAACGAGTGTGCTCCGTGCTCCACGGGCTTGACCCCGGCGAAGAACAGCGCGTTGTACACGGTCGTCGCCACGGACGAGACCCCGCCGCCGGAGGCCTTGGTGAATTGGTCGTCGAGGATGATGATGCCGTCCATGAAGCCGTTGGCCTTGGTGCGCTCACCGACGGTCCGGTTGAAGCTCCAGGTCTCGCCCGGATCGACGACGGATCCGTTGATGAGCTCCACGGCCCGGCCTATGTTCTTCGTGCGGTACTCGGCCGGTTCGAAGTGGACGGTGAAGGAGGACATCTTCTCCGTCAGTCCCAGCCGCGCGGCGTTCTCGCGGGTCACCTCCGGCTGGGTCCGGTGTACCTCCACCTCGCCGCTGCGGTCGGCGCCCGATGCGGTGAGCAGGGGCAGAACGGCCTTCCCCAGGGCCTTGTCCGTGACGGACCGGCCCACCGTGGCGTCCTGGACCACCACCGCCTTGTCGCCCTCCGGCCGCAGCTTCGCGTTCTCGGCGGTCGTGGTGATGGCGTCCAGCGGGCCGGCCACGGCGGGCTCGGCGCGCAGGCCCTTGGCGTCGAGTTCCGGTCCGAGTCTGCCGCTGCCGTCCGGCCGCATGGTCAGATGCTCGCCCAGCGCGTCCTGGCCGACGGTGAACCGCTTGCCGGCCGCGGTGAGCGTGACGGGGCCCGACATGGCCGGCTCCGCGAAGGTGCGCACCGCCCGCCGCACCTCGTCGGCGGTGACCTTCGGCCGGGTCTCGCGAGTGGGCAGGGGAGTGGCCGTGCCGGCGTCGCCCCGCAGGAAGGAGTCGTGCAGGGGCCCGACGGCGGCGTTCACGTCCAGCGCGTACCCCGTCCGCGGTGCGACGGTCTTCACACGCCCGTCGTCGAAGGTCACGGCACCGTCTCTGACCTTCTGGTCGAGCTCCTTCGCCAGCTGCCCGAGGGCCGCCCGGGCCTTGCCCTCGTCGAGGTGTACGACCGGTTCGATGTCCCCGCCCGAGCGGAAGAACCCGCCGAACACGCTGAACGGATCAGCGCCGGTGCGCGCTGCCCGGTCGACGGTCTCCTGGACGTCGTAGGACAGGCCCGCACGCTCCGGATCGACCCTGCCGGTGCGGTCACCGACCTGCACGGGCAGCTCCCGGACGCCTGCCGCACCCAGCTCCCGTTCCAGCCTGGCCACCGCCTCCGCGCGGCTCAGCCCCCCGATGTCCACCCCGCGCACGGTCGTACCGGAGTCGATGTGGCCGCCGGTGAGGAGCAGCCCCGCGAGATACAGACCGCCGACCCCCACGGCCAGCGCGCCGCCGGCCAGGGCGACGGGCGGGAGGGAGGCGATGCGCGGGACGAGGGCTGTACGGGGGCGCATGGGTCTCCTGAAGATCGATACGAGGGTGCACCCGAGAACGCGACGATGCGCGGGCAAACACATCAAGCTATCCACACATCAGAGGCAAACCGATATGGCCCAGGCCACTTATGCCCGAGATCATTCCGGAATCGGCGAATCCGGCCCGGCGGACCGGCACGGCCACAGAGTGATAACGGCGAACAACGAACCGGGCGTTGACACGGTCTAGGCCACCATGAAGATCTCTTTCCTGATCCACAACGCCTACGGGATCGGAGGCACCATCACCACCACGTTCAACCTGGCCGGGGCCCTGGCCGAGCGGCACGACGTGGAGATCGTCTCCGCGTTACGTCACCGGGAACGCCCCAACCTCGTCCTGGACCCACGGGTGCGCCTGCGGGCGTTGGTGGACCTGCGCAAGGAGGCGGACGACCCGCTGCATCACAGACCGGCGAAGGTGTTCCCGCCCGCCGAGTACCGTCACCACCAGTACAGCGAGCTGACCGACCGGCGCATCGGCGAGTGCCTCGAAGCGCTCGACGCCGACGTCGTCATCGGTACCCGCCCGGGCCTCAACGTGCACATCGCCCGCCAGGCCCCGCGGCACGTCCTGCGCGTCGGCCAGGAACACCTCACGCTGGACAACCACTCGCCGCGGCTGCGCACCGCCCTGCGCCGTGCCTACCGCCGACTCGACGTGATCACCACCGTCACGGAGGCGGACGCCGCCGCCTACCGGCGCAAGATGTGGCTGCCCGGCGTCCACGTGGAGGCCCTGCCCAACAGCGTCCCCGACCCTGCCCTGCCTCCCGCGGACAGCACCGCCAAGGTGGTGATCGCCGCGGGCCGCCTGGTGCCGGTCAAGCGCTACGACCTCCTCATCGAGGCGTTCGCCCAGGTCGCCGCGGCGCACCCGGACTGGCAGCTGCGCATCTACGGCAAGGGTGAGGAGCAGGCCAACCTGCGCCGGCTCATCGAGCGGCTCGGACTGTGGAACAACGTGTTCCTGATGGGGGCCGCCACCCCCATGGAGGCCGAGTGGGCCAAGGGATCGATCGGCGCGGCGGCGTCCGACTTCGAGCCGTTCGGCATGACCATCGTCGAGGCGATGCGCTGCGGGCTGCCCGTCGTCAGCACCGACTGCCCCTACGGTCCCGGCGAGATCATCGAGGACGGCACCGACGGCAGGCTCGTACCGGTCGGGGACCGTGACGCGCTCGCCGCGGCCCTGCTGGAACTCGTCGGCGACGACGAGCGGCGTCGCCGCATGAGCCGAGCCGCCCTGGACAACGCGCGCCGCTTCGCCCCCGGCCCCGTCGTCGCGCAGGCCGAACGCCTGCTGGAGAGGGCCGCCGCGGCCAGGAGCACCGGCCGTACGGCCATCCCGCAGGACCGCCGCACCCGGAGCCCCCTGGCCGGCCGGGGCCACGCGGTCCGCGACGCCGCCCACACCGCTGCCGCCGGTGTACTGCGCTCGATACGGAAGGGACCCCGATGAGCACCCCGGAAGACAAGCCGACCCGCACGCACGAGGGCATGACGCCGAGCGCGTCGCACGGGGGCACGATGCCGGCCGCTTCGCACGAGGGCGCGCCGGCGGGCACGCTCCGCGAGGGCGCGCCGGCGGGCACGCTCCGCGAGGGCGCGCCGGAGAGCACGCTGCCGGGCCCGCGGCACGACACCCAGCCGCGGGCGGACTGCATGATCGACACCGATGGCCGGATCACGTTCCGACTGCCGCCGATCTCCGCCGCACACCCCCGGCTGCTCCTGCGGCTGCGGCCCAAGAAGGGCCTGCCCGAGACGACCGTCCACGTCCTCGATCTGGAGACCGACCGTGCCGACGGCCACCGCAACGCCGTACTGGAACCGCGTCCGGTCCTCGATGAGGGCCGCTGGGACGTGTACCTGCTGCCGGAACCCGGTGCCGAGCGCCGACGACTGCGCCCGGGCCTGCGGGACCTGCGCACCCTCGTCGACGGCCACCTGCGCGACCGCCCCTCGCCGGTCGCGGTCCGGATCCCGTACGCCACGAAGGACGGCTTCCTCGCCCTCAGGGCATGGTGGCGCACCGTCCACGCGGAGGCCCGCGGCATCGACCTCACGGACCGGACCATGACGATCACGGCCCGCCTGCACGGTGCCGAGCTCCACGAGGACGCCACTGTACGTCTGCGCCTGCGAGGTACCGACACCGTACGCACCTTCGCCCCCCGGCTCGACGACGACGGCAGGGGCTTCTCGTTCACCGCAGGTCCCGGGGACCTGACGGGTGACGGCGGGGGAACGACCCGGATCTGGGACGTCTTCGTCCGTCCCACCGCCGAGGCACGGCCCGTCAGGGTCGGCCGGCTGCTCGACGACGTGGCGGACCGCAAGCACGTGTACGTCTACCCGCCGATCGATGCCGGCGGCTGCACTCTTCGCCCTTACTACACCGTCGACAACGACCTTGCGATAGAGGTGACGTAAGACCGATTCGCCGAAATGCCCGAAATGAAAATCCCTGGGGTTTCGGATGGCCATTTCGGTGATACGTCGCGACACCTGTGTGTGGATTCTGTGTAAAGCGGCGGCGAATGAGGGCAGGGCCTCGCTCTCAACAGCCGCAAAACGGAAGGGGACTTGCGGCCATAACCAAACTCAAGTACCTAGGTGAACCATGAACCTGTTCAACCGCGTTGTGCCGTCCCGCCGGCAGGCACCGCTCCCCCCACAGCGCCCCACCGGCGCACCGGCATCCTCCACTGCCGTGCTGCCGGACCCTCACCTGGCGAATCTGTCCGGTGAATGGGTCGTCGACCCCGCGCACAGCAGGATCGGCTTCTCCGTCCGGCATGCCATGGTGACCACCGTGCGCGGTTGTTTCCTGGAGTACGAAAGCCGCCTCTACTTCGACGCGCACGACCCCGCACGGTCACGGGCCGACATCACTCTGTTCACGTCCAGCGTCGACACCGGTGTGGAACAGCGGGATGCCCATCTGGTCGGCCGTGATTTCCTCGATGCCGCGACTTATCCGCGTATGCGCTTCACCAGCACGGGGGTGGAGCAGACGGGCGCCGACCTGTTCAGCATGTCCGGCGAGCTGACCATCAAAGGCGTCTCCCGCCCGGTGGTACTCGACATGACGTACATCGGAAAGGTCACCGACCCCTTCGGCTACGACCGGGTCGGCTTCGACGGCACCACCACCATCAACCGCTCGGACTGGGGCCTGACGTACAACAGCAGGCTGGCCGAGGGCGGCGCGATGGTGAGCGAGAAGGTGCGGCTGCAGCTCGACATCGCTGCCATCCGCACTTCACCGTCGGCCGGCTGACCGCCCCAGGGCGCATCAGGACCCCGCGTCGGCCCTGGCCACGACCCGGAACGTGGCCGGGCCGAGCGCGAGCACCCCGTCGCTCAGCGGCGTGCACCGTACACCGCCACGGCCACGCAGGGCGCGCTGCGCGCCCGGGCCGATGGTCACGTCCATCCAGGCGCAGGGCCGTGCGGGACGCTTCACGGCGAACATCACCGGCCCGCTGCCGCAGTCGAGTGCGATCGTCGCACCGACGCAGGAGTCGATGTCCACGCCCCTGAGCAGGATGTTCCGCCGGGTGTGCCGCAGATCGGCGTCGGCAGGGAGGTTCTCGGAGGCCATGATGGTCACCGCAGCGTTCCGGTGGGCGGGCCGGGCGTAATAGCGGTCGCCGACCAGCCCCAGCTCACGGCGTACCTCCACCTGGGTGACACGCTCGTCGGACGGCCCGGGGGAGGGCCCGTCCGACGGCCGTCCGGCCAGCCGGTGCACGGGCGAGACCAGCAGCTGCACCACCTCGACCTGGGCCATGACGCCCAGCCTAGTGCCGCGGCAGTCACCCCTCCGGCCGTTGCCCGAGCCCGCCGTCCTCCACGGGCGCCCGGCCGTCCGCCGTCTCGCCCGCGGTGAGGTGCTCCAGTACCTCGACCAGTTCCTGGCAGGCGCGCTCCACGGAACGCCGTGTGCAGAGCTGCTCGGTGATCACCGCGGAGAGGATCGGGGCCGTGAGCGCCACGGCCCCGTTGAAGGCCTGGAGCTTCATCATCACCTCGACCCGGCTGAGCCGTTCGAACGGTCCGACCCGGTCGGTCGCCGCCACCGTGGTCATGACCGAGGCGAAGAGGGCGCACAACAGGCTGCCCGCCAGCTGGAACCGCAGGGCCGCCCGGATCAGAGCTGTGCGCGCCGCCCACGTTGAGGCCCCGGTAGGCGGGCGCGTACCGCACGGCCAGGTGCAGTCGGCGGGTCATGGGCAGGTCCCGCGGCAACATGCCGCGCTGCAGCGCGATCGCCGGATCGACCCGGGACCTCTGCATCTCGGCCTGCGCACGCGCCTGAGCCGTCAGGGCCCCGAGCCTGGTTCTCCCGGCCGCGCCCCCAGAACACCAGCGTGAGCAGCACGCCGTAGACGACCAGCAGGTCGTAGCGCGCCACGGGCAGGTCGGGCAGCAGCGCGGAGACGGCGACGCCGGACAGCAGGGCGAGGGCGAAGGCGCAGGCGCGAGTCTGGGTCCAGGCGAAGGTGAGCAGCCGGCGGACCGGTGTGGCCGGGGGGCCGGTGATGTCGGCGGGGATCATGGTGCCCGGTAGGACGGCCCCTCGTGCCTAACGGTTGCTGGTGATCTCCCTGCCCGGAGCCCGCTCGTCCGGGTACTCCCGCGCCTGCGCCACGGCCTGCCGCAACAGCCCGGAAAGGCGCTGCTCGGCGTCCGGGGCGGCGCACAGCACCCGGAGAGCGTGTTCCAGGTGCCGACGCCCCGGCCCGCGCCACCACAGCAGATCGGCGATCCGGGCCGCCGGATCTCCCGCCGACGCGTGGGTGACTTTCTCCGCCCTCCGGCCGCACGCACGGCCGTACCGTGCCAGAGGCCGCGACGAGGGGCGCACCAGGCGCGCCGCGTCCACGACCGTGCCGATCAGCAGCGGTGCGTAGTCACGACCCGAGGGGTGGGCGTCCGCGAGGTCGGCGGCCAGCGGCCACAGGGCGCGCCGGGCATCGTCACCGACACTGTCGTTGACCACCCGGGCCAGGGCCGCCAGGGCCGGGTGCGTCCCGGCCGGGCTGTCGGTGAAACGGCCGGAGGCCAGCAGGGCCGCGGCCTCCATCAGACACGCACCGTCGTCCGGGTGCAGATGGGCGAAGCGCCCGGGCAGCGGAAGGCCGTCCGGGGCCCCGGCGGGGGACTCCTCGGACCACTTACGGCCGGGAAGAGCGGTCATGGACGGCCTCCGGCTGTGATCACAGACCGGTGACGGCGTGCAGGAGCAGAAACAGCGCCGCTGCCGGGACCCCCGCGCCGGGAAAGGTGAGGATCCAGGCGGTACCGATCGAACGGGCCACCTGCCAGCGTACGTCGGAGAAGCGCCGGGTGGCACCGGCACCGAGAATGGCCGCGGTGATCGTCTGGGTGGTGGAGATCGGCGCCTTCACCAGGAACGCGGTCGTGTAGAGGACGGCCGCGGCAGCGGTCTCGGCGGCGAACCCGCGCGGCGGATCCAGGTGCACGATGCGCCGCCCGAGGGTGGTGATGATGCGACGCCCGCCGGCGTACGTGCCGGCGGCCATGGCGATCGCCACGGCGGCGATCACCCACACCGGCACCGAGAAGTCGTCCTGCCAGCCGGCCGTGACCAGCGCCAGCACGATGACCCCCATGGTCTTCTGCGCGTCCTGCAGCCCGTGCCCCAGACCCATGGCGGCGGCCGAGACGCTCTGCGCCCCACGGAAACGCCGCATGGTGCGCCGGGGTGCCGAATGCCGGAACACCCACAGGATGCTGGTGTGCAAGAAGTACCCCAGCGCCACGCCGACCAGCGGGGACAGCAGCATCGGCAGGACGACCTTGTCCAGGATGCCCGACCAGTGCACCGTGGCGGACGCGGCGAGCGCGGCACCGACGAGCCCGCCGATCAGAGCGTGCGAGGACGAGGTGGGCAGCCCGCGCCACCAGGTGAAGAGGTTCCACCCGATGGCGCCCAGGAGCGCGCACAGGACGAGCAGCAGACCCGAGGTCTCCTCGGGCGCCCCGATGATGCCGCTGCCTACGGTCTGAGCGACCCCGGTTCCCAGGAAGGCGCCGCAGAAGTTCATCACCGCGGCCATCGCCAGCGCCACGCGGGGCGTCAGGGCCCTGGTGGAGATCGAGGTGGCGATGGCGTTCGCGGCGTCGTGGAAGCCGTTGGTGAAGTCGAACGTCAGACCCACGACGATGATCAGTACCACGAGAGTGAGCTCCATGCCCGATCACCTTTCGACGCCCGGCCGCACCGGTTCCATCGTGCGCTTCCGGGCCGGAGCGGGCTGTGCGACTACGCCACCTGAGGCGGCCCGCGGGACGAAACCCGCAGGACGCGGATGCCCGGCTTTACGGTGTCCCGATGCGATCTGTACCTACATGGGCGCTGGTGTCGTCGGGGTGTGCCCCGGTCTTCCTGATCTTGGGCTGGCTGTTGGCGGCATCGTTGCAGGGCCCGCCGTACGATCCCGCCGCCCAGACGATCAGCGTCCTGGCGGCTCCCGGAAGCTCCGGGTCCTGGGTGATGACGGTGGCGTTCGTCGCCCTCGGGTTCTGCCACCTGCTGACGGCCTGGGGTCTGCGCCCGGCCGCGACGGCGGGGCGGGCGGCCCTGGCGGCCGGAGGTGTGTCGGCGCTCGCGGTGGCCGTGTTTCCGGTGCCGAGCAGTGGCGGTTCGCTGGGCCACGGTTCGGTCGCCGCCGTGGGCTTCGCCGTCCTGGCGGCATGGCCGGTGCTGGCCGCCCGGGCCGGTACCGCCGTGCCGTGGGCCCTGCGGCCCTTTCCCTCCCTGGGGGCGACCGCCGTCATGGCGGCCGGCGCGGCCTGGTTCCTGATCGAGCTGCACCTCCATGGCGTGGCCGGCGTGGCCGAGCGTGCCGTGACGACCCTTCAGTCGGTCTGGCCCTTCGTGGTCGTGGTCTCCTGTCTCCGCGGATCCCTGCGCGACGGGTGCCCGAGCTGACCGAACGCTCCGATGTGTTGACAGGTACGGACCAAAGCGCAACTCTGAGAGCGCTCTCAGAATCCGACTGCCGAACGGAGGCAGAGCGTGTTGCGAACTCTCAGGCGCCGGGCCACGGCCGCGGCGCTGTCCCTGGCCACGGTCCTCGCCGGCTCACTGCTGGCGACCGGAACGGGTCCGCCGGCCCATGCCGCCGTCCCGGCGACGATCCCACTGAAGATCACCAACAACTCGGCCCGCGGTGAGCAGCTGTACATCTACAACCTCGGCACGGAACTCTCGACCGGACGGCAGGGCTGGGCCGACGCGGCAGGCACCTTCCACCCCTGGCCGGCCGGCGGCAACCCGCCGACCCCCGCGCCCGACGCCTCCATCGCGGGACCGGCGGCAGGGCAGTCGACCACGATCCGCATGCCGAAGTTCTCCGGACGCGTGTACTTCTCCTACGGCCAGAAGCTGGTCTTCAAGCTCACCACCGGAGGCCTGGTCCAGCCCGCCGTGCAGAACCCGGCCGACCCCAACCGGAACATCCTGTTCAACTGGTCGGAGTACACGCTCAACGATTCGGGCCTGTGGGTCAACAGCACACAGGTCGACATGTTCTCCGCTCCCTACGCGGTGGGAGTACAGCGAGCCGACGGCAGCACCGCGAGCACCGGACGGCTCAAGACCGGCGGGTACAACGGCTTCTTCAACGCCCTCAGGGGGCAGCCCGGAGGCTGGGCCAACCTGATCCAGACCCGTCCGGACGGCACCGTACTGCGTGCCCTGTCGCCGCTGTACGGTCTGGAGACCGGCGCACTGCCGGCCACCGTCATGGACGACTACGTCAACCGCGTCTGGCAGAGGTACTCCACCTCGACCCTGACGGTCACCCCGTTCGCCGACCGGCCCGGCACCAAGTACTACGGCCGGGTCTCCGGGGGCGTCCTGAACTTCACCAACAGCGCCGGAGCGGTTGTCACCAGCTTCCAGAAACCGGACGCCTCCTCCGTCTTCGGCTGCCACGGAAGGCTCGACGCCCCGAACGACCAGGTGCGCGGCCCGATTTCACGCACGCTGTGTGCCGGTTTCAACCGCTCCACCCTGCTGGTCAACCCCAACCAGCCCGATATCGGAGCCACCGACTTCTACAGGGACAACGTCACCAACCACTACGCGCGCAAGATCCACGCCCAGATGGCGGACGGAAAGGCTTACGCCTTCGCCTTCGACGATGTCGGCCACCATGAATCGCTCGTCCACGACGGCAATCCCCGGCAGGCCTATCTCACACTCGAACCCCTCAACTGACCTGTCGCCCCGAGCCGCTGGTGCCACGAACTGATCGTGCCACCAGCGGCTTTCGGATGGGTCTGGCGGTGGTCGTGAGCAACACCGCCTCTGAAGAACACTGTTGACGATGCATCAGTTCTGAAATCAAATACAACTTTGCCATCTCTTGGTGTGGCCGAGCTGTCGATTACGTGAGCCTCATGGGCAACACAGGTGACCGCAAGCCCTGCCGGAACAGGGGCAATTGTGGCCACCTTCCCCCCACGCACCATCGAGAGGCAACAACGATGACGATGAAGCACACCGCGCGGTACGGCAGCCGCACCCTCGCGTTGGCGGCGACCGCACTCGGGGCGATCGCGACGGCCGTCCCGGCCGCGGCCGGAGAACAGCCCACCGCGGAGCAGATCATGGCCGACTGCGCCTCCGGAGAAGGCAAGTGCGGCTTCAATTCCCCGCGACTCGGCAAGGCCTATCTCGGTGAGCCGCGTCAGGTTTCCGAACTGCTCTTCAACTGCACCGAGTCACCTGCGTCCCAGGCGATGTCATGGGCCGACACCGTGGGCTCCTCCCATTCGGTGGGAGGCTCGGTCACGGTGGGCGGCGGCATCGAAGGCATCATCACGGCGAGTGTGACCGCGACCTACGATTACACCTGGCAGAGCTCCCACACGGAGACGAGTTCCTTCACCGTGACCGTGAAGCCGGGAGAAGTGGGCTGGATCTCCCGTGCCCAGGTGATGCAGCAGATATCCGGCACCTGGCAGACCCACTACGACGACCCCAAGTGGGGCCACTACTACTGGTTCGTGCCCGACACCGTCACCGGCCCGGCCCCGAACGGCACGGACGGCAAGCACAGCGCGGTCGTGGTCAAGTCCCGCACGATGACCGCCGACGAGAAGAAGCTGTGCGCCGGCGGCTCCACCCGGAACAAGGTCTTCACCCGCAGCCGCTGATCCGGTCCGCCCTGGCAATGGGGCTCGCCGCGCACCGCCGGTGACAGGCCCCGCGCCAGATGGTGCCTCATGGCGTCTGGTGGCACCATCGCCGAGCAGGTTCCGCAATCCCTTCATGGACTCGACCATGGCCTTGGCCTGGCGTCAGGTGGTGCCGCTCGAGGTCAGGCTGATCGGCCCCGCCGGGTGGTCCTTGCCCGGCGGGGCCGATTGCAGGGGAGGGCGGGACGGCTTGCCCGCGGGGCGGTCACCCGCTCGCGGCGGCGGTCACGGTCGCGGGGTCCACCCCGGTCAACTCGACGATGCGGTGCGGTGGCACACCGGCGGCGAGTGCCTTGCCGATCAGGCCGTCCCGCCCGTCGGCGCAGTCACGGTAGGCGAGCAGCTCCTGCTCGACCCGGGCCAGCGGCTCCGGGACCATCCGGTGGCGCAGGCGACTCAGCTCCTCCTCGCTCAGCGGGACGGGCAGCCGTTCCGCTCCCTCGGGCACGGCCGCCGTCTCCTCCGGCGGCAGCAGACGCAGGTGGGGCGAGGTCGGCGTACTTCCCTGCGCATCGAGCCAGGCGCGGACGGCGGGAGTTTCCATGCACGCGAGTTCACCGACGGCGGCCGGAGACACGCCGAGCTGCGCGGACGCGTCGTCAAGCAGGAACAGGTAGGCGTCGTCGGTCATCCTCGGCTCCTTCTCCACAGGGTGTTGAACGACATCCCATTACCCCGCCGAGCCCGGATTACCGCCGGATCGCAAGGCACTCAATCGAGTGAGACGGCACGGCGCCGGGTCTCGGTGATGTGGAGGTCGATGTACGAGGCCAGGGTGAGCGCGTCCTGGGGTTCGTCCGCCTCGAAGGAGACGCGGCGCAGCAGGATGACATCGTCGAGGGCGATGCCTTCGCGGGCGAGGACGAAGAGCAGGGTGAGGAAGGCGCAGCGGGCGTTGCCGTCGTCGAAGGGGTGGAAGAAGCAGACGTCGAGGTAGGCGCGGGCGGCGCGAGCAGTCAGGGGGAGGGGCCGGTCGGCGTCGCGTGCGCTCTCGGACAGGCAGGCATCCAGTCGGCCCTGGATGCCGGGGGTGATGCCGTAGCGTTCCCGGCCGCCCTTCGCGAAGGCGGGCCGGCTGCGCAACGACGGTGGCTGCGGGGTGTCCAGGACGTGCTGCTGCCAGCGCTGCAGCAGTGCGAAGTCGAGGCGGGCGTCGCGCGCGGCGTCGGCCCGCAGCAGTTCCAGGGCGGCGAGCAGGCCGCGGGCCCGGGCCGGCTCCAGGGCACCGTCGAAGCCGCGGATGTCCTCTGCCGCGCCGTCGCGATGAGGGGTCACCGGTCCGCTCACGCCACTGTCCCGGGCCTGCTGCCACGGCACGCCCTCACGCACCGCGAGCCAGCGCTCGAGGTGGTCCGGCAGCGGCTCGGCGGATTGCGCGCGGTCGGCCGGGCGCAGGGACCGCGCGAGCCGCTCCGCGACATCGTCGACCAGTGCGTGGTCAGGACCGGTCCAGCTCTCGAAACGTCCGCCGATCGCGCGGTCGACCAGCTCCTCGGCGACGTCGGCCGCGACGTTCCAGCGGTCGAGGAACCAGGTGAGTACCTGCCGGCAGTGCCCGTGCCAGCCGCTGCCGCACCCGGTGCGGTCGGTCACCTGAAGGATCAGGTTGCGGGCCGCCCGGTCCCACAGGATCCGGTCGTCCTCGACGGTGTGCAGGTCCAGCGGGTACGCCTCGATCCATCCGGCGAGACTTTCGAGCCATGCACGCCATTCACACAGCGCCGCGACCACCCGGGTGAGCGTTTCCTCGGGGGTGGTGATCGAGTCGCGCGGGCAGCACCAGTGCCCGACCGGTCCGCCGTCGAAGTCCCCTTCGTCGTGCGACCAGCGCCAGCCCGCTGCCCAGCGGCCGTAGTGCTCCACCAGGGCATGCGACATGGCATCGGCCCACAGCGTGGCCTCGTCCCGGTCCCAGGTGCTCATCGCCGGGTCGGCGAAGGGAACATCCGGCCGACGTGGCACACACCGGGCCGGACCGAGGGAGTGAACGACCCGTGCCGCCGACGCCGCGTCGAAGGGGTGGCGGGTGGGGTCCACCTCGTCCCAGCTCAGAAACCCGGGGGCCAGCGCAGGTATCACCGCGCCAGCCTGCCACACCCGTCCCGGGGGCGATCAAGCGAATTGCCCAGAGCCGCGCCCGGCCTCGGTGTGTGCGGGCAAGGAGCCCGCCCAGCCCGCCGGTCCGCCCCGCTCAGATCCCGGCTCCGGCGGTCTCCCACCCTGCTTCCCCACCTTCCGGGGTGGCCTCCCAGGGGCGCGGACCGGTGCCGTCCGTCCATGCCTCCAGGGCCTCCCGGTTCACGCACACGATTCCGCACTGTTCGGCGTACTCGACCGCCGGCGCCGTGAAGTCGCTCGTGCAGACCAGCGCGGCGACATCGGCCTCGTGCACGGTGAAGCAGGTGCCGCCGAAGCGCTGCAGATCCTGGGACCCGACCCGATGCGACGCGCCGTAGTGCTTGCACTGGATGACGACCCGGCGCCCGTCGGGTGTCAGGGCCAGGACGTCGGCACCCAAGTCCCCGGCGCCTCCCACTACTTCGACCTCGGTGCAGCCGTCGCGTTCGCAGAGTCCGGCGATCGCCTCCTCGAACTCCTCCGGCGTCAGGGCGTCGTGGTCGACGATAAGGGCGTCGGTGTCGGTGTCGGCAGGAGCGGGGGCGGACGCCCGCCGCGTGGGGGCCGCGGGGGCTTCCAGCACTTCGGCCGCTTCCCTGGCCGCCTCGTCGAGCGCTGCCGCAGCCCGGCGCGCCACTCCCGCCAAGCGCCAGCGGCGCCGCAGGCCGAGGCAGCCCGCGACGGTTATCGCGACCAGCACGAACACCCAGGCGGGACGCCGCTCGACGGCGCCCGCCGTCACCCGAACGGCGAGTCCCAGGACACTCAGGAGCACGGCGAGAAACACGAAGAACAGGGCCGTCGACCGAAGGTCGAATCCATAGCGGCGCCGCTTCACAAACGGCGCACGACGCACAGGCGTTGTCATGACATCCCCCCTCATGGGAGCCCCGTCACGGGGCCGACAGCAAGATCACCCCCACCGCCTTCCCAAGATCACCACGTTCATGAGGGCGCCGGCGTCGACACCGGCACCACAGCAAGAGAAACGGAGCAGCGTGAACGGGCCTTGCGATGTGGGGGATTGCCGCGGCAGGCCCGCAACGGAAGCAGCGAGATAGGGTTGTCCGTATGGGAAACGCACGTGCGACCGGTCCGACGGGCTTCAGATAGCCCGCCAGGAGACGCCTGGCGGTCGCTGCGATCGGAGTCCCGTGACACGCACCGCCCACCATCTGCCCCCTTCACTCGGCCGGAGTGCACACGACTGCCCGTCAGGAGCCCCCTGGCGTTCGGTGGTTCGCTACGGCCTGAGGTACAGCGCACGCAGCTTCACCGATGCGGCGCGCGAGTCCCGAAGGCCTCAACCTCGCCTTGTCCGCCGCACGGTGGAGGTCTACTCGTTCGCTCGGCGTCGGAGGGACCGCTCCATCGCCGAGTGGTCCGCACTGGAGGAACGCCGGGCGCGGCAGCGGCTGCGAACCCAGGTGGGGACGATGATGGGGCTGGTGCATGCCGGCGCCGACGAATTGGCCCTCGAAGCCGCGGACTCGGTGGACATCCCGCCGGCGCGTCATCGGCGCAGCTCGCTCTGGCACGCATAGCCGCCGCCACACGGCGGCCCCGGAGGCAGCCGCGTCCTACTGGTGACCGAACCGGCCGGGGCCCTCGATGCCGCCACGGCCGGTTCCGCCTTCCGGTCGACGGTTCACGCCACGCTGCGGATGGACCACGCCCCCGGTGTTCAGCGGCCTTCGCCGATCCGCGGCTCGGCACGCGATGTTGCGGTTCCGGCAAGCCCCGTGCGGTCGAAGGCGAGCCGAACCCCCGGCCGACGGTGTCCGTCTGCCGGGGGTTCGGCTCGGCGTCAGTTCGAGAAGGGAACGGCGTCGGCGGGATCGGCGTGCCAGTTGGTGGCGATGGGCCGGTCGACCGTGGCCGTTTCCGGAAGGGTGAGGGTGACTGCGTTGGTCTCGTCGCCGGCGACGGACAGGTGCAGGAAGTCGAACTGCTTGCCGTGATCGCCGTTCGTGGTCTTGGGGTTGATGCCGGCGTACGCGGCGGTGGAGCCGGACAGGGTGACCCGGTCGCTGACGCTGTGCTCGGCCGGCGCCACCTCGCTGTCGGCGGAGGAGCCGAAGGAGGCGGAGGGCAAGACGCCTTCCAGGTAACAGGTGATGCCGGACTTGGCCTTGGCGGTGACGAGGAAGTAGCCGCCCGCCTGCGTCTTCAGGCTGACCTTGAAGCTCAGGTCCTTGGTTGCACAGGCCCGCACGGCGTTGCTCCGGCTGTCGGTCGTGGCCTCGGCCGTGGTGGTCGCGGTGGCGGTGACGGCCACTGCGGCGACCGCGGCCAGGGCGAGGCGGGCGGAGGGGGCGGCAAAGCGCGAACGCATCGAGTTCTCCATGGTGCGAAGTGGGTTGTCCAGCGGGCTGCTTGGACGGCCTCAGCCTGTTTCGTGTTTCGTCCCGTCCGCCACAACACGCGGTCGGTTCGGGACGCTGGAACGCTGGAACGCGTGCTGACCAGCACAGACGCCGACAGCCTGGAACGGTGTACCGGGATACGGAGGGTGTGTAGAGGCGGCCTTCGACCACCGAGCAGGCCGAAAGCCGGCAGTCACCTGTCGATGTCAGGCGGGTCTGCGTAGTGGGTCGACATCGCGACGGCCCGGTCGCGCAGGGAGGCGCGCAACGCCATCGGGGCCAGGGCTTCCGCGTCCGTGCCGAGCTGCCACAGCGCCCACTCGGCGTGTCGAAGGTCCTCGAACGTCACCTCCAGCCGCGACCAGCCGTCGGCATCGCGTTCTGCGGCGCGCACGGCTACCGCACTGCTCAGCAGCTCCTCTCGCCGCTCCGGGAGCACCCGCACCCGCACCGCAATGTGATCAGTGGACAAGAACCGCGCACAGCGTTCCCGCCAGATCCGGTCCAGATCGACCTGACGTGGGCGCTGTGCCGGTTCGGGCAGCTCTTCGGCGGTCAGCACCCGCGACAGCCGGTAGGTGCGGTCCGCGCCGGATCTCGTGGCCAGCAGATAACTCCGGTCGCGCACGGTGACCAGGCCGATCGGATCCACCGTGCGCCACTGCGGCGTCCGGTCCGTGGCCGCGTAGTGGATGCGCAGCTTGTGCCCGGTGAGCACCGCGCGCCGGATCTCGCTCATTGTCGTGCCGGGCACGTCCTCCGCGACCAGCCGACGTGAGAGCAGATCGGTCTCCGGCTCCACGAGAAGGCGCCGGGCTGCGTCGTTCGCGGTGGCCCGGTGGCTCTCGGGCAGTGCGTCAGCCACTTTGCGCAGCGCCGAAGCGAGCGCCGGACCGAGACCGAACGCCTGCTCGCCGCGCCCCGATCCGGCGGTCAGCAGCGCAAGGGCCTCGTCGTGGTTCAGCCCGGTGAGCTCGGTCCGGAAACCGGGCAACAGCGCGAACCCGCCGCGCCGTCCGCGTTCGGCGTAGACCGGAACGCCGGCCGCGGACAGCGCCTCGATGTCGCGCAGCACGGTACGGGTGGACACCTCCAACTCGCGGGCCAGCGTCTCGGCGGTCAACCGACCGCGCTGACGCAGCAGCAGCACCAGCGATACCAGCCGATCAGCGCGCATTCGGAAACCGTATCGAATACATGACCGAGGGTGTCGTGATTTGTCGGCAAGCTCATGAGTGCCGACCTCGGCGAGGGCGGCTACCGCCCCGAGGGGCGCACGTGATCCCCGTGACTCGAACGGAGCTGATGTGGGAATGGAACGAACAGCGGTCAACCCGGTGACGTGGTCGATGGCGATGGGGTTCAACCAGGGCGAGATCGTCTCGGGTCACACCCGGACCCTCTACTGCTCCGGCCAGACCGCGATGAGCGGTGACGGCGAGCCCCGCCATGACGGGGACATGGCCGCGCAGCTGGCGTTGAGTCTCGACAACGTGGAAGCCGTGCTCGGCGAGGCCGGCATGTCCCTCGCGAACCTCGTCCGGCTCAACGTCTACACCACCGACGTCGATCTGCTGCTCCCGCACTACGGCGTGCTGGCCTCGCGGCTGGGCGCCGCCGGAGTGGCACCGACCACGACGCTGCTCGGAGTGACACGGTTGGCCGTCCCCGGCCAGATGGTCGAACTCGAGGGGACCGCTGTCGCGTGACGCGACTCGCCGCCTCGGCTGCTCGTGCCGGGCGAACCGGCACGAGCAGCAGGCAGATGGGTGATGTCGATGCTCAGAATGGTGACGATCGGCGTCTACGGCTTCGACGGCGAGTCCTTCCTGCGACGGCTGCGGCACGCTGACGTCCGTCTGCTGCTCGACGTCCGTCAGCGCCGCGGTGTGCGCGGAGCCGAGTACGCCTGGGCTAACTCGCTTCGGCTGCAGGCGGCCCTCGCCCACGCCCGGATCGCCTACGAGCATCACCCCGAACTCGCCCCGACCACCGAACTCCGCCGGCTCCAGTACGCCGAGGACGACCGCCGAGGGGTCGGCAAGCGTTCGCGGCACGAGCTTGCCGCCGAGTACACCCGCCGCTACCTCACCGAGATCCTCGACCGCGCCGACCTCACCCCGATCGTGTCGGCGCTGCCGGGCACGGGAACAGCGGCGTTGTTCTGTGTCGAGCGCTGCCCTGAGGCCTGCCACCGCTCGTTGATCGCCCAGCGGTTGGCCGAGCGGCACGGCGTCACGATCGTGTACCTGCTCCCGTGAAGGGGGCGAGCCCGATGCCCGGCACAGTCGCTACTCGCCCTCAGCCCATGGGCCGGTGATCTTCATGAACAAGGTGAGCGTGTCCCGCGACTGCTTCATCCGCCGCTTGCCGATGCGCCCCTCCCACTCCCTCTCCACGTCGGCGACCTCACAGGCTCGTGGCGCGACCAGAGCGCGCTGCGGGGAGCCGGATCACCGTTGTGCAGTGCAAGCTCCGCCTCGTAGGGGGCGGTCTCGACCCACTCCAGAAATTCGTCACGATCGGTCTACGCTCATCATGGCCTCGGCGTCCGAGAGGCCCGCGCGCAGCGCCGTGGCCGGGGAGGAGGGTGCGCGTGTGGGGGTGGGCTTGGGCGGTGCGACCGGTGGCAGCCAGGGGCTCCACGGTCCGCGTTGTCAGTGGTGGCTGAGAGGCTGAACGGATGAACGGCGACGAGCAACTGCTGCGCGGCCGGGTCTACGGCCATGACCACGACGACCCCGATCCGGGCCCGCGCTCCGGGCGGACCTATGCCCAGCTCATCGGAGGGCCGCTGGACGGGCTGCTGCTGGACGTCACGGGCTGGACGCCGGACGAGATCGGTGTGGGGGCCGCCCTGCCCACCGAGCTCGGGCAGTTCCCCGGCGGCCGCGCACTCTACGACCCCGGCCCCGGCGCACCGCGCGCACCGGGCCCCGGAGTGACGTGCCGCTTCCACTACCGCGGGGACGCTCCTTGACCGCTCCCGACCACGGCGGGCCGACAGGGCCGGCGTGCATCCATCACAGAGGTGCCCGTCTGCGGTCCACCGGGTGAGGGCGAGAGAGGCCGCCGGCGCACCGCCTTGCAGGGGGCCTGGCTGGACGAGCGTGTCACAGCGGTGAAGTCAGGCGTGGCCGCGGCCGGCCAGTCAGGCGGAGTTGAGCGGGCGCTCCGGCATCTACCGCAGCGACCTGGTGGGAGTGCTGAACGAACTGGCCGAGCGTGACCTCGTCAAGCTCGCCGGACCCCGGCGACCGGCGCCGCAACGTCATCACGATCTCCGCGCAGGGCCGCCGCCACCTACGGCGGCTCGACAAGGTCCTGGACGACCCCCACGACGAACTCCTCGGACCGCTGGGTCCGGCCGAACGCGACCACTTCGTGCAGCTGCTCACCCGCCTTCTGGACCACCACACCCGATCCTCCTGAGGCCCGGCCCATCGGCCATGGCCCGGGGTGCGTAAAGGACCGTCGCCGGACGGGACGCCGCCGGACCAGGAGATGCAGTGGCCGGGTACCGAGCTGCAGCGGTCCCAGTGGTTCGCCGAAACTCAGCAGTCCACGATCGAACGGCGCTCGACGACGAGCGCGCGCGACTACGTCGGGCACCTCTCCACCATCTTGGCCTATCTCGTCCTGCCGGCCTCGGAGCGAGAGCAGGTGTTCAGCCGGATCATGCGGGTTCTTCCGGACCGGGTCGAGATCACCGCTGACATCACCGTCCATCTCGCGCGTCGGCGCTACGAGGACTGAACAGGACCGCACGTCGTCGGGGTCCGCGGATGCGGGCCGGGGACTGATAGCCTGCGACCTTCGCCGGTCACCCGGTCGGAGTACCTCGGCAGGTTGCCATGTCTCGCCACCAGCAGCAGCTCATGACAGCGCTCGACGCCCTGGATGGCGCCTTCGCCTCGGAAGAGCCCTTCACCGTCTCCGGGTGCACGCACTGCTACGGCGCGGAGGATCTGGCCGAACTCTCCGGTCCGCTCGACCTGATATCCGACGACCTGGTGTCCGCCGTCGCAGCAGAGGTCCCCAGCCACTGGGACGACTTCCCGCGTCTCTACCGCCGCCTCACCCCACGCATCATCCGCGCCGCAGTCACCGGCCGGCTCCACGTCGACGAGAACCTCATCGCCTCACGCCTGCGCGAAGCGGGCGGGACCACCTGGGACGCGCCCCTGGCGCAGGCACTGCACGAGGTCTGGTCCACCTGGTGGCGAGCCACCCTGCACACCAGCCCGAGTCCCGTCTCCGTCAGGAAGACCCTCAGCCTCATCACCGTCGCCACGGGCACCCTGCGCCCCTGGCTGGACACATGGACCGCCACCCGCACCCCGGCCGCCGACTCACAACTGGCCGACTTCGTCGACGACGTGTTGACCGAGTACGAGATCACCGATCTGCACATGGGCTTCTACGACGAGTACGACGCCTCCACGGAGCTGCTGAACTGGCTCCTGAACGACGTGCGCGACCGCGCCGACGACGCTCGTCTCGATGACCCGTACCTCCTCGAACACCATGGGGCAAGCACGCGTCCCGACCAGGCAGGATGAGGTCGGCACATTCGCTGTGAACATGGATGGTCTTGGGAGGCATGCTGGTGTGCACTGTGGATCACGAGGCCGCAGCGGTGACCGCGACAGCGGCTCTGACGGCGGCCCACCCACATCTGACGCAGGGGGCTGCTCGGCATCCGGCACTGGAAGGGTGCGAGGACGTGGAGTGGTCGTCCATTCCTGGCTGCCCGGTCGACGTCCCGGTCGTCCTGCGCGGGCTGCTCGATCCAGACGCGGCCGAGATGGCCGAACGAGCACTGGACTGGCTCGTGATGTCGGGACCGATGTCCATCAGTGCCACGATGCCGGCGGTCGTCCCGTACCTGCTGCGACTGGCCGCCGATCCATCGACTCCGCGCCGCAACGAGCTGTTCGGGCTCGTGCTCGTGGCCGCCGCCCTGTCCGCACCGACCGATACGGACAGCCCGTGGGATGTGGCGGTCAGCGGCCCTGAGGAGGACCACCCCGAACGAGCCCTGTGCCGAGCGGCATTTGTCGCCGACGCGGCATGGGTGCGGCGTCTCCTGGCCGACGACGAACTGCTGGCCGACCTTCACTTGGGCGAGGACGAACGGGCCTTGCTGATCCAGGCGGCCGGACTGTGACGCGCGGAGCGACCCGGGCAGGGCCTCAACCCGACCCGTGCTGCGAGTGCCCGATCACTCCCCGGGATCGGGCAACTCGTCCCACGCCCACGACTCCAGGCGCCGGGACAGCTCCGTCTTGCCGATGCCGCCACCACCGCAGAAGGACATGACGCCCGGCCCTCCATGGCAACCCCTGACCACGGCCCACCCGCCGACAGGTCAGGAGGGAATCCATCCGATCCGAGCTCGATGTCGCCCTCGGGGATGCGCGTGTGACCGAGGGCTGATAGGCGGCGCGGATCGGGGTACCTGCGTCGGCATGGCTTCGGAAACTGATCACGCTGAGTCCGTACGAGCCCTGCGGCAGCTGCGTCGGATGCGCACCTTCTACACCGGGGGAGCCCTCCTGTGGGCCGCTTCGGCCGCATCGGTGGGATGGGCCGACCCGGGAAGCAGGCAGATGTGGGTGTCGGTGGCGCTCCTGGTGGTGTTCGCCTCTTTGCTGGCCATGACGTCCCTGTGGCTGAGGCGCCGGCAGGCGGAGCAGACGGACGAGCCCGTACACCACGCCGCTCCGCGCAGGACGGCGTGGCGTCGCCACGCCAGCGCCTGAGGCAGGCCGCCGGGGCTACCGCCGCATGAGGTGTCAATGCAGCGTGGGGCGGTAGACCAGCTCCTGGATGTGACCGTCGAGCGTGCGGTGCTCGATCAGCTCCAGGTCGAAGTCCGCCGCGTCCCGGAAGACCGGGTCCAGCCCGGTCCGGCCGGTGATGACGGGGAACAGCGTCACCTGCAAGCGGTCGACCAGGCCGGCGGCCATCAACGCCCGGTTCAACGACAGGCTGCCGTGCGAACGCAGCGGCACATCGGACTCCTCCTTCAACCGGGCGACGACGTCGACGGCATCACCGTCGGCGACGGTCGCGTCCGGCCAGTCGAGGGGGCCTTCGAGCGTCGTCGACACCACCGTCGTCGGCAGGTTCCTCATCCGCGTCACCCAGGGGTCTCGCACGTCGGACCCTCGGTGCTCGTGGCCAGCATCTGCACGAAGGCCCGATAGGTGTTGGCCCCGTAGACCATCCGCTGCTCCTCGCTGTACTGGGCGAGGCGATGGTCGAGCAGCTCAGGCCCTTGCTTGCCCCAGTAGCCGGTCCAGTCGGCGCCGGCGGCGCCGTAGCCGTCGAGGCTGGAGAAGACGTCGAAGGTGTAGGTGGCGGCCATGTCGATCTCCTTGCGAGCGGTTGACCGGTGTGAGGACGAACCGGTGATCTCTTTCTCCGGGTGTGTTGCGGCGACCGTTGCACCCATGGACCCGGCGCGCTCGCAGAACTCATCGCTGTGACCACTACACGTGGTCCCCAACCCCTCGAACGGCGGAAGACACCCGGAGCATGCGGCAGGTACACGGCGAGCACCACAATCCGGTTGCCGAGGGCTCCTCGCCCCACGGCACGGTGCGCGTGGCCGAGGGCGCGCACACCGACTCCTTCGGCCCGCTGACATTCCTGCGGGACGGACTGGGCTTCCTGCCTGGGGCGATAGATACAGGGGGTTGGGGGCCACGGGGCCGGTGAGCGGGTGCTGCCGTGCCGGGTGCTCGACGGTTCCGGCTGACGCGTAGCGGGGGTGTGTTGCCGCTCGGCCGAGGAATCGGCTCGGCCGTACGTGCCGATCACACTCTCGTGGGTACACGCGCGGCATGTCCGAGGTGATCCAAGCAGGTGGTTGGGGGTTGCTGGCAGGAAGCGCTCTCCTGCTGGGAGCGGTGATCGGCTACGGGATGCGCGTGTCGCAGAAGGTCATCGCGCTGGTGATGGCCTTCGGTGCCGGCGTGCTCCTCTCGGCCGTCTCCTTCGAACTGGTCGGCGAGGCCTACGAACAGGGCGGGCTGGGCCCGGCGGCTGTGGGGACACTGGCCGGAGCCGCGGCCTACACGGGAGGCAATCTCTGGCTGGCCGGCCGAGGCGCTCGTCATCGCAAGCGGTCGGGCCATCACACGGACCAGACGCAGCCGTCCGAGGAACAACAGAGCGGCTCGGGCCTGGCGCTGGCGCTTGGCGCGCTGCTGGACGGAGTGCCCGAGTCGGCGGTTATCGGCGTCAGTCTGCTCAACGGCGGGGCGGTCAGCCTCGTGACCGTAGCGGCCGTGTTCATCAGCAACATCCCGGAAGGTCTGTCCAGCTCGGCCGGAATGAGGAAGTCCGGACGCGGCAAGGGATACGTCTTCGCCGTGTGGGGCGCCATCGCGGTCGCGAGCACCGTGTCCGCCGTCCTCGGGTACGCCGTCCTGGGCGGCTTCTCGTCCACGGTGATCGCGGGGGTGACGGCCGTGGCCGCCGGTGCGATCCTGGCCATGATCGCCGACACCATGATCCCCGAGGCGTTCCAGGAGGCTCAGCTGGCGATCGGGCTGGTCACGGTCAGCGGCTTCCTGGTCTCCTTCGCGCTGTCCCACGCCTGACGTCACCTCCTCGAACGGCTCGCGGGTGCGGGTATGGTCCTCGACGGCCCTCCCCGCCACCATGGGTGCCACGCATGCGAGTCGGGCCTCCAAGGCGCGCAGGACGGCCACCATGTCCTCATCGCCATGGCCCTGCTGGACGGTCTCGTCGTACAGGGCGTGACACACGTCGAGGAGCGGGGACGTCAGGTCTGCCGTGCGGGCGGCCTCGGCGATCAGGCGGTTGTTCTTCAGGACGTCAGCGGCGGCCGCCTGGACGGAGAAGTCGCGCTCCAGCAGCTTCGGCGCCTTGCCCCGGGAGACGGCACTGGCCATGGGCCGGGGTCCAGGACGTCCCGAGGAGATGCTGGTCGAGCCCGTGCCGCTCGGCGAAATGGAACGCCTCGGCAAGACCCGTGACCAGGGTGATCAGGAACGGGTTCACCGAGAATTTCAGCAGCAGCGCGCCCGGGACGGCTCCGCACGCGAACGTCTCACGGCACATCGGAGTGAGCAGGGGCCGCACGGTCGCCACGGCGTCGTCGTCGCCCGCCGGCATCCCCACCAGTTCGCCCCGCTCGGCGGGGACACGGCTACCGGAGAGCGGGGCCTCGACGTAACGCCCGCCCGCGGCCCGGACGTCTTCCTGGAGACCGTGGGAGAGGGGGCGATCCTCATCGCCCGCGCCGAGCAGGACGTCCGGGCGCTGACGATCGTGGCCCGGGAGCTGGGCCCTCTGCTCGATGCGGCCGTGCGCACCCGCTGACGGCCGCGAGTCCGACCGCAGTTGGTGACGTGCTCGCCGAACCACATGCCGTCCGGCCGTCCGTACCAGTCGACGCCCCGCCCCTTGGCGCCCGGAGCCGGGTGTGTGCCCGGTCGTCGCCGACGCCCCGGCGTGGGTCGAGCCGGTCGCGGGTTCTATCCCTGGTACTGCGTGAGGTCGATGCCGTACACCGCGAGGTCGTGATCGTGGTCGGGATGCAGCGCGGCTCCCTCCATCTGCATGCCGAGCTTGTCGAGTACGTTCGCGGAAGCTCTGTCGCCGGCGCGGCAGACGGCCACCACCCGGTCGAGGCCGCGGTCCTGCACGGCGAACTCCAAGGTGGCGTGCGCCGCTTCGGAGGCGTATCCCTGCCCCCAGAACACCCGCCCGAGCCGCCAGCTGATCGCGACCTGGCCGGCGATCTCGGCCGGCGCGTCAGCCACGGACAGGCCGACGGCGCCCGCCAGCTCACCGGATCCCAGAAGCTCGACGGCGAACACCCCGAAGCCTTCCTCGTCCCACTCCTCCTCCCAGGCCTCGATGTCCTCGGCGGTCTGTTCCAGGGAGCGTGTCGAGCCGTCGCCCATGCGTTGCATCACCACCGGATCGGCGTGGATCTCGGACAGGGGGACGAGGTCGTCGTCGAGCCATCGGCGCAGCAGGAGACGGGGTGTGCGGATCTCGGTCATGCCCCACATCCTGCCGAGGCGGCCGTACGAGCGCGAATCAGGGACCGCCCTCACCTCATGCCCGTCGTCATCGGCGGGGACGGCCCGGGTGCCGTGTCCCGCCAGGGCCGGCGCACCGGCGCCACCCGCCGGGCATCGGTCGCGAGGACCGGGGACGCATCGGACACGCGCCCAGTGCGATCAGCCCCGACGGCCGGGAAACCGGAACCCGGCCGGACACGCGACCGATGGCCACGGGCGGGCCACTACGGCAGACGCCGCCCAACCCTGCCACCACGTCGAAGGCCGCCGCCTTCCGAACCGGCCCTCCGACGGTTAGAGTTCGGGCGCAGCTGGCACCCACGAGGAGCTGAGACATGGTCGGTTTCCCGAGCGCGCGTTGACGCCGTAGGCCGTGTGACGGCCTGTCATCGCGTGCTGCCCGTGATGTTGCGGCACAGCGAGCCTTCTCCTGCCCGAAACCGCCGAAGCACCCTTCCCGTGCCCGGTGGCGGGCCTCGTTGTCGGCAACACGAGGGGTACCCATGCCGCCCGCTCCCACCGCTTCTTCTGCCGCGTCCGGTTCCGCCCGACCTGCCCCGTCCAGCCTCTGGCGGGACGCCGACTTCCGCAGACTCTGGTGGGGGCAGACAGCGTCCCAACTCGGCGAACACGCAACTCTGGTGATTCTGCCGCTCCTTGCCGTCCTGACGCTCGACGCCACTGCCGGGCAACTGGGCATCCTCCGCGCGGTGGGGCAGGCGCCGATCCTGCTGCTCTCGCTGTTCGTCGGCGCATGGGTCGACAGGTGGCGTACCCGCACGACGATGGTGCTCTCCGACGCCGGCCGGACCCTGGCTCTGGGCGCTGTCGCCCTGGCCGGCCTCGTCGGCGGGCTCGGCATGCCGGGCCTGCTCGCGCTCACCTTCGCCGTAGGGGTCCTGTCCGTGTTCTTCGACGTGGCGTACCAGGCGTCTGTGGTGCGACTGGTGGAACGCGACCGACTGGTGCGGGGCAACAGCGCCCTCGAGGGCAGCCGGTCCGCGGCGCAGACCGGCGGTCCCGCGCTCGGCGGTGCGCTGGTGTCCCTGCTGTCGGCACCCCTTGCCGCCGCCTCCGGCGCGCTGTTCTTCGCGTTGTCGTTCCTGTCGATCCGGCGTATCCGCCGAGCCGAATCGATGCCGGTGGGCCCGGAGAAGCCCCCGCGGCTCCGGCGGCGCATCCATGAGGGCCTGCGCTTCGTCGTCGGCGACACCTTCCTTCGGGCGATATGCCTGGCCTCGGCCGCGTTCCAGTTCTCGTTCGCGGCCATGATGACCGTCTACCTCTTGTTCCTGCCCCGGGAACTGCACGTGTCGGGCACCGTAGTGGGGCTGGCTCTCGCGGCGGCGGGGCCGGGTGCGCTCCTGGGCTCCCTGCTGGCCGCCCGCCTGCCGGGCCGGTTCGGTCATGGCACGGTGGCCCTGTGCGCGGCGGCCCTCGGCGATGGCGTCTTCCTGTGTGTGCCCGCGCTGGACGGCTCCTCTGCCGTCACGGTTCCCGTGCTCCTCGCCGTGGGCTTCGTGTTCGGGTCGGGCGGCCAGCTGGTGAATGTCACGCTCATGGCCGTCCGGCAGGCCGTCACCCCGGACGGGATGCAGGGCCGCGCGGCGGCGACGATCACGTGTGCGGGCATGGGGCTGACCCCGATCGGGTCCCTGGCCGGCGGATTCCTCGCGGGGGAGTGGGGGCTGCGTACCGGCCTGCTGGTCACCGCCGCAGCCATGATGCTGTCGCCCGTGGTCATGGCCCTGTCCCCGCTCGCACGCCTGGGGCGGCAGCTCCCCACCCCGCATGACGGGCTGCCGACGGCCGCCCACGCGGACGCCCGCGGCGCCACCACGGCGGCTGTGCCGTACCGGGGCACCGGACCTCACGCGCCGGACCGGCCCGAAGAGACCGACCCCGGCGGACCATGATCTCCTCGGTCGAAGCCGCGACCTGTGGAAGGCTGGATGGGTAGGAACCGACCTGCGAGCCGGACCCGGATCGTGAACGGCTGCCGACCTGCGACCGGCCGCCGTGAGCATCTGCTCGGGCAGACGGGTGCGCCGGTGAGGTCGACAGGCCTGAGGGGCGAATGTGATGAGCCGAGCGAACCAGCCTTCGGAGCAGGTGGGTGATCCGCAGGATCAGGCGTCCGACCCGAGCGGACTGATGGACCTGTTGGGTGTCGCCGCGGTACTGGTGGAGGCCGACGGCCGGATCGACATGTGGAGTCCGCAGGCGGAGGAGCTGTTCGGCTACACCGGTGACGAGGCGGTCGGGCAGAACGCGGCCGCCCTGCTGCTCCACCCCGAAGACCGGGAAGCGGGAATGGGGCTGTTCGCCGAGGTGATGGCGACCGGCCGAGGCTGGGCAGGACCGTTCCCCGTCCGGCTCAAGGACGGCAGAACCCGGACGGTTGAGTTCCGCAACATGCGGCTGACGGACAGCATCGGCGATCACTACGCGCTCGGGCTCGCCACCGACCGGGCCACGGTGCGGCAGGTGGAGCGCAATGTGGCCCTCTCCAGCCAACTGGTCACCCAGGCGCCGATCGGACTGTCCGTCCTGGACACCGAGTTGCGGTACGTGGCGGTCAACGGCGCCCTGGCCTCGATGCACGGCGTCCCCGAGGCCGACCACCTGGGCCGCCCCTTCCGGGAGATCCTGCCCGGCGCGCCCCTCACGACCGCGGAGAACCAGATGCGGGAGGTCCTGGAGACCGGCCTGCCGCTGGTGGACGAGCAGGTGGTGGGCCGGACCCGGGCCGACCCGGACCACGACCACGCCTGGGCCGTGTCGCTCTACCGGCTGGAGGACCAGAGCGGACACGTGCTGGGGATCGCCAACGTGGTGGTGGACGTCACCGACCGGTACCAGGCAGCCAGGCAGGCCGACCGGGCCCAGCAACGCCTGCGCCTGATGGCCGACGGCTCGGCGCGCATCGGGACCACCCTGGAGGTGGAGCGGACCGCCCAGGAACTGGCGGACGTCCTGGTGCCCGACCTGGCCGACATGATCGGGGTGGACATCCTGGACGCCGTCCTGCGGACGGGCCGCCCGGACCGCGGAGACGGCCCGGCGCTGTTCCGGGCGCTGGCGGTGAAGACCGCCTACCCCACCGGGGCCTCCGAGGCGATCATCGCGCCCGGTCACCTCACCACCTACCACGCGGACCATCCGGCCGCCCACTGCCTGCGCACCCGTAAACCGGTGCTGATCACCCACCTCGACAGCGGCGATCTCCGCCGTATCGCAGCGGACGACGCGGCGGCCGGACTGCTCGCACAGGCCGGTGTCCACACGGACATGGCCGTGCCCCTCATCGCCCGCGGACAGATCATCGGTGTGATGAGCCTGGCCCGTGCGCGCAATCCGCAGCCCTTCGACGAGGACGATCTCACCCTCGCCTGCGAGCTTGCGTCCTCCGCCGCGCTGAGCATCGACAACGCCGTCCTGCACCAGCACATTCGCAGCGCCGCCGAAACCCTGCAGCGCAGCCTGCTGCCCCGCCCCTCGCCACGACGCCCCGGCCTGGAGATCGCCGCCCGGTACCGGCCCGCGCAGGCCTTCAGCGAGGTCGGCGGCGACTGGTACGACATCATCCCGCTCAGCGGGGACCGGACCGCTCTGGCCGTGGGCGACGTCATGGGCAGCGGGATCCCGGCGGCCACCGCCATGGGCCGGTTGCGTACCGCGACCTCCACCCTTGCCGACCTCGACCTCGCGCCGAGCAGGATCCTCACCCATCTCGACAAGATCACACAGGGTCTGGACCCCTACATCGCCACGTGCGTGTACGCCGTCCACGATCCGCACGCCGGCCGCTTGCAGGTGGCCTGTGCCGGCCATCTGCCTCCGGTTCTGGTGCGGGCCGGCCGACGGCCCGAACTGCTCGACCTGCCCACCGGCACCCCGCTGGGAGTCGGCAGCGGTCCTTTCGAGACCTCCGCCGTCGCCATGAACCCCGGTGATCAACTCGTCCTGTACACCGACGGACTGGTCGAGACCCGTGACGACCCCATCGACAAGCGCCTGGACGAGCTTTTGCGCCTGCTGTCCCCGCCGTGCCGCTCCGCGGAGGAAACCTGCGACCGGCTGCTCCGGGAACTGCGCAATCCCGCAGACCATGACGATGTCGCGCTGCTCATCGCTCATGCACAGCCACTGACCTCGCCCTGAGTGGGGACGGGTCCCCGTGCCCGGGTGCTCGAGCAATCGCTGGTGTGTGCGAAGCGACCCCCGGTGTTATTCAATGAGGTGTGCGGTCAGGGACTCGGGGCCCCACCGCACACGGATCCGGACAAAGCCCCGCCACCCGCGTCGGGGATTGCTGAGAGACCCGCATGGACTCCACACCCTCGCCCTCGTCCTCCTCGGCATTCGAGCTGGTCAGCCGCGCTCTTGGCCGCTACATCCCGCAAGGTGGAGCGTCAGCGGCCGATGCGCGGGGCGACCGTGCCACCCGTCAGCCGGTCCCCGACCCTCCGGCGGCCGGACAACAGGAGCAGATCCTCGGCGCGGTCAACCTGGACACCGATCTGATCATCACCCGCTGCAACCTCGACGCCCCGGTGTTCGCGGGTCTGGAGGCCGGGGCCGGGAAACCGTTCGTCGATCTCCTTCCCCCGGGCGACGTACCGACGGTCACACGCAGGTTGCGACAGGTCGTGGAGAGCGGTGAGGCGCACGTCGCCCGGATTCAGCGGCTGAGGCGGTGCGACGGATCCGAGCTGGTCGTGTCGATGAGCATCCTGCCCGCCGCGTCGCCGGAGGAGGGCCTGACCGTCTCCCTGATCGCCATGGCCAGGAGGCTGCACCTCTACGCCGCCGAGACCGCGATCGGCACCTCACTGGACATCGGCGAGACCGCGCAGTCGCTGGCGGAGTCCCTGCTGGCCTGGGGAGACGTCGCCGCCGTCGACCTCGACTTCGCCGTGTGGACGGGCGAGGGAGTCACCGGAAAGACCCAAGGGCGTATCCACCTCCGGCGGGCGGCCCTGGTACCGGACCGGGTGTGGCCCGAGGGCTACATGACCCCGGGCGACGATCTTCCCGGCGACGCGAGTCGTCTGCTGGCGCAGGCGGTCCTGCGGGACGATGCCCCGCAGACCATCGTCATCCCCGACCGCCAGACGGTCGAACGGGTCTTCGGCAGCCCCCGAGTGGTACGTGCCCTGGTGCCCAGCGGCCGGTCGGCGGGCGTGGCGTGCATCCCCCTGGTCCTGGACGGCGCGCCGCCCGTCGTACTGGGCGTTGCGGAGGTGTGGCGGCGGGCGGACTGTCCCTTCCGCGACAGCGAGCTGTTCGACCTGCAAGAACTGGTGGCCAGGACCGCCCACCACGTGGACCTGGCTCGGCGGCACCAGCGCGAACACACACAAGTGCTGGCCCTGCAGCGCCGGCTCCTGCCCCGGTCCGGCGGCGACACCATCGAGATCGCCAGCGTCTACCAGCCGGCCACTCCCGACAGCGCCGGTGTCGGTGGCGACTGGGTGAACAGTTTCCCGCTGCCCGACGGCCGTACCGCGCTGGTGGTCGGTGACGTCGTCGGGCACGGCCTGGGAGCCGCCGCGACCATGGGGCAGCTGAGCATGGAGGCCCGCGCGCTGCTGTCCGCGGGGCTCGCCCCCGACCAGGTACTCGAGCACCTGGACGAGACGGTGACGCTGCTGGACGACGCGGAGTCCGGGCTGGCGGCCGGCTACAGCGCCCTGGGGTCGACCTGCTGCATCGCCCTGTACGACCCGGTGGGGCACCATGTGACGCTGTCCAGCGCCGGCCACCTCCCCCCGATCCTGGTCTCCCCGGACGGACACGCGGGGGTGCTCTCGATCCGCCCCCACCCCGGCCTGGGCGCCGAGTTCGCGCTGCGAGAGCCGTTCGACGTGTACACCGTCGGCGTACCTCCGGGGTCCGTGCTCGCCCTGTACACCGACGGGCTGGTCGAGGATCCCGCCCTCTCGATCGACGAGGGCATCGACCGGCTCACGGACGTCGTCTCCACGGTCCACCCCTGGGACGCCCTGCAGCAGACGGCACGGGACGTCGTCTCCGCACTGGCGCCGGCCCCCCAGCGCGACGACGTGACCCTGCTGCTCGCACGGATGATCGGCTACCGCAAGGGGGACACGGCGACCTGGCGGCTGCCCGCCCGCAACGATGCCCCCGCCCACGCCCGCGAGCGGGTCGCCGCGCTGCTGAGGCAGTGGGGCGCCAAGGACGACACCAAGGACAAGACGCTGCTGCTGGTCAGCGAGCTGGTCACGAACGCGGTGCGCTTCGCCACCGGTCCCGTGACGGTACGGCTCATCAGGTCCGGTCACGGCCTGCTGTGCGAGGTGGGCGACACCGGCAACGGCAGGCCACGCCTCAGGCGCGGCGACCTGCTCGACAACGGCGGTCGTGGCCTGGGCATCGTGCACCGGCTCACCACCCGGTGGGGGGTGCGGTGGACGGACAACGGGAAGGTCGTCTGGGCGGAAGTCGCGAGGTGAGACCGGCCTGGGAGAGAGCGGCGAAGGCACGACCGGCGTGCTCCCCGGCCCCGCCGGCCGAGCGGACGACGCCCTCCGTCGCGACTACAGCCACTGCCCTTCGAGGGCGGTCGCGGTGAGTCCCGGTGCCGCCGCGTACAGAACGGCGCGATGCCCCGCCTTCAGGTGCCCCGCGTCATGTGCCCGCCGCAGGATGTCGAACACCGCCGCGCCTCCGCGGTTGCCGCTGGTGTAGCTGTCCCGGCTGTAGTCCAGCAGCCCCGACGGCCACCCGTCGGGCATCGTCTGCTCCATGTACTCCAGAACGCGGGTCCCCCCGGGGTGCGCGAGCAGTACATCGGGGTGCCAGGAGTCGGGGTCGTCCTGGTACCTGGTGCGCAGCCACTCCCACATCGCGGTGACCGTCTCCTGTACGGCGCGCGGCCCACGCCGGTCCATCACGAAGTGGGTGCCGTCCGCGCGGGTCTCCAGACGGTGCAGGTCCTGGGTGCCGGGCAGGGTGTGGTGCCAGGCCGCGTCCAGCCGCACCACCGACTCGGGCCTCGGGCGGCCCGTGACCACCGCGGCGACCGCGGTGTCCGCGAACAGCAGCCGGACGATCAAGGACTCGAGTGTGTCGTCCCCGGGCTGGTAGGTCGTGCTCAGCGCCTCCGAGATGACGACCAGGACCACCCGGTCGGGGTCCGCGGCGACCAGTTCCGCCGCCAGTGCCAGGGAGCGCGTCCCCGCGATACACGCCCACTGTGTCGCCGGCAGCAGCATCGTGTCGCTGCGCAGCGACAGCCTGTTGGCCAGGGCGATGTCCAGGCCCGGCAGCGCCGGGGTGGTGGAGTGACTGGTGATCAGGCAGTCGACGTCCGCGGCATCCAGCCCGGCTGTCTGCAGGGCCCCGCGCGCCGCACGCTCCCCGTAGGACTGCACGGCCTCCCAGGCAGGCGCGGTGCGCTCCTGGACGGTCTGCGGGGCTGGTATGGACTCGAGGGCGGCGATCACGCGGTCCACGTCCTGCTGGGTGAACCCGTCGCGTGCCAGCGCCTTTTGGGCCGACCCGATGCCGAGAGCGTGCAGACCGCTGCCCTTGCCGGGCGCGACGGCGGTTTCCAGCGGCAGCATCCAGCCGCGGGTCTCGATGCCCGTACTGGCGGCGATGCCGTCGATCCGCGGCGCCCACGCCGCATGCGGGTGCCGGTCGCTCACCTCCGCCACGATCTGGCTGGTCTTCACGGCGTGCTCGCCGTGTATCACGGCTGGCGGGCAGAGGTAAGCGGCCATGATGGGGCACCTTCCGAGGGGGAGAACGTCACGCGTGCTGTGTCATGGGTCACTTTGAACTTCGTGCCCAAGGGGATGGCGATGAGCCCCACTTCGGGAGTCAACGTCCGATTCGAGCATGGACGCCAATTGGACATTTCCGCTGTGATGCAGACAACTTAGGCTGACTTTGGGGGGTGTGACACGGCGCACACGGCCGGAGTGGAAGGCGAGCTGCCGTTCTCGCGACGGGACGCACTGCGGCTTGCAGCGTAAGTGGCGTGGAAGCGGGGGTCGTTCGATCAGGCGGTGGCCGGGATCCGCTCCTTGCCCTTGACCGTGGCTGCCTGGACGTCGCCGAGTGGTTCAGGTGGGCTGAGCTGAGCCCTATGTCCTTCGGGGAAGCGCGAGCCGGACCCGCTTGTAGGGCGCTGCGGTGACCGGGGCGCGGCTGGAGGTCACCGCAGCCGAGGCAGAGGGAGCCCGGCTCCATCGAGCGGATGGGCGCGCGTGCGCGGCGTGCTGCCCGCCCCGCCACGCCGCCTTCGAGACAGAGGCGACCCTTCCGTCGCGATGAGCGGCAGCCCGCACCTGCCGCACCCGAACGGGTGGTTCCCGCACTCCGACAGCGTAGGAGGACGCCTCGTACCCGGCGGCGGAAGCGAGTCGGCCGGAAGCTCCATGGTGCGTGCCGCCCGTCCTTCCGCCCCGCCAGGACCTCGTCTCCTCACTCATCCGCGTACTGCCTCACGGCCCGGGAGCCCACCATGTTCCGCACGAACCCTCCCCGCGTGAGCGTGATCATCCCCGCGTACAACGCGATGCCGGAACTGACGAAGTGCGTCATGTCCGTCATGGAGCAGACGCTCGGTACGGACCACATCGAGATCATCGCGGTCGACGACGGCTCGACCGACGGCACCGGAGCCGAACTCGACCGCCTCGCAGAGACCTGCTCCCGCGTGCGCGTCGTTCACCAGCCCAACAGCGGAGGAGCCGGAGGCCCGCGCAACACCGGCCTGGACATGGCCGGCGGTGACTACGTCTTCTTCCTCGACTCCGACGACTACCTCGGCCCGGACGCCCTGCGCCGCATGGTCGCGATGGCGGACGAGAACCGCACCGACGTGGTCCTCGGCAAGATGGTGTCGGTCGGCGGACGAGCCGTACCGACGGCCGTCTTCTCCCACAACCAGCCCCGCACGGACGTCTTCTCCTCCGCCGCCTACCGCACCCTGGGGTGCTGGAAGCTGTTCAGACGCTCGCTGATCGAACGACTGGACCTGAGGTTCCCGCCCTACCGCAACTGCGAGGACAAGCCGTTCACCGCCGCGGCCTACCTCAACGCCGACGGCATCTCCGTCGTCGCCGACTACGACTGCTACTACTCCCGCAACCGTCAGAACGGCAACAACCTCACCCTCACCGCCGCCGACCTCGTGCACCGCATGGACGGCACCCGGCTCTGCTTCGAAACGGTCGCCCGTTACCTGGCCCCCGGACCGCGCCGGGACCGGATCATGCGCCGCCACGTGGAGTGGGAGCTGTGCGGCCCGCTGCGTGCTCTGCTGCCCCGCGAGGACGAACGGCGGGCAAGGGAGTACTTCTACCCGCAGTTCCGGCACTGGGCACGGAGCTACGTGACCGACGGCGTCTTCCAGTCGCTCGCCCCGCCGGACCGGCTGATCGTCCACCTTCTGCGCGCGGACCGCTACGAGGACCTCATGTCCGTGGCTCGGCATGCCAAGGAGGACGCGGCGCGCGGCAACGTCGTGGACAAGGGCCGCGTCTACTGGTCCCACCCGTTCTTCCGCGACCCCGTGAAGGCGGTCCCGGACGCCTGCTTCGACGTCACGGACCGCATCCCGGTCCACCACGAACTGACCGAAGCGGCCTGGACCGCCGGCGGCGACGTGCTCCGACTCGCCGGCCATGCCCGCATCGAGTCGCTGGGCCCCCTCCAGCCCACCACCCAGCTGATCCTGCGCCCGAACGGCTTCCGGCACCCGGACATCCGCGTGTCCGCGACCGTCGGCTCCGCTCCGCACCCCGGCATCGACTCGACGGCAGGCTTCACCGCCGACGTGGACCTGGGCGCCGTGGACGCGGGCGCCCCGCTCGGTGAGGGCTTGTGGGACATCTACCTGGACGTGCGCGCCCAGGGAGTCAGCCGGACCGTCAGGCTCCGACGGACCTCGACGGACGCCGGCGGACGATGGGCCGCTGCGACCCAGCGCGAGTTGACCACCGACTCGCCCTCCGGGCGCGAGACCTCCACCGCCTGCCCCGTCTTCACCCCTCACGGCAACTTCTCCCTGCGTGTCCGGCGAACGGCCGGGTGGACGCCGTGGGTGACGCAAGCCGCCTGGGACGCCTCCGACCGCGCCACACTCATCGTCAGCGGTCATCTGACGGACGGAGCCCGACGCCATACCGCCCCCACCGTGCTGCGCGCCGAAGCGGACTCGGGCGCCGTACGGGAGGTACCCCTGCTCTACGCACAGGACGGGAGTCACTCCTTCACCGCCCGCATGCCGGTCAGGAACTTGCGACCGGGGCGGTGGACGCTGACCATCCGCACGGACGACCCGAGGAGTTGCATCCCCGTCCCGGTCACGAAGGGGCTTTCCGGCACCCGTTGGTACCGCGCCTCCCGGCTCGGCCGCCCCTACTGCGCCAAGCCGCTGCGGAACGGCTCAGCTCTGGTGCTGCGCGTGGCGCCGGTCAGGCTGGCGGCGGCCCTTCGGCGCCGGCTCGGCTGACGCCGCGGCACGCGCGCTCGAGCCCGGCCGCGGGCACGGTCCCACGGGTTCCACTCAGTCGACGGGAATGCCCAGCCGCAGCGAGACGGAGCTCAACGCTGAGCCCAACGGGAGAGAAACCCTGGTGAGGGCGAGGTGATCGCCGCGCGTCTGATCGCGGTTGACGATCAGTACCGGCTTCCCGGCCAGAGCCGCCTGGCGGACGAAACGAAGTCCGGACATCACGGTCAGCGAGGAGCCCAGGACCAGCAGCGAGGCCGCCGCACGGACCAACTCGCGGCAGTGCTCGACTCGCTGCGGCGGAACAGATTCGCCGAAGAACACGACGTCCGGTTTGAGGATGCCGCCGCATGTCGTGCAGGGAACCACACGGAAGCCTGCGACCTGGTCGTCCGTGAGATCGGCGTCCCCGTCGGGGTTGATTCCCGCGGCCACGGGCTCGAACCCCGGATTGGCCTCCTCGAGCCGCACGGCGAGTTCGCGGCGCGGACTGCGGGCGCCGCAGGAAAGGCAGACGACCCGGGCCAGGCTTCCGTGCAGTTCCACGACGTCCTCGCTGCCGGCGGCCTGGTGCAGGCCGTCCACGTTCTGGGTGACGACACCCGAGAGGAGGCCGTGCCGTCCGAAGGCCGCCACGGCCCGGTGCCCGGCATTGGGGCGGGCTCCGCCGAAGATGCGCCAGCCGAGGTGGCTGCGTGCCCAGTACCGGCGCCGGGCCTGGGCGGCGGCGGTGAAGTCCTGGTAGGTCATCGGAGTGTGCCGGCTCAGGCTCCCTCCCTCGCCCCGGTAGTCGGGGATGCCCGATTCCGTGGAGATGCCCGCGCCGCTGAGTACCAGCACTCCGCCGCTGCGCAGCGCATCGACGACCGGCTCGGGATCCGTGCTGCCCGGCGGCAGGTCCTCGGCAGGGGTCCAGCTCAACGTGGGACGCATGCGCATGCCGTCAGGGTACGGAACAGCAACCCGACAAAGCGTTCACTGTCATTTCATTGCAACGGCATGGATGGGTCCGTTGCATTAATGGCCATGGTTGTTGCAATGATGCCACCTCTCTGAACTGCGGATATAGCGGATGTGTGCAACGTAGCCATTGCGATAATTATGAATGCAACGTAGCGTTTCCATCGTTGAAAACAGCGTGCCCCGCCTCCCGGCCCGGCACCGCCTCACTCGAACAGGAGCAGGACATGACGAAGAACAAGAAGAACACCACGTCCCCGGACCAGAAGCACTGGGCCGGGATGGTGCCGGTCGAGGACACTGCCCTGGCCGTCACCGACACGGGCGGCCCCGGCCTCCCCGTGGTCTACCTCAACGGCCAGTTCGCCACCCAGGGGTACTGGCGGCGCACCATCGCCGAACTGGGGACACAGTGGCGGCACATCACCTACGACGAGCGGGCTCGCGGCAAATCGAAGCGCTCGGCGGACTACTCCTTCGAGGCGGCCGTCCGGGATGTCGACGCCGTCCTCGCGGCCCGGGGCGTCGACCGGGCCCTCGTGGTGGGCTGGTCCTACGGAGCGGTCGTCGCGGCGCACTGGGCCGGCCGCAACCCGGAGCGCGCCGTGGGCGCGATCCTGGTCGACGGCGCGTTCCCCCACGACTGGCTCGACGAGGCCATGGAACAGCGGATCCGGAAGCTGTTTCGGCGGATGGGATGGTTCATGCCCCTGCTGCGCCCCACGGGTCTGACCCCGCGGATGACTCCCGACGAGCAGGCGAACAGCAACATCGAGCTCGGCAAGCTCTCCCGCGAGCGTGAGTTGGGACCCGTGCTCGACGGCATCACCGTCCCGGTGCGGTACGTCGTCGCTTCGGGGAGGTCGTTCGGAAGCCGCGGCGACGAGCAGGAGCGGATCCGCGCGAGCCTCGACGCGGTGACAGCGCGCCGTTCGAACGTCCGCAGCGTGAAGGTCGACAGCAACCACGGCGCGATCCTGAGGAAGGACTTCCCGGCCGTCGCCGACGCCGTTCGCGAGGTGGCCGCCCTGGACCGTTCCCGCTCTCGCTGAGTCACCCGGCAACCCGGTTCCCATCAAGGCCGACAGAGCCGATATCAGAAGGAGACGTTTGGCCGGGCCGAATTGGCGTACCCGATGACTTAACAGAATCCTTATACGACGAAGCGGAGACGCACCATGGGCATCATTGCTTGGATCATCATCGGGCTCCTCGCCGGTGCCATCGCCAAGGCCCTGATGCCGGGCAAGGACCCCGGCGGCATCATCATCACGATGCTCATCGGTATTGTGGGCGGTCTGCTCGGCGGCTGGCTCGGCAAGGTCATCTTCGGCGTGGACTCCATCGACGGGTTCTTCGACCTCTCCACGTGGATCGCCGCCGTCGTCGGCTCCCTCATCCTGCTCGCCCTTTACCGCCTCGTCACCGGCAACCGGCGCTCGCATCGGCACGCCTGACCCGCAGAAGGCAAACGCCACCGAACACATGCTGATGGCTCCTCCCTCGTGAAAGGGAGGAGCCATCAGCCTGTGGTCAGGTGTTCGCCGCCCCGTACCTCACAACTCCCTCTCGCGGAAGCAGACATCCGATCGAGCGCTCCTTCGGCATCCCCGCACATCCACTGCGGACCACACGCTCAGCAGGAGCTCCGCCACACCCCGAGTTCCGGTTTCTTCCGCATCGACGACAACCCCAGTCGGCGGGACTCGGCACAGAAAGCACTCCGCGGCTCCGCGTACTCCACGTGGAACACCGCCTTGCCCGCCGCGATGAACGGGGAGAGTTCGCCGCACTCGTCATACTGGGCGCACTCCTCGTTGACCGCGAAGTCGAAATCGCCCACCAGCTGCGGAATTTGGGGGAGGTCGTTCTTCAGCCCCACCGACATCCCCCGCTCGTGCGCGAGGGCCGCGATCATCCGGTTGTACCTGAGCTGGTCGCGTGCGGTCAGCGGAAAGCCGGTGTCATTTCCGTAGCCCTCCACCAGATCGGGTTCCACCGCGTCGAAGCCCTTGTCGCGGCACATGTCGAAGCGGCGTTCCATGATCGGTCGCAGCACGGCCAGCTGCCGGATGTCCAGCCACCGCTCGCCCGACCACCCGTTGGGCTTGCCGAGCACCCAGCGCGGGAAAGTGTCCCGGTCCGGCCGGAAGTCCTCCCACGCGCCGACGTTGACATAACAGATGACCTTCCTTCCCGCGCGGTGCAGCCGTGCCACGTCCGCCGCGGAGTTCTCGAAGCCGTCGATGTCGTAGACGGGCACGTCGGCCGACGCGTCGACCCTGCCGTCGAGTTGCCACTGCCAGGCGAGGCCCGGACGGGGCTTCCACACGACCCGGGTGGGTGGCGCCGTACGGTGCCCGTCGGCGGGCCGCTCGGCGCTGCCGGAACAACCCGTCAGCGCCGCGGCCGTCACAGCGGTCAGCAGAGCCGCGCACCACACTGCCGGCCTGCTCATCGCCCCGCCCCGGTGAGCGCGGGTGTCAACTGGACCCAGGGGTTGGGCGGTTCACCCGTCACAGGACCACAGACCGCCGCTCCGCGCTCGTGCGCGGTCCGCACGGCGAGGGGAACGAGGGCCTCGGGCACGCCGTAGACGAGGTGGCACAGCCGCTCGGGTGGATGTCGTGCGGCCCATGCCGGCCGGCTGAAGGCCGAGACGTACGTCGACCAGTGGCCCTCGAAGGTGACGGTCAGGTCGGCGAGGCGGGCGTACCCCTGAGCCGGATGGACCCCGGGGTTGAGGACGACCGTCCCCGCACCCAGCCTGCGCACCGCCCGCACCAGCCCGCGGCAGGCCGCAAGTCCGTCTGCCGTCGCCGTCACCCGGTCCAGGAAACAGCCGTCCGCCGCGTACCACTCCCGGTGCCGGCGCACGTCCTCGGCGACGTCCGCGGGTTCGCGCACCCCGTAGTCGGTGTCGACGTAGCCCAGCAGACGAGTCCCAGCGGCCCGCAGCGCACCCGCCGCCGCGGTGAACGCCGGGTCGGGCACTTCGCCCGGCCCGCTCGCCGGATTGAGAACGACACCGTAGGTGTGCGCCGCGGCGGTGATCAGCCGGTGCCAGGCACCCGGGTCCTCGGCCGGATGGACGTACAGCGGAATCAGCAGGCTCACGGCGTGCGGCCTCCTTCCCACAGGGCGGTCAGCGCGTCGTCGAGGGAGTGCGCCGGACGCCAGCCGAGGGCCTGCTCGGCGGCGGTGATGTCGGAACACTGCCACGACACCTGCGCCGAGCGGGCCGAGCCCGCCGTGCTCGCCGCGCCTTCCTCGATCCGGCCCCGGAAGCCGGCCAGGCCGGCCAGACGCCGGACCAGGTCGCGCACCGGGACGGCCCCGCCCCCGCCGATGTTCAGCACGGGTGGCAACGGCCCCGGAGCGGTGGCCGCGAGCACCGCCGCCCGCGCCACGTCGCGTACGTCGACGAAGTCCCGATGGGCGGAAAGGTCGCCGAGCCGCAGCACCGCCTCGGGGCCGGAGTCCGCCTCGCGCAGCAGCGCGGCGATCCGGCCGGGCAGTCCGGTGGGGGGAGCGCCCGGCCCGACCGGATTGCCCACCCTCAGCACCACCGCGTCCAGGCCCGAGGCGGTCACCGCGACCGTGCCGGCGAGCTTGGTCGCACCGTAAGGCCCGACCGGGCGGGTCGGCGCCGACTCCGTCACCGGGACGCCGGGCGTGCCCGGGCCGTACTCGGCGGCCGAGCCCAGGTGCACCAGGCGGGCCGCGGGCGCCGCCTCGCGCAGGGCGGCGCACAGCACCGCGGGACCGCGGGTGTTGACTTCGGCGAGGGCGACGGCGTCACCGCCGGTCGCGCCCGCGCAGTTGACGACGGTGTCGGGCGCGGCCGACGCGAGCGCCTTCGCCAGCCGCTCCGGACGGACACGGGCCAGATCGACGTCGAAGCCGGCGGCAGGCGACCGGCCACCGCCGATCACCAGCGCGCCCGGCAGAGCGCGCAGCCGCTCGGCGACATGAGCGCCGAGATAGCCGGTGAAGCCCAGGACGAGAATGCGCATGACGTGCTCAGGCTCCCTTGAGCAGCAGCGACTTGCGGGTGGTGAACTCGGCGTTGGCCCGGTCGTAGTCGTCCGGGCGTCCGATGTCCAGCCAGTACCCGTCGAAGTCGTAGGCGTGAGGTTGGTTGTCGGTCTTCAGCAGATCGAGTACCAACTCGTCGAAACCGAGCGGGAGTCCGGCCGTGTAGCCGTCCAGGGTGCTGCGGGACAGGCCGTAGACGCCCATGGAGACGCGGTAGTCCATGCTCGGCTTCTCGGTGAACGCGACGACCTTGCTGGAGTCGGTGGTCAGCACCCCGAAGTCGATGTGCACCGTGCGGGCGTACGTGGCGATGGTCAGCGGGGCCCCGGACGCGCGGTGCCGGCGCAGGACGTCGGCGTAGTCGAGGTCGGTGAGGACGTCGCCGTTCATCACCAGGAAGGTCTCGGGCAGCCGGTGGCGCAGGTTGAGCAGCGGTCCCATGGTGCCCAGCGGGCTGTCCTCGGTGGCGTAGTCGACGGTCAGGCCCCACTGGGACCCGTCGCCGACGTAGGCGCGGATGATCTCGCCGAGGTGGCCGATGGCGATGGTGCAGCTGGTGAAGCCGGCCGTGGACAGCTGGCGCAGCACGATCTCCAGGATGGCGTGCTGGTCGCCGATGGGCACGAGCGGCTTGGGCAGCGCGGTGGTGTACGGCCGCAGCCGGACGCCCTTGCCTCCCGCCAGGATCACTGCGTGCATGGGGCTCCTCCTTCGTGAACGCTTCGTGGACGTGCGCAGACGTGACGGACGAGATCCGCTGTGTGGTGGTGTCAGATGTTGTAGATGCCGGTCTTGTACCGGACGAGGTTGGCGGGGTCGCGGAAGAACTCGACGGTGGACGCGAGGCCTTCCTCCAGGGTGTGCGCCGGCTGCCAGCCGGTGGCCGCGCCGAGCCGGCTCGCGTCCGCGACCAGCCGCATCACCTCGGAGTTGGCGGGGCGGATGCGGGCGGTGTCCTCGCGGACGTCGAGGGCGGTGTCCATCACCTTGCCGATCAGCGCGACCAGGTCGCCCACCGAGATCTCCCCGCCGGTTCCGGCGTTGAAGGTACGGCCCACGACCCGCTCGGCGGGTGCGGTACCGACGGCGAGGAAGGCCTGCGCGGTGTCCTTGACGAAGGTGAAGTCCCGGGTGGGGCGCAGGTCGCCGAGGGTGATCGTGCGTTCTCCCGCCGCGACCTGTCCGATGACGGTGGGGATGACCGCGCGCATCGACTGGCGGGGCCCGAAGGTGTTGAAGGGCCGCAGCGTGACGACCGGGGTGTCGAAACTGGCGTGGTAGCTGTCGGCCAGCCGGTCTCCGCCCGCCTTCGAAGCGGCGTACGGGGACTGGGTGTTGATGGGGTGTTCCTCGGTGATGGGCACGGTCTGCGCGGTGCCGTACGTCTCGCTCGTGGAGGTGTGCACCAGCCGGGGCGTACCGAGGGCGCGCACGGCTTCCAGCACGTTGAGGGTACCGGTGACGTTGGTGTCCACGTAGCTGTGCGGGGCCTGGTACGAGTACGGGATCGCGATCAGGGCGGCCAGGTGGTAGGCGGTGTCGGCGCCCTCGAGGAGGCCGCGGACGGAGCCGGGGTCCCGGACGTCCCCGAGGACGATCTCCACCTGGTCCAGGACGTCCGGGTGGAGGGTCTCCAGCCAGCCGTAGGAGGAGAAGGAGTTGTACTGGGCCATGGCCCGGACCCGGTGTCCGGAGGCGACCAGCGCCTCGGTGAGGTGTGAGCCGATGAAGCCCTCGGCTCCCGTGACGGCGGCGAGCGGTGCGGAGGTCAACTGCGGTGTCCTTCCGATGGGTGGTCAGGTGAGCGTGGAGCGTCAGACGTGCTTGGCGCGGGGCTCAGGCGTGTGGTGCGGGCCGGCCGAGCAGCCACAGCGCGCACGCCGACAGACACAGGGCTGCGGCGCCGCAGCCGAACGGCAGGGCCAGGGCGGCGCCCGGTGGCAGATCGAACACGACCACCGCTCCGGCCCCGCCGGCTGCCGTCAGGCAGATCCCGGCCGACGACCAGGCCGCCCCGAACGCCTGGAGCAGCAGCGCGGTCCACAGGACGGCGGCGAGCAGCAGCAGGGCGACCGGGTCGGCGCCGGTGAGCAGGGCCGCGGGCAGCAGCGGTGCGAGATAGGCCAGCAGGCAGAGGCCGAGGATGCCGGCCGAACGCAGCAGGAACGAGGCAGGCGTGGCGGTGGCGCGCAGCGCGGCGACCGACAGTCCGCGGTAGCGGTACAGCAGCCACTCCGCCGGTCCCATGCTCAGCGTCAGCACGATCACCGCGTACGGCTCCTCACGCCCCTCCAGCAGCACCAGCACCCCGGCGGCCAGCCCGAACAGGCCGTACGGCAGGGACCACAGCAGACGCGGCCGGGTCGCGCCGGCGGCGGCCGGGACGGCGAGGGCGCCCCGCAGGACCCAGCCGGTGACGGCGAGGGTGGCGAGCAGCGCCAGCAGGGGCAGCCCGGCCCGGACCACGGTGCCGGGCTCCCACCACGGCAGGACGGCCGCACCCGCGAGAAGCGGGCTGAGCGCTGCCAGAAGCAGCCGCTCCCGGCCCAGCACCAGCAGGACACCGGCGGCCGCCAGATACGCGGACTGCGCGGCAGCCATCAGGGTCACCGGTCCGCCGCCCGCGGACAGCGCGGCGACCGCCGTGGCCACCGCCGCCCCCACGGGCGCGCCGGCCAGGAGGGTACGGCCCGCCTCCCGGCGTCCGGCCGCCAACCGCAGGTGTGCGCGGTGTCCGAGTGCCTGCCCCCACGCCCACGAGAGGAGTCCGGCCACGATCAGGGCGGGGGCGTACCCGGCTGCGTCCCACAGGGGCGCGGTCAGCAGGTAGGCGAGCCCCGGAAGGGCGAACAGTACGCCCCGCAGCAGACAGCGCACGGTGTCGGGGCGCCAGGGATCGGCCGCCGGGGCGGGTTCGGGGAAGGTGCGCGGCACCCGCTCGTACAGGGCGGAGGCGAGGGAGAACAGGTTCGGGTGACCGTAGCGTTCGTTGATCAGGGAGGCGGACAGTCCCTCCGCCTCCAGCAGCGCGGCAACCTCGTAGGGGTGAACGGCGGGCCCTATGCGGTCGGCGAGTTCGGCGGCGAGCTCACTGACCGCCTGCTCGTCGGGCCCGGTGCGGGGGAGCCGGATGGCGAGCGTGGCGTCGTCCAGGGCCCACCGTGGCCGACGGCGCGGCGGGCGGGTGCCGGCCAGCCGGATGGCCAGCGTGTCCTGTTCGGAGCCCCCGGGTTCGAGGGATATCGGGCCGCTCACAGGGCGAGGCTTCCGGTGCCGTGGACGGCCGGGGCGGAGATCCTGACCGGGGCGGTCATGGCCGTCGCCTCCTGTTCGGGGTGGGCCAGTTCCTGATAGACGGACCGAAACGTGTCAATGGTCTGCCGGAGGGTGAACTGCTCGATGACCCGTAGCCGCGCCGCCTCACCCATGGCCCTGCGCCGCGCGGCGTCGCCCAGCAGCTCCAGCGTGGCCGTGGCCATCGCCTGCGGGTCGCGCGGAGGCACCACGAGCCCGGTGCCCCCGACGGCTTCGCGTACCCCGCCCACATCGGTGGAGACGGTCGCCCGGCCGCACGACATGGCCTCGATCAGGGTGAAGGGGAAGCCTTCGCTGATGCTGGAGAGCATCACGACGTTCCCGGCGGCGTAGGCGTCCTTGATGTCGTCGACGCGTCCTTCGAAGGTGACGGCGTCGGCGTGTCCGAGTTCGGCGGCCAGGGCCTCGCAGCGTTCGCGGTAGGACTCTCCGCCCCGTGGTGTCCCGCCGAACAACCGCAGCCGTGCGTGCGGGAGTTCGGCGCGGACCAGGGCGAAGGCCCGGATGAGGGTCTCCAGGTCCTTGATGGGGTCGACGCGGCCCGCCCAGCTGAGGGTGGGGGTGTCAGGCTCGGGCCCGGCCGCCGGGAACGCGGCCGGGTCCACGCCGTTGTAGACGGTACGGATCGACTCCGGGGCGGCGCCGCCCTCCTCCTCCCACAGCCGGTTGTAACGGTTGCCGGGCGTGATCAGGGCGGCCCGGCGGTAGCTCTCGTGGGCGAGCAGCCGGAAGAACCCGAGGATCACGGCCTTCACCGGCCAGCGGTAGGGCGCGGTGCGGTAGCCGAGGTAGCGCTCCCGCAGGTAGACCCCGTGTTCGGTCAACAGCAGGGGGACGCCGTGGCGTTCGAGGGCGGCGAGGCCGGGCAGGACGGCGACCCCGCCGCTGACCGCGTGCGCGACCCCGGTCTCGGGAGCCGGGGCGGCCAGCGGGCGCAGGGCGTGCTCCAGCAGGGCGGTCGCGGTGAGCGCGTCGTGCAGGGTCGGCTGCGCCTCGCGCACGGCGAGACCGGGACGGGTCCACAGCGCGGTGAGGATCGCGATCGCGCGGTCGCCGCGCAGGAAGGGGCTCAGCGTCCCGTCCGACGCGGCCCGTGCCAGCGTGTACAGCGCGGGCGCGAACCCGTCCTCGGCGCGCGGATCGAGCAACGCGGTCAGGAACCGTTCGTAGGCGGCGGCGAGTCGGTTGCGGGACCTGCCCCGGGGCGGGCGTCCCTCGGGCGGGGCGCCCCACATGGGGACGGACAGCACGCCGGCGACGTGCGCGGGCAGGTCCCATACGACCGGCTCACGTCCGGTTCCGGTGACGGCGATGACGTCGAAGGCGAGGTCGGGCATGCCCTGGACGAGCTGGTCGCACCAGACGCTGACACCTCCGTGGCTGTGCGGGTAGGTGCCTTCGGTGAGCAGGGTGACGCGCGTTGCTCCGGTGTGTCGCGCGCCCTGGGGAACGGGCATCGATGTGCTCCACGGCCGAGGAGTGGGGTGGTTCGGGCCGGTCCTGGCCGCTACGGTGCGGCCAGGACCTTCGGTCGGTCTGGGATGGATGCGCCGTTCAGCCGTCTGCGGTGTGACCCACGGGGTCGGTGACGCCCGCGGGGACACGGGTTCGCGGTGCGGTGCCGGTGGCCGGGGCGGGCTCGGCTCCGGCGTCGGCGGCCGACGCTGTGGCGGACGCCGGCAGGGTGAGGGCGAGCGGCGTACCCGTGGCGGGCGTCCATCCGGACACGGCCCCGGCGTACGCCTCGCCGAACTCGGCCCCGGCGAGCGTGGTGCCGGTGGGCAGGGTCGCGGTGACCGTCAGCCCGTTCGGCGCGTCGACGGTCACCGTGGTGCCGATGCGGTAGGCCGTGATCTCCCCGGCCCGGACTGCGGCCTGCCAGTCGGCCCGGCGCCTCAGTTCGACGCCGATGTCCTGCATCCGCGGGTTCACCACGGGCGTGTTCTCGGCGAACAGTGCCTTGTAGCCGTCCAGGACGCCGTCGAGCACGGGGTAGGCGATGCGGTCCTCGGCCAGGTTCGACTGGTGGATGAAGTGCGGCTTGGGGTCGTTGGCCAGGACGTGCCCGAGGGCGATCCGGGTCTCCAGCGGGACGATGTGGTCGGCGTAGCCGGTGGCGGGGGCCAGCGGCGCCGGCAGACAGGTGGTGGTGGCCGGGTTGTCCTCGCAGATGCCGCTGCCGCCCTGGGCGCGGCTGGTGTAGATCCAGTTGTACTCGTCGACCTGCTCGGGCGCCCGGCCGGCGTTGTAGAAGACGTTCATCGGGTAGCGGGGCACGGTCGTGGCCGGACCGACCCGACGCTGGGCGGGCTCACGGGAGTTGTCGGAGCCGAGCCAGGCGATGTCGTTGTCGTCGAGGGCGAGCGCCAGGTTGGGGTTGTCCTCGGGCTGCTGCGGCAGCACCTTCATGCCCGAGTGTTCGCCGGTGACCAACTCGTCCTTCACCAGCGGCAGTCCGGCTCTCTCGCCCCAGACACGGTTGGTGGCGATCTCGTCGGAGATGTCGTTGCGGCTCATCCAGCGGGTGCTGCCGTCGGCGTTGGTCGCGCACTTCCACGGCACCACGGTGGTGTCCTGCACACAGCCGAGGAACGGGTGCGAGTAGGTGTGGTTGATCCAGCGGAACTCGCCCCGCCGTGCGATCAGCCGGTCGGCGAGAGCGTCGGCACCGTTGTTGTCCTCGCGGTGGTCGGCGCTGCCGGCGCCGTTGTAGGCGAAGTCGAGGGTGAAGTTCTTGTCGTTCTGCCAGTCGACGGCGTGATCGACGTCGGCGGGCGTCATCCGGATCGGGTCGGGCGTCGCGTCGGGGTCCTCACAGTCGACGTCGCCCGGGGTGCAGTTGAGCTGGCTGTTCCAGCGGTCGTCGGCGGCGAACACGTCGTCCACGTGGACGGAGAAGTAGTTCCGTGAGGCGCCCAGGTGCACCCCGCCGGTCATCCACTCCACGATGCCGCGGGCCAGAAGCCGGAACTGCTGCTGGTACTGGTTGTAGACGAAGGTGACGACCAGCTCGCGCCGCCCGTCGTGCCGGTACTCGCCCACCAGCGTGCCCTTGGCCGTCTGCCCGGGGATCGCCGCCTCGACGTACGGGGTGAAGTCGGCCCCCACCACCGGCTTGGACAGGTAGGCGTAACTCTCTCCGATGGCCGGGTCGTTGTCCTCGAAGGGCACCGCCCCGTCGAGGTAGCCGAAGGGGCCGGATCTGCCGGCGGCGGTCACCTCCGCGCGCTTGCCGTCCATGCTGCCGGAGTAGCCCCCGTGGACCGGGTACTGCAGACCGGCTTCGGGACGCGCGTAGGTGTAGGCGTCGACCTGGGGAACGTCGTACTTCTGCTCGTACGCCGCGAGTGCCGCCATCTCGGCGGAGCCGGCCGGGAACGGGTTGTCGTTGGGCAGCACCACGGCCTGGAACTTGGCGCGCGGCCTGCCGTCGACGGTGTCCGCGAGGAAGCCGGCGTCGATCACGGCCCGGCCGGCCTGTGTGAGGTCGATCCGGGTGTACGGCGTTCCGGCCGCCGCCAGTTCGGCGGCTATCGCATCGGTCGACGGGCCGCCGTCGCTCACCACCAGCACCCGCAGGTCGATGCGGGGCGTGGTGTCGGCGTGCGCCGCACCGGCCGGCAGGCCCAGCGCGGCGATGACCGCACTCACCGTGAGCACGGTGGTACGAAAGGTCCGCTTCATGCGGTGAGGTCCCCTCCCCGGGCAGGGGTGAGCACGGCTCCTGTGGAGCGGACACCCCCTTGCGCGCCGCCGGCGTCCCCCTCAGAAGCCAGTTCGTCACGCATCCGTTCGCGTCACATAGTGATGTCTGTGTGGAGATTTCGCGGTCACGTTGCGGAACATGACGGAAAAGCGCAGGTGTCGAACGGAGTGGTTCCGGAAGCGAATCGAGCCGTTCCGTGCTGCCGGGTGAGGCCGGACCTGATGGGCGCGAGGGCCCGGCGTGCTGGTCCGGGCCTCGTGTGGAGCACCGGCGGGCCGGTGGGACCCGCCGGTCGGAGTGCCAGTGGTCCAGACCGGCACAGGCGCCCGGACGGGGAACTTTCAGGTCACGGCCGCCTGCTCCCCGGACGGAGCGTCAGGAGCAGAGCACTCGGGTCACGGGCGTGTAGACCGGCCCTCCGCTGACGTTCGTGGAGTCGCTGAACTCGGCGTAGAAGTACGAGTAGAAGCCGATGTTGCCGTTGCAACCGGAGTCGGCGGCGACGTCCAGGGTCAGGGTGACCGTGCGGCTCTGACCGGGCGGGATGGTGGCGCCGTAGTTGCCGCCGAGGTTGGCCGGGCCGGTGCCGGAGCAGGGGGCGGGGCCGCTCGTGGTGGTCAGGCTGCACCCGGAGAAGCTGTACTTGAGGTCGGGGCGCTGCGTGGTCAGCCATGTCGGCTCGATCGTCTGGTACACGAACCAGACGTCGTAGGTGTTGTTGTTGGTGAGGGTCATCGACAGCTTGACCGAGCCGCCGGGCGTGGTGGTGGCGCTGTCGGTGGTGAAGGTCAGCTCCGCCGGCGCGGCCGCCGCACTCGCGCTGGGGGCCAGGCCGAACACGGCGAGGGCGAGGGCGAGGACGGCGCCGAGGCCGAAACGTCTCATCAGGGGTGATCGCATGGCCTGGGAGGCTAGGCAGGGGCCGGGCACACCGTCTGCCCCCTCGGGAAGGTGCGGCTCGCCACTCGGCCGGAAGTGTTCATGACGTGGGGGAGTCGTGTGGAAAACATGAAGACGTGACGGACCTTGCGCTGTCCCAGGCAGTCGGTGCTTGCCGGGGCGGCTGTGCGGGCCGGACGCGGCGGGTGGCTCTCCCGGCGCGAGGAGATGACATTGGCGCATATCGGATCCACCGGGATGCTCTCTCTCCCGGGCTCGCCCTGAGATTCTCGGCCACAGGCCGGTTTCCGGCCTGCGCGCCGCCGGCGAAGTCCGTCAGGACGCTCCGAGGCCGCGCAGCAGTGTGTCGACCACGACGTCCGCCGCCTGTGCGGGGCTCAGGTCGGGCATCTGCCGGGACACGAGGCGCATGAGCTGGGGCAGCAGAGCGCTCGCCCACCCCTGGAGGAGGCCGGGGCGCAGGAGCCCCTCGTCCGTTGCGCGTTCGAGAAAGGCGTCGACCTCGCGCACACTGGCGTCCCGACGGGCGCGGACGCTGTCATCGGCGAGCATACGGGCGAGGTCGACCGGCCAGGTGCGGTTGACGGCGATGATGTGCTCGACATAGCGGTGCAAGGCGACGGTGACCGGGGCCTCGTGCAGCCGGGCGTCCGCGATGGCGTGCTCGACGGCCGCGAGGCGGGACGCGTAGATCGCGGCCAGGAGCTCGTCCCGGGAGGCGAAGTGCCGGTAGACGGTGCGCCGGTCCACGCCCGCCTCGGTGGCGATGTTCGCGATGCTCGCGCCCGGGTCCGCGGCGAGCATGCGCGCTCCGGTCGTCAGAACTGCTTAGAGATTGCGTGCTGCGTCAGCTCTCACGCACCGAGTCCAGGCCGTTCCTCGTGGAGCCTGAGGTGCTTAACGCCTCTCTCATGTGTATCTCGATCCCTCTACTGCCACATGGATGCGTCAGGTCAGGCCCATGAGGCGCGGGAGGAGCCGGCCGTGACAGCCAGGCTCGTCACCTGCCAAGATGGTGATTGCATCGAGTGTGGACGAATACGGGCAAGAAAGGTGATGCGCCATGAGTGATGTCGAGGAGAGGGCGCTGCTGGCGGGTGGCTGCTTCTGGGGCATGCAGGAGCTGATCCGGTCGCTTCCCGGAGTGATCCGCACCCGGGTCGGCTACAGCGGCGACAACGACAAGCCCCACGCCACCTATCGTGATCACGGCAGGCACGCGGAGTCGATCGAGATCGTGTTCGACCCGACCGCCACCGACTACCGCGCGATCCTGGAGTTCTTCTTTCAGATCCACGACCCGACCACCCGGAACCGGCAGGGCAACGACATCGGTGAGAGCTACCGGTCCGCCATCTTCTACCTCGACGACGAGCAGCAGCGCGTCGCGCTGGACACCATCGCCGATGTCGAGGCGTCCGGCCTGTGGCCGGGCCCGGTGGTGACCGAGGTCGTGCCGGCCGGCGCGTTCTGGGAGGCCGAGCCCGAGCACCAGGACTACCTCCAGCGCTACCCGGAGGGGTACACCTGCCACTTCCCGCGCCCGAACTGGCGGCTGCCCAGGCGCGGTTGATCCTGCACATCCGGCGTGGCCGGGAAGGGCGACGCCCTTCCCGGCCACGCGTCGTTTATGGCGCATGCATGTGGCTTTGCTCCATGCAAGTGCTCCATTGAAATGACAGATAACAACGGTGGGCGGCGCCGGTGCTCCCGCTCTCCCGAAGGGCGAACAGGGCGTGATCACGTACGACCGGCTGTTCATCGGAGGGGCCTGGGTGGAGCCCGGCAGTCCGGAGCCCCTCGCCGTCGGCTCGCCCCGCGATCGGTCGGACGGTCGGCTTCGACGGCCCGTTCAGCGGCTTCAAGGCCAGCGGTATCGGGCGCGAGTACGGCGCGGTGGGCCTCGGGACGTACACCGAGTACAGGACCATCACGGTCTGACCCACTCACAGGAACTGCGTCACCGTCTTGGTCGGTGACGCATGGAAGGGCATGCTGTTGTTCGTCCGAGGCGGCAGGGTGATCCCGAAGGGGAGATCGGTCATGGACGGGGAACCGACGAGGGACACCGCATCAGCGGCACGACAGGCCCGGTACGGCAAGCTGCCCGAGCCCATCCGCTTCGCCGACATGGCCGAAGAGGTGGAGGTCGCGCCGGGTGGTGGGGTGAACGCCTACCCCCCCCGAGGGCTCGTGGAAGTACTACTCGTGTCTCGCGCTCGACCTGGGCCTGTAGGTCCGGGCCCAGCCCGGTGTCTGCAGGGAGTTGTCGCGGGACGCGCCGCTCATCAAAACCCGGCGCACCGGCTGAGACACGGGCGCCTACAGTGCCGCCCGGCTGCCGTGACGGTCCGGAGCATCACCTGAGCACTGCGGTCCGGAGCATCACCTGAGCACTGCGGTCGCCTCCTGGAAGTAGCACCTCTGCGAGGCATCACCGCTTCAGGCGGTGCCGACCCAGCACAGCGCGATCGCCCCCGCTCGCCGCCCAGTCCTCGCGCCTCACTCATGATCCGGTTCCGGGCGCAGCTCCCGGCCCTGCCATGACGAAGAGGCCGCCGGTCAGGGGGAGGGGCTGCGGGAGGTGGCCCGGCGTTCCGTCGACCGACGAGTCGCTTACGGGCTTGAGGTCACCGGCGATCAGTTTGAGCAGCGTGCTCTTGCCGGCACCGTTCGGGGCGACCAGGCCGGTACGGCCGGACGCGAGGCTGAAGAACAGGTCGTCGAATCTCACCCGGAGGTGTCGTCGTCACCCACCACGTCTGTGACTCCTCGATACAAGGTCGACGTCACTCGCGGCGTGACAACCGCTGCGCCGGAAACGGACAGGTTGCAGCGGGGCCCGAAAAAGCACGAAGGCAAGGAGATCTCTCCTTGCCTCTCCCAAGTTATAGCGCACCGGGGGGCTTGCGGCAAGGCCCGGATTCTGACGCAGAATCATCGACCGAAGCCACTACCTGCGGAAACGGGGACACGAGGTGCGTGTGTCGGAGATTGGGACGTGCTCGACCAGGGGTTCGGCAGAGCAGGAGGTATCGCGATGACCGAGCGGTACGTGCTGGATCTCCACGACGTCGACGAGACACATGGCGCGGTCGTCGGCGGCAAGGGTGCCCACCTGGGCGCGCTTGCGCGGATCGAGGGCATCAGTGTGCCGGACGGCTTCTGCGTCACGACGGACGCCTTCCGGCGAATCATGGCGCAATCGCCGGCGATCGAGGGTCTGCTGGACCAGCTGGCGCGCTCGAACCCGGATGATCGGGAGGCGATCGGCACTCTCAGCGCGCAGATCCGCCGGACCATCGAAGAGATCGCCGTCCCGGACGATCTCGCGGCAGAGATCAACCGGGCCGTCGCCCGACTCGGTGAGCAAGTCGCCTGCGCTGTCCGATCCAGCGCGACGGCCGAGGACCTGCCGACGGCCTCCTTCGCCGGCCAGCAGGACACGTACCTCAACGTCGTGGGGCCGACGGCGGTTCTCCGGCATGTCAGCCGGTGCTGGGCCTCGCTCTTCACCGAGCGGGCCGTGACCTACCGTCACCGAAACGGCATCGACCACCGCGTGGTCGACATGGCCGTGGTCGTGCAGCGGATGGTCTTCCCCCATGCGTCCGGCATCCTGTTCACGGCCGACCCCGTCACGGGCAACCGGAAGGTCGCCACCGTGGACGCGGGCTTCGGGCTCGGCGAGGCCCTGGTCTCCGGCCTGGTGAACCCGGACGTCTACAAGGTGCGCCACGGCGAGGTCGTCGAGCGGGCGATCGCCGCCAAACAGCGTGCGGTGCACGCTCTGCCGGACGGCGGCACGCAGCAGGTGACGGTCGACGCCCAGCGGCAGCGGCAGCCGGCGTTGACGGATGCGCAGGTCGTGCAGCTCGTGCGGCTCGGGCAGCGGATCGAGGAGCACTTCGGCCGCCCGCAGGACATCGAATGGTGCCTCGTCGACGACGGCTTCCAGTTGGTTCAGAGCCGGCCGATCACGACGCTCTTCCCCATCCCCGAGACCGACGATCAGGACAACCACGTCTACGTCTCCGTCGGCCATCAGCAGATGATGACCGACCCCATGAAGCCCCTGGGGCTCTCCGTGTGGAAGCTGACGGCCATGGCCCGGATGACCGACGCCGGCGGCAGGCTGTTCGTCGACGCCACCAGGGCCCTGTCCTCGGCCGCGAGCCGGGCCGGTCTTCTGGACCTCGTGGGGAGGGGCGATCCTCTGACCAGGGACGCGCTGGAAACCGTCCTCGACCGCGCCGACTTCGTCCCCTCGCTCCCGGACCCGGACCCGGACCCGGCTCCCGGCGGACCCCGGGCCGGTGGCGCGGCCACCCCGATCGAGACCGATCCGGCCGTCGTCGCCGGGCTGATCGAGCGCAGCCAGGCGTCGATCGCCGCCCTGCGGCGCGACATCGGTACGAAGACCGGACCTGCCCTCTTCGACTTCCTGCGGGAGGCCTTCGAGGAGCACAAGCGAGTGCTCAGCAATCCGCTGAGCATCCAGGCGATCATGGCAGGGATGGAGGCCACGTGGTGGCTCAACGACAAGCTCCGCGAATGGCTGGGGGAGAAGAACGCGGCTGACACCCTCACGTTGTCCGCCCCCGACAACGTCACGTCCGAGATGGGACTGGCGCTGCTCGACGTCGCGGACGCGATCCGCCCCCATGCGCAGGTCGTCGCGTTCCTGCAGAACGCCGGAGACGACAGCTTCCTGGAAGAGTTGCCGAAGCTGGCGGGCGGCACCGAAGCGCGCGACGCCATCGAGGCCTACCTCGACCGGTACGGCATGCGCTGTGCCGGAGAGATCGACATCACGAGGCCCCGTTGGCGCGAGCGCCCCGGCATCCTCGTGCCCGCGATCCTCGACAACGTCAGGAACTTCGAACCGGGCGCCGCTCGACGGCGCTTCGAGCAGGGCAGGCAGGAGGCGTGGAGGAAGGAACAGGACGTACTCTCACGCCTGCGTGCCCTGCCCGAGGGGGAGAGCAAAGCCGACGAGACCAAGCGGATGATCGACCGGGTCCGAACCTTCATCGGGTACCGCGAGTACCCGAAGTACGACATCGTCAGCCGCTACTTCGTCTACAAGCAAGCCCTGCTGGAGGAAGCCGACCGTCTCGTGCAGGCCGAGGTGCTCGCCGACCAGGAGGACATCTTCTACCTCACGTTCCGGGAACTCCACGACGTCGTCCGTTCGAACCACGTGGACGACCGGCTCATCCGGCAGCGCAAGGAAGCCTTCCGGACGTACCAGGCGCTCACACCGCCCCGGGTCCTCACATCGGAAGGCGAGACCGTCAACGGGGCGTACCGGCGCGACGACGTGCCGGCCGGTGCCCTGGTCGGCCTGCCGGTTTCCGGAGGGACCATCGAGGGGCGGGCCCGTGTCATCCTCGACATGGCGCAAGCCGATCTCGAGGCGGGCGACATCCTGGTCACGGCCTTCACGGACCCCAGTTGGTCACCCCTGTTCGTCGGGATCGCGGGCCTGGTGACGGAGGTGGGCGGCCTGATGACCCATGGCGCGGTGATCGCACGCGAGTACGGCTTGCCGGCTGTCGTGGGCGTGGACCAGGCCACCCGGCTGATCCGGGACGGACAGCGGATCCGGGTACACGGAAGCGACGGCTACGTCGAGATCTTGTCCTGACAGCACCACCGAACAGCGCGAGCCGCTGCTGCGTGGCTACCGGCCGGCTGTTGCCCTGGAGGATCCTCACCTCCCACCACGGAAGGTGTTGCGGTACGCGCGCGGTGACACGCCCAGCGCTTCACGGAAGTGCTGGCGCATCGCGGTGCCCGTGCCGAAGCCGGCCTCGGCCGCGATGCGGTCCACGGGCTCGTCCGTACGCTCCAGCAGTCTGCGGGCGTACTGCAGGCGCTGCTGCCCGAGCCACTGCATCGGAGGCACCCCGGTCTCCTTACGGAACCTGCGCGACAGTGTGCGTACGCTCGTCGCCGCCCGCCCCGCCAGATCCTCCAGGGCGAGGGGCTCACCGAGGTGCTCCAGAGCCCAGGCACGGACCTCGGCGATGGAGCTGTCGTCGGACTCCGGTACGGGACGGTCGATGTACTGGGCCTGGCCGCCTTCGCGGTGCGGAGGGACCACCGTGCCGCGGGCGACGGTGTTGGCGATGTCGGCGCCGTGGTCGCTGCGGATCATGTGCAGGCACAGATCGATCCCGGCAGCGACCCCCGCGGAGGTCAGGACGCGTCGGTCGTCGGTGTACAGCACATCGGGGTCCACCTCGATCTCCGGGTACAGGGCTGCGAGTTCCGGGCAGGACTTCCAGTGCGTTGTCGCCCGGCGACCCGCGAGATACCCGGCCGCCGCCAGCACGAACGACCCGGTGCAGATGGAAGCCAGACGCGCTGATTCCGGCACTTCCTCAAGGGCGGCTCGTACCGCCGGACTCAACTGACCCCGCCGTTGGGGACGGTAGTCCTCGACGGCGGCGGGCACGATGACCGTGTCCGCCTGGCGCAGTGCCCGCGGTCCCAGCGGCACGTTGATGGTGAAGTCGGCCTCCGTGGAGATCTCACCGGGCTCCGCCGCGCACGTCACCACCGAATACAGCGGCCTGCCGGTGGCATCCACCGCAGTGCCGAACAGCCGGTGCACGATCCCGAGTTCCATGGGCAGCAACCCGGAACGAACCAGGACAGCGACCGTGTGCACCCCTTCATCACTGACCATCATGACCAGATTCTTTCACTACGTGTCCAAACGGCCAGTGGTTTCGGGTGTCCGCCGCATTCAACGATGAGGGCATGCAAGAGACAACCCGCCATCACACCGAGGATTCCGGGCGTCGCGCCTGGTGGGTAGCAGCCGTCGCCGGGGTGGCGATCATCGTCGCCGGCGCCTTCTCCACCATGCCGGGCCTTCTGCAGGACCCACTGCGCCAGGAGTTCCACTGGTCCCGGAGTTCCATCGGCCTGGCCGCCTCGGTCAACATGGTCCTGTACGGACTCACGGCTCCCTATGCCGCCGCTCTGATGGACCGGTTCGGCATCCGCCGAGTCGTCATCGCCGCACTCGGGACCGTGGCCGCGGGAGCGATGCTCACCACCGCGATGAACACCGCATGGCAGTTCACTCTGTTCTGGGGCCTGCTCGTCGGCCTGGGCACCGGGTCACTGTCGATGACCCTTGGCACCACCGTCACCAACCGCTGGTTCACGACCCGTCGCGGCCTGGTGACGGGCATCCTCTCCTCCGGCAGCGTCCTCGGCCAGATGGTCTTCCTGCCTGCCCTGTCATGGGCCATCGACCGCTACGACTGGCGGCCCGCCCTCGTCACTCTCGCCCTCGCAGCCGTGGCGATCAGCCCGCTGGTCCACCTCGTACTGCGCGATCATCCCGCCGATCTGGGACGGCGCCCCTACGGCAGTGACATCTTCATCCCGCGGCCCGAGCCTGTCCCCGGCGCCGCCCGCCGCACCCTGACCGTGCTGAGCCGCGCCGCCCGGACCGTCCCTTTCTGGCTGCTCGCCGGCACATTCGCCATCTGCGGCGCATCCACCAACGGCATCATGTGGACCCACTTCACCCCTGCTGCCCACGACCACGGCATGCCTGTCACCACAGCCTCGACCCTGCTGGCATTCATCGGCATCTTCAACGTGGTCGGCACGATCGCCTCCGGATGGCTCACCGACCGCATGGACGCCCGTCGGCTCCTCGCCGTCTACTTCCTCCTGCGGGGCCTGCTCATGGTCAGTCTGCCGCTGACGCTGACCGCCACGGTCAGCGCGCCCATGCTGGTCTTCGTGGTCGCCTTCGGCCTGCTCGATCTGGCGACCGTGCCACCCGTCATCGCCCTGTGCCGGACCTTCTACGGAGAGGACAGTGCCATCGTCTTCGGCTGGACCAACGCGGCACACCAGGTCGGCGCCGCGTCGGCCGCCTTCCTCGGAGGCGTCGCCCGCGACACGTTCGGCAGCTACAACCCCGTGTGGCTCGCCCTGGGTGCGGCCTGCGCGGCCGCAGCCCTGCTGGCCCTGGCCATTCGTCACCACCCCACCACCTCTGCCGACGCCGACCAGAAGGCATACGCCACATCGGCCACGCCGCTGTGACGGCGACAGAGAGCACAGTTCGCACCTGCCCAGGCAAACCCTTCAACCCGCCCACCTCATCGGGCCGTTCCGTGTCGGGGCGAGTTCCCCGGCGCAGTTGCCGCGGGGCCTCGCAACGGGCCGCGCGGCGGTGGGACTGACAGCCGGTGATTCTCGTGCAAGCAACACCTGAGGCTGCTCGCATGCGCTACAAGTGGTGGTTCATCCGACGGCCACCACCGGAGACATGAATGACAACTGCCTCTGCACAGCCGCCAGGGGATGGAGAGGCCGAATCCACCGTGAGCGTCCCCAATCCGAACACCGGTCTACAAGAGAGATCCACAACAGAGGATCCGTCGAGGGAAAACGGCGGTGCGGCAGCAGGAAGAGCCGGGCGTGTGCGCGCATTACGAAAACTGCGCACATGGTTCCTTTTGGCGGTCTTCTTCGCTGTGATCCCAACCCTGGGTCAGCACATCAGTGGAATGCAAAGAACCGACTATCAAAGTCCCGGCCTCCTCGTGCTGGCCGCCAGAGCCGACTTGTTTGTCGTCTCCATGGGCTTGGCCGCCAACGCCCTTGTCCAGTCCTATGACCGAGCGCGCAGCGAGGCTTTGAATTTCTGGGGCCTTGTAAACGTCCTTGTACTGGCCTTCACCACATATCTGGCCGCGACGTCCAGCGGAGAGGGCGTGAGCGAGAGCCGGGTAGGCACTCAGTCGCTGATCATTCTGGGCATCACCCTGGTGAGTGCCGGCCGAACTACGTACCTGTGCGAGAGGGAGTCGACGCGCTGATGGACGACTGGATTTCGTGGGTCGCCTTGGCACCCGTCGTAGGAGCGGCAGTCCTCGCCATTGCGCGCGACCTGTTTGGTGAACTGAGCCACCGTTCCAAGAAGACCACACTGCGGGCCCTGCGAAGCATTCTCACCAGGTTGACGGCCCTTTGGGGACGTAAGGCGGGGGAGGCTCCCGGAGACTCGCACGAAAAGTAACCATCGACCCTCTGAGCCCAGGGCCGTAACTTCCGCGCGCCTTCGCCGTGCGCTCAGTCGGTGCTGCCCGTCAGCGCCCCGTTCAGGAACACCTCCACCAGCTCCCGCGGGGTCAGGTCGGGCTCGTCATCGGTACGCGGCTGGGTGAAGAGCAGCCCGAAGAAGAGGGCCGCGATCAGCTCCGGTGGCCGGCGCAGGGCGGCCCTGTCGGGCTCCAGGAGCGCCACGAGAGCCGCGCGGATACCGGTCGTCGACTCGGCACGGCCCGCGCCGCGCACCGTGCCGGGGGTGCTTGCCGCCGCGATGGCCCGGTGAGCCCATGACCGCGCCCATCCTGGCCATGTGTGCCTGCAGCGCGTCGGCCGCCTCCGCGAGCCGATCGGGCAGCGCCTGGGACACATCGATCGCGTCGAGCTCGCGGACCACGTGCTCGGGGGAGAGCGCCTCGGCGATCTGGGGGCGCGGTGGCGGGTGGCCTGGTTCTCCTTGGCTGCGCCGCCGACCTCGAAGCCGCCGTAAGCGTTCAGGGTAGGTGCCGCCGGTGAGGCGCTCGGAGGCGAGTGCGGCGGGCGAGGAGGGTCGGCCGCGACCGGCGAAGGCCGCCCAGACCCCCGTAACAGTAGGATGGATCCTGGAACGTCGGCCGCTTGAGCGCGCGACGGCCGGGGGCACGCCGGACGGTGCAAGCGCCTGCTCTACCCTCATGTGCGTGGCCGGTCAGCACTCTTCGGCCTCCGAGGGGATCGGCAGAGTCACCTGCGCCGAGGGACCACCGGTGCGGGGCTCGGACACAGGCGTTGGTTCGCCTGTCAGGAGGACCGTTGCACCAGGATCAGCGGGCGGACCGGCCCGGAAGTCACGGAGAGCACCAGATCCAGGGCGAGTTGGGTACCACCAGCCGCGCTGACCGCTTCTACGACGAACAGGTACTGGACCGGCTCAACTCCAGGATGAGGGAGTTCGTCGCCCGCCAGGAGATGTTCTTCCTCGCCACTTCGGACGGGCAGGGCGAGTGCGACAGCACGTTCCGCGCCGGGCCGCCCGGCTTTCTCCACATACTCGATGACACGACCCTCGCCTACCCGGAGTACCGGGGGAACGGCGTCATGGCCTCGCTCGGCAACATCCGGGAGAACCCGCACGTCGGCCTCCTGATGATCGACTTCTCCGAGGATCGCATCGGCTTGCACGTCAACGGCCGGGCCCGACTGGTCCCCGATGAGTCGATGCGCCGGATCCATCCCGACCTGCCCGTCGATCCACTGCCCGGCCGCCGCCCCCAGATGTGGGTCGAAGTCGAGGTCGAAGAGGCTTACATCCACTGCTCGAAGCACATACCCAGGCTTGTCAGAGCACCGCTGCGGCCGCATGCCCCGCAGGACGGCACCACCACCGCCGACGGGGAACGGGCCTGGGGCACGGATGACGTCAAGCGCAAAGGCGGTGACTACTTCAAGGCGGCGGAGGCGCGACGCAATCAGGCCGTGCGGTGATCCACGCGCCGGCCGGTCACCGACACGCGCGCTGCCCGACAGGGATAAAGGAACGGGATAAATTCTAGGCTAAGGTCCGCAGGGAAGGGGAGTGCGAGAGGAGATCGGCATGGCCTCCGAAGAAGAGCTGTTCGCGTCCGTTGACGCGCTGTTGGAGGAGGAACCGCAGCTTCCCCCTCCGGCTGAGCGGGCCAGGCTGCGGGAGGCTGCCGGCATCACCCAGGCGCGCCTCGCGCTCGCGCTGAAGACCTCCACACAGACGGTGAAGAATTACGAGAACGGCAGGTCAGAGCCGAAGTCGCCGCGTCTGGAGGCGTACCAGCGGCTATTGAGGGGCTGGGCGGCGAGGTATCCCACCCAGGGCGCTCCCGTCCCCGCCCCCGCGTCAGCTCTTCCGGCTCCCGCGTCAGCTATTCCGCCCCCCGCAGCAGCCCCGCCGGCCCCCACCGATACGCCCCGGCCGGATCTCCTTTCGCAGACGCACGCACCTGCGGCCGATCCCTCACCGCCCCGAACGGCACCCGCGCCGACGCCGACGCCGACCGCACCCGAACGTCCTGACCGTCACCCGGCGGCGTCCTCGCGGCGACCGGCCACGAGGAAGGGCGCGACGCCCGCCGCCGACCCCCGGTACCCGCACGGGCCGCTGGTCGTGCTCGACGGCGACGGCTCGGCGTACGGCGTCGACGGCATCGTCCTCGAGTGCCCGGCCACCTCCGTCCCACAGCTGGTGGAGTGGACCCTGCGCGAGTCCGGCCTCGGCGCGCCGCGCCTGCACCGCAACGGCAAGGATTCCGACCCGTTGGTGGTGCTCACCCCGGCGGCGGCCGTGAGGCTCGGATTGCCTGAGCGACTGGAAGGTCACGAACAGCGCCGTTCGCTGCGCCTGCCCCATGACCATCCGGTCGTTGTGCAGGTGATGAAGGCGGGGTGGCAGTTGACGCAGCGTGGGTTCGGCCCGTGGGCCCGGATCTACCGCAAGGCCCAGGAAGGCCGGCGGCAGTGCGTGCAGTTGGCGGTCCTGTCGTGGGACGCCTTGGACGAGCGGTCCTGGCCGGGCGTGACGGAGATGGAACCCGCCGACATCGCCCGGGTACTGGGCGTCTACGCGCGGCGTGTCCTCACCCCTCGCGGCAGTACCGCCGTCTCGGGCCTTGAGTTGATGACTGCGCTGCGGCCGCCCACCCGCGCGGTCCGCGACGAGGCCACGGGCAACTGGGTGCCCGGCCACAACCCCGGTTCGCTCGGGACGCAACCGGTGGACCCGGCGCCCCCCGAGGCCACCCCGGAGCATCCCGTGGTCGTCGACTCCGGCTGGAACGGAGGATTCCTCGACGAGGAGGCCTACCAGTGGGTGCGCGAGGTGGACCTGCTGAGCGACGAGGAGTGCCATCTGCCCTACGCGGTCGGCCTGGATCTCAATACCGCGTTCCTCGCCGCCGCCGCCAGGCTCACGGTCGGACTGTCGGGCCCGGAGCACTTCGTCGGCCCGCAGTTCAATCCGAAGATTCCCGGCTCCTGGCTGGTCGACCTGAGCCATGTGGAGCTGGACCCACGCCTGCCCAGCCCCTTCACGCCGACTGGTGAACGGCCGTCCGGCCCTGCCTGGTACCAGACCCACACGGTCGCCTACGCACAGGAGCTGGGCTACAACGTGCGGCCGCTGGAGGCCTACCTGCGGCGCACGACGGGTGCGTACCTGGACCCGTGGCACGACCGGCTCAAGAGCGCCTACGTCGACACCCTGGCCGACCTCGGCGTCACCCGGGACCTGGACGACCGGCAGTTCCTCGCGGCGATGGAGCGGCACAAGGACACCGACCCGGCCCTGGCCGCCGTCCTCGCCGCGATCAAGGCCACCGTCAAGGGCGGTATCGGCAAGCTCCGTGAGCGCCCTCAGGGGCGCCACTACAAACAGGGGGAGCGGTGGCCGGCCCTGGAGCGGCCCACGTGGCGACCCGACATCCGCGCCGCCGTCATCTCCAAAGCCCGGGTCAACATGCACCGCAAGTTGTTGAACATGGCCAAGCTGACGGGACGGTACCCGCTCGCCGTGCTCTCGGACTGCGTCGTCTACCCCAGCCCCGGCCCCTCGCCGCTGGACTTCCTCCCCTACGCGGCCTCCGGCAAGTCCCAGCCCGGCGGCTTCCGCCTCGGTCCCACGCCGGGCCTGGCGAAGCCGGAGGGCGTCCAGGAGATGCTCTGGGCGGTCGACCTGATGGAGAAGGGCCTGAACCCCGCCCGCCACGTCAAGGGCGGCGACGCCGTCCTGGACGACGGCGAGTAGGGCTGACCTGCGAGAGGAACGGACGCCGTGGGAGAAATCGACGACGCCATCGAGCGCGCCGACCAGGAGGCCTTCACGCGCAATCCACCGAAGACGCTCAAGGGCCGGATCAACTTCCTGCTGAGGCAGCTGAAGACGACCCGGGCCGTGGCGGAGGAGCTGGGGGTGAGCCGGCGGTCGGTGGAGCGCTACCGCACGGGTGAGCGCAAGAGCCCGCCGAAGGAGATCCAGCAGAGGATCGATGCCGCCGTCCGGTCCCGGTGGCAGCCCCAGGTCCGCAGACGCCGGCGCAAAGAGGCCGCCTCCACAGGCGGAATCACGGTGGAGACCAGGGCCCGCTTCGGCTACACCGCACCGATCGGCACGACCGACGACGGCCGCTTCCGCCGACTCACGGTGCACCTCCCCCCGGCCTACGCGCAGCAGCTGTTCGAGGCCCGCGAAGCAGGCGCCGGCGACCAGCGACTGCGGCAGATCATCGCGGACGGATTCAAGGAAACCTATTTCCAGGACGGTGGAGCCCGGGCACTGGGACTCTCCGACGTCGCCCTCAACGACATCGACTACATCGACCTCGACTACTGAGGCCGTCCGACCGGTGGCCCCGGACCAGCGGCGGGTTGAGCCGAAGCGTTTTGGTTGTCACATAGGCAGACTTGTTGTCACCGGCGGGGCCGCAGGACGTCCGGGCCGTTCCCAGTTGCTGAGGACCATGTCTCGGATGGGGTGGAGGCGAGGCTGCCCCGGGAGCCGGATGCGTTCTTCGGTGGGGGATCCAACGGCGTCGCTGCAGGCGACCATCGTTCAGCCCGGTCGGTCGGACAGGTTCACGGCCCTCGTAGACGAACTCGAGCTCGCCGACGTCGGGGTGGGGTGTGTCGATTCCGCGGCTGATCCTGGTTGTTGAGGTTCGGTTGCCGGCCGGCGTGAGCCTGCCTTCGAAGGCGATCTGAGCCAGCTTCGGGCGGTAGACCTCCGGCTGCTCCTGCGCCAGCTGCCGGTAGATGGAGACCGTCGGCAAGCGCGTCACCGCCCCCGTCACTCCCTGGACGCGCCCCTGGCGGCGCCCTCGCACCGGTCTTCGTTTCTGGTGACAGAAAGACTGCTGAATGAGGGCCTGTGACAAGTCGAATGCCTCGCTTGTGACAACCAGGCTGCTTCGACCGTTCCCCTTCACCAGCTCAGCCGGTCCCGCTGTGACAACTCCTGAGCTTCGGCTCACGGGGGGCCGCCGCCTTCGAGCCGGTCCTACAGCACCTGGTGGCCGGCCGGGGAGCCGCCGGGGTCGTCGGCGAGTACGACGTCGGCGGTGATGCGTTTTCCGACCGGCTCGCGGTGGATGGCGAAGCCGACGCAGACGGCAGCCACGATCTCGAGGCCGTGCTGTCCGATCCGGCTCGGGTCGGGCGCCAGGATCGCCGGCAGCTTGGTGCTGCTGTCCCACACACTGGTCCGCACGGCCCCGTCCACGATGTCCAGGGTCAGCAGGCAGGGGCCGGGAGCGTACTTGCGGGCATTGGTGACCAGCTCGCTGACCACGAGCTGCACCATTCCCATGGCCCGGCTGGAGACCGGCAGGCCGTGCACCGTCTGTACCCGGGTCAGGAACGTCCGGGCCAGGTCGCGGGCTTCAGCGATCCCGGTGTCGCCGTCGAACGCCGCCGACACGGAAATGGCCCTGGTGGACAGCGGATCCGGGCCGTTTCCTCCCACTTCATGATCCATGGGGGCCGTCGCGTCCTTCGAGTATTCGTCCAACACGAGCCGCGCCTACCCACAAACCGCCAGGCAATGCCTCCGGCCGCCCGCAAGCGAAAATCCGACGGCGATCGGTGTCAGATCACGTCGTCCAGTTCGGCCTGCATCCGAGAGGCCTCGACGTCGCGGGCGACCGCCTGCGCGAGCAGCATCCGCAGCACGAGCACGATGAGCGCGACCCCCAGGATGGCCAGACCGATGCCGCCCATGATGACGGTGACGCCCGGGTCGTCCTGCTGGCCCGGCGCGTTGAGGATCGTGACCGCGAACCACACGAGGGCGGCCGCCGTGATCGAGCCGATCACGACATCCACGTACCGGAAGGCGGCGGGGGAGAACACGGTTCCGCGGCGCACCATCGTCACCAGCCGCCATACGCAGACCAGGGCCGCCTGGGCCGCCGCCAGGCCCAGGATCGTGATCACGCGCAGCGGGGTCAGCGGGAGCGACCCGTCCTCCGGGTCGCTCCCGCCGGCCAACGCCCACACCATCGATGCCTGGACCAGCACGGTGCCGACGAGCAACACCACGAGCACGGCGCGCAGCGCGCACACTGCCAGCTTCCCCATGACCCATCCTTCAATCGACTCACGATGGGAACCTATCGAATGTCGATAGGTCAGGCAAGGGGTGGCAGGGGGCCTACGCGCCCAGTGGGCCCTCTCCCTCTAGAAGGTCAGATTCCAGGTGTCGATGCGGCCGGTGTCCTGTGTCGCGATGTCGCGGACACGCAACTTCCACGTACCGGACGCGGTCTCGGACGCGGCGTCGACGGTGTACGTCTTCACCACGTCGTCCGCGCTGTCGCCGTCGGCGAAGTCCTCCAAGGGGTAGACCGATCCGTCAGGGGCGACGAGCGACAGCACCAGGTCGCCGCGGTACGTGTGCTTGACGTCCACGCCGACCTTCAGCGCGGCCGGGGCATTGCCCGCCACACCGGTCACGGAGATCGCGGACTCCACCGTGGCGTTGTCGGCGACGGTGACATCGGTGGTGTTCTCGAAGTACCGGCCCGGCTGCGGCACGGTGCCACCGATGGCCTTCAGAGCATCGACCTGGCCCTCACCGAAGAAGGCGTTCTTCGCCGTGGTGCCCGTGCAGCGGCTGTCGGACGGGCACGCGGTGTCCGTGGCCTGGGACCCCAGCCGCGCGCGAAGGTCGGCGGGGGTGGCGGCCGGGTCGGCGCTCTTCAGCAGCGCGGCGACGCCCGCCACGTGCGGTGAGGCCATCGACGTACCGTTCTTGTCCCCGTACTTGCCACCGGGGAGCGTGGAGTAGACGCCATAGGCTCCGTCGCCGCCCGGGGCCGCGACGTCGATGACGTCCCGGCCGAAGTTGGAGTAGGACGCCTTGATGTTTCCGTTGCCCATCGCCGCGACGGTCACGACGCCCGGCAGTTCCGTCGGGATGTCGACGCAGGCGTTGGTGATGGTGCGGTTGACGGGGGTCGAGTCGTTCGGGCTGGAGTTGTCGGTGCGCTTGTTCGCCAGGTCGTAGTTGGAATTGCCGGCTGCCGCGACCTGGAGCGAGCCCTTGCCCTCCGCGTACTCCTGTGCCCGGCGCACACCCTCGATGATGGCCGCCTGGTCCGGGTCGTCGGGGCAGTTGAACATCCACGGGTCCGTGTAATAACTGTTGTTGGTGACGTCGAAGCCGTGGTCACCGGCCCACATGAAGCCGCAGATCGTGTTCTCGGCGAAGAACATGCTCGTACTCGGCTCGGCGATCCGCACGGAGGCGATCTTCACGCCCGGTGCGACGCCGACCACTCCCTTGCCGTTCTTCGCGGCGGCGATGGTGCCCGCCACGTGGGTGCCGTGGGTGCCGACGTCACGCCAGGCGCCGGCTCGGGTGTCGGCCTTGCCGTAGGCGCAGGAGGCGGAGTCCGCCGCGTCGAAGTTGGGCGCGATGTCCTGGTGCCGGTCGTCCACTCCGGTGTCGAGGACACCCACCGTGACGGACGGGGATCCGGTACTGACGGCCCAGGCCTTGTCGGCGTTGATCCTGGTCATGTCCCACCGCGCGGTCTCGGTGAGTGTGGTCGGCGACTGCGCGGGAGCGCTCGGCAGGGTGGGGGAGTAGGCGTCCGCGGGGACGTCCGAGGTGCGGGTCGCCCCCACCTTCTGCACGCCCGCGACGGCGCGCATCGCGGTGGCGAAGCCGGCCGAGGAGGAGTGGGCGACCACCACGCCGATCGCGTCGTAGTGCGCGAAGACCGAACCGCCGTTCGCCGTCACGGCGTTGCGTGCGGCAGAGGTGTCACCGGGAGCGGTGATGACGAGGTAGGAGCGGGTGCCGGCGGCCCATCCGGCGGCGGATTGGACGGGCGTGGCGGCGCGGGCCGCGGCCGGACCCGGCGGCATGCCGGTGTCCACGTCGGCCGCGCCGGCAGGGGTGGCGAGCGCGAGGGCCGCTCCGACGGCGGCTACGGACAGCAGCGAGCGTCTGAGACGGTGCCGGGATATGCGGGGGGTTGTCACAGCATCCTCCGAGAGCCCGGGGCCATGGATGGCGCCGACCGGGCCGTGGGCTGAATGGGTCGACGCAAGATTTCAGATGAGGGCATGACAAGGGAAGGGTCTGCGGCGCATCCATGGTCGTGAGCAGGCAAGTGGGTGGCTCCGCTCCGGATCAAGCCCGGACAGGACGGGTCCGGCGACCGGTGGCATGGCCCGTCCTTGCTGCGCTGGAGGGCCGCGTGCCTCACCGCGTCTGTCGAACCGGCCATGGCGCGCCTCGCCGACGCGCTGGTGGCGATGGGAAGTCACCGCGGTCCGTCGTTCGGGAAGGTCGGCCTGATCGACGCGGGCGGGGTCTCGCGGGAGGCGTCGTGCGAGCAGGCCGCGCTCGGCTTCGGGCTGCGCTGCCTGGCCGAGGCGGCTGCCCGTGAGGGGAGGATCGCGGGCGCCCGCGACCCTCTGGAGCAGCGGCTCCTCGAACTCACCGCGGCGGTGCGGCCGCGTGCCGAGTACTCCGTCGTCCATGGCGAACTGGGGATGGACCACGTACTCGTGGACCGGGACGGTAACCCTGTTCTGATCGACATCGAGGGCCTGATGTACTTCGACGTCGAGTGGGAGCACGTGTTCCTGCGGCTCCGCCATCCCGACGGCCACGTTCGGCGGCTGGCGGTGGAGGGACTCGACGAGGAGAGGCTCGCGCTCTACACACTCGTCCAGCGCCTGTCACTGACGGCGGGTCCGCTCCGGCTCCTCGAGGGAGACTTCCCCGACCGGGCATTCATGCAGGCAATCGCCGAGCACCACGGCAACGAGGCGCTGGCACTGGTCTCGGCTTGTGGTCCGGCCGGTCGCCGGGGCGGGGAGCCGGGGCGGTGCCGACGGGACCTCGGGGGCATCGTCGAGGTCGGCCTGGGTCAGCCGGAACTCGGCCGGGTACAGGTCACGCCGGGCGCGGCGGTCCGGCTCCGTCGTGCGCCACGTGTAGCGGCAACGGTCGCACTGCAGGGCATCCCACACCCCGGGTACGGGGGAGGCGGCGACGTTCGTGACGGCGTGGTACGCGCAGCGGGGCCGTACATCGGCCGCTACGTGCTGAACGGCACCGGACCGCCCCGGCACGGTCTTCTCCAAGGATCCGGCCATGCACGACGCCACAGCATCCGCTTCGGCCCTCCGTCCGAACGTCAGCACCCCGTGAGGCAGGGCCGAAGCGGGTTCTCCGCGCACCACAGCGCAGGACAGCGGCATCCAACGTTCCTGCCCACGGCGGGAGATGGGCGACCGAATCCCTTGCTATGGTGCGCCGATGTCATCGATCAGGCAGTTCCAGGTCACGTTCGACTGCGCAGAGCCTGCGCGCCTCGCCGGCTTCTGGTGCGAGGTGTTGGGGTACGTCGTACCGCCGGTCCCGCAGGGGTTCGCCACGTGGGAGGACTACCATCGCTCGCTGCCGCCCGAGGATCAGGTCGTCTACTTCGCATGCAGTGATCCCTCAGGCGTGGGCCCGCGCCTGCTCTTCCAGCGCGTTCCGGAAGGGAAGGTGGTCAAGAACCGCGTACACCTCGACGTGCGGGTCGGCACGGGGCTCGTAGGTGAAGAGCGCCTTGCCGCACTGGAGGCCGAGTGCGCACGACTGGTCGCGCTCGGCGCGGTGCACGTACAGACGATGGTTGCCGATGAGGACAACGAGTCGTGCATCCTGATGCAGGACATCGAGGCCAACGAGTTCTGCCTCGACTGAGCATCCTGCGCGACGGCGAGACCGGGGTGGCACCCTGCCTCCCGGACTCCGGACGGAACATCGGTAGTCCCTCTTGACGTGGTGGGAAAGGCGCCTGACACTCCAAAGGAGAGTTCCCTAGTGCATGGGTAGGAAATGATGGGGCGTCTGGAGCCGACCACCGAGCGTGCCCTGCGCGTCGGCCGGTCTCCTCTGCTCCTCACTTCCCGTCGTCACATCGATCTCCTGCGGGTCTGCAGCGCCGCGAGCCTTCTGCGCTGAACCGGGGTGTCAGAGGCACCGCACTCCGCCGCGTGCGGGTGTGCCCATGCCCCCGCGTGCCCGTTCCGCGCGCTGCCCGCCGCACCTCCCAGAGCCGGCAGCCGGATTCCGGACCCAGGGAGACACATGCCGTCCACGCCCCTGACCACCGTGCCGTCCCTCCCCTCCTCGCGGCCCTTCCGAGGCAGGATCGGCTGCGACGCGAACAGCGGCTACTACGCCGTGCCGCGCCGCTACCGCCTGCACCTTTCGCTGTCCTGCCCGAACTGTCTGCAGATCGCCATCACGCACGGCCTGCTCGGTCTCGAGGACACCCTCCCGGTCGTCCTGCTGCCGGTGATCCCCGACAGGCCCGACGGCGGGCACTCCGCGCTGCACGCCTTGTACGAGGCCAGCTCGCATCGGCACCCCGGACCGGCTGTGGCACCGGTGCTGAGCGACGACTGGACGGGACGGATCGTCACCACGCACTGCTCACACATCCTCCGGGACCTGGCCCGCCACTTCGACGGTGAGGTTCAGGACCGGCCCCTCCTCTACCCGCAGGGTGCGGACAAGGAGATCGAGGCCGTCGAACGCCTCTGCGAGGACCGCATCGACCACGCCGCACAGGTCGCCGGGCGGGCCGACATCGACGACGCGGCGCGTCACACCGCTCTCGGCTCCCTGCTCCGTGTCCTGGGCTCACTGGAGTGGCGGCTCGCCCGCCAAGACTTCGTCCTCGGGGACGAGATGACCGCCGCCGACGTACGGCTGTGGGTCGCCCTGGTCCAGCTCGACATCGTGCACCGCCTGCACCTCGACGCTGCCACGGTCCACCGCATCGCCGACCATCCCCACCTGTGGCGCTACCACGCCGCCTTGCCGCCCGCCCCGCCTTCGGCCGCCATCTCGATCTGGACGGCATCGCTCACAGGCACCACGCCCGTTGCCAGGGCCTGGAGGCTGCAGGGGCAGCGGTACAGATCCTGAACTGGGCGGGTCACATCGCGGACAGCGCCGCAGGAGCACCTGCCCGCGCCGGTACGAACGGACGCACGGCCTGACCACGCCCGACGCCACTGCGCGTACCGGCGATCTCTCGGCCGGCTCGTGAGCCTCGTCACGAAGAGGTGTCGACGGGATGCGGAGGAGCAGGAGAAAGGTTGGCATATACATCTGATCGAGATTCCGCGCCGGGCGGGCGACCCCCCGGCGCTCAGCGGAGAGGCGCCATGAGCCAGCACACACCCGAGAAGCCCGCCGACGTCGTGGCCCGGCTGCGCGCCACATTCCGCACCGGACGCACCCAGCCGGTGGAATGGCGCACAGGCCAGCTGCGCCGCATGCGGGCGATGCTCACCGAGCGGGGCGCCGACCTCGCCGCCGCCCTCCACGCCGACCTCGGCAAGAGCAGCACCGAGGCCTACCGCACCGAGATCGACTTCACCATCCGGGAGATCGACCACACCCTGGACCACCTCGACGGGTGGTTGCGCCCCGAGCCCGCACCCGTCCCCGCACACCTGGGCGCCGACGCGACCGCCTGGACGCGGTACGACCCCCTCGGCGTCGTCCTCGTCATCGCCCCGTGGAACTACCCGGCCCAGTTGCTGCTCGCCCCGGTGGTCGGCGCGCTCGCCTCCGGGAACGCGGTCGTGGCCAAGCCGAGCGAGCTGGCCCCGGCGACCTCCGCCGCGCTGGCCGAGCTCCTCCCGGCCTACCTCGACACCGACGCGGTCGCCGTGGTCGAGGGCGGCATCCCGGAGACCACGGCCCTGCTGGCGGAGCGGTTCGACCATGTCTTCTACACCGGCAACGGCACCGTCGGCCGCATCGTGATGCGCGCCGCAGCCGAGCACCTCACCCCGGTCACCCTGGAACTCGGCGGCAAGTCCCCGGTGTTCGTCGACCGCGACACCGACCTCGACGTGGTCGCCGACCGGTTGGCCCGCGGCAAGTTCATCAACGCCGGGCAGACCTGCGTGGCCCCCGACTACGTCCTCACCACCCCGGAGACCGCAGGCCCCCTGGAGACCGCTCTCGTCCGCGCCGTCGACGCCCTGTACGGCGCGGACCCGGCCGCCTCTCCGGAATACGGCCGGATCATCAGCGAGCGGCATTTCGACCGGCTGTCCGCCCTGCTCGACTCAGGCCGTGTCGTGACCGGCGGTGGCAGCGACCGCACCGGCAAGTACATAGCGCCCACGGTGCTCGCGGACGTCGACCCGAAGTCCCCCGTGATGCAGGAGGAGATCTTCGGGCCGATCCTGCCCATCGTCACCGTGGCCGGCCTCGACGAGGCGATCGACTTCATCAACGACCGCGCCAAGCCCCTCGCGCTGTACGTCTTCAGCGAGTCCGGCGAGACGCGCGAGCGGATCGCCGCGGAGACCTCCTCCGGCGGCCTCGGATACGGCCTGCCGCTCGCCCACCTCACCGTCTCCGACCTGCCGTTCGGCGGGGTGGGGGAGAGCGGCATGGGCAACTACCACGGCAGGTACTCCATCGAGACGTTCAGCCACCGCAAGGCGGTTCTGGACAAGCCGCTGCACTGAACTCGTCGTTCGGGCGCGCACCGCACCACCATCGCCGTTCGTGAGGATCCCGGCGCTGGCCTGACCTGCTGCCTGGCCCCGCAGGACGCCCGTCCGGCCGGGAGGCTGGAGAGGCGGGACACTCCCACTGTTGTGCAGGCGGCGGATGGATGGGTACTCGCGTTCGGTGGCACGTCGACGGCGGGCCGGTGAGCGATGCGAGTGCGCGGAGTGGGGAGATCGAGGTGGGATTGCGCGAGGTGCGGGGCGCCCGGGCTGTTCGAGGCTGTGCCCGGATACTGGCAGGCCGCTACCGTCTGGATGCGCTGATCGGTTCGGGTGGCTCGGCTGACGTGTACCGCGGGTACGACCTCCGGCTGCGACGGCCGGTCGCCGTGAAGGTCTTCCGCCCCGATACCGGCTTCGACACGGAGGAGGCCTTCCGGAGCGAGGCCGTGATCCTCGCCCGTTTGCACCATCCGGGACTGGTGACCGCCTTTGACGCCGGACGCGATGACGGCGACGCCTTCCTGGTCATGCAGCTGATCGACGGACGCACCCTGAAGTCCCGCATCGCCGAAGGTCCCTTGTCGTGCGAGGCTGCGACTGCGCTGGGGGCGGCCCTGGCCGAGGCTCTGGCTCATGCCCACGAGGAGGAGATCGTTCATCGGGACGTCAAACCGTCCAACATCCTCCTCGACTCCTCCGGCCGCGCCCACCTGACGGACTTCGGCATCTCCCAGGTCCTGGGTGCGACCACCCGCACCGCTACCGACACCCTGACCGGCACGGCGGCCTATCTTTCCCCCGAGCAGGTGCTGGGTCGGCCGGTCGGCCGCCCCGCCGACATCTATGCCCTCGGCCTGGTCCTCCTCGAGAGCGTCACCGGCCGGCTCGAATACGACGGTGGCCCCCTGGAGTCCGCCATAGCGCGGCTTCACCGCCGGCCCGTCCTCCCCGACTTCCTGCCCCACGACTTCGCCACCCTCCTTCGGGACATGACCAGCCTGGAGGAACATGTTCGCCCCGAGGCGTACGACTGCGCCCAAACCCTTACCCGTCTCTCCGGAACGAGCCCAGGTGCGCGAACCGCATCAGCTGCCCGGCCCGCGCTCGGCGTCGTACCCCTCACAGTGGCGGATCGCGCCGACCGTACCCACCGGAGCGTGTCGCACGCTGCGCAAGCTCCCGGGCGGTCGAGTACCCCGACAGGACCTTCTCGGAGGGTGGCTCGGTCCGCCTCCGTACGCGGCGGCCTGCGAACGCGTGGGGTGGCGGCTGCACTGGCCGCCCTTCTCGCCACTGGCCTGGTGGTCACCGACGGTCTTTCACAGCACGATGCCGCGGACGAAGCGGCCCCGTCCGCCCCGGATCCGGTCGCTCCCACCACCCCTCCGGACGCCGCCGATCACAAGGACGACACGCCCTCTGCATCGGTGACCGGGCCTTCGCGCAGCCCTTCCGACTCCGCTCGGCCGCTGAACGATTCCGTCCCCGTGCGCGACGTTCGTCAGTCTTCCGGCAAGCCGGAGCCCGGCACCCACCCCGCCACTTCTGTCGGCATCGCCGAGCGGACCGCGGCCCACGCGGTCGCCGAAGACAGGGCGAAGGTCCCCGACGTGCCGCCGGGCCAGACACGGGAGAAGCACAGGGGAAAGAAGACGGCACCCACCAGGTGAGGAGCACAGAGCGCCAAGGCGGTACGGGCCCGGTCACGGAGGTGGGAATCACCGCGGTCAGGACGTGCACCGCAAGGGCCTTCACGCCATCATGAAGGACGGCATGAAAGCGCCACTGCATGGCGCCACAGCAACGACCCCCCAGCCGAACCGCAGGCCCTGACAGAGGAGATGGAGGAGAAGTAGATGTCCGACCTGGACTTCTACGCCCACGTCGCCTCTCACGGCGTCGTACTGGGTGCGGGCATCGGTGCGCAGCCCGCCGAGTGGGAGGCCAAGCTCGGCACCGATTTCCTCGACACCGAGGACGGGGGCCTGCTGCGCCGGGACTACGGGCTCTTGGAACTGTCGTTCCAGGAGGAGGGCGGCGCCTGGCCCTGCTTCGGGGTGAGCGTGCAGGTGCGCCGTCTGCGGCAGGACACCGAGTCCTCGGTACCGGCGGCCCTGCGCAGCGCCTACGGAGAATTCGCTGCCACGCCGCGCTTCGAGGACGTGGTCATCGCGATCGCCGGGCACGGCTGCTCGGTCGAACGAGAACCGGACGAGGACGGCACGACCGGTGACATCCACCGCTACCGTGTGCCCGAGTCCGGCGTGAGGATCTTCGTCCGCGCGGACGAAGAAGACGCCCAGGGGCAGGCGGGTGAGGTCTGGAGCCTCAGCGTGTCTCCCGCGTGGTGGCGCGAGACCGACTGATCAGGTCCCCTCCGATGCGGCCCCGGTGGGAGTGTCGCGGGTGGCGGGTCGTCGTACGAGCAGATGGCTCACCTCGTACGACATCTCGGTCGTTCCCGGTGGCGGTGCGGGGTGGTATCGCCCGGCGCAGACGGAGAGGTTGACGATGAGGTAGGCGTGCCAGGTCCGGTCCACGCCTTGCCCGTCGGTGAAGACCGGTCTGCCGTTGAGCCACCAGTCCACCGAGCGGGTGCCGAAGACGGTGCGCAGGTTCACCCATGCGCCCGGGCGGATCGCCTGGTCGTGGTGGTAGCGGTTGGTGCCGCGCACGTGGTTGGTGAATTCGAGCAGGTCGGGGTTGTCCGGGTGGTACTCGAAGACGTCGATCTCCTGGTCGCCGTCGCGCCAGGTCCAGATCGCAGGCCAGGCGCCGATCTCCCTCGGCAGCCGTACCCGGGCTTCCAGCACATCTCCGGTACGGACGGTGAAACCTTCTTCGCTTCCCTCGGTGGTGAGCAGCCCGGTGTTCCACCGGCCGTCCTGTCGTCGTCCGGCCCGGAAGACGCCGGAGCGACTGTATGCGGCGTCGGCCACCAAGTGGTCGAGCTTGTCGTCGCCCGGGTTGACCGGGCCTCCGCCGGGATAGGCCCATGAACGTCCCGCGACCCATTGGGTGGTGGAGGTGAAGTCGGCCGCGAAGACGACCGGGGTGGAGAGCGGGCGGCCGGGAGCGGGAAGCGAGTCGGCCGGTACGGGTTCGGTCATGGCGAATGTCTCACCGCTTGAAAGCCGCATATGCGCTTGGCTCCGGCTTCAGGGCAGATCTGACCCTTTCAGGTGAACGGTCCGGGACAGGACCGCCGGACGTCGGGACGGCGGACGGACTCGGTCCCCCGCGTTCATGTGCTCGCAGCACCTGCTCACCGAGTAGACGTCTTCTCGAGGAGGCAGTCGGCTGGGCTGATGTCCAACTTCCGGTATCGACGGGGTCGTTGTCGTATCGCAGGAGACCGGCACCCGTGCGGCTCCGCCCCGCCCGGGCTCCGGTGTTCGGAATCGCCTGATGGTGGAACTGATCATGGGTGGGCGACACTTGATCCTGGAAGGCTTTCCGGGAGTGGGGCCCGGGGGAGAGGCGGTGACGACGCGTGAGTGAGCAAGGCGGCCGCGACTGGGTGGGCATGACTCCGGACGACTTCGACCGTGACGCGCCGCCGCGCCCGGAGGTCGACGGACGGATCCCGGCCGAGCTGGACGAATGCGGTACGGCTCCGCTCTTCGGTGATGAACCGGCGTCGGCAACGACAAGCGGGCCCGGCCCGCGCTCTTCTCGACGAGGCTGCCAGGGGCGGCTGTTCTGACCCTCGGGTAGTCCGCGCGGAGTGCCGGGGGCCGCTCGGTGCCCGCCTCCTCGGTGCGCCTCAGAAACTGCGCCGGCGAGTCGCATGGCGTCGGCGTCGCGAAGGGAAGGGCGAAGGTCACAGCGACATACCGGGCATTTCACTCTTCGATCTTCACGGAAGGCGCACAAGTTAGCTAAGTTGGTCACCGTGTGCACAACTCTCACCGATGGATCGGTGGTTGCGTGCGCTCTCGGAACGGAAGGAGTGCCCTTTCCATGGCGCTGGAACGAACCTTGCGCCCCGGAGTGACCGACTTCCCGGACAAGGCCAACTCCCTTGCCCCGGAGGCTCTCACTGCCGAGGCCCGGCTCTCACAGTTGGCTGGTGCCCGCGTTGGCGACTGAGACCGAGGGGCCGAGCCCTGACGAGGTGCGGCGGTGGGTCGACAGGCTCTACGACCGGGCCGAGAGCGACACGGGTACCTTCAACGCGACCCGCGCCGCTTCGATCCCGCGCCAGCGAGACGCGGCCGCCCGTGGCCGGTCCCAGAGTGACGTGGAGCCGGCGGTCGGAACCCTGGCTCGCAAGTGGTTCGACGCCGCCCGCGCCAAGTTGGGCCCGACCGTACCGGCGTGGCACACGGATCAAAGGGTGCCGGCCCGGCCCGACCGCGCTCCCCAGGCAGCACGCCCCGCACGCGAGGCGGAACGTCCCGCGGAACCCCGCGCCCTCGAAGCGCCCCCGAAACAAGCCGGTGGCGCGTTCGAGCTGACCAGCGGATCAGCTCAGGCACCGGTTACCGAGTTCCTCCCGCAGCTTCCCGACCAGCGTGCGGCACCGGCTGCGGAAGACAAGTCCGGTCAGGACGAGAGCGCCTGGCGAGCCGGTGCACAGCCGGCCCTCGGCGGCGACATGGCGGCGTGGCCGCTGTACGAGCCCTCGTCGGCGTCCGCGCCGGAGTTCAGCCCACAGTCCACGGGGGTGCTGCCCGCACTTGCGGACCCCATCGCGGCGCTGCCCGCCGTCACCGCCCCGACCGCGGGTGCTCGCCAGGCGGATCTTCCGACAAGCGGGGCGGAGACGTACGGTGCCGGTCAGGCGACCGTCACGACCGCACCGTATGCCACAGCCCCGGCAGTCGATCTCACCGCCCACCACCCCTCCGGCCCACTGGCCGAGGTGACCACCGCGACCTACGGCGCAGGCGTGCCGGAAGTCCCTGTATCGGCCCTGGCGGCTCCTGCTCCAGCAGCGCCCACCGGGCCGGTCACCGCACTCGCCCCCGCTGCGCCGACGGTGGCTGCCGCGCTTGTTCCGGACATCCCCACGGCACGTGAAACACCCTCCACCGCCTACACACCCGGCGCCTACGAAGGATCCTCGCTGTCGCCGAACCGCGGCCACACCACTCGGACCGAGCGGGTGATCGCCTTCGCCCGCGCACAGATCGGCCGGCCCTGCGTATGGGGCGCGGTCGGGCCGGGATCGTACGACGCCCCGGGTCTCACCCAGGCCGCGTGGAAGACTGCCGGTGTCACGCTTCCCAGGACCCCCCAGGCCCAGTGGGGAGCGGGAGTACCGGTGTCGCTCGCTGACGCCCAGGTCGGGGACCTGGTCTTCTTCCATGACGACCTCGGCCACGTCGGCATCTGGAGCGGAGACGGCATGATGATTCACGCCCCGGGGCCGGGGGCGCTCATCCGTGAGGAGTCGGTGTTCTTCGCCGGTCAGTCGGCAATCAAGGGCGCGATCCGCCCGGCCTGACGCCCCTCACCGGCCGGTGTGATGTACGGGGAGAAGTGAGGTGAGTGATTCCGCCATGTACCCGAGAAATCAGGGCACTTGGCGGCTCATGACACTGCCCAAGCCGTTGAAGACCGCGCTGATCATCGTACTGACCTACGTCTTTCTCGTACTGCTCATGCGCTATCGAAGAGACGGCATGGACTGGGGCCCGGCCCTACTGATCGGTCTGCTCGCCACGCCTCTGGCTCTCCTGCTGTCATGGGGTCGGGACCGGTTCATCGGCAAGGCGCGGAGAGCGGGGGAACGGGCGCGGGCTCGCCGCCGAGGCGAAGCGGCTGAGTAGCGCCCGGCCATCGCCGCACCGCCGGTGGAAGTCGGCCCGAGAGCTCATGGGCGCGATCGCCCAGTGTTCGGCGAGCAGTTTCTTCTTGGCGTCGTCGAACTCCTTGCCGAGGTCCGGGGCGTCCGGGGTCAGAGCCGTGCACGGCGCGGATGCGCCGCCAGCCTCGGCCGGCAGATGGTGAGGCAGACAGGCAGTCGTAACGGGCGTACGGGTGAGGATCTTGGTTCCGGGACGGGGCCGGCATCCCGCAGTGCTCAACTGCGCTCAGGACTCCAGGTCTCGACCGGAGGCCGACGCCGGACCGGCGACCGCCCCCGCTGGGGGTTATCCCCCGTTCCGATCTTCGGGTGCGCCGGATCGCGCCCCGTCAAGGGCCGAAACTAGCGTCCAGCCATGACTTCGACGCTGCGAAAGTATCTGGCCATGGCACTCGGTGTCGCTACGCTGCTCACCGCAGAGGTGGTCCCCGCCGTCACCCAGCCCGCCGGTCCCTCCCCTGAGGAGCGGTTACGCCGGGACACCGAGATGATCCACGCCCTCGGTGTCAGCGGTGTGCAGGCCCGCCTGATCGCGCCTGACGGCAGGGAGTCGGTCGCCACCAGCGGTACCGCCGACCTGAACACCGGCCGCCCGGTCCCCTCCGACGGCTACTTCCGTATGGCCAGCACGTCCAAGACGCTGGTGGCCACGGTGGTCCTCCAGCTGGAAGCCGAGGGCAGACTGTCACTGAACGACACGGTCGACCACTGGCTGCCCGGACTGGTGCGGGGGAACGGCAACGACGGCAGCCGGATCACCATCCGCCAACTGCTCCAGCACACCAGCGGCATCCACGACGCCCTGCCCGGATACACCACGCCGAGGGAGTACTACCAGCAACGGCACACCATCCACGAACCCAAGGAGCTCGTCGACCTCGCCATGGCCCACGAGCCGGACTTCCCGCCCGGCAAGGGCTGGGCCTACTCCAACACCGGCTACGTCCTGCTCGACACCATCATCCAGAAGGCCACCGGCCGCCCCGCCCACCAAGAGATCGAAAACCGCATCCTGAGCCCGCTGCGCCTTGACCAGACCCGGTGGATGGGCGCCTCGCCCACCGTGCCCCGGCCCCATGCCCGGGCTTACCAGCTCTTCGGTCCCGGTTCCCGGGTGGACGTCACCGACCAGATACCAGTGGACTACGCAAACCTGTCGTGGGTCACGACCACGCGGGACGAGAACCGCTTCCTCCGCGCGCTGCTCGACGGCCGCCTCCTACCGGCACGGCAGCTGGCCAAGATGAAGCAGACCGTTCCCGTCAGCGCGGAGCTCCAACAGCTGTGGCCCGACGGCCGATACGGACTCGGCCTGGTCGAACGTCCCCTGAGCTGCGGAGGAACCTACTGGAGCCACGAGGGCGGGGACGGCGGCTACATCACCCTCAACGGCGTCACCGACGACGGCAGGCGAAGCGCCGTGGTCTCCATGTCCGAGGCACGCGGCGACACCCCGAAGCACATACTCGAGCAGGAGAACGCGGCCGGCGCCCTGATCGACCACGCACTGTGCGCCAAGGGCCCCGAGAACCTCTAGAGCCGCCGGGGCGGCACCCACTCCCCGGCCTGGGGCCTGCCTCGCCCGGGCACAAGCGATGAGCGCCTCGTAGGCGACACCCGGTCCAGTAGGCGGCGGGCTGTCCGACGAGTGCCACGTCGGTGATCTGGTGGACGTCATGGGACCGCCCTCCAGGTCCTTCGGTGCTGCACCCTGGCGTGGGCGTGGGCGTGGGCGTGGGCATGGTCGTGGTCGTGGGCGTAGGAGCCCGAAGATCGAGGATCTCTTCTTCACGCTGTTCGACCGGCTGGGCTTCCCTCAGGCCACTTCGACCCACACCTGAACCATCAGAATCGACGTCTTGATGAACGTGGGAATTCTGACCCCGGCCTCTCGGACATGCTGGTATCTGGGGCCATGACCTCCAAGCGACGCGTTCTCATCGTTGCCTACGATGATGCGCAGATCCTCGACATCGCCTGTCCCAGCAGCGCGCTGGACATCGCCAATCGGTACGGCGCGGAGCCGCAGTACTCCGTTGAGCTGGGGACCCTGCCGTCGGGCCGTCCGCAGCTCGGCGGGAATCACGGTGGGGCCGGGGCAGGGGCTGGAGACGGTGGCGGGTCGCCTCGACACGCTGATCGTCGTGGGCGGCATCGGATGCGAGGACGCGGCGGCGGACGAGCGGCTGATCGGGCAGGTTCGCCGGCTCGCCGGGCTCAGTCGGCGCGTGGCCTCCGTCTGCACCGGTGCCTACGTGCTGGCCGCGGCCGGACTTCTGGACCACCGGCGAGTGACGACCCACTGGGGATGGGGCGACCGGCTCGCCGACCGCCACCCCGCTGTGGCGGTGGACGCGACCCCCTTCTACATACGTGACGGCAACGTGTACACCTCGGCAGGCGTCACCAGCGCGCTCGACCTGACACTGGCCCTGATCGAGGATGATCACGGCCCGACGCCGGCCCGCGCAGTCGCACGGGAACTCGTGACGCATCTGCACCGTCGGGCCGATCAGGCGCAGATATCCACTTTCTTGGCCGCTCCACCGCCGGAAGACCGGCTCGTGCGGGATCTGACGGGCTACATGGCGGCGCACATCTCCGAGGACCTGACCCCCTCCGCCCTGGCAAGGCGGGCGGGCGTCAGCACCCGGCACCTGACCCGTCTCTTCCGTGCGTACCTCGATACGACTCCGGCCCGGGCCGTGCGCGTGGTGCGCACCGAAGCGGCGGCACACCTGGTGCAGTCCAGTGGGCTCTCCCTCGCAGCGATCGCCCGCCGCTGCGGCTTCGGGTCGGCACAGACGCTGAGGCAGGCGTTCTGGGACCACTACGGCATGACGGGGGACACGATTCGCAGGATGCCGGACATACCACCGGCACCCGTCGCGAGGCAGCAGAAGACTTCCGGCCCATGAGCAATGTGACGACACGCAGAAACGTACTGCGCGGGGCCGTGGCCACCGCCGCACTCACCACTACGGCGGCGGCACCGACCGAGGAGGCGTACGCCGCCGCCTCGCGCGGCAGCGCGGGGCCGAGCGTCGGCATCCTGCTGTACGACGGCTACAGCCTGCTGGACCCCACAGGTCCGGCCGAGATCCTTTCGCGGCTGCCGGACGCGACCGTGACGATGATCGCGGAGAAGCGCGGCCCCATCCGCACGGACACCGGAGATGTGGCCGTGGTCGCCGAACGGTCCACCACCGACGTCGACCGCCTCGACGTCCTGCTCGTTCCCGGCGCCGGCAACCGAGGCACCATCGGGGCGATGAACAATCAGACGCTCCTGAGCTGGATCCGCCGGGTCCACCGGCACACACAGTGGACGGCTTCTGTGTGCACCGGAAGCATCATCCTCGCGGCGGCCGGCCTGCTTGACGGAAAGCAGGCGACGACCTACTGGGCCTCCGCCGAGTACCTCCAGTCCACGTTCGACGTGACCTACCTGCCACAGCGCTACGTACGCTCGGGAAACATCATCACCGCGGCCGGAGTGTCGGCGGGCGTGGACATGGCGCTGTACCTCGCGTCGCTGATCGCGGGAGACCAGACGGCCAAGGCGATTCAGCTCGCTGTCGAGTACGACCCCCGACCGCCCTTCGACTCCGGCAATGCGGCCGAGGCGAGTCCCGAACTGAAGGCGGAGGCATTGCAGTTGCTCGCTGCCTCGCAAGTGTGATGACCGGCGCTTGAGGAGCCGGCATCCGCAGCAGACAGGTGGGTCCGTGCCGACTGCGGGACTGGCACGGACCCAGCCCAACCTCCCACGGCCACATTGCCACTGTCAGTGCTCGCAGAGGGAAAACTCTCGTTCGTAGAGCTGCTCGTTGTGCTCGTCGACGAAGAACTTGCGTTCCTGCATGAGCTGTTCGCGGTAGCGCTTGGCTTCTTCAAGTGTCATGGTCGAGGTGGCGGACCACGGTTGCTGCGGTGGCACATCGGATGTCGAGACGATGGTTTCCGATGGGTCGACCAGGAAGAACGCGAGGATTTTGCGGTGCCCCGGCCGGGTGGGGTCCAGCAGGCGGAATGAGCCGACCCGGTGTTGCAGGATGTTCGGGAACGCAAGGCAGCGGCCCGCCGGCGTCGAAGCCGACCCCAGTATCTGGTTCAGCGCGTCTTCGTCCTCCAGGCCGTAGACCTCACGCAGGCCGCTGTCGTCGTTCTGCTCGTAATCCGGGTCGTCGAGCGCCGCCCGGAAACTCAGCCGGCTTTCGGTGATGTTTTCGCTGTCCCAGTAGTAGATTCCGGTGGAGACGATCCGCTCGTTCAGCATTCCCTCGACGTGCCAGGATCCGCCGGGGTACTCGGGCTTGCCGGGGTTGAGGTGAATGGTGGCGAGCTTGACGATGACCTGGAGACGGTGGCCGCGCAGGTCGACTCGGGCGGATTCGGCGGGCGGCTCGGGCGGGGTGAAGGCCGGAGCGTCCGGGATGACCGGGCGGCGGTTTTCCCACCAATCGTCATGGGCCACAGCCCATACGCGTCGGGCTTCTGCATAGGCCTCGTCATCACAGAAGGATGATTTGTCTGGATACTCTGGTTCCGAGTCGTACCAGCCGTAGGGATCGGCCTCGATCCGCAGGGGCCGCGGATGGCGCAGATCGGTGAGCACGTTCTCCAGCAGCGGGCGCATACGCCCAAACAAGTCTGGCAGGACGGAGGCCAGTTCGTGGTGAGTGTCGGGGTGGATGTTGTTGACGTACGAGCGGAAGGCGACATCGCCGTCGTCACTGACGTCGACGTCCGTGGGCAGCCACTGGAACCTCTCCGAGAACTCGTACTTCGAGTAGTGGTTCGTCGGGTTCTGCCAGGCCCGCTCGGGCGCGCCGCTCACACCTGCCACCAGACAGAACAGTGAGGGATGAACCAGATCCAACACCTGTCCGTCGGTTCCGGGGTGCCAGTCGAGTTCTGCTTCGGGGACCTGTTCCAGAACCTGAACCGCCTTGCGCAACCGCGATCTGAGCGGGTCGTCGACCAGAGTGTCCGACTGCCATACTCCGTCTACGGCGGACACCTCGACGCCGGTTCGCCCGTCTCTCAGGGCGGCGTAATGCACGAGTTCGTCCAGCACGTAGCGGACTTGCGCTTCGGTGAGGCCTTGAGAGACCGCTTCCCGCGTCCAACTCGCGACGATATCGGCATCATTCATCTTGTCGAACCACCCTGGCTTCGCCCGGATGTGTGCGCTGCACTGCATCATCTGGAGTTCCCGCAGCGTTCGCGGTGGTGTGAACGATACGGAATGGGAAGCGTGAAAAGGCAAGGGGAAAGCAGGCGAGCCGGTCAATTCTCTGGGTCCTCACAGTCGGTGCGCGGTGGCGGGAAGGATACTTCAGCGGACTGACACTGCTTCCGGATCCCGTCATCGCTGCTCCGGCACACCGGGCGCCGCACGGGACTCGGCGGGTTTCCACCGCCTCCCGTGAGGCCGGTCAAGCCGTCGACGTCCCTGACGGACGGCTCGGGCGAAGCTCTGGACTTGCTCAAGCGGCGCTTCAGGTCACCGCAACGCCGGGCATACTGCGGGCAATCCGGGCGCAGCTCGGCGGAAGGGGGAGTCGTGTTGATCGCATTCGTATTGGTGGGCGTACTGGCATTCGTCACAGTGGTCACCTGGATGGTGCGCCGGGCATGGCGCCGCGCTTGGGACGATCTGGGCGTGCGGGCCACCGCGTACGGGTTCCGCCCCGGGCCAGGCCTCGGAGCGTGGCCGACCAGCACGGGAACGCACAGCGCAACGACGGCGCGTGATGCCTACAGCCCAGTCGACCACTCGTCCTGGTGGGAGGCAGGCGCGAACGAAGGCACTTCGAGTGGCTGCTCCAGCGGTAGTTCCTCATCGTGCGGGAGCAGCTCGTCGTCCTGTGGGAGCAGCTCATCCTCATGCGGGAGCAGTTCGTCGTCCTGCAGCAGTTCCTGCTGACCGGAGCCACGACGTTGGTTGGCCGGCGTCACGGTCGAGGGCGGGCTCGAGGCATCTTCCATGGAGGGAGCCGGGCGGCCGGGCACCCGGCCTTCCCCTCGTACGTCAGGGCTTCCGTTCCGGTTTCCCACCTCGTGCACTTCGAGTCACCGGGGTGCCTCGTGTCCCGCGCCATCCCCGCTATGAGAGAGGCGGGCGGCCGGTCCGGGACCACTGGTGTGCGCGCTACGTACAAACCTCTCCGGGGCCATGTTCTCGCAGCCGGTGACGGTGGAGGTTGTGCAGTGCCGGAGGTGGTGTTCAGACGTACGAGGTAGTGCCATGGTGCGGGCGGGCGGTACCCGAGCTGCGTCGGCGAATGACAGGGGCTGTACGAGGGACGTGAGCGAGCTCGCGTTCTGGGGCCACACAGGCGCGACTCCCATGCCGGCCGGCGACTGAGTATCCGCGGGCGGGCGGAGCTTCCCACTGCACGCCGCGCCTTCGGACCGATCGCTGGTTTCGTCGCGGGGTCTTGCAGTACCGGCCGACGGCCCGTGGCCGTGCCGGACGTCGGCCGTCGGCCGTCGGGGGCATGCTGTCGGTCTCGTCTCCGTGGCCGCTCTCGCCCGCGGCTTCGGCGGGGACTGCTTTTTCTGCCTTCTTCAGTCACGCTTGCTCTTGCTGCCCAGCACGTCCCTCGAAGTCCCGGCGCACTGCCGCGCCTTCGTCTTCGATCAGCCCATCTCCATCGGGAGAGTCCAGAACCGCGCCGCAGTGGCCGCACAGCTTCCCGTCTTCGGCGGGCGTGCCGCATGCCTTGCAGAACCGGTTGCCCTTCCCGTTCTCAATCCTCTGCGTCATGACTCTCCGAAATCAGCTTGGAACTGTTGGGTTCGGATGCGGGGTACCCATGAGGTTGAGGTCGATTCCGTGGCCGGCCGCGCTGCGTCGGCCAAGCCGTCCTGGGGGCATACAGGAGAGCGACCTGTTGGCCGAGCCATGAGGTGCCCCGGCCAATCGGTCTGCCCCGGGTCCGCTCAGGTCATTCCTCCGGAGCCGGACCTCCCGCGGTCGCCCGCGGTTGCCCGGGGCGAGTGATCCGAGCCCAGGGGGCAGCTGCCAGGGGCGGCAGCGAGGCGATGACACCGAGGATGATGTTGGTGACGACGCTCCTCGTGGTGCCGACGTCACCCTGCGATCACCGGGGGGCGATGATGTCCACATTCCGAGGGCGAAGGCCGCCCACGCCATGCTGTGGGTGCGTTCGCAGGGTCGGCCGAAGCCGCCGCTCATCAGGAGCGCGTACGCGATGGCGGTGATCACGTCGGTGACGGCCGGCCTTGTGAGGTTGTCGAGCCCCACGATCCACGGCGACGCCACCAGGTGGATGCCGGTGACGGAGGCCAAGGGTGTGACGGCCTGCGATCGAGGCGTGGCCGCAGTGGATACGGCCACGACGATTCAGCCCCCGGCGCCGTCGACTCCCCGATCCTGCGCGGTGGTGCGTCTCAGTGTGAGGGCCGCGATGTCGTCACCGAGCCTTCCGCCGCTGTGCAGGAGCAGATCCCGGTGCAGCCGGTCCAGCAGCTCGCGGGGATGCTCCGGGTCCTGTCGCCGCATCCAGTCCGGCAGCGGGAAGAACCGGCCGGTGTGGTCCCGGGTCTCCGATACGCCGTCCGTGTAGAGCAGCAGCTGATCACCCGGGGCGAAGGAGACGACGTCGACCCAGTAGCGGTCACCGATGAGCGCTGCGAGGTTGAGGGGCGGGGAGGGGACGGTGGGCTCCAGGACCCGGACCTTGCCGTGATGCGCGATCAGCGGCGGGGGATGTCCGCAGTTGAGAAGTCGTAGTCGGCCGCCGCCGTGCGGGATCTCGGCGAGGAGAGCGGTGGCGAAGTGCTCGGGCTGGTCCTGGACGGGAAACGCGGCGCTGTGGCGCGTGACGGTGGTCTCCAGGCGGTGGACGATGCCCTGCAGGTCGGGCTCGTCGTAGGCGGCCTCCCGGAAGCAGCTGATCACGGCCGAGGCCGCCCCCACCGCTGACAGACCCTTGCCCCGTACGTCGCCGATGAGGAGCCGGACCCCGTGCGGTGTACCGATCACCTCGTAGAAATCACCGCCGATCCGCGCTTGTTCCTGGGCTGCCAGATACAGCGACTCGATCTCGACGCCCTCGATGCGGCGCGGCAGCGGGCGCAGCAGCACCTTCTGGGCCGCGTCGGCGACAAGCCGGACCTGGAAGAGCATCTCCTCTCGCTGAAGTCGGACATGGCTGCCGTATGCGGCCGCCAAGGTGACCGCGATGATCGCGGCCGATGTGTACGGCGTCCCCAGATCGGTGTGGAAGAAGCTGAGGACGATCATGAGCAGGAGGCAGAAGGCCCCCAGCACCACCGTGGGGAGCACGGGCCACATCGCGGCCGCCAGGGCGGGTGCGGCGGGCAGAAGGCGGCTGAAGGCGATCTCCCTGGGGGTGGAGAAGGCCAGGCCGGCGATGAGAACGGTCAGGATCACGGGCGCCAGCCGGGCAGCTTCCCATCGGCCGCTGTAGGCGGGGCGACGGCGCCACGGCCGTGCAGACGTGATCACAAAAGTATTTTATCGGCCTAATCGGGCGAAGCGCCTGGAAGGATCATGCGCGCACGAGAAGGTGCGGCGGACGGCCAGGTTCCGAGGGGGCGAGGCAACGCGGCTGTGCGGTCGCGCAGACGCCCGAGGTCGGCCGAACGGAGATCGGGCGCGCCCTGGCCACGTGGGATCACGGGTGTTAGAAAGGTCGCATGGCGAGACTTTTCGCCCGTCTTCGACACCTGTCGGTCAAGCGTCTGATCAGCAAGAGCACGCGGACTGTGGCCGGGCAGGTGTTGGTTTTCCAGGTGGCTCTGGTCGTGCTGCTCGTGGCCTGCGCCGTCGTCGCTCTCATCCTGCAGTCGGAGCGGGACAGCAGCGCCGAGGCCAGGCGACGCTCCACGGCCGTGGCGCAGACCTTCGCGCACTCCCCGGGGGTCGTGGCGGCATTGCAGACCCCGGATCCCAGCAAGATTCTCCAGCCGCTCACCGAGGCGGCACGCCGGGCCGCCGACGTCGACTTCATTGTGGTCATGGACACCACGGGCATCCGGTACACGCATCCTTTGCCGGACCGGATCGGAAAGCGCTTCGTGGGCGAGATCGGGCCGTCGCTGGCAGGGAGGGTCTACGTGGAGAGCGTCGACGGCCCGCTCGGTCGCGAGGTGCAGGCCACGGTCCCGATCAAGGGCGCCGACAGCGAGGTGGTGGGACTCGTCTCGGCCGGGATGAAGGTCAAGAACGTCGAAAGTCAGTTGAACGATCAACTACCGATCATCCTGGGCGCGGGGGCCGGAGCGCTCGCGTTGTCGGCCGGGGTGACGGCACTGGTGGGCCGGCGGCTGCGACGGCAGACACACAGCCTCGCCCCGGACGAGATGGCCCTGATGTACCAGCATCACGACACAGTGCTTCACTCCGTTCGGGAAGGGGTGCTGATCGTGGCCGCCGACGGGCGGCTGATGCTGGCGAACGATGAGGCCAGACGACTGCTGGAGCTGCCCCCGGACATCGAGGGGCGGCCCGTCTCGGATCTGCCGGGCCTTGATCCCGAGACGAAGGCGCTGCTCGCCTCCGGGCGCGAGGCGACCGACGAGGTGCACCTTGCGGGAGAGCGGCTGATCGCGGTCAACCAGCGGCCCACGGGGCGCGAGGGAGGGCCCAGGGAAACGGTGGTGACACTACGCGACTCCACCGAGTTGCAGGCGGTGACGGGCAGGGCGGAGGTGGCGCGGGAGCGGCTCAGGCTGCTGTACGACGCCGGACTCCACATCGGTACCACCCTCGACGTGCTGCGCACCGCCGACGAACTGGCGCAAGTTCCCATCCCTCGCTTCGCGGACTTCGTCACCGTGGACCTGGCCGACGCCGTCCTGCACGGCGAGGAGCCGGCCCCCACCGGGACGGCCATGCGACGCGCGGCCGTGTCCGGCATGGTGGACAACCATCCGCTGACCGAGCGGGGGCGGCTGTTCGACTATCTCCCCTCCACGCCGCAGGCGCGCGGCTACGGCAGCGGCCACTCCCAGCTGGTGAGCGATCTGCCGACCGCCACGGGCTGGCGCGTGCAGGACCCTGAGCGGGCCGAGGCGATCATCGACTACGGCATCCACTCCCTCATCACCGCGCCCATCCAGGCCCGAGGTGTCGTCCTGGGCATGGCCAGCTTCTGGCGCACGCGGCAGCATGAGCCCTTCAACGAGGAGGACGTGTCGCTGGCGGAGGAGTTGGTGGCCCGTGCCGCGATAAGCATCGACAACGCCCGCCGCTACACCCGCGAGCACGCCTTGGCGGTCACCCTCCAGCGCAGCCTGCTGCCGCAGGCCATGCCCGAGCAGAACGCCCTCGACATCGCCTACCGCTACCTCCCCGCCCAGTCGGGCGTGGGCGGGGACTGGTTCGACGTGATTCCCATGCCGGGCAGCCGGGTGGCACTGGCCGTCGGCGATGTGGTCGGCCACGGCCTCCACGCCGCCGCCACGATGGGACGGCTGCGTACCGCGGTGCACAACTTCTCCGCCCTCGACCTGCCTCCCGACGAGCTGCTGAGCCATCTGGACGACCTGGTCGGAACCATCGACCAGAACGAGACGGCGGAGAGTGCGGCGGGCGTCGTCGGCGCCACCTGCTTGTACGGAATCTATGACCCCGTGACACGCCGCTACGTCATGGCGCGGGCGGGGCATCTGGCGCCCGCGCTGGTCCGGCCCGACGGGACCGTCAGCTTCCCGGACGTGCCCGCCGGCCCGCCGCTGGGCCTCGGTGGCATGCCGTTCCGGACCGCGGAGCTGTGTCTCGCCGAGGGAACCCAGCTCGTCCTGTACACCGACGGCCTCATCGAGGACCGCAGGCGCGACCTCGACGTGGGGCTGGCGCTGTTGCGCGACGCGCTCACCGGCAAGCCGGGCCGGCCACCCGAGGAGACCTGCCAGGACGTACTGGACAGTGTGCTTCCCGGCCGTCCCAAGGACGACGTCGCCCTGCTCGTCGCCCGCACGCGGCAACTGCCGCCCGACCGGATCGCCGACTGGGACGTGTCACCGGACCCCGCCGCCGTCGCGGGAATGCGCGACGCCGTGTCCCGCAAGCTCGAAGCGTGGGACCTGTCAGAGCTCGGCTTCACCATGGAACTCATCCTCAGCGAGCTCATCACCAACGCCATCCGCTACGGCTCCGGGCCGATCCACGTGCGGCTGATCCGCGACCGTGCGCTGATCTGCGAGGTCGCCGACGGCAGCAGCACCTCACCTCATCTGCGCTACGCCGCGACGACGGACGAGGGTGGCCGGGGCCTGTTCCTGGTGTCGCAGATGGCTGAGCGCTGGGGCACCCGGTATACCCCGCAAGGCAAGGTGATCTGGGCCGAACAGGCTCTGCCCTAGATCCGGTGCTGAGGTTGCCGCTTCAGGCATGACAGCCTTGCATGCCGCTGCTTCTTCGGTGCACCAGGCGCAGACGCAGGCGCAGGCGTTGACGGGCTGGAGTCGGCTTCGAAGGCTCGCGGCCGGTCCGGCCGAATCCGTCCGCCGTGCACAAGCACACCCACGGCAAGCATTTCACGGTCACGACACCCGGAACCGGCGCTCGCTCCGGCACCCGCGACCAGAGTGTCGCGACTGCCCCGCACTGCGCCGATGATGACCGTTCGCGGGCGCCGGCCCGTGCACCGGATCGTGCTTCACGCAGAACCAGACGACGACTGCCTCCGCGGAAATGTCACACGGAGGATCACATGGAGGAGGAGTGTGCGCCGCGACCGGGCCAAGTGATGTGCCATCAGGCCAAGTTGCGTCGGCTGCCTTCCGGGATTGCTGCCTCGCCCATATCCTCGTGCGGCTGATGTTACCAACGGTAAGGGGTGGCGATGAGTGGCACGACGCGCAGACAGTTCCTGGGCAGTGCCGCAGCCGCCGGCGGCGGGGTGGCCCTCGGAACCCCAGAAGGGGCTTCGGCCGAGGAAGCCTCCGTACCGCAGACCGTGGCGGTCCTGGGCGGCGGCGTCGCCGGGCTCACGGCCGCCCACGAACTCGCCGAGCGTGGCTTCCGGGTCACGGTCTACGAACGCAAGGCGCTGGGCGGCAAGGCGCGCAGCATGGACGTACCGGACAGCGGCATGGGCGGCCGACGCCCCCTGCCGGGCGAGCACGGCTTCCGCTTCATCCCCGGCATTTACCACAACCTGCCCGACACGATGCGGCGCATCCCGTTCCCCGGCAACCCGGGCGGCGTTCACGACAACCTCGTCGCCCCGAAGGAGATGCTGTTCGCCAGGTCGGGCGGCCGTGAGGACATCCGGATTCCGCTGCCCTGGCCCGACAACACCCCGGCCGAACTCACTCCCGACGAAATCCGCCGCGCCTTCACCGCCGTTCTGGACACGGCCTTCAACCTCCCCCTCCACGAGGCCCTCTACTTCGCCAACCGCATGCTGGTCTTTCTCACCAGCTGCGACCAGCGCCGCGACGGGGTTTGGGAGCGGACGCCCTGGTGGGACTTCGTGCGGGCCGGACGGATGTCCTACGACTACCAGCGGGTCCTTGCAGTCGGCATCACCCGCAACATCGTGGCCACCAAGGCGGAGGAGGCCAGCACTCGCACGGTCGGCACCCTGCTGGAGGCCTTCGTCTTCAACCTCCTCGGGCGGGGCGCGGACGGACCGCTGGACCGGATCCTCAACGCACCCACCAACGAGGCCTGGATCGACCCCTGGGTGACCTACCTGAAGTCACTCGGGGTCGAGTTCCGCGTCGGCTGGACCGTACGGGACCTGACCCTGGACGCGGGTGCGATCGCCGGAGCCGTCGTGGAGGACCGCTCGGGCCTGCGCCGGACCGTCACCGCCGACCACTACATCTCGGCGATGCCCGTCGAGCACGCCCGCCGTACATGGAACTCCGCCGTCCGTGCGGCCGACCCCCAGCTGGCCCGGTGCGACAGCCTCGAGACGGACTGGATGACGGGCATTCAGTTCTACCTGACCGAACGCATACCGATCGTCCACGGCCACCTCGATCTCATCGACTCCCCTTGGTCGCTGACCGCGATCGCCCAAGCCCAGCACTGGCCCGGCCGCGACTTCCCGGCCGATTACGGCGACGGTACGGTCGCGGACTGCCTGTCCGTGGACGTCTCCGAGTGGGACCGCCCGGGCATCCTGTACGGCAAGACCGCCAAGCAGTGCACCCGTACCGAAGTCGCACGCGAGGTGTGGGCACAGCTGAAGGCGTCGCTCAACGACAGCGGCCGTACGGTCCTCAAGGACTCCGTGCTGCACTCCTGGTTCCTCGACCCCGCTGTCGACGGCCTCGGCACGCCGCATCCCGTCAACGACGAACAACTGCTCATCCACCCGGTGGGCACCTTCCACCACCGCCCGCAATCGGCCACGAAGATTCCCAACCTCTTCCTGGCCGGCGACTACGTGGCAGTACCCATCGACCTCGCCACCATGGAGGGCGCCAACACCTCGGCCCGGCAGGCTGTCAACGCCCTGCTGGACCGATGCGGATCCACCGCACAACGCTGCACCGTGACCCCCCTGTACCGAGCCCCCGAACTGGAGGTCCTCAGACGCCACGACCGCACCCGCCACCTCCTCGGACTCCCGAACGCCTTCGACATCGGCTGAAGGCCGTTGCGGCCCGGCAGGTTTCATTCCCTCACAGGGCAGCGGCCAGTGACATGGTCGGCTGCTCGGTGAACGTGATGGACGCACACCGCGCCGACTTCGAGCGATGTCCGGCCGTACGCTGAAGGCCCCGCGCATCCTGTTCCCGCTACTTCGTATGATCTTCCCCCGGTACGAGGAAGCGGGGGGTGGGCAGTGGCGCGAAACGGTAAGCGCGACCGGAGGAGGAACGAGGAGGGCGAGGAGGAGGAGGGCTGCTGCGCGACGACGCTCGACACGCTGACGCACCCCTGCTGCTGTGGCGGCGCGTGGTCACAGGCGGCGGCCCTGTGGCTCACGCTGCTGCGGCCCTCGCTCGCCGCCGCTCACGGCGCCGACCCGGCCGCGCCCCCGCCGCGCGGACGGCTGGCCGCGGCGATGTACCGGTCCGTGCGGCACTACCGCGTCGCGGTCAGCCCGACCCGGCCGCCGTGCTGCCCGTACACCCCGAGCTGCTCCACCTACGCCGTACAGGCACTCCACCGCCACGGCGCCCTCCGAGGCGGCCGGCTGATCCTGGCGCGCCTGCTGCGCTGCCGCCCCGGCGCGGCCCGGCACCGCGCCCACCAGGATCCGGTACCGCCGGGCCGTCACTGACGGACACGAGGATTCCGATGCGGTTCGCGGACACAGGGAGCCGGTGGATCCATACATCCATGAGGCCCCTGCGCATCGCCGGCTTCGGTGAGCAGCGTCACGACGACCACGTGTCGCGCCTCGGTCGTCAAGGCCGGGGAGGTCAAGACGTTCGGCCAGTGCGAGCAGCCCCGAACCCTCACCATCGGACCAGGTCCGAGACGCGCGGCCGATGGCTACGCCCGGGCTGCTCACCCGCGGCGGTGTCCGGGCGCCCCGCTCTCCGCGTTCCAACGTTGTCGTTGATCTCCTCGACGTACTCGACTGAAATCCCCGTGCGCTTCTCGAAGGCCTCCAGGGTGGGCCGCCGCGAGAGACGCTCGTCATCGGTGTCGATGTACAGCGGCCAGTTCGCCCAGTTCAGCCGCTGATCGGTGGAGGACAGATCGACGGCGGCGCGGTCGCCGGGGCGAACATACGCGGCCGGGACACCGCACCCGGTGAGTCCGCCGAGCGCCGCGGCGGAGCCCAGCGCGCGCAGCAGCGTACGGCGGGAGAGTGGAGGGATCGTGTTCAGGGGCATGGGGGCAGCATGCCGCGACCGTGGAGGGCCGAACCGTTGGCGCCGCGTCGAGAGGCCGGGCACGCGTACCGGACACCTTGTCGATCAACGGGCTGACAACCCCGCCTCGGCGACCGCGCCCGCCCCGTACTCTCAGCGCCGTGCCCCGCACCCGAGGAAGCCCCGCCGTCACGTCGCCGGCGGGCGCACCCGCCTGTGGACGCTCTCCCACACCCACCGAGCGCTGGACAACGGCCCCACCACAGAGTGCCGCGAGACGCTCACCCGCCAGGACGTCACTCGCCGTGTGCGCGCGGGACGGCTGTCCGCCGCCTCGCTGATCCGGCCGAGTCGGTCCGGTTCCGCCGACCCCTTGACCCCCGGTGCCCTCCTCCCCGATGCTCGGTTGCGTATAGCGGTGCGTGTATCTGATAAAGCAACTCATGAAGCGGCGCACCCGCGCGAGTTTCCCGTCTGAGGAGCAGCTCATGGCTCACGAGGTACGTGCCGTCGTCGCCCGGAAGAAGGGCGCCCCGGTTTCCGTCGAGACGATCGTCGTTCCCGATCCCGGTCCGGGTGAGGCGCTGGTCGAGGTCGAGGCGTGCGGCGTCTGCCACACCGACCTCCACTACCGTGAGGGCGGGATCAGCGACGAGTTCCCCTTCCTGCTGGGGCACGAGGCGGCCGGGCGCGTCGAGGCGGTGGGGGAGGGGGTCAGCGGCGTCGAGCCCGGGGACTTCGTCATCCTCAACTGGCGTGCCGTGTGCGGCCAGTGCCGGGCATGCAGCAAGGGCAAGCCCTGGTACTGCTTCGCCACTCACAACGCGACGCAGCCGATGACGCTGCTCGACGGCACTCCGCTCTCGCCCGCCCTCGGCATCGGCGCCTTCGCGGAGAAGACACTGGTCGCCGCCGGACAGTGCACCAAGGTGGACCCGGCCGCCCCGGCGGCGGCGGCCGGGCTGCTCGGATGCGGTGTCATGGCGGGCTTCGGCGCCGCCGTCAACACCGGAGCCGTCGGGCGGGGGGACTCCGTCGCCGTCATCGGCTGCGGTGGCGTCGGCATGGCCGCCGTCGCGGGCGCCCGGCTCGCCGGCGCGTCGAAGGTCATCGCCGTCGACATCGACCAGCGCAAGCTGGACCGTGCCATGACCATGGGGGCCACCCACACCGTCGACGGTGCCAAGGGCGATGTGGTGGAGGCGGTGCGCGAACTCACCGGTGGCTTCGGCGCGGACGTCGTCGTCGAGGCCGTCGGCCGCCCGGAGACGTACCAGCAGGCCTTCTACGCGCGGGACCTGGCCGGCACGGTCGTGCTGGTCGGTGTGCCCACCCCGGAGATGAAGGTGGAACTGCCGCTGCTCGACGTCTTCGGTCGGGGCGGCTCACTGAAGTCCAGCTGGTACGGCGACTGCCTGCCCTCGCGCGACTTCCCGGCCCTCATCGACCTGTACCTGGGCGGCCGGTTCGACCTGGACGCGTTCGTCACCGAGACCATCGGCCTCGCAGACGTGGAGGAGGCCTTCGGGAAGATGCACGGCGGCGACGTCCTGCGCTCCGTGGTGGTGCTGTGATGGCCGGCGCACCCCGTATCGAACACCTCGTCACGCGCGGGACGTTCAGTCTCGACGGCGGCACCTGGGACGTCGACAACAACGTCTGGATCATCGGTGACGACGACGAGGTGATCGTCATCGACGCGGCGCACGACTCCGACGCCGTCCTGGAGGCCGTCGGTGACCGCCGGCTGTCGGCCGTCGTGTGCACCCACGCCCACGACGACCATGTGCGCGCCGCACCGGACGTCGCTCTCGCCACCGGCGCGCGCGTCCTGCTGCACCCCGACGACCAGGTGCTGTGGAAGATGGTGCACCCGAACCGACGCCCCGACGGCCCCCTCGCCGACGGCGACGAGCTCGACGTGGCGGGTATCGGGCTGCGCGTCCTCCACACGCCCGGACACGCACCCGGGGCGGTGTGCCTGTACGCCCCCGACCTCGGGGCACTGTTCAGCGGCGACACCCTGTTCGCGGGAGGGCCCGGCGCGACCGGACGCTCGTACAGCGACTTCGGCACGATCATCGCCTCGATCGGCGACCGACTGCTGACGCTCCCCGGCGAGACGGTCGTGCACACCGGACACGGCGACACGACCACCATCGAGGTCGAAGCCCCGCACCTGGAGGAGTGGGTCGCCCGCGGCTGGTGACACGTGCACCGCCGTACCGGCCGGGGCGGCCGAACACCGCCGGTCTCTCCATGCTCCGAGCACGACACATGGACACGACCCACCCCGGCCGTCCCGGGCCGGAACCGTCCCACCCGTCGGTCTTCCCCTGGACGGACCGCCGTGTACGCTACCGCTCCCATGGCCCTTCGGCGGATTCGTCGCCCCTGATCTGCGCGACGTGATCAGCCGCCCCGCGGCTTTGGACTCCTCCGGTTTCCGGACGGTCGTCGCGGGATTCGAAGGCCCCCCATCTGTGCCCGCTTCGGCGATGTGCGTCCCGCGCCGGTGCCGCCTCCGGAACCCGGGGCCCGGCGGGGACCGGCCCACGGCTCCTGTACGTCGTCTCCGGACCGCGCCGCCCGCACCGCGGGCCCACTGCGCATCCGCGAGCACATGACGGCGGGCGACGCCTGCCAGGCCAACCTCTCCGGGTGCTCTCCGCACCCCTGCCCGACTCCCGGCCGCCTGCTGAGAGACCGGGAGCCGAAACCCTGTTTCTGAGGGGTACCCAGCTCTGACCTGCGTTTCCTATAGCGCATGCTGTTGCATATCACGCAACAGAAAATAGGGGCGTCGAGCGGCCCGTGAACTCCTTGACAAGGGTTTGCGGGCGCCCTCAAACTGACGTTGCGTTCACCGCAATCCGTTTCGCTATACGCACCGAGGTGTCATGATGATTCCCGCGTGCCGTCTCGTGGATCTGCCCCGAGGCGAGGCCCACAGGCTCGACATCGACCCGCCGGTCTCGGTGTTCCACACCGAGGACGGCGAACTCTTCGCCATCGACGACACATGCACCCACCAGGACGCGTCGCTCGCCGACGGCTGGCTGGAGGGCCGCGAGGTCGAATGCCCGCTGCACGCCTCGAAGTTCAACCTCAAGACCGGAGCCGTCGACGCCCCGCCGGCCAAGCTCCCGGTGCGCACGCACGAGGTGTTCGTCGAGGACGGCATGATCTACGTCCGGCTGTCCACGGCAGCCCCGAACCTGCCTCCCTGCATCGCCGCCCGGCTCGCCGGGGGCGTCGCGTGAGGACGGTGGCCGTGGTGGGCGCGTCGCTGGCGGGTCTGTCAGCGGCGCGCTCCTTGCGAAAGCAGGGGTACGACGGACGGCTCGTCGTCATAGGCGACGAACTCCACCGCCCGTACGACAGGCCGCCGCTGTCCAAGGAGTTCCTGGCCGGCGGCATCGGCGAAGCCGATCTCGCACTGGAGCCGGACGACGAGGACCTGCAAGCGGAGTGGCTGCTCGGAGCCCGTGCCGCCGGACTCGGCACCACACCCCGCGCCGTACGGCTCACCGACGGCCGGGAGGTGAGAGCCGACGGCATCGTCATCGCCACCGGCGCCGCCGCCCGGACCCTGCCCGGCATGGACGGCCTGGCCGGTGTGCACACCCTGCGCACCCTGGACGACGCCCGCGCCCTGCGGGACGAACTGGCCCGGGGCGGACGCCTGGTCGTGATCGGCGGCGGCTTCATCGGCGCCGAGGTCGCCTCCACCGCCTGCGCGCTCGGCCTCGACGTGACCATCATCGAAGCGGCGCCCACACCACTGGCCGCACCGCTCGGCGCGGCCATGGGAAGCATCGTCTCCGCCCTCCACGCCGACAACGGCGTACGCCTGTTGTGCGGCGTGGGCGTCAAGGGGCTGAGCGGCGAGACCCGCGTCGACGCCGTCCTGATGGAGGACGGCCGCAGCATCCCCGCCGACATCGTCGTCGTGGGTGTCGGGGCCCGGCCTTGCGTCGACTGGCTGGCAGGCTCCGGTGTCGCACTCGACGACGGCGTCAAGTGCGGCGCGGACGGCCGTACCAGCCTGTCCGGGGTGGTCGCGGTCGGCGACTGCGCCTCCTGGTACGACCCGCGCGCGGGCACCCACCGCCGCGTCGAGCACTGGACCGGCGCCCGGGAACGCCCCGACGCGGCGGTGGCCGCCCTGCTCTCCTGGGGCGAGTCCGAACCGGGCATACCGAGGCCGCCGTACTTCTGGTCAGACCAGTACGGCGTGAAGATCCAGTTCGTCGGTCACGCGTCCCGTGCCGACAGCGTCACCATCGAGGAAGGCACCGCGGACGACCGCAACGTCCTGGCCGTCTACCGGCGCGCCGGGCACCCGGTAGCCGTACTCGGGATGAACCAGCCCCGGCTGTTCATGCGCTGGCGCAAGCAACTCGCGGCCAACACGTCCTGAAAAGGGCGTTGCTCCTTGGTCCGACGACGTCCGGTGTAGCTCGTCCCGGCGCGTGCATGCCCGACCCACGACGTTTCCCGAGGAGTGCACTGTGACCTCGACCGGCCTGCCGGAAAGTCTCATCGCCACCCTGCCGGGCTCCGCCTACACGGACCCCGGCATCTTCGCCCAGGAGCAGGAACACATCTTCGAGGCGATGTGGTTCTGCGCGGTGCGCTCCGCCGACCTCGCCGGCCCCGGCGTGTTCCGGACCGTCCAGGTCGGGCGGGAGAACATCCTCCTCACCCGTGCACGCGACCAGTCCGTACGCGCCTTCTTCAACGTCTGCCGGCACCGCGGAGCCAGGCTCTGCACGGCGGAGAGCGGCGAGGTCAAGCGTGCCTTCCAATGCCCCTACCACGCCTGGACGTACGACCTGACGGGCAAACTCGTCGCGGCGCCCAACCTCACCAAGATGCCCGACGTCGGCCGCACCGAGTACGGCCTGGCAGCCGTGGCGACGCGCGAATGGCTCGGCTACGTGTGGGTGTGTCTCGCCGAGGACCCGCCCCCCTTCGACGATGTCGTGCAGGACGTGGTCGCGCGTCTCGGCGACACGGAGTCGATCGAGCACTACGGCATCGAGGACCTCGAGGTCGGCAGACGGATCGCCTACGACGTCCGGGCGAACTGGAAGCTCATCGTCGAGAACTTCATGGAGTGCTACCACTGCGCGACGATCCACCCCGAACTCACCGAGGTGCTCCCCGAGTTCGCCGACGGCTACGCCGCCCAGTACTACGTGGGGCACGGCGCGGAGTTCGGCTCCGGCGTCAAGGGCTTCACCGTCGACGGTTCGGAGGGCCTCGACCGCATTCCGGGCGTCACCGAGGACCAGGACCGCCGCTACTACGCGATCACCGTCCGGCCGCAGGTGTTCATCAACCTCGTGCCCGACCACGTGATCTTCCACCGGATGTATCCGGTCGCCGCGGACCGCACCATCGTCGAGTGCGACTGGCTCTACCTCAAGCACGTCGTCGAGAGCGGCAAGGACGTCAGCCGGTCGGTGGAGCTCTTCGACCGGGTCAACCGGCAGGACTTCGACGCGTGCGAGCGCTGCCAGCCCGCGATGAGCTCCCGGCTGTACGCCAAGGGCGGGGTCCTCGTGCCCAGCGAGCACCACATCGGCGAGTTCCACACCTTCGTCCAGGAGCGTCTGGGCGCGGGGCGACCGCACTAGGGGCGGCTCCGGCCCGGCCCCCGTGTGCGGGGCGGCCGGCGCAGGCGGCGCGGCGGGCTCAGCCCAGGTATCCCATCCGATGACTGATCTCGTCCGCGCCCTTGACCAGCACCGGAGCGAGGTCGTGAATACGGTCCTCGGTGAGCCTGTACGCCGGCCCTGAGGCGCTGAGCGCCGCGATGACCTCTCCGTCCCGGTTGCGGACCGGGGCGGCCATGGCGTGCAGTCCCGCCTCGAACTCCTCCAGCGTCCAGGAGTAGCCGCGCTCCAGCGCCTCGGCGAGGTTCTTCTCCAGCTTCGTCTTCGCGGTCAGGGTGCGCGGCGTCATCTTCTTCAGGCCCGCGTCAGACAGCAGCGCGGCCCGCTCCTTCGCCGGCATGTGAGCCAGCAGGATCTTGCCGCTGGACGTGGCGTGCAGTGGCGTCAGCTGGCCGACCCAGTTGAACGCCGTGACGGCACCCGGACCGCGCACCTGGTACAGGTTGATCGCGTACTTCTCCTGCATCACGGCGAGGTTCACGGTCTCACCGATCTCCTCCGCGAGACGCTCGCAGACCGGGCGGCTCTGCTGGGTGATGTCGATACGTCCGGTGACCGCGCCGGCGAGACGGACGATGCCGAAACCGAGGCGGTACTTGCCGCGCTCGCCCGCCTGTTCCACCAGGCCGCGCACTTCCAGGGCGCCCAGCAGCCGGAACGCGGTGGACTTGTGGACGTCGATCTCGGCGGCCACCTCGCTGACGCCGGCCTCGCCGCGCCGGGCCAGGATCTCCAGCACGGTGATGGCCCGGTCGACCGACTGCACCCCGCCGGTCGGCGCACTTGTCGTTTCGGTATCTGGATGGTAGTTGCTCACAGCGCAACTATACGGGTGATTAACTTAGCCGACAGCGGTGCAGGTCACGGGCCTGGAGCGGAAAATCTGAAGTTGCGTTGTCCGCAACCTGGTGCGCATAGAGATACCGGTACTAGCATGCCGCGCATTCTCTACGGCGCGAGCGAGACGAGGCCTCATGGCTGACCTGCAGTACGACTTCGTCATCGTCGGTGGTGGATCGGCCGGCAGTGCACTGGCCAACCGGCTCTCCGCGGATCCCGGCAACCGGGTACTGGTCCTGGAAGCGGGCAGACCCGACTACCCATGGGACGTGTTCATCCACATGCCCGCGGCGCTGACCTACCCGATCGGCAGCCGCTTCTACGACTGGAAGTACGAGTCCGAACCCGAGCCCCACATGGGCGGCCGGCGCGTCTACCACGCACGGGGCAAGGTCCTGGGCGGTTCCAGCAGCATCAACGGCATGATCTTCCAGCGCGGCAACCCCATGGACTACGAGCGCTGGGCGGCCGATCCCGGCATGGAGAACTGGGACTACGCGCACTGCCTGCCGTACTTCCGGCGGATGGAGAACTGCCTGGCCGCCGACCCGGACGACGAGTTCCGCGGCCACGACGGCCCCCTCGTCCTCGAACGGGGCCCGGGGACCAACCCGCTCTTCGAGGCCTTCCTCAAGGCCACCGAAGAGGCCGGGCACGCTCCCACCAGCGACGTGAACGGCTATCGGCAGGAAGGTTTCGCCAGGTTCGACCGCAATGTCCACCGCGGGCGCCGGCTGTCGGCCGCGAAGGCGTACCTCAAGCCCGTGCGCAAGCGGCCCAACCTCACCGTCACCACGCGTGCCCTGGTCACCCGCGTCCTCTTCGAGGGCATGCGGGCCGTCGGCGTCGAGTACCGGCGCGGCCGCGGCGGGCCCCAGCAGGTGCGGGCCGGTGAGGTGATCCTCTGCGGAGGCGCCATCAACTCTCCGCAACTCCTCCAGCTATCCGGCGTCGGCAACGCCAAGGAGCTCGCGGCGCTCGGCGTGGACGTCGTACACGATCTGCCGGGCGTCGGCGAGAACCTCCAGGACCACCTGGAGGTGTACATCCAGTACGGCTGCAAGCAGCCCGTCTCCATGCAGCCCTACCTCGCGAAGTGGCGTGCCCCCTTCATCGGCCTGCAGTGGCTCTTCCGTACGGGACCGGCCGCGACCAACCACTTCGAGGCGGGCGGCTTCGTCCGCGGCAACGACGACGTGGACTACCCCAACCTGATGTTCCACTTCCTGCCCATCGCGGTCCGCTACGACGGCTCCGTGCCCGCCGGCGGACACGGCTACCAGGTGCACGTCGGGCCCATGTACTCCGACGCCATCGGTTCGGTGAAGATCAAGAGCAAGAACCCTGCCGAGCACCCGGCGCTGCGCTTCAACTACCTCTCCACCGAGCAGGACCGCCGCGAGTGGGTCGAGGCCGTCAGGGTCGCCCGCAGGCTGCTCAACCAGCCCGCGATGGCCCCGTACAACGCCGGGGAGATCTCACCCGGCCCGGGCGTGGAGACCGACGAGGAGATCCTCGCCTGGGTCGCCAAGGACGCCGAGACCGCGCTGCATCCGTCCTGTACCTGCAAGATGGGCACCGACGAGATGTCCGTCGTGGACCCGGCAGATCTGCGCGTGCACGGCGTGGAGGGACTGAGGGTCGTCGACGCGTCCGTGATGCCTTACATCACCAACGGCAACATCTACGCGCCGGTGATGATGATCGCGGAGAAGGCGGCCGACCTCATCCTCGGCAAGGAGCCGCTGCCGCCGTCCGGCGCCACGTACTACCGGCACCGCGAAGCACCCGCGTAACCCACAGTTTTCAGACAGCCGACCGGCCCGGAAACCTGGCGTTCCAGGCTGGTCGGCGTCGGGTTCCCAGGGCTGCCTCCTTGGCGAAACCGTCATCGGCCAACCCCTTGACGTGGGTTCCCACCTTCTCCAGAGTGTTCCACCACAAGCAATGCGGTGCGTGATGCGCAACGCTATTCGCTCGAAGGGCCCCGACGTGGCAGACCTGTACGTGGACGGCACATGGCGGGATCCCGTGGCCGGAGGCCACCGGGACATCCGCTGCCCCGCAGACGGCACACTCTCCGTGACCGTGTCCGAAGGCACCCGCCCGGACGCCGAGGCGGCCATCGCCGCGGCCCGCCGGGCCTTCGACGAAGGGCCCTGGCCGCGCACCCCCGAGCGCGAGCGCGGCGCACTCCTGCTGCGCACCGCCGACATCCTGGAACGTGACGCTCACGCGTTCGCCCGCGCCGAATCCCTGGACACCGGCAAGCGGCTCGTGGAGAGCGAGTACGACATCGCCGACGTCGTGTCCTGCTTCCGCTACTACGGAGGACTCGGCGGAACCGACGCCGGCCGGGTGATCGACACCGGTCGTGACGACGCCGTCAGCCGCGTCGTGTACGAGCCGATCGGCGTGTGCGCGCTGATCACCCCCTGGAACTACCCGCTGCTGCAGGCGAGCTGGAAGGTCGCCCCGGCACTCCTCGCCGGCAACACCATCGTCCTCAAGCCCAGCGAACTCACCCCCTCCACCTCGATCCTGCTGATGAAGGCCCTGGCGGAGGCCGGACTTCCGGACGGCGCCGCCAACCTCGTCCTGGGAACCGGGCCCGACGTGGGAGCACCGCTCGCCGAGGAACCCGCCGTCGACATGGTCTCCTTCACCGGCGGCCTGGACACCGGAAGACGCATCATGGCCACCGCCGCCGCGACCGTGAAGAAGGTCGCGCTGGAGCTCGGCGGCAAGAACCCCAATGTCGTCTTCGCCGACGCCGACTTCGAGACGGCCGTGGACTTCGCGCTCACGGCCGTCTTCCTGCACTCGGGACAGGTCTGCTCGGCCGGCGCCCGGCTGATCGTCGAGGACGCGCTGCACGACCGGTTCGTCGACGAGGTGGTCCGCCGTGCCCGGCGGATCCGCCTCGGCGGCCCCTTCGACCCGCAGGCCGACACCGGGCCGCTGATCTCCGCCCAGCACCTGGCGAAGGTCGAGGCGTACGTCGCGGCCGGACTCGCGGAGGGCGCCGTCCTGCGCTGCGGCGGCGAACGCCCGGGCGGCCCGGCCCTGGCCGGTGGCCACTACTACCCGCCGACCGTGCTCGACGCATGCGGCCAGGACATGCGCGTGGTGCACGAGGAATCCTTCGGGCCCGTCCTCACCGTGGAGCGCTTCACCGGCGAGGACGACGCGGTACGCATCGCCAACGACACCGAGTACGGACTCGCCGGCGCCGTCTGGACGCAGGACGCCGGCAAAGCCCAGCGGGTAGCCCGCCGGCTGCGCCACGGCACGGTGTGGATCAACGACTACCACCCCTATGTGCCGCAGGCGGAATGGGGTGGGTTCGGGCACTCCGGCGTGGGCCGGGAGCTGGGTCCGACCGGCTTGGACGAGTACCGCGAGCCCAAACACATCTGGCAGAACATCCAACCCCGGCCGCAGCACTGGTTCCGCGGCTGAACGCCGAAAAGAGGTCGAACATGACCCCAGCAACGACCGAGGCGCCGCGGCGGCCCGACACCCCCCAGGACTCGGCACCCACCCCCGTCATCTCCGTGCGCGAACTGTGGAAGGTGTTCGGGCCGAAGGCGGCCCAGGTGCCCGGCTCCGAGGAACTGCGCGCACTCACCCGCCGCGAACTGATGGACCGCACCGGATGCACGGCCGCCGTGCGCGACGTGAACTTCGAGGTCGCGCCCGGCGAGGTGTTCGTCGTGATGGGCCTGTCCGGCTCCGGCAAGTCCACCCTGGTGCGCTGTCTGACCCGGCTCATCGAACCCACCGCCGGCGAGATCCTCTTCGAGGGCGAGGACATCCGCGACGCGGACGCCAGCCGCCTGCGCGAGCTGCGCCGCAGCAAGTTCTCCATGGTCTTCCAGCACTTCGGGCTGCTGCCGCACCGCCGGGTCGTCGACAACGTGGCCTTCGGACTGGAGATCCGCGGCATGAGCAGAGCCGAGCGCACCAAGCGCGCGCTGGAGGTCGTCGAACTCGTCGGCCTCTCGGGCTACGAGAGCTCCTACCCCGACCAGCTCTCCGGCGGCATGCAGCAGCGCGTGGGACTCGCCCGCGCCCTGGCCGGCGACCCCGACGTCCTCCTCTTCGACGAGCCGTTCTCGGCGCTCGACCCGCTGATCCGCCGGGACATGCAGAACGAGGTCGTCCGTCTGCACCACGAGGTCGGCAAGACGATGGTGTTCATCACCCACGACCTGTCCGAGGCGCTGCGCCTGGGCGACCGCATCCTCATCATGCGCGACGGCAGGATGGTCCAGTGCGGCACCGGCGACGAACTGGTCGGCGCCCCAGCGGACGACTACGTACGCGACTTCGTCAGGGACGTGCCCCGCGGCGACGTGCTGACCCTGCGGTGGATCATGCGCCCGGCGGAGCCCGACGACCCCCTGGACGGTCCCGAACTGGGCCCGGACGTCGTGGTCAAGGAGGCCACGCGGGCGGTGCTCGCGGCCGAGAAGCCGGTCAAGGTCGTCGAGAACGGCAAGCTGCTCGGCATCGTCGGTGACGAGGAGATCCTCGCGGTGGTCGCCGGGCAGGAAGGCGACGCGTGATGACCGTCGCCGTGCAGAAGACGCAGAGACCGCAGAGAACCGGGAGCGAGGAGCCGCCCGCTCCCACCCGGCGCGCGCCCACGGTCAGCCGCTCGATGATCGTCGCCGGGATCCTGGTTCTCTGGCTCGTCCTCTTCGCCGTGCTGCGCGGCAGGCAGACCCTGTCCCTCGCCGCGGCCGATCTGACCGACCTGCACCGGTGGTTCAACGACGTCAACGACTCCATCGGCGCGAACCGCAACTCCAACCCGCTCTTCCTCTACTTCTTCAACGAGATCCGCCTGGTCATCGACACCCTGGTGACCTTCGTCCAGGAGCTGATCTCACAGCCGACCCCGGGCCGCCCGGTGCCGCAGATCGGCTGGCTCGGTGTCGTGGGCATCGTCGGCTACGTCTCCTGGGCCGTGGCCAACTGGCGGGTCGCGCTGCTCGCCGTCGCCGGCTTCACCTTCCTCGGCCTGCAGGGACTCTGGCAGGAGAGCATGGACACGCTCGCGCTGACCCTCTCCGCGGTCTGCGTGGCGCTGTTGTTCGCCCTCCCGCTGGGGGTGTGGGCCGGGCTGTCCGACCGTGTCAACCGGATCGTGACGCCGTTCCTGGACTTCATGCAGACGATGCCCACCTTCGTCTATCTGGCGCCCCTGACCCTGTTCTTCCTGATCGGCCCGGCCTCCGCCACGATCGCGACGGCCATATACGCGGCACCACCCGCGATCCGCATCACCGCCCACGCCATCCGCTCGGTTCCCGAGTCCACCGTCGAAGCGGCGGACTCGATGGGTGCGACGCGTCGCCAGGCGCTGCTGAAGGTCCTGCTGCCGATGTCCAAACGGACCGTGGTGATGGGCGTCAACCAGACCATCATGGCCGCCCTGGCCATGGTGACCATCGCGGCCCTCATCAACGCGCCCGGCCTCGGAGCGACCGTCGTCCAGGCGCTGCAATCACTGGACGTCGGCACGGCGTTCAACGCCGGACTCGCCATCGTCGTCATGGCCATCGTGCTGGACCGGGTCACCACCGCCGCGAGTGGACGCGCGGACACGGCACGGGGTTCGGACAGTCCCTTCCTCAAGTGGCGGCGGCATCTGCTGGCGGCCGGGGGAGTGGCCGCCCTGGTCCTGGTGTACCTGTCGCACACGTATCTGTGGGCGGCCGAGTTCCCCGGCGAGGGCAGCACCGGAAGCACCATCGCCAGGGCGGCGACCGATGTGACCACCTGGGCACAGGACAACCTGTCGGGCCTGACCAACGCCTTCCGGGACCTCCTCACCAACGGCCTCCTCAACCCCTTCCAGACCCTGCTGACCGACTCCCCGTGGTGGCTCGTGGGCGCCGCCCTCGTCGCGATCGGGACGGTGCTCGGCGGATGGCGTGCCGGGGTCACCGCCGCCGTGTGCGTGGGTCTGCTCATCGGCACCGGTGTGTGGTCGGACGCCATGACGACCCTGGCGTCCACCGCGGTGGCGACCGTGCTCGTGATGCTGCTCGGCGTCGTCCTGGGGGTGTGGATGGGCCGCAGCGCGCTCGTCGACCGGCTGCTGAGGCCGTCCCTGGACGCGGCCCAGGTCATGCCGCCGTTCGTCTATCTCGTGCCGTTCCTCGCGCTGTTCGGCGCGACACGGTTCACGGCGATCGTCGCCGCGATCGTCTACGCGGCACCCGTCGCCATCAAGATCATCGCCGACGGGGTGCGGGCCGTGCCCGGAACCACCGTCGAGGCGGCGATGTCCACCGGATGCAACACCTGGCAGATCATCACCAAGGTCCAGCTGCCGATGTCACGCGGCGCCCTGACCCTCGCCACCAACCAGGGCCTCATCTACGTGCTGTCGATGGTCGTGGTGGGCGGTCTGGTGGGAGCGGGCGCCCTCGGCTACGACGTCGTGGCCGGGTTCTCGCAGGGCCAGTTGTACGGGAAGGGACTGGCGGCCGGACTCGCCATCGTCCTGCTCGGAGTCATGTTCGACCGGATCACTCAGGCAGCGGCTCGCCGCGCCGGAGCATAAGGAGCACCTCACCATGGCACGACACTTCAGAGCCGGCGCGGCCGGCCTGGCCGTCCTCGGCCTCACCCTCACGGCCTGCGGGGGCGCGAAGGTCGGCGACGACAGCGCGGCCGGCTCGGGCAGCTCGGGCAAGTGCGGCACCTTCAACCTCGCGATCAACCCGTGGGTGGGCTACGAGGCGAACGCGGCGGTCCTCGCGTACGTCGCCGAGAACGACCTCGGCTGCAAGGTCGAGCAGAAGGACCTCAAGGAGGAGATCGCCTGGCAGGGCTTCGGGACGGGCGAGGTCGACGCCGTCGTGGAGAACTGGGGCCACGACGACCTGAAGAAGAAGTACATCACCGATCAGAAGACGGCCGTCGAGGCCGGCCCGACCGGCAACAAGGGTCTCATCGGCTGGTATGTGCCGCCGTGGCTGGCGAAGGCGCACCCGGACATCACCGACTGGAAGAACCTCAACAAGTACGCGTCGAAGTTCAAGACCTCGGAGTCGGGCGGCAAGGGCCAGCTCCTCGACGGCGACCCCTCGTACGTCACCAACGACGAGGCGCTGGTCAAGAACCTCAAGCTGGACTTCAAGGTGGTGTACGCGGGCAGCGAGACCGCGCTCATCCAGGCGTACCGCAACGCCGAGAAGAACAAGCAGTGGGTCATCGGCTACTTCTACGAGCCGCAGTGGTTCCTGTCCGAGGTGCCGCTGAAGAAGGTCGGCCTGCCCGAGTACAAGGAGGGCTGCGACGCCGACGCGGAGAAGGTCGCCTGCGACTACCCCGTGTACGAACTCGACAAGATCGTCAGTGCCAAGTTCGCCAAGTCGGGCAGTCCGGCCTACGACCTGGTGAAGAACTTCACCTGGACGAACGAGGACCAGAACACCGTGGCCAAGTACATCGCGGTGGACAAGATGGCGCCCGAGGCCGCGGCGAAGAAGTGGGTCGAGGCCAATCGCGACAAGGTCGACGCCTGGATCAAGTAGGGCGGGCGAACGCCCGTGTGAGTCCGGCCGGAGAGGCCCGGCAGGCTGTGTCGTCAGCCTGCCGGGCCTCGTCGTTTTGCGCGGTTTCCTCCCTGCCGGCTGCGGGGGTTTTTCCGGCGTCGCGGACCTCTTGACACGCCGATGCGCGACGGGCACATTGAGTTGCGCAACCTGAACCCTGTTGCGTAGACAGCAACTGGATCGCTTTCAACGTCGGAGGTGCGGCGATGGCGGGACCCCGGGTGGTCATCATCGGAGCGGGCGTCGTGGGGGCGGCGCTCGCCGATGAGATCTCCGCGCGCGGCTGGACCGAAGTGACCGTGGTCGACCAGGGCCCACTGCCCGCCACCGGGGGCTCGTCGTCGCACGCCCCGGGCCTGGTCTTCCAGACCAACCCCTCCAAGACCATGACGGAGATGGCCCGTTACACCGTCGAGAAGTTCTGCTCCCTCGACGTCGACGGGCAGCCCTGCTTCCTCCAGGTCGGCGGCCTGGAGGTGGCCACCAGCCCGGAGCGCGTCACCGAACTGCAGCGGCGCCACGGCTGGCTCGCCTCCTGGGGCATCGAGTCCCGGCTGCTGACCACCGAGGAGTGCGTCGCACTGCACCCGCTCGTCAACCCGGACAAGGCCCTCGCCGGCCTTCACGTGCCGACGGACGGTCTCGCCAAGGCGGTCCTCGCCGTCGAGGCGCAGATCCGCCGGGCCACCGAGCGCGGCGTCCGCTTCCTCGCCCGCCACGAAGTCCTCGACGTCCGGCAGGCCGAGGGCGAGGTGACCGGTGTCCTGACCGACCAGGGCGAGATCCCCGCCGACATCGTCGTGTGCTGCGCCGGCATCTGGGGCCCGAAGATCGCCCGCATGGCCGGCATGAATCTCCCGCTCACCCCGCTCGCCCACCAGCTCGCCTGGACGGGCCCCGTCCCGGCCCTGGCCGGACAGACGCAGGAGGCGGTCCGCCCGATCCTGCGTCACCAGGACGCCGACCTCTACTACCGCGACCGCTTCGACGGCCTGGGCATCGGCTACTACGGCCACCGCCCGATGCCCATCTCCGCCGACGACATCCTCTCCGTGGACGAGTCCGACGAGATGCCCTCCGTCCTGAAGTTCACCGAGGAGGACTTCGAGGAGGCCTGGACCGAGACGCAGTCACTGCTCCCGGCGACGAAGGACGCCAAGGTCGAGGAAGGCATCAACGGCCTGTTCTCCTTCACCACCGACGGCCTGCCCCTGCTCGGCGAATCCCCGGACGTCAAGGGCTTCTGGGTCGCCGAGGCCGTCTGGGTCACGCACTCCGCGGGCGTCGGCCGGGCCATGGCCGAGTGGCTGGTCGACGGCTACTGCTCGTCGTTCGACCTGCACGAGTGCGACGTCAACCGCTTTGAACCGCACCAGCTCTCGCCGGAGTACGTACTGGCCCGCGACTGCCAGAACTTCGTCGAGGTCTACGACATCCTCCACCCCCTCCAGCCGTCGGGGGACCCGCGCCCCATCCGCACCAGCCCGTTCCACACCCGTCAGCAGGAGCAGGGCGCCTTCTTCCTGGAGGCGAACGGCTGGGAGCGGCCCCAGTGGTACGAGGCCAACGCGGACCTGGTCGAGGGCCGTTCCATCGTCACCCCCAACGACTGGGCCGCGCGGTACTGGTCGCCCATCGTCGCCGCCGAGGCCCAGACCACCCGGGAGACCGTCGCCCTGTACGACATGACGGCCCTCAAGCGGCTGGAGGTCAGCGGGCGCGGCGCCGGCGAGTTCCTGGAGCGGCTGTGCACCGGCAAGGTCGCCAAGTCCGTCGGCTCGGTGACCTACACGCTGCTCCTCGACCACGACGGCGGCATCCGCAGCGACGTCACCGTCGCCCGGCTCGCTCCCGGCCTCTTCCAGGTCGGCGCCAACGGCAACCTGGACCTCGACTGGTTCACCCGCCACCTCCCCGCCGACGGCACGGTCCAGGTCCGCGACATCACTCCCGGCACGTGCTGCATCGGCCTGTGGGGGCCGCGCGCCCGCGACGTCCTCCAGCCGCTCACCGACGCCGACTTCTCGGCTGCCGGGCTGAAGTACTTCCGAGCCAAGCGCGCCCACATCGGCTCCGTGCCCGTCACCGCGATGCGCCTGTCGTACGTCGGTGAGCTCGGCTGGGAGCTGTACACCACCGCTGACCTGGGGCAGAAGCTGTGGGACACGCTGTGGCGGGCGGCCGAGCCGCTGGGCGGCATCGTGGCCGGGCGAGGCGCGTTCAACAGTCTCCGGCTGGAGAAGGGCTACCGTTCCTTCGGCACGGACATGACGTACGAACACGATCCGTACGAGGCCGGTGTCGGCTTCGCCGTGAAGCTCGACAAGGACGACTTCGTCGGGAAGGCGGCGTTGGAGCGGCGCAAGGCCGATGTCCGGCGGAAGCTGACCTGTCTCACGATCGACGACCCGAAGGCCGTCGTCATGGGCAAGGAGCCGGTGTACGACGGGGACTGTGCGGTGGGGTACGTCACCAGTGCGGCTTATGGCTACACGATCGGCAAGGGCATCGCGTATGCGTGGCTGCCTGTGGAGCTCGCGGAGCCGGGGACCGTCGTGCACATCGGGTACTTCGATCAGTCCGTCGAGGCGGTAGTGGCTGAGGAGCCTTTGTTCGATCCGATGATGTCCCGACTTCGTGGCTGAGTCTTCGTCTTCGTCTGCGTCGTGGCTTGTCGCGCAGTTCCCCGCGCCCCTTGAACCCGTTCCACCACAGCCTCGTTGTAAGGAACACTCCAGGTGACTGCACAACTCCTCGACGGCAAGGCCACTGCCTCCGCCATCCGCGGTGAACTCGCCGAACGTGTGGCCAAGTTGGCCGCGACCACGGGCCGTACGCCGGGACTGGGCACCGTCCTGGTCGGTGACGACCCCGGCAGCCACGCCTACGTCGGTGGCAAGCACCGGGACTGCGCCCAGGTCGGGATCGCCTCCATCCGTCGGGAGCTGCCCGCCGACGCCACCCAGCAGCAGGTCGAGGAGACGATCGACGAGCTCAACGCCGACCCCGCCTGCACCGGCTACATCGTCCAGCTCCCACTGCCCCGCCCCTTGGACGCCAATGCCGTCCTGGAGCGCATGGACCCGGCCAAGGACGCCGACGGACTGCACCCCGTCAACCTCGGCCGGCTCGTCCTCGGCGTCGACGCACCGCTGCCGTGCACCCCACGCGGCATCGTCGAACTGCTCCGCCGACACGACGTGCCGCTCGCCGGAGCGCGGGTGTGTGTGATCGGGCGGGGCATCACGGTCGGACGTCCGATCGGGCTCCTGCTCACCCGCCGCTCCGAGAACGCCACCGTCACCCTCTGCCACACCGGAACCAAGGGCCTGGCCTGGCACGTACGCGAGGCGGACATCGTCGTCGCGGCCGCCGGCTCGCCCGGACTGATCACCAGGGACATGCTGCGCCCCGGCGCCGCCGTCCTGGACGTCGGCATCACCCGCACCGACCAGGGCCTGGTCGGAGACATCCACCCGGACGCCGCCCAGGTCGCCGGATGGCTCGCGCCGATGCCCGGGGGCGTGGGCCCCATGACCCGTGCCATGTTGCTCGCCAATGTCGTCGAGGCCGCCGAGAGGAACGCGAACGCCGTATGAACGCGCTGAACACCCCCCTGGCGGAGCTGGACCCCGAGGTGCACGCCGCGCTCCGCGCCGAGCTGCACCGCCAGCAGTCCACCCTGGAGATGATCGCCTCCGAGAACTTCGCGCCCTCCGCCGTGATGGAGGCCCAGGGTTCGGTCGCGACCAACAAGTACGCCGAGGGCTACCCCGGCCGCCGCTACTACGGCGGCTGCGAACACGTCGACGTCACCGAGCGGCTGGCCATCGAGCGCGTCAAGTCCCTCTTCGGCGCCGGCTTCGCCAACGTCCAGCCGCACTCGGGCGCGCAGGCGAACACCGCCGTCTTCTTCGCCCTGCTCCAGCCCGGCGACACCGTCCTCGGCCTCGACCTCGCGCACGGCGGGCACCTCACCCACGGCATGCGCATCAACTACAGCGGCAAGATGCTCAACATCGTGCCGTACCACGTGTCCGAGGCGGACAACCTCGTCGACATGGACGAGGTCGAGCGGCTCGCCAAGGAACACCGCCCCAAGATGATCATCGCGGGCTGGTCGGCGTATCCCAGGCAACTGGACTTCGCGGCCTTCCGCAGGATCGCCGACGAGGTGGGCGCCCTGCTGATGGTCGACATGGCGCACTTCGCCGGACTGGTGGCGGCAGGACTGCACCCGAGCCCCGTACCGCACGCCCACGTCACGACCACCACCACCCACAAGACGCTCGGCGGTCCGCGCGGCGGCGTCATCCTCACCAACGAGGCCGACCTCGCCAAGAAGATCAACTCGGCGGTGTTCCCCGGCATGCAGGGCGGCCCCCTGGAGCACGTCATCGCCGCGAAGGCGGTGTCGTTCAAAGTCGCCGCGACACCGGAGTTCGCCGAACGCCAGGCCCGCACCCTCGCGGGGTCCCGCATCCTCGCCGAACGCCTCACCCGGCCGGACACGGCAGCCGCCGGCGTCAAGGTGCTGACCGGCGGCACGGACGTCCACCTCGTCCTGGTCGACCTGCGCGACTCCGAACTGGACGGCCGTCAGGCCGAGGACCTCCTCCACGACATCGGCATCACCGTCAACCGCAACGCCGTGCCCTTCGACCCGCGCCCGCCCATGGTCACCTCGGGCCTGCGCATCGGCACACCGGCACTGGCCACCCGCGGCTTCACCGAGGAGGACTTCGCCGAGGTCGCCGACGTCATCGCCCTCGCCCTCCAGCCGGAGCCGGACGTGGCCGCCCTGCGCGCCCGCACCGAGGCCCTGGCCGCAAAGCACCCGCTCTACCCGCACCTGTCCGACAACGGAGACGCCCGATGAGCCCCCGCACCCCCGGCGCCGAACTCCCCGAACACCCCGACCGGCTGTGGCGCAACCCCGAGCCGAAGCGCTCCTACGACGTCGTCGTCGTGGGCGGCGGCGGACACGGCCTGGCCACCGCCCACTACCTGGCGAAGAACCACGGCATCACCAACGTCGCGGTGCTGGAGAAGGGCTGGCTGGCGGGCGGCAACATGGCCCGCAACACCACGATCATCCGCTCCAACTACCTCTGGGACGAGAGCGCCGGCATCTACGAGCACGCCCTCAAGCTGTGGGAGGGCCTCGCGGACGAGCTCGACTACCCGATCCTCTTCTCCCAGCGCGGCGTACTGAACCTCGCCCACAGCCTCCAGGACGTCCGCGACAGTGTGCGCCGCGTCGAGGCCAACCGCCTCAACGGCGTGGACGCCGAGTGGCTCGACGCGGACGGTGTCAAGGACGTCTGCCCGATCGTCAACATCTCCCCGGACGTGCGCTACCCCGTCCTGGGCGCCACCTACCAGCCGCGCGCGGGCATCGCCAAGCACGACCACGTCGCGTGGGGCCTGGCCCGCTCCGCCGACGCCGCCGGCATCGACATCATCCAGAACTGCGAGGTCACCGGCCTCGACGTGGTCGGCAACCGGGTGGTCGGAGTCCGGACCACCCGGGGCCCGATCGCCGCGGGCAAGGTGGCGCTCTGCTCGGCGGGCCACACCTCGGTCCTGGCCGCCATGGCAGGCGTCGACCTCCCCGTCCAGAGCCACCCCCTGCAGGCGCTGGTCTCGGAGCTGCTGGAGCCGGTCCACCCGACCGTCGTCATGTCCAACGCGGTCCACGTCTACGTCAGCCAGGCGCACAAGGGCGAGCTGGTGATGGGCGCGGGAATCGACGCGTACAACTCCTACACCCAGCGCGGTGCCTTCCACATCATCGAAGAGCAGATGGCTGCGGCCCTGGAACTCTTCCCGGTCTTCGCCCGCGCCCATGTCCTGCGCACCTGGGGCGGCATCGTCGACGTCAGCCCCGACGCCTCACCGATCGTCGGCCTCAGCCCGGTGGACAACCTCTACCTCAACTGCGGCTGGGGAACCGGCGGTTTCAAGGCGACTCCGGGCGTCGGCTGGGTCTACGCCCACACCATCGCCCACGACACACCGCATCCGCTGAACGCCCCCTTCTCGCTCGACCGTTTCACCACCGGCGCGCTCGTCGACGAGCACGGCGCGGCCGCGGTGGCCCACTAGGACCACTGGAAGCTTTGGGAGCCGATCCATGCTGCTGATCCCCTGCCCGTGGTGCGGACCTCGCGACGAGGCCGAGTTCCACTACGGCGGCCAGGCCCATGTGCCCTACCCGGAGGACCCGGCGTCCCTCACCGACGAGGAGTGGGCCCGCTACCTCTTCTTCCGAGACAACCCGAGGGGCCCTTTCGCCGAGCGCTGGAGCCACGCGGCAGGCTGCCGCCGCTGGTTCAACGCCGTACGGGACACGTCGACGAACGAGATCCTGACGGTGTACCGGGCGGGGGAGGAGCGTCCGGCAACTCCCGAGCCGAGGCCGGTCGTCTCAGCCCGTCCGGCGATCGAGGACGAGGCCGTCCAGGCCGAAGGGGGGTCTGGGGGCGCAGCCCTCAGTTGGGTCGAAGAGGCGGCGGAGCCCCTTCACGATGGGACGGGCAGGGGCGGCCGGGGCGAAACAACCCAGCCCTTCCGCCACCCCACCCGCGGCCGGATCCACCGCGACGAACCCCTCACCTTCACCTTCGACGGCACCGAGTACCAGGGCTACAAGGGCGACACCCTCGCCTCCGCCCTCCTCGCCAACGGCGTCATCCAGACCGGCACCAGCATCAAACTGGGCCGCCCCCGCGGCATCTTCTCGGCCGGCGTCGAGGAACCCAACGCGGTCATCCAGATCGAGGAACCGTTCCCCGAGCCCATGCTCCCGGCCACCACCGTCGAGCTCTACGACGGCCTCGTCGCAACCAGCCTCCCCGGCCAGGGCCGCCTCGCCACCGAACCGGACCCGGCCCGCTACGACGCCGTGCACACCCACTGCGACCTCCTGGTCGTCGGCGCGGGGCCGGCCGGCCTCGCCGCGGCGGCAGCCGCCGCTCGCTCAGGAGCCCGCGTCATCCTCGCCGACGACCAGCCGGAACCCGGCGGCAGCCTCCTCGGCACCGGCGAACTCCTCGACTGGGTGACCGAGACGACCGCCCGGCTCGACGCCGCCCCCGACGTACGTGTCCTGCGCCGCACCACGGTCTTCGGCTACTACGACGACAACCACCTGCTCGCCGTCGAGCGCCGCACCAACCACCTCGGCGCCGCAGCCCCCGAAAAGGTCTCCCGGGAACGTGTCCACCGCATCCGGGCCCGCCACGTCGTCCTCGCCACCGGCGCCCACGAACGCTCGCTGGCCTTCGCGGACAACGACCGGCCCGGCGTGATGCTGGCCGCTTCGGCCCGCGCCTACGTCAACCGCCACGGCGTCCTGCCCGGCCGCCACGCGGTCGTCTTCACCACCAACGACAGCGCCTACGCGGCGGCCATGGACCTCGCCGCGGCGGGCGTCGCCATCGAGGCCGTGGTCGACACCCGTCCCGAGCCGGGGGAGTGGGCCGAGCGCACCCGCCGGGCCGGCATCGAGGTGCTGACGGGCCACGCCGTCACCGCCACGGACGGCGGCCCCCGTCTCACCGCCGTGACCGTCGCGCCGTACGGGGAGACAACAGGGCGACGGGAGTTCGCCGCCGACCTGCTCCTGGTCTCTGGCGGCTGGAACCCGGTCGCGCACTTGTTCAGCCAGGCGGGCGGCAAGCTCCGCCACGACGAGGGGCTCGGCAGCTTCGTCCCCGACACCTCCCGTCAGGCCGTCGAGGTCGCGGGCGCCGTGAGCGGCGTCTTCGACCTCACCCGAGTCCTCGCACAGGGGGCGGCCGCAGGGGCCCGCGCGATCGAGGCCGAGGGCTACACCGCCGAGGCGCCCCGCCTGCCGCAGGTGGCGGCACAGCCGCAGACGCCGCCCATGCGGGTCTTCACCGTCCCCGGCCGGGAAGGCGCCCCGCGGTTCGTCGACCTCCAACGCGACGTCACCGTCGACGACCTCGCCCGGGCGACCGGCGCCGGAATGCGCTCGGTCGAGCACACCAAGCGCTACACCACGGCCGGTACCGCGGGCGACCAGGGCAAGACCTCCGGCGTCCTCGCCAGTGGCGTCGTCGCCGAACTGCTCGGCGTGGACATCTCGGCGCTCGGCACGACCACGTTCCGGCCCCCGTACACCCCGGTCTCCTTCGCCGCCCTCGCCGGCCGCGACCGCGGCGTGCTGAGCGACCCGGTCCGCACGACCGCCCTGCACGAGTGGCACGTCGCGCACGGCGCTCTCTTCGAGAACGTCGGCCAGTGGAAGCGGCCCTGGTACTACCCGCGGGACGGCGAGGACATGGATACGGCCGTACTGCGCGAATGCGCCGCCGCCCGCGAGGGCGTCGCCTTCATGGACGCCTCCACCCTCGGCAAGATCGACGTCCAGGGCCCGGACGCCGCCGTCTTCCTCGACCTGCTCTACACCAACATGATGAGCACCCTGAAAGTCGGCATGATCCGCTACGGCGTGATGTGCCGCCCGGACGGGATGGTGTTCGACGACGGCACCGTCATCCGCCTCGACCGGGACCGCTACCTGGTCACCACCACGACGGGCAACGCCGCCACCGTGCTGGACTGGATGGAGGAGTGGCTCCAGACGGAGTGGCCCGAGCTCAAGGTCCACTGCACCTCCGTGACCGAACAGTGGGCCACCGTCGCACTGGTCGGCCCGAAGTCCCGCGAGGTGCTCGGCTCACTCGCGCCGCAACTGGCCGTCGCCAATGACGACTTCCCGTTCATGGCATGGCGGGACACGAGGGTCGCGGGCATCGAGGCGCGGGTGTGCCGGATCAGCTTCTCCGGCGAGCTCGCCTACGAGATCAATGTGTCGCCGTGGGAGGCCCTCGCCCTGTGGGAGGCGCTGTACGAGGCGGGCGCCCCGTACGGCATCACCCCGTACGGCACGGAGACCATGCACGTCCTGCGCGCGGAGAAGGGCTATCCGATCGTCGGCCAGGACACCGACGGCACGGTGACGCCGCAGGATCTCGGCATGAGCTGGGCGGTGTCGAAGAAGAAGCCCGACTACATCGGCAAGCGCTCCTTCGCCCGTGCCGACACCGTCCGCCCCGACCGCAAGCACCTGGTCGGTCTGCTCCCGGAGGACCCGGGCACGTTCCTTCCCGAGGGCACCCACCTGGTCGCCGGCAGCGTGCTGCCCGAGCCTCCCGTCCCGATGCTCGGCCACGTCACGTCCAGCTACCGCAGCGCGGCCCTCGGCCGGACCTTCGCGCTCGCGCTGGTCAAGGGCGGACGCGAGCGCATCGGTGAGCGTCTCTACGCCCCCGTGGGCGACCGGCTGGTCCCGGTGACCGTCACGAGCCCCGTCCTCTACGACCCCGAGGGAGCCCGCCGCGATGGCTGACACCGCCCTTCCCGCCCCGCTCCGCAGCCCCCTGTCGCACGCCGCGGGCCGGCTGGCCGCCGCGACCCGCACCTCCGGGGGCGCCGTCAGGCTCGCGGAGCTCCCCTTCCTGACCCAGATCAACGTACGCCTCGACCCCAAGGGGGCGGCAGCGGACGCCGTGGAGCTGGCGCTGGGCCTGCAACTGCCCGTCGAGCCCGGCACCGTCGTCCGCGCCGGGGAGCTGACCGCGCTGTGGCTCGGCCCCGACGAGTGGCTCGTGGTCGGACCGCCGGGCGGCCGGCACGGACTGGAGAACCGGATCCGTGAGGCCGCCGGTGACGAGCCCGTGTCCCTCGTCGACGTCTCGGCTCAGCGCACCACGCTCCTCGTCGCCGGCCCCCGTGCCCACGACCTGCTGGCCCACGGCTGCTCGCTCGACCTGCACCCCCGCGTCTTCGGCCCGGGCCGCTGCGCCCAGACCACCCTGGGCCGCACCCAGGTCCTCCTGGTGGCCCGCGAGGACCCGAGGGCCGGGTTCTGGGTGCTGGTCCGCTCCTCCTTCGCCGGCTATCTGACGGACTGGCTGCTGGACGCTGCCGTGGAATGGACGGGCTGACACGGACAGCACGAAAGCGGCGGGAGGCGAACCGGTACCCGGTTCGCCTCCCGCCGTTTGGTGTGCGAGTCCTGTCCGGGCCGGCTACCCGGCCGAGCCTCAGCCCGGGTAGCCGAGACGGCGGCTGAGCTCGTCCGCTCCCGCGACGAGCACCTCTGCCAGTTCGTGCATCCGCCCCTCGGTCATCCGGAAGGCGGGCCCCGACGCGCTGAGGGCGGCGACGACCTTGCCCTCGTCGGAACGCACGGGTGCGGACAGGGCGTTGAGGCCCTCCTCGTATTCCTCCATCGTGATCGCGTAGCCCTGCTCACGGGCCTGGGCGAGGTCCGCCTCCAGCTCCTTCCTGGAGGTCACCGTGCGCGGCGTCAGGCGAGGCAGGCCGGTCTCGGCCAGGAGCTCGTCGCGGTCCTCGCGGTCGAGGTGGGCGAGGAGGATCTTGCCGCTCGACGTGCAGTGCAGCGGTGTCTGCCGTCCCACCCAGTTCTGCGCGGCGATGGCCGAGGTGCTGCGCACCTGGTAGAGGTTGATCGCGTGGTGGGACTCGAGCACGGCGATGTTCATCGTCTCGCCCACGTCGTCGACGAGACGCTCGCAGATGCCCCGTCCGAGCCGGGTGACGGCAATACGGCCCGTCACGGCGCCGGCCAGACGCACGACTCCGAAGCCGAGACGGTACTTTCCGCGCTCGCTCTCCTGCTCGACCATCCCGTGCGCTTCCAGCGCGCCGAGCAGACGGAAAGCGGTGGACTTGTGGACGTCGATCGCCGCGGCCACCTCACTCACGCCCGCCTCGCCGTGCTGAGCGAGGATCTCCAGCACGGCGACAGCACGGTCAACGGACTGCACTCCGCCACTCGGAGCGCCTGCGGACTCGGCACGGTGGTTGCTCATGGCGAAACCCTAGGTGAGTTGGTCAACTGGGTGTGAGGGGTGGAGGCCGATTTCCTCAACGGAAGACGACCGTCCGGTTGTCGTTGACCATGATGCGGCTCTGGCTGTGCCATTCCACCGCCCGCGCCAGGACCTGCGCTTCGACGTCGCGCCCCAGGGCGACCAGGCTGTCCGGTCCCTGTGAGTGGCTCACACGGACGACGTCCTGCTCGATGATGGGCCCTTCGTCGAGATCCGGGGTGACGTAGTGGGCCGTCGCTCCGACGAGCTTGACGCCGCGCTCGTGCGCCTGGACGTAGGGCCGGGCGCCTTTGAAGCTCGGCAGGAAGGAGTGGTGGATGTTGATCGCCCGGCCTTCGAGCTGCTTGCACAGATCGTTCGACAGGATCTGCATGTAGCGGGCGAGGACCACCAGGTCGATGTCCAGCTCCTCGACGAGCTCCAGCAGCCGCGCCTCCGCCTCGGGCTTCGTCTCCCGGGTCACGGGCACGTGGTGGAACGGAATCCCGTAGCTCTCGGCGAGCGGCTCGAAGTCCCGGTGGTTGGAGACGATCGCCGGCACCTCGATGTTCAGGGCGCCGGTACGGCAGCGGAAGAGCAGGTCGTTCAGGCAGTGCCCGAACTTCGACACCATGATCAGCGTGCGCGTCGGGGTCGACGCCTCGCACAGCTGCCAGGAGATCCGGTACGCCTCCGCCACCGGGGCGAATCCGGACTTCAGGTCCTCCAGCGACATGCCCGGGTCCGTGACGTCGAAGTGCACCCGCATGAAGAAGCGGTCCTTGAGCCGGTCGTCGAACTGCTGGCTCTCCTGGATGTTCCCGGAGTGCCGGACGAGGAAGCCGGTGACGGCGTGGACCAGGCCCGAGCGGTCGGGGCACGACAGGGTGAGGACGAACTCGCGGCCGGTAGTGGGTCCAAGAGACACTGAGCCCTCCCTGAGGGAAGTGCGTATTGCGCAACAGCGGGACTTATACGCAACATGGTCCCGGCTGCGGCGGTCCGTGGTCAAGGTCTTGACAGTGCCTCGGGTGGACTGCACTGTGAGTTGCGTAGCAAGAGGCTCGTTGCGCATGAGGCAACTACCGCCCGACCGGGGCGATTCACTCCGAGGTGAACCATGACCACGACCGGCCTGCCGGACAGCCTGATCGCCACCCTGCCCGGCGACCACTACACCGACCCGGAGATCTTCCGCCTGGAGCAGGAGCACATCTTCGAGTCCATGTGGTTCTGCGCGGTACGCGCGTCGGAACTGGCGAAGCCGGGAGCGTTCCGGACCGTGGACGTCGGGCGGGAGAGTGTCCTGCTGACCCGCTCGCGGGACGGCTCCGTCCGGGCGTTCTTCAACGTGTGCCGGCACCGCGGCGCCAAGCTGTGCACGCAGGAGTCCGGCGAGGTGAAGCGGGCCTTCCAATGCCCGTACCACGCCTGGACGTACGACCTGAACGGCAAACTCGTCGCGGCCCCGAACCTGACCAAGATGCCCGACGTCGGCCGCACCGAGTACGGCCTTGCGAGCGTGGCGGTGCGCGAGTGGCTCGGCTACGTGTGGGTGTGCCTGTCCGAGAACCCGCCGCCGTTCGAGGAATCGGTGATCGCCGACGTGGTCGCGCGCCTGGGCGACGTCGGGTCCATCGAGCGGTACGGCGTCGAGAGCCTGGAGGTCGGTCGGCGGATCGTCTACGACGTCCAGGCCAACTGGAAGCTGATCATCGAGAACTTCATGGAGTGCTACCACTGCGCGACCATCCACCCGGAGCTGACCGAGGTGCTGCCGGAGTTCGCCGACGGGTACGCCGCACAGTTCTACGTGGGGCACGGCGCCGAGTTCGGCGCGGACGTCCGGGGCTTCACCGTGGACGGCTCGGAGGGCCTGGACCGCATCCCGGGCGTCACCGAGGACCAGGACCGCCGCTATTACGCGATCACGGTGCGCCCGCAGGTGTTCATCAATCTCGTCCCCGACCATGTGATCTTCCACCGGATGTTCCCGGTCGCGGTCGACCGCACGATCGTGGAGTGCGACTGGCTGTACCTGAAGGGCGTGGTGGACAGCGGCCGGGACGTCAGCCGGTCCGTGGAGCTGTTCGACCGGGTCAACCGGCAGGACTTCGACGCCTGCGAGCGCTGCCAGCCGGCCATGAGCTCCCGCCTGTACGCCAAGGGCGGCGTCCTGGTGCCCAGCGAGCACCACATCGGCGAGTTCCACGACTGGGTCCAGGACCGCCTCGGCACCCGCGCCGACCTCGCGGAGCGCTAGCCGATGGCCCGCACGGCACCCGCCGAGGACCCGGGCACCAACCACCCCGGATGCTCCCGGCACTCGAAACCGCCAAGGACCGGGGAGCCCGGATCATCTCGGTCAACCCCCTCCCCGAAGCGGGCCTGCCGCGCTTCAAGAACCCCCAGCGGCTCCGGACCATCCGCTCGCACAAGCCAGTACAACACCACCATCTACGGCCTGGACGACCGCTACCGCGGCATCCACCAGGGCCGCAGAGTGCTCTTCGTAGACCCCGGACGACCTCGCCGCCCAGGGCCTGGCCGAAGGCGAACCGGTCGACATCGTCAGCGAGTTCTCCGACGGGGTCGTCTACGCCGTCGGGCCGGCGTTGCGGGCAGGCGGGCCGCGCGTGGGCATATCGTCGGCCGACCGTGGGCAATGCTGAACTATGGCTACGGATGGTGGCGCTGCGGCCGGAGTGCAAGTCTGCTCTCTCAAAGTCGATACACCTCAGCTGATCTCGCCGGGGACCACGTACAAGATCGTCCGGTTCCCCTTCGGAGCGGCGGAATCGACGGACCGATTCGAGATGCACCAGGCCCTCCAGCCGGACGGTTATGTGGTGAGTGACTGGGCGACGGACGACCGGAGCGGCCTGATCTGGCCGTCCAAAGCCGGCTGGGGCCACCTGCACGCGATGATCCAGTGGGAGTCCGCCAGCGGCACGGCCGGCTACACCGAGCTGCGCGACCAGTACGTCCGTGACCCGCTGGGCCTGACGCCGAACCCCAACGACACGACGGCGACCGAGCACCGCACGCCGACGCCCGGCGGCCAGTACTACGTCAAGAATCATGGTGTCTTCGTTGTCCCGGGCACTCCGGTCGCGCTCCGTGTCACGCACAACGACGCATCTCCGCGCCTGTTGACCCTCGCCGAGTTCAAGCTCGTCATCCACGATGCGGCCTAGCCCGCGCGTTGCACTTGCGGCCGTGTCCGGATCTTGACCGGAACAGCGAAAGTGCCCTCTGAACTGGGACAACCCCCCGGAGTGTCTGCGCGAGGTCGACGTCGCGCTCCTTCCGCAGGGCCTGATGGCGAGTCCCCCCGTCGATCCGTACCAGGACCGTCGGCGGTGCCTCGTGTGTCCGGACAGCGTCCGGACGGCGTCGTTGACCAGGGCGGAACTGGCCAGGCGGCCGTGGGTGGCGCCCCACCGTCATCCCGCGCCGGCCTTTTCCCCGCTCAACCGGCTGCGGGCCGAGGGCATCGAGCCGCATGTGGAGATCACGACGGAGAACTTCCTGGCCGTACCCCATCTGATCGCGGGCACGGGCCGCCCGGGTCTGGTCCCTGAGCGAGTCGCCCGCCTGCCCGTCGTCCACGACGCCGTGACCGTCGTCGGCCTCCCCTTCGAACCGGGCACCTTGGTCGAGTCACTGTGGTGGCACCCCCTCGGGGAGCGCGACGCCGCACACATGGCTGCGTCAGATGGCGGTGCAGGCAGGTCACGCGCTCGACAACCCCGTTCAGGCGTCTCTTGCTCCAGAACCCGGGAACTGCTGTTGATGAGCGTCACCAGGTAGAAGGTGACGTCCTCGATCGGTTCCCGCTCGTCATTCGCGAGCCAGGCGCCCAGCACGCCGGTGATCGCGTGGGTGGCGTACGCCGAGAGATATTCGGGCGGGCAGTAGGCGGCATCGGTTGTCGCGCCGATCCGGGCAAGGCCCTCGGCGAACAGGAAGGCCAGCTCGGCCCGGAAGCGGTCGCGGAAGGCCGCGTCACCGTTCCCCTCCCACATCAGGCGGGAACAGATCCACGTCGTGTGCAGCGACCAGCAGCACGGCCCGGGCGCGGCAGGCCAGTACGTCGTAGGTCCCGGGCTTCGTGCCGGGGTCGAGCCGGACATCGAGGAAGGCGCTTCGGAGCTCGGCGATCAGCTCCGCGCGCAGTGAGTCGACGAAGGCCGGGACGCTGTCGTGATGGCGGTAGAAGGTCGCCCGGCCGATCCCCGCCCTTCCGGCCAGCTCCGAGGCGGTGACAGCGGCCGGTCCGCTCTCGGCCGCAAGGGCGACCAGCGCCCGTCGCAGTGCCCGTTCGGTACGCCGTGCGCGGGGGATCGCGGCCGCCCCCGCGGCCGTCCGCCGCCGAACTGACCGGCGCCGGTTCGGTCGAGGAGCGGCTGGACCGCTTCCACCGGCGCCGTCGCGACCGGGCGGAGCTCGTGGTGAGGACATCGCTGAGGCCGCTGGAGCTGGAGCCGGCCGGGCAGCGGGCCGGCCCGGAGAGCGTACGGCTGACGAGCGAGGCCCTGGGGCGCCTGACCCAGCCCTACTGAACAGGTCGTCGCCGACACGCACATGCACGTGGACATCCGCGAGGACATCCACCAGGACACCCGCGAGCAAGGAGGGATCGATGCCCGAGGGCGTGCTCACCGCGCAACAGACCGGCCACCTGCGGCACTTCGACAACCTGTCCCGCCAACTGCCAAACGATTGGTCGCTGATGCAGGGCCGGTCGCACGGTCAGGACGGCTTCAACGCCTATCGCTACCAGCTCGCCTACATGACCTACGCGCTGGCACTGACCCATGTCCACCGGCTGCCGGCCGCGCCCGGCCTGTTCCAGTCCGCGATACAACGGCTGATCGACAAGCTGCTGCTGCCCGAGGCCTGGATGTACTGGCGTGACACGGGACGGGGCGGAGGGCTGCTGAACCCGCGCATGACGGACCCGACACCCGGGACGCATGCGGCAGCCGGGCCGGCTGGCCTTCCAGGGCATTCTGTTTGTCCTGCACACCGGGATCTCGTGTGAGCACCTGCCGCAGGAACTCGGCTTCGGCTCGGGCATGACTTGCTGGCGCCGCCTGGCCGAGTGGTCTGAGGCCGGGGTGTGGCCCCGGCTGCACGAGGTCCTCCTTGCCAAGCTCCGCAGGGCGAACGCCCTGGACTTCTCCCGGGCGGCGGTCGACGGCTCCCACATCCGGGCGTCAAAGGGGGGTTCCAAGACGGGCCGAAGCCCTGTTGACCGGGGTAGAACCGGTAGCAAACACCATTTGATCACCGATGCCACTGGCATCCCCCTTGCGGCCACGCTGACCGGCGGCAACCGCAACGATGTCACCCAGCTCATCCCGCTACTCGAAGCGGTGCCGCCGGTGCGGGGCAAGCGCGGCCGGCCCCGGCGCCGCCGGGACGTGGTGCTGGGTGACCGCGGCTACGACCATGACAAGTACCGCCGCCTGGTCCGGGATCTCGGTGTGAAGCCGCTGATCGCCCGCCGGGGCACCGAGCACGGCTCCGGTCTGGGCACCCAACGCTGGGTCGTAGAGCGCGCATTCGCCCACCTGCACTGGTTCCGCCGCCTGCGGATCCGCTGGGAGATCCGCGACGACATCCACGAAGCCTTCCTCACTCTGGGATGTGCACTCATCTGCTGGCGATGTCTGCGCTCACGCTGTTGACCCGTCTAGCAAGTCGGACGAGGGGACTGCGGGTCAGGAGTGCATGCTGCTTCCTGGGCGGCCATGACCTCATCGCCGTACTCGAAGGCCCATGCGCCGACGGCGTCGATGGGCGCCAACAAGGTCCGGCCCAGGGCGGTGAGTTGGTACTCGACCCGTGATGGTGCGTCAGGGTCTGCCTGCCGGTCGACCAGTCCGTTGAACTGCAGCCGGCGCAGAGTCTCGGTGAGGACCTTGGAACTGATGCCCCCGATCCGCTCCCGTAATTCGACCGGACGCCTGGGACCGTCGCGCAGTGCCCAGAGCACAACGGCGTTCCAGGTGTTGGAGAGCAGGTCGAAGGCGAGGCGGGCGCGGCAGTCGGCGAGGAAGGCGTCGGTCGTCACCTACCAAATGGTGCCCGAACAACCTTCTAGCGTCGGTGTGAACGGTCGAAGCAGACACGGAGAGGGACCACGTGATGAGAATCGGCGTACTGGGCACGGGCAACATGGCCGACGCGCTCGCCACCCACTGGGTGCGGGCCGGGCACGACGTGACCATCGGGGGGCGGGACGCACACAAGGCGGAGCGGCTCGCGACGCGCATCGGAGGCAGCGCGAAGCCTGCCAGTCTGCGCGCGGCGGCCGAGTCCGGCCAGGTGGTGTTGGCCGCGCTGCCCTTCGGGGCGGGAGTAGAAGTGGCACGGGGCCTGCACGGGGCCCTAGAGGGCAAGGTGCTGCTCGACTGCTCCAACCCGGTCGGGCCGGGCTTCCGGCTGCTGACGGAAGGAGGCCCCTCAGCCACGCAGCAACTGGCTGCGGCAGCACCGGGAGCCCACGTGGTCAAGGCTTTCAACCTCTGCCACGAGGACGTGTGGCGCATGCGGCCGCCCGTCTTCGATGGGCGACCACTGGCCGTTCCGGTCTGCGGGGACGACGAGACGGCTCTCGTGCGTGTGCGTGAGTTGGTGCGGGACGTGGGCTGTGAACCCGTGGCCGGCGGCGGTCTCGAACGTGCGGGACTCCTGGAAGCGACCGCCGCACTGTTCATCGCGCTGTGGGTCGGCGAGGGAGCGGATGCCCAGGCAATCGCCCCTCCGCTGGCATACGCGGCCGGACCGAGCCACCAGGAAGCGAAGGGCGGCACGGCGGCTTTCCGTCAGGATGCCGTCCACGGCGCGCCGCACCCAGCGCTGCCCGTCGCATTCGATCTCGGGGACCATGGGTTGCTGGTGGTGCCATAGGTATCGTGAAGATCTGCAGATCCTGCAGATCCTGCAGCTCCAAGGGCACATTGGTCTTACGGAGCACCACCGTGCGTGGCGGCCCGGAGCCGTGACACCTGTACAGCGTCCTCGGCGGGCACAAAGTCCCGGTACATCGGCATGCCCCGGGTCGTGGGCAGCCCGGCGATGCTGTAGGACCCCTTGGCGGTCACCGGAATTCCGAGCAGTGGCCGGCCCTCGCCGCGGGCGCGCGCCCGGTCGGCATCGGGCGCGGCGGCCCGCGCATGGTCGAAATCCGGCCGGCAGTGCCTTAGTCACCTTGTCGTCCTGCTTGATACGAGCGATTGCCTCGCCGGTCAGCTCCACCGATGTCACTTCACCGGCACGCAAGGCAGCCACGAGTTCTTCGGCCCTCGTTCCCTGGAGCGGTTCGTGTCAAGGGCCGTGTCGGCAGAGCGCTCCGCGTGCCGTGCCGCGCTCTGCCGGGGGTCGCCACCGTGCGGATAGCGGCTGCATGAATCGCTGGACATTCCGTACGGGTCGATGACCTGCAGTGTCGGCCCCGCGGGCGCGTCCGGATCGACTCCCGGACGTAGCGGCGCGGTCGGTCGTGCGAGCAATTCCTCGTGCAGCGCGGACACATCGCGCACCGGAATCCAGACCACGCTGTTCGGGGCGCCATCGCCGTGGTGTTCGGACCACCGCGGCCGATGCCGGATGAAGGCTCGGGCCCTGACCGAGCCCGCTCGTTGTGCGCCTCAGGCCAGGCGATGACCTTGCCTGCCTTGACAAGAACCTCACCGAACTGCCGGGCGGCCTGGTCGTCGGTGACTGGCTCGGTCTCGCGCCGCCCACCATCAGTACGGCATCCCCGCGCGGTGCCGCAGCCACCGTCTCCCCCGTGCCCGGACAGGGTGTACCGGGCCTTGTCGGTGGCCGGCCCTCTTCGTCGCCCCCTGGTCTCCCCTCCCGCACCGAGCCGCAAAACTCCCGACGATCGCCGGAGCCACTCCTTGCCATCCGCCCCACCCCGCTATAGTCTTACGATCGTAAGTTAAACGATCGTAATTCCATTATGCGGGGAGTCAGTGATGGCCACAGATCGACCGGTAGCACTCGTGACGGGAGCATCATCGGGGATCGGCAACGCAACCGCTCGCGCCTTCGTCACAGCCGGGTTCGAGGTGATCGGAACCGGACGGAACACCTCGGGACTCACCCCGCCCGCCGGTGTGACCTTCCTCGACCTCGACGTGACCGATGACGAATCCGTCACCTCCGCCGTCCGGGAAGTGATCGAACGGTTCGGTCGGATCGACGTCCTCGTCAACAACGCCGGACTCGGCTCGGCCGGCGCAGCCGAGGAGAACTCCGTCGCCCAGGCGCAGAGCCTCTTCGACCTCAACTTCTTCGGTCTCGTCCGCATGACGAAGGCCGTCCTGCCGCACATGCGCGCCCAGGGCCGTGGCCGCATCATCAACCTCTCGTCCGTCCTCGGCGTCGTCCCGCAGCCCTACATGGCCCTCTACGTCGCGGCGAAGCACGCCGTCGAGGGCTATTCCGAGTCCCTGGACCACGAGGTCCGCGAGCACGGCGTCCGCGTCCTGCTCGTCGAGCCCGGCTACACCCGGACCGCCTTTGACGCCAAGGCCGCGCAGCCCGACACGCCGCTGCCGCTGTACGCGGAGCGGCGGCGTGTCTTCGACGAGGTGGTCGCCGCGGCGATGGAGACCGGTGACGACCCCGCCGTTGCCGCCAAGGAGGTCGTCACGGCAGCCACCGCCCCGAAGCCGAAGCTGCGCTACACCGCCGGACCGCTCGCCTCACGCATCACCACCGCGCGACGCCTCGTCCCCGCCGGGATCTTCGACAAGCAGATCCGCAGATTCAACCGGATGCCCGGCTGACATCACCCGGCCCATCGGCCCGTACCGCGCGCGAGAGGCGCGCTCACCGCCGACCTGAACAGGAGCATCACCATGGGAATCAGTACGGAAGCACAGCGGTTCGCGCAGTTCCTCGAAAGCGTGCGCGCGAAGGCGTCGACACCGGGCCTCGATCTGGCCGTCGTCCGCGACATCGTCGACACACACGCTTCGGCGTCGACCGAGCCGGAAGGCGTCACCTACGCCGACGTGGACGCCGACGGCGTCCCCGCCCTGTGGGCCATCCCCGAGGGCGCCGACCCCGACAGGGCACTGCTCCACTTCCACTTCGGCGGATCGGTCGCCGCCTCCATCTCATCGGACCGCAAGGCCGCCGGCCACATCGCCAAGGCGGCCGGAGCCCGCTCACTCGTCGTGGGTTTCCGCCTGGCGCCCGAGCACCCCCACCCGGCGCAGATCGACGACGCCGAGACCGCCTACCGCTGGCTGCTCGCGCAGGGCTACGAGCCGCGGAACATCGGCAGCACCGGCCACTCCATCGGAGGCACCCTCGCGGTCATGCTGCCGCTGCGCCTGCTCGCCAAGGGCGAGGCGACCCCCGGGGCGATCATCAGCATCTCGCCGTGGGCCGACCTCACCATCAGCAACCCGAAGGTCGACGAGAACGAGGAACACGACAAGATGCTCAGCCGGGGCATCCTCGAGTCGTTCCGAGCAGCTTGGCTGCAGGATCCCGCCGTGGACTTCACCGACCCCGGCATCAGCATCGTGAACGCCGACCTGACCGGCCTGCCGCCCACGGCCCTTCACTACGGCGAGTACGAGGCGCTCGCCGGCGAGGGCGCCGACTTCGGCCGTCGGCTCGCCGACTTCAAGATCACCTCCGAGGTCCGGCCGCTGCCCGCGGGCCAGCACTCGTTCATCCTCGGCGCGGGTCGCGTGCCCAAGGTGGACCGGGCGATCGGCCAGATGGGTCGGTGGCTCCGCCGACACCTCGGCAGCTGATGCGGAAGCCGCCCGGACATGCGCATCATCCGCCGAAAGACAACCGATAAGACCACGCAACAGCCGAGAAGACCACGCAGAGGGATGGCCGGCATGAAGGCATTCGTCGTCGAGAAGTACGGCAAGGACGGCGTACGCGCCGCAGACGTTCCAGAGCCCACCGTCGGGGACGGCGACGTCCTGGTCCGAGTGAGCGCCACCAGCATCAACCCGCTGGACAAACTGGTCCGCAACGGGGAGTTCAAACGACTCCTGAAGTACAAGCTGCCCTTCGTCCTCGGCCACGACGTCGCCGGGATCGTGACGAAGGTCGGGACCGCCGTGCGCGACGTGGCCGTCGGCGACGAGGTCTACGCACGTCCCCGCGACCTGCGGATCGGAGGCTTCGCCGAGTTCATCGCGATCGACCAGGACGACGTCTCGCCAAAGCCGGAGTCACTCACCCTCCGCGAGGCGGCCGCGGTGCCGCTGGTGGCCTTGGCCTCCTGGCAGATCCTCGTCGAGCGTGCCCACGTGAAGCCGGGGCAGAAGGTGCTCATCCACGCCGGTGCCGGTGGCCTCGGATCGACGGCCATCCAGCTCGCCAAGCACCTCGGCGCCACGGTGGCGACGACCACGAACACCCGCACCGAGAAGTTGGTCAGGAGCCTCGGCGCCGACATCGTCGTCGACTACACCAAGGAGGACTTCTCGCAGGTGCTGTCCGGCTACGACCTGGTGCTGGACTCCCTGGGCGGGGCGAACCTCGAGAAGTCGCTGACAGTGCTGAAGCCCGGCGGCCTGGCCATCGGCGTCGCCGGCCCGCCGGACGCGGGGTTCGCCAGGCAACTCGGCGCCCCCTCGTTCATGGGCGTGGTCATGAACACGCTCAGCCGCAAGGTGCGCAAGCGGGCCAAGGCCCTGGGCGTGCGCTATCAGTTCTTCTTCATGCAGGCCAGCGGCTCCCAGCTCCGTGAACTCGGCGCCCTGTACGACAACGGACAGCTCCGCCCGGTCATCGACCGGACCTTCCCCTTCGACCAGACGCCCGAGGCGATGGCATACGTCGAGCAGGGGCGTACCACGGCCGGAAAGGTCGTGATCTCGATGGCCCCCGACGGCGAGTGAATCGGGCCGGCCGCAGAGAAGGAGTGTCGGCGCTCCAAGGCACGGCCGGCACACCATTGGAGTACGTTCGCAATCCAATATGATGGCGAAGTCGGCGGAGGGCAGGTGACCCTTCGGGCGCGTAGAGGAGCGAGCGGGTGGCGCGTTACGGGAAAGAGCACAAGCAGGCGACGAGGCAGCGGATCATCGAGACCGCCGGCCGCCGGTTCAAGCGGGACGGGATCGACGGCTCTGGCATCTCGACGCTGATGGCGGACGCCGGACTGACCAACGGCGCCTTCTACGCCCACTTCGCGTCAAAGGACGACCTCGTGGCCACCGCGGTCGCGGACCAGTTGAGCGCGCAGTACGCGAACGTCATCGAGCAGGCGGCCCCCGGCATCGCCGGACTCGAGCAGATCGTACGGTGGTATCTGTCACCCCAGCACCGCGACAGTCCCGACGACGGCTGCCCCTCCGCGGCACTCCTCGATGAGATCGGGCGCTGCGCGGACGAGACCAAGCAGGCGTACACCGACGGCGTGCTCGCCGTCGTCGACGGTATCGCCGCTCGCCTGGCGCCCGCCGATCCGCGCTCGGTGCACACGAAGACCCTCAGCGTCTACGCCATGATGGTCGGAACGTTGCAGCTCTCCCGCGCCCTGGCCGACCGGCGACTCTCGGACGAACTCCTCGACGAGGGCATCCGCAACGCCCTCACCCTGCTCGGCGTACAGGAGTCCCGTTGACGCGCCGCGGTCCCACCCGGCAGCCTCGACGAGCCGCCCCACACGACGCCGCCGGCCTTTGACGCAGGAACAGCGATCTGGCCCGGCGGTCTGATCGGCAGACGTGATCGCCACCTGGCGAGACGCTCATAGCCCCTACTGGTCCAACTTCGGAACAGGTGTATCGCGCCCGGTGTGGTCCGCGCCTCGGCCGCCGGTCATACGCGCTCGGTCGAAGGTGACACCCCGGCCGGAACGCGGTTTCGGGCACACGGAGGCGATCCAGTGGTCCCGAGCGGTCTGTCGGCCGTCAGTACTCAGCACCGCAGGCCGATGACGGCCCAGTCGCGGCGGGCGGCCTGGCTGACGACGTCACCCCATTCGGTGAGGAGCCGGGAGAACGACGGGAAGTCCTGGATCCAGCCGATGGGTTCGGTGAGGTGGCGGTCGAAGGGCTCGCGCAGGGAGCCGAGATGTGGCTCGGCCTGCCCCCAGAAGCGATGCAGCGCCGCTGCCTCCTCTGGCAGCAGCCAGAGCATGACATCGAGTCGAGAGGTCCAGTCACAGGTGTCCGGCTCGACGGTCGGGGAGAAGCCTGAAGTCTGGGACGCGTGGGTGGAGCCGGCCCAGAACAGCGGGGCGCTGAACTGGTCGAGGGCGTCCCGCAACGGCGCATCGACGAAGGCGCGCAGTTCATCCCAGCGTTCGCCGGCCCAGAAATGCGCTTTGTACGAGGTCATGGTGTCGAGAAACTCGTAGCGCGCCCACCAGCGGGCTTGCGCGGGCTCGGGCCATGTCCACCCCGGCTGGAGGTTGTAGTCATACGCGTCGTCTGGGCCGAACGCGGCCTCCTCGACCAGGTGTTCACGCTGTCCAGTCGGCATCGACTCCAGATGGCCCCAGTCGACGATCAGGGTTTCCATGCACATGCCCATGCGGTCAGCATACGAACCGGCTGGCCACCCCATGGAGGCGTCGGTCCGGTCGAGCCGCTCGAGGCGCTGATCTTCTCGGGGTTCAATGAGACCGAGCCGGGCTCTTGCCGATGAGTGAGCACAGTACGGGGATGCTGCAGGGCGAGATGACGTACTCGCCGCTCCCGCATCCCAGTCCGTCGGCCCTGCTTCTCGTGCGAGGCAACCGAAGAGTTGCTCGCTACACAACCGGGCCGGCCAGCATCGCAGAAAGGTTGAGCTACCTGGCTGAACTCTCGCCCGCTCACTGCAAAGTGGCGCAATGATCAGGTCATAACACTGCTCCTCGATGGAGCCTTCGGCAGTCTCGACACCGACACCGACACCGACACCGACACCGCGTTAGCGCAGATCACGCGCTCGATGACCCCCGAGATACCCGACAGCCGCGAGGTGGCGAGCAGGTCCGGCCGGGGGCGGAGTGGACCGGCCGGGGATCGCGGCGTGCTCTCCGGTGCCTGCGCGTCGGCAGTGCCGCCGCACGACGCCGCCGTCACGACGCCGCCGTCACGGCGGCGTGGCCATGAGGGGGCGTCGGTGGGGGAGAGGTCGGTGCGGCGGAGTCGGCACGCGTACGTAGGTGTTCCTGCGATACGCCCGGCGACCGCAATCTAGGAGGGCTGCGTCATGACGCCGCTCCGTGCCATCGCGATCCCGTCAGCCCAGCACCGCCGAGTCGTCCGTGTCGCGTGCTGGATCCGCCCGACCACCACAGCTATCGGGGCCGGTTACACAGGAAGCAGCCTTCCCAATAGGGGAGCCCGCTGAGGACGCGGTGACGCGTACACGACGCCATCGCCGCCCCGTCCGACCCCGGGAAGCGGTGGTGAGAGCCGCTGCCGGCCGACGGGGTGAAATATTCCACCATGGTCCTGAAAAGATCCAGGTAGTCATGCACGCGGGGCGGGTGGTAGCCCAACTCGCTCCAGCGATGTCCGCTCGCCGCGAGAGCCGTGGCGCGCAGTACGAAGTCCTTGGATCGCGCGCGCTCGGACTCGCTGACCCCCCAGTCGACCTCCTCCAGGTGGAAGCCGACCGCACCACGGCCCATCACGTTCTGGTCCTGCAAGATCAGTAGCGCTGCGAAGCGAAGGTCCCAGGCCTCGGATGCAAGATCGGACACGGCGAGCATCAGCACCTCGACAAACGCCTCGGTGCCGCCGTTGGACATATCCAGCTCCCGGCCCCCACCGGAAAAGATGTTCGCCACCTGGCCACCGTACCGTCGGGCACGACCTTCTTCGGTGGCCTCGATCAGCAGCTGAGCTCCTTCGCCCTCCGCGCGCGATCCTGAAGCCATCAAGAAGCGGAGGCTGCCTCCGCACTGATGTCACCGTGAAAGGGAGGCTCCCTTTGGTCAACGCCCACGCTCCGCACACTCATCACCGGCAGGTGCTCGCCCACCTCGAGCTACCCGGCCCCCCGGTGGCGACCAGGCGGGGCGCTGCAGCACCGGACCATCGCCGCCGCCATCGTGACCGGCTTGGAGGTGGACGCCATCCGGAAGAAGTGTCCCTGCGCATCGGCGCGCCACCGTCACAACGCATCGTGCCGATCCCTTCGACGTGCGTCCGGCCGCCGCGGCTGACCAGGGCGACCAGCCCGGGAATCCTCTTGGACTCGACACCGTGCCGCTGCACGACCTGGACGCGCGTGGGCGGAGCAGGGGAGAGGTAAGCCAGGTCGATGCCCGGCTTGGGGGCGGCCTCCTCGCGATACATGCCCGCTCCAGAGGCGTGGGACGTGTGGCATCACGATCATGGAATCGAACGCGGCTCGGCTGGCACAGGATGGCGAATTTGGCGAAGGCGGCGCTCGGACTCGCCGGGATCTGCACCGTCCTCATCCTGCTGGACGGGACCGACGTCCTGACCGACGCACTGCGCCGCCTGCTGACCGCCGGGCCGCGCGTCCAGGCCGGCGCCGACATCTCCAACGGCGTGTTCGCCGTGGTCGACCAGCCGATCCGCTCTTTGGTCAATGACCAGCTGCCTTGAGGCATCGCGACCGACCACGTGGGAAATGCCTTCGCCGTGGAAACCTGGTCCCGGCATGATTGCCACCGTGCATGAAGACGAGGGCCATCGCGGGCGCGCGCGGTACACGCTGGTTGAGGAGGAGCACGGGCACGCCTGGGGCGTCTGCGCCGAGGTGGAAGGGCTGTTCGGGGAGCCACAGCGGGGGACCTACGAGCTGTTCGGCTGGGTTCCACAGGCAGAGGTGGGCGGTTGGGTCGGCGACCGAGTGTGGCTGGTGCCGGACGATGAGACGCTCGATCCCTGGCTATTGGAGGACGCGGAGAGCGTGGGCCTGCCCCTGGGGACAGACAGTCTCGTACTCACCGGCCTGGACGACTACGAAGGCCCACCCGAGGGACACAGGGGCCGAGTTCGCGTGCACGACGGGCACCGCTGGCTGGGCTCCTGCCGAGAGTTCGCCCGCGTCCTGCCGCCCGAACAGTCGGCGCCCCCGCTCGTCCTGTGGGGGCTCGCCCAGGGTGATCAGCTGCGGGCGGCACTGATGAAGGGCACCCGGCGGGCGCTGGACCTGGAGCAGGCCGCCCTGGAGATACAGGACGACCAGGGTGAGCCGCTCACCGAACGCCTGCTCTGGGCCAGAGTCAGCGCCTGGCGCCCATCCTCCGGTACGGATCGGATCGACCTGGAGCTCGACGGCGAGCTCTTCACGCCCGTTCCCGAATATGCCCGGCCCATCTGGGAGCAGTGGTTCGCCGGGCCGCCGGACACCCGGGGCGCCTGGGCCGGCCTCGACACCCGGCGCCGCGGAGCCTGGCTCGACCTCGTCCGAGAGCGGGCCTGCCGGCGCGCCCACCGGGACCGGCCCGCCGGTCATGCCTACGAACTCGACGGCCGACACGTCACCGACGTACCGGGCCTCTACCTGGCGCTCGGCGAGGCGGTGAACGGTCCGGGAGGCTACTTCGGCGGCTGTCTGGCCGCCCTCGACGACTGCCTGCGCGGCACCTTCGGCTACACCGCCCCCGCAACCCTCCTCTGGCGCGAAGCCGCGACAGCACGCGAGCACCTGTCCCAGGCCCTGACACCGGACGGCCAGCCCTACGACCTGTTCGGCGTGGTCCTCGATGTCCTGGCCCAGGGTGGCATGCACGTCACCCTGGCGTGAGCTGCTGTCCGCCCGCCGGGCATCGACTCCGTCCGACGGTTCTGACTTTTCCGCGCCGTGTCATTGGCCGCGATGACCTCCGGTCCGCGAGTGTTGCGGCCTGGAACCTGCTCAACCCACTTCACCACGAGGGATCCGCCCGAGTACGTGGAACCGCTGGCTCCCTGCGCCTGCGCCTTCGCCCGACCGAGTGGGAGCGATGGCCGGATGCACTGGGTATTCCCGACGGCACGCCGAACCTCCTCTCGCCGAGCTTCGTCAAGCAGCCGATGTTCGAGATCGTGCGGACCGAGGGTCACTTCCTCAAGGCCGCGCCCGCGTACAGCGTCGACACCGGCACTCGGTTCCTGGTCCAGCCGCACCTGCCCCGGAAGTGACCGCCACACCACGCAGACCGTCGACCCGGCCGACCCGGCCGACCCGGGCGACAGCGCTCCCGCGGGGCGACCCCAGAATCGGCAAGAGTCCGGCCGTCCTGCTCCCCTTCACCCATGTCGAGATCAGGAGAACTCCAGCATGTATGCATCGTCCCGTCGTCGTCGCCGCCCTGCTCGGACTGACGCGCGCCGCCAGTGCGATCGGCGACTTCTGGCTTCAGGGACGACTTCTGCGCCCGCGTGAAGGGCCATTTCCGACGACGCCCCGGTCACCTCCGAGGACCCGGCCACCATGGAGAAGCCCATCCACGGCACTGCCGACGGCCGCAAGGCGTGTCTGCACTATGTCGCTTCTCTTGGGCCGGCGGCCCAGCACCTTGCACTCGATCGGCGTCTGAGCCGGCCAGAGTCCCAAGGGTGGGTGAAACGGTGGCCGACAGATGTCGGGCATGGCAACGCCCGATGTCTCTCGGCATGGCCGGGTTTCCCGGTACCGGGACAGCTGGTGCCGTTCGGCGGTTCCTGACGGGCATATAGGAGATCATCGTCGCGGACCAACGGGGAAGACACAGGTAGGGGAATCATGGTGGCGTTCCACTTATCCGCGCTGGACGGAGTCGCCCGCAATCCGGTGCTGCCGACACCGCTGCTACTGCGCCTGCTCGCCTTCGACGCGGGCGGTGACCGTCCGCCCCGTGACGCCATCCAGCGGGCCGGGCTCCCCGAGCCGGCCGTCGTGGTGATCCTGGCCCACCCGAACCCGGGCGCCCGGATCGACTTCGCCACGAGCGCCAGGGTGGAGCCCGCACAGAGGGCCCGGCTCGCGGACGATCCTTCTCCCAAGGTGCGGGCTGCTCTTGCGTACGGACCCGAGTCGTACGACCCGCGCACAAAGGTCGCGCCGCTTCCGGACGCCGTGTGCGTCCGCCTGCTCGACGACCCCGACCCTTCTGTCCAGACGGCACTGCTGGGCTCGCCCCACTTGGCGCCGTCGTTCGTGGCCTCGATGGCCACTCATCACCGTTCGGCAGCGCGTCGCGCAGCGGTGCGTGCATGGGAGATCCTGCCGCCGGGCGAGCGGTCGGCGCTGCTGGCCGACCCTGACCCCGAGGTGCGGCGGACCGCGGCGCTGTGGGAGTGCCGACGGGACGCACGCGTCACCGCCGAACTCCTCCGCGATCCGAAGTCCGCCGCCGAGGCGCTGCGCCGAGGGCTCCTCGTCCGCGCCGACGCCGAGCGATGCGTCGCCGAGCGGAGACACCTGGCGGCACTCGCCGAGAACCCGTCGTTGCCCGCCGACCTCGTGGAGCGGCTCGCCGTCGACCCCGACGAGGCCGTACGGCTCGCAATCTCCCTCCGGCCCGAGCTGGACGAGACGCGGCGCATGGCGATCGACTTCACGGTCGGGGACTTCGACATGGGCGACGGCGTGCAGTGGGTACGGGACGGACTCGCCGACCCCGAGGTGCTGCGTCGGGCCGCGGCCTCCGCCCACCCGCTACTCCGGCGCGCCGCCGCCCAGAGCCCCCACCTGCCGCCCGATCTGCTGCGCCGGCTCGCACACGTCGAGGACCCAGTGGTGGAAAACCGCCTGGCCATTCACCACCCCGACACCCCGGAGCAGATCCTGATGCGTGTGTACGCGAGGCTCGGCGGGACGTTCTCCGCCTGGATGGCTGAGACGCACCCCCGCTTTCCCCGCGAGGGCCTCGCCGCCCGCTACGCGGACCACCCGGACGGGAACTACCGTCGGCTGGCCGTCCGGGACCCGGCCGCCACGCCCGCGCTGATCGAACGGCTCAGCCATGACCCCGCGGTCTGGACGCGCCAGGCGGCGGCCGGCGACCCGCGCCTCCCGCTCCACCGGCTCCGCGAGGTACTTCATGTCCCTGAACTGGCCTCCAGCGCAGGCGCCAACGCGGCGTTGCCCGAGGACGAGATGGCCGCCGTCCTGGACCGGGCCGGTGTTCCCGCCTGACCGCCGAGCAGAACCGCCTCACTCGCACTCAAAGCGAAAGCCGCGATCCACCGACCAGTCCTAGGCGGTTGATAACTGGGTTCCAGGTCGGCCGGGGCGGTGAGGGATGCTGTCGAGCCGGGTCATCAACTCTCGGGAGCAATGCGCAGGACCTGTGGATCGGCTCGGGTAGGACGTACCTTCCCGGGTGATTGATCGATGGGCCACCGAGCAAGACCGGTGTTCGCAGCACCGGCCGGGAAGACACGTCCGTGCTCAGCGTGGTGAACGACGACGGCACCCCTGCCAACGGCTCCTCCCTGATCGACGAGATCGTCCGGCTAGTGCTGTGACCGGGAACGTTTGCAGGGTTGAGTAGGCTGAGCCGCTGCGATGAGGGGGCGGGGATGACACGGAGGCCATCGGTCGATGAAGCCGTGGGGCTACTTGAAGGCGAGCTGAGGGCGGGGCAGCGCGCGCTCGCCGACCTTGGCACGGAAGACGTCTGGCAGGCTTTCCTCCGCTTCGGCCGACGGCTGTTCGACGTCTCGGAAGCGCCTGATGGTGACGGCCTTCTTTTCCAGTACGGAACCTACTCGTTCGACGGTTCTCCGACGTTCACGGTCGACCTGACACGGCAGTTCGAGGTCTCCGACGCCGATGGTGATCACGGCCATTACGTGCAGGTCCACTGCGAGGTCCGATACGGATCCGGACCTGCCCTGGAAGCCCTGGGAAGCTTCGACTCGTGGTTCTTCCACGGTGCTGGTGATGATCTCGAAGAATGGGCCCGGGAGCTGACCGGGCTTTCAGCTTGGACGACGGTCAGGATGCTCACGCCGACCGAGATCAGGGTGTTTCAGGAGCGGGTGTAATTGCTCAAGCAGCAGTCGTAGCAGGCCGACCGCCCCATCGGACGTGTCTCTCACTTCGAATGCGGGCGCGTTCACGTCGCTGGTTCGCGAGGACGTCGGGGTGGCGGCGGTTCTGGTTGCGCCAGCGCAGGTAGGCGTGCAGGGCCCGGGTCTGGACGATGTGGTTGGGATGGTTGGAGTTGGCCAGCGTGAACTGTCGCAGCGGTCCGAAGTGGGCCTCGATGGGGTTGGCCCAGGACGCGTAGGTTGGAGTGAAGCACAGCTCGACCTTGTTCCGGTCAGCCCACCTGCGGATTCGCCGGTTCAGGTGGGCGGAAAGGTTATCGAGGATGACGTAGATCGGAGCGCCGTCCGGGCGGGCGGCGCGGATAGACCGCAGGGCGGCCCAGGTGTGGTCGATGCCCTTACGGCGCCGGTTGATCCCCCACAGTTTGTCGTCTCCGACCGAGTAGCAGCCGTGGAAGTAGGTAATGCCGTGGGTGCGGCGATAGGTCGCCGGCAGCCTCTCCGGCCTGCCTCGTTCGGCCCAGCAGGACCCGGCGGTCGGCCGGATGCCGAGTGGGCCGAACTCGTCAAAGGCGAAGGTACGGTCCGGTCGCCTGTTGATGGCGTACTCGATCCGGGCTAGCTTGGCGTCGAAGTCCGGGTCCGGGGATTCCTTCCGCGTCTTCGTGCGTTGGAAGGAGATGCCGTGGCGGGTCAATAAGCAGCGCAGGGCCTCCCGGCTGATCGTGACCGGCCGGGAGACGTTCCGGCGCAGGTGATCGACGAGTTTGCGGATCGACCAGCGTGTGAAGGGCTTGCCGAGGGCGGTGGGGCGGGTGACGGCCGTCTGGATGACGAAGTCCTCGTCGTCACGGTTGAGCAGGCGGGGACGGCCTCCCGCCCACTGAGGGTTGAGGCATGCGAGCCCGATCTCGTTGAAGCGGTGGATCACGTCCCTCACAGTGTCCTCGTCTGCCTGCACCAGGCGGGCGATGACCGGGACGGTGCTGCCGCCAGCCGAGGCCAGCATCATCGCCCGCCTGTACCGCACCGAGCTCGTGCTGCCCCCCGCCGCACGAGCTGCTGAAGCCTCTGCCCCTCCCGCTCAGTCAGCCTGCGGACCCTGACCGGTGGTGCCATTCCCGCCCCTTGGTTGGAGATTCACGTCCAGCCAGCACAACGAGCAACCCGGCAAACGTTCCCGGTCACAGCACTAGGCGCACAAAGTATGGTGGCCGCCGCGATGGAGGCCGAAGTCAATTCATAACGCTTTGCCGAAGTCGGCCCAGCCCGGCGCTCGCAAGGCGCTTCAGGACATCTACAACGCCGAGGACCGCGACCTCGCGGTCAAGGCGATCAAGACGTTCGCCCAGCTCTACGGCGCGAAGTTCCCCAAGGCGGTCAAGAAGATCACCGACGACGAGGCCGAACTACTGGCCTTCTACGACTTCCCCGCCGAACACTGGATCCATCTGCGGACCACCAACCCGATCGAGTCCACGTTCGCCACCGTCCGCCTGTGCACGAAGGTCACTCGCGGGGCCGGCTCCCGCACCGCCGCCCTGGCGATGGTCTTCAAACTCGTCGAGTCCGCTCAGCAGCGGTGGCGGGCCGTGAACGCACCTCATCTCGTCGCCCTTGTTCGTGCCGGGGCCCGTTTCGAACGCGGCCAACTGGTCGAGCCTTCCGCCGCGGCATAGGGTCTGGTGCACCATGACCGACCATCACACCTACGGCACCAGCACCCACACCACCGACGAGCTGGTCCGGCTCGTCAGTGACTGCCTCGGGCTGGTCTTCACCAAGCGCGACAGCGATTACCGGGGCGTCTACCACCTCGTCAGCAGCCCCAATGGACGGATCGAGATCCAGCCCAACCCCATCCCCGGCGACGACGGCGAAGACGACCTCTATGCTCCGGAACACCCGGCGGCCCAGGTGCTGTTGCTCACCACCACGCCGGTTGCGGAACAGACCCTGCAGGCTCGACTGGGCTCCATCGAAGGGCTCATCCACCTGAACCACGCGACCGTGTGAACAGCTACTGATCCACAGCTTTTGACAATTGCTCAACTCTCGGTTGATGGCTCGGGAGGCCTTGAGGGTTCTTCGCGTTCGGAGAGCTGGTCGCGGGGCTTGGCGACCTGTTGTTCAAGGCGGTCGAATCCCGCTGGAGAGTGTCTGAGTCGATGGGTGCGCCGAGGCCAGTGGCGTGCCAGGCGTGGCGGCCAAAGGGTTCGGACAGGCGTTGTTCGACGCGGGCCACACGGCCCGCAAGGCGGATGTTGCCTTCGGTGGGGTTGGTCAGGTCGCTCAGCAGGGAGTTCCGGCTGACCTGTGGGCCGGAGGTGTTGTTGGGTTGGGCGGCCTTGGCTGCCACGGCTGCCGGGGGGCCGGTAGATCAGGCTGCGGTGGACGCCGGCCAGGCGGGCTACGGCGGAGACGCTGAACGGTGTTGCTTCCGCCCGTGCCAGGCGTCGAGCTCGTCGGCTGCGGCCAGCCGTTCCCGGTCCCGCAACAGGGTGTCCAGGTAGGTCCGCAGGTCTGGAAGGTCGGAGGGATGGGTGCGGAAGTGATCACAGCCCGGGCACCGGAACCGGAATGGGCAGGCGTGACCGCCTGGGCTTGCCGTTGCTGAGCTCGGCGCAGATCCCGAACGGTACCGCGACCTGCCCGGTCCGCATCCGGGCGTGCTCGTGGTCCAGAAGGGCTTTGGCCTCATCCCACAGCCGGCCGCCGTGCCGGTCGAACTGGAGGGTGACCAGCCGGTCGACGGCCTGACGCGTGCTCTTCACGGAGACCCGTCATGGTGGAGCCGGGAGTGGAACTCTCGGAATGAGTGGAGCTATTCGTCGAGGTACCGGTGTCTGATGTCGGCCGGTGTGATGAAGAGTTGGCCATCGCGGACCTGCCATTCGGTTGTCCCGTCGGCTTCGTGGCTGGCCAGGAACAGACCCCGGACGAGGTCTCCGTCGCCGTCGGAAGCGGGGAGCCGCGCGATCTCTCGGATCTGGTCGGTGAACCAGGCCAGGGCCGAATCACGGATGTCGGCGCCGTAGAAGATGTAGTGGGTCCAGTTGACGTGCCGGCGCGGTAAGCCCCATCCGTTGGTGTAGTGGTTGTCTTCATGTGAGGAGACGATCTCTTGGATGGCGGCGAGTTGCGTCTCGTCGCACTCCAGCCACCCCCTGATCGACACGTAAACGCCCATTGGGATGTCCTCTCTCTCGTCGTCAGTTCTCACGTGACAGGCTTCGGCTCACGTCGGCTGCGTAGGCGCCCCAGTCTCCGGCGGCGGCACGGTGACCAACCCGAAGCTGACCGCGCTGCTCCAGATGTTTCGGTGCATGGCAGACCTCCGCAGCTACCCCGGGCAACACCAGACTATGAGGGCGACCGCAGCCGCGCCGACGACATGTTCGAACGCGTGGATCACGGTTGGGCACGGTTGCCCGGTGCCGTACACCAGGGCAGCGCGACGCCCCCCCCGTCAGGACCTGAGAACGCGTTCGATGCTGGGGTGGAACCGGGTGAGCAGGACGCGGGTGCGGTTGGAGGTGCGGATGGCCTCAGCGGCCAGGTCCTGGTCGAAGCCGACCAGCATGGTCAACTCGGCGGTGATCTCGTCGGCGAGCTCCAGGGAGCGCAGGGGTGGGGCATGGTGCGGGCGGCGTCCGCGATGACGGCCGCATCGCGGGCGTCGGACTTGGCCTGGCCTCACTTGGGTAGAGGTCTCGTCGATGTCGATCACCGCGCCCCCGCATGCGTCGATGCCGTGCCGACCCTGATTGCGCGGCCGTTCGCGCGCATCCACGTGATGCAGAGCTGCCGCCCGCGAGTGGCCCGGCATTGCGCCGGGCCGGGCGGTGGCCAGGCCCCTGACCAGCGTCTGTGACGGCACTCCTCGGGCCCGGTGACACCCCCAGGTCATCGGTTCTCATCCGTCCGACAGGGGGCAACAGTCATGCCGGGCCCGCAGTCCAGCGGCCCTCTTGCAAGACCGCGAAGACGATGACGGGGCGGGCGGCCGGCTCCTCAGGGCTCGTTTCTGCCGCGATTCGGTGACCACACGTGCTGCTGGGCATCGTCATGGTCATCCACGCACCAGTGCCCGCTTCTGCACACGAACGAGGCGGCGTACTGCGACGCGGTGTCGCGGTACGCCGCCCTGGAGTGCCGGAGCTGCGGGGTGCGGGCCGCGCGCTCATGCAGCCTTCAGGTCGCGGTTGTACTTCGATGTCGACCTGCTGCAGCGTGTGGTCCGGGTGGATCTGGGCGTCCGGCCGGCGGGCGTCGGCCGAAGCGGGCGAGCCGGCTTGGCCCGTGCGGTCCACGCAGCTCGGCGCGGTCTATCGAGCTGGCTCTGCAGCGTCAGCCGACCCGGCCTGCCCGTCGCCGAACACCTCCCTGACCAGTCTTTGCGTCGCGTTCTGGAATGCTTCTGCCATGGACAGTGCGGCGTCGTCCACGTAGTTCAGCGCGGCGGTGAGGGTTTTGCTGCCGTCGGGCGTGCTGTACATCAGCGCCGCGTGGCCCGCCATGCCGCCGTTGTGGGTGATGACGGTGCCGCTGTTGTCGCCCGTGTCCTGAACGAACACTCCCAGGCCGTAGCCGACCTTGGGGTGCGGTTTGCACATCTCGGCCAGCAGCGGGGCGGGCAGGAGTCTGCCGCCCATCAGCGCGGAGATGAACGTGTGGAGGTCCTTGGCGGTCGAGATCATGTCTCCGCCGGTGGAGATCCAGGAGGGGTTCTGGCGGGTGACGTCGACCGTCCTTTGCAGGCCGGCGTCCTCGTACCGGTAGTAGGCGTGGGTGTGCGGCTCGGGGATCTCCGGGCTGGTGTCCGGCACCATGGTGTCCGACAGCCCGAGCGGCCCCAGGATCAGCCGCTGCATCTCCTCGGCGAGCGAGCGGCCGGTCACCTTCTCGATCAGCAGCCTGGCCAGCACGTAGTTGGTGTTGGAGTAGTTCCAGTCCGTCCCCGGCTCAAACCGCGCCGGCTTGGACAACGCCAGCCGTACCAGCTCATCCGGTCGGTAGGTCTTGAACCGGTTGTCCACCCACTCCTGGCCCGCGGTCGTTGCGGGAATCCCTGGCGCGAACGTCCCGTCGTCGTAGTACTCGCCGGTGAAGTTGAACACCCCGCTGGTGTGCTGCAGCAGCATCCGCACCGTGATCTTCGGGTGCAGCTCGAACTCGGGCAGGTAGTCGGCCACCGGGGCGTCCAGCCCGATCGTGCCCTCGGCCACCAGTTGCAGCACTACGGTAGCGGTGAAGGTCTTGGTGTTGCTGCCTATCCGGACGTACCCGTTCGTCGGCGGTTTCGCGGTCTCGCCCAACGTGCGCACCCCGGCAGTGCCGACCCACTCGCCCCGCTCGTCGTGCACGCGCATCGCCACCCCTGTGAAACCGGACTCGACCATCTCTTCGATGGCCTTCTGCAGCTCCGGGCGGTCCTGGTCGGTAAAAGTGATGGACATGGTGGTGTACCCCTTGAGAACTGTTACGAGATTCATCTGAACGGACGGGATCGCCGGGGCCGCGCCTCTTACAGGCTGTGGGCGCTGATGTCGCCGTAGGCGGTGGTCGCGTGGATGGTCAGGGTGGCGTCGTCGCCGCCGGTGTTCTTGAGTGCGTTGTGGATCCGGCCGTAGGAGGTGCCGGCGTCCAGGGAGGCGGAGACTCCGCGGGCGGCCCCGACCGAGATCTCGCCGGACTCGGTGCGCAGCGTGACCGTGCCCCGCGCGGCCTCGACGATGCGGAGGTCGCCCTTTTGGGTGCTGATCTGTGCGGGGCCGCCCAGGCGGCCGACCGAGACGTCACCGGACTGGAGGGTCAGCCGGGCACTCGCGGCCTCGTCGAGCTTGACCGCGCTCTGGGCGCCCTCGAACGAGACGTCGCCGAGCCGTCCTACGCCCCGGAAATCGGCGAGGGCCGCCTTCGCCTCGATGTGGGAGCCGGCGGGCAGCTGGACGGTCACCTCGATGGATCCGGAAGGGCCGAGGATCTGGTTCTTCGCCTCCGGGGTCTTGATCCGCAGGACGCCGTCGTCGTAGACGACCTCGGTCTGCTCCGCCGCCTTCACGTCGCGGCTCTTGGAGGCGTTCGCGGGCAGGACCTCGACCGTGGTGTCGGCACGGTCGGCGGCGATGATCTGGATGCGGCAGGCGGGGATGTCCAGAACGGCGGTCACCGGGGCGGGGGTGTTGAACTTCTGCATCATGCCTTCCTTCGGCTCGTTGTTTCTGACAACGGAAAGGCTACGTTGCATTCACATGTGCGGCAACATCTAAGTTGCACACGATAGCTATCGTGCCTGGTAGAACCTGGAAAGTCATTGCAATGACTGTGGTACTTAACGCAACAGCATCATTGGGCGCGTTGCAATGAATGGAAGTGAACGCTGTGGTGCCGGCACGCACACCGAAGGGGACCGCGACGCCGGGAGGCAGCTCACTCAGCGGGGACGCCGGCAGAACGCGCTGGGACTGGCTGACGGTCTCTCCTGCGCGGAGACCCCTCGGGGCCTCGACGCTGGATCTCGACCATCACGCGCGAGGTCATGCGCAACGGCGGCCCCACCGCCTACCGCGCCGGCCTCGACCATGCGCCACCGAAGACCGCGCCCACCGCCGCAGAAGGGCGGTGCCGCGGGACTTCGACCCGCCCCCACAGGCCCACGGACGCGACGGCGAAGCCGTACGCGCGTATGGGGAGACGTTCGCCACCGTCTTCATGCAATCGGGCCTTCCCGCGATGACGGCCCGGGTCCTGACAGCCTCTGACCGCCGGCGCCGGCAGCCCGGATCCCGGTCACGGCTCCCAGCACAGTGAACAACCGCCGAGACAGGGTCCGGCGCGCGATGCGTCCGCCTCGCCGTCCTCCTCAGCGGACCCGGAAGGCTCCCCGTCCGTCAAAGACCGATCCGGCTTCGCGACGGGTTCGCCTCGCTGCTGCCCGACACGGCCGTACCGCTCATCGGACCCGGAAGCCGGATCACCCACCCCGCCATCACCCTGCTCGCCGACTCCTGCACCACCGTGTGCCGGGTCGGCGAGCAGGGCTGCTCCGGCGTGCGCCTTTGTGCCACCGGCACCGGCACCGCGCACGGCTCCCCGTTTCGGCACGCGGGAGGCTGGGGGACGGGATAGGCGCCGTGGGCACGCGGCTGTCAACCCACCGTCCAGGGGCCGGTCTTGTCGGGGTTGAGCACTGCCCCGAGGTGAATGATCCGGTTGCCCGTGAGGTCGAACGCCATGACCGATACGGTGACGCCGTCCGGTTGCACCACCAGCCCCGGCTGACCGTGGAGCGTACGCTCCCCGAGCGTCACGCCGGGCGCCCACAGCGGACCGGTCAGCGAAGAAGCGTGCAACTGCGCTTCGTCAGGCCCAGTGTCTTCCAGCATCCGACTCCGGCTGAGAGGCGCAGGGGACGCCTACCGCCGCCGGTTCCGAGGCATCAGGCCGGCGCGGCGGGCCAGTTCGTCCTCCGGTCCGGTGCCACGGCGCTTGCCCGGCATGGAGCGGACGACGTAGCGGAAGGGCAGCCCGCCTGGTTCGGCGACCATGCCGCCGAACCGGGTGTCGCCGGCGAACCACACTCGGTCCGCCGGGCGGGGCCCCCGCGGACGGGGGCCGTCCCAGCCGTCCGCGGGGACGGGGAACGAGCAGTGGCTCTGGCCGTCCGGCTGGAGCAGCACCACCCGCCCGTCCGTCCCCCAGCGGCGGCCCTGGACCCGTTCGCCCTCGGCGGCGACCACCCGGACGTCCTGTGTCCGCGCGGGCCAGACCTGCCAGCCGTAGGTGGACATCACCAGCCGCTCCCGGCGTCGCGCCCGGCGCCACAGCAGCGTGAGGCCGGCCGTGACCGCGATGACCGGGACCACGCAGGCGGCGGTGACCAGGCCTGAGGTGGAGCCGGGGCCCGCAAGAGAGAGGACGGCCGCCAGCAGCAGCACTTCGGCGGTCAGCGCGAGGATGCCCCACCGCAGGCCGCGTTCACGCCGCCGTAGGACGTCCTCGACGCCCGGGGTGTCCACCGCCACTCCGGGCAGCAGCTCGTAGCCGTACTCCGCAGCGATCATCACGTTCCTTCCGCAATGCCCAAGGTGCGGCGGCTCGCCGGGCCTCCGTCGGAGCCAGAGCCTACTGGCCGCGCCCGGCCGCCGACGGAGGCGTTCGTCGTCCATGTCGGGTGACCCGCTGGTAGTGGCGATGATCAGCGCTGGCCCCCGTCGTCTACACGGCGTCGCGTAACGCATACGACCATGGTCGGCGGCGGCGTAGGCCATTGGTCGGTGGTGCGGGCCGGGGCCCGGATGCTCCCGCGCGCCGTACGGCCGGCCCTTGCCCGCACCCCCTCCCGGCGGGAGAGTCGGGGCCCGCAATCGGACGTCGCGCATCCGCGACCGTCCGTTCAGCGTCCCTGTGAGGAGTCGCACCATGCAACGATCGCGCCCCAGAGCCTGGCTCCTGGCCGTCTTCACGTCCGTGCTGACCGCAGCACTGGCGTTATCGACCGCACAGCCGGCGGCGTCCGACCCCATCGGTGTCCTGCGCACCCTCGACTGGGAACAGGCGGCCGACCGCACGCTCCCGGCCACCGCCCCCGCCAACTTCTCCAAGCAGTGGGGCACTTCATACGGCGCCACCAACGTCACCGGCCCCACGCGCGACGGTTCCCACGCGGCCCGGTTCGAGCTGAGAAAGACCGATCCGGTCGTCTCCAGCAGCAAACGGGCGGAGATATCACAGCGCGACGAGCAGCCGGCGAACGCCGAGCGGTGGTACGGCTTCAGCGTCAATCTGGCGTCGAGCTGGGCCTATGACACCTCGGCCGAGATCGTGAGCCAGTGGCACCAGTGCGATGCCGGCTGCCCGGGCGGCTCACCGCCCCTGGCGCTCCTGACCGACGAAGGCCGCTGGAAGATCGACTTCCGCGGTCAGTTCGTCGATCTGGGTGCGTATACCACCGGTGTCTGGGTGGACTGGGTTTTCCACGTCACCTGGCGCACCGACAGCAGCGGCGTCCTGCAGGTCTGGAAGAACGGCGAACGTGTCGTGAACCGCACCGGCGTGACCCACGACGGCGGCCCGCGCTCGCCCTACTTCAAGTTCGGCATCTACAAGTGGGACTGGAACACCGGCGCCCCCTCCAGCACCACCCAGCGCGTGATGTACTACGACGCCCTGCGCCTGGGCGATGAGCGCGCCGTCCACAAGGACGTCGCACCGCAGCGGACCTGCACGCGAGCCGCACCGGTGACCTCCGCGACCGCCACCACCCACGAACCGGCGAACCCGCCCGCCAACGCCGTCGACGGCGATCTGACGACCCGTTGGTCCGGCCAGGGCTTCGGCGCCGCGCTGATCCTGGACACCGGCGCGCCACGCCACCTGTGCGGCGCGGCGGTGGCCTGGCACCGCGGCGACCTGAGGTGGAACGACTACACCATCCATGCCTCGCAGGACGGCGTCTCCTACACCAAGGTGTGGGAAGGCCGCAGCTCGGGGACGACCACCGCGCCCGAGACCGTCCTGTTCACCACGGGACCCCTGGACGTCCGCTATCTGAAGATCTCCTTCTGGGCGAACCCCGAGAACGACTGGGCGAGCATCACCGAAACGAGCCCCCTGAGCCTCTGACCGGCCCCCCGACCCGACTGGCTGACCGAGAACCCCGGTGACGAGCGCGAGGGCTGGACACGGGATGGCCTTCGCCTCGACATGGGCGGCGCGGAACGGTCGGGCTCGGCCCGGACGCAAGCCGTCCGGGCCGAGCCCGCCGTGCCCGACCCAGGAGCCAGTCTTCCTCACATCTCACTTGCCATGGAGTGCGCTCGAAGTCATAGCGTCGAGGACGCAACGGCGCACGAGGCCCTCTCAGAGCCCGCTCCTCCAGGGATGCCGGGTGGTGGCATCTGTGCCTGGATGGACGGGAGACTTCGTGTCGCCCGAAGGACGATCAAGCGTGCAGGGAAGGCTGGGACACGACATGCAGAAGCGTAGTCTGCGGGAATTGCAGGTATCGGCCATCGGCCTGGGGTGCATGGGCATGTCCGCCTTCTACGGAACCGCCGACGAAGAGGAGGGCGTCGCGACGATCCGGCGCGCCCTCGACCTCGGGGTGAACTTTCTCGACACCGCGCAGATGTACGGCCCGCTCACCAACGAGTCCCTCGTCGGCGAGGCGATCCGGGGGCGCCGCGACGAGTATGTGATCGCGACGAAGTTCAACTACCGGATGGACGACGCGGTACCGGGCGACATCAGCACGGTCGGCCCGCAGGACGGCTCGGCCGAACATGTCCGCAGCTCCGTCCACGGCTCCCTGAAGCGTCTGGGAACCGACCACATCGACCTGTACTACCAGCACCGGGTCGACCCGAACGTGCCCATCGAGGAGACGGTCGGCGCGCTGGGCGAACTGGTCGCCGAGGGCAAGGTGCGCTACATCGGGCTGAGTGAGGCGAGCGCCCGGACCATCCGGCGTGCGCACGCCGTGCACCCGGTCACGGCTGTGCAGAGCGAGTACTCGCTGTGGTCGCGGGACGTGGAGGCCGAGGTGCTGCCCGCCTGCAGGGAGCTGGGCATCGGCTTCGTACCGTACTCGCCCCTCGGCCGCGGCTTTCTCGCCGGGCGGTTCACCTCGCCGGACGACCTGGACGCCAACGACTGGCGCCGCCAGAACCCGCGCTTCCAGGACGCCAATCTGGAGGCCAACCTGCGGCTGGCGGCGAAGGTGAAGGAGATCGCCGCCGAGAAGGACGTGACGCCGGCTCAGCTGGCCATCGCCTGGGTGCTGGCCCAGGGTGAGGACCTGGTGCCGATCCCGGGTACCAAGCGCCGCACCTACCTGGAGCAGAACGCCGCCGCCGTCGACATCGACCTGACGAAGGACGACTTGGCCCGCATCGAGGCGGAGCTGCCCGAGGCGGCCGGTGAGCGGTACGACGAGGCAGGCATGCGATCCGTCGACCGGTAGGCGGAGGGCGCACACCACACGGAGGTTCCGTAGGGAACGCGGGGTGGTCATCGATCTCCTGAGCGCCGGACCGCACGCGACGATCTGACTGACTCGCAAGGCGGCGAGGCACAGGCCTTGTCAGGTGTCGGCGCTGAAGTACGCAGCGACAGCGTCGATGAAGCGGTCATGGCCGGTGTGTGCGTCGTCGTGCTGTGACTGTGATGTGCGGGGAACTGGCGAGCGGGTAAGGGGAGTTGGGGCTCAGTGACGGATGAGCGGCACGGCGGCGGCGTGCCGGGGGAGGGGCGGGGGTGCGTTTCACACTCGGCATACAGGCGGAGACCGGCGACCACGCGAGCGCCACGGACGATTTGTACGACTGGCTGCGCCAAGATCTCGAACTGCGCGGTCTCGTGCGGCGCGACCTGACGGACAGCGCGCCCGCGGGAGCGATGGGCGGTGCCTGGAGCGAGCTGTTGACCCTGCTGCTCGCCCCCGGCGGCCCCACCGCGGCGGTCGGCGCCGCCCTCGTCGTCTGGCTGCAGAACCGGCGGAGCAATGTGACCGTCACCATCAACCGACCGGACGGCACCCAGCTGGTGGTCGCCTCCGAGAAGGTCCGGCCGCTGACCGCGGAGGGCACCGGCGAGCTGGCCCAGCGGGTGGCGGAGGCTCTGCGGGAGCCATCGGCTCAGGACGCCGGGCGGGAGCCGTCCGCGCTGGACACGGGCGAGCGCGAACCGTCCGGCGGGGACGGCACGCGACAGGCCGACGGGGACGGTTCCCGCCGGGCGGACGGGGACGGCACGCGCCGGGCCGAGGGGGCGCACTGACCGTGCCGTCAGGGAGAGGGCCGGATCTGACCGGACCCGGCTGTCAGGCGGTGGTGGTCGGCACGGGCCGCCACCCGGGAGACCGGCTGCACGATCTGCCCGCGGCCGTGCCCTCGGCGCAGGCGCTGGCCGAGACGTTGCGCACCCACTGCGGCATGGGCGACCGGGTCCGTGTGCTGACGGACCCCGTGTCACCCAGCGAGGTGCTGGAGGCGCTGGCGGAGGCCGCCGACCGAGCGGCGCCCACCGAGGAGCGGCCCGAGAGCGGCATCGTCGTCTTCTGCTTCGTCGGCCACGGTCTGCGCGGGCCCGGCGGACGGCTGTATCTCGCGACGGCCGCGACGAAGTCCCTCAGGGACACCGCCCACGCGGTGCCCTACGCGGAGATCGAGCGCTACCTCGGCGATGCCGCAGCGGACCCGGTGCTGATCCTCGACTGCTGCTTCGCCGGGAACGCCCGGGAACCCGACCGCGGCCCCGCCCCGGACCCGTTCGGCGCGTCCCGCCCCCAGGGCAGCTTTCTGCTTGGATCGGCCCAGCGCAACACCCTCGCCCACGCCCCTGAGGGCGCCGAGTACACCCTGTTCACAGGCCATCTGCTGAAGCTGCTGCGGGAAGGCGACGCGGGCGCCCCCCGCCTGCTGACGCTCGGCGGGGTCTACCGCCTGCTCGACCAGCGGCTCCAGGGCGAGGCGGCCCGCCCCTACGGCGGCGGCACCGCCCGCATGGCCGAGCTGGTCCTCACCACCAACCGCCGCTATCCCGCGCACCCCGCCCCGGACCTCCCGCCGGCGCCGGACGACGACGCGGACGCCGTGTGCCCGTACCCGGGCCTGCGCCCTTTCCTGCCCGAACAGCACCATCTCTTCTTCGGCCGCGAGAAGATGACGCAGCGGCTGCTGGCCAGGGTCGCCGGGACCCGGCCGGGGGAACCGCTGGTGCTCATCGGCAACTCCGGCGTCGGCAAGTCGTCGCTGCTGCGGGCCGGGCTGAGCGTGGCGGCGCACCGCGCGGGACTGGGACCGGTGTGCCTGGTGCCCGCACCCGGAGCGCGGCCGTTCCGGCGGCTCGCCGAGGCGTGGGCGCAGGCGGTGGGCCGTTCTGTCGACGAGGTCCTACGTGATCTGGAACGGGGACGTTTCACCCACGAGGGATCCGGGGCGCGCGGCGGGCCGATGCCCGGGGTCCTGGTCGTCGACCAGGTGGAGCAGTACTTCACGCACGGCGCGGACGAGACCGAACGCGACCGGTTCGCCGCCGCGCTCACCGCGACCGACGGCCCGCGCGTCGTGCTGGCGCTGCGCGCCGACTACCACGGCGACGTCCTCGGCGACCCGCATCTCGCCCCGTTCGCGGAACGCGACCACTTCGTCGTGCCCGCCCTGAACGACGAGGAGATCGAGGCGGCCATCGTCGAGCCCGCCCGCTACGCCGGACTGAAGTGGGAGGCGGGCGTCCCGCACATCCTGCTGCGCGAGGTGAACGAGGAACGGCGCGGCGGACGCACCGGCGACACGGCGGCCCTGCCGTATCTGGCGTACGTCCTCCAGGAGATCTGGCTGCGGCGGCGCGGCACGACGCTCACCTACGCCGCGTACCAGCAGGCGGGCGGCATCCGCGATGCGGTCGCCCGCGCCGCCGACCGGATCCACGACGGCCTCGACGAGGATGGCCGGCAGCGGCTGCGCGCCCTGATGCTCGCCATGGTGCAGGTCGCCGACGGCGAGGGACGGCTGGTGCGCCGCAGGGTGCCGCGGGAGGAACTGGCCGACGCGCAGGACCTGCTGCGGCTCCTCGCCGACGCCCATCTCATCGTGGTGGACGAGGACGGTGGAGCGCAGCTCGGGCACGACTCGTTGCTGCACGCGTGGGAGCGGCTGACCGGCTGGATCGAGGAGATCCGCGGTGGTCTGCTGCGGCTGCGGCGGCTGACGGCCGCGGCGGAGGGCTGGGACGAGGGCGGACGCGGGCCCAGCGGCCTGTGGCGGGGTTTCGACCTGCGGGAGGCACGTGAGCTGGCCCGGACCGCCGGAGCGGCGCCCGTACGGCAGGTGGTCCGCGACTTCGTCACCGCGAGCGATGCCGCCGAGCGGCGCCGGCGCCGGGCCGTCCGGGCGTGGGTCTCCGTGCTGTCGGTGCTGACCCTGGTGGCGGCCTCCCTTGCGGGCTGGGCGTTCTACGAGAACGGGCAGGCGGCGAGCCGGGAGCGGGTCCTGATCGCCCGCGAGCTCGCGGGCCGCGCCGACCGCATCCGCGACCGTGACCCGGGGGCGGCGCTGCGCCTGAGCCTGGCCGCTTACCGCACGGCCGAGACCCCGGAGACCCGCTCCAGCCTGTACGCGGCGGCGATCACCCTGACCCCTGTCCACCTCACCCCCGCCGGGCCCCACCGCGAGCCCGTCCTGAACCTCGCCTACCGCCCGGACGGCAAGGCGCTGGCCGCGAGCCACCGGGACGGCCGGGTACAGCTGTGGGACCTGTCCGTTCCGGGGCGGCCCGCCGAGGGGGGCCGCTTCCAGGTGAAGGGCCGGCCCGCCCTCGCCCACCACCCCCGCGAGCCGCTGCTGGCCGCGCAGTCGGGTACGGAACTGACCCTGTGGAACACCGCGGATCCGGAACGGCCCAAGCGGCTGGCGCAGCTGCCGATCGAGGGGAGCAGGACGACGTTCAGCGTGGCGTTCAGCGGGGACGGCCGGACCCTGGCATCCGGCGGCGACAGGGGCCGACTGCGGCTGTGGGACGTCTCCGACCCGGCGCGCCCTGCGCTGCGCGCGCAGCGCACCGTGGCCGAAGCCGAACTGATCTCTCTGGCGTTCACCCGCGACGGACACCACCTGATCACCGGCAACGGCAAGGGGCCGGGCGTGGACGGGCACCCCGCCCAGGTACGGCTGTGGGACCTGACCGACCCCGACCGGCCCGTCCTGCGCGACACCGAGCGGGCCGCCTCGGTGACGTCCGTCGCCGCCCATCCGCGCCGCGACCTGGTCGTCGCGAACGGCGGCGGCGGGAAGACGGCCTGGTGGCAGGTGTCGGACGGGCGGGAACTGCGGCGGGTGCCCGCCGAGGACTACATGGACCGCTGGGGCGACTACGACGGCATGCCGCAGCTCGCCTTCAGCCCGGACGGCAGGTTCCTCGCCGGGGCGGACCGCGGCGGCGGCGTACGGCGGCTCAGGGCGACGGCCGAGGCGGCCGAGCTGGCGGAGGCCAAGCGGGAACTCGGCGTGCTGTCCGCAGGGCAGCCGGTCCAGTCGGTCGCCTACAGCCCCGACAGCCGCTATCTGGCCGCCGGTGAGGTGGGCGGCGAGATCCGGCTGTGGACCGAACGTGCCGGGGCGCCCGCGCTCCCCGGCTACCTGCCCGTGCACGAGATCGCGGGCACGGGCCCCATCAGCGCCGACGGCAGGCTGCTCATCACCAAGGAGGAAGAGCCGGACTCCTCCACGGCCACCCGGATCTGGGCCATCGGCCACGACGGCTCGCCGAAGCCGCGCTACGCCCTTCCGAAGGACTGGGAGGCGAACTGGTTCCTGACCGGCCAGGACGGTGACCCGGTCCTGCTGGCCCACCACTGGGCGGGAGGACTGGTCCACACCCTCCAGCTCTGGCGGTTCGGCGCCGAGGGTCCGCCGCACCGAGGCGCGAGCATCCGGTTCACCGCCCACGCCCCGCACATCACCGTCAGCCCCGACAGCCGGCTGCTGGCCGTGGGGTCGAGGGACGAGCGGGCCATCGCCCTGTGGGACATCAGTGACCCCGGGAAGCCGGTACGCCGGGCCGACATCCCCGCGCAGGCGAAGGGCGGGCTCTTGGACACGGGAAGCCTCTGGTTCGCGGGCCCGCACACCGTCGTGACCGTCGAGAACGAATGGCACCTGCGATTCTGGGACGTCTCCGACCCCGACCATCCCCGCATGGGCGACGTGCTCAAGGACGCGGCGCTGAGCCAGGGCGCGATGTACGACGATGTGTCGAAGCTGCTCATCACCGAGGAGAGCGGCGACACGATCCGGCTGTACGACCTCTCCCAGCCGGCGCGTCCGGTCGAGGGCAGCCGGATCCCGGCTGCTCCCGCGAGCTACTTCCCCGCCGGGAAGGACGAACTCGCGACGGCGGTCGCCGACGGCACGATCGAGTTCTGGGACGTGTCCGATCCCCGCAAGCCGACGAAGAAGCGCGAGACCGTACGACTCGACCGCGCCGTCTCGTCCGTCTTGGTCACCGCCGACGGCCGTCACGCCATCTCCGGCAGCCCCTACCGCATCTGGTCCCTGGATCGCGACGGCCGCTGGGAGACCCCGGAGTTCGCCACCCTGGAGGGAGCGGAGTCCGTCCGGGTGCCCCCGGGCGGGAACTGGCTGGCCGTCACCACCATGACCGACGCGACGGGCCTGTCCAACGAGAAGAACACGTACATCCTCGACTACGACACCGACCGCCTCTACGAGGCCATGTGCCGCTCACAACCCGTCAGTCTCTCGAAGGACCGCTGGAAGGCGCTGTTCCCGAACCTGGAGCACCGCGTCTCGTGCGCCGAAGCGGGGTGATCAACTTCGCGCCTGATGCAGGGACGCCGATCGAGCGGGCCTGTCCTGCGCCGGTGCCGTACCGTTCGCCAGATGGGCGCCGCGCACGTCAAGTTCGGCAAGTGAGACGCTGAGGCGGAGGGCTTCTTCCGCAAGCTGTTGGGCGGGAACCCGGCGTTCGCGCTGTGCGCGCGGTCCACGTACCAGGAACGTCCTGGAGTTGGGCGGTGTCATGCCTCCGATGTGTGCGACGCCGTTACCGCGTCGGTGATCACGCGGAGCAGATCTGGCTGACTCGCTGGCACCCCTGCCGGCGACCGTCCACACCATCAGTCTCCACTTGAGATGACGTCCAAGTTCGACCACCGCGTGTCCTCGTTGTGACCGGCTAGGAGTTTCAGGCGAGGCTCTCGAGGAAGTTCGAGAGCGCGGTGTGCAGGATCCCAGGCTGTTCCAGGTGCAGGTCGTGGCCGGTGCCGGGGATGCTCATCGCAATGGTGGCCGGTCGCTGTCGGAGCATTTCGTCGGCTTCCTGTTCAGGGATGAAGCCGGATTGGGCCAGGACGACCAGGGTGGGGCATGCGACCTGTGTCCATTCGTGCCAGAAGGAACGCCGGGCGTTCTCCGCCAGCGAGCGGACCATTACGTCCCGGTCGAAGCGGGGCCACCACCCGTCACCGCGTTCTTCCAGTCCGGCTGCCCAGCCTGCACCGACCGGCCCGCCGCCGAGGAACGCGGCTGCCGCCTCGCGTGAGGGGAATGGGGTCGGCCATGAGTCGAGCCAATCGCCTATGTCCGCGGGTCCGTCCGGGCCCGCACCGCCGGGGCCGGCCTCGACAAGCACGAGCGCGCGGACGACTTCGGGATGTGCGGCGGCGGTGAGCATGGCTGTGTGTCCGCCCAGCGACTGGCCGACCAGGACGGGCCGCCGCAGCGCCAGCTGATCGACAACGGCGATGACGTCGGCGACGTAGGCGGCGCGGGAGACGTCCCGCGGGTGGCGCTCGCTGGCGCCGTGTCCGCGCTGGTCGACCGCGACGACCCGATAGCGGGAACTCAACCTCCGTGCCGGCACGTCCCATTCACCTGCGTGACCGGCCAGGCCGTGCAGCAACACGACGGGCTGTCCAGGCCCGCCCCAGTCCCGGCAGGAAAGCCGGACACCTTCTCGCACCACCACGTGTTCAGACCATGCCACGTCGGCCCCCAGGGAATCGGCTGGTACTGATCATGCCGCAACCGGTTCGGGGCGTTCGACGAGCCGACCGCGTTCGAAGCGGGCGCCTGCCCGGACGAGCTCGACGAGATGGGGCGCATTCACGGCCCGCCACCGTCGCCGGGCGGACTCGATGAGTTTTTCGCTCGCGTCAGGACGCCTCGGCGTGCGCGTTCGCCGTGCGCCCGGCCCGGTCGGCCCCACGGTGCGCCCCGGTCTCCCAGAGACACCAGGTCGACCACAGCAGCAGGACGAGGAAGACGGCGAGCAGCCCCAGCAGCAGGACCGTCTGCCGCGCCGACCCCTCGCCCTGGACCAGATTCAGCAACAGGCAGAAGGTCCAGGCCACCACACCGCCCGCATATACGGCCCTGAGCTGTCGCAACTGACTGACCGATCCCATCGTCACCCTTCCGGGCCGTGTCCTCACGCGTTGCCCTGCCTGTACCCCCGCCACGCGAGTTCACCGCTACCAAAGGCCGCCGGCTTCGGTGACTTGCCCACCGCCTCGCCCTGTCTGGCTGCTCACTCTGGGCCCAGGGCTTGGCGCATCCAGCGAAGGCGGGCATGGGAGCTGCGGCGCGTCCACAGGACCCAGGAGCACAGCGCGCCCATGCCGACAGCGAAGAGAAGGGGGAAGGCGAGGGACCCGCTGACGGCCCCCAGGACGAGCATGCCGACCGCGACGAGGCCCATGGCGCCGAGCCAGTACGGCAGCCACTTGCCCGCCCGCTCCACCTGGCCGAGCTGCTCGGCGACCAGCCGTCGCATGGCCGCCTGCTCCTCGGGGTCCTGCGGCACCTCATGGTGGCGGATCTTCCGGTTCAGATCGGCGAGTCCGCCCGCGTCGGTGCCCACGGCTCGGGCGGCCCGGCGGCGCTGGACGGCCAGGACCGCGACGGCGACCCCGGTGTAGAGAGCGCTCTGGAACACCCAGACAGCCGGGTGCTCGTCCTTGCGGAGCAGGGCCGTCGTGCCCAGTCCCAGCAGGAAGACCATGGTTGCCTGCGCGGTCAGACTGCGGTCGAGTAAGCGCTTGAGCGAGAGCACAGCGCAGACCTCCTCGAAGGGGAGTCGGGACAGCGTCGTCTCCCGAATACCCCGCGTTCTCCCGCTCATCGAGTCCATGCGCAGCCACGATGGCGGCAGGTTGTCGGCTGGATCGCGTCCGACATGAACAATGTCGTCCCGAGTTGTACACCTTGCCGGCGAACAGCGATCGCGCCGACATGGTGGACAAGCCTGCGGACATCGAGCGGGAGGAACGCATCACTGCCCGCCTGCGTTCGGCGCACGTCTGCAGGTCTGGGAGGATGACCGGGAGCCGTTCGTACCGGGTCCGGGAACTTGCGGGCGGCGAAAGGCGGGCGGGTACGGGCGGTGGCCCGGCGGGCGGGAGAGCGGAGCGGTGCGGCACATGCCGGAGTATCCGGAGTACCTTGCCGCGGTCGTGTTCGCCGCGGGCGGCGTCGTCAGCGCCCTGCTGGCACCACACCGGTTCTCCTCCGCCGTTCTGTTCTGCCTCGCGGTGACCTCTGCCGGACTCGGCGTGGCCGGTCGCAGTGCGGCAGCCCACCCGACCGTCGCCACTGTCCTCGCCGTTGCCGCCCTGCTCCTGGCGCTGGCGCTGGGCCTGCTGCTGCTGGCCGACGGCGTCCTCCTGGTCCGGCGCTACGGACCGCAGGCGGCCCTGCTGGCCACCGGGGCCGCCGGCTGTGCGGTGTTGGCGGTGCTCGGCCTGGACGCGGTCTTCCACGCGGTCGGCGGCGAGGCGTTCGGTGCCTTCGTTCTCGCGGTGAACGCAGCGGCGGGATACCTCATTCTGCTCTTCCTGGTCTTCGCCGGATACGTGTTCGTCCGGGGCCGTAGCGCCCCCCTGCCGGAAACCACCCATGTCGTCGTTCTTGGCGCCGGGCTCGACGGCGACCGGCCCGGCCCACTGCTGACCCGCAGGCTGGAGCGCGCCCTCGCGTTCGACGCCGCCCGCGCACCGGGCACGCCCCGTGTGGTGTTCGTCGTCTCGGGTGGCCAGGGCGACGACGAGGTCCGCTCCGAGGCGGACGCGATGGCCGACTATCTGCGCGGACGCGGAGTGTCCGCCGACCGGATCGTGCGGGAAGACCGCTCCGTCAACACCGGACAGAACCTCCGCTTCAGCGCCGCCCTCGTGGACGGCGCGACTCCCGGCCACCGTGCCACGGTGGTCACCAGCGGTTTCCACGTCTACCGTACGACCCTGCTGGCCCGCCGCGTCGGCGTGCCCGTGCACGTCGTGGGCGCGCCGACCTCCCCCGCCTACTGGCTGGCCGCGACACTGCGCGAATTCGCCGCCATCCTGTGGTTGGACCGCCTCCCCCTGGTCGGACTCAGCCTGCTGCTGGCAGTGCCGGTGGCGACGGCGGTATTCGAACACTGAAGCGCCGGCCGCAGACCTCTCAAGAGGTCCTGACAGAAGTTGTTGATCAAGTGACCTCCGACCGGGTGGTCGTCGGTCTGGTCGTGGGGAAACGTCGGCCGCGGCCGTGGATCGTGCGTCCACGCAGAACACGATGTCTTGCGCGCTCATAGTCTCGGCAAGTGGCTCTTTGCCCTTCCAGCGGGTCACCGGGTGCTGGTCCTCGCGAGCGTGCAGGCAGATCTCGGCGCCTTCGTAAGTCAGGCGGAAATGGGTGTCCTCGACGTAGACAGTGACGATTCGGCCCGCGTATGTGCGTCCGACGCGAAGGCGCTGGCGGGCCACCATCACGAGGCCGTCGGTTGGGGCCGCGTGGAGGACGTGCCCGCCGAGTCGCACGGTGACCCGCCGGTTGGCGAGTTCGGAGCCGATCTTCACCCGTTGCCCGGCCAGGTCCCTCCAGCCGTTCGGATCCACGGTGCGTGCGACTGAGAGCGCTTGGTGCGGGGGAGGTCGCCCCCCCCGCGGTCGACGGCCGGAAGAGCGAGTGGTGATCCTGCCGGGCGGGCGCCGCGGAGCTTGAACTGGTGCAGATGTTCTGCCTCGAGGTCGGAGGGGAGGGTCTTCACCAGGTCGGGGGGGGGGAGTTTGGCGTCGCGGACGGCGCCCTGTCACGAACCACCGCAGGCGAGGGCCTCGGTGGCACATCGTCACTGGAGGCTGCACGGTGCACGGGCACGGCCCGACCGCACTTGGGGCCGCAGCCCACCGGCCGCCGACGCCGAGGGACTGCCGCCCGCGCGGACACCGGCGATGCGCCTGCGAGGCATCTCCACGTCCGTACCGAGGGCCCCTCGTCGTCCTCGCGTCTGAGGCGCGCACGGCTGAGCATGTGGCGTAGATCACGCAAAAGAGAAAACCGGCAGTCCGGGCCCGCCGTCTAGGGGGTGTGAGATCAGTCAGGAAGGCACCGGGCGAGCTGGACGAGGAACGTCTCGTCCAGCTGGTGGCCACGGGTGACCGCGCGGCGTTCGAGGAGCTGTACCGGCGCACAGCGCCGTGGATGGCGGTGCGACTGCGGCGGCGCTGTGCCGACGAGCAGATCGTCGCCGAGGTCATGCAGGAGACGTATCTGGCGGTGTGGCGCGCGGCGGGCGCGTTCGCGGGGGCCTCGGTGGGCGGGACGGCCGTCGGATGGCTGTGGACGATCGCGGCTCGCCGCCTCGTCGACGCCTTCCGGCGCAGGGCCCACCATGCCGAGCCGCCGCCGGCCGCCGCTCTCGCCGAGGCGGCGCCCGCCGCGGAGGAGGAGGCGCTCGCGGTGACCGTGGGCGGGGACGTCGGTGACGCGCTGCGGCGCCTGGCACCGGAACTCAGGCAGGTGTTGCAGGCAATGGTGCTCGACGGGCTGTCCGTACGGGAGACCGCGGTCCTGCTGGGGCTGCCCGAGGGCACGGTCAAGACCCGTGCCCGCCGGGCACGGATCGCGATGCGGAAGGCGCTGGCATGAGCGTGGAGCACGCGTCGATGCGGATCATCGACGGTTACGCGCGCGGCGGCACGGACCTCGCCGCCGACGAGGTGTGGGCCCTGGAGGCCCATCTGGAGGAGTGCCGGGTCTGCCGGGAGCGGCTGTCCGCCGCGGTGGAGGCCGAGGCGCCGGCCGTGGCGGCGCTGGTCGGCACCGTGTGGTCCGGCCTCGAATCCCAGCTGGCCGTCACCGCGACGATGCCGCGCCGACGGCACTGGTCGGCACGGCTGTCGGGGTGGATGACGCCCACGATGGTGCCGTGGCTGGCCATGGTCGTGGCTGTGACGCTGCTCGCGCTGCTGCTCGACCTGGTCGGCACCGGCCCCGGCGAGGTGTCGCTGGTGCTGCTGCTCGCGCCGGTCCTGCCGGTGCTCGGCGTCGCGGCGTCGTGGTCGCGCGGTCTGGACCCGGCGCACGAGTTGACGGCGTCGGTGCCCAGGGCCGGGCTCTATCTGGTGCTGCGGCGCACCGCGTCCGTGCTCGGCGTGGTCGTCCCCGCGCTGCTGGTGGGCGGGTGGGTGACGGGAGTGATGGTGGCCCAGTGGCTGCTGCCCTGTCTGGCCTTCACCTCGATGACCCTGGCGCTCGGCGGTGTCGTCGGTGTGACGCGTGCCGCCGTCGGGCTGGCGGCCGTGTGGGCCGCCGTGGTCGTGGCGCCGACCCTGGCCGCCAGCCGTATGACCTTCGCCCTGCAAACGGGCGCTCTGCCCGTGTGGGGGCTGATCCTCATGCTCGGTACGGGTGTCGTGATCGCCCGCAGGGGCGCGTACTCCGTGCTGGGAGCCCATCGATGACCCTAGGAAAGGAACACCACATGACGTCCGCGTTGAGTGCGGCCGACATCGCACCGACGGCCTACGCCTGGGAGATCCAGGTCACCGGGCTGAAGGTCAAGGTCGGCAGGAATCGGATGGCGGTCGACGGGCTCGACCTGTCGATGGGCATCGGTGTACACGGCCTCCTCGGCCCCAACGGAGCGGGCAAGACCACCCTCATTCGGACGCTGGCCACCGTACTGAACCCCACCGAGGGCACCCTGGAGCTGCTCGGCGAGTCCGCGGGCGGCCTGGGCGAACATCGTGCGCTGCGCCGCCGGATCGGCTACCTGCCGCAGGAGTTCGGCTACTACAAACGCTTCACCGTGCGCGAGTTCGTCGAGTACATGGCGTGGCTGAAGGAGGTGCCCAAGAGGGACATCCCCGCCGCGGTGCAGCGCGCCGTGGAGCGGGTGGGGCTCGCGGACCGCGCCGACGAGAAGATGAAGGCCCTGTCGGGCGGCATGGTGCGAAGGGCCGGCATCGCTCAGGCCATCGTCAACGATCCGTCGATCCTGCTGCTGGACGAACCGACGGTCGGCCTCGACCCCGCGCAGCGGCTGCGCATCCGCGAGCTGCTGCAGGAACTGGGCCAGGACACCTGCGTGATCGTCTCGACCCATCTGGTGGAGGACGTCGCCGCCGCCTGCACCGACGTGGTCCTCATGGCCCACGGCCGACTGGTCTTCCAGGGCACTCCCGGCCAGCTGGCCGCCGCGGGCAGCCCGGAGCACGAGGGCGACAGCCCGCTGGAACGCGGCTACTCGGCCCTGCTGCAGGGCCCCGAGCAGGGAAGGGGCGCCTGGTGAACTTCCGTGTCCTGCGCATCGAACTGAGGCGCTCCGTCGCCCTGTGGGCAGGCGCCTTGATCCTGACGACGGCGCTGGCGTTCCTGTACCCGGTCAACGCCCCGTGGTGGAAGGGCACCACGGCGTGGACGGCCCAGTGGACGTCCCTTGCCCTGTGGTCCCGCAGCCTGCTGTTCTACCTGTGGCCGATCGCCGTGGGGCTCGGGGCGTTGCAGGGCATGCGCGACCACCGCTCCAAGATGTCCGAGCTGCTGACGAGCACACCGAGACCCGCCCGGCACCGCGCGGCCACAATGGCGGGCACGATGGGGTTCACGCTGGCCTTGGCCTTTGCGCTCCTCATGCTCGTGGGCGTGGTCCAGGTGCTCCCCAACGTCGCGTACACGCACTTCGGATGGCTGCCGATCTCGCTGGTGGGGGCGCTCTTCCTCGTCGCGGGGGCCGTACTGGGCATGGGAGCCGGGCGGGCTCTGCCATCCGCGCTCACCCCGCCCGCGCTGGCCATGGGAGCCTTCGTGTTCACGGCCCTCATGTACATGTCGTTGGGTCGGACGGAGACGACCACGGAGACGGGCTTCGCGGGCTCGGAGCCGAACCGGTTCTCGCTGCTGTCACCGATGGTGGAGGAGGTGCGCGACGTTTTCGTCACGCTCTCCACCTCCGTGCACGTCGGGCAGACGATCTGGCTGCTCGGTATGACCGCGACCGGCTTCGCGCTGCTGGTCGCCGCGACCCCGCGCGCCCGGCTGATCGCCCTGACGCCCGTCCTGGCGGGCGCGGCGGCGGCCCTGCTCGTCTTCCCCTCCGACCCTCGCCTGATGTATGTCGTCGACGAGGACGCCGCGGTGCCGGTGTGCGCCGGGCCGGTGTGCGTGACGAACACGCACCAGGGGCGACTCGCCTCTCTGGCGGGTCCCGGTAAGAAGGCGCTGCGCCTGCTGAGCGGCGCACTGGGCGACCAGGCGCCGGTCTCGATACGGGAGAACACAGCCGTACTGCCGAACGGCTCCACCCCGCGTTGGTCCAGCAAGACCGTGCTCTTCGACTTCGACGACGACGTCATCGCCACCGCGCGGGGCGAGGAGCTGACCCGGGCCCTGATCGCCAAAGCCATGGTGCCGGGGTGCACACCCGTCGGCTGGAGCAGCTCGGGGCAATGGGGAGACGCATTCGCGCAGACCATCGCGGTGGGCTGGGTCCTCGGGGACCTCAAACCGCTTCCCGGCACCGTTCCGGCAAGCCTGGTCCGCTCACCCAACGGCGAGACCCCCCAGGTGTTCTGGAAGAAATTCAAGGCGCTCCCGCGGGCCGAGCAGCGCTCATGGATGAACGCGATGCGCGCCGCCGCGATCTCCTGCAAGGACGATTGGGACGACGCGTTGAATGGCGGTGCGTCCAAGTGAGGTGGCTGATGCTGTACGCGCGCTCGCGTCAGATACCCGCGTCGCTCGCCGCGGTTGTGATCAGCGCGGTGGCGGTGTGGGCATTCGCCGGGGACAAAGGCGAGGGGCCCGGCGATCCGCGGCTGCCCGTGCTCATCCTCATCATGGGGGCCATGGCAGCCTCGGTCGGGCTCAGCGGGCAGGATCTCGCGCTGGACCGGACGGCCTCGATCCGCTGGATTCCCCGCCGAGCGGCACACGTGCTGCTCGCCGGCGCGGTCATCGGTGCGGTGCTGATAGCAGTGCAGACAACGGGCCAGGACAGGGCCGCCACCATGTTCGTCCTCCGGGACAGCGCGGGCCTGATGGGACTGGTCGCCCTGGGCGCGGCGCTCCTGGGCAGCCGGTACGCATGGACGCTGCCGTTCGCCTGGCTCTCGTTCGCGTTCCTCGCCCCGTCCGCCACGAGTACGCCGATGCAGGTGGCGACCTGGATGCTGCTGCCGCCCGGCACGGCGGCGGGCACCTGGACGGCCCTGGTCCTGACGGTCGCCGGCACCGCGGCCTACGCCTTCGCGGGACCGAGGCGGTAGCCGGTCCGGCCACCGGATCGGGTCCGGCCCCCGGATCGGGTACGGCCGTGACCGTGTGCGGATCCGCCCTCCGTGAGCGCCGCGGAGGTCACGGGGCGACGGTCGGCAACGACGGTCCGGTTCGAACCGACCGCCTCCGGCGCATCCCCCTCAACCCTGAGCAGATCGCACACGCACCAGCCGCCGTGCAGGCAGTCCGCGTGCGGAGGCGTGGGCGAACGGTGCCGTGGATGGCGGGTGCTCCAGCGGTGAGGGGTTCGCGAGTGGGCCGGTCACGGCCAGGCGCGCTCGAGGAAGCGGGGCGGTCTCGGGCAGGCGGTCCTCCAGGGCGAAGCTCCCTGTCCGGAAGAGATGCGGCTCCGCTTCGGGTACGTCGTTCAGGTAGACGCGGGCACCGGCCTCGGTGAAGGGGCCGGCTGCGCAGCGCAGGCGCCCAGCCGGCGCTCGGCCAGTCCAAGGCCGTAGTGCGGTGCGGCGTCGAAGGTGCGGATGATCTGCCATTGCTGCCACGCCTGCTTTCCAGACCAGGCGCCGGTACTTGTCGTGGTCGTAGCCGCGGTCAGTGGCAGCAGTTGGTTCGTTGCGGTTGCCCTGGTGAAGGACACCGCGGGCGGGATGCCAAGTACCCGAAGGTGATCCTCGACGTCTCCGGCGTCACCTTCGGGGACTCGACCTCTTGAACCTGCTCATTCTCATCGACCGGGCCGGCACCCTGCGCGTGGTGGCGTCGTCCCAGCCGGTGCGGCGGACTGTGTGAGATGGCCCCGAAGTCCTAGCTCAGACACCAGGGAACAGGTAACCCGCCCGTACGTTCGGGGCCCCGATTCCCGGTGGCGGGACGCCCCGTCGGACTGTCCGGGTGAACGCCTGGGAGGTCGACGGAACAGGGGCGGGTGTTCGACAGGATTGGTCGCCGGAGGAGTTGCTGGCGAGCTGGACGCCGGCGGACGGCGACTGGAAGCTCGTGGCCAACAGGACCGGGCCGACGAGGCTCGGTTTCTGCCTGATGCTGAAGTTCTTCGAGATCGAGGCCCGGTTCCCGGAGTTCATCGAGGAGTTCCCTCAGCCCGCGGTGTAGTACGTCGCGAGTCTGGTGAAGGTGCCGACAGCGGAGCCGGCGAAGGACGACCTGCCGGGCGCGAAGCGGCACCGGAAAGCAGATTCGTGAGGCTCTGGGGTTTCGTCCGCCGACGCGCGCCGACGAAGAATCGCTGACTGCGTGGCCGGCCGCGGAGGTGTGCCCTGTCGAGCTGGTGGAGGACCGGCAGCGCGAGGCGCTTTTAGGCATCGGGAGGCTCGAGTAGGTCCGGGGCGGTAGTCCACCGACAAGGTCATCCGTCCGCGATGCCCCCTGTGAGCTGACCGCGCGCGGCGAAGGGATCGCTGAGAGGTGAGGATGGCTACCCCGGCCCGTTGTCAGTGCCCGCCCGTAGCCTCGTAGAGGCAATCGTGCTGAAGGGGGCCCCATGGCAGTCCGACCCTGTTCCAGGTGTGGCAAGAATGAGAGTGCCAATCGCAAAGGCAAGCCAGGACGCTGTGTTGAGTGTATCGATGCGATCTACCGTGCACTCAAGGTAGATCCAGAGGGGACTTTTGTATCTCCTGGGGCCCCGAGGAACTACCGGTGCCAGACCTGTGGCAGGCCCGGGGCGATTCCGTACAAGGAGATCCAGTCGCGAAGTATTGAACTCTGCAACTGGTGCGTCGGTCGCCGCATGTATGAGGACGGCCTGGCGCGGGACCCAGAGCACTGGCTGATGGACCAGAGGGACGTGGCCCGAATGGTCCGCGAAGCAGGTTTTGAGATGGTGGATGGGTCTGGGAAGACGCTTCCCGAGAGTCAAATGATCAGCCGTATCGGGGAAGTTTGGGAGTCGATCGATGTCGTGTGCGTACTCTGTGCTGCCCCGAACACCTTCAACGCCGTCCACATACTTTCGAGTTCGAGTAAGCCATGGACGCATTGCTATGTATGCTTCACGTCAAAGTTAGCTGGTTGGCAAAACGAGTTCTACGGCAAGTTCGGATTGATTCGAGAGCACGACGGGTATGCGAAGCTATCGGATCCAGTCTCTGCGCACTGTGCTGAGCCCGACTGTGGTGCGAGCAGGAAGGTCTCCATCTGCGCGCTCGCTGCTGGCGCCCCTCCTTGCTTGCGGTGCGCAGAGGGGATCGACCCGGATCTCCCTCACTGGGTATATCTGATCCACTTTCTACCCCTTGGGCTGATCAAGGTTGGAATCACGCATAGCGAGCCGAGGGTGTATGACCGCGTCGCTGCCCACATCTCGCGGGGCGGTGTCCTGATTGATCGGTGCCTCGTTCCGAATCGGGAGGCTGCTCGCACTGTCGAGGATTGTGTATTGGAGTCGATGCGCCAGTACCTACGCTCTGGAGATCCGAGAGACTTCCCTCAAGGAGGGTGGACTGAGACCTGGGTCGACAGTGCTCCCTCCTTGGACCTCGGCGCGATGATTGATGAAATCGCTACCCAGAAGGCCCCTGGATTCGATCGAGGGTCAAGGGTGGAAGACTCCCCTTCATCGTCGACAGTGGACGGCAGCATGCACGGTAGGTTCGTGTTCTCTGAGGAGGTTTCGGAGAGTGGAGAGGTCACTCATACCGTGACCTTTTTTCATCCACTGCTTGAGTGATCAATTTCTGTCTTAGCTTCGTTGTATTGGAGTTGGGCAGGTGGGGTGGAGTGGTACGAAGTAAGGCGCCAGCATGGGCGTATGACTGATCTTAATCACCAATGAGCGGTATACATCGCGAAGTCGTAGGTCGCGGGTCTGGTGTGAATGACGAGTGGGGTACTCGCGCCGGTCGGCGGCCAATGACCTTGGTGTAGATCATTGGGTGGGTCCGGTTCCGGTGGGATGCCTGGTTCGGCTGCGCCCCCGGCTTGCCCCCGCCTACGATCCGTCGGCAGGTCGGCACGCCACGAGATCGCGGGAGGGTCCGGGATGCGGGAGCGGCAGTGGATCACCGCTCGCCGGAGCGAACTGCACGTCCTCGCCGAGGAGTTGGCCAAGCAGCTTCAGGAAGTCCAGGTCGAGCGGGACGAACTGGCAATCGCGGAGCGGGTGTTGAACCGTCTGGCCGAGCAGGTCCAGGCCGACGCCGGGGCTGTCGCTCCGGTATCGGCGAAGGTGGCCGGGCGGGCAGTCCTGCTCATCCCGCACCGCAGCGACACGGCCGATGAGGGCGCGCTGCCCGGCGACTACCGCAAGATCCTGGCGATCGTGCGGGAGGCCGACGGCCCGGTGCAGGTCAGGGCGGTCGGCGAACGGTTGGGCCTGGACGCCTCGGTGCGCGGCAAGCTGGAGCCGCTGCGGGCGAAGATGACCAAGCTCGCCGACCGCGGCTGGCTGCACAAGCGTCCCGACGGCAGGTTCACCGCACGCGCGCAGGCGTAGGGAGGCGTGGCGCCGGCGGGGCATAACGCGCGTGCCGCCGACGGCAGTTGAGTTTGGTGTGAAGAAAAACAACCATCCCGTCGAGGACCCTGACGGCCTTGTCTACACTGCCCGCCTGCCGCTGTCGAGTGCCACCCTGAACTGGCTCGCCGATCTGATACGCGGCCACTGCAAGAAGATCAGATCACGGTGGCGGGCCCTGCCCTCGGGGAAGATCGCCGTCTGTCAGAGAGACGTGGGGGTGGGGGTGGAGTGCGTGACGGCTCGCGGCCGCCCCGACCTGCGACGGCTACTGCCCAGGAGAACCACACGCATGCCGCTCGGTGCCGTTCTCTGATGCCGTTGAGTCGTTCGGTACGGGGACCCGGGAGGTGGTCGGGTGCCAGGTGAGAATCCAGCCGGCGGTGAGCGTCGCCGCGCCGCCTGCCAGAGCGATGGCGCCGCCTGTTCCGATGCCTGCGGCCGCCGCGCCGAAGCAAGCCGGCCCGATGCCCTGCAGCGTCATGCTGCCGGAGCCGAGCAGGCCGAAGGCCTGGCCCTGGCCATCTGGCGGTAGGGCGTCCAGGAACGGCCGTTGCAGGCCGAGACCGTAGGCGAATCCGAAGCCGCAGAGCAGCAGCAGACAGGACGAGACGCCCACTCCGGGCTCGGCAGCGAAGCCGACCAGCGGCAGTCCCATCAGCGCAATCAACGGCACTACCAGTCGCTCCCGGGTGGGCGGCCGTAGGAGTCGGCCCACCAGCAGGTCACCGACAAGCATGCCGACCGGCAGACAGCCCATCAGCACCGCGTACCAGCCGGGGGCGAAGTGGCGTCCTCCGGCGTAGGCGACGATCAGGCCTTCCGCGCCCGCTATGAACGCTGGCGGGAGCCACTGGGCCAGCATCAGTCGTCGCACCATCTGTCCGCGCAGCAGCAGGCCGGCACCGTGCAAGCTGGTCCGTACGGTCCCGCCATCGCCCCGAGCGCTGCCGGGTGTGCCGCCGAACTCTCCCGGCTGCAGTCGGGGCAGCCGGATGCGGATAGCAAGCGCGCAGCCGAGGTAAAGGGCGGCGCTGACCGCGAGCGCCCGGTGCGGGCCGAGTGCCGCGACCACCACACCTCCCAGTGCCAGACCGAACAATTGCGCGCCGGAGGCAGCGATGTTGTTCAGTGAACGGCCCAGCACATAGGCGTCGCCCTCCAGCGACTGCGCGACCAGCCGACTCGACGCGCCGTGAAACACCGGTGTGGCGAGGGCGACCAGCGCCACGACCCCGAGGCTTGCCGCGATCGGCATCCGCACCAGGGCGAGCAGCAGGGCGGCGGCGCACGTCAAGGCGTAGCCGCCGGTGATGAGCGCGCGGGGCGGCAGTCGGTCGGCCAGTGAGCCCAGCAGCAGCGAGCCGAACAACTGCGGGATGAAGCCGATACCGAAGGCCAGTGCGCTCAGCAGCGCGGAGCCGGTGGCCGAGAAGACCAGAACCGAGAACGTGGTGATCCGCAGCGCGTCCGCAGTGATCGCGACGGTGCGGGTTGAGAAGAGCAGCCGGAATCGCGGCTCGGCCAACACCTCCCGGTAGGTGGCACGATGGTTACCCTGCGCGGGCTCGGCGGTCGGGGTCATGACGCCCATCCTCGCCGTGCGCCCATACCACTCACCAATGATTCGTCGCTGGACGAATCGGAACTACGTCCCGCGGTAGCATCCCAGGGTGCTGCGCTTCGAAGTCTCGGTCGAGGACCTGCTGCGCAGCCGCTTCGCGCTGTCGCCCGCGCTGGACCTCTGCTTGCTGCTGCGGTCGCTCATCGGCCAGGGCCAGCCGCTGCCGCGAGCTTGGGCCGCCCGGCTCCAGCCGGCCTTTGAACGGCTGCGCCGCGAGACCGAACTGGACGCCGGCCTCGCTCTGCAGGCCCCGCACGGCGGACCGAACTTCGTCGCTCCGCCTCCGCGAGGCCTCAACCAGACCTGGGCTGACGACCTGGCCATGATCCGGGCCACGCCGCTGGAAGCGGCCCGCCGCGAATTCGCCACCACCGCGACCGGCCCGTCCGCCCGCGATCCCCGCGTACGCGCGGTCCTGGACTCGCCGGACGCCGTCTCCAGGATCGCCGAGGCGTTGGACCAGGCATGGCACGAGCTGCTCGCCGCGGACTGGCCGCAACTGCGCGCGATCTGTGAGCGCGATGTCGTGCACCGGGTGGGTGTGATCGGCGAACACGGATGGGCCACGACCATCGAGAGCCTGCACCCGGGCATCGCCTGGCACGCAGGCGGTATCGAGATCGGCTTCTTCCGAGGCGGAACAGTCCGCCTCGCCGGCGACGGGCTCCTGCTGATCCCTTCGGTCTTCGTCGGGCATATCGCAGCCCACCTGGAAAACCCCTGGCCCAGGACCTTGGTCTATCGTGCCCGCGGCACCGCCGCCCTGTGGGGCGAACCGGCGACCTTCGCCCAACCGGACGCGCTGGCCGCTCTGGTCGGCCGGGCCCGAGCCCGGCTGCTGGTGGCGCTCGACGCCCCGGCCAGCACCAGCCACCTCGCCCGAAGCCTCGCCATGGCGCCCGGCGCGGTAGGAGACCACCTCGCCATCCTGCGAGGCGCCGGGCTGCTCGTCCGCGCCCGGTCCGGACGGTCGGTGCTCTACCGGCGCACCCCGCTCGCCGAGGCGCTGGTCGCCGGTTCGGGCTATGGCTCAGATCAGCACAGCAGCTCTACGACCAGCAGCTCTACGACCAGCAGCTCGTCCGACTCCCCGGCGTCCAGCGTCTGACGTCCACCGGGTCATGAAGAACGTCGTCCAGGACAGGCTGCTGCCCGAATAGCCGCGCCCCCGCCCCGGCCGCCCTCTCTGTCGGCGAACGATCGAATGACGACAGGTTCGCCGGACGTCCAATGGGCCCCGGATTTCGGGGCCTGACGACGACTCGGATCCAATGAGATCCGATGCCAGTTACGACAGGGCAGATGACAGCCGAGGCCCGAAGCGGCGAAAGAAGCGGGGAAGAGTGGCCGATCTCGTCTACACGCGCGTGTCGACCGACCAGCAGTCGACCGCCCGGCAGAACCTCGTCCTGGCCGAGGCCGGCATCGAGGACCCCGTCGTCTTCGAGGAAGAGGCCGGCACCTCCAGCCGCCTCCAACCGCTCCAGCGGCCGAAGTTCGGCGAACTGCCGGCGTACGCGCGGTCGGGCGACACTGTGCACATCTCCGAGATGTTCCGCCTGGTGCGCGGCACCGGGCACATCCTTGACGTGCTCGACGTCCCGCACCGCGACCGGCTCGCCGTGTGCATCCACGACGGCGCGGTCTCCGGCATGGACCTCACCGCCCGCCATCCGCGCACCGGAGAACTGCTGGCTACCACCGCCGAGTTCATGGTCTAGACCCTCGCCGCCGCCGGCGAAATCCAGCGCGACGACCTCCAACGCGAGCTGACGTACGACGGGCTGCGGGCCGCAGAGGCCAAGGGCACAAGGGCGGACGCCGCCCCGCCCTTGCGGGCGAGACGATCGCCGACGTGCGCACCGACCTGGAGGGCCAGTCCATCGTCGCCCTGGCCCGCGAGCACGGCGTCAGCCGCGGCGCCGTCCGTACCGCTCTCGCAGACCTCCTGCCCGAGCACGTCGCCGCCGACGAGAGCGCGCCGGCCCCGGAACTGTCCGTCACCCTCGATGCCCGGCAAGGTCGCAGACTTCCTCCGCGCCGCCGAGCTGGATGATGCCGAGCGAGCCGCGCTCGACGAGGCCCAGGCTCGTACGCCGTGGCAATGGGCTACACCCTTCGCGTCACCGCCGTACCGTGCACGCGGCGTGCAAGAGACCGCTCTCAGGCGGTTGTGGGGCAGGGCCGGTTGCCGGTTCAGGCGACGACCAGCAGCGTGACAACGGCGATCGCGACGAGTGCCAGCAGGATCATGCAGGCCGGCTGCGGTGCCGTGGGTACGACCCCACGGGACAGGGCGGCGGGCTCCGGTGGACCGTCCGCTGCTACCTGGTCGTCGGCGCCGACTTTCAGCAGTTGCACGCACCATGGGCAGCAGGCCAGTTCCTCGGCTTCGAAGGCCGCCTCTTCGCTCCATCCAGGTGTGAGCGAAGTCGAGTCACCCTCCATCTCCTCGGCCGGCGCACAGTACCCCGCAGCCTCAGGGCGGATGCTGTCGGTTCGGACATCAGTGGCATCCAAAGCAAGGTCAAAGCGCATGCGCCTGCCCCCGACCAGCTCACGCTCCGCCTCGCCGCGGACCGTTGAAGGGTGGGCGACGGCATCGGAACCGCCGTCGTCCAGAGCGATGATGCCCCAACCCCGCGCCGGATCGAACCACTTCACCACACCACTGGGCACAGATAACCCCCACGTTAGAGAGACTTCATGGGGGGTGCATTCAGCATCCTTGCGCGCACCAACGTCAGCAACCCGCGCACGCCGGGCGCGCGAGGCGTACCCTCGGCGCCTGGCTCACTCTCACAACCTGCACCCGTCGGGTCGTCGGCGAGCCCGCAGCGCCCAGACCATCACCCAGAACTCGACCGGTGTCCCCGGCAGCGCCAAGACCTCGGACGGCTTCGGTAAGGCGGTCACGTCGGCGGACCTGGACAGCGACGGCTACGCGGGGGCCTGACGTACGGTTCGAGGTCCGGCCCGTGCGCAGGACACGGATGCTTCCCCTGGTGATCAACGGCAGGCATGCGCCGAAGTGGGGATCAATCCTCACCGCTCGCCCGGGGCAGCTCGGTGTTCGCTGACCGGAAGCCGGACGAAAGAGCCGGCCGGACCCTAGCGGTCCGCGGCCCGCTTCCGGTTATGGCCCGCGCCTGATCGCCCCGGTGTCGGCCCGGAGGTCGGGAGCACGCTGCTGGAGGACGGACTCGTAGGAGCGCCGCCCGACCGCGGTGTTGCTTGGCCAGAAATGCACGTAGCAAGCGGAGGCTGTGATCCGTCTCCATCGTCGAATGCGGGTGCTCGAACCGTGGGCGCGAGCGCGCCGCGCCGCTCTTCTCCACCTTGGTGCCGCGGGCTGACGGCCGCCTTGGTGGCCGGGGGACTGCCGCCGAACTTCGACCTTGAGCAGTACAAGGCCCGCGACGTCGTAGAGCGCTGCTTCAGCAGAACTCAAGCAGTTCCGTGCTGCCGCCACCCGTTGCGACAAGTCGGCCGCCCGCTTTCTCGTCGGGCTCCGGATCGCCTCACTCATCCTCCGTCTCCGCGCACAGTGATCATTTCTCACACACAACCTGGAGCGTGTTGCTCTGATGGGCAGGGTTGGCTGAAAAGAGATGGCTCGGCAGGTACAGGGCGGCGCTGCGATTTCAGACCCTCGAAGGTCGTCTTGTAGCGCTTCTTGAGGCCGCCTGTGGCACCACTGCCGTCCACCGGCCGTCGTGACCGAATCGGCAGGCGGGTGGCCGTGCGGCCGAGGATGACGGACGCGGTGGTGCCTCGAGGCGTCGTAACGCGGCCCAAGTTTCTCTTCAAACTCTGGGTTTGAGGGTGAAAGAGCGGGATACACGCCCTCTTTGGTGGGTTGCTGAACGGCCACCTCCCCTTCAACTTCGGGGGGTTGCCATCCTGTGACCTAACGTGAAAACTGTGAGCGCACTCGGCCGGAATGATCGTGTCGAAGCGCGTTCTTTACACGTGAAACGTAGGACAGGGGAGTTCAGCGCAGGACTGCTGCGCGAAGAAGTCACTGGGGGGACGTGGTGGTGTCTGCAAGGTGCCCTGGGCGCGTATCGCCGGGCTGTGCACGTGCTGGCTTGTCCGCTGCTCGGCGGGCGTCCGGGCCGCTCGGAACCGCCGCCCCACCGTCCCCGTCCAGTCCTCAGTTCCGCTGACGCCCGGGACGGCATTCCCTGGGGGGTGGACAAGCCAGTCTCCCTCAGTGGGCCCACCCGGCTGAGCCGCGCAATGGTCCACCCGGCGCGAAGCGGCGACCGCCCGGCGGTGCCACACCCCCGATGGCCGAACCCGTGACGGCCAGCGCTGCCCGCGGTCGGCCACCGCGCACCGTCGGTGGTCCACCGCCGGGCACGCGCGCCCTCACTCAAGGAGAAACGGTGACAAGCACACAGCTGACCGGGGCCGAATCGCCTCTTGACGCGTTACCCGGGCGATGGCGGTCCTTACGCGACGCGGGCCCCGTGACGTGGGACGAAGAGCGGCGGCAGTGGCACGTCGTGGACCACCAGGGCGTCTCGGCGGTCCTGTCCGACCCGGCGACGTACTCCTCCGACATGACGCCGATCGCCCCCACCCAGGAGGACTTCGAGGCGTTCCGGCAGGGCAACTTCGTCGGCATGGACCCGCCGGAACACCGCAAGCTCCGCACCCTGGTGAGTCAGGCCTTCACTCCGCGAATGGTTCACGGGCTCGCACCGCGCATCGAGGACGTGTGCGCGCGGCTGTTCGACGGCGTCGCCGACCGCGACCGGTTCGACCTGGTCGACACCCTCGCCTACCCGCTGCCGATCATCGTGATCGCCGAACTCCTCGGTATCCCCGCCGAGGACCACAGGCTGTTCCAGGAGTGGGCCGCCACCCTCTTCGGCGGCGACCAGCTCGGGGACAGCCTCGACATGGCCGATCTTGAACGGGCGCTCGAGGCCATCGCCCCGACCGTGCGCGAGATGAACAGCTACGTACTCGACCACATCCGGCACCGCCGCGCCCACCCCGGTGACGACCTGACGAGCAGACTCCTCACCGCCGAGGTCGACGGAACGCGACTGGAGGACCAGGAGATCGTCGGGTTCGTCGCCCTGCTGCTGGTCGCCGGGCACATCACCACCACCGCGCTGCTCGGCAACGCCATGGTCACCTTCGACCGGCATCCCGGCACGCTCACCGCACTGCGGGAGAATCCGGATCGGGTGCCGGACGCCGTCGAGGAAGTCCTGCGCTGGCTGCCGCCCTTCCCCGAACTGGGCCGGCGCACCACCCGGCCGGTGGTCCTCGGCGGCCATGAGATCCCGGCCGACACCCTGCTGATGGTGCACCTGGGGGCCGCCAATCGTGACCCCTCCCGCTTCGCCGCACCGGATGTCTTCGACGCGGCCCGCGACCCCAATCCCCATCTCACCTTCGGCCATGGCATCCACTTCTGTTTCGGCGCCCCCCTGGCCCGGCTGGAAGCCCGAATCGCTCTGCAGATGTTGATGGAACGTTTCTCCTCCATCGCGGTGCCCTCGTACGACGACGTCACGTACCAGAATCCGGCCGTCATCGTCGGCGTACGCCACCTGCCGATCTTCGTCACCAGACCGTAAGCGCGCCGACGCGCACGACCCGCACCGCTCACTCGCGGGCCGGACGCATCCCCCTCCCCGCACCCGCTCTCACCAGGAGTCACCTCCCCATGCCGTACCCCACCGCCGCTCCGGCCGCACACCGGCCGTCGACCTCCTTGCAACAGGAGTTGCGCAGCCACCTCGACTCCCTCGCGCGCGTCCACCGCGTGCCCGGCGCCCAACTGGCCGTCCACACCGGCACCCACGTCCTCAGCGCGCACACCGGCACGGCCGACGCCGTGGCGAACACCCCGTTCACCGCGCAGACGGCCGTCCCCCTGGGTTCCGTCACCAAGGCCGCCACAGCTGCGGCCGTCCTGCTCCTCGCCGACGACGGAGACGTGGACCTGGACGAACCCGTCAGCGAACTGCTGCCCGACTTATCAGGGGAGATACCCGATGTGACGGTGCGTCACCTGCTGAGTCACACCGCCGGCCTCCCCACCGGACCCGACTCCGACAGCGCTGTCGGCACCACCGCCTCCCGGTACCTCTCCGCGGTCTGCACCGCCCGGAACACCCTGTTCCCGCCGGGCACCGGCTTCTCGTACTCCAACGCGGGCTACGTCGCCGTCGGCCGCATCCTGTCCGAAGTGACGGGCATGACCTGGCAGGAAGCGGTGGCAGCGCTCGTCCTGGAGCCCCTGGGAATCGTCCCCGCCTTCCTGGGTGACGCCACCCCCGCCCGGCCGCTCGCCAGCGGCCACGCCCTCAACACGGCGACGGGCCTGGTACGCCCGGCCCACCAGAACCTCGCCCCGGTGGAGGCCCCGGCCGGAGCGCTGCTGGCGAGCGCCGAGGACCTGGTCGCCCTGGGCAGGGCCGTGATCGGCAGGTCCGGCGGACTGCCGGCCGCCGTCGCCGACCTGATGCGGCACCCCGAGCCGTCCGCCGGCCCCGGTGCCCTCGCCGACTCCTGGGGCCTGGGCCTGGCCCTCTTCCGACAGGACGGCCGGGTGTGGTGCGGCCACGACGGGAACGCCCAGGGCACCTCCTGCCACCTGCGGGCGGACCCCGACAGCGGCGTCGTCGTCGCCTTCACCGGCAACGCGGGCGCCGCCACCGCCCTGTGGCGTGACATGGCCGCAGAACTCGCCCGGCTGACCGGCGTTCGCGTGCCCACCGCCCCGACCGCCGACACCCGCCGCGGACTCGCCGTGGCACTCCCGGAGTGCGCCGGAACCTACCGCAACGGGGGCACCGAGTACGTGGTCAAACTCGACGGGGACGACACGCCGACCCTGTCCGTCGACGGCGACTACCCCATCCCGCTGGTCTGCTATCCGGACCTGTCCTGCGACCTGGTGGATCCGGCCACCGGCCGGGTCGAACCGGGCGGTCGTTTCCACCGCGATCCCGCCACCGGGGCCATCGATCGCCTGCAGATCTCCGGACGCACCGCGCGCCGCACAGGCACCCACTGACCGCGCGCCCGATCGGCACCGTCTGACGGCGTGCCGATCCGGCACCGTCCGACGACCGTGCGCCGATCCGGCACCGTGCGCCGATCCGGCACCGTGCGCCGGACCGGCACCGTCCGACGACCGTGCGCCGGACCGGCACCGTCCGACGACCGTGCGCCGGACCGGCACCGTTCCGGCCGTGTACCGGACCGGCACCGTTCCGGCCGTGCGCGCCACCGGCACGGTCCGATCGCGCCCCGCACCCGCCCCGTACGCAAGGACCCCGCACCGCTCCGGCGTGCCCACGCGCCGCCCGAGAGCGGCGCGCCGGGTCCGCGCGCCACCCCCGCCCGAAGGACTGCACCCCGATGACGGACCCGCACGCCCAGCGCCCCGCCACGCCCGTCCCCCCACCGGCCGGCACCGTCCCCCCGGCCCCCGTCCGCGACGTCACCCGTCACGTCCCGCTCGGTGAGCTGTTCACCGGGTGGGTGACGCGCGACCCGGGCGCCCCCGCGGTCACCGACGGCCGGAGTACCTGGTCGTACGCGGAACTCGCCCGGCGGGCCGGCCGGCTCGCCGCCCATCTCGTCGCGAGCGGCGCCGGACCGGAGCGGACGGTGGCCCTGGTCCTGCCGCGCTCGATGGAACTGATCGCCGCCGAGCTGGCCGTGGCCCTCACCGGTGCGGCCTTCCTCCCCGTGGACCCCGACTACCCGGCCGAACGACGGGCGTTGATGCTCGCCGACGCCGCTCCCGCCGTCGTCCTGGACGACCTCGACCGGGTCCGCGCACTGATGGAGGGCCGAGAGCGAGAGACGGACCCGGTCCCGAGCCGGACGCTCCCCGATCACGCGGCGTACGTCATCTTCACCTCCGGCTCCACCGGCACTCCCAAGGGCGTCACCGTCACCCACCGCGGCATCGCCGGTTTCGCCACGGCGGCCGCCGAACGCTACGCCGTCGGCCCGGGCGACCGTGTGCTGCAGTTCTCCTCGCCCAGCTTCGACGCCTCCGTACTGGAGCTGTGCGTCTCCGTGCTGTCCGGCGCCCTGCTGGTGGTCCCGCCGAACGGACCCTGGCTGGGCGACGAACTCGCCGCCGTCCTGGACGAACACCGCATCAGCCACGCCCTCATACCGCCGGCCGCCCTCGCCACGCTGCCCGACCCGGCGGAGATCGGGGGCCTGCCGTCGCTGCGCACCCTGATCGTCGGGGCCGAGGCATGCCCGGCCACGCTCGTCGACCGGTGGGCACCCGGCCGCCGCATGATCAACTCCTACGGGCCGACCGAAGCCACCATCGTCGCCACCTGGACCGGACCACTGACCGCCGGCACCGGGACACCCGCCATCGGCGCCCCGCTTCCCGGCACCGAGACGCACGTCCTGGACGCGGCGCTGCGCCCGGTGCCGCCCGGTGCCGAGGGCGAGTTGTACGTGGGCGGCGACGGACTGGCCCGCGGCTACCTCAACCGTCCCGGTCTGACCGCGACACGGTTCGTCGCCCACCCGTCCGGGCCGCCCGGCGCCCGGCTCTACCGCACCGGCGACCGCGTGCGCCGACGCGCCGACGGCGAGCTGGAGTTCCTCGGCCGCGCCGACCGGCAGGTCAAGGTCCGCGGCTTCCGCATCGAACCCGGAGAGATCGAAGCCGCCCTGATCCGGGACCCGGAGATCCGCGAGGCCGTCGTCGTGGTCCGCGACGAGGAACCCGCCCGCGGCCGGCTCATCGGCTACGTCACCTCCGCCGACCCCGCTCGCAGGCCCGAGCCGGCCCGGCTGCGGGCCGCCCTCACCGCCGCCCTGCCGGCCCACATGGTGCCCTCCGCCGTCGTCGTGCTGGACGCGCTGCCGCTCACCCCGCAGCACAAGATCGACCTGCGGGCGCTGCCCGCCCCCGGCGGCGCGCCGGCCGAGCAGCATGTCGAACCGCGCACCGACGACGAACGGACCCTGGCCGCGATCTGGGCCGACGTCCTCGGCGTCGACACCGTCGGCGTCACCGACGACTTCTTCGACCTGGGCGGCGACTCGGTCCTCGCGGCCCGCACCCTGACCCGCATCCGGGAAGCGTTCGGCGCCCGGCTCACCCTGCGCGACGTGTTCACCGCGCGGACCGTCGGCGCGCTCGCCCCGCTGGCCGCCGATCCGTCCGCCGTCGCCCCGCCGGAGCCGATCCCCTCCGCCCCGCGCTCGGAGCCCGTCCCGCTCTCCAGCGCCCAGCGGCGCCTGTGGTTCCTCGACGACCTCGCCGACGGCGGAACCGAGTACAACACCGGCGTGGCGCTGCGGCTGCGCGGCCCCCTCGACACGCCGGCCCTGGAACGCGCCCTGCACCGGCTCGCCGCCCGCCACGACTCCCTGCGCACCACCTTCGCCACCGTCGACGGACAGGGTGTCCAGCTCGTCGCCGCCGAGGCGGAGCTGCCGCTGCGCACCACCGACGTCGGGCACGTGCCCGCCGACCGGCGCGAACAGGCCGTCGAGCGCCTGCTGACCGAGGAACTGCGCCGCCCCCACGACCTGGCGACGGGGCCCCTGACCCGGGCGCTGCTCATCCGCCGGGCACCCGAGGACCACGTGCTGCTGCTGGCACAGCACCACATCGTCACCGACGGCTGGTCGGTCGGTGTCCTGACCCGGGACCTGGCGGCGCTCTACCGAGCGGAGGCCGCCGGCGAACCCGACGACCTGCCTCGGCCGGACGTGCAGTACCCGGACTTCGCGCTGTGGGAGCTCGAGCGGCACACGGCCGACGCCGACGCGGACGACCTGGCCTACTGGAAACGCCACCTCGCCGGCCTCCAGCAGCTCGACCTGCCCACCGACCGGCCGCGCCCCGCGGTGCGCACCACCGCGGGCGCGGCTCACCGCCAGGACATACCGCGCCACCTGGTGGACCGGCTGCGGCAGCTGGCCGCGGGCCGCGACACCACTGTCTTCACGGTGTTCACCGCGGCGGCGGCCGTGCTGTTCGCCCGCTACTCGGGGCAGCGGGACGTGGCGTTCGGCACCATCACCAACGGGCGGGACCGCCGCGAACTGGAGGACGTGACGGGCTTCTTCGCCAACACCGTCGTGCTGCGCGGCGAGGTCGACGACGCCGCCACCGTGGACCGGTTCGTGCAGACCATGCGCGCGACCGTGCTGGACGCGTTCGCCCATGACGGTGTGCCCTTCGACCGGGTGGTCGAGGAACTCGCCCCGCCGAGAGACCCCAGCCGCACCCCGCTGGTGCAGGCGCTCGTGGTCCAGCAGGCGGCACCCGCGCGACCGCCGGCCGCCGCCGGGGTACGCATCGAGGAACACCCCTTGCCCCGCCCGGCCGCCCGCTTCGACCTCGTGCTGGAGTTCGCGCCGCGCGCCGACGGCGGCCACGAGCTGACGGTCGAGTACAACACCGACCTGTTCGAGACGGCGACCGTGGCCCGGATGGCCCGGCAACTGCAGCACCTGCTCGAAGGCATGGCGGACGGCCCGCACCGGACGCTGGCCGAACTCCCGCTGCTGTCCGGCGACGAGCGGCACGTGCTCCTGGAGTCCTGGAACCCACCCGCGCCGGGCGAGGACCGGGCCGACGGCGCCACGCTCCCGGCGCTCTTCGAGGAGCAGGTGGCCCGGACTCCCGGCCGGACCGCCGTGACCTGCGGCGAGACCCGGCTGGACTACGCCGGGCTGAACCGGCGTGCCAACCGTCTCGCCCGGCTGCTGGCGGCGCGCGGTGCGGGGCCGGAGTCACTGGTGGCGCTGTGCCTGCCGCGCACCGCCGGCCTGCTTCCGGTGCTGTGGGCCGTACTGAAGTCGGGCGCCGGATACCTGCCCGTCGACCCGGGCTACCCGGCCGAGCGCATCCGCTTCATGCTCGCCGACGCGGCCCCCGCCCTCGTCCTGGCCACCCGGGAAACGGCGCACGCCCTCCCCGAGGACTGCGAGCCGCTGCTGCTGGAGGACGTGGCACCCTTCGCCGTCGCCGTCTCGGACCTAGCTGAAGCCGCCGTCTCGGACCCGGCTGAAGCCGCCGTCTCGGATCCGGCCGACGCCGACACCTCGGACCCGGCCGATGCCGACGCCGCCGACCTGACCGACGCCGACCGGACGGGACCGCTCGACCCGTCCCATCCCGCCTACGTCATCTACACCTCCGGCTCCACCGGCCGGCCCAAGGGCGTGGTCGTCACCCACCGCAGCGTGGCCGCGCTCGCCGCCTGGGCCGGAGACACGTTCGGCTCGCGCGGGTTCTCCCACGTCGTCGCCTCCACCTCCCTCAACTTCGACGTGTCCGTCTTCGAGTTGCTGTGCCCCCTGCTGGTCGGCGGCAGCGTCGAAGTGGTCGCCGACCTCACCGCCCTCGCCGACCTCACCGCCCCCACCGATGGCTCCCGCCCGCGCCGGGCCGGGCTGCTCAGCGGCGTGCCGTCCGCGCTGTCCCGCATCCTCGGCGGCGACGGTGCCATCGAGGCGGACACCGTCGTCCTGGCCGGTGAGGCCCTGCCCGCGCGGACCGTGCGGGACCTCAAGGACGCCATGCCCGCGGCCGAGGTGGCCAACATCTACGGCCCCACCGAGGCCACCGTCTACGCCACCGCCTGGTTCGCCGACGGCACCCTCCCCGACCAGGCCCCACCCATCGGCCGTCCCGTCGCCCGCACCCGCGCCTACGTGCTGGACCGCCTGCTGCGCCCCCAGCCGCCGGGCGTCACCGGCGAGCTGTACCTCGGCGGCGGCGGACTCGCACGCGGTTACCTGCGCCGCCCCGGGCTGACCGCCGCCCGCTTCGTCGCCGACCCGTTCGGCGCACCCGGGGACCGCATGTACCGCACGGGCGACCTGGTGCGCTGGAGCGCCGACGGCCAGCTCGAATACCTCGGCCGCGTCGACCAGCAGGTCAAGGTGCGCGGCTTCCGCATCGAACTCGGCGAGGTCGAGGAGGCCCTGCGCGGCTGCGCGGGCGTCACCGAGGCCGCCGCCACCGTCCGCGACGGCGACGGCCACCGCCGCCTGGCCGGATACGTGGTCGCCGCCCCCGGCGCCCGGGTGGAGCCCGAGGCCGTACGCCGCGAACTCGGGCGCACTCTGCCCGACTACATGGTCCCCTCGGCCGTCCTGGTGCTGCCCGCCCTGCCGCTCAACCCCAACGGCAAACTGGACCGCGACCGGCTCCCCGACCCGGCACCGGCCGAACCCGCCGCACGCCACGTCGCGCCCCGCACCCCCACCGAACGGACCCTCGCCGCCATCTGGGCCGCAGTCCTGCACGTGGAGCGGGTCGGAGTGGACGACAACTTCTTCGCGCTGGGCGGCGACTCCATCCTCAGCATCCAGGTCGTGGCCCAGGCCAGGCAGGCGGGCCTGACGATCACCTCGCGGGACGTCTACCAGCACCAAACGGTCGCCGCCCTGGCCCGCCGCGCCGACGAGACGGACAGCCACCGGACCGCCGCCCGGTCCGCCCCCGTCGATGCCACCGGCGCCGCGCCGCTGACACCCATTCAGCACTGGCTCTTCGACAGCGCCGGCGCGCGGGCCGGACACTTCGCCCAGACCCTCTCGGTGGAACTGCCCGCCGACGTCGAGGAAAGCGCGCTCCAGGCCGCCCTCGACGACGTGGTCGCCCACCACGACGCACTGCGCTCCCGCTTCCTCGCCGACGGCACGGGCGTACGGTGGCTGATCGACGGCCCGGCCGTCCGCTGCCGCCTCACCCACCACACCGGCCCGGACACCGACACCCCGCACCTCGGCCCCTACGACCTGGGCCACGGCCCGCTGCTGCGCGCAGTCCTGCACGACCGGGGCGACGGACGGCCGCCCGTCCTGCACCTGTCCGTCCACCACCTCGTCGTGGACGGCGTCTCCTGGCGCCTGCTCCTCGAAGACCTCGAACGCGCCTACCGCGCCCGCCGCGAGGGCCGGGACGGCGAGGCCGCCCTGCCCCGCAAGTCCTCCCCGCTGCGGCAGTGGGCCGAGCGCCTGGCCGCGCACACCGCCGCCGGCGGTTTCGACGACGAGCAGACGTACTGGATCCGCGAGACCGAAGGCGCCCGGGCGGCTCTGCCCGCGGACCGGGAGGGCACCAACACCTACGCCTCCCAGCGCTCGGTGACGGTGCGACTCGGCCCCGAGGACACCGAAGCGTTGCTGCGGACTCTCCCCGAGACGTACCGCACCCAGGCCAACGACGTCCTGCTCGCCGCCCTCGGCCGGGTGCTGTGCGGCTGGAGCGGGCACGACCGGGTACTGGTCGACGTCGAAGGACACGGCCGTGAGGAGCTCTTCGCCGACGTCGACACCAGCCGCACCGTCGGCTGGTTCACCACCCGCCACCCCGTCGCCCTGGCCGTCCCGCCCCAGGCCCCCTGGGACACCGTGCTCAAGCAGGTCAAGGAACACCTGCGCGCCGTGCCCCGGCACGGCATCGGCCACGGCGCCCTGGCCCTGCCGGGCCGCCACGGCGCACCCCTCCCGGCGACCGGCGCGCAGATCAGCTTCAACTACCTCGGCCGGTTCGGCCTGTCCGAGACCCCCGAGAGCCTGTACCGCGGGCTGGTCCGCCCGCTGGAGCTGGACGCCGACCCTTCGGCGCCGCGCCCGCACGCACTGGAGGTCGTGGGGCGGCTGGACGGCGACGGCCTGGAATTCACCTGGTTCTACTCCGACCGTGTGCACCGGCCGGAGACCGTCACCGACCTGGCGGAACGCTACGCCGACGCGCTGGCCGGCCTCGCCCGGTACGCGGCCCGGCCCGGCACCGCCGGACGCACCCCGTCGGACTTCCCGCTGGCCAGGCTCGACCAGACCCACGTCGACCGCATCGTGGGGGAGGACCCCGCCGGTGTGGAGGATGTCCACCCCGTGACGCCCACTCAGGCCGGCATGCTCTTCCACCGGCTCTCCCAGGACGACCGCGCCGTGTACTTCCAGCAGCTGACGTTCGTCCTCGACGGCGTGCCCGACCCCCGGGTGCTGGCGGACGCCTGGCAGCGGGTCACGGACCGCACGACGGTGCTGCGCTCGCGGGTGGTGTGGCAGGACGTGCCCGAGCCGCTGCTCGTGGTGCAGCGCCGGGCGGCGGTGCCGGTGGAACTGTCCGACTGGCGCGGCCTGACCGCCGCCGAACGGGACGAGCGGCTGCGCGACCTGCTCGACCGCGACCGCGCCCGAGGCGTCGACCTGACCCGCGCACCGCTCCAGCGCCTGGTGCTGGCCCGGCTCTCCGACCGCGAGGTCCGCGTCGTGTGGTCCTTCGACCACCTGATCCTGGACGGCTGGAGCCTGTTCCAGGTCCTCTCCGACGTCTTCGCCTGCCACGCGGGACTGTCCGGCACCGCACAGATCGCGCTGCCCGAGCGCCGCCCCTTCCGTGACTACGTCGCCTGGCTGCGTGAGCGCGCCGACCGGGCCGAGGCCGAACGGCACTGGCGGACCCGCCTGAACGGCCTGAGCGAGGCCACAGCGCTCCCCTTCGACCGCGAGCCCCGCGAGAGCCACCACGCGGAGTCGACGGCGGCGGTGCGCGTCACCCTGCCCGAGCCCGCCACGAAAGCGCTGGAGGACCTGGCCAGGACGGCGGGCCTCACGATGAACACCCTCGTCCAGGGCGCCTGGGCGGTGCTGCTGAGCCGTCAGGCGGGCTGCGACGAGGCGGTCTTCGGCACCACCGTCTCCGGACGGCCCGACGAACTGCCCGGGGCCGACGCCATCACCGGCCTGTTCATCGCGACCCTGCCCACGCGTGTGACAGTGCCGCGCGACGAGCCGTTGCTCACCTGGCTGGCCCGGCTCCAGCAGGAGCAGAGCGAGGACCGGCGCCACGACCACGTGCCCCTGCACCGGATGACGGCGTACACCGATCTGCCCGAGCGCGCCGCCCTCTTCGACAGCATCGTCGTGTTCGAGAACTACCCGGTCGACGACGACCTCGCCGCCGCGCACGGCCTGCGGCTGACCGGTCTGGACGGCATCGAGACCACCAACTACCCGCTGAGCCTGGTCGCCTACCCCGGCACGGAACTCGCCCTGCGCCTCGGATACGACCCCGACCTCTTCGACGCCGCCACCGTCGAGCGGATGGCCGAGTACCTCACCGTCCTGCTGGAGGGCTTCGCCGCCACCCCGCGGCGCACTCCCGCACGCCTGCCCCTGCTGACGGCCGCCCGCCGTGAGCAGGTGCTCCACGCCTGGAACGACACGGCCACCGGCACCCCGGCGGCGACCGCCGCGGGACTCTTCACCGCGCAGGTGGAGCGCACCCCCGACGCCGTCGCGCTGCTGGCCGGCGCAGAACGGCTGACCTACCGCGAACTCGACACGCGGGCCGCGGCACTGGCCGGTCGGCTGGCCGCGCTCGGGGTGCGCCCGGAGGTCGCCGTCGGCGTGCTGATGGACCGCTCGGCCGCCCTCGTCGTCACCCAGCTCGCCCTCGCCCGCCTCGGCGGCGTGTACGTCCCGCTCGACGGCCGGGCACCCCGGGAACGGCAGCGCACGATGCTCGCGGAGGCCGGCGCCGGCCTGCTGCTCACGGACGCGGAGTGGCACGAAACGGCCGCGGATCTTCTCCCGGAAGGACGCGTGCTGCGCCCGGACGAGGACACCGCCACGACCGCGGACCTCACCGGCGTGCCGCGCGTGGACCCGGACAACGTCCAGTACCTCATGTTCACCTCCGGCTCCACCGGCACCCCCAAGGGCGTGGCCGCGCGGCAGCGAGACGTCGCCGCGCTCGCCCTCGACCGTGCCTTCACCGTCCACGACCGCGTCCTGGTGCACTCCCCGCACGCCTTCGACGCCTCCACCTACGAACTGTGGGTGCCGCTGCTGCGCGGCGGCACGGCCGTCCTCGCCCCTCCGGGCGACCTGGACGCCGCCGCCGTCCGCCACGCGATCAGCGAACAGGGCGTGACGTGCCTGTTCCTGACGGTCGGCCTGTTCCGTCTGCTCGCCCAGGAGGACCCCGCCTGCCTGCGCGGCGCCCGGGAGGTGTGGACGGGCGGCGAGGCCGTGCCCGGCGCCGCCGTACGGCGCGTGCTGGACACCTGCCCCGACCTCACCGTCGTCGACGTGTACGGCCCGACCGAGACCACCACCTTCGCCACCCGCCAGGCCTTCCACGCCGGTGACGCGCTGCCCGCGACGCTCCCCATCGGCCGCCCCCTGGACGACACCCGCGTCTACGTCCTGGACGGCGCGCTCCAGCCGCAACCGCCCGGCGTGCCAGGGGAGTTGTATCTCGCGGGCGCAGGACTGGCCCGCGGCTACGCCGGACGCCCCGGCGCCACCGCGGCCCGCTACCTGGCCGACCCCTACGGACCGCCCGGCGGGCGGATGTACCGCACCGGCGACATCGTGCGCTGGAGCGCCGACGGCGTACTGCACTTCGTGGGACGCGTCGACGACCAGATCAAGATCCGTGGCTTCCGCGTCGAACCCGCCGAGATCGAGGCCCGGCTCACCGCCCACCCGGCGATCGCCGAGGCGGTGGTGTCGGTGTCACGGCACGAGGGACGCAAACGCCTGGTCGCACACCTGGTGCCGGGCCCCGGCGCGGCCGTGCCGCAGGCGGCCGAACTGCGCGCCCACGTGGCCGCGGAACTGCCCGACTACATGGTCCCGGCCGCGTTCGTCACCGTGGCCGAGCTGCCCCTGACCGCGAACGGTAAGGTCGACCGGCGCAGGCTGCCCGAACCCGAGTGGTCGGCGGCGGCCGACACCCCCTACCGCGCGCCGCGCACCGAGGCCGAACGGGTGCTCGCCGGCATCTGGGCCGAGCTGCTCGGCGTGGACCGCGTCGGCCTCGACGACCACTTCTTCATGCTGGGCGGCGATTCGATCGTCAGCATCCAGGTCGTCTCCCGTGCTCGCACCGCCGGGCTCGCCCTGACCCCGAGGGACCTGTTCCGCCACCCCACGCTCGCCGACCTGGCCGCCGCCGCGACCGGCACCGGCGCGACCGTCGCGGGCACCGGCCCGGTCTCGGGGGAGGTTGCGCTCACTCCGATCCAGCACTGGTTCCTCGACGCCGAGCCGCCGCGCCCGGAGTACTTCAACCAGTCGGTGGTCGTGGAGACGGCCGAGGACATCGACCCCGGCGCGCTGAACGCCGCCCTGGCGGCGCTGTGGACCCACCACGATGCCCTGCGCGCCCGCTTCATCCGCGCGGCGGACGGCACCTGGCGCCAGGAGTACGCCGCCGGGGACACGGAAGTGCCCGAGCTGCTGCGGGTGCACGACCTGGGCGGTCAGGACGCCCACGCCGCCGGACAGGCCGAGGCCCGCCTCTCCCACGAGGCGCACACCGGCTTCCGGCTGGACACCGGGCCGCTGATCGCCGCCCGCCTCTTCACCGGCGACGGCCGGCCCCCGCGCCTGCTGCTGACGGCCCATCACCTGATCGTCGACGGCGTCTCCTGGCGCGTCCTGCTCGAGGACCTGGAGACCGCCTACCGCCAGGCGCGGGCCGGCGAGCCGGTCCGGCTGCCGCAGCGCACCACGTCCGTGCGCGAATGGGTGCGGCGGCTCACCGCACGCACCGGCGAGGCGGACCTCGCCGCGCAGCGCGCCCACTGGGCGGACGTCTCGCGGCACTGCGCCGAACCGCTGCCGGTGGACCTCGACGGCGGCAACACCGTCGCCGACCTGCGCGCCGTGACCGTACGCATGGACCGGCGGCGCACCGAGGATCTCCTGCGCAAGGTCCCCGGCGTGTACCGCACCCGCATCGACGACGTCCTGCTGACCGCCCTCGGCCGCGTCCTGGCGGACTGGACCGGCCGCCGTGTCGTCGCCGTGGGCCTGGAGGGGCACGGCCGCGAGGACCGGCTCTTCGACGACCTCGACCTGTCCCGCACGGTCGGCTGGTTCACCAGCCTCTTCCCGGTCGCCCTCGATCTGCCGCGGGGCGACTGGGGCACCGCGCTGAAAGCCGTGAAGGAACAGCTGCGGGCCGTCCCCGACCGGGGGATCGGCTACGGCGCTCTGCGCCACCTCTCTGGCGACGAACGGCTCGCCGCCGCGCCGCTGCCCGGCATCAGCTTCAACTACCTGGGCCGGTTCGACTGGTCCACCCCCGACGCCGCGCTGGTCCGGGCCGTTCCCGGCGGCCTGGACGGCGCGGAGGACCTCGCGGCGCCGCGTCCGCACCTGCTGGACGTGGTGGCCCGCGTCGAGGACGGCCAACTGGAGATCACCTGGCACTACAGCGGCGGCCGCCACCGCGAGGAGACCGTCGCCTCCCTCGCCGAGGGGATGCTGCGCTCCCTGGAGGAGATCGTCGCGCACTGCGCCGCCCCGCAGGCCGGTGGCCGCACGCCCTCGGACTTCCCGCTGGCCCGGCTCGACCAGGCCGCCGTGGACCGGGTCGTGGGCGACGGACGTGGCGTCGAGGACGTGTACCCGCTGACGCCGATGCAGGCGGGCATGCTGTTCCACAGCCTGATGGACCCCCAGGGCCGCACCTACGTCAACCAGGTGCAGGTCGTCCTGCACGGTGTCACCGACCCCCGCGCCCTCGCCGAGGCGTGGCAGCGCACGGCGGACGCCAACCCGATCCTGCGCACCCGCCTGGTGTGGCAGGAGACCGCCGAACCCCTCCAGGTGGTGGAGCGGCGGGCCGCCGTGCCGGTCACCCACCACGACTGGACCGGCTGGCCCGCCGAGCGGTGCGCGCGGGAGACGGAAGCGCTGCTCGCCGCGGACCGGGAGGCCGGCATCGACCTCGGCGCGGCCCCGCTGATGCGGCTTGCCCTGATCCGGCTCGCCCCGGACCGGGTGCGCATGGTGTGGACGTTCCACCACGTGCTGCTCGACGGCTGGAGCGCGGCCCAGGTGTTCGACGAGGTGTGCGAGCGGTACGCGGCCCTGACCGCCGGCCGCCGCCCGCAGGTGCCCGGCAGGGCCCCCTTCGCCCGCTACCTGGAGTGGCTCGCCGCTCAGGACACCGCCCGCGCGGAACTCCACTGGCGCGACACCCTCGCCGGATTCGCCGTCTCCACCGAACTGCCCCGCGACCGGCGCCCCGCCGACGCCCACCGCGCGTCCTCCTCGGGGACGGTGCGGGTGGCCCTCGGACATGAGGTGTCGGCGCGGCTGAGGGACACCGCCCAGCGGGCCGGGCTGACGGTCAACACGGTGCTCCAGGGCGCCTGGGGCCTGCTGCTGCACCACTACGGCGGCGGTGACGACGTCGTCTTCGGGACGACCGTGTCGGGCCGCCCGGCCGAACTGCCCGGCGTGACCTCCATGGTGGGCCTGTTCATCAACACCCTTCCCACCCGGCTGCGCATCGACCGGGACCGTCCCCTGCTGGAGTGGCTGCGCGAGGTGCAGGCCGCCCAGTCGGAGTCCCGGCGCCACGACTTCGTGTCCCTCGCCCAGTTGCAGACGTGGAGCGAGGTGCCCGGCGGCACCAGCCTGTTCGACAGCATCGTCGTCTTCGAGAACTACCCGTTCGACGCGGGCGCCCTCGCCCGGCACGGACTCGCCGTCGAGCAGGAACGCGACGTCGAGCCGACCAACTACCCGCTCAGCGTCGTCGTCGCCCCCGGCGACGACGTGACCGTCACCCTCGACTACGACCCGGCCGCCTTCGACGCGACCACCGTCGAAGGGATCGGCGCGAGCCTGCGCACGCTGCTGACCCAGGTCGCCGCCGACGTCACCGCCGACCGCCGACTGGCCGACCTCGCGCCGCTCGAACCGGCCGAGGGGCGCCGCCTGCTGGACCGGCTCGCGGGACCGGGGGCGAGGCTCCCGCGGCGCACCCTCGCGGACGCCTTCGCGGCCCGAGCCGCCCGCACCCCCGACGCCCCCGCCGTCAGCGCCGGCGCCGACCGCCTCACGTACCGGCAGCTCGACGAGCGCGCCAACCGGATGGCCCGCCTGCTCATCGAGGCCGGAGCCGGGCCGGAGCGGTTCGTCGCCCTGGCCCTGCCCCGCACCGCCGACCTGATCGTGGCGCTCCTCGCCGTCCTCAAGAGCGGCGCCGCCTATCTGCCCGTCGACCCCGGCCATCCCGAAGAGCGCATCGCGTTCCTGTTCGAGGACGTGCGACCCGACGCGGTGATCACCTGCGCCGACACCTCCGCACGGCTGCCGGACGGCCCGTACACGAGGATCGCGCTGGACGACCCGGGCTGCGCCGCCCGGCTGGCCGCCGCGTCCGCCGCACCCGTCGGCGACGGCGAGCGGCGTGCCCGGCTGCTGCCGGACCACCCCGCCTACGTCATCCACACCTCCGGCTCCACCGGCAGGCCGAAGGGCGTGGTCGTCTCCCACGCCTCGGTGGTGGCGCTGACCGACTGGGCCGCCGCCGAGTTCACCGGCCGCGGGCTCGCCCACATCGTGGCCTCCACCTCGCTCAACTTCGACGTGTCGGTGTTCGAGATCTTCTCGCCGCTGCTGGCGGGCGGGCGGGTGGAGGTCGTCCGCGACCTGCTGGCCCTCGCCGAGCGACCCGAACCGTGGCGAGCGGGGCTGCTCAGCGCCGTCCCCTCAGCGCTCGGCCGGCTGCTGGCCGAGGACACCGTGCGGGTCGGTGCCGACACCGTCGTCCTGGCCGGCGAGGCCCTGCCCGCCCGCGCCGTCCAGCAGGTGCGCGCGGCGATCCCCGGCTGCCGGGTGATGAACATCTACGGCCCCACCGAGGCCACCGTCTACGCCACCGCCTTCACCTGCGACCCGGACGAGCCCGGCCGGGTCCCGCCCATCGGCCGGCCCGTCGGCGGCGCCCGCGCCTACGTCCTCGACGCCCGGATGCGGCCCGTGCCCGTCGGGGCGCCCGGTGAGCTGTACCTCGCCGGCACGGGAGTGGCCCGCGGATACCTGAACCGGCCCGGCCTGACCGCGTCCCGCTTCCTCGCCGACCCGTTCGGCCCGCCCGGCAGCCGCATGTACCACACCGGCGACCTGGTCCGCTGGAGCGCCGAGGGCGACCTGCTGTACCTGGGCCGCACCGACGACCAGGTGAAGGTGCGCGGCTTCCGCATCGAACTCGGCGAGGTGGAGGCCGCGCTGGCCCGGCACCCGCAGGTGGCGGCGGCCGCCTCGCGGGTCGTGGAACACGACGGCCACAAGCGCCTGGTGGCGTACGCCGTCCCGCGTGCCGGCGACACCCCCGTACCGGCAGAGCTGCGGGCCTTCCTCGCCCGCACCCTGCCCGACCACCTGGTCCCGGCGGCCGTGGTGCCCCTGGAGCGGCTGCCACTGGGCGCCACCGGCAAGCTGGACCGGCGGGCCCTGCCGGAACCGGTGTGGTCCGCGGCCGCCACCTCGCAGGACACCCGGCCGCCGCGCACCGCCACCGAGCAGACCCTCGCCGCGATCTGGTCGCAGGTGCTGGACATGCCCGAAGTGGGCGCGACGGACAACTACTTCGCGCTCGGCGGAGACTCCATCCTCGGCATCCAGATCATCTCCGCGGCCCGCCGGGCCGGACTGAACCTGACGCCCCGTCACCTCTTCCAGTACCAGACGGTCGCCGAACTCGCCGCCGCGGTCGACGAGTCACCGGCCGGCCCGGCCACCGCCACGGCCGACCAGGGCCCGGTCGTCGGGGACGCCCCCCTCACGCCCGTACAGCACTGGCTGTTCGACACCCTCACCGGCGACCCGGCCCGCTTCACCCAGGCGGTCTCCTTCGAGGTGGCGCCCGACACCGACGAGACACTGCTGCGCGCCGCCCTCGCGGCGGTCCTGGAGCAGCACGACGCGCTGCGCATGCGCTACGAACCCGTGGGCGAGGGCCGGTGGCGGCAACTGGGCACGCCGCCCGGCGCCGACCCGCACCTGGAGGTGCACCACACCCCCGAGGACCCGGCCGCCGTGGCCGCCGCTCTGTGCTCCGGGTTCGACCTGGCGAGCGGGCCGCTGCTGAAGTCCGCCCTGTGCCACCGGGACGGCGACCGGCCGCCCGTCCTGCTGCTGGCCGCCCACCACCTGGTCGTCGACGCGGTGTCCTGGCGGGTGATCCTCGAAGACCTCGACACCGCCCACCGGGCGCTGCGCGCCGGCGAGACTCCCGATTTGGGGGCGAAGACGACCTCCTTCCGCGACTGGGCCCGGCGCCTGGCCGCGCACACCGCCGACGGCGGCTTCGACGACGAGATCGCCCACTGGGGCGCCCTGCACCCGACGCCCCTGCCGGCCGACCTGCCCGGCGGCAACACCGCCGCCGACGAGGAGACCGTGACGGTGAGTCTCGGCGCCGAGGAGACCCGCCGGCTCCTCCAAGAGGTGCCCGACGCCTACCGCACCCGCGTCAACGACGTCCTGCTGTGCGCGCTCGGCCGGGTCCTGGGCCGCTGGACGGGACAGGACCGGGTGGTGGTCGCGCTGGAGGGCCACGGCCGCGAGGACCTCTTCGACGACGTCGACCTGTCCCGCACCGCCGGCTGGTTCACCACCATGTTCCCCGTGGGCCTCGACGTGCCCCGCGACGCCGGTCTCGGCACCGCGCTGAAGACCGTCAAGGAGAACCTGCGGGCCGTACCGCGCGGGGGAGTGGGCTACGGCGCGCTGCGGCATCTGCACCCCGCGGCGGGACCCGAGCTGCCCGCGCTGCCGCAGGTGGGCTTCAACTACCTGGGGCAACAGGACTGGAGCGCGGCCGGGGACGGTCTGCTGCGGGCGCCCCACGAGGGCCTGACCGGCGGCATGGACCGCTCGGCGGGCCGGCCCCATCTCATCGACGTCCTCGGCCGGGTCACCGACAAGCGGCTGGAGTTCACCTGGTCGTACTCCCGCCGGGTGCACCGGCACGACACCGTCGCCCGGCTCGCCGAGGAGACGGCGGAGGAACTGCGCCGGATCGTCCGGCACTGCGCCGAGTCCGGCGCGGGCGGCCGGACACCGTCCGACTTCCCGCTGGCCGCCCTGGACCAGGCCGCCGTCGACCGGCTCGTCGGCGACGGGCACGACGTGACGGACGTGTACCCGCTCACCCCCACCCAGACCGGCATGGTCGTGCACGGCATGGACGAGCCCGGCGAGGGCCTGTACGTCGAGCAGATCACCTTCGTCGCCGACGGTGTACGCGAACCCGCGCTGCTGGCGGACGCCTGGCAGCACGTCGTGGACACCACGCCCGTGCTGCGCACCGCCGTCGCCCTGGGCCGGGGCCCGGCCCCGCTGCAGACCGTGCACCGCCGCGTCACCCTGCCCGTCACCCGGCTCGACTGGAGCGGCCTTGACCCGGCGCGGCGGGAGACCGCACTGCGGCGGCTGCTCGACGAGGACCGCGCCCGCGGCATCGACCTGGACCGCCCCCCGCTGCTGCGCGTCACCCTGATCCGGCTCGCTCCGGACCAGGTGCGCGTGGTGTGGACCTTCCACCACGTCCTGCTGGACGGCTGGAGCGTCTTCCACGTGCTGTCGGACGTGCTTCAGGCACACGCCGCGCTCGCCGCCGGGACCGAGCCGCGGCTGCCGCGGCGGCGCCCCTTCGCGGACTACGCCGCCTGGCTGGCCGGCCGGGACACGGCCGCCGCCGAGGAGCACTGGAAGGCCGCCCTCGCCGGACACGCCGCGCCCACCCCGCTGCCGTTCGACCGCAGGCCCGCCCCGGGCGCCGCCGCCCGGTCGGGCACCTGGCTGTCACAGCGGCTCGACGCGGCCGGCACGGCCCGCCTGGCGGACTTCGCCCGCCGTCACCGGCTCACCCTCAACACCCTGGTCCAGGGCGCGTGGGCGCTGCTGCTGGCGCGTTTCAGCGGCGAGGCGGAGGTGTGCTTCGGCACCACCGTCTCCGGCCGGCCCGCCGACCTGCCGGGCGCGGACACCATCACCGGCCTGTTCATCACCACCCTTCCCGCGCGGGTCACCGTGGACGAGTCCGCGCCGTGCACCGCCTGGCTGCGGGAGCTGCAGGCCGCCCGCGCGGAGGACCGGCGCTTCGACCACGTGCCGCTGACGGACCTCCACCAGTGGAGCGCACTGCCCCCCGGCACGCCCCTGTTCGACAGCCTGCTGGTGTTCGAGAACTACCCGGTCGGCGACGCCACCGCCGGCGCGCACGGCGTGCGCCTGCGCGACCTGGACGCCCGCGAGGCGACCAACTACCCGCTCACCGTGGTGATCTCGCCCGGCGACGAGCTGACCGTGGAACTCGGCTACGACCCGCGGTACTTCGACGAGACCACCGCCCACGCCCTGGCCGACCGGCTGACCCACGCCCTGACCGCGCTCGCCGGGACGGAGGACCGGACCCGCCTGCACACGGTCGACGTCCTGCCCCCAGCCGAACGCCACCGGCTGCTGCACGGCCCCACCCGCCCGCAATTGCCCCCGTCGCCCCCGGCGACGCTGCCCGCGCTGATCGAGGCCGCCGTCGACCGGTGGCCCGACCGGCCCGCCCTCGACACCGGGGAGTCGCGGCTCACCTTCGCCGAGGCGGAGGACCGCGCCAACCGGCTGGCACACCGGCTCATCGCACGCGGGGCGGGGCCGGGCGACCTCGTCGCGCTGGTCCTGCCACGCTCGGCGGACATGGTCCTCGCCCAGCTCGCCGTGACCAAGGCGGGCGCCGCCTTCCTCCCCGTGGACCCCGGCTACCCGGCCGAGCGGGTCACGCTGATGCTGCGCGACGCGCGGCCCGCCGTCACCCTCACCGCCGAGGAGGTCGCCGCCCTGCTCGCCGCGCCGCCCGACGGCACGCCCGGCCACCGGCCCACCGACACCGACCGCGTCCGCCCGCTGCACCCCGACGACCCGGCGTACGTCATCTACACCTCCGGCTCCACCGGCACCCCGAAGGGCGTCGTCGTCACCCACCGGGGACTGGCCGCGTTCGCCGCCGCCGAGGCCGCGCACTACCAGGTCCGCGCCGGGGACCGCGTGCTGGCCTTCGCCACGCCCAGCTTCGACGCCTCCGTGCTGGAGCTGTGCATGTCCCTGCCGCAGGGCGCGGCCCTCGTCGTACCGCCGCCCGGACCGCTGCTCGGCGCCGAACTCGCCGGCATCCTGCGCACCGCGCGCATCACGCACACCCTGTTGCCGCCCGCCGCGCTCGCCACTCTCCCGCCGGACACCCCCGGCACCCTGCCCGACCTGCACACCCTGATCGTCGGCGCGGACGCCTGCCGCGCCGAACTCGTCGCCCGATGGGCACCGCACCACCGCATGATCAACTCCTACGGGCCCACCGAGGCCACCGTCGTCGCCACCTGGTCCGGCCCGCTGGAGCCGGACGGCGGCGCACCGCCCATCGGCCGCGCGCTGCCCGCCACCGCCGCCTACGTCCTCGACGCGCGCCTGCGCCCCGTCCCCGACGGCGTGCCCGGCGAACTGTGGCTCGCCGGACCGGCCCTGGCACGCGGCTACCTGGGCCGCCCCGGGCTGACGGCGACCCGCTTCACCGCCGACCCGTTCGGACCGCCCGGCACCCGCATGTACCGCACCGGCGACCTGGTCCGCCGCGACGCCCGCGGCGAACTGCACTACCTCGGCCGCACCGACCACCAGCTCAAGCTGCGCGGCCACCGCATCGAGGCCGGCGAGGTGGAAGCCACCCTGGTGCGCCACCCGGCGGTGCTGGACGCCGTGGTGAGCGTGCGGGAGGACGAACCGGGGCTGCCGCGTCTGGTGGCCCACGTGCTCGTCGCCCCCGGCGCCGAACCTCCCGCCGGCACGGACCTGCGGGCCTTCGCCGCCCGCACCCTGCCCGGCCCCATGGTGCCGTCGGCGTTCGTGGTACTGGACCGCTTCCCGCTGACGGAGAACGGCAAGACCGACCGCGCCGCGCTGCCCGCCCCCGTCCCGCAGGCGCAGGAGCCGGCCGCCGGGCACGTACCGCCCCGCACACCCACCGAGGAGGCCGTCGCCGCCCTGTGGGAGGAGACGCTGCAGACCACCGTGGGCGCCGAGGACGACTTCTTCGCCCTGGGCGGCGACTCCCTGCGCGCCCTGCTCATCGCCTCCCGCGCCAACGACACCTTCGGCGTGACCCTCACGCCCCGCGACGTCCTGGTCAACCGCACCGTCGCCGCCCTGGCGGACCTGGTGGAGGAACAGGTGCTGAGCGAACTCGAAGACGCCGCACGCGGCGACAGCGACCACGAAGAACGGTGAGGACCGGACGACCATGACGTCTTCGAAGCGAAACCGTGCCGAGGCCCTCCCGCAGGACCTCCAGGAAGCACTCCGCCGCCGACTGGCCGGACGGGCCGCCGCAGGCACCCCCGGCACCGCCGCCCGGCAAGCCATCCCGCGCGCCGACCGCACCCGGCCGCTGCCGCTGTCCTTCGCCCAGCAGCGACTGTGGTTCCTGGACCGGCTGCGCCCCGGCGACCCGCGCTACAACAGCGCCGTGGCGCTGCGCCTCACCGGCGCCCTCGACCACACCGCCCTGTCCGCCGCACTGGAGCACGTGGTGGCGCGGCACGAGGCGCTGCGCACCACGTTCGAGGAGAACGACGGCACCCCCGCGCAGACCGTGCACCCCGCCGGGCCGCTCCCGCTGCCCGTCCGGGACCTCACGGCCGCGGACGAGGCCGGGACCGACCCGGACGGTGCCCTGCTGGCCGAGTACGAGCGGCCCTTCGACCTGGAGGCCGGGCCGCTGCTGCGCGCCCTGCTGTTGCGGCAGGCACCCGACACACACGTCCTGCTGCTGACGGCCCATCACATCGTCACCGACGGCTGGTCCATGGGCGTCCTGCTGGACGAGCTGTGCACCGCCTACGACGCCCTCGCCCAGGGCGCGCGGCCCGCACTGGCGCCGGTGGCCACGCAGTACCCGGACTTCGCCGTCTGGCAGCGCGAGCAGCTGTCCGGCACCCGGCTGGAGCGCCAACTGGCGCACTGGAAGGAGAAACTGTCCGGGGCGGCCGCGTCCGAACTGCCGCTGGACCGGCCGCGCCGCGGCGAGGAGTCCGGCGCCGGCGCGGTGCACACCTTCACCGTCCCGGCGGCCACCACGGCCCGGCTCAAGCAGCTCGCGGCCGAGCAGCACACCACCCTGTTCACCGCCCTCGTCGCCGCCTGCCAGACCCTGCTGGCCCGCTGGTCCGGGCAGGACGACATCACCGTCGGCTCGCTCACCCCCGGACGCGGCCGTACCGACCTGGAGCGGGCCGTCGGGTTCTTCGTCAACACCGTCGCGCTGCGCACCCGCGTGGAGACGGGCGCTTTCTTCCGCGCGCTGCTCGCCGCCGCCGCGGACACCGTCAACGACGCCTTCGCGCACGGCGACACACCGTTCGAGCGGCTGGTCGAGGCCGTCGGGGCGACCCGCGAGGCGGGCCGCAACCCGCTGTTCGACGTGATGGTCCTGCTGCACCCCGCGCCACCCGTGGCGCCCGACCCGCACGGCCTGACCGCCTCTCCGGTCGCCGTGCCCCGGCGGGCCGCCACGTTCGACCTGAGCGTCGAGTTCGTGCCCGACGGGGACGGACTGACCGGTCTGCTGGAGTACCGCACCGACCTGTTCGACGAGGCCACCGCCGAGCGCATGGCGGAGCAGCTGCTGCGCACGCTGGACGGGGCCGCCGCCGACCCCGACCGCCCCCTCGGCGCCCTGCCGCTGCTCTCGCCCGAGCAGGAGCGGCAGGTGACGCGGGAGTGGAACGCCACCGCGCGCCCGGTGCCCGAGGAGACCCTGCCGGAGCTGTTCGCACGGCAGGCGGCCCGCACCCCGCACGCCACCGCCCTCGTCGCCGGGGAGGTCCGCCTCGACTACGCGGCGCTCGACGCGCGCGCCGACCGCCTGGCCCGTCACCTGGTGGCGCGCGGCGCGGGACCCGAGCGCCTGGTCGCCCTCAGACTGCCGCGCACCGCCGACATGATCGTGGCGATCCTCGCCGTCTGGAAGGCCGGCGCCGGCTACCTGCCCCTGGACCCCGCGCTGCCGGAGGACCGGGTGAGGTTCCTGCTGGACGACGCACGGCCCGCGCTGGTGCTGGACGAGGCCGCACTGCGGGAGGCCGGGGACACCACCGGTGGCCCGCTCGCCCCACCGCACCCCGACACCACCGCCTACGTCATCTACACCTCCGGCTCCACCGGCCGCCCCAAGGGCGTGGCCGTGACGCACCGGTCCGCGGCGAACCTCCTGGCGGGCCACCGCGAGGGCTTCGTCGCCGAGGCGGGCGGCGGGCCGCTGCGGGTGGCGCTGACGGCGTCGTTCTCCTTCGACACCTCGCTGGAGGGCGTGCTGCTGATGGCCGACGGCCACCCGCTGCACCTGGTCGACGAGTCGACCCGGCTGGACGCCGCCGCGCTGGTCGAGTACGTCGTCGAGCACCGCATCGACTTCCTCGACCTCACCCCCACCTACCTGCGCCAGTTGCTGCCCGCCGGACTGCTCGACGACCCGCGCCACCACCCGCGGGTCCTCATGCTCGGCGGCGAGGCCGTCGGGCCCGCCCTGTGGCGGGAGCTGGCGACGCGGCGGGACGTGGCCGCGTACAACTTCTACGGGCCCACCGAGTGCACCGTCGACGCGCTGGCCTGCCGCATCACGGGCGACGGCCGGCCGACCGTGGGCCGGCCGCTGGCCAACGTGCGCGCCTACGTCCTCGACGACCGGCTGCGGCCCGTGCCGCCCGGCGTCGGCGGCGAGCTGTACCTGGCCGGTGTGCAACTGGCGCGCGGTTACAGCGGGCGGCCGGGGCTGACGGCCGCACGGTTCCTGCCCGACCCGTTCGGCCCGCCCGGCGCCCGCATGTACCGCACCGGCGACCTGGCCCGCTGGACCGCCGACGGACGCCTGGACTACCTCGGGCGCGCCGACGACCAGGTCAAGGTGCGCGGCCACCGCATCGAGCCCGGTGAGGTCGAAGCGGCCCTGACCGACCTGCCCGAGGTCGCCGCCGCCGCAGTCGTCGCCGTCACCGATCCGCACGGCCACGTCCGGCTCGCCGCCTACCTCGTCCCCGCCGACAGCGACGCGCCGCCCGCCGCGGGCGAGGTGCGGGCGGCCGTACGGCGGGTGCTGCCCGACCACATGGTGCCCTCCTCCTTCACCGTCCTCGACGTCCTGCCGATGACGGTCAGCGGCAAGGTCGACCGGCGTGCCCTGCCCGCCCCCGACGTCGAAGGCGGCGAGCGCGAGCGCGAGCGGGAGTTCGTCGCCCCGCGCACCCCCGAGGAGGAGACCCTCGCCCGCATCTGGGCCGAAGTGCTGGGCGCGCGCCGGGTCGGCGTGACGGACAACTTCTTCGAGCTGGGCGGCGACTCCATCCTCAGCATCCAGGCCGTCTCCCGCGCTCGCGCGGCCGGGCTGCACCTGACCTCGCGGGACGTCTTCCGCCACCAGACCGTCGCCGACCTCGCCGCCGCCGCGTCCGTGCGCACCGCGCACGTGCCCGCCCCCCGGGGCCCGGCCGAGCGGGGACCGGCGCCGCTGACCCCCGTACAGGAGTGGTTCTTCGCCACCCACGGCCCGCTGCGGCACTTCAGCATGTCGATGCTGCTGGACCTGCCCCACGACCTGGACGAGCCGGCCCTCGAGCGCGCCCTGGAGGCGCTGGCCGCCCACCATCCGGCGCTGCGCACCCGCTTCGCCCGCTCGGGGGACACCTGGCTCCAGCACCCCGGCGAGGGCCCGGCCACCGGCCTGCTCACCCGCCACGACCTCTCCCGCGCCGCCGACCCGGCGGCAGAGCGCGAACAGGCCGCCGAGGCCGCCCGCGCCGCACTCGACCCGGAGACCGGCGCCCTGCTGCGTGCCGCCCTGCTGACCCGGTCCGGCGAGCGCCCCCGACTCTTCGTCACGGCACACCACCTGGCGGTGGACAGCGTCTCCTGGCGCATCCTGCTCGCCGACCTCGCCGAGGCCTACCGGCAGGCGAACCGGGGCGAGACGGTCCGGCTGGAGCCCGTCCCCACGCCGTTCACCGACTGGGCCGCGCACCTCTCGCGCCGGGTGCGCGCCGGCGACCTCGACGCCGACCTGCCGCACTGGGCGGCCGAGGCCGCCGAGCCCCGCACCCCGCTGCCCGTGGACCGCCCCGGCACCCCGTCGGCCGGCTCGGTGCGCACCCTCGGCACCCGCGTGGACCGCGCCACCACCGAGGCCCTGCTGCGCCGGGTGCCCGCGGTCTACCGCACCCAGGTCAACGACGTCCTGCTCGGCGCGCTGAGCCGGGTCCTCGCCGACTGGACGGGCGCCGAGCGGGTGACCGTCCTGCTGGAGGGCCACGGCCGTGAGGACGACACGCTGGACCTGTCCCGCACGGTGGGCTGGTTCACCGCCCAGTACCCCGTCACCCTCGCGCCCGCCGGACCGTCCCAGGCGCCCGACTGGGGCGCCACCCTCAAGGCGGTGAAGGAGCGGCTGCGGTCCGTGCCCCGGCACGGCCTGAGCCACGAGGCCCTGGCCCGCCTCGGCTCGCCCGACCCGGCCGCCCGCGCCCTGCGGGACGTGCCGCTGCCGCAGATCAGCTTCAACTACCACGGCCAGTGGGAGGCCGCCGACGGCGGGGACTTCGCCCCGGCGGGCGAGGCACCCGGCCGCGACATCGACGCCGGCGAACCGCTGGACCACCTGCTGGACGTCTCCGCCGTGGTCACCGACGGCGAACTGCGGATCACCTGGCACTACAGCGACCAGGTGCACGACGAGAACACCGTCCGCGACCTCGCCGACCGCATGACCCGCGCGCTCGCCGCGATCACCGAGCACTGCGCCCGTCCCGGCGCGGGCGGCCGCACCCCGTCCGACTTCCCGCTGGCCCGCCTCGACCAGGACCGCCTGGACCGGCTCGTCGGCGACGGCCGGGAGGTGGAGGACCTGCTGCCACTGACCCCGTTGCAGGAGGGCATGCTCTTCCACCGGCTGGTCGGCGGCCCCGACGACGTCTACGTCGACCAGGCGGGCCTGCTGCTGGACGGCGTCGCCGACCCGCACGCCCTCGCCGTCGCCTGGCAGCGCGTCACCGACCGCACGCCCGCCCTGCGTACCTGCGTGGTCTGGGAGGACGTCCCGGTGCCCCTCCAGGTCGTGCGCCGCGACGTACGGGTGCCGATCACCCATCTCGACTGGCGCGCTCTGAACGAGGCGGAACGCGCGGAGCGTCTGGCCCGGCTGCGGGCCGACGACCTCGCGCGGGGCATCGACCTCGCCGCAGCACCCCTGATGCGGCTGACCCTGGTCCGGCTGCCCGACGCCCGGCTGCACCTGCTGTGGACCTCCCACCACCTCATCCTGGACGGCTGGAGCCTCGCCCAGGTCCTGACCGAGGTGTGCGAGGAGTACGCGGCGCTCACCGCGGGCGCAGAGCCCCGGCCGCCGCTGCGGCGTCCCTTCGGCGACTACGTGCACTGGCTCGCCGACCAGGACCCCGACGCCGCACGCACCCACTGGCAGGGTGTCCTCGCCGCCTTCGCCGAACCCACCCCGCTGCCCGCCGACCGCCCCCTGCGCGAGGCCCACCAGGCCCGCTCCGCGGACGTGCACACGGCCGGCCTGGACCAAGAGACATCGGCTCGCCTCGCGCGCACCGCCCGCGAGGCCGGCCTCACCCTCAACACGGTCGTGCAGGGCGCCTGGGCCCTCCTGCTGGCCCGCTACGCCGCCCAGGACGACGTCGTGTTCGGCACCACCGTCTCCGGGCGGCCCGACGACCTGCCCGGCGTCGAGTCGATGGTCGGCATGTTCATCAACACCGTGCCCACCCGCGTCCGCGTCGACGCCGCGCGCCCGGCCGGGGCCTGGCTGCGCCGACTCCAGGACACCCAGGCCGAGTCGAGGCGATTCGCCGCCGTGTCGCTCGCCGAGCTGACCCAGCTGAGCGACGTGCCGTCCGGCAGTCCGCTCTTCCACAGCATGGTCGCCTTCGAGAACTACCCCTTCGACGAGGCCCGCACGGCCGGCTCCGGGATCCGGCTGGCCGAGGTGACCTCCCGCGACGCCACCAACTACCCGCTCGTCCTGCGCGCCTACCACGGCGAACGCCTCGGCTTCGACCTCGCCTACGACCCGGCCCTGTTCGACGCCGCGACCGTCCGCGCGCTCGCCGGCCGGCTGTGCCTGCTGCTCACCGGACTGGCCGACGGCATCGACCGGCCGCTGCGCACCCTGGCCTGGACGACGGCCGGGGAACGGCGCCGCATGCTCACCGACTGGAACGGCGCCGAGAGCGGCCGCCCCGCCGAGACGCTGGTGGACCTGTTCGAGGCGCAGGCCGCCCGCACCCCCGGCGCCACCGCCGTCACCTGCGGAACCGAGCACCTGGACTACGCGACCCTCGACGCCCGCGCCGGCCGCCTCGCCCACCGGCTCGCCGAACTCGGCGCCGGACCCGAGCGGTTCGTCGCCCTCGCCCTGCCCCGCTCCACCGACCAGGTCGTCGCGATCCTGGCCGTGCTGAAGACCGGCGCGGCCTACCTGCCGATCGACCCGAACTCGCCCGCCGAACGCATCGCCCACCTCCTTACCGACGCCGCCCCGGTGACCCTGGTGACCACCAGCGGCACCGCGGCCCGCGACGACGGCACCGGCGTGCCCGCCCTCCTCCTCGACGACCCGGACGTGGCAGCCGACCTGGCCCGGCGCCCGGCCACCGGACCCACCCCGGCCCGCCGCCCCCTCCCGGAGAGCCCCGCCTACGCCATCTACACCTCCGGCTCCACCGGCCGGCCCAAGGGCGTGGTGATCCCGCACGCCAACGTGGTGCGGCTGTTCACCCGCACCCGCCCGTGGTTCGGCTTCGGCCCGGACGACGTGTGGACGCTGTTCCACTCCTACGCGTTCGACTTCTCCGTGTGGGAGCTGTGGGGCCCGCTGCTGCACGGCGGCCGGCTCGTCGTCGTGCCCGACGAGACCGCCCGCTCCCCGGAGGACTTCCTGCGGCTGCTGGCCGACGAGCGGGTCACCGTCCTCAACCAGACGCCGTCCGCGTTCTACCCGCTGATCCGCGCCGACGCCGAACACCCCGACACCGGCGACCGGCTCGCGCTGCGCACCGTGATCTTCGGCGGAGAGGCCCTGGACGTCGGACGGCTCGCCGACTGGTGGGCACGCCACCCGGCCGCCGCCCCGCGCCTGGTCAACATGTACGGCATCACCGAAACCACCGTGCACGTCACCCACGCCCCGCTCGACCCCGCCACCGCAGCGAGCGGCCCCGCCAGCCCCATCGGCGTGGCCGTCCCGGACCTGCGGGTGTACGTGCTCGACGCGCACCTGGCACCCGTGCCGCCGGGGGCGACCGGTGAACTGTACGTGGCGGGGGAGGGGCTGGCCCGCGGCTACCTGGGCCGCCCCGGCCTGACCGCCACCCGGTTCCTCGCCGACCCGTTCGGCCCGGCCGGCAGCCGCATGTACCGCACCGGCGACCGGGCGAAGTGGCGGGCCGACGGCACCCTGGAGTACCTGGGCCGCGCCGACGCCCAGGTGAAGATCCGCGGCTACCGCATCGAGCCCGGCGAGATCGAGGCAGCCCTGCACACCCACCCCGGCGTCGCCGACGCCGCCGTCGGCGTGTTCGAGGACGCCTCCGGCACCCGCCGGCTGGTGGCGCACGTCGTCGGCTCCGGCGGCGCGACACCTCCCGCGGCCGAGCTGCGCGCCCACCTGGAGCGGCTGCTGCCCACCCACATGGTGCCCGCCGCCTACGTGCCGATGGAGGCGCTGCCGCTCACCGTCAACGGCAAGCTCGACCGGCGCGCCCTGCCCGCCCCGACGGCGGACGGCTACGCCGCCGACACCGAACGGACCCTGCCTCGCACCCCCGCCGAGCGGGCCGTCGCCGCCGCCTGGTCGGACGCCCTCGGGGTCGAGGACGTGTACGCCGGGGACGACTTCTTCGCGCTCGGCGGTGACTCCATCCTCGCCGTCCGCGTCACCGCCCGGCTGCGCGCCGCCTTCGGCCCCGACGTCTCCCCGAGACTGCTGTTCACCCACAGCACGGTGGCCGCGCTCGCCGCCGAACTGGGCGACCCGGCCCGCGACGCCTCCGCCCCGCTGGCCGACGCGATACCGGCGACCGCCCCGCAGACCGCGGCACCGCTGTCGTACGCCCAGCAGCGCCTGTGGTTCCTCGACCGGTTCGAGCCCGGCAGCACCGAGTACACGACGCTTTCCGTGCTGCGCCTGCGCGGCCCGCTCGACGAGCAGGCCCTGCGCACCGCCCTGAACGGCCTCGTCTCCCGCCACGAGGCGCTGCGCACCACCTTCGCCGAACAGGACGGACAGCCCCGGCAGCTGGTGCACCCGCCGCACCCGGTGGACGTCACCGAGGACGACCTCACCACCGCCCCCGACCCGCGGGTCGCGCTGGAGGAGCTGCTGGAGCGCGAGGCCGCCACGCCCTTCGACCTGGCGGCCGGGCCGCTGCTGCGTGCCCGGCTGGCCCGCACGGCGGCCGGCGAACACGTGCTGGCCCTCGCCGTCCACCACATCGTGACCGACGGCTGGTCGCTCGGCGTCCTCGGCCGGGACCTGGGCGAGCTGTACACGGCGGCCCTCGAAGGCCGCCGCCCCGAACTCCCCGAGCTGCCCGTCCGGTACGCCGACCACGCCGCCTGGCAGCGTGCCCGCACCGAACAGGCCGAGCGGCAACTCGCCCACTGGCGAGAGAAGCTGGACGGTGTACCGCCGCTGGAGCTGCCGACCGACCGGCCGCGTCCCGCCCTACGCGCCCGAGACGGCGCGCTCGTGACCTTCACCCTGCCCGCCGAGCTGACCGACCGGCTGCGCGAGCGGGGCCGGGAGGCGGACGCCACCCTGTACATGACCCTGCTGGCCGCGTGCACGGTCCTGCTGTCCCGCTGGGCCGACCAGGACGACTTCGGCGTCGGCACCGTCACCGCCGGCCGCGAGCGTCCCGAACTGCACGACGTCGTCGGCATGTTCGTCAACACCCTCGTGCTGCGCAACCAGGTGCGCCCCGGCATGTCGTTCCGCACCCTGCTGGAGCAGGTGCGCGAAACCGTCCTGGACGCGTTCGCCCACCAGGACGTGCCCTTCGAACAACTGGTGGACGCGCTCCAGCCCGAACGGGACACCAGCCGCACCCCCCTGTTCCAGGTCATGGTCGCCCTGCACAACCTGGGCGCGAAAGCACCCGCGCTGCCGGGCCTGGACGCCGAACCGGTCCTGCCGCCGGTCCGGCACGCCACCTTCGACCTGGCCTTCGACTTCGTGGAGAGCGACGGCGGCGTCACCGGCCACCTGGAGTACAACACCGGCCTGTTCGACGAGGACACCGTCCGCCGCCTGGCCGCCCGCCTGCGGCTGCTGCTGGAATCGGCGGTGCGGGACCCGGACCGGGACGTACGGGCGCTGGAGCTGATGACCGCCGACGAACGGTGGCGGACGCTGCACGACGGGCAGGGACCGCACCTCACCGTCCCGGACACCACCTTCCCCGCGCTGTTCGAGGCACAGGCCGCCCGCACCCCGCGCGCCACCGCGCTGGTGGCCCGGAACGCCACCCTTGACTTCGCCGACCTGAACGAGCGCGCGAACCGGCTCGCCCACCACCTGCTGGCCCGGGGCGCCGGCCCCGAACGGGTGGTCGCCGTACGGTTGCCGCGCACGTCGGGCCTCATGGTGGCGGTCCTCGCCGTCGCCAAGGCGGGCGCCACCCTGCTCTACCTCGACCCCGACCTGCCCGCCGAACGCGTCGCCGGACTCCTCGCGGACGCCGCCCCGCACACCGTGCTCACCGCCGACGCGCTGCGCGACACACCGTGGGACCGGCTGCCCGCCCACAACCCCACCGACCACGACCGCCCGGCCCCGCTGCGCCCGGACCACGCCGCCTACGTCGTCTACACCTCCGGCTCCACCGGCCGCCCCAAGGGCGTCGTCGTGGAACACCGCCACCTGGTCAACCTCTGCCACGACCACCGCGAAGGGCTCGTCGCCCCGCACACCGCGGACGGGCGGCGGCTGCGCGCCGCGCTCAGCGCCTCGTTCTCCTTCGACACCTCCTGGGAGGGGCCGCTGCTGCTCGCCCTCGGCCAGGAGGTCCACCTCGTCGACGAGGACGTACGCCTGGACCCCGAGGCGTTCTGCGCACAGATCACCGAACGACGCCTGGACCTGGTCAACGTCACCCCGTCCTTCCTGCGCGAACTCCTCGCCGCGGGACTCCTCGCGCCCGGCCGCCACCACCCGCGCGTCCTGCTCGTCGGCGGCGAGGCGACGGGCCCCGACACCTGGCGCGATCTGTGCGCCGCCGCCGGACTCGGCGTCACCGCCTACAACATGTACGGCCCCACCGAGTGCACCGTCGACGCCACCTACGGGCGGGTCGCCGACCACCCCGGCCGGCCGGTCATCGGGCGGCCCGGCGGCAACCTGCGCGCCTACGTCCTCGACGGCGCCCTGCGCCCGGTGCCGCCCGGCACACCGGGTGAGCTGTACCTCGCCGGCGCGCAGGTGGCCCGCGGCTACCTGAACCGCCCCGGCCTGACCGCCGCGCGTTTCCTCGCCGACCCGTTCGGCGCGCCGGGGGAGCGGATGTACCGCACCGGCGACCGCGCCCGCCGCGACGAGCGGGGACTGCTGGAGTTCCTGGGCCGCGCCGACGAGCAGATCAAGATCCGCGGGTTCCGCGTCGAGCCCGGCGAGGTCGAAGCCGCGCTGCTCGCCCACCCGGACGTGGCCGAGGCCGTCGTGACGGCACGCGAGCACCTGGGCCGGCTCATGCTCGTCGCCTACCTCGTGCCCGCCGGGGGCACCGTCCCGGCCGCCGACGAACTGCGCCTCACGCTGCGGCGCACCCTGCCCGACCACATGGTGCCGGCGGCGTTCGTGCCCCTGACCCGGATCCCCCGCACCGCCGGCGGCAAGACCGACCGGCGTGCCCTGCCCGCGCCGCCCGCGCAGCCCGAACCCGACGCCGCATACGTGGCACCCCGCCCCGGCACCGAGGAGACGCTGGCCGCGATCTGGGCCGACGTCCTGCGCGTCGAACGGGTGGGCGCGCGCGACAACTTCTTCGCGCTCGGCGGCGACTCCATCCTCAGCATCCAGATCGTCTCCCGGGCCCGTCAGGCCCAACTGGCACTGACCACCAAGGACGTCTTCCGCCACCAGACCGTCGCCGAACTCGCCCTGCGGGTGAGCGAGTCGACGCCGGTCACGGCCGACCCGACCGCCCCTGCCGAGGCGCCGCTCGCACCCATCCAGCGCTGGTACCTCGACGGCCGCGCCCCCGGCGACCCACTGCGCTTCACCATGTCGCAGCGCCTGGAACTGGCCCCCGGAACCGACCTGTCCGCCCTGCGTCACGCCGTGGACGCCCTCGTACGCCACCACCCGGCGCTGCGCACCCGCTTCCGCCGCACCGACGACGACTGGCGCCAGGAGGTCCTGCCCGGCGTCCCGGACGGCGTCGTCACCCGGCACGACGTGACCGGCCTGGACGGCCCCGCCCTGGAGGCCGAGACGGCCCGCCTCGCGGACGAGGCCCGCGCCGCCCTCGACCCCGCCGAGGGCCGGGTGGCGCGCGTCCTGATCCTCGACCGCGGCCCGCGACGGCCCGCCCACCTGCTGTTCACCGTCCACCACCTGGTCGTCGACGGCGTCTCCTGGCGGATCCTGCTGGCCGACCTGGAGACCGCCCACCGGCAGGCCGCCGCCGGGCACCCCGTCGAGCTTCCCCCGGCCACCACCGCGTACGGCCACTGGGCGGCCCGGCTGGAGGCCCACACCCGCTCCGGCGCCCTGGACGGCGATCTCGACCACTGGCGGCGCACCACGACGGCCCCCGCCGACCTGCCCGCGGGCCGGCCCGGCCCCAACACCCACGGCACCGCCGCCACGGTCACCGTGGGACTGGAGCCGGAGACCACCGAGGCCCTGCTGCGGCAGGTACCGGAGGTGTACCGCACGCAGGTCAACGACGTCCTGCTCAGCGCCCTCGGCCGCACCCTGGCCCGCTGGTGCGGGCGCGAGAGAGTGCTCGTCGGCGTGGAGGGCCACGGCCGCGAGGACCTCTTCGACGACCTGGACCTGTCGCGGACCGTCGGCTGGTTCACCGCCGAATTCCCCCTCGCGCTGACCGTCGCCCCCGACGCCGGCTGGCACGACACCCTGCGCTCGGTCAAGGAACAGCTGCGCGCGGTGCCCCTGCACGGCATGAGCCACGGCGCGCTGCGCCACCTCCTGCCCGGCAGCCCGCTGGCCGACACACCGGCACCGCGCATCGGCTTCAACTACCACGGCCGGTGGGACGCCGACGGCGGCGGCAGCGGCCTGTACGGCGCCGCCCTGCCCCCGGCCGGCTCCGACACCGACCCCGACGCGCCCCGGCCCTACCTGCTGGACATCACCGGCGTGGTCCAGGACGGCCTGCTCGAACTCGGCTGGACCTACCCGCCGGCCGTCTACGACGAATCCACCGTCCGTGCGCTCGCCGAGGAGATGTGCGCGGCGCTGCGCGAGATCGCCGCCCACTGCGCCCGCCCGGACGCGGGCGGACGCACCCCGTCCGACTTCCCGATGGCCGGGCTCGACCAGTCCGAGCTGGACCGCCTCGTGGGCGACGGCCGGCACGTGGCCGACGTCCTGCCGCTGACCCCGCTGCAGGCCGGCATGCTCTTCCACGGCCTGGTGGACACGGCGGGCGCCTACTGCGACCGCGTGGCCGTCCGCCTGGCCGGGGTGAGCGACCCGCAGGGCTTCGCCACCGCCTGGCAGCAGGTCGCCGACCGCACCGAGGCCCTGCGCACCAGCGTCCACTGGCAGGGCCTGCCGCACCCCGTGCAGGTCGTGCACCGACGCGTGGAGCTGCCCGTCACCCATCTGGACTGGCGAGGTCTGACGCCCGAGGAGCGCGCGGCGGCCACGGAGGAACTGCTCGCCGCCGACCGCGCGGCGGGCATGGACCTGACCACCGCACCGCTCACCCGCATCACCCTGGCCACGCTGCCCGGCGACGAGATCTGGCTGCTGTGGTCCTCCCACCACCTGATCCTTGACGGCTGGAGCACCGGACAGCTCCTCACCGAGGTGTGCGAGCGTTACGCCGCGCTCACCGGAGGCCGAGCGGCCCCCGCCCCGGTCCGGCGCCCGTTCGGCGACTTCCTGCGCTGGCTGCACGACCAGGACGAGACCGCCGCCGAGGCCCACTGGGCCGAGACCCTCGCCGGGTTCCCCGCCCGCACCCCGCTGCCGTACGACCGCACGCCGGCCGAGGAGCACCGCGCCCGCGCCGCCGCCCTGGCGCAACGGCAGCTGGACGAGCACCTGTCGGCGCGGCTGCGGCAGACCGCCGCCCGGGCCGGGCTGACGGTGAACACCGTGATCGAGGGCGCCTGGGCGCTGTTGCTGGCCCGCCACAGCGGCCGCGACGACGTGGTGTTCGGCACCACCGTCTCCGGGCGCCCGGCCGAACTGTCCGGCGTGGAGTCGATGATCGGCATGTTCATCAACACCGTGCCCACCCGCGTCGGGGCCCCGCGCGGGGGAGCGGCGTCCTGGCTGCGGGAGGTGCAGGAACGGCAGAGCGACACCCGGCGCTTCGACTTCCTCGCCCTGCCCCGCATCCAGGCGCTGAGCGAGACACCGGCGGGCGAGGCGCTCTTCGACAGCATGGTGGTGTTCGAGAACTACCCCGTCGACGAGTCCGCCACGGCCCGCACGGGCGTGCGGGTCGCGGAGGTGCACGCCGAGGACGCGCCCACCTTCCCGCTGTGCCTGCGCGCCCACCTCGGCGACCGCCTCGGCATCGACCTCGCCTACGACGCCGGACTGTTCGACGCGGACACCGCCGAACGCCTCACCGGCCGCCTCACGGTCGTCCTGCGCGCCCTCGCCGACGCCCTGGAGACCGACGCCGACGTCACCGGCCTGGAACCGCTGACCCACGACGACCGCGCCCTGCTGCAGCGGTGGAACACCACCGCCCGGCGGACGGTGCCGTGCAGCCCCGTCGACCTGTTCACCGAGCGGGCCCACCGCACCCCCGAAGCGCCCGCGCTGCGCGACGGCGACACGGAGCTGACCTACCGTCACCTCGACGACTGGTCCGACGCCGTGGCCTCCCGCCTCCTCGCCGAGGGACTGCGGACCGAGGACCGGGTGGCGCTGCTGATGGACCGCGGCGCCGAACTCGTCGTCGCCCAGCTCGCCGTCCTCAAGGCGGGCGGCGCCTACGTGCCCGTCGACGCCCGCGCCCCCGAGGACCGGCGCCGCACGCTGATGGCGCGGGCGGGCGCGACGGCCCGGTTGACCGCCGAGGACGTCGCCGCCACGCGCACTGCCGTGCCGGGCGCGCCCGTCGCCGTACCGGCGGACCCCGAGCGGCTCGCGTACGTGATGTTCACCTCCGGGTCGACCGGCGAACCCAAAGCGGTCGCGGTACGCCACCGTGACGTGGCCGCCCTCGCCACCGACAGCCGCTTCACCGGCGGGGTGTGCGAACGGGTGCTGCTGCACTCCCCGGTGGCCTTCGACGCCGCCACCTTCGAGGTGTGGGCGCCCCTGCTCACCGGCGGCTGCGTCGTCGTGGCACCCCCGCGGCCGCTGGACGCCGCGCTGCTGCGGCACCTGGTCCGTGACACCCCTCTGAGCGCCCTGTGGCTGACCGCCGGCCTCTTCCGTCTCCTGGCGCAGGACGCACCGGACTGCTTCACCGGTCTGCGCCAGGTGTGGACCGGCGGCGACGTCGTGCCCGCGGCGGCCGTCCGCCGCGTCCTGGCAGCCTGCCCCGGCCTGACCGTCGTGGACGGCTACGGGCCCACCGAGACGACGACGTTCGCGACGTCCTTCGCGCTCGCCGACGCCACCGCCGTTCCCGACACCGTGCCCATCGGCCACCCGCTCGACGACCTTCGCGTGCACATCCTCGACGGCAGGCTGCGGCCCGTGCCGCCGGGCTGCGCCGGTGAGCTGTACCTCGCCGGCGAGGGCGTGGCACGCGGCTACCTGGGCCGTCCCGGTGACACCGCCGCCCGCTTCCTCGCCGACCCGGCCGGCCCGCCCGGCACCCGCATGTACCGCACCGGCGACCTGGCGCGCCGGCGCCCCGACGGCACCGTGGAATTCCTGGGCCGCGCCGACGACCAGGTGAAGATCCGCGGCTTCCGCGTCGAACCCGGCGAGGTCGAGGCGGTCCTCGCGGCACACCCCGGCGTCACCGACGTGACGGTCCTGGCCCGCGAGGACCGGCCCGGCAGCCGCCGCCTGGTGGCCTACGTCGTCGGCACCCAAGACGTCACGGACCTGGGGGAGTTCGCCCGGCGCTCGCTGCCGGACTACCTCGTCCCGTCGGCGTTCGTCGTCCTGCCCGCGCTGCCGCTGAGCCGCAACGGCAAGGTCGACCGGGCCTCGCTCCCCGCGCCCGAGCCCACGAGCGGCGACCCACAGGGCGCCCCGGCCGAACCGCGCACCGACGCCGAACGGCGCACGGTGGAGATCTTCGCCGACGTCCTCTCCGGGCCGCGCCCGGGCGTGCGGGACGACTTCTTCCAGCTGGGCGGCGACTCCATCCTCAGCATCCGGCTGGCCGTCCGCCTGTCGGAGGCGTTCGGCACCGACCTGTCCCCGCGTGCGGTGTTCACCCACCCCACCCCCGCCGCCCTGGCCGCCCTGCTCACCGAGGAACGCCCCGGTGACTCCCCACCCACCGCGATCGTCCCGGTCACCCGTGACACGCCCGCCCCGATGTCGTACGCCCAGCAACGCCTCTGGTTCCTGGAGGAGTTCGCGCCGGGCAGCGGAGAGTACGTCACCGCGCTGGCCCTGCGGCTGCGCGGCCGGCTCGACGTGCCCGCCCTCACCGCGGCCCTGCGCGCCCTGGTCGAGCGGCACGAGGCGCTGCGCACCACCTTCGACGCGGTGGACGGCCACGGCGTGCAGACCGTCCACCCTGCGCGGGACGTGCCCTTGACGCTGCACGACCTGTCCGCAGAGGCCGGCCCCGACCGGGTGGAGCGGCTCGCGGACCTGCTGGAGGCCGAACGCGCCCGCACCTTCGACCTGCGGCGCGGTCCGCTCCTGCACACGGGACTGATCAGGCTCGCGGACGACGAGCACGTCCTGACGCTGACCCTGCACCACATCGTCACCGACGGCTGGTCCACGGGCGTGCTCACGGGAGACCTCGCCCACTTCTACCGGACCGAACTCGGTGCGGAAAAAGGCACGTTGCCGCCGCTGCCGGTGCAGTACGCCGACTACGCCCACTGGCAGCGCGGCCGCGGCACGGACGACCACCTCGCGTACTGGAAGGAGCACCTGGCCGGGCTGGAGACGCTCGACCTGCCCACCGACCGGCCCCGTCCGGCGGTGCGCACCCACCACGGTGCCACGGTCCGCCTCGCCCTGCCCCGCGACACGACCCGCCGCCTCGCCAGGGTGGGCCGGGACCGGCAGGCCACCCTCTTCACCACGCTGGTCGCCGCCGCCCAGGCCTACCTGGCCCGGCTGACCGGCGGTGAGGACATCACCGTCGGCACGGTCACCTCCGGCCGCGACCGCGCCGAGACCCAGCACCTCGTCGGGTTCTTCGTCAACACCCTCGTCCTGCGCTCCCGCGTCGAACCCGACCGACCCTTCCGCGAGTTCCTCGGCGAGGTCCGCGGCACCGTCCTCGACGCCTTCGCCCACCAGGAGGCGCCGTTCGAGCAGGTGGTGGACGAGGTACAGCCGGTCCGCGACACCAGCCGCACCCCGCTGTTCCAGGTCATGGTGGTCCTCCAGAACGCCCCCGCCGCCGCCCTCGACCTGCCCGGCATCGAGGTCACCGACGTCGACACCGAGCTGCGGCACGCCGCGTTCGACCTCACCCTGGAGTTCGCCGAGACCGGCACCGGGGAACTGCACGGCGTGCTCACCTACAACACCGACCTGTTCGACGCGGCCACCGCCGACCGCATGGCCGACCAGCTCGCCACCCTCCTGACCGCCGTCGCCGACGACCCCGACCGGCCCCTGGGCGCCCTGCCCCTCGCCACCGACGAGACGCTCAAGGCCGTTCTCGACCAGGGCCGCGGCACCGCCCGCCCCGTCCCGGCGGCGACCCTGCCCGAGCTGTTCGAACGACAGGCCGCCCGCACCCCCGACGCCGTCGCCCTGGCCGACGCCGACGGCCGCGAGCTGACCTACGCGCACGTCGAACGCGCCGCCAACCGGCTGGCGCACCGCCTCATCGCCCGGGGCGTGGGACCCGAGCGGATCGTGGCGCTAACCCTGCCCCGCAGCGCCGAGACGGTCGTGGCGCAGCTCGCCGTCACCAAGGCCGGCGGCGCCTTCCTGCCCGTCGACCCGGACTACCCCGAGCAGCGCCGGGAGTTCATGCTGCGCGACGCGGGCGCCTGCCTCGTCCTGGACGACCCCGCCGCCGTATGGGACGCGGACGGCCCGGACACCGCCCCCACGGACGCCGACCGCACGGCTGCGCTGACCGTCGACCACCCGGCGTACGTGATCTACACGTCCGGCTCCACGGGCACGCCGAAGGGGGTGGCGGTGCCGCACCGCGGCCTCGCCGCCTTCGCCGCGGCAGCCGCTGACCGCTACGACGCCGGCCCGGGCGACCGGGTCCTCCAGTTCGCCTCACCCAGCTTCGACGCCTCCGTACTGGAGCTGTGCGTATCCCTGCTCAGCGGAGCCACCCTGGTCACGGGGGAGGAGGGCCCCCTCGTCGGCGAGCGCCTCGCCCAGGCCCTCGCCGAGCGACGCGTCAGCCACACGCTGATCCCGCCCGCCGCCCTCGCGACGGTCGCTCCCGAGACCGCCGACGCCCTGCCGCACCTGCGCACCCTCATCGTCGGAGCCGAGGCCTGCCCCGCCCACCTCGTCGAACGGTGGGCCCCCGGCCGGCGGATGATCAACTCGTACGGCCCGACCGAGGCCACCGTCGTCGCCACCTGGACCGGCCCGCTCACCCCGGGCACGGGCGCCCCGCCCATCGGACGGCCCGCCGGCGCCACCCGCGTCCACGTGCTCGACGCCGCCCTGCGTCCCGTCCCGCCCGGTGTCACCGGCGAGCTCCACGTCTCCGGACCCGGACTGGCCCGCGGCTACCTCCACCGGCCCGGCCTGACCGCGTCCCGCTTCGTCGCCGACCCCTTCGGCGCCCCCGGAGAGCGCATGTACCGCACCGGCGACCTGGCCCGCTGGGACGCGTCCGGCGAACTGCGCTTCGCCGGACGCGCCGACGACCAGGTCAAACTGCGCGGCTTCCGCATCGAACCCGGAGAGATCGAGAGCGCGCTGCGCACCAGCCCGCTCGTGCGCGACGCGGTGGTCACCGTACGCGGCGGCGGCAGCGACCCGGACGGCCGCTCCGGCGGGCGGCTGGTCGCCCACGTCGTCCCCGCCGAGGGTTCCCCGGAGGCACTGCCGGGAACCGAGCTGCGCGACCACCTCGCCGGGCTGCTCCCGCCGCACATGATCCCCTCGGCGTTCGTGCCGCTGGCCCACCTGCCGCTCACCGCGAACGGCAAAACCGACCGGGGCGCGCTGCCCGAACCCGGCCCCGCCCACACCGCCACCGGCCCGCACACACCGCCGCGCACCGACACCGAGCGCCGCATCGCCCGCATCTGGGCCGACGTCCTCGGTGTGGCCGACGTGGGGGCGCACGACAACTTCTTCCATCTCGGCGGCGATTCGATCCTCAGCATGCAGGTCGTCTCACGGCTGCGGCGCGACGGACTGCACCTGACCACCCGAGACCTGTTCACCCATCAGACCGTCGCCGAGCTGGCCGGCGTCGTCACCGCCGCGCCCCGGCACTCCCGGCACGAAGCGGTCAGCGGAGAAGTACCGCTCACCCCCATCCAGCACTGGTTCCTGACCAGCCCGCGCGCCAGCCACGCCCACTTCAACCAGTCCCTGCTGGTGGAACTCGCCTCCGGCGTGGACGCCACCACCCTGGAAACGGCCCTCGACGCCCTGCTCGACCACCACGACGCTCTGCGCATGCGCTTCACAGCGGACCAGGACGGCTGGCGCCAGTTCAACCCGCCGGCGACCGACACCGACCGCGACCGGCTCCTGACCCACCACGACCTCAGCGGCCTGACCCCCACCGAGGCCGACGCGGCGATGGAGAAGACCGCCGACGACCTGCACACCGCCTTCGACCTGGCACGCGGCCCGCTGCTGCGGGCGGCCCTGTTCAACGGCGCCGCCGACCGGCCCGCATTCCTCCTCCTGGTCGCCCATCACCTGGTCGTGGACGCCGTCTCCTGGCGCATCCTGCGCGACGACCTGGAGGCCGCCTACCGGCAGGCCGCCCAGGGCGAACCCGTGACGCTGGGCGAACGCACCACCTCTTTCCGCGACTGGGCCCGTGGCCTCGCCGCGCATGTCGCGGCCGGTGCCCTCGACCACGAACTGCCCTACTGGGAACGCGCGGTGAACGTCGAGCCACTCCCGGCCGAGACACCGGCCGGGCCGGAGACGGGCGCCGTCGACACGCTCACCGTCGAACTGAACGAGGCGGACACCGAAGCGCTGCTGCGCGCGGCGCCGACCGCCTACCGCACCCGCGTCAACGACGTGCTGCTCGCCGCCCTCGCCCTTGCCCTGGCCCGCTGGACCGGCCACGAGGAGGTCCGCCTGGACCTGGAGGGACACGGCCGCGAGGACGTCCTGGACGACGTCGACCTGACCCGCACGGTCGGCTGGTTCACCACCGTCCACCCCGTCGCCCTCCACGTGCCGGACCCCGCCGACCTCGGCCCGGCCCGCGACTGGCGGACCCTGGTGAAGTCGGTACGCCGCCAGCTGCGCGCTGTGCCCGGAAACGGGCTCGGCTTCGGCGCGCTGCGCACCTTCGGCCCTCCCGAGGTGCGTGAACGCCTGGGGCGGGCCGCACACGGACAAGTCGTCTTCAACTACCTCGGGCAGTGGGACGCCCGCCCCGAGCATGCCGGTGACGGCGTGGTGCGCGCCGAGCACGGCTCGTTCGGCCGCCACCACGACCCACGCGACAGCGGGTCCCACCCGCTGGAGATCGTCGGCGCGGTCCAGCGCGGCCGGCTGTCCTTCACCTGGCACCACCGGCCCGCCCTGCACCCCACCGGCACGGTGCGGCGGGTCGCCGAGGACTTCGCCCAGGCACTGCGCCACATCGCCCACCACGCCCGCGACCGCCGGTGAGGCCCCGCCCTGTGGGCCGAGCCCCACCGCCGGCACCGCACGACCGACCCGATCCGCCGCCACCCGTCACGAACAAAGAGAGCGAGCCGACAGACATGGACGAGAACACCCGCTACCAGGTGCTGCGCAACGACGAGGAGCAGTACTCGCTGTGGCCCGCCGACGTCGAGGTCCCCGCCGGCTGGCAGCCCGTCGGCAAGGAGGGCACGGAGGCCGAGTGCTCCGCCTACGTCGACGAGGTGTGGACCGACATGCGCCCGCGCAGCCTGCGTGAGCGCATGGAGAGTGCCGAAGCCTGACGCGCTCGCGCGGAGTCACGCGGGACCGGGCCGGGGCGCGCCTTTCCGGCAGCGCGCCCGGCCCGGTCCGCCCGTCTGTCCGCCCATCCCGAGGAGCCCTCATGACACCGGTCCTGCACACCGCACGGCTCACCTTCCGCCCCTATCGTCCCGAGGACGAGGACGCCTTCGTGGCCCTGTTGCGCGACGAGGAGGTCTGCCGCTGGATGGGCCAGGAACGCGTGCCCGAGGCGGACATCCGCACGCTGTTCCGCACCATCCTGAAGGACGTCTACCCTCAGCGCCTGTTCGACGTGTGGGGACTGTGGCAGGAGGACGTCTTCGTCGGGCACGCCGAGGTGAAGAAGACCGGGAACGTCGACGGACACGAGCTGATCGCCGCCCTCGCACCCCCCTACTGGGGCCACGGCCTCGGCACGGAAGTGGTCCACGGCCTGCTGCGCCACGCCGCCGACAACCTCGGGTTGAAGGAGGCCTACGGCATGGTCGGAGCCGACAACGCCGCCAGCCTGGCCATGTGCCGCCGCCTGGGCTTCCGGCACGTGCGGGACGTGACCGGCGACGACGGGAAGGTGACCAAGCTGATGGTGATCGCGACAACGCAAGCCGAATGACCCAGGCGGGCCTCTCAGCCCGCCCTCGAGGCGCTGGGCACGGCCCTCACGTCGGTTTGATCACCCACGGCAAGTGGAGCCACGGGTGGAGTGAACCGGTCTGCAACGGATGCCGGGGACAGCACCGATGCCTTGCACGCTCACCGTGGGGAGCCGCCCTTCCAGGAGGCTGCGTCAGCAGCGGGGACCAACGGTCATATTGAGATGCCGACGACATCGATGCGGGCCTCTCAGTGCGACATCTCCGTCGTTTGCCAACGCCAGACCGCCGGACGGCATGATGCGATGACCAGTTCCGCGCCAGGGCCGGGGCAGCTCGTCACACTCAGACAGACCCTGATCCCGGCTGACGCCGGCTTACGCTGCCAGGCCGGGTTCCGTGTTGCCCCCTGGGTGTACCGCCCATGACCCGAGGACGCAGACACCCCAATGCGCTGGTCAAGTCCCTGAATTCAGCCGGACAGAAGCGCTGTGCCGCGATCGGAAACCGGACCGCTGCGCGGAGTCGCTGGCGATAGACAGGTCCGTGCACACAAGTGCCCGATGGGGGAGGGCGGGCCTGATGTTGGTGACGATCAACGTGGCGGTTCTGCTGGCGATCATCATCATCCTGCGGCTCCGTCGGCGTACGGAGGCCCGGAGCCGGTTCGACGAGAAGCTGACCGTCGCCATCGTGCTGGTCTTCGGCGTGCTGATCGCCCCGACAGCGTTCGGCCAGGGAATCCTGGACGTGATCGTTCAGGTGGTGCAGGGCCTCTCCCGGTCAGGGCGCTGAACGCGGCCGTGACTCAGCCGACACGCAGGACCGGTACGCCGAGGCCGCTGATGACGCCAACCGCGCGGGCCACTGGGTGCTCCAGCTGGTGTGACCAGTCCACTCACGGGCGGCGCATCCAGCGAAACGTCGAGAGTGCCCCTGCCCCTGTCACCTATCACCGGTACATGGTCAAAGCTGTGCTGCATGGCCTGGCCACCGCCCTTGTCGTTCTGTCCACGAGCTCCTCGCCAACGAAAACGGGCAGGCCACCACGGTGCTCGCTCCGCTTGCGCTCGTGCTCATCCCCCGCCCGCGCCGCCGGATCGGCTGGCCCCGCCCGCAGCGCCCCGGCCCCCGCTACCCGCAGGGCCCCGCCCGGCTCCCCGGCACCTGGAGCAGGCGATAGCCGATTCACCTGTCCTGGTTGAACTGGCGTCGGCGATGGCAGGCCATGGTCCGCCGCTTCTACGACCGGCGGTACATGATCGAGGGGCGGCCTCTGCAAGACCGCTCTCGAACCGGGCAGAACCCTGCCCTCCTCCCGCACCCACCCCGCCTCCGACAGGCTCACCCGAAGGGTCCGGAACGCCGGCCGCCTCACGTGATGCAGCCTGGCCACCGGGATGGCCGCAGCCGCCACCGACTTGATCCTCGAACCCCAGACCACCTGGTGGGCGGCGCTCTGGCTCATCCCCTGGTACCTCACAGGCCTCTCCAACCCACTCTGGGCACTCCTGCGCGCCCGCGAGAAAGCCGCTCAGTAATCAAAAAGATCAGTAAGACGCCCCCTCAGAACCGCGGCCGGGGGACCAGCGACCTTTGCCGTTACGTCCGCCTGTGCCGATTCCGCTAGGGCTGACCGGCGCCGAGGAATCCCATCCGACCAGCACGACGTTCAGCAGGATGCGGCACCGGTGCTGTCGACGGGCAGCACGGCATGGCGATGCGGAAGGCGCAGGCAGAGGCGGCCCGCCCGGCCTGACGGGCAGGGGCACAGTCGGATCGAGCGCGGGCTGGACCGCACCATCCTCGTCGCCGTATAGCGGGTGAGTGCCGGAACCCGTACGTCTCTTGTTCTCGCACGTCACCATCTTCGCTCGCACGTTCGGGCTCTGCTTCCGAACTCAAGGCGGCATAGTGACACATAGCACAAATACGCGTAGCCTAGCGCTCCCGGTCACCTTACGAACCGTCAGGGCAAGTAGCTGAAGGTGGACTTTGAGGCATTTAGAGGAGCTCCTTCATGCCTGACGCCGACCCTATGTATGCACGCAAACGCCTCAGTGTGCAATTGCAGGCGGCGCGCAAGAAGGTGGGGTACTCGCAGCCTGAAGTGGCCGAAGAGATGGTGTGGTCCTTATCAAAGGTCATGCGACTGGAGTCTGGCCGGACGAAGATCTCCATTACTGACCTGCGGGCTCTGATCAGTTTCTACGGGATCTCTGAGGAGAAGGCCACCGAACTGCTCGTCAGCGCTCAGGAAGCCCGACAGCAACCGTGGTGGCAGGAGTACCGCAACCTCCTGTCGGAGGGGTTCAAGGCGTACCTCGGTTACGAGGCGTCGGCGTCGGTCGTGCGAAACTTTGAGATCCTGTGGATCCCGGGGCTGCTGCAGACCGAGGAGTACGCTCGCGTCATCCTTGCCCAGTCCGCGGTGCGGGAGACGGAGGATCTCCTCGAGCTGCGGATGAAGCGGCAGGAAAGGTTGCTCCAGGAACCAGCAGAAACAGAGCTGCGCTTCTTGATTGATGAGTCTGCACTTCGGCGCGTTGTCGGAAGCCCCGCAGTGATGCGCGCGCAGGTGGAACACCTCCGGAGGATCGGGCAGCTTCCGCACGTACAGATCGGGGTCATCCCCTTCGGGGCCGGCCTGTATCCGCTGTTGCGCTCTCCGTATGTGATCTTCGAGTTCCCAAGCTCTGAACAGGACCGTGTGGTCTATCTGGAGAACCCGGACGGCAGTGTCATCCTCAGCGACAAAGCCACCACCGACGTGCAGCGCAGTGTCGAGGACCACCTCGAAGCCTTCTGGGAGGTGGAGAACCGGTACGCCATAGCCGTGATGGACTTGCAGGTGGCGCATGACCCAACGTAGATGATCACTTCATGTGGAACGCTGCGTGATCCCCCTGGATTGCCGAGAGGAAGTGCCGCCAGCCGGGGGCGCCCACCGCCAGCAACAACCCACCGGGCAGCTTGGAATCCCGCACAAACACGTCATCGCCGCTCAAACGTACTTCCACACAACCCGAGTTTTCGCTGAAAGAGCTTTTGCGCCAAGCAGGTACTAGATCCGACAAGTCCACCCTCCCCTTGTACACCCTGCAGATGAGGGCTGGATCGGCCACACGCGAGCGTATATGTACGAGCTTCCGATGGGGAGATCGGCGACCCAGCTGCAGATCGAGAACTCCTCCAGCGCGGCTCGGAGTGAAACACTGACACCTGACGGCAGTGGCCGCCACCTCCCTGACGGTGTACCACGAGCGCGGACGGCACACCGTCAGGCAGTCGCACGATTGCGCAGGCGGGCCGCGAGGACGGCGGTTGCTTCCCTTGCTCAGCTGCGCAAGGCCTTCCTCCCCGCTTTCTCCCACTGAGCGAGCTGCTGTTCCGGGACGCTGCAGCCTCTGAGGAAGGCGAGCAGCTGGGGTAGGTCCGCTGGCAGCGTCTGCCGGTTGACGATTCGAGCGGCCGTGCTGAGCGGAAGGTGGGCAGAGCCCCCGCCTCGTCGCTGGACAGTCCGTAGCGGTGGAGCCCCCTCGCGTTCGTAGAGTACGTAGAGGGCAAGGCTCAGATCCGCACGGTCCACGATCAGAGTGGGAGGCCTGCCTTGCAGACCAAGAGTGCCGCGCTGTTCCCTACGCGCGCGTTTCCACAGGTGGGACACCTGCTGAAGCGCGCGGGCTGCGTCCGCAGCGTCGGTGACGCACAAGGAGCAATAGATGGAAACCTGCTCCCATGTGGGCACGGACCGGCCCCCAGCGGTGCGCTTGAGCGTCGCCGGCGAGGGGCTGTCGGGGTGAGCCGCCATCGAGAGGTAGGTCAGCCCTGCTGAGGCCCGTAGGTCCCGAAGGTAGCGGGCAAGGGCGGTGCGGTGCGGGGGACCGGTAAGTAGACGTTCCGGGCGCGCCATGTTCAGCCACCTCCTGCACCTATTTGGGGCTGGCGGCGGCCAAAACGGCGTGCGCGAGCGCGATCAGCGCATGGCGTCCCCCGGTGACGGCGACGGTCACGGCAGCGCCGATGCCACCGCACCAGCCGAGGAAGACGGGAACATCCGCCATCGGCATACCCAGGGCGTATAGCGCACTACCGACCATGGGGAACACGGTCAGCGGCAGGATGTGGCAGACGGTCAGTCGCGACGCCGCCTGGGGGCGCGATAGGCGGGTCGGCGCACCTCGGGAGATTGGGGTTTTTGGCATGTCAGAGCCCTCTGTGGAGTTTGGGGGGATGCGCCGCACACAACGGGCGCACCCCCACCGCTGGGTGTAACCCGCCGTCTTGGAGGCGCAGTTGGCGCTACACCGCCTGCGGGCAGGGTCAGTGTCTCAGAGGCCCGTACCTGTGCCGCAATGCACCGATCCACCCCCATGACCGATACATCCTTTTAGTGCCTCCGTTGGCTTACGCCTGTCCCACTGCATCCGTGGTTCGCGGGTGAAAGCTGCGGACGCAGCCCCGAACGGGTGGACCGGTCAGCGCTCTCTGCAAAAGATCGTTTCTCCGAGCGGCCACCGACAGCGCACAGCAGCATGCCGGATTGGCTCAGTTGTGTGCAGGTCCGCTTTGCTGACTCGGCGACTCAGATGCCAGTATGTGCTGAGGTTCGCTTTGCTAGGTAGCATTTGGAAGAGCTCTCACCGCTGGGTGCACTTTTAGACAGAGGCAAAGTGACATGGCAGAAGGCGTGTTGGCGCACGCCTAAGTCAGCAGGCCGCCGCCCCGGCGGCAGCAGGCCCACTCAGGAACAGTGCTTTGCGGCATGCGTGCGGGCGACCCTCCTGGGGTCGCCCGCACGCGCGTGAAAGCAGTGTCGCCGCCGCCTTCCGGGTCGGCTTGCCTACGGCCTCGTGCAGTGCACGCATGTCCTCGCGGAACCGTCCCCACGAATCACTCGGATCATCGAACGGCAAGGACACCCCTCGTCTGCCAGCCAGGGACTGACCCTTGCTCTCGTGCGGTCCCGGCGCCGGGCCCCTACCGGACGGGACGGGGGAGGCGAACGCGGAAGGGCGGCTGGAAGCGCGTAAACACGGCCGAAGTGGAGCCATGACTGCCCGAGCTGGCCACCGCCCTGCTGTGGGTCGAGGAGAAGAAGGCGCACGGCATCATCGCGCCGAACCTGGACAGGCTCCCGCTCGAGCTGGTGGTACAAGAGGCGGCCCTGGCCCAGTGCTGGCAGCACGGCGGCCGCGCGTTCATGGCCCACCAGGGCGAGATCCTGCCCGACGACCCCGAGGACCCGATGCGCACCGCCATGCTGCCAGCCGCCGTATAAGCCACACCCGTTTCATACGATCTCCGGCGAGCAGCCATCCATCAGGCTGCGGCGCGAGCACCGCATCGGCCCTGTGCGACTGGCCGCCTCCACTGCCTACCGCGTCCTCGTCCGCCACGGCCTGCCTGCACTCGCCGCCACGGACCGGGCCACCGGCGAGCCCGTGCGCCGCTACGAACGTAGCCAACCAGGCGAGCTGGTCCACATCGACGTCAACAAACTCGGCCGCATCCCCGACGGCGGCGGTCACAAGGTTCTTGGCCGCGCGGCCGGCTGGGCCAAGCAGTACCGCCGCAACGGCACCGGATGCGCCTACCGGCACACCGCCCTGAACGACCACTCCCGCCTGGCCTACACCGAAGACCTGCCCAATGAGAAGGCCGTCACCTGCGCGGCCTTCCTCCAGTGGGCAACGGCCAGTTTCGCCGACGGCGGCGTCACCGTCGAACGGGTCCTGACCGCCAAAGTGCGTGAGTCGTCGGCCGGCCGCGCAGACGGCCCGACATGCTCTTCGCCGACCGCGGCTACGACCAGGACAAGCACGGCCGGCTCCTGCGGCAGCGCGGCATCCGGCTCCCGATCGCCGAGCGGGGGCAGTGGATGGCACTGTCCTGGGCACTTTCGGCTGGGTCGTCGAGCGGACGATCTCCGGGCTGCACGACTTCCCCCGCCTGGTCCCGGTCTTGCCGTCGGCGCCGAGGTGGTCGACGACCTCGGCCAGGGTCCGCAGCCGCACTCCGGGGCTGACGGTGCAGCCTCGCTCGGCGAGTAGTGGCCGCACCTCGCCGACGGCGCGGGTGATGGTGGAGCGGTCCACGCCGAACCAGCAGGCGAGCACGTCGTGCGTGGCCCCGTGGCGGAGGTGCACGAGGGTGGCCAGAAGCCGATCGACGAGGACCAGCCGGTGCTTCGCCCCGGCGCCGATCGCCCGCTTCCGGAGCCTGGACGCAAGCCTGGCCTGGTGCCGTTCATGCCATAACGGGCCCAGCTGGGCCACGAGTTCAGCGACCACGTCGGCCGATAGGCCCGTGATCCTCCGGTCGCTGATGATCGCTGCACGAGACGCGTTCCCCACCACACAGCCATGATCGACGATCAGGAGCTGACACCTCACTGCCTACCGTGCACGAGGTCGTTAGGGTGCGACCTTCTGATCGGGCGCCAAAGAGTTGCCAGGGGTGGGGCGGATGGCAGGCCACCGAGCTGCAGATGAGCGACAGTCCCGAGCCGAGCCACCAGCGGTAGCACCGCCCCTACGATGACCTTGTGACGACCCGCCGCACTCTCGGCTCCGGCCCGAAAGACGCGCACGGCATCCGCGCCTCCCAGGCCGACCTCATCGACGCACTGCCCGACGTCCGCCTCCCCGATCGCCTCCACGTGCCGGCGCCGTGACCGTCTGTACCACGACCCGGGCGGGCGAGGGGCGGAGCCTGCGCCCTCTCCAAGGCGTGGTGGACGCGGCGCTGTGCGCGCCGGACGCGCGATCACGCGGCTGGCACGGGGCTTCGGGCAGGGACGGTGGTGCCGACGTGGCCGGTCAGCGCCCCCGGTTGCTCCCGGAAGGGGCCGGCGTGGCGCGTTGGTCGGTACGGGTGACGGCCGGGATACGTCGCCCGGGTGCCAGTGCCGCGCGCAGGGCCGGGGCGAGGGCGTTGCGGGTCCCGGCCGGCGTGAGGGCGGCCGGGGTAGGAAGGGGGTTGAGGTACCGGATGTAGATGAGGCCGCCGAGGATGGTCACCACCGCTGTGGCGCGGGCGGTCGCGTCGCGGCCGCCCAGGAATTCAACGAGCGGGGCCAGCAGTTCGCGTTCCAGGTAGTCGCGGATCGCCGCGGCGGCCTGCGGCCCCTGGGCACTGAGCTGCCGGAAATCGCCGTCCTCCCAGAGCCCCGTCACCGCGTCGATGAGACGTTCGGGCAGCGTGGCCCGGTCGCCGCCGAGGACGTCCGCGACCGTGAGTGCCTGGGCACACTGGAACTGCATGACCTCCGCGAACAGGCCTTTCTTCGAACCGAAGTGATATGAGATCAGCGCCGGGTCCACGCTGGCGGCCCCGGCCACCGCACGCAGGGTGGTCCGCCGGTAGCCGTATTCCAGGAAGAGTGCATGGGCTGCCGACACGATCGACTCGCGGATGCGCGGGGCGCCGCGCGGCCGGCCCCGGGGGCGGGAGGGGGCGGAGTGGTCGTTATTCATCAACGTTGAGCCTCCGTCCGGTGACCGCCACAGTCAATGCCATCTCCCGAACGGGACGACGGCCGGGAGACCGGACCAGACGAAGGGACGACCCGAGACCATGCGTATCACCGTCTTCGGCGCCAACGGACCCACCGGACGCCACCTCACCGACCAGGCCCTCGCCGCCGGCCACGAGGTCGTCGCCGTGACCCGACGCCCCGGCTCGCTCACCGAACGCCCCGGCCTCACCGTGGCCCTCGCCGATGCCACCGACCCCATCGCCGTCGACGCAGCAGTCGCGGGGGCGGACGCCGTCCTCTCAGCGCTGGGCGCGCGCTTCAGCAAGGACGCCATCACCCTGTACTCGACGAGCGCGACGGCCATCACCGACGCCATGATCCGGCACGGTGTCAAGCGGCTGCTGGCCGTCAGCTCCTCCGTCGCCGACCCGCACTGGCGCCCGTCCGGCGCCCACTTCTTCAACAACGTGCTCGACCCGCTGGTGAACCGGCGGCTCGGCCGCACCCTGCACGAGGACATGCGCCGCATGGAAGCGGTGATCCGCTCCACCGGCCTCGACTGGACCCTCGTGCGGCCCTCGGGCCTGTTCGAGCATCCCGTCGTCACGGACTACCTCACCGCTGAGGAAAGCGCCGATGGTGTCTTCACCGCCCGCACGGACCTCGCCGCCGGCATGCTGCGGGAAATGGAGGAGCGGCGTTACGTCCGCGCCGCCATGGGTCTCGTCACCACGGCCGTGAAGCCGAACATCGTCAAGCTGATCTGGAACGAGGGCGTGAACAAGAAGTGATCGAGGCGCCCGGAGCCGTCGAACTCGCCCCCGCCACGAAGGCGTTCTTATCCCGCCCGCTGACCGCCACCCTCACCACGCTGCGCCGGGACGGCTCAGCCCACGTCACTCCCGTGCGCTTCACCTTCTGCGAGGCCACCGGCCTGGCCCGGGTCACCACACGAGCGGGAACCCACAAGGCCCGGAACGTGACGGCGGCCGGTCCGACGGCACGCGCTGCGCTCTGCCAGGCGGACGGATACCGTTGGGTCACCCTCGAAGGCCCCGCCAACGTCACCGCAGAGCCGCGACGCGTGGCCGAGGCGGTGAGGCTCTACACCCGCCGCTACCGCAGCACCCCACCCGCGCCGCCGGACCTGATCGTCATCGAGATCGCCGTCGACCGTGTCCTGCGCCTCAACGTCTGACTCCACGAACCGGAGAAAGGGCGCACTCACCGTGGGGACCATCCCCGTCCTCGACGCCTTCGGCCTGGGCGAGGCCGGCCTCGTCGGCCACGGCTGGGGCGGGCGGGCCTGCTCACTCGTCGACCAGCCATGGACGTGTTCGCCTGCGCCGTTGGGCCGTCACGGCCTGCCTCGCCGGGATTGGCGCCGAAGCGCATTACGGCCCTAACAGGACGCTGGACGATCTCCAGCCAGATCTGGTTCTGCGCGGTGTCGTGCAGGGGCAGGTTCCGCAGACCGGTGGCCCGTGCGGCCCGGATGCGGTCCTCGGCCCTCGCGCGCTGACGGTGCCGCAGCTCGAGGTCGGTGATCTTCCCGTCTGTCGTGTTGGTGGCGAAGGCTGTGAGCCGCAGCCCGTCGGCGTCGGTGAAGCGCAACTGGGCGCCAGGATGGGGTCGTTCCTTGCGGACGATCAGCCGCATCCCCTTCGGCCAGCTTTTGAGGACGTCGCCGTCGAGCTCGGCGGTCCAGGCGCCGTCGCGGATCTCGCCGCCCGGTTCGACAGCGGGCGTCCAGGCGGAGGCGGGGACCTTCAGGACAGCCTGGTGAATCTGCTCGGTGATCGTCATCCTGCGGAGTCAGTGCGGATCAGTGTGGACCGGCCGCGCCTATGCCTCTGAGGAAGTTGGGCCAGGGCGAGTCGGGTGACGGTGATGTGGTCGGCGGCGGTGTTGGAGCCCGCGTTCCCCGGCCGCAGCAGGGCAGCCACCGGCTCCCGGTGCCGCCGCGTCCGTGATCGACGAAGCCCATCAACGGATGGTGCCCGTAGGTCTTCTTCCAGTTGGCGGCAGCGCCCTGCTTCCCGGAGTGCGCCAGTACCACCACGCCGTCCAGGTCCACGATCACGTGGCCGTCCCTATCCGGCGCCTCATTCCGGTCCAGCTTCCATACGCACTCGCGGGCATCGGCCCGAGCAGCGCGGATCGCGTCCAGGGCCTTCGGCCCGGCAGCGGCTAGGTTGTCGACCAGACGGGAGACGGTCGGGTCGGAGGCCACCGGCCGAACACGGCAGGCTCGGCCCGCAGCATGCTGACATCTGCCAGACAGTCCCCGCCCAGCGCGACCGCGAGCGCCACATCCAGCGGGATCTTGCCCGGATCGTGCACCGCTCGAGGGCGCCGCCAGGGCACGAGCGCCGCTGATATCGCGGTATCCAGGCCACTCTTGCGGGCGGTCTCGACCAGCAGCACACTCCCGACCTGGGAGACCACCCCGTGACCGCCGCTCTCGACACGGACACGCGGGTACGACGCGCTACGCTTCCTCACCTGGAGAGCGCCTCTCATTGGGGCGGACAGGCCCCTAGACAAGCCCTATCTTCCCAGTTCAGAGGCACTCTCCAGTGATCTGACCGGCGGTTGGACATCAGCTCGCACGTGTCACAGGACCCAGGATCCAGGCAGTTCCAGCAAAGTGTCGCCGACGATCAGAAGCGGTCGCCGCGAATGCCACCGCGCGTCGTCCGCCTGGCCGCGCAGCGGCACGGTTGCCAGTTGGAAGCGGGCATCCAGCGCGTCGAGTTCCGCCTGCCGCGCGGCCCGAATCCTGTCGGTGAACACGGGCCATGCCTCCGCCAGCCAGCCGCGGCAACGAAGCATGTTCGCGTACTCCCAGACGAGTTCGGCGTCGAAGCCCTCTTCGACATCCTGCACCAACGCCTCCCACGCCTCCATCATGGCGTTGAGCGTCACCATCCCGTACCGCGCCGCCAAACCTCGGCTTGCCCGATGCACCGACTCGTAGTCATCTGCGCTGAGCACCTCCATGTCCATGGGCACAGCCTGCCAGCTGTTCCACGCCGGACGAATGCGTCACTCAACAGGTGAAAGCACCGGGGCCAAGATCGAGACCGGGCCGAGATGCAACAGCCCAGATCACAGCCGGTGGAAGCAACTGGCCATGAGGCTGATCGAGGGGCTGGTGACCAGTTCTCAAGGGCGGAATCGTCGTCCAGGAGCTGCGCGACGCGCAGGTGGTTTCAGCCTGGCTGAGGCTAAAGATCTTGACGCGCCTTCCCTCCTCAGGAAGGCAGCTCTGATCAGGAGGCCCTGGCGAGGGCGCTCGTGAGGTGCTGCCGCAATGGCTCGGATCTCGGGGTGCGTTCCATGGCCGCACGAGAGGCCTCACCCGCCCGGGCAGCCGAGCCGGGGCCTCAGGCTCACCTGGACGGCCGATAAGGGGACTGAGAGACCGACCACGTGCAGGTTCCGGTGCTGGTCAAGGTCGACGGCAAGCCTCGCAGGCCGTGGATCACGTGGTTCACCGACTGCGCCACCACCGCCCTCACCGGCGTCGCGGTCACGCCGGTACATCCGTCACGGGAGTCGGTGCTGGCCGCGCTGCGCTCCGCGGTCCTGCGCGAGGACCCCTACGGCCCGTTCGGTGGCCCGCCCGAAAAGGTGCGGGTGGACCAAGGCAAGGACCTCCGGTCCGGCGGCCCTGCGAGGTGGGTGCCAGCCCGCCCGGGGTGCGCGGCGGCCTTCTTCGGATGGAGCTGCCGGATCCCTGCGGCCGGCTCCCCGACAGCAGAGGGCCTGTATGAAGATGCTCCAGACAGTCGTCATTACGTCCACGGCGTTCGCCTGGAGCACCGTGCTGGTCGCGTCGGCGAGACAGCCGCGATGGCCGGCCTCGCGTGATCCTCCAGGACACCAGGGTGCCGACCGTCTCCCTGCACCGCCACCGCGTAGCCTGCGCAGCATCCGTATGCTCCCGGTCATGAGATTCTTACGACGGCGTGGCCGCAGCGACGCCCAACAAATGACGGGGACGCCTGTGGCGGAGGCCAAAGCCCTTTACCGAGCTGGGCGTTATGCCGACGCGGAGGCCGAAGCCCGCGCCGTGGCCAGATCGCGGCCGCGCGACGACGAGTACGCAGCCGTGGCGCTGAACATTGCCGCGCTCGCGACGGGCGCCCAAGGCCGCCACGCCGAGGCACTGGCCACCTACGACGAGGCGCTTCCTGCCTTCAGCAGGATATTCGGAGCCGATCACTGGCTGACCCTGAAACTGCGCTCGGACCGCGCACAGCAAATGATCTCGCTCGGTCAGTACACCGAGTGCGAGGCCGAATGTGCGGCCGTCGCCGAGGCCGCGGGCCGCGGTACCGGCCCGGAGATGTCATTCCTGGCAGCGGCCGCCCGCAACGGGCTGGTCTTCGCCCTCAATGCGCAGGGGCGCCACCAGGAGGCCGAAGCAGTCGCCCGCGAGGCCCTGGCCGCCCATCGCGAACGTGACCGGGGGTCCGTCGTCCTGCGACTCGGCCTGGCTCGCAGCCTCAACGGCCAAGCCCGCCACGAAGAGGCCCTCACCGAGGTGCAGGACGCCGACAAGCTGTACCGCACTCTGCCCGATGACCAGCGCCACCCAGACACGGGCGCCGTCCAACTGGTCTTCGCTATGGTCTTGTGGGGGTTGCGACGGGCTCCCGATGCCCGTCACCAGGCTGCAGCCGCTCATGATGCGTGCCAGGCTTCCTTCGGCCCGGACCACAGCCGCACCGTCGAAGCCCGAACGCTGCTCGAGCACATCGACGGCACTCGACCGTAAGCGCAGCGGCCCCGCTCAGAACGAGTCGTAGGCGCCCCTTGCGAGCCAAGTGGCCAGGTCAGTGAGCCCGCAAAGCGCTTTTCTCGCCGTGAGCGTCAGGCCCGCTCTTGACGCCCGTGCGGTACCAGCTGTCCGAATCGGCGAGGGGCCAGTACCACGGCCCCAGCCCTTCGCTCACGCCTCTGCCCACTCCTGAGTGGCTGATCGAGCGCGGCCTGGACCGCACCAACATCGTTGCCGTGCGCACGGGGGAGTGCTGGGACCCAGGCAAGCGGGCGAAGCCCGCGACCAGGGCGCAGGCCATCGAGGCGCTACGCCAGCAGGTACCGGCGTGTACGAAGTGCAGGCCGCACACGGCACTGGGCATCGAGGTCTAGGCGCTGCGCGGCCGGCGTCCTGAGCTGTGCTTGGTCTCGGCCTTCTTCGTGGTCTTCTTTGCGGCGGTCTTCTTGGCCGGCTGCTTCTTCGCGGTCTTCTTCTTCGGCATCTCGTGCACGTCTGCGTCTTCGCCGCGGGAGGCCCTGGCTTTCTGCACGGACTCGGTCAGAGCGGCCATCAGGTCCACCAGCTGGCCCGTCTTCTCCTCGGGCTCCTGAAGTTTCGGTGGCTCGCGGTGCTCGCGCTTGGCCTCGATGATCTGCTCGACGGCCTCGGTGTAGGCGTCGTGGAACTCGTCGCCTTCCAGATCGTCGCGGGTCATGCTGTCCATGAGCGCGAGGGCGCCCTCGATCTCCTCGTCGGTCAGCTCAACAGGCGGAGGCAGCAGCTCCTCAGGGGACCTGATCTTGTCGGGCCAGCGCATCGCATGCAGCACGATGACGTCGTCCCGCACCCGCAGCAGACCGAGCCGCTCGCGACCAGACCAGGCGTATTTCGCGACGGCCACCTTCGACGACCGGGCCAGGGCCATACGCAGGAGCTTGTACGGCTTGGCTGCGACCTGCCCGGACGGCTGGAGGTAGTAGCCCTCGCCGATGCGGATCGGATCCACAGACTCCAGGGGGACGAACGCTTCGATCGTCAGGCAGAGGACCGTGGCAGGTGCTCAGCGAAACGAGCCCAGGGCGTTCGGCACGCGTACACCCGCCCGTGCGATTGGCGCACAGGCGGGCATACTGGCCTGCCGACGGAGCAATGGCAGAGTCCCGAGCCGAGTGACTACGTCCAGCGCATGCCGATGTTGGAGAGCTGCTCCACGCGCTCCGGGGAGAGGGCCGCGGCCCGGCTCCGCTGGTTGCTGATCCATGCCCCCAGCTTCAGCTCCCGCTCCTCCGGGCCCTGGCCGTCCCTCTCGGCGACGATGATCCGTTCGATGTGCTTCCTGGGCACGCGAAGGTGCCCTTCGCGGTCGTAGTACTGCTTGGCGGCCTCGTAGTTCATGGCCCATTTGTCGGCCTGCGTGCGGCGCGGCTTCGGCTTCTCGTCCTCGGTGGCGGGCTCGATCCCGAGGACCTGCTCGCACATCCACTGCTGCACGGTGGTGAGCTTGTCCCAGCCCAGCCGGACCGACCACACCCACCGCCCCAGATCCTCGCCCTGATGCACGACGCCCGGCTCCATCGGCAGCTCGCCGCCGGCGTCCAGGTGCAGCCGGACGAGGTGGAAGGCGCGTTGCCATTCCACGGGCCAGGCCGGGCACCACGACGGGTCGATCTCCTCCAGCTGCTCGCGCCGCTCCTCGGACAGCGCCCCGGCCGCCGGCCCGACCGGGAGTCCTTCGGCGCGCCGCTGTTTGATCTCGGCCGCCTTGCGGGCGGCGGCCCGCGCGTTCTTCAGCCAGATCCCCACTCGGTAGCCCTGGTAGGTGGCGTCCAGCGGGGCCAGGAGGTGACCCGCTTCGGCCGCCCACCCACGCGCGGCGGCGAGTCCTTCCTCCCACGCGACGTCGAAGTGCGACCACACCATGCCCAGCTTCTCCAACTGCTGGACACGGTCATCGTCCATGTCGCCGCGGGCGTGGAAGCGCCGGTTGTCGGCGATCCACTGCCCGAGGGGGAACCCGGCGAGCGAGGCCGGCCATCCCTCGGCCTCCACTGCCTGGTCGTCGCGGCCGGGCACGCGGTAGGTGAAGGGCACCTTGAGGTTGCCGTATTCGCGGGCATAGATGACGGCGGCTTCGATGCCGCGCCGCCAGTGGGCGTGCTCGGGGTTGAGGACGCGGAGGTTGATGAATGCGGCCAGCTGCGCGGGGTCGCGGGGTGTGCTGAACTTCAGCAGTTCTCGTGCCGGTACCGACATCCGGTCGCTTCGGTCGCTCTCGCCTTCCTGCTCCCCGCTACGGCTCTGCACGCCCCTGACCCGGCTCCGTGCCTGCTGTTCGGCGAGCTGCTCCACCACGCGGGCGTCGTGCGCCCTGAGTGCTTCCAGCAGCCTTGCCAAGCCGCCGAACGCCCTCGATGTGAGCATGGTGTCGGCCGTCTCCCCGGGCCCGAGCAGTACGGGCACGACGAGGGAGGCGACTTTGCCTTCCCCGGGCTGCAGGCGCAGGGCTCGGCCGACGGCTTGGACGAGGTCGGGCATGGCGCCGCGGACGTCGGCGAAGTAGACGGAGTCGCAGTTCTTGGTGTCGACGCCCTCGCCCAGCACCCTCACCGAGCCCAGGAACCCCTTCTCCACGACCGTGCCGTCCGTAGCGATCCCGGCCGCGAACTCCTCGAGGACCCGCCGGCGGTGGCCCGGCTTGTGCTCGCCGCACAGCCAGTCGGCCCAAATCGTCTTGGGGTACAGCCCGCGATCCGCGGCATGCAGCTGCGCCGCGACATTCGGGAGGCCGGCCGCGAACGCCTCGGCCTCCTTCACGACGTGGTGGAAGACGAGCGTGCGCCGGAAGTTCTCCTCCGAGGATGCCTTGAGTAGGGCGGTCTGGAGGGCTGCGAGCCGCGTCCCGCGGACCTGCCCGGAGCGCGCATCCACGCCCAGGAGCTGCGCGGCTTGGAGCTGGGTGTCGGTGATGTCCACGCACACCACCTGGTACGGCGCGCAGATGCCGCGGTCGATCGCCTCCGACAGCGTCAGCGTGTAGCAGCGCGCACCGAACGGACCGTCCGGATCGTCCTCCATGCTCGCCACCAGCTCACCCGGCACCCCCTGCTGCTCCTGGTCCTCATCCAGCTGCCACAACCGCGGCGTGGCGGTCATGTACAGCCGGCGCAGGGCGGGGAGGCGGGTGTTGTCGTGGACGACCGCCCACGGCTTGCCCAACCGCCCCGAGGTCCGGTGCGCCTCGTCGACCACGATCAGGTCCCACCCCGGAAGGCCGGCCCGGTGTGCGCGCTCGAGCGTGCCGAGGCCGAGGGAGGCGTAGGTGGCGAACACGGTGATCTTGTCGAGGGGCCGCACCCAGTCGACCAGCTCGTCCACGTCGGTGGTGTTGGGGAAGGCAGCCTCCTTGCCGCGCAGAGACGAGACCCCAACCATCGGGCCGGTGCGGCCGCCCTCGCGCCACGCGGTTTCGGTCTGGGCGAGCAGGTCCAGCGACGGCACGAGGACCAGCACACGGCCGGCACGCAGCTCCTCGGCACTGCGTACGGCGACGAGGGTCTTGCCGGTCCCCGTGGCCATGATCACCTGAGTGCGCAGACCCGGCTCGGGCAGAGTGGATCGTGCAGGAAATTCGAGCGCCCGGAGTACGGCGTCGATGGCTTCTCGCTGATGGGGACGGAGTTCCTGCACAGCCATTCTGATCTACTCTCTTCGGCGGATCTAGACGACCGTTCTCAGACGCCACCTGAACAACCAGCATGCAGACGAGGAGGCGTTGGACCTCGGAGGGCTCGACGGAGACTGCGATACACGCCCGTGATCCGAGACACGCACAGGCTATGTCGCAGCAGCACAAACTCACAACGCTGGAGCCATCTGAATCCAGAGTCTATCGCAGAACCAAAATGAAGCAGCCATCATGAGTGAATCAACTTCGATGCCACGGGTACTCCGCACCCAAAGCCAACACGTCCATTTCGTTCCCGGGGGAGTCATGACGCAGGAGATTGAAAGCGAGAAGGGCAACCGGTTCTGCAAGGCATGTGGCACGCCGGCTGAAGACGGGAAGCTGTGCAGTCACTGCGGCACGGTTCTGGACTTCCCTGATGACGGTGGGCTGATCGAAGATCAAGGTGCAGCGGTACGACGAGACTTCGAAAGACGCACCAAGGACACCGGGCGGAGGAGCGCAGGGGGCCCGCCTGGGCCTTAAGTGCAGCGGAAGGCCCCGCCGTGGCAAGATGCCGGTATGACGATCGCTGCCCGAAAGGGTCATGCCGCGTAGGCGGCCGGGCGCCTTGCGTGCCCCTCACCCCAAGCTCTACGCATTGCACCAGCCGTACCGGATCGACCGGTTGTCGCCGCGGACGTCCGCTGCTGTGCACCGGGCTGAGCGGGAGACAGACGCTGAAGAAGTATGGCCCGGCGCTACTGAGACGGCCCTGTACTGGTGCCGGCGGTTCCTCGCCCGGCCAGGCCGGTATCTCGAGATCTCTTACGCTGTGTGTCCGTGCCCTACGGACAGCCTGGAAGACGTGACTGAGGCCAGGGAATTGCTGGAGCGGGTGGTGGTATTACTGCCCATCCCGGCGCGCCGGGAACTTGAGGCACTTCTTGCTGCGTTTGACGCGGAGCTGTGGCGCCGAACCCTCCCAGATCCGTTCGCGTTGTGTGATCCCCGACGCAGAGGTGGCAGCTGGTGGCATCACAGGCTTCGAGGAGAGCCGTTCGGATGAGGCACTGGAAAGCAGAGGCGACCCCACCCCTGCTGCACAGGACGGACCCCCCCTGACACGTAGCCAGCACGGCCCGCGGCAGCGGGCCGAAGGGGCTGGAGGCGAAGCCGGAAGGACCGTCAGGCGGGGGAGCGCAGCGGACCCGCCTCGGTTCTGAAGCGCAGCGGAAGAACCCCACGGGGGCTACGCCCCCGTGGGCTCCGGGAGCGCAGCGGACGGAGCGTCATCCCGGTTGCGCAGCAACCGGGATGAGCGGGACGCGCAGCGTCCCGCAAGCGCTCCTGCGGAACAGGAGCGCAACACCCCCGCCCACCCCCCGTCTTCACCTCCACACCCCACACCCACCTCCTA
>NZ_JBVJSX010000007.1:378945-454855 GCF_055606225.1 Streptomyces sp. NPDC037100 | reverse complement strand
TTTCAAAGGAACCTCGACCATCGGTTGTCCGATGGACGGGGTATCAACATATCTGGCGTTGACTTTTGGCACGCTGTTGAGTTCTCAAGGAACGGCCGCTTCCTTTGTACTCACCCTCTCGGGCTTTCCTCCGGGCGCTTCCCTTCGGTCTTGCGTTTCCGACTCTATCAGATCCTTTTCGATCCGATTCCCTGTCGGCGGGATTTGCCGTTTGACCCCGGGCTTTCGCTCGTCGGCCTTTCGACATTCACTACGTTAGCCGATTCCCCGTCCAACTCATAATCGAGTCTGTCGGCGCCGAATTCAGGCATGCGGGCACGCCGAATTCGCCCCTGCTGAGGGGAGTCGCTAGGTAGTTGGTTTGGCCGCTTCCGGCTCCTGGCGATCGCCATACCCGGTTCAACGGCTCGGGCTACATTACGCACCTCGGCAGGGCGCGTCAACTTCGGCGGCGCCTCGGCGTATGGGCACGATACGGGCTCACCGTCGGGTCGTTGGCGACCCAGAAACGCCAGGGGTGGACGGCCCCGTCGCCGGCGACGCCGGTGCGGGGTCCGTTGAGTACCTGCTCGGAGGGCACGGGCGTGCCGGTCAGCATGCGGAGCGGGGTGTCGTCCGAGGTGCACGCGTCCGTGCCGTCCAGGGAGCGGTCCACGTTCAGGGCGGTGGCCAGACGGGCCGGTCCTTTGGCCAGTTCCTTGTCGTTGCGGGCCGAGAGGCGACGGGTGCGGGCCAGTTCGGCGCCTTCGATGATCTCGCCGGCGCGGAGCAGGACCGCACTCGCCTTTCCCTCCGGGCCGCAGACCAGGTTCATGCAGAACCACATGCCGTAGGTGAAGTAGACGTACACGTGTCCGGGCGGGCCGAACATCACTTCGTTGCGGGCCGTACGGCCGCGATAGGCGTGGGAGCCGGGATCGTCGGCACCGTCGTAGGCCTCGACCTCGGTGAGGCGGAGGGCGATCGGACCGTCCGGGGTGCTGCGTACCAGGATGCGGCCGAGGAGGTCGGGGGCGACATCGAGGACGGGTCGGTCGAAGAACTCCCTGGACAGGGGCGTACGGTCAGGGGTCGCGATCATGCCGTCCGAGGGTACTGGAGATGAGTGGTGCCGCGGGGTGGCCGTCGGGCACCGGCCTTGCCAGGCTGGGGCATGGAACCGGCCACGGCCGGATCGCGTTTGTACGGATCAAGGATCCACCCGTTGTGGGCGAGAGGGAGAGACATGGCGTTCAAGAAGCTGCTCGCGAGCCTGGGGGCCGGCGGGGCTTCGGTCGAGACGGTGCTGCACGAGGTCAACGTCGTCCCGGGCGGTGTCGTCCAGGGTGAGGTGCGGATCCAGGGCGGCTCCGTCAACCAGCAGATCGAGGGGCTCTCGGTCGGGCTGCAGGCCAAGGTCGAGGTCGAGAGCGGCGACCAGGAGTACAAGCAGGACATCGAGTTCACGAAGTCGCGGCTGGGCGGCGCGTTCGAGCTGCAGGCGGGCGCGGTGCACGCCGTGCAGTTCGGTCTCGAGATCCCGTGGGAGACGCCGATCACGATGATCGACGGTCAGGCCCTGCGCGGCATGAACATCGGGGTGTCGACCGAGCTGGAGATCGCGCGTGCGGTGGACTCCGGTGACCTGGACCCCGTCAACGTGCACCCGCTGCCGGCGCAGAAGGCGATCCTCGACGCGTTCATCCAGCTGGGCTTCCGGTTCAAGAACGCGGACATGGAGCGGGGTGTGATCCGGGGTACGCGGCAGAAGCTGCCGTTCTACCAGGAGATCGAGTTCTACCCGCCGCAGCAGTACCGCGGGCTGAACCAGGTCGAGCTGAGCTTCGTGGCCGACGAGCAGGCCATGGACGTGGTGCTCGAGATGGACAAGAAGCCGGGGCTCTTCAGCGAGGGCAGCGACACCTTCCGGTCGTTCCAGGTGGGCCTGAACGACTACCAGGGGACGGACTGGACCGCGTACCTGAACCAGTGGCTGTCCGAGGTCGGCAGCAAGCGCAACTGGTTCTAGGCTCGGGGCTACTGCACGAAACGATCAGGAGGTACCGAGGTGACCGAGCTCAAGCGGCGGCCGCTCCCCCACGACTTCCATCCGCCCGTCGCGTCGTTCACGGTGACGAGCAAGGACATCGAGGAAGGTGCGACGCTCCAGGACGCCCAGGTCCACGCGGTCGGCAACACCTCGCCGCAGCTGCGGTGGGAGGGCTTCCCGCCCGAGACCAAGAGCTTCGCCGTGACCTGCTACGACCCCGACGCTCCGACGGGCAGCGGCTTCTGGCACTGGGTGCTGTTCGACATCCCGGCGTCGGTGACCGAGCTGCCGGCGGGCGCGGGCGGCGGCACGTTCGAGGGTCTGCCGGAGGGCGCGGTCCACGCGCGCAACGACTACGGCGACAGGGAGTTCGGCGGGGCCGCGCCGCCTCCGGGGGACGGTCCGCACCGTTATGTGTTCACGGTCTACGCCGTGGATGAGGAGAAGCTCGGTCCGGACGCGGACGCGTCGCCTGCCGCCGTGGGCTTCAACCTGCGGTTCCACACGATCGGGCGGGCCCAGCTGATCGGTGAGTACGAGGTGCCCGCCGAGGGCTGAGCAAGTCGCCTGGAATCCCGGCGTTCATGGAACGTTTGCCCGCTCCTGGTCTTGGAATTGATCAGGAGCGGGCATTTTTGTTGCCGGGGGTCGCGGGGGTCACCCCCGCGGAGCAGCAGATATTGCGTTGTCCATCTCGGCGTGCCCGGCCAGAGTTGATCCCAGCCCGCCAGGGGGTGGGCCGGTGCACGGGAGGTGGGCTGGTATGCGGGACACGCTGGTACTGAACGCGAGCTTCGAGCCGCTGTCGACGGTGACGTTGAACCGAGCCGTCGTTCTGGTGCTTCAGGACAAGGCCGTCGTCGAGCAGGCCCACCCCGAACTGCGGATGCGGGGAGCCGCGGTCGACATACCGGCGCCCCGTGTGATCAGGCTCTGCCAGTACGTGCGGGTGCCGTTCCGAAGACGAGCGCCGTGGTCGAGGCGGGGTGTGCTGGTCAGGGACCGGCACCGGTGCGCGTACTGCGGGAGGCGGGCGACGACCGTGGACCACGTGGTGCCGCGTTCGCAGGGGGGTCAGGACACGTGGCTGAACACGGTGGCCTCGTGTGCGGAGGACAATCACCGGAAGGCGAATCGGACTCCTGTCGAGGCGGGTATGCCGCTGCTCCGGGAGCCGTTCGAGCCGACGCCGGCTGACGCGATGCTGTTGGCTCTGACACAGGACGACTTCGCCGCGCTGCCGGAGTGGCTGGCACTGGACGCTGCGTGACCAGTCGCCGCGGGGCCTTGGTGGGTCGTCGGCCGCGGGTTGAGTGTGGTTGTTCGCGCAGTTCCCCGCGTCCCTGAGTGGTTGTTCGCGCAGTTCCCCGCGCCCCTGAATAGAAGGGGGTCGCGGGGAACGTTGCGTTGGGGGTGCCGTCAGTCGATCGACGGCTTTTCGCGGCGTTCCTGAGCCGGTACGGCTGCGCCGGACGTGCCGCCGTTGCCGCCGGAACCGCCGCCGATGCCGCCGAAGTTGCCCATGGCGCCGGAGAGACCCTTCAGGGCGTCGCCGATTTCGCTGGGGACGATCCAGAGCTTGTTGGCGTCGCCCTCGGCGATCTTGGGGAGCATCTGGAGGTACTGGTAGGACAGGAGCTTCTGGTCCGGGTCGCCGGCGTGGATGGCTTCGAAGACCGTGCGGACGGCCTGGGCCTCGCCCTCGGCGCGCAGGGCGGCGGCCTTGGCCTCACCCTCGGCGCGCAGGATCTGGGACTGCTTCTCACCTTCGGCGCGCAGGATCTCGGACTGCCGGACACCTTCGGCCTGGAGGATCGCGGCGCGCTTGTCGCGGTCGGCGCGCATCTGCTTCTCCATCGAGTCCTGGATGGAGGTGGGCGGTTCGATCGCCTTGAGTTCGACGCGGTTGACGCGGATGCCCCACTTGCCGGTGGCCTCGTCGAGGACGCCGCGCAGGGCGGCGTTGATCTCCTCGCGGGAGGTGAGGGTCCGCTCCAGGTCCATGCCGCCGATGATGTTGCGGAGGGTGGTGACGGTCAGCTGCTCGATCGCCTGGATGTAGCTGGCGACTTCGTAGGTCGCGGCCCGGGCGTCGGTGACCTGGTAGTAGATGACGGTGTCGATGTTCACGACCAGGTTGTCCTGGGTGATCACCGGCTGCGGCGGGAAGGGCACGACCTGTTCGCGCAGGTCGATGCGGTTGCGGATGGTGTCGATGAACGGGACGACGATGTTGAGGCCCGCGTTGAGTGTCCGCGTGTAGCGCCCGAAGCGCTCGACGATGGCCGCGCTGGCCTGTGGGATGACTTGGATCGTCTTGATCAGGGCGATGAAGACCAACACCACCAGAATGATCAGGACGATGATGACCGGTTCCATCGTCGTTCCCCGTGTCCCTTCTCCGCTTCGGCGTCTTCGGCAGATCTTATGGTTGTCGAAGATCTTGCTGGTCGAGTCTGACAGACCGTCGCGTAGCTGGCGAGGAGTTCCACTCCAGTTACGTCCTGCGGGGTCACATGACGATCGCGGTGGCTCCTTCGATGTCCACGACATCCACTTCCTGGCCCACTTCGTAAGCGTGGCCGGTGTCGAGAGCGCGGGCCGACCAGACCTCGCCGGCGAGTTTGATCCGGCCGCCGGAGCCGTCGACGCGTTCCAGGACGACGGCTTGTCTGCCCTTCAACGCGTCCACGCCGGTGGCGAGTTGGGGTCGCTGAGCGCGGTGCCGGTTCGCGATGGGCCGTACGACGGCGATGCCCGCGGTCGAGATGACGGCGAAGACCACGACCTGGGCGACGGCTTCGCCGCCGAAGACGCCGGTGACCACCGCCGCGGCGATGGCGCCCACCGCCAGCATGCCCAGTTCGGGCATCGCGGTCACCACGAGCGCGATGCCGAGCGCTGCCGCGCCGATCAGCCACCACAGCCATGCGTCGATGTCCACGTGGTCATGGTAGGTCCGCGGGCCCTGTCGACGACAGGGCGCCCGTGGTGTGAAATCCCGTTCTTACCCCGGCAATTGCGGGGTGGGGTGCCGCGTCAGGAGAGCGGGAGGCCCTGGGCGGTCCAGCGCTCGCCCGACTGTTCGACGACGAGCGGGAGGCCGAAGCAGAGGGAGAGGTTGCGGGAGGTGAGTTCGAGCTCCAGCGGGCCGGCGGCGAGGACCTTGCCCTGGCGGATCATGAGGACGTGGGTGAAGCCCGGGGGGATCTCCTCGACGTGGTGGGTGACCATGAGCATCGAGGGGGCGATCGGGTCGAGAGCGAGACGGCCGAGGCGGCGGACGAGGTCCTCGCGGCCGCCGAGGTCGAGGCCGGCGGCGGGCTCGTCGAGGAGGAGGAGCTCGGGGTCGGTCATCAGGGCGCGGGCGATCAGGGTGCGCTTGCGCTCGCCCTCGGAGAGCGTGCCGAACCTGCGGTCCAGGTACTCGCTCATGCCGAGGCGGTCGAGGAAGGCGCGGGCGCGCTGCTCGTCGATCTCCTCGTAGTCCTCGTGCCACGTGGCGGTCATGCCGTACGCGGCGGTCAGGACCGTCTCCAGGACCGTCTGGCGCTTGGGAAGCTTCTCGGTCATGGCGATGCCGGCCATGCCGATGCGGGGGCGCAGCTCGAAGACGTCGGTGCCGGGCCGGCCGAGGGTCTCGCCGAGGATGGCGGCGGTGCCCGAGCTGGGGAAGAGGTAGGTGGAAGCGAGGTTGAGGAGGGTGGTCTTGCCGGCGCCGTTCGGGCCGAGGATGACCCAGCGCTCGCCCTCCTTGACCGACCAGGAGACCTGGTCCACCAGAGCCCGGCCCTCACGGACCACGGATACGTCCTGAAGCTCCAGAACATCGCTCATGAGCGCGTTGTCTCCCCTTGCAGTGTGGCCGGTCTCGGCTGTCGCGTAAGCCTGTGGCTCGGTCCGCCGCGCCGGTGGGCGCAGCCCTCCATGAAATCTACGCCACCGGTCGGCCGGGACATTCCCTCGGTCCGGTCCTTGGAGGGTCCTAGGGTGGAGGCATGCTCTCGGAACCACGTGCTGGACGTCTCGCAGCTTGGGGAAATGCCCTTTTGGCCGGACTTGTCTCGCCGGACGACGCCGTTCTCGCCATCGTCGGCGCGGACGCGGTGCACCGGGTGGAGGGGCTGCCGGGTGAGTCGGGGCAGGTCGGGCTGACACTCGCGCTCGGGCGGTTGCGGACGCTCGGGGTGGGTGGGCTGCGGGTGGCGTTGCCCGCGCCGGGGCATCCGCTGGGGCTGAGCGGGCCGCCGGAGTTCAACGCGCGGGCGCTGGAGGCCGAGGAGGCGGTGGTGTGTCAGGGGGCCGCCTACGGCTTGGTGCCGGACGTGTACGAGGCCGGTCCAAAGGGTGTGCAGGTCGAGGTGGTGTGGCATGTGCTGCCCGTACGGGAGGCGCCGCCCGCGGACGTGCCGTCGCTGAGTGAGGCGGAGCGGGAACTGGCGGAGGCGCTGCGGGAGGCCACCGAGGCGTTGACCCGGCTTGATGTGGCCGGGTCGGGGCCGGTGGCGGAGGCGGCGATCGATGCGTACCGGGCGCGGGCCGAGCGGGGGCGGGAGGTGCTGGCACCGGGGTACCCGCCGCGGGCGGTCCGGGTGCTGGAGCTGGCGCAGCGGGTGGGGACGCTGATCGCCGTGGCGACGGAGAGTGGGCACGGGGGTGCGGTGAGTTCGTCCGAGATCTCCGCGCGGCGGGAGGCGTTGCGGCCGGTGGAGCGGACGGCTCGGCGGGCGCAGGTCGCGGCGTACAACTCCGTTGTGGAGGAGCGGGAGCGGGGGGTGCGGTGACCGTCGGTTGTGCCACTGCTCGGCGTTGGCGCTGAGGTAGGGCGTGGGGCAGCCCGGCGATGCGGGGAGCCGCCGCGCCCACCCGTGCCGCCCCAGGCGGCACGCATGCCCGCGGACCGACGAGACCGGCGCACGCCCAGACACACCAAAGCCTGACCGGCCTCCCGGGCAGGACCGGGAGGCCGGTGTCACCTCCGGCTCGGAGACGGAGGTGGGGCGTCAGTGGTTGACGGCGAGGTTGCCGAAGGCCGGGTTCAGGATGCCCACGACGTTCACGCTGTTGCCGGACACGTTGACCGGGACGTGCACCGGGGCCTGGACGACGTTGCCCGAGCCGACACCCGGGGAGCCGATGGCCTGGCCGTCGGCGTGCGCGCTGGTGGCGGAGGCCATGCCCGCGCCGGCGGCCAGCAGGCCACCCGTCACCATCGTCACGGCCGCTGCCTTCTTCAGGTTCTTCACTTCTGAGCCCTCCTAGCGATCGCCGCGGCAGGCGCCGCGGCACGCACTGGAGAACGGAGGAGATCCATCGAGGTTGCGCCATCCGAGGGACGTTCCCACGACAGTATGAATCTCGGTCCGGAACGCAACCTTCCGTGTGGCTCGGGGTGAGCGTGTCAGCCGGTCACCCCATGGCGAACGGCCCACAGCGCGGCCTGCGTTCGGTCGGACAGGTCGAGTTTCATCAGGATGTTGGAGACGTGGGTCTTGACCGTCTTCTCGGACAGGACCAGCGCGCGGGCGATCTCCCGGTTGGAACGGCCGTCCGCTATGAGGCCGAGGACCTCGCGCTCCCGCTCGGTGAGCGAACCGGCCCGTGGGGTGCCCGCGTTGGTCACCTCCTGCGCCAGCAGCGCGCCGGCGACCTCCGGCTGGAGGAGGATGTGCCCGGCGTGGACCGAGCGGATGGCTCCGGCGAGGGCGTCGGGGTCGACGTCCTTGTACACGTACCCGGCGGCACCCGCGCGCAGGGCCGGGACCACCGTGCGCTGTTCGGTGAAGCTGGTGACGACCAGCACGCGGGCGGGGTTGTCCAGCTCGCGGAGTCTGCGCAGGGCGTCGACGCCGTCCATGCCCGGCATCTTGACGTCCATGAGGATGACGTCGGGCTTCAGCTCCTCGGCGCGGTCCACTCCTTCGGCGCCGTCCGCCGCCTCGCCGACGACCTCGATGTCGTCCTGCACTTCGAGGAAGGTGCGCAGGCCCCGGCGGACTACCTGGTGGTCGTCGACGAGCAGCACCCTGATTGCGTCAGCCACCGGGGACCTCCATCTCGATCACGGTGCCCTTGCCGGGCGCCGATTCCACGGTCAACGTGCCGCCGGCACCGCTCGCCCGGTCCCTCATCGAGACCAGGCCGAGGTGGCGTCCCGCGCGGCGGACCGCGCTCGGGTCGAAGCCGCTGCCGTCGTCCGTGATCCGCAGGACGGCTCCGCTGCCGTGCCGGTCCAGGGTCACGTCGACGTGGCCGGCACCGGAGTGGCGAAGGGCGTTGTGCAGGGCTTCCTGTGCCACGCGCAGGAGGGCTTCCTCCTGGGAGGCGGGCAGGGCCTTCACCCCGTGACCGGCGAAGGTGACGCGGGCGCTGTGGGCCCGGTCGAGGACCTGGATCTGCGTGCGGAGGGTCGCCACGAGGCCGTCCTCGTCGAGGGCGGCGGGGCGCAACTCGACGACCGCGGCGCGCAGCTCGTCGGCGGCCTCGGCGGCCAGAACGGCCACCTGCTGGAGTTCGCCCTTGGCGCGGGAGGGGTCGCGGTCCACCAGGCGGGCCGCGGCCTGGGCGGTCAGGCGCAGGGAGAACAGCTTCTGGCTGACCGCGTCGTGCAGTTCGTGGGCGAGGCGGGAGCGCTCCTCGGCGATGGTGAGTTCACGGCTGCGTTCGTAGAGGCGGGCGTTGGTGAGGGCGATCGCGGCGTGCTGGGCGAGGATGCCGAGCAGTTCCTCGTCGTCCTCGGTGAAGCCGCAGCCGCCTTCGGGCCGCTCACAGTTCTTGTTGGCCAGGAACAGCGCTCCGATGACCTCGTCACCGTCACGGATGGGCAGGCCCAGGAAGTCGACCAGGTCCGGGTGGGCCTTCGGCCAGCCCTCGAAGCGGGGGTCCTTGCGGACGTCCACGAGGCGCTCGGACCTGGCCTCGTGCAGCATCGCGGCGAGGATGCCGTGCTGGCGCGGGAGGGGGCCGATGGCCTTCCACTGCTCCTCGCTGACGCCGTCGACCACGAACTGGGCGAAGCCGCCGTGGTCGTCCGGGACGCCCAGTGCGGCGTACTGGGCGTCGAGCAGCTCGCGGGCCGAGGCGACGATCGTCTTCAGGACGTCGCGCACCTCGAGGTGCCTGCTCATGGCCAGCAACGCGGAACTCACCGCGGCCAGGCCGGACGGGGGGCCGTGTCTCATGACCTCACGGTACCGGCGGGCTGTGACACCGCGGATCGGACCGGTGGCGGCGGGGCGCCCGGTCGGTGGGCCTAGGTCGCGGGACCGAGAGGCCGGACGCCGAGGCCTGGGTCCCAGGACGCCGGGCCCGTGGCGTAGGGCGAAGGGACCCGGTGGAGTGCGGCCCGCGTCCGAGGCGGTCCGGGCTGCCCCGTTCCTAGGTTGAGGGCACGCGATCACGAAGAGGAGCTGATCATGTCGGTTGCGATCATCACCGGGGCCTCGAAGGGCCTGGGCCGTGCCCTGGCCGAGGCCCTGGCCGGGCGGGGCTGGGATCTGGTGCTCGACGCCAGGGGGGCCGAGGCACTGGCGGACGCCGCCGGAGCCGTCTCCGCGCACGGCACGCGGGTGACCGCCCTGCCCGGGGACGTCGCGGACGCCGCTCACCGGGCGGAGCTGGTGGCGGCGGCCTGGCGGCTGGGCGGCGTCGACCTGCTGGTGCACAACGCGAGCGCGCTGGGTGCCGAGCCGCTGGTCGGGCTGGCGGAGCTGCCCCTCGAGGGGCTGCGCCGGGCGCTGGAGGTGAACCTGGTCGCGGGGCTGGGCCTGGTGCAGGAGGCGCTGCCGCTGCTGCGAGCGGCGCGGGCGAGCGCCGTCGTCGCGGTCAGCTCGGACGCGGCCGCCGAGGCGTACGAGACCTGGGGCGGTTACGGGGCGTCCAAGGCGGCCCTGGACCATCTGATGGCCGTGCTGGCCGTGGAGGAGCCGGGGCTGCGGGTCTGGGCGGTGGATCCCGGGGACATGGCCACGGACCTGTACGCGGCGGCCGTACCGGACGACCCGGAGCCGCGGCCCGAGCCGGCGGCGGTGGTGCCGGCGTTCCTGCGGCTGCTGGACGAGCGTCCGGCGAGCGGGCGCTACGGGGCTCCGGCACTGCTGGACGAGGCCCGATGACATTGACGGTGCGGGTACCGGAGGAGCTGTCGGCGCGGGTGCCGGTCGAGCAGCGGGGCCCGGGGCTGGAACGGGACGCCGTACGGATGCTGGTGTCGCGGGGTGCCGAGGTGGCGCATCACACGTTCACGGAGTTGCCGCGGCTGCTGCGGGCCGGGGACCTGCTGGTGGTCAACACCTCGGCCACGCTGGCGGCGGCCGTGGACGGGTGGACCGGGCACACGCGCGTGGTGGTGCATTTCTCCTTCCCCGGGGACGACGGCCGCTGGGCGGTGGAACTGCGGGAGCCCGACGGGCGGGGCACCACGCGCGCGCTCGCGGGTGGGCCCGTGGGGAGGGAGGTGTGCCTGCCGAAGGGCGTACGCCTGGTTCTGGAGGAGCCGCTGAGCGTGCGGAGTGAGCGGCTGTGGTGGGCGCGGGTGTCGGGGCCGGGGGTGCCCGGGCTGCTCCGGGCCCACGGGCGGCCCATTCGCTACTCCTATACGGAGCGGGACCAGCCGTTGTCCGCCTATCAGACGGTGTTCGCGCTGCCGTCGGCGGACGGGACGGGCAGCGCGGAGATGCCGAGCGCGGCGCGGCCCTTCACGGCGCGGATGGTGGCGGAGCTGGTGAGCCGGGGGGTGCAGTTCGCGCCGGTCATCCTGCATACGGGGGTGGCCTCGGCGGAGGCGCACGAGCCGCCCTGTCCGGAGCGGTTCGCGGTGCCCGAGGCGTCCGCGCGGCTGATCAACGCCGCGAGGGCCGGTGGGGGCCGGGTCGTGGCGGTGGGGACGACCGCGGTGCGGGCGGTGGAGTCGGCGGCGGGCGCCGACGGGGCCGTGCGCGCGTGTGCGGGGTGGACGGACCTCGTCGTCACGCCGGAGCGCGGCGTGCGGGTGGTGGAGGGGCTGCTGACCGGGCTGCACGAGCCGGAGGCCTCGCATCTGCTGCTGCTGGAGGCGGTCGCGGGGCGGGTGGCGATCGAGCGGGGATACGAGGCCGCGCTGCAAGGGCGCTATCTGTGGCACGAGTTCGGGGACGTGCACCTCGTACTGCCCTGAAAGGCCTCACACAGAGCATCGCTTGTGCAACGTGCCGTGAGACTGATCTAGGGGGGATGTGAGCCCTCGCATAGGACCCAGGTCACGTACGAAAGTGCGTAGGAGACAAAGCCCCACCTTTTGAGCGGCGCAGACGGTCCAGTCTGCCCCGATTTGCCCCTCCCTGATCCACTATCTCCTTTCGTACGTCACACCTTTGCCACGCCATTTTGCGGCCGCTAAGAATTGCTGACGTCGCTCAGCGCCGTGGGTTCACCTCCGCGGCGTTCGTGTCGGAAACACACCGAGTCCAACGCCGGACGCCGAGCGACTCCCGCGCTATTCGAAGAGGTCCACGCAGCATGCCCAAGAACATCTTCAGCCGTGTTCAGAGTCGTAGCCTGACCCGTCACCACAAGATCGCCATGGCCGGTGTCGCCACCCTCGGCGCCGTCGCCATCGGAGTCTCCGCGGTGCCGAGCGGCGCCTCGACCAAGACCACGACCGAGGCCGCTCAGCCGGCTGCGGTGGCGTACAGCACCCAGCAGATCAAGGACGTCAAGGCGAGCGTCACGGACCAGATGGCCGGCGCCAGCCTGAAGGCCGAGCAGATCGCGGCGAAGAAGAAGGCCGACGCCGCGGCCGCCGCCAAGAAGAAGGCCGCCGCCGAGGCCGCGAAGAAGAAGGCCGAGGCCGCGCGCGAGGCGAAGGAGGCCGCGAGCCGCGCCGCCAAGCGCGCCGAGGCCAAGAAGGCCGCCAAGAAGGTCTACCCGAACAACCTCGACGGCTGGATCCGCGAGTCGCTCGACGTCATGAAGAAGCACGGGATCCCGGGCTCCTACGACGGCATCAAGCGCAACATCATCCGGGAGTCCTCGGGTAACCCGAAGGCGATCAACAACTGGGACATCAACGCCATCAACGGCATCCCGTCGAAGGGTCTGCTGCAGGTCATCCCGCCGACCTTCAAGCACTGGCACGTCCCCGGCACCTCCTGGGACATCTACGACCCGGTAGCCAACATCACCGCCGCCTGCAACTACGCGGCCGACAAGTACGGCTCGATGGACAACGTCGACAGCGCGTACTGAGGCCGGCGCGGGACTCTGCTCGCTGTACGAACGCCGAAGGGCGGCACCCTCCTGACGGGGTGCCGCCCTTCGGGCGTGGTGTCGTACGGCGACGACTACTTGCGCATGACCTCGGGCTCGTGGCGACGCAGGAAGCGGGCCACGAAGAAGCCGCAGATCACGCCGAGGACGAGGAGGGCGCCCATGTCCATGGCCCAGGCCCCGGCCGTGTGCTCCCACAGCGGGTCGGTGTCGCCGGCCGTCTCCGGCGGGCTGATCTTGTTGAAGTCCAGCGTGGCGCCGGAGGCGGCGACCGCCCAGCGCGACGGCATCAGGAACGAGAACTGGTTGACGCCGATCGAGCCGTGCAGCGCGAACAGGCAGCCGGTGAAGACGACCTGGATGATCGCGAACATCACCAGCAGCGGCATGGTCTTCTCGGCGGTCTTCACCAGCGAGGAGATGATCAGGCCGAACATCATCGACGTGAAGCCCAGAGCCATGATCGGCACGGAGAGCTCCAGCAGCGTGGCGCTGCCGAAGACCAGACCCTCCTCGGGGATCTCCCGGCTGGAGAAGCCGATGACGCCGACCAGCAGGCCCTGGAGCACGGTGATCATGCCGAGCACGAACACCTTGGACATCAGGTACGCCGAGCGCGAGAGGCCGGTCGCGCGCTCCCGCTCGTAGATGACCCGTTCCTTGATCAGCTCTCGGACCGAGTTCGCCGCACCGGCGAAGCAGGCGCCGACCGCGAGGATCAGCAGGACCGTGGTCGCCGTGCCGTTCGGGATGATCCGGCCGGTCTGCGGGTTGGCCGGGTTCGGCAGCAGGCCCCGGTCGGCGTCGATGAGCAGACTGACCGCGCCGAGCACGGCCGGCAGGATCACCATCAGGGCCAGGAAGCCCTTGTCGGAGGCGATCACCGAGACGTAGCGCCGGACAAGCGTCACGAACTGGGACATCCAGCCCTGCGGCTTCGGCGGCTTCATCGCCTGCATCGGCGGAACCTGTACGGACTGCGGCGCAACGGCGTCGATGTCCGCGGCGTACATCTGGTAATGCTGCGAGCCCTTCCAGCGGCCGGCCCAGTCGTAGTCGCGGTAGTTCTCGAAGGCGGAGAAGACATCGGCCCAGGTGTCGTAGCCGAAGAAGTTCAGTGCCTCGTCGGGCGGGCCGAAGTAGGCGACCGAACCGCCCGGCGCCATCACCAGCAGCTTGTCGCAGATCGCCAGCTCGGCCACCGAGTGGGTGACGACCAGGACCGTACGGCCGTCGTCGGCGAGGCCCCGCAGCAGCTGCATGACGTCGCGGTCCATGCCCGGGTCGAGGCCGGAGGTCGGCTCGTCCAGGAAGATCAGCGAGGGCTTGGTGAGCAGCTCCAGGGCGACCGAGACGCGCTTGCGCTGGCCACCGGACAGGGACGTGACCTTCTTGTCCTTGTGGATGTCGAGCTTGAGCTCGCGCAGCACCTCGTCGATGCGGGCCTCGCGCTCGGCGGCCGTGGTGTCGGCCGGGAAGCGCAGCTTGGCCGCGTACTTGAGGGCCTTCTTCACGGTCAGCTCCTTGTGCAGGATGTCGTCCTGCGGGACCAGACCGATGCGCTGGCGCAGCTCGGCGAACTGCTTGTAGAGGTTCCGGTTGTCGTACAGCACCTCGCCCTGGTTGGCGGGGCGGTAGCCGGTGAGCGCCTTGAGCAGGGTCGACTTGCCGGAGCCGGACGGGCCGATGACCGCGATCAGCGACTTCTCCGGGACGCCGAAGGAGACGTCCTTGAGGATCTGCTTGCCGCCGTCGACCGTGACGGTCAGGTGGCGGGCGGAGAAGGACACCTCACCGGTGTCGACGAACTCCTCGAGCCGGTCGCCGACGATGCGGAACGTCGAGTGGCCGACGCCGACGACATCGGCCGGGCCGAGCAGTTGCGAGCCGCCCTTGGCGATCGGCTGGCCGTTGACGTACGTGCCGTTGTGGGAGCCGAGGTCGCGGATCTCCATGCGCCCGTCGGGCGTCGCGTGGAACTCGGCGTGGTGCCGGGAGACCTGCAGGTCGGAGACGACCAGTTCGTTCTCCAGGGCACGGCCGATGCGCATCACGCGGCCGAGGGAGAACTGGTGGAACGTGGTCGGGCTGCGGTCTCCGTGGACCGGCGGCGCCCCCGCGACACCGCCGGAACCCTGCTGCTGCGGAATGTGCGCCGCGGCCTGCTGCGGCTGCTGCCAGCCGGCCTGGGGGGCCTGCTGCTGCGGCGGCTGCTGGGCCGGGGCCTGCTGGGCCCAGCCGGGGTTCGCGCCCTGCGCCGCGTACGGCTGCTGCTGGGGCTGGGCCTGCGGCGTGGCGACGGAGGCCGCGGCGCCGGACAGGTTCAGGCGCGGGCCGTCGGTCGCGTTGCCCAGGTTGACGGCCGAGCCGGCGCCGAGCTCCATCTGATGGATGCGCTGGCCCTGCACGAATGTGCCGTTGGTGCTGCCGTGGTCCTCGATGACCCAACTGCGGCCGTTGAAGCTGACCGTGGCGTGACGCCAGGAGACCCTGGCGTCGTCGAAGACGACGTCCCCCTGCGGATCACGTCCGAGGGTGTATGCCCTGGACGGATCGAGCGTCCAGGTACGTCCGTTTGATTCCAGTACGAGTTCCGGCACTCCATGCCCCACTGAGTTGTCCCCCGAGTTACCCCCGACATGGGGAGTCTAGGGATGTCGAACATCGGGGGGAACTATTTCAGGAGCGGCCGCCTGACCGAAAGTCGGGCCTTGTGAAGACCGCGTTCGGACGCTTCGGCCGATTCCGTTGACGGGGTTGAAACCGGGCCGGAGAGTGGTATTTCGACGCGAGGGGGACATGCGTGGTGTTCCCGCCGCGCAGCGGATCGGGGGGTCTGCCATGAGTGCTGCCGCAGGGGTGGAGACGGCGAAGGGTCGCGCGCGCGTGCCGTGGGGGGACGTGCTGATGTCGGCCGTGGCCGCCGTGAGCTGGGCGTTGATCGGGATGGCGGGGACGGCGGCGCTGGGGCTGCGGCTGCTTCAGGCGGACACGGCGGGGTCGTTGGGACCGATGACCGCGGCGGTGGTGGCCCTCGGGGCGGGTGGTTCGGTCACGCCGTCCGGTGATGTGTCGGTGTTCGGCCTGTCGGGCGCCGAGGCGGACACGGCCATCGAGATCACGCCACTGGGGGTGAGCCTGGTCGGGGCGGTGCTGCTGTCGTGGTTCTTCCTGCGGTCCCTGCGGGGGGCGGGAGTTGTGATCGCACCGTCCGAACTGCTCGCGCGGGCGGGGTCGGTGGTGGTGCTGTTCGTGGCGATGCTGGGCGGGCTGGCGTGGGCTGGGCACGACGTCATCACGATCGACGGGGGGTCGCTGGGGCTGGACGACGTCACCGGCGGCAGCGGGAGCGTGGAGGTCCCGGGGCTCGGGGACATCGGGGGGTTGCTGCCGGACCGGCTCGGCGATCTCGTCGACGCGCAGGCCGCGGTCGGGTTCACGGTCGACACCGCCCCGACGCTGCTCGGCGGGTTGGGCTGGTCGGCCGGGATCCTCCTCGTCGCCCTGCTGGCGTCGCGCCGTACGCCGTTGCCGCGGGGCTGGGAGGCGGTGCACCGGGTCGTGCGGCCGGCCGTGTCCGCGCTGGTGACCGTGTTGCTGGTGGCGGTGGCGGCGGGATGTGCGGCGGCGGCGTACGCGGCGATCGGCGACGACCATCCCCGGCGCATCGCCGGTGCGGCGCTGCTCGGGGCGCCGAACGGGGTGTGGCTGGGTGTGCCGCTCGGCCTGTTCGTGCCGTGGGACGGCCGCGCGACGGGTGAACTGATCCGGTTCCTGCCCGACCCCCTGGACGATGTGCTCGGCGCCGGGTCCGACCGGTCGGTGACGCTGGGCCGGCTGGCCGAGCTGGACGGGCGGGTGTGGCTGCTGGGGGTGGCGGCAGCGCTGGCGATGCTGCTGGCAGGCGTGCTGTCAGGGGTGCGGACACCGGTCGGGGCAGCGGACGGCGCCCTTCGTTTCGCGGGGCGATGCGCGCTGTCAGGGGTGCGGACACCGGTCGAGGCGGCGGACGGCGCCCTTCGTTTCGCGGGGCGTTGCGCGCTGGGGCTGGGTGTCGCGACCGCGCTCGCCCTGCCGCTGCTGGCCTGGCTCACGGACGTCTCCGTGACCGCGTCCCTGTCCGTGCTCGGCTTCGACGCCTTCGGCGCGGGCATCGAACTGCACGGCCACCTCGGCATGGCCCTGCTGCTGGGCGGCGTGTGGGGCGCGGGGGCCGGGGCGTCCGGGGCGTTGCTCGCGTGGGGGTGCGGGGCAGCGGGGCGCAGGGCTACGGCGCCGGCTCGGGGGGACGGGGTGGCCGGAGCCGGCGGGGCGACGGGGTTGCTGGGCGCCGAGCAGGCCGGGCACGGGGCCGCGGCCGGGCAGGCAGGGGCCAGGCAGGCAGGGACCGGGCAGGCAGGGACCGGGCAGGCCGCGGCCGGTCAGGCAGGGACCGGGCGGGCCGCGGCCGGGCAGGCAGAGGCCAGGCAAGCAGGGGCCGGGCAGGCCAGTGGGAGGGCCGGGCCGTACGCACCCGGTACGCCGTACCGGCCGCCCAATCCGGGCACCAACCCCTATCTCCGGGTGCCGGACGAGCTGCGTGAGCCGGAGGACGCACGGCCCTCCGGGGTGGAACGGCCCTCCGGGACGGAGCGGCCCTCCGACGCCGCGCCCGGTCCCGAGTACGACGCAGCCCGGGACGACGGGCCGCCCGCCCCCGGCGACGTCTACAGCGCCCCCACCGTCGTACGGCCGGTCGGGCCGCCCCCGCGTGGCCCGCGGCAGTCGCCCGGGCCGCGGAACGGGAACGGGCCGCCCGCGCGGCCGGACGACGGTCCCCCGCCTCCACCGCCGCCACCGCCACCGCCGCGGAAACCACGGGGCGGGAGGTGACCGGTGAAGAGCCGGACACCGCACCGCTACGCAGGATTCACGTCACCCGCGCGACATCCAGTGTTCGCTGTCCGCCAGACGGACCTCGGGGGCGACAGGTGTCGCACGCCGGATACGGTGGAACCACCATGAGCGCTTCGCAGACCTCGTCTTCCGACGTCCCTGCCGACGTCCCCACCCTCCTTGTGAAGATCTTCGGCAAGGACAGGCCCGGCATCACCGCCGGCCTCTTCGACACCCTCGCCGCCTACTCCGTCGACGTCGTCGACATCGAGCAGGTCGTCACCCGTGGCCGGATGGTGCTCTGCGCGCTCGTGACCGAGCCGCCCCCGGGCATCGAGGGAGATCTGCGGGCGACCGTCCACAGCTGGGCCGAGTCGATGAAGATGCAGGCGGAGATCATCTCCGGCCTCGGTGACAACCGGCCGCGCGGCCTGGGCCGCTCCCTGGTCACCGTGCTCGGGCACCCGCTCACCGCCGAGGCGACGGCCGCGATCGCCGCGCGGATCACGAAGACCGGCGGCAACATCGACCGTATCTTCCGGCTCGCCAAGTACCCCGTGACCGCCGTCGAGTTCGCTGTCTCCGGCGTGGAGACCGAGCCGCTGCGCACCGCCCTGGTGACCGATGCCGCGCGGCTCGGTATCGACGTGGCGGTCGTCGCCGCCGGTCTGTACCGGCGCGCACAGCGACTGGTCGTCATGGACGTCGACTCGACGCTCATCCAGGACGAGGTCATCGAGCTGTTCGCCGCACACGCCGGCTGCGAGGACAAGGTCGCCGAGGTGACGGCGGCCGCGATGCGCGGGGAACTGGACTTCGAGCAGTCCCTGCACGCGCGCGTGGCGCTGCTGGAGGGGCTGGACGCCTCGGCCGTGGACAAGGTGCGCAGCGAGGTGCGGCTGACTCCGGGCGCCCGCACCCTGATCCGTACGCTGAAGCGGCTCGGCTACCAAGTCGGTGTGGTGTCGGGTGGATTCACCCAGGTCACGGACGATCTGAAGGAGCGGCTCGGGCTGGACTTCGCCCACGCCAACACCTTGGAGATCGTCGACGGCAGGCTGACGGGCAAGGTCACCGGCGAGATCGTCGACCGCGCGGGCAAGGCCCGGCTGCTGCGCCGGTTCGCGGCGGAGGCGGGCGTGCCGCTGTCGCAGACGGTGGCGATCGGTGATGGCGCCAACGATCTGGACATGCTGAACGCGGCGGGTCTCGGTGTGGCCTTCAACGCCAAGCCGGTGGTGCGTGAGGCCGCGCACGCCGCGGTGAACTTCCCCTTCCTGGACACGGTCCTGTACCTGCTGGGCATCACGCGTGAGGAGGTCGAGGCGGCGGACACCCTCGACATCGTCTGATCCGCCCGCTCGGCGGCATCGTCGGTCCGACCAGGAGGGGCCCGGCGCCGCACCGGCGCCGGGCCCCTCTGTCACGCGGTCACACGGTCACGCGGAGGTCGTCACTCGGCCGGCGCCCAGTAGTCCCGCAGGGTGGCCACGCCCGGCTCCAGGCTCTTCCACGTGCCGCCGAACGACAGCACGGCGAAGGCGGCGGCCGGGAACCCACGGCGGGTCATGCGCTCCCTGGCGTCGTCCTCGCTCGAGCCCGCCAGGATGTCGGCGAGTCCCTGGATGCCCGGGTTGTGCCCGACCATGAGGACGTTCTGCGCGTCGTCGGGGGTCTCGTTGAGCAGGGCGATCAGCTCGCCGGGCGAGGCATCGTAGATCCGCTCCTCGTAGACGGTTTTCGGCCGCTGCGGGAACTCCTGGACGGCGAGCTTCCATGTCTCCCGGGTCCGGACCGCGGTGGAGCACAGCGCCAGGTCGAAGGCGATACCGGTGTCGGTCAGCCTGCGCCCGGCCTCCGCCGCGTCCATTCGGCCCCGGTCGGCGAGGGGACGCTCGTGATCGGTGACCTGTGGCCAGTCGGCTTTCGCATGGCGGAAGAGGACAATCCTGCGGGATTCTGCGACGCTCATGAGATCCAGCTTCGCATGAAACACGCCACCTGGCGCAGGGAGTTGACCACCGGATTCGACCGTGATCAGCGGGCTGTCAGCTGCTGGATACGCTCGAAGAGGTGGGTGATCACCGGTTCACCGGTGGCCGCGTGCGCCTCGGACGGGTTCAGGATCAGGGCGAGCAGCGCGGAGAAGGCGAGCACGGGCAGGGCGAGAGCCCACCAGGGCAGCCGGCCGGCGGCACCGGCCCGGGTCGCCGGGTGGGGCCGGGTGTGCGTAGGGGCCGACATGGGTGCCTCCGCTCTTCGAGTGGTCGGTGACCGTCTCGCGGTCACACACTCGAAGCTACGGAACCGGCGGCTGCCGACCCATCCGGTGATCCACCCACTTGACCCTGACCCTCACCCCCTAGGGGACAGGGGGGTTACCCCCACCACGGGCCGCGCGAGCGCCCGTCATGGCGAGGCGATGGTCGCGATGACGGCGATGACGATGAAGATCGCGAAGAAGGCGCCGAACACGAGCAGCATCTTCTTCTGACCGTGCTGGGGATTCGGGTCGAGCACTGGCATGGGGAAAGTGTCCCACCCCCCGTGCATGCCGGATGCCCCGGGGTGACTCCGCTGCCACGGGGCGTGGCTCAGCGGGCCGCCTCGTCCTCCACCGTGCGGTCGCGGCCGGCCAGGAAACCGACGGCCATCTGCGGGATCATCAGGGCGCTCATCAGCGCGATCGGCAGGCCCCAGCCGCCGCTGTGCTGGTACAGGACGCCCACCAGGAGCGGTCCGGGGATGGAGATCAGGTAGCCGGTGCTCTGTGCGAACGCCGACAGCTGGACCACGCCCGGGCCGGTCCTGGCCCGCATGCCGACCATGGTCAGGGCGAGCGGGAAGGCGCAGTTGGCGACGCCGAGCAGCAGGGCCCAGGCCCAGGCCCCGGCTGCGGGCGCGAGGTACAGCCCGGCATAGCCGGCGAGGCCGCACAGGCCCAGGGCGAGCACGATCGGGCCCTGGTGGGGCAGCCGGGTGGCCAGGCGGGGTATGACGAAGGCGAGGGGCACGCCCATCACCATGGTGACCGCCAGCAACAGCCCAGCGGTGCCGGCGGGCACACCGGCGTCCCGGAAGATCTGCGCCATCCAGCCCATGGTGATGTAGGCGGCGGTGGCCTGGAGCCCGAAGAAGACGGCCAGGGCCCAGGCGGTCCGGCTCCGTGCCATGCGCAGCCGGGGCGCCTGCACGCGCGCGTGCTCCGTCGAGGCCGGAGCCGGGCCCTGCGTCGGCGTCTCCGCTGCCTTCTCCCCCACCCCGGGCGGCGTGACGTGTCCCCGGGCGAAGAACAGCCACGGCAGGACGGCCGCCACGGCGAGCCCCGCCCACAGGGCCAGGCCCGTCTGCCAGCTACCTCCGAGCGCGTCGGTCACAGGCACCGTGACCGCGGCCGCGAGGGCCGTACCGAGGGCGAGGGCCATCGAGTAGAGGCCGGTCATGGAGCCCACGCGGTCGGGGAACCAGCGCTTGACGATGACCGGCATCAGGACGTTGCTGACGGCGATGCCCATGAGGGCCAAGGCGCTCCCGGCCAGGAAGCCGGGCGTGCCGCCCGCGTACGGGCGTATCAGCAGGCCGGTGGCGATGGCGGCCATGCCGGCGCACACCACCGCGCCGGGGCCGAAGCGGCGGGCGAGCCGGGGGGCCATGACGCCGAAGACGGCGAAACACAGCGGCGGCACCGAGGTGAGCAGCCCGGCCACGCTGCCGCTCATGCCGAGCCCGTCGCGGACCTCCTCGAGGAGGGCGCCGAGGCTGGTGATGGCGGGACGGAGGTTCAGCGCGGACAGCACGATGCCGACGACGAGCAGTCGCATCGTCCACGCGCGCGGGCAGACGCCGCCCGGTGTCCCGGACTCGCGCGCGGCCGCGCTGCCGGTCGGGGGTGTCGTCGTCCGGGTTTCCTCACGAGGCATGAGACCCATCATAGAATCATAGGATGATTGACTGTCCACTCCCCGGCTGCCCCCGGGCGCCGCGGCCGTGCGAAGGTGTGCCATGCCTCTGAGCCATCCCCGTCGCTCGGCCCTGTCCGAGCAGGTCATCGCAGCACTGCGGGCCCAGATCACCTCGGGCGAGTGGCCGGTCGGCTCCCGGATCCCGACCGAGCCGGAACTGGTCGAGCAGCTCGGTGTCGCCCGCAACACGGTCCGTGAGGCCGTCCGCGCCCTGTCGCACAACGGCCTGCTGGACATCCGCCAGGGTTCCGGCACGTACGTCGTGGCGACGAGCGAGCTGGCGGGCGTGATGCAGCGGCGCTTCGCCGAGGCCGACCCCCGGCATATCGCCGAGTTGCGCTCCACGCTGGAGTCGGCCGCCGCCCGGCTGGCCGCCGAGCGGCGTACGGAGAAGGACCTCAAGCAGCTCGACGCACTGCTGCGGCGGCGCGAGGAGGCCTGGGAGTCGGGTGAGAAGGAGGCCTTCGTGACCGCGGACGCGACCTTCCACCTGGCCGTCGTGTCGGCCTCCCACAACGACGTCATGACGGCCATGTACGCGGACCTGGGCGAGGTGCTGCGGGACTGGCTGCGCGAGGACGTCGGCGAGAGGCTGACGCCGGAGACGTACATGGACCACGGGCGGCTGCTGGAGGCCATCCGCGCGGGCGAGGCGGACACGGCCGCCGCGGAGGCCGCCCGCTACCCGTTCCTGTGCCGCCCGGGCGGGCTCGGCTCCCCCGCCGGTGACTGAGGCCGCCGGACAGGTTCAGCTCCCCCGCCGGTGACTGAGGCCGCCGGACAGGTTCAGTCCCCCGCCGACGACTGACGCCACCGGACAGGACAGGTTCAGCTCCCCTCGCCGACGACTGACGCCACCGGGCAGGTACCCCGCCGGACCCTGATGCCGCGCGGCGGATCAGCTCCCCCGCCGGTGACTGACCCACACGTCGCCGACCTCTTTCCAGCACCGTCCCGTCAGCCGCACGGTCTGCGCGGGGCCGGCCTCGATCGGTGAGCTGTCGGTGTCGATGTCCCACCAGCGGGCGCACTCCACGTGCAGGCTCACACGGTCGGTCTCCGGGTAGGGGTTGTGGCAGTACGCGCTCACCTTGGAGCCGGTGACGCGGATGCGGCACGCGGCGCCGAAGGGGTCCGCGGACTCGCGCTCGCCGACGGGCACGCGCGCGTGGGGCACCGCCTCGTACGCCAGGGTCAGCACGAGCGCGACGGCGAGGGACACTGAGGCCGTTCGGCGGGACAAGCGCACAAGGAGACCTCCTCGGCCGTGCTGGGGAGGGGCTCGCGTGGTGAACGCGTACTCAACAGTGCCTGGTCGCGGGCCTCGCCCGCCCGGCCGGCTGAGCCGAACGGGTGACGCCCCGCTCCCCGCGCGCTGCGGGAAACGGGGCGTCGGGACGTGCGGGAGATCAGGCTCCGATGGCGTGCAGACCGCCGTCCACGTGGACGATCTCGCCGGTGGTCTTCGGGAACCAGTCGCTCAGCAGCGCGACGATGCCGCGCCCGGCCGGCTCAGGGTCCTTCAGGTCCCACTCCAGCGGGGAGCGGCTGTCCCACACGGAGGCCAGCTCCTCGAAGCCCGGGATGGACTTGGCGGCCATGGAACCGATCGGGCCCGCCGAGACGAGGTTGCAGCGGATGTTCTGCTTGCCCAGGTCGCGGGCCATGTAGCGGCTGGTGGCCTCCAGGGCCGCCTTGGCCGGGCCCATCCAGTCGTACTGCGGCCAGGCGAACTGCGCGTCGAACGTCAGACCGACGACCGAGCCGCCGTTCTGCATCAGCGGCAGGCAGGCCATGGTGAGCGACTTCAGGGAATAGGCCGAGACGTGCATGGCCGTGGCGACCGACTCGAACGGCGCGTTGAGGAAGTTGCCGCCCAGGGCGTCCTGCGGGGCGAAGCCGATGGAGTGCACGACACCGTCGAGTCCGCCGAGCTCCTCGCCCACGACGTCGGCCAGCCGCCCGAGGTGCTCGTCGTTCGTCACGTCGAGCTCGATGACCTTGGTCGGCTTCGGGAGCTTCTTGGCGATGCGCTCGGTCAGCGTGGGCCGCGGGAACGCGGTGAGGATGACCTCGGCGCCCTGCTCCTGGGCCAGCTTGGCGGCGTGGAAGGCGATGGAGGCCTCCGTCAGCACACCGGTGATCAGGATGCGCTTGCCCTCGAGAATTCCGCTCATGGTGATCAGTGACCCATTCCCAGTCCGCCGTCTACGGGGATGACGGCTCCAGTGATGTACGAGGCGTCGTCCGAGGCGAGGAACCGCACCGTCGCGGCGATCTCCTCCGGCTGCGCGTACCGGCCGAGCGGGACCTGCGACACGATGGCCGAGCGCTGCTCGTCGGTGAGCACCTTGGTCATGTCGGTGTCCACGAAGCCGGGCGCGACGACGTTGAAGGTGAGGTTGCGCGAGCCCAGCTCACGGGCGAGGGAGCGCGCGAAGCCGACCAGGGCGGCCTTGGAGGCGGCGTAGTTCGCCTGGCCGGGACCGCCGTACAGACCCACGACCGACGAGATGAGGACCACGCGGCCCTTCTTGGCGCGCAGCATGCCGCGGTTGGCGCGCTTGACGACGCGGAAGGTGCCGGTGAGGTTGGTGTCGATGACCGAGGTGAAGTCCTCCTCGGACATGCGCATCAGGAGCTGGTCCTTGGTGATGCCGGCATTGGCGATGAGGACCTCGACGGGGCCGTGGGTCTCCTCGATCTCCTTGTAGGCCTGCTCCACCTGCTCGGCGTCGGTGATGTCGCACTTGACGGCCAGGCAGCCCAATTCCGTCAGGGCGGCCGGCGGCTCACCCGAGCGGTATGTGATGGCGACCTTGTCGCCGGCATCGGCGAAAGCGCGGGCGATGGCGAGGCCGATGCCCCGGTTGCCTCCGGTGACGAGAACCGAGCGGCTCAACGGATCACCCTTTCGATAGCGGTCTGAATACCCCGCCCGGGCGCCTGGACGACAGGCGGTGATGACAGGCGGCTTCCTCGAAAACCTATCGGTCCGGGCACGCCCGCGGACAATCGGGCACCGACAGTGGCGTAGGGGACTACCTGTCGGGTCCCTACAGAAACCCGCGAACCCGGCTCGGGAAACTCGTGGCCCGCGCGGGGGATGGGCGACATGATCGGAGCAGTCACGACGAGCACGGCAACCACGGTCACCTCGACAGAAAGAGACGGCGGTGCCTCATACCATCGACGAGGCCTTCACGGCCCTCCCCCTACGCCCCCTCGCCGACGCGGCCCTCGCACGCGCGCGTGCGCTGGGCGCCGAGCACGCGGACTTCCGGTTCGAGCGGGTGCGGGGCGCCTCCTGGCGGTTCCGGGACGCCAAACCCGCCGGGTCGTCGGACACCACCGACCTCGGGTACGCGGTGCGGGTGGTGCACGGCGGCACGTGGGGCTTCGCCTCCGGCGTCGACCTCACCCTGGACGCCGCGGCCAGGGTCGCCGGGCAGGCGGTGGCGATGGCGAAGCTGTCCGCGCAGGTGATCAAGGCGGCGGGGTCGGACGAACGGGTCGAGCTGGCCGCCGAGCCGGTGCACTCCGACAGGACGTGGATCTCGTCGTACGAGGTCGATCCCTTCTCCGTGCCCGACGAGGAGAAGGCCGGGCTGATCGCGGAGTGGAGCGCGCGGCTGCTCGCGGCCGACGGGGTCGACCATGTGGACTCCTCGCTGCTGACGGTCCACGAGAACAAGTTCTACGCCGACACCGCCGGGACCGTGACCACGCAGCAGCGGGTGCGGCTGCACCCGGTGTTCAACGCGGTGTCCGTGGACGAGTCGAGCGGCGAGTTCGACTCCATGCGCACCCTCGCGCCGCCGGTGGGACGCGGCTGGGAGTACCTGACCGGCACCGGCTGGGACTGGGAGGGCGAGCTGGAGCAGATCCCCGAGCTGCTCGCCGAGAAGATGCGCGCGCCGAGCGTGCGCCCCGGCCTGTACGACCTGGTCGTCGACCCGTCCAACCTGTGGCTGACGATCCACGAGTCGATCGGGCACGCCACCGAACTGGACCGGGCGCTCGGCTACGAGGCCGCCTACGCCGGCACCTCCTTCGCCACGTTCGACCAGCTGGGCAAGCTGCGCTACGGCTCCGAGCTGATGAACGTCACCGGCGACCGCACCGCCGAGCACGGCCTGGCCACCATCGGGTACGACGACGAGGGTGTCGAGGGCCAGTCCTGGGACCTGGTGAAGAACGGCACGCTCGTCGGCTACCAGCTGGACCGGCGGATCGCGAAGCTGACCGGCTTCGCGCGGTCCAACGGCTGCGCCTACGCCGACTCCCCCGGGCACGTGCCGGTGCAGCGCATGGCCAACGTGTCGTTGCGGCCGGACCCGGCGGGTATGTCGACCGAGGATCTGATCGGGGGCGTGGAGCGCGGCATCTATGTCGTCGGCGACCGGTCCTGGTCGATCGACATGCAGCGGTACAACTTCCAGTTCACCGGGCAGCGCTTCTACCGCATCGAGAACGGGCGGCTCGCCGGACAGCTGCGCGATGTCGCCTACCAGGCGACGACCACCGACTTCTGGGGGTCGATGTCCGCGGTGGGCGGGCCGCAGACCTATGTGCTCGGCGGTGCCTTCAACTGCGGCAAGGCCCAGCCGGGGCAGGTCGCGGCCGTCTCGCACGGCTGCCCCTCGGCCCTCTTCAAGGGCGTCAACATCCTCAACACGACCCAGGAGGCCGGTCGATGAGCCCTCTCACCAGCAAGCCGCACGAAGTGGTCGAGCGGGCCCTCGAACTGTCCCGGGCGGACGGCTGTGTCGTCATCGCCGACGAGCAGTCCACCGCCAACCTGCGCTGGGCGGGCAACACGCTGACCACGAACGGCGTCACGCGCGGGCGCACGCTCACCGTCGTCGCCACCGTCGACGGCAAGGAGGGCACCGCCTCCGGGGTCGTGTCACGGTCCGCCGTGACCCCCGACGAGCTGGAGCCCCTGGTGCGGGCCGCCGAGGCCGCAGCGCGCGGCGCCGGGCCCGCCGAGGACGCCCAGCCGCTGGTCACGGGCCTGGCGCAGTCGCCGGAGTTCACGGAGGCGCCCGTCGAGACCTCCTCGGCGGTGTTCGCCGACTTCGCTCCGGCGCTCGGCGAGGCCTTCGCCCGCGCGCGGGCGGGCGGCCGCGAACTCTACGGCTTCGCCAACCACGAGCTGGTGTCGTCGTACGTCGGCACGTCCACCGGTCTGCGGCTGCGGCACGACCAGCCCAACGGGACGCTGGAGCTGAACGCCAAGTCGCCGGACCGGACCCGCTCCGCGTGGGCCGGCCGCTCCACGCGGGACTTCAAGGACGTCGACCCGGCGGCCCTGGACGCGGAGCTGGCCGTGCGCCTCGGGTGGGCCGAGCGGCGCGTGGAGCTGCCTGCCGGGCGCTACGAGACGCTGCTGCCGCCGACGGCCGTGGCGGACCTGCTGATCTACCTGATGTGGTCGGCGTCGGGCCGGGACGCTGTCGAGGGTCGCACGGTGTTCTCCAAGCCGGGCGGGGGCACGCGGGTCGGCGAGAGGCTGACCGACCTGCCGCTGACCCTGCGCAGCGACCCGAACGAACCGGGCCTGGAGTCGGCGCCCTTCGTGATCGCCCATTCCTCCGGGGGCGACCAGTCGGTGTTCGACAACGGGCTGCCGCTCGCCCCCACCGAGTGGATGCGCGAGGGTGAGCTGCGGCACCTGACGACCAGCCGGCACAGCGCGGGCCTGACCGGCCTGCCGGTGGCGCCGGGCATCGACAACATCGTCCTGGACGGGGGCGAGGACCGTTCCCTGGAGGAGATGGTCGCGAACACCGGGCGCGGGCTGCTGCTGACCTGCTTGTGGTACATCCGCGAGGTCGACCCGGCGACGCTGCTGCTGACGGGCCTGACTCGGGACGGCGTCTACCTCGTCGAGAACGGCGAGGTGACGGGCGAGGTGAACAACTTCCGGTTCAACGAGTCGCCGGTGGGGGTGCTGGGCCGGGCCACGGAGGCCGGGCGGACCGAGAAGACGCTGCCCAGGGAGTGGAGCGACTGGTTCACCAGGGCGGCCATGCCCGCGCTGCGGGTCCCGGATTTCAATATGAGCTCTGTCAGTCAGGGCGTATAACCTCGTAGTCGGCTGTCACCCGACTGCCCCAAGATCATCGAGGAGACACGAGAACCGTGACGGACATCGTCGACGAGCTGAAGTGGCGCGGGCTGTTCGCCCTGTCCACTGACGAGGACGCTTTGCGCAAGGCGCTCGCGGACGGTCCCGTCACGTTCTATTGCGGCTTCGACCCGACGGCGCCGTCACTGCACGTGGGGCACCTGGTGCAGGTGCTCACCGTGCGCCGGCTCCAGCAGGCCGGTCACCGGCCGCTGGCGCTGGTCGGCGGTGCCACGGGCCTGATCGGTGACCCGCGCCCGACCGCGGAGCGCACGCTGAACGACCCGGAGACGGTCACCGGCTGGGTCGCCAAGCTGCGCGCCCAGATCGAGCCGTTCCTGGACTTCGGGGGCGAGAACGCGGCCGTCATGGTCAACAACCTCGACTGGACGGAGAACCTCTCCGCGATCGAGTTCCTCCGCGACATCGGCAAGCACTTCCGCGTCAACAAGATGCTGACGAAGGACTCCGTGGCCCGGCGTCTGGAGTCCTCCGAGGGCATCAGCTACACGGAGTTCAGCTACCAGCTCCTGCAGGGCATGGACTTCCTGCAGCTGTACAGGCGCTACGGCTGCACGCTCCAGCAGGGCGGCAGCGACCAGTGGGGCAACCTCACGGCGGGCCTGGACCTGATCCACCGGCTGGAGCCGGGTGCCACGGTGCACGCCATGGCGACACCGCTGATGACCAAGGCGGACGGCACCAAGTTCGGCAAGACCGAGGGCGGCGCCGTGTGGCTCGACCCGGAGATGACGACGCCGTACGCGTTCTACCAGTTCTGGCTGAACGTGGACGACCGGGACATCTCGAAGTACATGCGCATCCTGTCCTTCCGCTCCCGCGAGGAGCTGGAGGACCTGGAGCAGCAGACCGCGGAGCGTCCGCAGGCCCGGGCGGCGCAGCGCGCGCTGGCCGAGGAGCTGACCACGCTGGTGCACGGCGCCGATCAGACCGCCGCCGTGATCGCCGCGTCCAGGGCTCTCTTCGGGCAGGGAGAGCTGGCGGCGCTCGACGAGAGGACGCTGGCAGCGGCCCTGTCGGAGGTACCGCACGTCCAGGTGGCCGAGCTCGGCCCGGCCGTGGACCTGTTCGCCGAGGTCGGCCTGGTGGCCAGCAAGTCGGCCGCGCGCCGCACCGTCAAGGAAGGCGGCGCCTACGTGAACAACGTCAAGGTCGCCGGTGAGGACGCGGTCCCCGCGAAGGAGGACCTGCTGCACGGCCGCTGGCTGGTGCTGCGCCGGGGCAAGAAGAACCTGGCCGCGGTCGAGGTCACGGGCGGCTGAGAGCGCGACGGCGAAGGGGGCGGTCTCCGTTTTCGGAGGCCGTCCCCTTCGCCGTGCGCCCCGTCATGCCCTGCTCCCCCGTCATGCCCTGCTCCTGCCTCCTCTGGCCGCCGTCCAGGCCCGGTCGCCCAGACCCACGAGGATGATCGCCATCACCAGCTGGAAGACATGCCGCCACCAGTCGATTCCCGAGGTGGCGTCGACGCCGGCCGCCCGGGCGATGGCGTTGCCGGCGATGCCGCCGATCATGCCCAGGATGACGGTCAGCCACAGCGGAAGGTGCTGCTTGCCCGGAATGATCGCCTTGGCGAGCAGACCGAGTACCAGTCCCACGATGATCGCCCAGACCCAGCCCATCGCTGCCTCCTCGTACGGCTTGACGCGAGCCCTACGGCCAGTGTCGGCCCGGACGCAGTACGCCGCATGCCGACGCGGGCCGTACACGGGACGGCGCAGGCCTGTTCCGCGGGCGGTGCGCCACCCCGTCTCGTAGCCGGCCCGGCCGCGGCGTAACGTGGGAGCTGTCCCGGCCAGGTTCTCCGACCGGCCGAGGCTGCTACGGGGCAGGGAAAGTCCGATACGGGCGGATGGTGGAATGCGATGCGGAAGCAGCATGGCGGCGGCAACGTCCAGGTTTTCCGGATCACCGGCGCCCGGACGGGACTGCAGGAGGACGTACGCGGGCGGCAGCGCCGGTACGTGATCTCGATGACGGTCCGCACGATCTCCGTGATCCTCGCGGCCACCCTGTGGAACGTCGAACGGCACGTCGCCATCGTGGCGTTGGTGCTCGGGCTGGTGCTGCCGTACATCGCGGTGGTGATCGCCAACGCGGGGCGTGAGAACGCGCCGTCTCTGCCGTCGACGTTCGTGGTGTCACAGTCGCGTCCGATGATCGGCCCGTCGGGTCCGGATGACCGGTCGGGGGAATCGGTTGCGGAAGATGCCGTGTCCGGGCCGGGGGCGGGTGCGCGGAGCGAATCGCACGAGCGGTAGGGGCACCCCGGCGGGAGATCGCGGGAGAGCACGGAAGATCGGGAAGGGAAGTCAGCTTCTCGCCAAGCTCAAGAAAAGCTCAGATCAATCATGTTGTTCCAGTGCCGGGGTCGGGGTTACCCGTGACATACTTCGTACGCGCTCCGCATCCCCCGTCGGAGCGACGGACCGACGCCGGGCAGCTCCCCCCGTGGCTGCTCGGCGTCGCCTTTTCTGTGAGACGAAAGCTGTGAGTGACGAGACGCCCATCTGTTCCGCGAAGGGCTGCCGTGTCGACGCCGTGTGGGTGCTGGCGTGGAACAACCCGAAGATCCATACGCCGGAGCGGCGCAAGACGTGGTTGGCCTGTGAGGAGCATCGCGAGCATCTGTCGCAGTTCCTCGGGGTGCGGGGATTCCTGAAAGACGTGGTTCTTCTCAAGGACTGGGAAGCGCAGGACGCGTGACGCTTTCGGGTGCGGGTGCGCTGTGGCTTGTCGCGCGGTTCCCCGCACCCCCTGGGTGTCTCTAGCCACCGATCGCTGACATGGGCCTGGTCGGCTGCACGAACGTCGGGTCGTCCAGGCCCGCTCCCGCCTTCTTGCCCCACATCGCCAGGCGCCAGATGCGGGCGATCTCCTCGTCCGGGGCGCCGGAGCGCAGCGCGGCGCGCAGGTCCGTCTCCTCCTGGGCGAACAGGCAGGTGCGGACCTGTCCGTCGGCCGTGAGGCGGGTGCGGTCGCACGCCGAGCAGAAGGGGCGCGTGACGGAGGCGATGACGCCGACCACATGCGGGCCGCCGTCGACGAGCCAGCGCTCCGCCGGGGCCGAGCCCCGCTTCTCCTCGCCCTCGGCGGTCAGCTCGAAGCGGGTGCGCAGGGAGGCCAGGATGTCGCCGGCAGTGATCATGCCGTCGCGCTTCCAGCCGTGCTGGGCGTCGAGCGGCATCTGCTCGATGAAGCGCAGTTCGTAGTCGTGCTCCACGGCCCAGGCGAGGAGGTCCGGGGCCTCGTCGTCGTTCAGGCCCGGCATCAGGACCGAGTTGACCTTGACCGGGGTCAGGCCCGCGTCACGGGCGGCGTAGAGGCCCTCGATGACGTCCTTGTGGCGGTCGCGGCGGGTGAGGGTCTTGAAAACGTCCGGGCGGAGCGTGTCGAGGGAGACGTTGACCCGGTCCAGGCCCGCCTCCTTCAGGGCGGTGGCCGTGCGCTTGAGGCCGATGCCGTTGGTCGTCAGTGACATCTGGGGGCGCGATTCCAGGGCCGCGACGCGCTCGACTATGCCGACCAGGCCGGGGCGCAGCAGGGGCTCGCCGCCGGTGAAGCGGACCTCCTCGATCCCGAGGGAGGTGACCGCGATGTCGATCAGGCGGACGATCTCGTCGTCGGTGAGCAGATCCGGCTTGGCCAGCCACTGCAGGCCCTCCTCGGGCATGCAGTACGTACAGCGCAGGTTGCACCTGTCGGTCAGTGAGACCCTCAGGTCGGTGGCCACCCGGCCGTAGGTGTCGATGAGCACGTGGGCCCCCTCCCTCGTCGCGGATCGTGCGTGCGGCGCCGTTTCTCCGACACCAATGAGCCTACGTGACGCCACCGACAACGCCACAGGCCCGATCCCACGAGGCGGGACGCGGCCGGGCCGCAGGGACCTGGAGGTTCCTACGGCCCGGCCGCGCGGGAGTGGTCGTGCTCAGTGGGCTCCGGTGCCGGTCAGGGACCGCACCTCCAGCTCCGCGTACTTCTTGGCGTCGGGCTCCTCCTTGGACAGGACCGTGCCGAGCCAGCCCATGAGGAAGCCGAACGGGATGGAGATGATGCCCGGGTTCTTCAGCGGGAACCAGGCGAAGTCGACCTCGGGGAACATCGCCTTGGGGTCGCCGGAGACGACGGGCGAGAACAGCACCAGGCCGACGGCGACGATCAGGCCGCCGTAGATCGACCACAGCGCGCCCTGGGTGGTGAAGCGCTTCCAGAACAGGCTGTAGAGGATCGTCGGCAGGTTGGCGGAGGCGGCGACAGCGAAGGCGAGGGCGACCAGACCGGCCACGTTCAGGTCGCGGGCGAGGGCGCCGAGGCCGATGGAGACGATGCCGATGGCGACGGTCGCCCAGCGGGCCGCACGGACCTCCTCGGCGCCGGAGGCCTTCCCCTTGCGGATGACGTTGGCGTAGATGTCGTGCGCGAAGGAGGACGACGAGGCCAGGGTGAGGCCGGCGACGACGGCGAGGATCGTCGCGAAGGCCACCGCCGAGATCGTGGCGAGCAGGATCGCGCCCCAGGTCGAGTCGACACCGCCGAGGTGCAGGGCGAGCAGGGGTGCCGCCGTGTTGCCGGACGGGTTGGAGGCGATGATCTCCTCCTGCGAGATGAGCGCGGCGGCGCCGAAGCCGAGCGCGATCGTCATCAGGTAGAAGCCGCCGATGATGCCGATCGCCCAGTTCACGGACTTACGGGCGGCCTTGGCGTCGGGCACCGTGTAGAAGCGGATCAGGATGTGGGGCAGACCGGCGGTGCCGAGCACCAGGGCGATGCCGAGGGAGATGAAGTCCAGCTTGGAGGTGCCGGTCGCGCCGTACTGGAGGCCCGGCTCCAGGAAGGCGGCGCCCTTGCCGCTGTTCTCGGCGGCGGTGCCGAGCAGGTCGGAGATGTTGAAGTTGAACTTCAGCAGCACCAGGAAGGTGATCAGGAGGGTGCCGCCGATGAGCAGCACGGCCTTGACCATCTGGACCCAGGTGGTGCCCTTCATGCCGCCGATGGAGACGTAGACGATCATCAGGAGGCCGACGAGGGCGACGATGAGGATCTTGCCGGCGTCGGAGGTGATGCCGAGCAGGAGTGAGACGAGGACGCCCGCACCGGCCATCTGGGCCAGCAGGTAGAAGATCGACACCACGATCGTGGAGGTACCGGCGGCGGTGCGGACCGGGCGCTGGCGCATGCGGTACGCGAGGACGTCGCCCATGGTGTAGCGGCCGGAGTTCCGCAGCGGCTCGGCCACCAGGAGCAGGGCGACCAGCCAGGCGACCAGGAAGCCGATGGAGTAGAGGAAGCCGTCGTAGCCGAAGATGGCGATCGCGCCCGCGATGCCGAGGAACGACGCGGCGGACATGTAGTCGCCGGAGACGGCGAGGCCGTTCTGGAAGGCGCTGAACTGGCGGCCGCCGGCGTAGAAGTCGGCGGCGTCCTTGGTCTGGCGGCCCGCCCAGACGGTGATGCCGAGGGTCGCGAGGACGAACAGCGCGAACAGGGTGATGATCAGCGGGCGGTGCTCGCTGGCCTCGTTCGCGGCGAGGAAGGTGTGCTGTACGGGGCTCATGCGCCGCTCTCCATCCGGGACTTGATGGCCTCGGCCTTGGGGTCGAGCTTCGCGGCGGCGTGCCGCGAGTACCACCAGGCGATGAGGAACGTGGTGACGAACTGGGCGACGCCGAGGACGAAGGCGACGTTGATGTTGCCGAACAGCTTGGTGCCCATGAAGCCGCCCGCGTAGTTCGAGAGCAGGACGTACAGCAGGTACCAGGTGATGAAGCCGACGGTCAGCGGGAAGGCGAAGGAGCGGTAGGAGCGGCGCAGTTCACCGAACTCCGCGCTCTCGTGCACCTCGGCGAACTCCTCGGGTGAGGGGAGTTTGTGTTGCTCTTTCGAGGGGGGCGGTGCGTCGGTGGCCACGGAGTCTCCTCGCAAGGACGGCAGCGGTTGTGAACGTGGGCGGAGGCGCGTGTCCTCGCGCTCCTTGTTCAACGTCACGGCGGCGCGTGAGAACCGGTTCAAACGCCCGGCGTTGTTTCCCAAGTCGTTTCGAGAAAGCGTTGCTGGCCAGCGAGAGGCCGGGATAGCTTCGCCCTGCAACACGTCATGTACCTGCCCGGGCACCACCTGTGCCTCGGGCCGGTTTTCGTTTCCGGAGGATGTGGAGACCCCATGTCTCACTTGCGTTCCAGACGCCGGCTCGCTCTCGCCGTGCCCGTCGTGCTGTCCCTGACTGCCTCGCTGGGCTTCCTGCCCGCCGCCGCGTCGGCGGCCCCGCAGGCGGAGCCGGCCGTCCGGACGGCGGCGGACGCGCCGAAGCTGGCGTACGTCGTCAACACCAAGGTGGACCGCCACACGATCGCCTCGGTGAAGAAGGCGATCGGGAAGGCCGACGGCTCGGTCGTGGCCACGTACGCGCGAATAGGCGTGATCGTCGTCCACTCCTCGAATCCCGACTTCGCCAAGACGATCCGCAAGGCCCGGGGGGTCCAGTCGGCGGGTGCGACGCGGACGACGCCGCTGACGGCCGCGGGGACGAAGGAGGAGGGCGCGGTCGAGTACCTGACGGCCGCCCAGGCCAAGCGCGCCCAGGCCGCCTCGGCGAAGACGCCCGAGAGCGAGCCCCTCGAGGCCGACCAGTGGGACCTGCGCGCGATCGGCGCCGACAAGGCCGCGCGGATCAACCCGGGCAGCCGCAAGGTGACCGTCGCCGTGATCGACACCGGTGTGGACGACACCCACCCCGACATCGCCCCGAACTTCTCCGCGTCCCAGTCGGCCAACTGCGCCGGCGGCAAGCCCGACACCAGTGAGGGCGCCTGGCGGCCGTACACCGCCGATGACTACCACGGCACGCATGTCGCGGGCGAGATAGCCGCCGCCCGCAACGGCGTGGGCGTGGCGGGCGTCGCTCCCGGTGTGAAGGTGTCCAGCATCAACGTGACCGACCGGGCGAACGGCCTCTTCTACCCGGAGAGCGTCGTGTGCGCGTTCGTGTTCGCCGCCGACCACGGCGTCGAGATCACGAACAACAGCTACTACGTCGACCCGTGGCTGTACAACTGCATGGACGACCCGGACCAGCGGGCCATCGTCGACGCGGTCAACCGGGCCCAGCTGTACGCCCAGAAGAAGGGCACGCTGAACGTCGCCGCGGCGGGCAACTCCAACCACGACCTGGACGCGGACGCGATCGTCGACGACTCCAGCCCGGACGACTCCACCCCGGTCGAGCGCACCATCGACCCGCACGAGTGCTTCGACGTGCCGAACCAGCTGCCGGGTGTCGTCACGGTGAGCTCGACGGGCGTCAACAATGTCAAGTCGTACTTCTCCACGTACGGCAAGGGCGTCGTCGACGTCGCGGCGCCGGGCGGTGACGGGCGCTACCAGATCCCGGACACGCCCTCGAAGAACGGCCGCATCCTGTCCACCCTGCCGAACGGCACGTGGGGCTTCCTGCAGGGCACCTCGATGGCCTCGCCGCACGCCTCCGGCGTCGCCGCGCTGCTGAAGTCCAAGTACCCCTGGGCGTCTCCGGCCCAGCTGCAGGCACTGCTGAAGGCGCAGGCCGACAAGACCGCCTGCCCCGCCTCCTACGACCAGGACGGCGACGGCACGCAGGACGCGGTCTGCAAGGGCGGCAAGCGCGTCAACGGCTTCTACGGGCACGGCATCGTCAACGCGCTGCGCGCGGTCAAGTGACCCGTCCCGCCACCGAGGCCTTCGCAAGATCAGCTCGTATCGTGAACGAACTGGAGACACCATGACTGCGCCGTACGCGCGCTACCGACGCGCCGTCGCGATCCCGGCCGGGATGGCCGTGGCCACGGCCCTGGCGTTCCTGCCGAACACCGTGGCCACGGCCGCCGAGGACGCCCCGGCCCCCACAGCGGCCGAGGCGACCTCGCTCAGCTACGTCGTCAACGTCAAGCCGGGGCGCGGCACTTCGGCGCATGTGAAGAAGGCCGTCGCCAAGGCGGGCGGCACGATCGTGACGTCGTACGACCAGATCGGCGTCATCGTCGTCCACTCCTCGAACGCCGACTTCGCCAAGACGATCCGCACAGTGCGCGGCGTGCAGTCGGCGGGGGCCACCCGCACCGCGCCGCTGCCCTCGGCGTCGACGGGCGACCTGGGCGCGCCGAAGGTGCTGAGCGCGGCCGAGGTCGCCGCGGCCGATGCCCCGGCCGGGCAGGACCCGCTGCAGCCCCAGCAGTGGGACCTGCCCGCCATCAAGGCGGACAAGGCCCACGCGAAGACGCTGGGCAGCAAGAAGGTCACGGTCGCCGTCATCGACACCGGCGTGGACGACACCCACCCCGACATCGCGCCCAACTTCGACCGCAAGGCGTCGGCCAACTGTGTGTCCGGCAAGCCGGACACGACCGACGGGGCGTGGCGGCCGGGTGCCGCGGAGAGCCCGCACGGCACCCACGTCGCCGGTGAGATCGCCGCCGCCAAGAACGGCGTCGGCATGACCGGTGTCGCGCCCGGGGTGAAGGTCTCCGGCATCAAGGTGTCCAACCCGGACGGCTTCTTCTACACGGAGGCCGTGGTCTGCGGCTTCGTGTGGGCGGCCGAGCACGGGGTCGACGTGACGAACAACAGCTATTACACGGACCCCTGGTACTTCAACTGCAAGAACGACCCGGACCAGAGGGCGCTGGTGGACGCCGTCACCCGGGCTTCGCGGTACGCGGAGAAGAAGGGCGCGGTCAACGTCGCCGCGGGCGGCAACGAGAACTACGACCTCGCCTCCGACGAGATCACCGACCCGTCGTCCCCGAACGACAGCACGCCGGGCGACCGGGTCGTCGACCCCTCGAAGTGCCTCGACATCCCGACCCAGCTGCCGGGTGTCGTCACGGTCGCCTCGACGGGCGCGAAGGGCATCAAGTCGTCCTTCTCCAACTACGGTCTGGGCACCATCGACATAGCCGCCCCGGGCGGTGACTCGACCGCCTACCAGAAGCCGGAGGCGCCGGCCACGAGCGGCCTCATCCTGGGCACGCTGCCAGGTGGCAAGTGGGGCTACATGGCCGGTACGTCGATGGCGTCCCCGCACGTCGCGGGCGTCGCCGCGCTCATCAAGTCGACGCACCCGTACGCCTCTCCGGCCCTGGTGAAGGCGCTGCTGTACGCGCAGGCCGACGCCAAGGCGTGCACGGACCCGTACGACATCGACGCCGACGGCAAGATCGACGCGGTGTGCGAGGGCTCGAAGAACCGCAACGGTTTCTACGGCTGGGGCATGGCGGACGCGCTGGACGCTGTGACCAAGTAGAGCTCGTGGGAAGGTGATCCGGGCCGGGCGGGGGCACCCGTCCGGCCCGCTGCGCGTCCGCGGCAGGATTCGTTGTCATGAGGCCAGGCCCCGGACGCGGTCGAGAACCCAGCCCATGGTGGTGCGTGTCCTGGCCGGAGCTGCGTCACATGGTGGTGCGGGTCCTGGCCGGAGCTGCGTCACATGGTGGTGTGTGTCCTGGCCGGAGCTGCGTCACATGGTGGTGTGTGTCCTGGCCGGAGCTGCGTCACATGGTGGTGCGTGTCCTGGCCGGAGCTGCGTCACGAGGGCGACGCCGCGTACCACACGGCACGGGTGGACAAGGCCGTGGCGAAGTGGACGGAGCGGGCCCCGGCACCGGTCGTGCCGAAGAAGCCGAGGCCGGCCGTGGAGTGTGCGATGCCCCTGCGAACGTACCGGGGGGACGGCGGCCGGTGCGTCGCCGAGGTCGCCCTGGCGCGGGGGTGGGAGCTGCGGCCGACGGTCGGGCACAAGGAGGTGCGGCTACGGTGGTCGGCCGCACCGGAGGTTACTTGAGGCCCTGTGCCGACTTGCCCGGCCGTGTGAAGGTTGGTGAAGATCCTGGGGTGACCCTGACACAACCCCAGCCCGGGCCGGCCGATCGGGACGGGCCCGTGCGGCGCACCGGTGCGGGCCGGGCCGTCGCCGTCCTGGTGCTGGTGGCACTGGCCGCGCTGATCCCGCTGCTCGGCCCGTCCGCCGCGCTGCACGGCACCGGGGAGGCCGAGGCGCCCGGCGCCGGCGGCATCGCCCTGCTCCGCACGGTGCTCTTCGCGGCGCTGTGCATACCCGTCGGCGAACTGTTCGTGAACCGCCTGGCGCGATCGCTGCCCGGCACGGAGGCCGCTCCCCCGGTTCTGCCCCGCAGCCGGTCCCCGCTCGCGGCCGGCGCCGGTTTCCTGGCCGCCCTCGGGCTCGCCGCGGTCGTGGCCACCGGCAATCTCGTGCCGGGCGATGGAGCGGACATCGACGTCGGGGGGCTTTACGCCTCCCGGGACGGCAAGCTCGCTCTGCTGGAGGTCAACGCGTTCCTGGTGGCGGGGCTGTGCGCCGTGTCGCGCCGGCCGGTCACGCAGGTCTGGCCGCTGGCCGCCGTGGTCGCCGCCGAGGCGCTGCGCGCACACCCCACGACCGAGCACACTCCGCTGACCGGCGCCGGGCTGACGTTCGTTCATCTGACCTGCGCGGCACTGTGGGCGGGCGGCCTGCTGCATGCGCTGCGCGTCCTGCGGCTGTGGCACGGCCGGCCCGACGCGGCGGCGGGAGCGGCCCTGCTGGGTCTCTACGCGCGCGTGGCGGTCGTCCTGCTCGCCGCCATCACCGCCACGGGTGTGTGCAGTTCACTGCGCCGGATGCCACCGGAGACGATCCTGGAACAGCTGACCGGGACCGCGTACGGGCGCGCGCTGCTCGCCAAGGTGCTGCTCGTGGCGATCGTCGCCGCCCTCGCGGTGTGGGCCCGGCGACGGCTGCGCCGGGCGGACGACCCGCTGACCGCGTGTGCACCGGCCCGGGCGGAGGTCGTCGCCCTGGGCCTGGCGGTCGCTGTGTCCGGGGTCCTGACGGCGCTTCCGGTGCCCATCCGCTGGTGACGCCGGTGCGTCTGGGGCCTCGGGGATATCGGTACATCGGTTGACGCCAAGCCGGTGGCCCATCGCGTGCAGCGCAGGCGGCAGTCCCGGCGACGAGGTTCGGCGGAAGACAAACCCGGTCGTCTTGTTCGCCGTACCGATGTTCCCCAGGGCCCGTCTCAGACGGCGCGCATCTCGCCGTAGGTGGCGGCCGGTGCCCTGCGTGCGTCGAGCGCCCCGATCGTGCCGACCGTCAGCAGGGTCTGCGCGGCGACGTACGTGAGCATGATCCAGAAGTCCGGCGCGGGCAACTGCGGCCATTCGGCCACACCGGTCGCGATGAGCGTGTCGGACAGCAGGAACAGCGCCCCGCCGAGCCCTGCGAAGAGACCGAGCCGGATGCCGGAACGGTATGCCATGGCGGTGAGCAGCAGGCTGTAGCCGGCGACGGGCACGCGCAGGGCCGCGGGCAGGTCCGGCCAGAGCAGCGCGACGGTCGTCACGAGGGCGGCGGCGTAGCCGAGGGCCAGGACGCCCGCACGCGCGCGTGGCACCGCGTTCCGGCTGCCGTACGTCGTGAAGAGCACGAGGTAGCAGACGTGGCCCGCCGCGAAGGAGGCCATGCCCGCGAGGAAGGCCGGCTCGGCGTCCGACAGCAGCAGGACGTCACCGCCCCAGCCGAACAGCAGGGCGGCCAGAAGCGGCCGGGGTGCCTTGCGCAGGGCCGCCCACAGGGCCAGGAGCGGCATCAGCAGGGGCTTGGCGACGGTGTGCCCGGCGTCGGCACCGGTCGCGAGGCAGACGAGGTCGACGGCGACGGCGAGGCCGAAAGCGGTCAGGAGGAGACGCGAGGGGGTCACGCCGGCGTGCTCTTCCCGGCCGGAGCCGTCCCGGCACCGGGGGCGGTCCCGGCACCGGAGGCGGCCTCGGCGACCGGCACGGCCTCGGCGAGGGACAGGGTCTCGGGGTCCGGGGTGCCCTCGGACACCAGCCCGCTCTCGGCGACCGGCGCGCTCTCAGGGACCGGCGCGCTCTCAAGGGCCGGCGTGGTCGCGGCGGCCGGAGACGGAGCCGGTGCGGCGGCCGGTGACGGAGCCGGTGCCGCCGGTCCCGGCCCCCAGCCCGGTCCGCGGAACACGCGTCCCGCGCGCTCGCGCCAACTGCGAGCCGTTCGCAGGTCCTTGGCGATGGCCACGTACTCGTGCGTGGCCACTTTGAACAGGTTGTACGTGGTGATGTTCTTGGTCAGCCCGTACCGGGGCCGCTCCGTCTCCGCGACGAACGACCCGAACAACCGGTCCCAGACGATGAGGATGCCGCCGAAGTTACGGTCCAGATAGCCGCCCTGGGAGGCGTGGTGGACGCGGTGGTGGGAGGGGGTGTTGAAGACGAACTCGAACCAGCGGGGCATCTTGTCGATGCGTTCGGTGTGGATCCAGAACTGGTAGACGAGGTTCGCCGAGGAGCAGAACGCGAGCGCGGCGGGGTGCACGCCGGCGACGATGAGGGGGACGTAGAACGGCCACACGGTCAGGGACGTCCACGGCTGGCGCAGCGCAGTGGTGAGGTTGAACTTCCGGCTGGAGTGGTGGACGACGTGGCAGGCCCACAGGATGCGGATGACGTGGTGGCCGCGGTGGGACCAGTAGTAGAAGAAGTCCTGCCCGAGCAGCATCAGCGGGACGGTCCACCAGAGCACGGGCACGCGCAGCGGCGTGAGTTCATAGAGGGCCGTGTAGATCGCCAGAATCGGGATCTTCCATACGAAGTCGAAGGCGAGACTGCCGAGCCCCATGCCCACGCTCGTCGCGGCGTCCTTCACCTCGTAGCCCTCCGCGTCCTCGTCGGGATGGAGGCGGTAACTCACCATTTCGACCACGGTGAGCAGCACAAAGGCGGGGACGGACCACAGCACGACATCGGGCAGGTTCGGCATGCAAGCACCGTAGGACCGGAGTCCCGCGCCGACCAGACGTTGTTACCCACAAGTATTACCGACGGTACGCGCTTGCTTCTTGGCGATCTCCGCCAATCCGGTACGGGGCGAATTCAGACGTGGGAGGGCGAGACGTACGTCTGATCGACTGAGGACCGATCAGACGTACACCCCTCGAACGGACAGACCGGACAACACGCCTGAGGGGGTGTCGGAGGAGTCCGGCCGGCACACCTGACGGACGGCGGTGTCAGTCGCGGCCCGTATCCTCAGTGACCATGCTGGAAGACCTGACGACCGCAGTGTTCTCGGCCACGCCGTGGCCGGCCGCGTATCCCAAGGGGTACGCGGTCGTTGACGTGGAGACCACGGGCCTGGCCCGGGACGACCGCATCATCTCCGCTGCGGTCTACCGGCTGGACGAGCGCGGTGAGGTCGAGGACCACTGGTACACGACGGTCAACCCCGAGCGTGACCCGGGCCCCGTGTGGATCCACGGACTGACGAGCGAGGCGCTCGAAGGGGCGCCCCTCTTCCCGGACATCGCCGAGGAGTTCACTGCCCGGCTGGCGGGACGTGTGCTCGTCGCGCACAACGCCGTCTTCGACTGGCAGATGATCGCCCGGGAGTACGCGCGTGCCGAGCGCGAGGCGCCGGTGCGGCAGCGGCTGTGCACCATCGCGCTCTCCAAGGAGCTCGGGCTGCCGTTGCCCAACCACAAGCTGGAGTCCCTCGCGGCGCACTTCGGCGTCGTCCAGCAGCGGGCGCACCACGCCCTGGACGACGCGCGCGTGCTGGCGGAGGCGTTCCGGCCGAGCCTGCGGGCCGCGGCGGCGAACAACGTACGGCTGCCGCTGCACGAGTGCCGGCCGCTGACCGAGTGGACGGACCGCCCCGCCGCACCCCGCATCGGACAGCAGGCGGGCCCGGGCGGATACGGCGGCTACCGGCCGAGCAGTTGGCGCCCGGCCCGCAAGCGCCCCGCCTGCCCCTACCCCAACCCCGGCCGCTACGAGCCGGGCGGGCGGCTCAAGCAGGGCATGCGCGTCGCCTTCTCGGGTGACACCTCCACCGAGCGGGACCTGCTGGAGGACCGCGCGACCGAGGCCGGGCTGCATGTGGCCACGAGCCTGTCCCGCCTGACCAGCCTGCTCGTCACGAACGACCCGGACTCGGGCACCTCCAAGGTCGTCAAGGCCCGCCAGTTCGGCACGCCGGTCGTCGACGAGGCGGCTTTCGGGCAACTCCTCGCGGATGTGGAGCCGGCGTCGGAAGGGTGAGCCGCGTCCAGGCGTGACGCATGCCCCAGGGGGACGCCCGCCGCAGGGTGACACACGCCCCAGGGTGACGCACGTCGCAGGGTGACCGTACGGACGGGTGATTGCCGGGCGACTCGCCCGGCGCCCGCTCGCTCGCACGGGGACGACGGCTCACCCTGTGGCGCATGGCGACCTGTGAGGTATGTGGCAATCAGTACGGAATGACCTTCGAAGTGCACGCGCAGGGCGCGGTGCACGTCTTCGACTGCTTCTCCTGCGCGATCCACCGCATGGCCCCCATCTGCGAGCACTGCCGGGTGCAGATCATCGGCCAGGGTGTCGAGGTCGAGGGCCACTGGTACTGCGGCGCCCACTGCGCCCGCGCGGAGGGAAAGGCAGGAATTGTCGACAAGGTCTGACCCTGTACCCGACTGAATGCACCCCACGACCGAGTTGTACGGTCGTGGGGTGTACCGCTTCCTGATGTCCCGGCAGTGGGTGATCCTCACGTTGATCGCCCTGCTCCTCATCCCCACGATGATCAGGCTGGGCATCTGGCAGATGCATCGCTACGAGGAGCGCACCGCCCGGAACCAGCTGGTCACCGATGCGCTGTCGGCCGATCCGGTGCCCGTGGAGAAGCTGACCGCGCCCGGGCACACCGTGACCAGCGCCGAGCGGTACCGCACAGTGACGGCGAAGGGCCGTTTCGACACGGACGACGAGGTCGTCGTCCGGCGCCGCACCAACTCGGACGACGAGGTCGGCTACCACGTGCTGACCCCGTTCGTCCTGGACGACGGCAAGGTACTGCTGGTCAACCGGGGCTGGATCCCCTCCGACGGCCCGAGCCAGACGACGTTCCCGAAGGTGCCCGCGCCGCCGAGCGGCGAGGTCACCGTCGAGGGGCGGCTGATGCCCGACGAGACGACCGCGGCGAGCGGAATCAAGAACCTCCAAGGCCTGCCGGACCGGCAGATCATGCTGATCAACAGCGAACAGCAGGCCCGGCGGCTGGACGCCCGGGTGCTCGGCGGCTACATCGCCCAGACCGCCCCCGAGCCCAAGGGTGACGTCCCCGAACTGCTGGGCGACCCCGGGAAGGAGGACGCGGCGCTGAACTACGCGTACGCCGTCCAGTGGTGGCTGTTCTCCGCGGCTGTCCCGGTCGGCTGGGTGGTCCTGGCCCGCCGCGAAGCCCGCGAGCGGGCCCAGAAGGCGGCCAAGGAATCCGACACGACGCAGACCGAGCCGGCAGCGGTGTAGACGTCGCCGACGGATCGGCCCGGGGCGGGCGGAACTCCGCCCGGCCGGCCAGGATGCGTCACTCCCGGGGCCCCCGCCCCGCCGGCCAGGACACGTCACTCCCGCGGCCCCCGCCCCGCCGGCCGGGACACGTCACTCCCGCGGCCCCGCCCTGATTGCCGCGCCGACTTGCCGGGAACCCGCACTGGGTGCCCAGCATCGAGGACTACGCGCTCATCGGCGACGAACAGACCGCGGCCCTGGTCGGTACGGACGGATCCGTCGACTGGTTGTGCCTGCCCCGCTTCGACTCGGCCGCCTGCTTCGCCCGACTGCTCGGCGACGAGGACAACGGTTTCTGGCGCATCGCGCCCGTGGGGGCGGACCGCTGCACCCGGCGCGCCTACCGCCGCGACACCCTCGTCCTGGACACCGAGTGGGAGACCGAGCAGGGGGCGGTCCGGGTCACCGACCTGATGCCTCAACGCGACCGCTCCCCCGACCTGGTCCGTGTCGTCGAGGGCCTCGACGGCGAGGTGACGTTGCACAGCGCCCTCAAGCTGCGCTTCGACTACGGCTCGATCGTCCCCTGGGTGCGCAAGGCCGACGGCCACCGCGTCGCGGTGGCCGGCCCTGACTCGACCTGGCTGCGCAGTGAGCCGGAGGTGACCAGCTGGGGCGAGGACTTCGGCACGCACGCCGAGTTCACCGTCAAGAAGGGGGAAAAGGTCGCCTTCGTCCTGACCTGGCACCCCTCCCACGAACCGCGCCCGCCCCTCGTCGACCCGTTCGACGCCCTGCGCCACAGCGTGGAGGACTGGCGGGCCTGGGTGTCGCGCTGCCGCTACGACGGCCCGTACCGGGACGCCGTCGTCCGCTCCCTGATCACCCTCAAGGCGCTCACCTACGCCCCCACGGGCGGCATCGTCGCCGCCCCCACCACCTCGCTGCCCGAGGAACCGGGCGGGGTGCGCAACTGGGACTACCGCTACTGCTGGCTGCGCGACTCCACCCTCACCCTGAACGCGTTGCTCGCCGCGGGCTACCAGGAGGAGGCGGAGGCCTGGCGGAACTGGCTGCTGCGCGCGGTCGCGGGCGACCCGGCGGACCTGCAGATCATGTACGGCGTGGCGGGCGAGCGCCGGCTGCCGGAGTTCGAACTGCCATGGCTCTCCGGTTTCGTCGGGTCCGCCCCCGTACGCATCGGCAACGACGCCGTGAAACAGCTCCAGCTGGACGTCTACGGCGAGGTCATGGACTCCCTGTCGTTCGCCCGCGAGTCGGGCCTGTCCGCCCAGCCGGACGTGTGGGCGCTGCAGACGGCCCTGCTGGACTTCCTGCGCACCCACTGGCAGCGGCCGGACGAGGGGCTGTGGGAGGTGCGCGGCGGCCGGCGCCAGTTCGTGCACTCGAAGGTGATGGTGTGGGTGGCCGCCGACCGGGGCGTACGCACCCTGGAGCGCCATCCCGAGCTGGACGGCGACCTGGACGGCTGGCGCGCGCTGCGCGACGAGGTGCACGAGGAGGTGTGCGAGAAGGGCTACGACGCGGAACGCAACACCTTCACGCAGTCCTACGGCTCACGCGAACTGGACGCCGCGCTGCTGCTCATCCCGCGCGTCGGATTCCTGCCCCCGGACGATCCGCGGGTGATCGGCACGATCGACGCCGTCCGCGAGGAGCTGGCCCACGGCGGCTTCCTGCGCCGCTACAGCACGGACGACGCGGTCGACGGACTGCCGGGCGGCGAGGGCACCTTCCTGGTGTGCTCGTTCTGGCTCGCGGACGCCCTGTACATGACGGGTCGCACGAAGGAGGCCCGCGAGCTGTTCGAGCGGCTGGCGGGACTCGCCAACGACGTCGGGCTGCTGTCCGAGGAGTTCGACCCGGTGACGGGCCGGCACCTCGGCAACTTCCCGCAGGCGTTCAGCCACATCGGGCTGGTGAACACCGCCCTCGCCCTGTTCGGTGAGGACGGGGCAGGATAGGAACCATGGATCTTGGACTGAAGGACCGGGTGTACGTCGTCACCGGGGCCACACGGGGCCTCGGCAACGCCACCGCGCGTGAGCTCGTCGCGGACGGGGCGAAGGTGGTCGTCTCGGGGCGGGACGAGAAGACCGTCGCCGAAGCGGCGGCCGAGCTGGGACCGAACGCGGTCGGGGTCGCCGTCGACAACGCCGACCCGGAGGCGGCGGCCCGGCTGATCGCGGCCGCGCGGGAGCACTGGGGCCGTTTCAACGGCGTGCTCGTCAGCGTGGGCGGCCCGCCGGCCGGGTTCGTCGCGGACAACACGGACGAGCAGTGGCAGACGGCGTTCGAGTCGGTGTTCCTCGGTGCGGTACGGCTGGCCCGCGCCGCGGCCGCCGAGATGGAGGCCGGGGGTGTCATCGGGTTCGTGCTGTCCGGGTCCGTGTACGAGCCGATCCCGGGGCTGACCATCTCGAACGGGCTGCGGCCGGGACTCGCGGGATTCGCCAAGTCGCTCTCCGACGAGCTGGGGCCACGGGGCATCCGGGTGGTCGGTGTCCTGCCCGGGCGCATCGACACCGACCGGGTACGTCAGCTGGACGCGCTGTCGGCGGATCCCGAGGCGACCCGGGCCGCGTCGGAGTCGCGGATTCCGCTGCGCCGGTACGGGACTCCGGAGGAGTTCGGGCGGGTGGCGGCGTTCCTGATGTCGCCGGCGGCTTCCTATCTGACCGGGGTCATGGTGCCGGTCGACGGCGGGGCGCGGCACGGGTTCTGAGGGGCCGTGACCCGCTCGCGCGTCCTCAACTCACCCGTTCCGCGCCGTGCTTGACGCCCTTCAGCCGCACCTCTGCCGGGAGTGAGGCGAGACCCGCCGACGTCTTGGCGTGGGTGAGGGCGCCGGTGGTGAAGTCGTTCAGGGCCGTTCCCGGGTCCACGTGCGGTGCCAGTTCGAGGCGCACGTGGGCCTTGGGGGTGTTGCGGCGGCCCTTCAGACGGGCGCGCGCTCCGTCCACGCCGTCGATGTGGGCCGTCTCCTGGGTGAGGACGTTCTCCAGGGCCCGGCCGCGCAGGAGCGCGCCCTCGCCGTCGCCGGTGTCGACGAGGACCTCGGCCAGGCGCCGCCTGCGCAGCACCGCGACGAGCCACCACAGGGCGAGCAGCAGCAGGACCGCGAGGACGGCGATGACGACCGGCCACCACCAGCCGTCGTCGCGCCAGCGGGTGCGCTCGGCGTAGCTCAGCAGCACGTCGTGCTCGCTGTCGTGGATCCACCACGAGGGCGCCGGGGCGCCGAGGCCGACGGCCAGGACGGAGCCGCCGAGCACCAGCAGGACCAGGCCCACCAGGCCGAGGAACACGCGGTTGACGGTCCTGAGCACCACTCTCACCCCTTCCGGCCGGGCCGCCGGACGCGCACCGACAGCGAGGGCGACTTGGACAGCCCCAGCCCGTGGACCGCGTCGGCGAGCACGGCATCCAGATCGGTTCGTACGTCGTCCGGTTCCCGGAAGTGCGACACGGCACGGACGTCCGCCCGCCGCCGGCGCACCCTCACGCGTGCCGACTGCACGCCGGACACCTCCATGGCCCGGTCCCGCAGCGCGGTGGCGGCGGCGTCCCGGTGCAGTCCGGCGCGTACCTCGGCGTGTGTGCGCCGCATCGGGAGCACGTCCCGCAGGCCGGGTGTGGCGGCCAGGATCAGCAGCCAGAGGCCGAGGACGGCGGCGACCCCGGCGCCGACGAGCACCCACGTGTCGTCGAGGGGCCGTTCGGCGAGCTGCCGGGCCAGTTCCCGCCGCCAGTACGTGCCGGGCCGGTCGGCGCGCACCGAGACGATGTCGTAGAGGAACAGCCCGATGAGGCCCAGGAGCAGCAGGGCGACGATGCCGGCGGGGACGCGGCGCACCGACCAGAAGCGGCTCTCGTGGCCGCCCTCGCCCTCGGACGCGGGTGGCGGTTCGCCGGCCGCCGACCCCTCGGACCGGTCGGTTCCGTCGCCGTTCTCCGTCTCCTGAGTCTCCTGCTGGTCGAGGACGGGCAGGCGCTGCGTGGTGCCCTCGGGGGGTCGTTCCTCGTCCCGGGGTTCGCTCATCGCGTCCTCCCCTGTCCCGCTCCGGGTGCCGCGGTCAGGTGCAGTTGTTCCACCTGGACGACGACCTCCGGCACCCGCATCCCCACCAAGGAGTTGACCCGCTCGACGACTTGGTGGCGCACGGTGCGGCAGCGGGCGCCGATGTCGCAGGGGTAGTCCAGTTCGACGTGGACCCGGACGTGGGCGACCTCGTGGTGGACCGCCACGGACGCGGACGGCCGGCCGACGCCGGGCGGCAGCGCGCCGACGGCCTCGCGGGCCGCCTGCGAGGCGACCTTCGCGACGACCCGGTCGGCGATCCGGGTCGCGCCGCGCTCACCCGGCGGGACGACGGTCGCAGATCTGTCGAGCTCACCGGTCCCCGTACTCACGGGCGTCACCGTCGCCGTTCACGTTCGCGAGGGCGGAAGAAGTCGCCGAACTCCAGGTCTCCGTCCAGGAACCGGCCGACGACGAGGCCGACAGCGCCCAGTGCCGCCACCAGCAGGAAAGCGCCGAATCCGCCGAAATATCCGGCGAAGGCCAGCGCCATGCCGGCGATCATGCCGACCACTGCCATGCTCATGCGCTCCTCAGCTCCTCAGCCGCTGTGTCGTGGTGTGTTGGCCCGTGCCTCACTGGATTCGGCGCTCCGGTTCCTCTTCCTCTTCGTCCGGCAGCTTCACGTCGCTCACCGCGATGTTGACCTCGACGACCTCCAGGCCGGTCATCCGCTCCACGGCGGTGATGACGTTCTCCCGTACGTCGCGGGCCACATCGGCGATCGACACGCCGTACTCGACCACGATCTCCAGGTCGAGGGCCGCCTGGACTTCGCCGACCTCGGCCTTCACGCCGCGCGCCACCGACTTGGTGCCACCGGGCACACGGTCGCGCACTGCTCCGAACGTGCGGGACAGGCCGCTGCCCATGGCGTGCACGCCGTCGACGTCGCGCGCGGCGAGTCCGGCGATCTTCTCCACCACGCCGTCCGCGATGGTCGTCCGGCCTCGTGAGCCCGGGTCCCCTCCCGCACGCTTGGCCAGCGGGCTCCTGCGCGCTGCCGACGTCTCGGACTCCCCGCCCCGGTTCTCGGTCATGTCAGTCATCGCCGTACGTCCTTTTCGGTCGTCGTCCTTGAACCACCGTAAGCACGGTTGCGTGAGTGCGCGCTCCTGATACGGCAGGCTGGAGGAATGACGGCCGACCGATGGACGCAGGCAGTGAGATATCAGCTGGGAATCGGCAGGCTGCTGCCGCTGGGTGACGCGCGGGACGGCGCGTGGATCGCGGAGCGCGCAGCCGAGGCGGTGCTGCGGAGCGCGGCGTGGGATGCGCCGGGTGTGCGCCTCGACGCGCTCCGTATCGCGGTCGCCGACGCGGAGGACACCGTGGAGCCCGCCGTGCCGGCTCCGCCGAGTGCTCTGCCGCCCGGGCCGCTGCGGGTGACGGCGGAGTTCGCCGCCACGGCCTCGCAGCCCCTGCCGGCGACGGCGTCCCTGCTGCGGGCGACGCTGGCGACGGCAGCGGACCAACGGCTCGGCCTGCTGGTGACGGAGGTGGATCTGCGAGTGACGGGGCTTCTGGACGACGAGGAGCCCGCGCATCCCGGGGCCGACGCCACGGGTCTTCCCGAACCCCCGGCTGCCGCACGGGTCGAGGGCGGCGACGAGGCCCGGGTGGCCGACGCCGCGCTCGGAGTCCCGGGCGTACTCCGTCTGACGGGCACGCTGGGCCACCCGGTGCACATCGATGAACTCCCCGGCGCGGACGCCGCGCTGCCCCACCGCCATGTCCGGCTGGAGCTGGCGGTGGGCTCGGACCAGCGGGCCCGGGACGTGGCCCGCGAGGTCCGGACGGCGGTCAGGCGGACGCTGTCGGATCACCCGACGGTGGCGGTCGTGGTGAGCGCGATCGGCTGACTGCGCTTCCGGCCCCGACCCGGCGGCGCGCGCCGCGCGGCCCGAGGGCGGCGGCCGGGCCTCGCCCGGCGAGGCTCCCGCCCCGGGCGCGGCTCAGTCCTCGATGCCCGCGAGGTCCCGCAGCCTGCGGGCCTGGGACTGGCGCTCGGCCGCGCGCTGCTCCTCGTACGTGCGGTCCTGGGCGCCGCGCAGCAGGGCCTTGGTCTCGATGACCGCGTCGCGGGGCGCGGCGAGCACGGCCGAGGCGAGGTCGCGGACCGTGTCGTCCAACTGGCCGGCGGGCACGGCGAGGTTGGCCAGGCCGGTGTGCACGGCCTCCTCGGCCGTGACGAAGCGCCCGGTCACGCAGATCTCCAGCGCGCGGGCGTATCCGACGAGTCCCACCAACGGGTGCGTGCCCGTCAGGTCGGGCACGAGTCCGAGGCTGGTCTCACGCATGGCGAACTGCACGTCGTCGGCGACGACGCGCAGGTCGCAGGCGAGGGCGAGCTGGAAGCCCGCCCCGATGGCGTGCCCCTGGACAGCCGCGACGGAGACGATGTCGCTGCGCCGCCACCAGGTGAACGCCTCCTGGTATTCGGCGATGGTCGCGTCCAACTCGGCGTCGGCGCCGCGCGCGAGGTCGATGAACGACGGTTCGCCGTCGAAGCCCTCGGGCGTGAACGCCTGTCGGTCGAGTCCGGCCGAGAAGGACTTGCCCTCGGCCCGCAGCACCACGACGCGGACGGAGCCCGGCAGCTGCCGCCCGGCCTCGGTCAGCGCCCGCCACAGAGCGGGGCTCTGCGCGTTGCGCTTGTCCGGGTTGGTCAGCGTCACCGTGGCGATCGCGTCGTCGACGGTGAGCCGTACGCCGTCCTTGTCGAGTACGGGAACGAGGTCCTTGTCGGGCGAAGCCATGGGACGCCTCCGATGTGTGCGGTCTTACGAGGCCGCACGACGGCTGCGCCGTCGTGGCGGGCCACGCTCAAGTGACTGCACAGTAACCACCCGGCCGATCAGTCGACCGACCGGGTGGCCACCATCGGAGCCGAGGGGCCACCCGGGGTCAGGCCGTGGCCTTTTTGCCCCGGGTCGCCCCGCCACGCCCTCGCAGCGTGACGCCCGACTCACTGAGCATGCGGTGCACAAAGCCATACGAGCGGCCGGTCTCCTCGGCCAACGCCCGGATGCTCGCACCGGCGTCGTACTTCTTCTTCAGGTCTGCCGCGAGCTTGTCGCGCGCGGCGCCGGTCACCCGGCTGCCCTTCTTCAGAGTCTCGGCCACCCGTGCCTCCTCATGGGAAGTGCGCTCTGGTCTCCTCATGATCACCCCTCCGGGCCTTCCTGGCCACCCATTCGGCAAGGTCCGTGAGACAAGGTTGTGACGACGGGAGCACATCCCCACATGCGGAATGTGAGATTCCGAAGCGTGGTGTCCATACGGCCGAACGGATTGTTCCGGAAAATGCCAGGTCAGAAAGGCGGCGCGGCCGAGCCCGGAAGAATCGGGGACTCGGCCGCGAAATCGATGTAGGACACACCTCGGTACGAGGAGATCTCACACAGATGATGGATCACCGCTGGGCCGAATGATCCATACGCCGTTGATCACGCCTTCGATCAAGCGAGGGCGCCGGGCCCCGGCCGCCGTGGCGCTGATCCTCGGGGCGGGCCTGCTGGCCGCACCGGCCGCCTCGGTGTCGCTCAGGCCAGGGCGACGAGATCCGCGTAGTCGGCGCCCCACAGGTCCTCGACGCCGTCCGGCAGCAGGATGATCCGCTCCGGCTGGAGCGCCTCGACCGCGCCCTCGTCGTGCGTGACGAGGACGACCGCGCCCTTGTAGGTGCGCAGCGCACCGAGGATCTCCTCGCGGCTGGCGGGGTCGAGGTTGTTGGTCGGCTCGTCGAGGAGCAGCACGTTCGCCGAGGACACCACGAGGGTGGCGAGGGCGAGGCGGGTCTTCTCCCCGCCGGAGAGGACGCCGGCCGGCTTGTCGACGTCGTCGCCGGAGAACAGGAACGAGCCGAGCGTCTTGCGGACCTCCACCAGGTCCAGGTCGGGGGCGGCGGAGCGCATGTTCTCCAGGACCGTGCGCTCCGGGTCGAGGGTCTCGTGCTCCTGGGCGTAGTAGCCGAGCTTGAGGCCGTGGCCCTCGATGACCTTGCCGGTGTCGGGCTTCTCGGCACCGCCGAGCAGGCGGAGCAGGGTCGTCTTGCCCGCGCCGTTGAGGCCGAGGATGACGACGCGCGAGCCCTTGTCGATGGCCAGGTCGACGTCGGTGAAGATCTCCAGCGATCCGTAGGACTTCGACAGCCCCTCGGCCATGAGCGGGGTCTTGCCGCAAGGGGAGGGCTCGGGGAAGCGCAGCTTGGCGACCTTGTCGGACTTCCGCTCGGCCTCCAGGCCGGCCAGCAACTTGTCCGCCCGGCGGGCCATGTTCTGCGCGGCGACGGTCTTGGTGGCCTTGGCCCGCATCTTGTCGGCCTGCGAATGCAGCGCGGAGGCCTTCTTCTCGGCGTTCTGCCGCTCGCGCTTGCGGCGCTTCTCGTCGGCCTCGCGCTGCTGCTGGTAGAGCTTCCAGCCCATGTTGTAGATGTCGATCTGGGCGCGGTTGGCGTCCAGGTAGAACACCTTGTTCACGACCGTCTCGACCAGGTCGACGTCGTGGGAGATCACGATGAAGCCGCCGCGATAGGTCTTCAGGTAGTCGCGCAGCCAGACGATCGAGTCGGCGTCGAGGTGGTTCGTGGGCTCGTCCAGCAGCAGGGTGTCCGCGTCGGAGAACAGGATGCGGGCCAGCTCGATACGGCGGCGCTGACCGCCGGAGAGGGTGTGCAGGGGCTGGCCGAGCACCCGGTCGGGCAGGTTGAGCGCGGCGGCGATGGTGGCGGCCTCGGCCTCGGCGGCGTACCCGCCCTTGGTGAGGAACTCCGTCTCCTGGCGCTCGTACTGCCTGAGCGCCTTCTCGCGGGTGGCGCCCTGGCCGTTGGCGATGCGCTGTTCGTTGTCACGCATCTTGCGGATCAGTACGTCCAGGCCGCGCGCGGACAGGATGCGGTCGCGGGCGAGGATGTCGAGGTCGCCGGTGCGGGGGTCCTGCGGGAGGTAGCCGACCTCGCCGGAGCGGGTGATGGTGCCGCCGGCGGGCATGCCCTCGCCCGCCAGGCACTTGGTGAGGGTGGTCTTCCCCGCGCCGTTGCGGCCGACCAGGCCGATGCGGTCGCCCTTGGCGATGCGGAACGAGGCGTTTTCGATGAGGACACGGGCACCGGCGCGCAGCTCGATACCGGAGGCGGAGATCACGGACAGACTCCAGGGCGGATACGGGGGCGGGATGGACGGCTGAGGACGTTCCCGCCGTCTAATGCGCGAGGAGAATGGCCATGGGGGACAGTCTAACGGGGGCGTGCAACCACTTTTTCTGTGTGCGGGTGTTCGATCACCGGCGGCCGGGCGCAAGGCCGTTGCCGGCGTCCGATGGAACACTGAGGGGGACAGCCCCGCGAGACACGAGGAAGTGATCGCCATGGCAGGCACGTCCGGCGGGCGTCCGAGCGTCTACCCGACGCTGTTGTACGCGGACGCGAAGGCGGCGATCCGGCAGCTCACGGAGGCCTTCGGCTTCACGGAGCTGTCGGTGTACGAGGGCGAGGACGGCTCGGTGCTGCACGCCGAGCTGGCGCAGGGCAACGGCGCGGTGATGGTGGGCACCAAGGGCCGGGGCGGCCTGTTCGACACGGCCATGAAGAACGCGGGCACCACGGGGGTGTACGTGGTGGTGGACGACGTGGACGGGCACCACCGCCACGCCGTGGATCACGGCGTGGAGGTGCTGATGCCCCCGACGGACCAGGACTACGGCTCGCGGGACTACATGGCCCGGGACCTCGAGGGCAACGTGTGGAGCTTCGGGACGTACGCGCCGGAGATCACGACGGGCTGACGTTCCCCAGGGCCCTAGTTGCCGCCGGTGTGCACCTGGAAGGCGGCCCGGCGGACCGCCTTGGCCAGGGCCGGGTCGGGGTGTGCGGCGGCGAGGGCGACCAGCACCTGCACGGTGCGCGGGTGCCCCACGGCGCGTACCTCGTCCAGGAGCCTCGGGATGGTCGGCTGCACCGCCGCCTCCAGGTGGCGCACCAGCAGCGGCGCCTCTCCGTGGTCGGCGACGGCGGCGGCGGTGTCCACCCACAGCCAGGTCGCCTCCTCGCGGGTGAGGACCTCGTGGGCGTCCTCGGGGTCGGCGCCGTCGTGCTCGGCCAGCCACAGCAGCGCGTACGGCCTGAGGGTGGGCTCGTCCAGCACGCCGCGGACGTCCGGCTCGGCGGGGGCGCCGACCACGCGCAGCGCCTCGAAGGCGAGACCGCGCAGCAGGGCGTCCTCGCCGCGGGCGGCACCCAGGAGCTCGGTGACGGCGCTGCCGACCGGTCGGGCGGCGAGCCAGGCCCGGTACTCGGCGCGGGCCGCGTTCGGGCGCAGCTGGGCGCACCCGCGGAGCATGTCGTCGGCGGCCTGCTCGATGTTCCCGGCGGGGCTCTGCGCGGCGACGCAGATCTGCTCCAGCTTGACCCAGACGGCCCAGCTGCCCAGGGGGGTGAGGGTGGCCTGGCCGTCGCCGTAGGTGAGGGCACCGACGGAGGCGAGGGCGCGCAGGGCCCAGTCGAGCAGCGGGGCGAGCGGGGCGTCTGTGGGCTCCGGTTCGGCCGACGGCTCGGGCTGGGGGCCGTAGGGGATCTCGCAGCGGGCGGTCCGCAGCTCGGTGACCCGCTGCTCCAGGAGGTCGAGGAGCTGCTCCACGGGGACGGGTCCGGCGGACAGCTGGAGGAAGGAGAGCGCCTGCGGCATGGCCGAGACGACCTCGGCGACGGCGGCGGGCTCGTGCTCGGCGGGCTCCGGGTAGGCGAGGGACCAGGCGTCGAAGAGCGCGACCCAGCCGCGCAGCACGGCACTGTCGTCACGGTCCCAGGCGCGCAGCCGCCAGCCGGGGCGGGCGCTGTCGCCGTGCACCTCGACGAGGCCGGCGAGGCGGGCGGTGTCCCAGTCGGCTCTGACCTGAGCCGGGGTCAGGCCCAGATCGCGGGCGGCCCGTTCGGCGGTCGCGTCGGAGAGGGTGGCCTTGCCGTCGTCGGTGGCGCTGTCCCGGCCGGGGCCGAGCGCGGCGTCCGCCCAACGGGCGACGCGGGCCGCGTCGGCAAGACCTGAGCGAGCCATTCTGGCCAGCTCCGCCGGTGCCGGGGTGCCCTCCGGGGGGCGCGGCGCGGGGCGGCGCGAGCGCCGCTGGTTCATCGCTGGGGGGGCGGCGGCCAGGGGTCGCGGGCGGACGAGTCGGAGCCTGGAGTCGCGCGGGATACGGGACGTCACGGGGGCAGTCTTCCGGTTGACGGTCCGAAAACCCAAACGGAATGTCACGGCGGGCGACGGGGATGGCCAACGCACCGGCTCGCGGGAGTGGTCGAGGGGCCGGGAATCGGCCAGTGGTACGACGCTAAACGGAATCGTGGCGACCGGTCCGCGGGAAGCGGGAAGAGACGTGGTTGCGACGGGGCGAAGGGGGCGTGAACGGGGGGTGCGTGAGAGGCCGCCGGGAAAGGCGCGGCGGCGGGTGAGCCGGAGAGGGGTCAGACAAGGGGCGTCAGGAAGCGCCGGAGCGCCTCCTCGTAGCCTTCCGGGTCGGCGTTCCACATGGCGCCGTGGGGGGCGTCGGCGACGGTGCGGAGGGCGACCAGGTCGGGGCGGGCTTCGGCGAGCCGGCGCGACAGCCGCCAGGGGGCGACGGTGTCGCCCGGCCCGTGGAGCACGAGCGCCGGGACGCGCAGCCCGTCGGAGGGGACCGTGCCCGCGACGCGGTCGCCGGTCAGGCCGGTGCGGCCCTCGGCGGCGCGGACCGCGAGCGGCAGCAGCGCGCCCGGGGTGCGGCGGGCCGAGGCGAGGGCGCGCAGGGTGGTCTCCCAGCTGAGTACCGGGGAGTCCAGGACGAGCCCGGAGACGCGGTCGCGCAGCCCCGAGTGCGCGGCGGCGTGCAGGGCCATGGTGGCGCCGGTGGACCAGCCGTGCAGGACGACCTTCCGGGCCCCGTAGCGCACGGCGTAGCGGATGGCCGCGTCGAGGTCGCGCCACTCGGTCTCGCCGAGGTGGTTCAGGCCGTCGGGCGGGCGCGGTGCGCCCAGGTCGCCGCGGTAGGCGAGGGCGAGCACCGGGAAGTGGCTGCGGTGCCAGAACCCCATGACGTTCATGGCGAGTTCCCGGGTGGTGCCCAGGCCGTGCACGGCGATCACCCAGGTGGTCCGCTTGCCCGGCACGAACCACGCGGGCAGCGCGCCGAGTTCGCCGGGGACGTCGACGTCGGCGTGTTCGAGTCCGAGGGCGGATCCGGGGGTGCCGACGTACACGTTCGGCGTGAGCCAGACCTTGTCCCCGGACCTCAGCGTGCCGTGCGTGACGCCCTCCAAGCGGCGCACGACGGTGTCGGCCGGGTGCTGGGCGCCGGTCAGGACGGGGCCGACGACGGCGTGGGAACCGTCGCCGGAGAGTCCGTAGCGGCCGGGGCGCAGGGCGGCGAGGTCCCGGGTGAGGCTGATCTGCCCGGCGGCGGTGCCGTGGACGGTGAGCCGGGGTTCGGTGGGCAGGGGCCTGCCGGGGGGCGCCTTGAGTGCGGCGTCGCTGGCGAGCCGGCCGGCGGCCACCGCGGCGACACCGGCCCCGATCACGGCGGTGACGGCAGCGGCCGTCGCTTTGGCAGTGCGCACGGCTCCAGTGTCCCGGCGGACGGCGCGGGCGACCAGTGGGAGGGAGCCCGGGAGTGATCTCCCACGACCAGCGGCAGCGAGCCGGGGGGATCTCCCACGACCAGCGGGAGGGGCCGGGGGTCTCCCACGACCAGCGGGAGGGGCCGGGGGTCTCCCACGACCAGCGGGAGGGGCCGGGGGTCTCCCACGACCAGCGGGAGGGGCCGGGGATCTCCCACGACCAGCGGGAGGGGCCGGGGGTCTCCCACGACCAGCGGGAGCGAGCCGGGGAGAACCCCCACGACCAGCGGGAGCGAGCCAGGGGGATGATCTCCGCGGCGGCCGGGGACGGCTCAGCCGCGCTGGCCGTAGCCGCGCAGGCGCTCCTCCACCTCCGTCAGCTGCTCCCGGGACAGCAGGCTCGGGGTCAGGCCGGGCACCGAGGAGGCGCTGAGCCACAGGCGGCACATCCACTCCAGCTGGGCGGTGCGGTCGTAGGCCTGGGCGAGGGTGCTGCCGTGGGTGAGGGTGCCGTGGTTCTGAAGCAGGCACCCGGAGCGGCCGGCGAGGGCCTGGAGCATGTTCTCGGCCAACTCGTCGCTGCCGTACGGGGCGTACGGGGCGACCCGGACGGGGCCGCCGAGCGCGGCGGCCATGTAGTGGATCAGCGGGAGCTCGGTCACGAGCGTCGAGACGGCCGTCGCGTGCACGGCGTGGGTGTGGACGACGGCCAGCGCGCCGGTCGTGCGGTAGACGGCGAGGTGCATGGGCAGCTCGCTGGTCGGGACGAGGGTGCCGAGGACCTGCCGGCCGTCGAGGTCGACGCCGGTCACGTCGTCCGGCGTCAGCCGGTCGTAGGGGACGCCGGTCGGCGTGACCAGGACGGTGTTCCCGACGCGCACCGAGACGTTGCCGGACGTGCCGACGACGAGTCCGTCCGAGACCGTCCGGCGGGCCGTCGTGACGAGGTCCTCCCAGGCGCGGACCACCTCGGGGCGCGCGGTCCCGCGGAGCGGCTCCCCGGCACCTGCCGCGCTCCCCTGTACGTCCGCCGTGCGCCGCTCGTCGCCTCGCTGCTCAGCCATGCGGCGATCCTGCCAGGCGGCGCTTCGCAGCGCCGCAGAAACGGGGGTACTTCGTACACAACGGCGGCGGCACCCGGCCGGGTGAACTGACACCCCTCGACGGGTCACTCGACCGGCTGAAGCGGTTCGCCCGCGGCCGCCGGCCGCCGGAGCGCCGGGCCGCCGGGCCGGGGCGGAATATCGACCCCCCGTTGCGGTCACCCCTGCGCCCCTCCCAGTTCATCTTCCGTTCACCCAGGTTCCCTACGTTCATCGAGCCAACAACCTCGAACGATTGCCTGGGTAAATGGAAAGCTTCTCGCTGATCCTCGCGATTGTGGTGGTAACCGCACTCGCGTTCGATTTCACGAACGGTTTCCACGACACCGCGAACGCGATGGCCACCACCATTTCCACGGGCGCCATGAGGCCCAAGGTTGCGGTGGCCATGTCCGCGGTCCTCAACCTGGTCGGCGCCTTCCTGTCCGTCGAAGTCGCCAACACGATCTCCAAAGGCCTCGTCGACGAGGCCGGCATCCGTCCCGAGGTCATCTTCGCCGCCTTGGTCGGCGCGATCCTCTGGAACCTGCTGACCTGGCTGGTCGGTCTGCCCTCCAGCTCCTCCCACGCCCTCATGGGCGGTCTGATCGGCGCCACGATCGCCTCGGCGGGCGTCGGCGCGGTGCACGGGGACGTGCTGGTCACCAAGGTGCTGATCCCGGCGATCGCCGCCCCGCTGGTCGCGGGCATCGCGGCGATGCTCGCCACGCGGCTGACGTACTCCCTCGGCAGCAAGGCCGACGACAAGGCGTCCAAGAAGGGCTACCGGGCCGGCCAGATCGCCTCCGCGGGCCTGGTCTCCCTGGCTCACGGCACCAACGACGCGCAGAAGACGATGGGTGTCATCACCCTCGCCCTGGTCGCCGGCGGCGCCGTCGCGCCCGACTCCGACCCGCCCATGTGGGTCATCCTCTCGGCGGGTCTCGCCATCGCGCTCGGCACCTACCTGGGCGGCTGGCGCATCATCCGGACCATGGGCAAGGGACTGACCGACCTCCAGCCGCAGCAGGGCTTCGCCGCCCAGACCTCCGCGGCTACGGTCATCCTGGCCTCCTCGCACCTCGGTTTCTCCCTGTCCACGACGCACTCGGTGTCCGGCTCGGTGATGGGTGCCGGGCTCGGCCGCAAGGGTGGCGTGGTCCGCTGGTCCACCGCGACGCGGATGTTCGTCGCCTGGGGTCTGACGCTGCCGGCGGCGGCCCTGGTGGCTGCTCTCGCCGAGTACGTCACCGGCTTCGGCAACTGGGGCACCGCCGTGGTGGCCGTCTTCCTCGTCGCCTCCAGCGCGGTGATCTGGAAGCTCTCGCGGCGTGAGATCGTCGACCACACCAACGTCAACGACACCGACGAGGTGGAGCCCGCGGGCGTGGTCACCACGGCGATGGCCGCGGTCACGCCGCCGCCGGCGGGTGGCACGGCCACGGCGTCGGAGGACCCGGTCCCCTCGTTCCCGTCGCAGGCCACCGCCGAGCGAACGCCGACCACGACCACCACGGTCTGACCCGCCACCGGTTACAAGGAAGAGTCTCCGATATGAAGATCGACTGGGCGGCCCTCGGCTCCGTCTTCGGCGTCAGCCTCGTGGTCACCGTGGCCCTCGTCGGCCTGTTCACCCTCGGCATCACCGGCCTGTCGCGCCGCGAGCGGGCGGTGGCGGAGGGCGGATCCGCGAGCCTCGCGGTCACCGGCGCGTACGCGTGCTTCGCGGCGTGTGCGGCGGCCGTGGGGTACGGGATCTATCTGATCGTGGCCTGACCGACCGCACGTCGTGTCCGCCGGGCGGCACGGGACTTCGGGTCCCGTGCCGCCCGGTCGTCGTGTGGGGGCAGGGGCGATGTGGGGTTCTCCACACTCTCCCCCCGCAGGTCAACGGCAAGTTGACGGCGGTTCCCGGCCATGGTGGACTGCCGGGGCCAGTACGGCGGCAGGAGAGGAAGCCGGTGCGAGTCCGGCGCGGTCCCGCCACTGTCACCGGGGTAGCAATCCCCGGGAGCCAGGAACTCTCACCGCCGGTCTCGTCGAACCAGGGCGTGGACACCCTGAGTGAGGACACATATCGCCATGCGCGGCTGCCGATCGAGGTTCACCACCCCACCCCTGCCCGCCCTCCTGGCCGGCTGAGCCCATGGGTGCCGGTCGCGTCTTCGCGTACGGCGCCGCCGCCGGTCTGATCGGTGACCTGCTGCTCGGTGATCCTCGCCGGGGGCATCCGGTCGCCGCGTTCGGACGGGCCGCGGGTGCCGTGGAACGAGTGCTGTGGCGGGACCACCGCGGGTGGGGCGCGCTGCACACCGCCGTGTGTGCCGGAGGGGCCGTCGCCCTCGGGTCCGTCGCCGCGCGTGCCGTGCGGACGTCCCCCGTCGCGGCCGTCGCACTGACCGGAGCCGCCACCTGGGCCGTCGTCGGGGGGACTTCACTCGCCCGGGAGGCGCGGACCATCGGGCGCGCTCTGGAGGCCGGGGACGTCGAGGCGGCCCGGGCGCGGCTGCCTCATCTGTGCGGGCGGGACCCGCAGGCCCTTGATGCCGACGGCATGGCCCGGGCCGTGGTCGAGTCCGTCGCCGAGAACACCTCCGACGCGGTGGTGGGGGCGCTCGTGTGGGGGGCCGTCGCAGGGGTGCCGGGGCTGCTCGGGTTCCGGGCCGTCAACACCCTGGACGCCATGGTCGGGCACAAGTCGGCCCGCTACCGCCGCTACGGGTGGGCTTCCGCGCGGCTGGACGACCTCGCCGGGTGGCCGGGAGCGCGGCTGACCGCCGTACTCTCCACCCTGGCCGGGCCGGATCCGCGGGGGGCCGTGCGGGCCTGGCGGGCCGATGCGGCCAAGCATCCGAGCCCCAACGCCGGGCCCGTGGAGGCCTCGTTCGCGGGGGCGCTCGGGGTGCGGCTCGGCGGGACGCTCTCCTACGGCGGGCGGGTGGAGCACCGGCCCGTGCTGAACACGCAGGGGCGTGCCGTGGGCACGCACGACGTCGAACGCGCCGTGCGGCTGTCGAAGCGCGTCACCTGGCTCGCGCTCGGGGTGTGCGCCGGGGCGCGGTTGCTCACAAGTGCGCGGGTGCTCAGCAGTGCGCCGTCGCTCAAGGGCGCGCGGTCGCCGAAGAGGGGGAAATGACATGAGCGGTGGGCTTCTCGTCGCCGGTACCACCTCCGACGCCGGCAAGAGCGTCGTGACCGCCGGGATCTGCCGGTGGCTGGTGCGCCAGGGCGTCAAGGTCGCGCCCTTCAAGGCGCAGAACATGTCCCTGAACTCCTTCGTGACGACGGAGGGGGCCGAGATCGGGCGGGCGCAGGCCATGCAAGCCCAGGCCTGCCGCATCGAGCCGACCGCGCTGATGAATCCGGTGCTGCTCAAGCCCGGCGGCGAGCAGAGCAGTCAGGTCGTGCTGCTGGGCAAGCCGGTCGGGGAGATGAGTGCGCGCGGCTACCACGGCGGCCGGCAACAGCGGTTGCTCGGTACGGTGCTGGACTGCCTGGAGCAGTTGCGGGGCACGTATGACGCGGTGATCTGTGAGGGGGCCGGTTCTCCCGCCGAGATCAATCTGCGGCGGACGGACATCGTGAACATGGGGATCGCCCGGAACGCCGGGCTGCCCGTACTCGTCGTCGGCGACATCGACCGGGGCGGTGTGTTCGCCTCGTTCTTCGGGACGGTGGCGCTGCTGTCGCCCGAGGACCAGGAGTGTGTCGCCGGGTTCCTCGTCAACAAGTTCCGCGGGGACGTCTCCCTGCTGGAGCCGGGCCTGGACATGCTGCACGGGCTCACCGGGCGGCGGACGTACGGCGTGCTGCCGTTCCGGCACGGGCTCGGGATCGACGAGGAGGACGGGCTCAGGGTCTCCCTGCGGGGGGCCGTGCGGGAGTCCGTCGTCGCCCCGCCCGTCGGCGAGGACGTGCTGCGCGTCGCGGTCTGTGCCGTGCCGCTCATGTCCAACTTCACCGACGTGGACGCGCTGGCCGCCGAACCGGGCGTCGTGGTGCGGTTCGTGGACCGGCCGGAGGAACTGTCCGACGCCGACCTCGTCATCGTGCCCGGCACCCGCGGGACGGTCCGGGCGCTGGAGTGGCTGCGGGAGCGCGGACTCGCCGAGGCCCTGGTCCGCAGGGCCGCCGACCAGCGGCCCGTGCTCGGCATCTGCGGCGGTTTCCAGATCCTCGGCGAACACATCGAGGACGACGTCGAGAGCCGCCGGGGTCACGTCGACGGGCTCGGAATCCTGCCCGTGCGGGTGCGGTTCGCCCGCGAGAAGACCCTCACCCGGCCGTCCGGGGAGGCCCTCGGGGAGCAGGTCGAGGGCTACGAGATCCACCACGGGGTCGCCGACGTCACGGCAGGGACTCCGTTCCTGGACGGCTGCCGGGTCGGCCAGACCTGGGGCACGCACTGGCACGGCTCGCTGGAGTCGGACGGCTTCCGGCGGGCCTTTCTGCGCGAGGTGGCGGCCGCCGCGGGCCGCCGTTTCGTGCCCGCGCCGGACACCTCGTTCGCCGCGCTGCGCGAGGAGCAGCTCGACCGGCTCGGCGACCTGATCGAACAGCACGCGGACACGGACGCGCTGTGGCGGCTCATCGAGTCCGGCGCGCCGCAAGGACTGCCCTTCATTCCACCGGGAGCACCCGCATGAGCACTGTGTTGTTGTTGTCGACCGCCGACACGGACCTGCTGGCGGCCCGAGCCGCCTCCGGTGCCGACTACCGGATCGGCAACCCCACCCGCGTGGACGTCCGGGAGGAGCTACCTGCCCTGCTGGACGGGGCGGGCATCGCCGTCGTCCGGCTGCTCGGCGGCAAGCGGGCCTGGGAGGACGGGCTCGCCGCGCTGAAGGCCTCCGGCATCCCCACCGTGCTGCTCGGCGGCGAGGCCGTGCCGGACGCGGAGCTGATGGCCGAGTCGTCCGTACCGGCCGGTGTCGTCGCGGAGGCGCTGAGGTACCTCGTGGAGGGCGGGCCGGACAACCTCACCGAACTCGCCCGGTTCCTCTCCGACACCGTGCTGCTGACGGGCGAGGGGTTCGTCGAGCCGCGGAAGATGCCGGAGTACGGCGTCCACGGCGAGCGTGAGCTCGTGCCGGGCCGTCCGACCGTCGGCGTGCTCTTCTACCGGGCCCACGAGCTGAGCGGCAACACCGCCTTCGTCGACACCCTGTGCGACGCGATCGAGGCGCGCGGTGCCAACGCGCTGCCCGTGTACTGCGGTTCGCTGCGCGGGGCGGACGAGGGGCTCTACGAGATCCTCGGGCAGGCGGACACCCTGGTCGCCACCGTGCTCGCCGCCGGCGGCACCCACGCCTCGCAGGCCTCGGCGGGCGGCGACGAGGAGGCCTGGGACATCGGCGCCCTCGCCGAGCTGGACATCCCGGTGCTGCAGGGCCTGTGCCTGACGTCCTCGCGGCAGGCCTGGGCGGACTCCGACGCCGCCCTCTCCCCCATGGACGCCGCGATGCAGGTGGCCATCCCGGAGTTCGACGGGCGGCTGATCACCGTGCCGTTCTCCTTCAAGGAGCAGGGCCCGGACGACGTGCCCGTCTACGTCGCGGACCCGGAGCGTGCGGGGCGCGTCGCCGGCATCGCCGTACGGCACGCGCGACTGCGGCACAAGGAGAACGCCGAGAAGAAGCTCGCGCTGGTCTTCACCGCCTACCCGACCAAGCACTCGCGGGTCGGCAACGCGGTCGGGCTGGACACCCCGGCCTCGGCGGTGCGGGTGCTGGACGCGCTGCGGGACGCCGGGTACGTCGTCGAGGGGCATCCGGACGAGGGTGACGAGCTGATCCACCGGCTCATCAACGCCGGCGGGCACGACGTGGAGTGGCTGACGGAGGAGCAGCTGGCCGCCGCGCCCGCGCGGGTGCCGCTGGCCGACTACCGGGCGTGGTTCGAGAAGCTCGACCCGGAGCTGAAGGACGCCATGACCGAGGCGTGGGGCGAGCCGCCCGGCAGTCTCTACGTCGACGGCGACGACATCGTGCTGGCGTCCCTGCAGTTCGGGAACGTCGTCGTGATGATCCAGCCGCCGCGCGGTTTCGGTGAGAACCCGATCGCGATCTACCACGACCCGGACATGCCGCCGTCCCACCACTACATGGCGGCCTACCGGTGGCTGGAGAACAGCTTCGGCGCGGACGCCATCGTCCACATGGGCAAGCACGGCACGATGGAGTGGCTGCCCGGCAAGGGCCTCGGGCTCAGCGGCGGCTGCGCCCCGGACGCGGTCCTCGGGGACCTGCCGCTGATCTACCCGTTCATCGTCAACGACCCGGGCGAGGGCACCCAGGCCAAGCGCCGCGGGCACGCCACGGTCGTCGACCACCTCGTGCCGCCGATGGCCCGCGCCGACACCTACGGCGACCTGGCCAAGCTGGAGCAGCTCCTCGACGAGTACGCGCTGGTCTCGGACCTGGACCCGACGAAGGCCCCGACCGTGCGCGCCCAGATCTGGACGCTGGTCAAGGCGGCCGAACTCCACCACGACCTGCACGTCGACGAGCAGCCGGACGACGAGGAGTTCGACGAGTTCGTCATGCACATCGACGGCTATCTGTGCGAGATCAAGGACGTGCAGATCCGTGACGGCCTGCACATCCTGGGCGGCGGGCCGGTCGGCGAGCCGCGCGTCAACCTCGTGCTGGCCGTGCTGCGCGCCTCGCAGGTGTGGGGCGGACAGGCCAACGCGCTGCCGGGGCTGCGGGCCTCGCTGGCGGAGCACTTCGGGCTGGTGGAGAAGGAGTTGCTGGCCGAGCCGGGCGCCCCGGTGAAGGTGCCCGTCGAACTGACGGACCTGGTCGAGGGCCCGTCCCGCAGCGCCGCCGACGCGATCGACCTGCTGGAGCAGCTGTGCCGGCGGATCGCGGAGGGCATGGAGGAGCGCGGCTGGGCGGTCGACGGGAGCGCGCCGCTGGTCCGGGAGGTCCTCGGCACCGAACTGCCCGAGGCCGTCGCCGTGCTGGAGTTCGCCTGCACCGAGGTCGTGCCCCGGCTGGAGAAGACCACCGACGAGATCGGGCACATCCTGCGGGCGCTGCGGGGCGGTTACGTCCCGGCCGGCCCGTCCGGTTCGCCGACCCGCGGGCTGGTCAACGTCCTGCCGACGGGCCGCAACTTCTACTCCGTCGACCCCAAGGCCATTCCGTCCCGGCTGAGCTGGGAGGTCGGGCAGTCGCTCGCGGACTCGCTGGTGCAGCGGTATCTGCAGGACACCGGTGAGTACCCGACGTCCGTCGGCCTGACGGTGTGGGGCACCTCGGCGATGCGCACCCAGGGCGACGACATCGCCGAGATCCTGGCGCTGCTGGGCTGCCGGCCTGTGTGGGACGACGCCTCGCGGCGCGTGACCGGCTTCGAGGTGGTGCCCCTGGCGGAGCTCGGCCGGCCGCGCATCGATGTGACGGTCCGCATCTCGGGCTTCTTCCGGGACGCGTTCCCGCACGTGGTGGGCCTGATCGACGACGCCGTCCGCACGGTCGCCGAGCTGGACGAGCCCGCCGAGTCCAACTACGTCCGGGCGCACGCCGACCAGGACACCGCCGAGCACGGCGACCGCCGCCGCGCCACGGCCCGCATCTTCGGCTCCAAGCCGGGGGCGTACGGGGCCGGTCTGCTGCCGCTGATCGACGCCCGCAACTGGCGCTCCGACGCGGACCTCGCCGAGGTGTACGCGGTGTGGGGCGGCTACGCCTACGGCCGCGGGCTCGACGGCCGGGCCGCGCGCGGGGACATGGAGACGGCGTTCAAGCGGATCGCCGTCGCCGCGAAGAACGTCGACACCCGCGAGCACGACCTGGTCGACGCCGACGACTACTTCCAGTACCACGGCGGCATGGTCGCCATGGTGCGGCACCTGACGGGCGCGAGCCCCGAGGCGTACGTCGGTGACTCGGCCACCCCGGACCAGGTGAAGACCCGCACGCTCGGCGAGGAGACGCACCGCGTCTTCCGCGCCCGGGTGGTCAACCCGCGCTGGATGGCGGCCATGCGGCGCCACGGCTACAAGGGCGCCTTCGAGATGGCGGCGACCGTGGACTACCTGTTCGGGTACGACGCCACGGCCGGGGTCGTGGACGACTGGATGTACGAGAAGCTCAGCGCCGAGTACGTCTTCGACCCGGAGAACCGGGACTTCATGAAGAAGTCCAACCCCTGGGCGCTGCGCGGCATCACCGAGCGGCTGCTGGAGGCCGCCGACCGCGGACTGTGGGCCGAGCCCGACGCGGAGACGCTGGAGCGGCTGCGCGCCACCTACCTGGAACTCGAAGGCGACTTGGAGGGCGACGAGAAGTGACCACCCCCTTTCCGTTCACGGCCGTCGTCGGCCAGGACGACCTGCGGCTCGCGCTGCTGCTGAACGCGGTGTCCCCGGCGGTCGGCGGTGTGCTGGTGCGCGGCGAGAAGGGCACGGCCAAGTCGACGGCCGTGCGGGCGCTGTCGGCGCTCATGCCCACGCTGGACGTCGTCTCCGGCTGCCGCTTCTCCTGCGACCCCGGCTCCCCCGACCCCGGCTGCCCGGACGGGCCGCACGAGCCGGGGGCGTTCGAGACCCGGGCCGCGCGCATGGTCGAACTGCCCGTCGGCGCCTCCGAGGACCGGCTGGTGGGCGCGCTGGACATCGAGCGGGCCCTGTCCGAGGGCGTGAAGGCCTTCGAGCCGGGCCTGCTGGCCGACGCGCACCGCGGGATCCTCTACGTCGACGAGGTGAACCTCCTCCACGACCACCTGGTCGACCTGCTGCTGGACGCCGCCGCGATGGGCGCCTCCTACGTCGAGCGCGAGGGCGTCTCCGTGCGGCACGCCGCCCGCTTCCTGCTCGTCGGCACCATGAACCCCGAAGAGGGCGAGCTGCGGCCGCAGTTGCTCGACCGGTTCGGGCTGACCGTGGAGGTCGCGGCCTCCCGGGAGCCGGACCAGCGGGTGGAGGTCGTCCGGCGGCGCCTCGCCTACGACGACGACCCGGCCGCCTTCGCCGCGCGCTGGGCCGAGGAGGAGGCCGCCGTACGGGCGCGGATCGTCGCGGCGCGGGAGCTGCTTCCCTCCGTGCGGCTGGGCGACGGGGCGCTGCGGCAGATCGCGGCGACCTGCGCGGCCTTCGAGGTGGACGGCATGCGCGCGGACATCGTGATGGCGCGGACCGCCACGGCGCTGGCGGCCTGGGCCGGGCGTACGGACGTGCTCGCGGAGGACGTCCGGCAGGCGGCGCTGCTCGCGCTGCCGCACCGGCGGCGGCGCAACCCCTTCGACGCGCCGGGGCTCGACGAGGACAAGCTCGACGAGACCCTGGAGGAGTTCGGCGGCTCGGACGACGACGATCCGGACCCGGACCCCGGGCCGGACGGGCCCGGCGGAGGCGGCGGCGGAGGCGGCGGACAGCCGGAGCCCGACGACGCGCCCCAGGGCGGCGACGACACCGCGGCCCGGCCCGAGGCCGGCGAGAACGGGCAGCCGCAGCCCTCGGGGGCCGGTGAGCAGTCGGCCGTACGGGCTTCCGAGCCGTTTCGCACCAAGGTGCTGAGCGTGCCCGGGATCGGCGAGGGCGCCGCCGGGCGGCGGTCCCGGGCACGGACCGAGCACGGGCGGACGACCGGGGCCCGGCGGCCGCGGGGCGCGCTCACCAAGCTGCACCTGGCGGCGACCGTGCAGGCGGCGGCGCCGCACCAGCGGGCGCGCGGACGGTCCGGGCCGGGCCTGGTCGTGCGCCGGGACGACCTGCGGCAGGCCACCCGCGAGGGGCGCGAGGGCAATCTCGTGCTGTTCGTCGTGGACGCCTCCGGTTCGATGGCGGCACGGCAGCGGATGAGCGCCGTGAAGGGCGCCGTGCTGTCGCTGCTGCTGGACGCCTACCAGCGGCGCGACAAGGTGGGCCTGGTGACCTTCCGCGGTACGGAGGCGGACGTCGCGCTGCCGCCGACCTCGTCGGTGGACGCGGCGGCGGCCCGGCTGGAGACGCTGCCGACGGGCGGGCGTACGCCGCTCGCGGCGGGGCTGCTACGCGCGCATGACGTGCTGCGCGTGGAGCGGCTGCGCGATCCGGCGCGGCGGCCGCTGGTCGTGCTGGTGACGGACGGGCGCGCCACCGGCGGCCCGGAGCCGGTCGCCCTGGCCGGGCGTGCGGCCCGGCTGTTCGCCGCCGACGGGGTCGCCTCGGTCGTCGTGGACTGCGAGTCGGGGCCGGTGCGGCTGGGGCTGGCCGGGCAGCTCGCGGGTGAGCTGGGCGGTACGGCGGTGACATTGGACGAGCTGCGCGCGGACAGCATCGCCGGGCTCGTGAAGGACGTGCAGAGGAGGGCCGCGTAATGCCGCAGGGACAGCCGAGTGTGGTGCCGGACGACGGACTGACGACCCGCCAGCGGCGGAACCGGCCGCTGGTCGTCGTCCACACGGGCGTCGGCAAGGGCAAGTCCACCGCCGCCTTCGGGCTCGCGCTGCGGGCCTGGAACCAGGGGTGGCCGATCGGGGTGTTCCAGTTCGTCAAGTCGGCGAAGTGGAAGGTCGGCGAGGAGAACGCGCTGCGGGTGCTGGGCGCCAGCGGTGAGGGCGGGTCCGTCGACTGGCACAAGATGGGCGAGGGCTGGTCCTGGGTGCAGCGCGATGCCCAGATGGACAACGAGGAGAAGGCCCGGGAGGGCTGGGAACAGGTCAAGCGGGACCTGGCCGCCGAGACGTACAAGCTGTACGTGCTCGACGAGTTCGCCTACCCGATGCACTGGGGGTGGGTGGACACGGACGAGGTGATCTCCGTGCTGCGCGACCGGCCCGGGACGCAGCACGTCGTCATCACCGGGCGGAACGCGCCCGACAAGCTCGTCGACTTCGCCGATCTCGTGACCGACATGTCCAAGGTCAAGCACCCCATGGACGTGGGCCAGAAGGGCCAGAAGGGCATCGAGTGGTGAGTGTTTCCGTCCCTCGGCTGGTCATCGCCGCGCCCTCCTCGGGCAGCGGCAAGACCACCGTTGCCACGGGGTTGATGGCCGCGTTCGCCGCGCGGGGGCTCGCCGTGTCCCCGCACAAGGTCGGGCCGGACTACATCGACCCCGGGTACCACGCGCTCGCGACCGGGCGGGTGGGACGGAACCTCGACGCGTACCTGTGCGGGCCCGAGCTGGTCGGGCCGCTGTTCCTGCACGGGGCACGAGGGTGTGACATCGCCGTCGTCGAGGGCGTGATGGGGTTGTACGACGGGGCCGCGGGCGAGGGTGAGCTCGCGTCCACGGCCCATGTCGCGAAGCTGTTGCGGGCGCCGGTGGTGCTGGTCGTGGACGCGTCGTCGCAGTCCCGTTCGGTGGCGGCGCTGGTACACGGGTTCGCCTCCTGGGATCCGGAGGTGCGGGTCGGGGGCGTGATCCTGAACAAGGTCGCCTCGGACCGGCACGAGGAGTTGCTGCGGGAGGCGTTGGAGCAGGCCGGGGTGCCGGTGCTGGGGGTGTTGCGGCGGGCTGCGCAGGTGGACACGCCGTCGCGGCACCTGGGGCTGGTGCCGGTCGCCGAGCGGCACGCTGCCGCGGTGGAGGCGGTTGCGGCGATGGCGGCACAGGTCTTGGACGGTTGTGATCTGAGGGCGTTGGAAGCGCTGGCGCGTGCTGCCGGTGCCGTACCAGGGGACTCGGCCCCCTGGACCCCCGCCTCGCCCGCCCACCACCCGACTCGGTCGGACGAAAGGCGAGCGACTCCCGCCGACCCGACGCGGTCGGACGAACGACGGGCAACCCCCGCCGACCCGGCCCGGTCGGACGAACGACGGGCGACCCCCGCCGACCCGGCGCGGCCGGACGAGCAGCGTGCGCCCGTCGTCGCCGTTGCCGGTGGGCCCGCCTTCACGTTCTCCTATGCCGAGCACACCGAGCTTCTCTCCGCCGCCGGGGCCGAGGTCGTCACCTTCGATCCGCTGCGGGACGAGGAACTGCCCGAGGGGACCGCCGGGTTGGTGATCGGGGGCGGGTTCCCCGAGGTGTACGCCGCCGAGCTGTCCGCCAACGAACCCCTGCGCAAGGCCGTCGCCGCGCTGGCAGCAAGCGGCGCTCCCGTGGCCGCCGAGTGCGCCGGGCTGCTGTATCTGTGCCGGGAGCTGGACGGGCTGCCGATGTGCGGGGTGCTGGATGCCCGGGCGCGGATGACCGAGCGGCTCACACTGGGCTACCGGGACGCAGTGGCCCTGGGCGACAGTGTGCTCGCGGCGGCCGGGACGCGGATGCGGGGGCACGAGTTCCACCGGACCGTCGTGGAGCCCGGCTCGGGGGCGGAAGCCGCCTGGGGGGTCCGCGGGCCCCGGCCACGGGTCGAAGGTTTTGTACAGCGCGGTGTGCACGCGAGCTATCTGCACACGCACTGGGCGTCCGAGCCCGGTGTCGCCCGTCGGTTCGTGGAGAGGTGCCGGACGTCATGAGCAGCAGGCTGGTCGGAGTCGGGGTCGGGCCCGGGGATCCGGAACTGGTGACCGTCAAGGGCGTCAACGCCCTGCGGGAAGCCGAGGTCGTGGTGGTGCCCGTGATGGCCGCGCCCGACGGGAAGGACGGCGGGGAGCGCGGGCGGGCCGAGGCGACCGTGTTGCACTACGTGCCCGAGGAGAAGGTCGTCCGGGTCGTGTTCGCGCTGAACGAGCGCAGCGACCGGGAGCGGCGCGAGGCAGCCTGGGACGCGGCCGGCGAGCGGGTCGCCGAGTTGCTGCGGCGGCATCCGTCGGTGGCCTTCGCGACCATCGGGGACCCCAACGTGTACTCGACGTTCACCTACCTCGCGCAGACCATCGCCGGGCTCGTGCCGGGGACCGTCGTCGAGACGGTGCCGGGTATCACCGCCATGCAGGACCTCGCCGCCCGGTCGGGTGCCGTGCTGACCGAGGGGACCGAGCCGCTCACGCTCGTGCCCGTCACCGCCGGGGCGGCCGTGCTGAAGGACGCCCTGGCCGGGCCCGGGACCGTGGTCGCCTACAAGTTCGGGCGGCAGGCGCACGAGGTCGCCGAGGCGCTGCGGGAGACCGGGCGGCTCGGCGACGCCGTGTGGGGGTCGGCGCTCGGCCTGCCGGAGGAGTCCGTACGCCGGGCCGCCGAGCTCGACGACACGCCCCTGCCCTATCTGTCGACGCTCATCGCACCCGCCCGGCGCGACGGCGGACGCGGCGGAAAGCTCTGACGCGCCCGTCCCCCTCGCCCCTCCCCCGTTCCACCCCCTGTACGAGAGGACCCATCCCATGGCCGACGCCCCCGCCGGCAAAGTGACCTTCGTCGGCGCCGGTCCCGGCGCCGCCGACCTGCTGACGTTCCGCGCCGCGCGCGCCATCGCCGAGGCCGACGTCGTGATCTGGGCGGCCAGCCTGGTCCAGGAGGAGGTCCTGGAGCACGCCCGCGAGGGCGCGGAGATCCTCGACTCGGCGACCATGTCCCTGGAGGACGTCGTCGCCGTGTACGAGCGGGCCCGCGGTGAGGGGCTGAAGGTCGCCCGGATCCACTCCGGCGACCCGGCCCTGTGGGGCGGCACGCAGGAGCAGGTCGACCGCTGTGCCGAGATCGGCATCGCGACCGAGATCGTGCCCGGGGTGTCCTCCTTCTCGGCCGTCGCGGCGCTCGCGCAGCGCGAGCTGACCATCCCGGAGGTGGCGCAGTCGGTCGTGCTGACCCGGCTCGGCGGCGGCAAGACGCCCATGCCGCCCGGGGAGGAGGTCCGGGAGTTCGCCAAGCACGGCACGACCATGGCGGTGTTCCTCTCCGCCGCCCGCAGCGGGCAGCTCGTGCGGGAGCTGCTGGAGGGCGGCTACCCGACGACGACCCCGGTCGTCGTGGCGTACCAGGCGACCTGGCCGGAGGAGCTGGTCGTGAAGTGCACGATCGGCACGCTGGAGGAGACGGTCAAGGAACACAAACTCTGGAAGCACACCCTGTTCCTGGTCGGCCCGGCGCTCGACGCGCACGGCACCCGCTCGCACCTGTACCACCCGGGTCACTTCCACGGCTACCGCAAGGCCGACCCGGAGGCCCGCCGGGCGCTGCGCGAGCGGGGGGCGAGTACGTGATCACGGTGGTCGGCGCGGGGACGGGGGCGGCGCCTTCCGGCGACGTCCTCGCCGGTGCCGAGCTGATCGTGGGCGGGCGGCGGCATCTCGACGCCGTACAGCTGCCCGAGACCGCGGAGCGGGTCGTGCTCGGGCCTCTCGCGCCGGCCCTCGACACCATCGGCGAGTACGTCGCGAAGGACCGTCCCGTTGCGGTACTGGCCTCCGGCGACCCCGGGTTCTTCGGGATCGTGCGGGTGCTGGCCGAGCGGTTCGGGCCGGAGCGGCTGGACGTGCGGCCCGGAGTGTCGTCCGTCGCCGCCGCGTTCGCGCGGATCGGGCTGCCGTGGGACGACGCCGTGGTGGTGAGCGCCCATGGGCGACAGCTGCGGACGGCCGTCAACATGTGCCGGGCGCAGGCGAAGACGGCCGTGCTGACCGGCCCGGGCGCGGGCCCGGCGGAGCTGGGCGCCGCGTTGCGGGACGTGGCACGGGTGCTGGTCGTCGCCTCCGGCCTCGGCTCGCGGGCGGAGCGGGTGGAGCGGGTGACGCCCGCCGAGGCCGCCGCCCGGGACTGGGGCACGGCGGTGAACGTGGTGCTGTGCCTGGACGAGGCACGGGCGCTCGGCCCCGTACGGACGGTCGCGGGGCCCGGTGAACGGCCCGCCGGCTGGGCTCTGGACGAGGCGGAGTTCACCCACCGGGACTCGATGATCACCAAGTTCGAGGTGCGGGCGCTGGCCCTGGCCCGGCTGGGACCGCGCCCCGGTGACCTGGTGTGGGACGTGGGCGCGGGCTCGGGGTCCGTGGCCGTGGAGTGCGCGCGGCTGGGTGCGGCCGTCACCGCCGTGGAGAAGACCGCGGACGGGGTGGAGCGGGTCCGCGCCAACGCCGCCGCGCACGGTGTCGACGTGAACGTGGTGCGGGGCGCGGCACCGGACGCGCTGGCGGATCTCGCCGAGGAGCCCGACGCCGTGTTCGTGGGGGGTGGCGGGCGTGAACTGCCCGCCATCGTCGCCGCGTGCGCGCGGCGTGCCCGGCGCGCGGTGGTCGTCGCGATGGCGGCGCTCGACCGGGTGCCGGCCGCACGCGAGGCCCTGACGAGCGCCGGTCTCTCCTGCGACGGCGTGCTGCTGCAGTCGTCGCGGCTGGCGCCGCTGCCCGGGGACGTGACCCGGCTCGCGGCGACCAACCCCGTTTTCCTGCTGTGGGGCGTCCGGCCTCCGGCAGCTGTCGAAGAATTCGAAGAAGGAGTCGCTCAGTGATCGGCCTCATTTCCGCCACGGCGGCGGGAGCGGCTGCGCGGGACCGGCTGGCCGCCGCGTGGCCGGACCGCACCCGTGTCTACGAAGGTCCCGTCGGGGACGCCGTACGGACCGCGTTCGCGCAGTGCGAGCAGCTCGTGTGCTTCCTGGCGACGGGGGCGGTGGTGCGGCTGGTGGCACCGCTGCTGTCCGGCAAGACCGAGGACCCGGGCGTGGTGTGCGTCGACGAGGGCGGGCGGTTCGCCGTGTCCCTGCTGGGCGGGCACGCGGGCGGAGCCAACGAACTGGCCCGCGAGGTGGGTGACCTGCTGGGTGCCGAACCGGTGGTGACGACGGCCACGGACGCCGTGGGCCTGCCGGGCCTGGACACTCTCGGGCTGCCCGTGGAGGGCGATGTGGCCGGGGTGTCGCGGGCGCTGCTGGACGGTGAGGCGGTGGCTCTGCGGGCCGAGGTGGCCTGGCCGCTGCCCCCGCTGCCGGTGGCGGAGGAGGGGGCGTACACGATCCGGCTCACCGACCGGCTCGTGACGGCGGCCGACCGCGAGGTCGTGCTGCGTCCGCCGACCCTGGTCGTCGGGGTCGGGGCGTCGAAGGGCGCCCCCGTGGAGGAGGTCCTCGGGCTGGTCCGGGGCGCCCTGCGGGAGGCCGGGCTGTCCGAGGCGTCCGTCGCCGAGCTGGCCACCGTCGACGCCAAGGCCGGTGAGCCCGGCATCGTCGAGGCCGCGGGGCGGCTCGGGGTGCCGCTGGTGACGTACTCCCCCGAGGAGCTGGCCGGGGTCGACGTGCCCAACCCGTCCGACGCGCCGCTCGCGGCCGTGGGCACCCCGTCGGTGGCGGAGGCCGCCGCGCTCGTCGGCGGGGGCGAACTCCTCGTTCCCAAGCGGAAGTCCGCCGCGAGCCCGGCCATGGCGACCTGTGCCGTCGTACGTCGGCCGGGGCGCGGACGGCTCGCGGTGGTCGGGCTCGGGCCCGGCGCGCGGGATCTGCTGACGCCGCGTGCGCAGGCCGAACTGCGGCGGGCTTCCGTGCTGGTGGGGCTCGACCAGTACGTCGACCAGATCCGTGATCTGCTGCGGCCCGGCACCCGGATCCTGGAGTCGGGGCTCGGCGCCGAGGAGGAGCGGGCACGCACGGCGGTCGAGGAGGCCCGCAAGGGGCAGGCCGTCGCGCTGATCGGAAGCGGGGACGCGGGCGTCTACGCCATGGCCTCGCCCGCGCTCGCCGAGGCCTCCGACGACATCGACGTGGTCGGTGTGCCCGGCGTGACGGCCGCGCTCGCGGCCGGTGCGATCCTGGGCGCCCCGCTGGGCCACGACCACGTGTCGATCAGCCTGTCCGACCTGCACACGCCGTGGGAGGTCATCGAGCGGCGGGTGCGGGCGGCTGCCGAGGCGGACATCGTGGTCACCTTCTACAACCCCCGTTCCCGCGGCCGCGACTGGCAGCTCCCCAAGGCGCTGGGCATCCTCGCCGAGCACCGGACACCGCAGACGCCGGTCGGTGTGGTGCGCAACGCCTCGCGTCCGGACGAGTCCAGCCGGCTCACCACGCTGGGCGCCCTCGACCCGGCGACGGTCGACATGATGACGGTCGTGACCGTGGGCAACACGGCGACCCGGGACATCGCGGGGCGCATGGTGACCCCGCGCGGCTACCGCTGGCAGACAGGGCAGGAGGGGGCCGAGTGAACCGCGTCGTCCATCCCATCGAGGTGGAGTCCTACCGGCGCATGCGCGCCCGGCTGGACACCTCGCACTTCCCGCCGCTGACCCGGGCGGTCGTGGAGCGGGTCGTCCACTCCGCCGCCGACCTCGACTACGCCGCCGACCTCGTCATGGACGAGACCGACCTGGAGAAGGCGCACGCGGCGCTCCACGCGGGGGCGCCCGTGGTCGTGGACGTGGCGATGGTCGGCGCGGGCATCACCCGGCGCGAGACCGTCTGCCGCCTCGGGGACGCCGAGTCCGGTCCCGGTCTGACCCGGTCCGCGCACGCCATCCGGCTCGCTTACGAGCAGGTCGGCCCCGGCGCCCTCTGGGTGATCGGCAACGCGCCGACCGCGCTGGAGGAGCTCCTGACGCTCGACGCCGACCCCGCGCTCGTCATCGGACTGCCCGTCGGGTTCGTCGGAGCCGTCGAATCGAAGGCCGCGCTGCGCGAGAGCGGACTGCCCGCCGTGAGCAACGTGTCCGAGAAGGGCGGGTCGGCGGTCGCCGCCGCCGCGCTCAACGCCCTGCTGTACCACCCCACTTCCGCCGAGGAGAAACTGTGACCACCCCGCCCGCCCTGCTCATCGCCGGCCACGGCACCCGGGACGACGCCGGAGCCGAGGCGTTCCGCGACTTCGTACGGCGGCTGGGAGCCCGGCACCCCGAACTGCCCGTCGCGGGCGGCTTCATCGAGCTGTCCCCGCCGCCGCTGGGCGAGGCCGTCACCGAGCTGGTGGAGCAGGGCGTGCGGCGGTTCGCCGCCGTCCCGCTGATGCTGGTGTCCGCCGGGCACGCCAAGGGCGACATCCCGGCGGCCCTGGCCCGCGAGAAGGAGCGGCACCCGGGCATCTCGTACACGTACGGGCGCCCGCTCGGTCCGCACCCGGCACTGCTGAACGTGCTGGAGCGGCGGCTGGACGAGGCCCTGGGGTCGGCGGGCCGCACGCCCGGCGACCGGGCCGACGTGACGGTGCTGCTGGTCGGGCGCGGCTCCACGGACCCGGACGCCAACGCCGAGGTGCACAAGGCGGCCCGGCTGCTGTGGGAGGGACGCGGGTACGCCGGCGTCGAGACGGCGTTCGTGTCGCTGGCGGCGCCGGACGTGCCGAGCGGGCTGGACCGCTGTGTGCGGCTGGGCGCGCGGCGGATCGTGGTCCTGCCCTACTTCCTGTTCACGGGCATCCTGCCGGACCGGGTGCGGCACCAGACGGAGGGCTGGGCGGCCGCGCACCCGGAGGTCGAGGTGCTGTCGGCCGACGTCATCGGGCCGGAGCCGGAGCTGCTGGACCTGGTGTGGGAGCGGTACGAGGAGGCCGTCAAGGGCGACCTGCGGATGAACTGCGACTCGTGCGTGTACCGCATCGCGCTGCCGGGCTTCGAGGACAAGGTGGGCATGCCGCAGCAGCCGCACTTCCACCCGGACGACGACGACCACCACCACGGGCACGGTCACGGGCACCACCACGGCGCTCACTCGCATGCGCACTGAGAGCGGGCACGATCTGCGTCACCACGGTGACGCGGAGGTCCGGGACGACGGCGGCTCGCTCGTCGACCTCGCCGTGAACGTCCGCGCGGACACGCCTCCGGTGTGGCTGCGGGAGCACATCGCCGCGTCGCTGGGCGGGCTCGCGGCCTACCCGGACGGGCGGGCCGCGCGGGCGGCGGTGGCCGCGCGGCACGGGCTGCCGGTGGAGCGGGTGCTGCTGACGGCCGGGGCGGCGGAGGCGTTCGTGCTGCTGGCGCGGGCGCTGAAGGTGCGCCGGCCGGTCGTCGTGCATCCCCAGTTCACGGAGCCGGAGGCGGCGCTGCGGGACGCGGGGCACACGGTCGGCCGGGTGCTGCTGCGGGAGACGGACGGCTTCCGGCTGGACCCGGCGGCCGTCCCCGAGGACGCGGACCTCGTGGTGATCGGCAACCCGACGAACCCCACGTCGGTGCTGCACCCGGCGGACGCGATCGCCGGACTCGCCCGGCCCGGGCGGGTGCTGGTGGTGGACGAGGCGTTCATGGACGCGGTGCCGGGCGAGAGCGAGGCCCTGGCGGGCCGTGTCGACGTGCCGGGCCTTGTGGTGCTGCGCAGCCTGACCAAGACCTGGGGGCTGGCCGGGCTGCGGATCGGATACGTGCTGGCGGCGCCGGAGACCGTCGAGGAGCTCCAGCGGGCACAGCCGCTGTGGCCGGTGTCCACACCGGCGCTGGCCGCGGCCGAGGCGTGCGTGGGTCCGCGGGCTGTGGCGGAGGCGGCCCACGCGGCGCACCGCATCGCCGCGGACCGCGCCCATCTGCTGACCGGCCTGGCCCGTTTCGCCCCGGCGGGGCTACGGGTGGCCGGGCCCGCGCAGGGCCCCTTCGTCCTGGTCCGCCTGCCCCGGGCGTCCGCCGTCCGCCGGCGCCTGCGCGACCTCGGCTGGGCCGTGCGCCGCGGGGACACGTTCCCCGGGCTGGACGAGGAGTGGCTGCGGCTCGCGGTACGGGACCGCAGGACGACCGACGGGTTTCTGGAGGCACTGGAGCGGGTGCTGGAGGACTGAGCCCGGGTTTCTGGAGGCACACCCTCGGGGCCGACACCGCGGCACCCTCGGGGCCGACACCGCGGCA
>NZ_JBVJSX010000007.1:28293-378847 GCF_055606225.1 Streptomyces sp. NPDC037100 | reverse complement strand
CACCCTCGGGACCGACACCGCGGCACCCTCGGGACCGACACCGCGGCACCCTCGGGACCGACACCGCGGCACCCTCGGGACCGACACCGCGGCACCCTCGGGACCGACACCGCGGCACCCGGGGGCCCTACCCGACCACGCGCCCGTTCAGCACCACTCGGCGTGGTGACGCCAGCACCCTTACGTCGGCCCGCGGGTCCTCGTCGTAGACGACGAGGTCGGCCGGGGCGCCCTCGTCCAGGCCGGGGCGGCCGAGCCAGGTGCGGGCGGTCCAGGTGCCCGCGGCGAGGGCCTCGACGGGCGGGATGCCGGCCGTGACGAGCTCGCCCACCTCGGCCGCGGCCAGGCCGTGGGCGAGGCTGCCGCCGGCGTCGGTGCCGACGAAGACGGGGATGCCGGCGTCGTAGGCGTTCCGCACGGTGTCGTAGCGGTTCTCGTGGAGCCGGCGCATATGGGCCGACCAGCGGGGGAACTTGCTCTCGCCGCCGTCGGCGAGCCGCGGGAAGGTGGCGATGTTGACCAGGGTCGGGACGATGGCGACGCCGCGTTCCGCGAACAGCGGGATGAGGTCCTCGGTCAGGCCCGTGGCGTGTTCGATGCAGTCGATGCCCGCCTCGACGAGGTCCTGGAGGGAGTCCTCCGAGAAGCAGTGGGCGGTCACGCGGGCACCCAGGCGGTGGGCTTCGGCGATGGCCGCCTCGACGGCTTCGCGGGGCCAGCAGGCCGAGAGGTCGCCGAGGTCGCGGTCGATCCAGTCGCCGACCAGCTTGACCCAGCCGTCGCCGCGGCGGGCCTCCCGGGCGACGTAGGCGACCAGGTCCTCCGGCTCGATCTCCCAGGCGTAGTTGCGGATGTAGCGGCGGGTGCGGGCGATGTGCCGCCCGGCACGGATGATCTTCGGCAGGTCTTCGCGGTCGTCGATCCAGCGGGTGTCGGAGGGCGAGCCGGCGTCGCGGATGAGCAGGGTGCCCGCGTCCCGGTCGGTCAGGGCCTGTTTCTCGGCGACGTCCTCGGGGACCGGGCCGTGCCGGTCGAGCCCGACGTGGCAGTGCGCGTCGACGAGGCCGGGCAGGGCCCAGCCGACGACCGTGCGGATGTCGCGGGCGCCGTCGGGACGGTCGTAGGAGATGCGGCCGTCGACCACCCACAGCTCGTCCCGGACGTCCTCGGGTCCGACGAGCACCCGCCCCTTCACGTGCAGCACCACCTGATCGCTCATGCACCGCACCTTAATGAGCCTGCCGCGCCGCTTCGACGGGGGCCGGTGTCCGCGGGACTCGCCGCGCAGGCGGCCGGGGGGCGCCGGTTACCCTCGATGCGGCCGAACCTGCTGTGAGTGAAGAGAGCATTGCCGTGACGCATCCGTTTCTGGACCTGGCCCCGCTCGGCGCGGACCGCTTCGCCGCGATCGAGGACCGTGTGGCGCGGCTGCTGAGCACCGGGCAGGACGTCGTGATCATGCAGGGCGAGGCGCTGCTGCCGCTGGAGGGCGCGATCCGTGCCACGGCCGGTCCGGGCACGACGGCGTTGAACGTCATCACGGGACCGTACGGCCAGACCTTCGGCGACTGGCTCCGGGACTGCGGGGCCACGGTGATCGACCTCGCGGTGCCCTTCCACACGGCGGTCACGGCCGAGGAGATCCGGCAGGTCCTCACCGAGCACCCGGAGATCGACTTCGTGTCCCTGGTGCACGCGGAGGCGGCGACCGGCAACACCAACCCGGTCGCGGAGATCGGCGAGGTCGTACGGGCGCACGGGGCGCTGTTCTACCTGGACGCCGTGGCGTCCATCGGGGCCGAGCCGGTGCTGCCGGACGCGTGGGGCGTGGACCTGTGCGTGATCGGGGCGCAGAAGGCGATGGGCGGCCCGGCCGGGGTGTCGGCGGTGTCGGTGAGCGAGCGGGCCTGGGCGCGGATGGCCGCCAACCCGAAGGCGCCGCGCCGGTCGTACCTGTCGCTCCTCGACTGGAAGGAGCGGTGGATCGACGGCGGCCGCAAGGCGCTGCTGCACGCGCCGGCCCAGCTGGAGATGCTGGCCCTCGATGCCTGTGTCGAGCGGATCGAGGCGGCCGGTCTCGACGCCGTGATGGCCCGGCACGCGTCCGCCGCGGCGGCCACCCGCGCCGGGGCGGTCGCGCTCGGTGGCGGACTGGAGCCCTACGTGTACGAGGCGCGGGACGCGGCGCCCGTCGCCACGACGCTGCGGGCGCCGTCCCGGGTGGTGGCGTCGGACCTGGTCCGGCGGGCACTGGAGGCGGACCCGGCGGTACCGCTCGCCGCCGGCGGGGGTGCACTGGCCAAGGAGATGATCCGGGTCAACCACTACGGCGCGGACGCGACGCCGGGGGCGGTGCGGGCGAGCCTTGCGGCCCTGGGCGCGGCACTGTCCGAGCAGGGGCTTGAGGTGGATGTGGAGGGCGCGCTGCGGGCCGCCGAGGGGGCGTGGCGCTAGACGTCCTCTCATGTGGAACAGGGCACGGTCATGGGGGTTTCCGGCTTCCGCGTCATCCGGTGCCAGGAGCCGTATGACCGCTTCCACGGGCGAGGTTGGTGACGAGCCCGGGGGTGGCGACGTCGATCGGGTGCCGGAAGATCTGCGCGGCTGTTTCGTGTGCAGCTCTCGGATCTGTCCCTGGCCATAGGTGGGTGAGCATGAGCCTGGCAGCGCCCGCCTGGCTCGCGTACTGGCCCGCCAGTCGTGCGGTCAGCAGATACGGTGCGTCGGCGGCCGGCACCTCGTGGACGTATGTGGCTTCCGACAGCAGTAGGTCAGCACTTTCAGCGAGGCGCAGGATGTCGCGGCTTGGACCCGTGTCGCCGGTGTAGGCGAGCACGGCATCCGGCGTGGTCAGTCGGATGCCGGCGTTGGGCACGAAATGCGGCAGGAGCCAGGTGTCGGTCTTGAACGGACCGATGTCGAACCGGTCGCCAGGCTGGAACTCGCGAAGGCGGTACGCGTCGGCGAGCATGCTCGGTTTGTCGAGCGCGAGTACAGCATCGGCTGCGCCCTGGGGTGCGTATACCGGCAGTGCTGGCGGTGGCGTGTCACTCAGGCCTCGGGCGCGCAGGAGAGGGTTGAGGTCAGCGCAGTGGTCGGGGTGCCCGTGGCTGATCAGCACTGCGTCAATGGAGTCGACGGCGCTGTGCTCGAGCAGACGTGGCAGCGTGGCGTACCCGGGGTCGATGAGCAGGCGGAAACCCGCGTACTCGACGAGGTAGCCGCTGCATGCCTGAACTGCGGTGGGCCACGCCCCGCAGCCGCCGAGAACGGTCAGTTGCATGCCAAAGGACACTAGCCGCCCTGCCGTGGTCGTGAGCAGGCATTTTCGGGGCATGGGAGCGGAGGTGATCGGGACGTCGGTGCCAGAGACTTTGTGGAAACTGTTCCGACGTGTGGTCCCATCTGCTCCGATGCGGCCGCAGGGCGGTGGCCGGCGCCGGTGCGGGGGCCGCGAGGTCCTCGCGGTGATCATCTTCGTGGCCACGGCGGGCTCTACCCGGCGGCAGCTGCCGCCGGTCTTCGGTCCGTCGGGGCCGACCGCGCACCGACGCTTCACCGAGTGGTCCGCCGCCCGGGTCCGGGCGAAGCTGCACCGCCTCGTCCTCGACGAACTCGGACGTCTCAGTCCTCGGCTTGGCCGGACCGGGGCCCCGTTGTTGTCGGTGCCCCGTGCCATGCTCCCCGTATGACCACCGACACACCCCCTGGCACCCCGGCCCTCCCCGACGGCCGCCCCGTCCCCCGCCTCACGGGCGACGAGCGGGCCATGCTCGAGAGCTGGCTGGACTTCCACCGGGCCACGCTGGAGCTGAAGTGCGCGGGGCTGGACGACGCGCAGATGCGGATCGCGGCGGCCGAGCCGTCGTCGCTGACCCTGCTCGGGCTGGTGCAGCACCTCGCCGAGGTCGAGCGGAACTGGTTCCAGCGGGTGGCCGGCGGGCTCTCCGTACCGCCGGTGTTCGAGGACGCGACCGGCTACGCGCTGGATCCGGCGCGGGGGCCGGCCGAGGCGCTCGGGATCTGGCGGCGGGAGATCGCGCGGGGGCGGGAGCTGTGCGCCGGGCTGCCACTGGACCACATCGGGCGGGTGGCCGAGGGGCCGGTGCCCGGGATGGAGGTCAGCCTGCGCTGGGTGCTCATCCACATGATCGAGGAGTACGCACGGCACAACGGTCACGCCGATCTCCTGCGGGAACGCATCGACGGAGTGACCGGGGCCTGAATTCCACGTGCTTTCCGCGATATTCCCCATGTAAGCTGGCACACAATTAAGAATTTCCTCAAGAAAAGCTTCCCGTATTCTTCTGCCCGCTTTTTCCGGTCCTAAACGCGTAGATTTTGAGGACACTCGGAGGGGAAATTCTGACAGGTCTCGTCGAGGTTACATGGCTGTGACGCGTTACACACTGTGACCGCTTTGCCCGGTATTACCCGGACAATCTCGGGCATCTCACCACCTCGTTGTGTGATCCCTCGCGCTCGCGTGATAACACAGACGAGGCTCATATGTAACCCCGATCGGCGATGCAATTTTGAATTTCGCTGGGTAAGTTCAATTTGCATGACTGCCGTACAAGCAGATCCGCAAATCGACCGCCCCACCGTGGCCGACGGAGCCGCACTCTGGCGGATGGCGAAGGACTCGAAGGTTCTCGACCTGAACTCGTCCTACAGCTATCTGCTGTGGTGCCGGGACTTCGCCGCCACCTCGGCCGTCGCCCGTGACGAGCAGGGCGAGCCGATGGGTTTCATCACCGGGTACGTGCGGCCGGACAGCTCGCGCACCCTGCTGGTCTGGCAGGTGGCGGTGGACGAGGCCCACCGCGGGCGCGGACTGGCCGCCGCGCTGCTCGACGGCCTGGTCGCGCGGACCGTGGCCGACCTCGGGGTGACGACGGTGGAGACCACCATCACCCCGGGCAACACCGCCTCGCAGCGCCTGTTCACGTCGTTCGCCGAGCGTCACGGCGCGCGGCTGGAGCGCGAGGTGCTGTTCGACACGGCCGTGTTCCCCGACGGGCCCCACGACCCCGAGGTCCTGTACCGCATCGGCCCGCTGCCCCACTGAGACTTCCCGCCCCACCCCACTCCCGCAGACTTTCCCCACGTACCGAGGAGCGATTCGTCGTGACCATCACCCAGCCCGACCTGAGCGTCTTCGAGACCGTCGAGTCCGAGGTTCGCAGCTACTGCCGCGGCTGGCCCACCGTCTTCGACCGTGCGGTGGGCAGCCGCATGTACGACGAGGACGGCCATGAGTACCTCGACTTCTTCGCCGGAGCCGGGTCACTGAACTACGGGCACAACAACCCGGTCCTGAAACGCGCGCTGATCGACTACCTGGAGCGGGACGGCGTCACGCACGGGCTCGACATGTCGACCACGGCCAAGCGCACGTTCCTGGAGGCCTTCCAGAACCTGCTGCTGCGCCCGCGCGACCTGCCGTACAAGGTCATGTTCCCCGGCCCGACCGGCACCAACGCCGTGGAGGCCGCGCTGAAGCTGGCGCGGAAGGTGAAGGGGCGCGAGTCGATCGTGTCGTTCACCAACGCCTTCCACGGCATGTCGCTGGGTTCGCTGGCCGTGACCGGCAACGCCTTCAAGCGGGCCGGCGCCGGTATCCCGCTGGTGCACGGCACGCCCATGCCGTTCGACAACTACTTCGACGGCACGGTCGAGGACTTCCTGTGGTTCGAGCGACTGCTGGAGGACCAGGGCTCGGGCCTCAACAAGCCCGCCGCCGTGATCGTCGAGACCGTGCAGGGTGAGGGCGGCATCAACGTGGCCCGGCCCGAGTGGCTGCGCGCCCTGTCCGAGCTGTGCGAGCGGCAGGACATGCTGCTGATCGTCGACGACATCCAGATGGGCTGCGGCCGTACCGGCGCCTTCTTCTCCTTCGAGGAGGCGGGCATCGTGCCGGACATCGTCACGGTCTCCAAGTCGATCAGCGGCTACGGCCTGCCCATGTCGCTGTGCCTGTTCAAGCCCGAGCTCGACATCTGGGAGCCCGGCGAGCACAACGGCACCTTCCGCGGCAACAACCCCGCGTTCGTCACGGCCGCCGCGACCCTGGAGACCTACTGGGCCGACGGTTCCGCGATGGAGAAGCAGACCCGCAAGCGCGGCGAGCAGGTCGAGCAGGCGCTCATCTCCATCACCGAGGAGAACCTGGCCGACGTGAAGGAGTACCGGGGCCGGGGCCTGGTGTGGGGCCTGGAGTTCCACGACAAGGAGCGCGCGAGCAAGATCGCCAAGCGTGCCTTCGAGCTCGGGCTGCTCATCGAGACGTCCGGCCCCGAGAGCGAGGTCGTCAAGATGCTCCCCGCGCTGACCATCACGCCCGAGGAACTGGACGAGGGCCTGAGCACACTGGCCCGCGCCGTCCGAGAGACCGCCTGACCAACCGAGCATCACTCATCTAGGAGGCATCGCAGCACCGTGATTGTCCGTTCGTTCAAGGAGATCGAAGGTACCGACCGGCACGTGAAGGCGGCGTCCGGTACGTGGGAGAGCAAGCGCATCGTCCTCGCCAAGGAGAAAGTCGGTTTCTCCCTGCACGAGACGATCCTGTACGCGGGTACGGAGACGTCGATGTGGTACGCGAACCACATCGAGGCCGTCGTCTGCGTGGAGGGCGAGGCCGAGCTGACCGACCACGAGACCGGGCTGACGCACACCATCACGCCCGGCACGATGTACCTCCTGGACGGGCACGAGAGGCACACGCTGCGGGTCAAGCAGGACTTCCGCTGCCTCTGCGTGTTCAACCCGCCCGTGACCGGACGGGAGGATCACGACGAGAACGGCGTCTACCCGCTGCTCACCGAGGAGGTGTGACGTTTCCATGACCGCCACCACCGACACCACCACCACCGGCATCCCGGACCTCTATCCCAGTCGCGGTGCGGCCGAGGCACTGGTCCCGCGCCAGGACCCGGTCGTCTGGGGCGCACCCGACGCCCCGGGCCCGGTCGCCCCGGCCGACCTGCTGTCCTTCGAGCGCGACGGCTTCCTGGCCATCGACGAGCTCATCAGCGACGACGAGGTCGCCGTCTACCGGAACGAGCTGAACCGGCTGGTGAACGACCCGGACATGCGTGCCGACGAGCGGTCGATCGTCGAGCCGAAGTCCAAGGAGATCCGCACGGTCTTCGAGGTGCACAAGATCAGTGACGTGTTCGCCCGGCTGGTCCGCGACGAGCGGGTCGTCGGACGGGCGCGCCAGATCCTCGGCTCGGACGTGTACGTCCACCAGTCGCGGATCAACGTCAAGCCGGGGTTCGGCGCCAGTGGCTTCTACTGGCACTCGGACTTCGAGACGTGGCACGCCGAGGACGGTCTGCCGCGGATGCGCACGGTGTCGGTCTCGATCGCGCTGACCGAGAACTACGACACCAACGGCGGACTCATGATCATGCCGGGGTCGCACAAGACGTTCCTCGGGTGTGCGGGTGAGACGCCGAAGGACAACTACAAGAAGTCGCTGCAGATGCAGGACGCGGGCACGCCGTCGGACGAGGCGCTGACCCAGATGGCCGCTCAGCACGGCATCAAACTGTTCACGGGCAAGGCCGGTTCGGCGACGTGGTTCGACTGCAACGCCATGCACGGTTCCGGCGACAACATCACGCCGTTCCCGCGCAGCAACGTGTTCATCGTGTTCAACAGCGTGGAGAACACGGCGGTGGAACCGTTCGCGGCCCCGGTGCGGCGGCCGGAGTTCATTGGCGCGCGGGACTTCACGCCGGTGCGGTGACCGCCCTCACCCGGCCGGGGGTCCGGGGGTCGCCCCCGGAGAAACACCGCATCGGCGCGCGGGACTTCACGCCGGTGCGGTGACCGCCGTCAGCGGTGGGACGACCGTGTGACAGAGCTGCCGGGTGGGGCCTCCTCGTGTGGGACGGGAGGCCCCACCCGGTTCTGTCATGCCGCGAGCGCCGCCAGGAGCCGGTCCACGTCCGCGGGCGTGTTGTAGAGGTGGAACGCGGCCCGCAGGTTCCCGGACCGGGCGGACAGCTCGATGCCCTTCCGGCTCAGTTCGCCCTGCCGGTGGCCGAGCCCCGGCACCGACACGATCGCCGAGCCGGGCGCGGCGACCGGCTCGTGTCCCAGCTCCGCGAGCCCGGCACGGAAGCGGTCCGCGAGGCCGATGTCGTGGGCGTGCACGACGTCCACGCCGATCTCCTCCAGCAGTTCCAGGGAAGCGCGCAGCCCCGCGTACGTGAAGAGGGCGGGGCTGACGTCGAACCGCCGCGCGGAGTGGGCGAGTTCCTCGACGGGGCCGTAGCAGCTGTCCCAGGGGCGTTCCCCGGCGACCCAGCCGGCGAGCAGTGGTGTGAGGCCTCCGAAGTCCGGCGGGGCGACGAAGAACGCGGCCCCGTGCGGGCCCATGAGCCACTTGAATCCGACGGCGGCGAGGAAGTCGTCGTCGGCGGCCTCCATCGGCAGCCAGCCGGCCGACTGGGAGGCGTCGACGTAGGTGCGGGCGCCGTGCGCCCGGGCCGCCTCCCGCACGGCGGGCAGGTCGGCGAGACGGCCGTCGGCGGACTGGGCGGCGCTGACCGCGACGAGCGCGGTTCCGGGACGGACGGACTCGGCGAGCCGCTCCAGGGGCACGGCGCGCACCTTGAGGTCGCCGCGCGCGTGGAACGGGTTCACCAGAGAGGAGAAGTCCGCCTCCGCGGTGAGGACTTCGGCCCCGGCGGGCAGCGAGGCGGCGATCAGCCCGCCGTACTCGGCGACCGACGCCCCGGTCGCGACCCGCTCGGCCGGAACGCCGGCCAGCCGGGCGAAGGACGCGCGGGCGGCCTCCACGTCCTCGTACAGGGGACCCAGGGGCGCGCCCTCGGCGCGCATCCGCACCGCCTGCTGTACGGCGCTGACGGTACGGGCGGGCAGGAGCCCGTTGCTCGCGGTGTTGAGGTAGGTGTACTTCGGGGTGAACTCGGCACGGACGAGGTTCTCGAAGGTCTCCATGAGACCACTCTGCGTCCCCGGGATCTCCCCGTCCATTGCCGATTTCTGCCTGATACCGCCAAGGAGCGCTTATGGATGCGCTCCGAGCTGGGCGTTTCAGCGCTGGGGCACGGCACAGCCGTCCGGGCCACAGGCGTCCGCGCCCTCGCCGCCGTCCACGACCTTCAGGGGGGAGCGCTCGCCGTACGCCTGGGTCAGGGCCCGGGCGAAGACCTCGGCCGGCTGGGCGCCGGAGACGCCGTACGTGCGGTCGAGCACGAAGAAGGGCACGCCGTTCGCCCCGAGCTGCGCGGCCTCGCGCTCGTCGGCGCGGACCTCGTCGGCGTACGCGTCCGGGTCGGCGAGCACCGCGCGCACCGCCGCCGCGTCCAGGCCTGCGGCCTCGGCGAGCTCCACCAGCCGCTCGTCGTCGTTGAAGACGGAACGCTCCTCGGCGAAGTTGGCCCGGTAGAGCAGGTCGAGCAGGTGCTCCTGGCGGCCCTGCTCCTTGGCGAAGTGCAGCAGGCGATGCATGTCGAAGGTGCTGCCGTGGTCGCGGCCGCGGGTGCGGTAGTCGAGGCCTTCGGCGGCGGCCTGGGCTCCGAGGTTGTCCTCGCCGGCCTCGGCCTGTGCGGCACTCATCCCGTACTTCTTGGTGAGCATGGTGATCACGGGCTGGATGTCGTCCTTGGCGCGGCCCGGGTCCAGCTCGAAGGAGCGGTGCACCACCTCGACGTCGTCACGGTGCGGGAAGTCCCGCAGCGCCTTCTCGAAGCGGGCCTTGCCCACGTAGCACCAGGGGCAGGCGATGTCGCTCCAGATCTCGACGCGCATGTCTCGGCTCTCTCCAGGTCGTACGGGTACGGAGACTCCCTCCGCCGAATGGATGAACGTTCAAGCAGCGGGGTTCATTCCCCGGGCAGGACGAACCGCATCCGCAGATGGTGGGCCCCCGGCTCGGCCGGTTCCGGGATCCACCCCTGCCGCCGGTAGAACCCCTGGGCCCGCAGGTTGTCGACGTGCACGTCGAGCACGGCCGTACGCCTGCCGTCGGCCTGCCACTCCTCCACACAGGCCGCGTGCAGCGCACTGCCGACTCCCTGGCGCCAGTGGTCGGGATCGACGTGGAACTGGAACAGCTTCACCGTGTCCGCCGGAGTGTCCTCGGGGACGCGGAAGGAGGCCAGGCCGATGATGCGGCCCGCCTCCACGACGCACAGCACACGGCCGTCCGGCCGGGCGAGGGCACTGCGCCAGCCGGCGGACCAGTCGGTGCCGTCCTGCGGCAGCCCGCCGGGGTAGTACGTGGCCCGGGCCCGGGCGTGCAGCGCGACGACGTCCGCCACCTCGGCGGGCAGAACCGTGCGGATCACACGGTCGGGGGCCACTCGGTCGTTGATCATGCATCGGAGGACGAGACCGGCCGTGCCGCGGTTCCCTGCCCGGCCTCAGCTTCCGTCGCGCAGATCGTTCGGCCAGGACGGCCTGAACTCGATGTGGTCGTACGTCACCACACAGCCCTCCCCCATCGGGGACTGGGTCATGAAACCGACCAGGGCGGCGTCCGTCTCCTTCTCCCCGGCGAGGGTGAACAGCCGGACGAACGTCCAGCGTTCGCCGTCGCGGGAGGCGTGGAAGGCGAAGGCGCGGCCGGTGCGACTCACCCGGAGCCAGACGGAACTGCCCTCCACGGTGAAGGAGTTGGCGTCGTCGGAGTGGCCCCGGGTGACCACCGTGCAGACAGTGGGGACGTCCGGGGAGTACTCCAGACAGAGCTTGGCCCAGGCCCGCTCCCCCACGTGGACGTAGAGCACCCCGGCGTCGAAGGCCGCACCGAACCCGACGGTGACCTTGGCGATCAGCTGGAAGTCGCCCTCCGGGGCCCCGAGCAGCCGGGGCGCGTCGGAAGCGGGGTCCAGCCCCTCCCCGGTGGGCGGCACGAAACGGTCCTGCCGCGCCCCGGCCCACCCGGTGAGCACGCCGTCCTCATAGGACCAGTGGGCTTCGGGCCCGTACGTGCGCAGAGGGAACGGAAGTTCGGAAATCTGGAGATCCATTCAACCGAGTCTCCCAGCTCCGCCCTCGAGGGGCGCGGGGAACTGCGCGATCAACCGCAACAAACCGTCGGTCCGCGATCCACCCGCACCCCGACGGCGCTATCGCTCCAACCGCCCGTTGAACCTGCGAGGCAGCCCCAAGGGGTTGTCATCCCGCAACTCCGCCGGCAGCAACGCCTCGGGCGCGTTCTGATACGCAACCGGCCGCATCCATCGCTCGATCGCCGTCCCGCCCACCGACGTGGACGTCGAGGTCGTGGCCGGGTACGGCCCGCCGTGATGCTGGGCCGGCGCGACGGCGACCCCCGTCGGCCAGCCGTTCACCAGCACGCGCCCGGCCAGCGGCGTCAGCTCCGCGAGGATCTCCGCGCCGCGGCCCCGGCCCGCCGCCTCCTCCTCGGACAGCTGCACCGTCGCGGTGAGGTTTCCGGGCAGCCGCGACAGCACCGCCTTCACCTCGGTCTCGTCCTCGTAGCGGGCCACCACGGTGACCGGACCGAAGCACTCCTCCAGGAGCAGGTCGTGCTCGCCCTCGGCGGCCAGCCTGCTCGCCGGCACCGTGAGGAAGCCCGCGCTGACGGTGTGCTCGCCGCCCGCGCCCGGGGTGACCGGGGAGTCGACGTCGGGCAGTTCGGCCCGCTCGGCCACGCCGGCCACGAAGTTGTCGCGCATGCGGTGGTCGAGCAGGACCCCGGCGTCGGTGTCGCTGACGGCGTCCGTCAGCGACTTCAGCAGCGCGTCGCCCGCGGCGCCGGCCGGGGCGAGGACGAGGCCCGGCTTCACACAGAACTGGCCGACGCCCAGCGTCATGGAACCGGCGAGACCGGCGCCGATCGCCTCGGCCCGCTCGGCGGCCGCGGCCTCGGTGACGACGACCGGGTTCAGGGAGCCCAGCTCGCCGTGGAAGGGGATCGGGACCGGGCGGGCCGCCGCCGCGTCGAAGAGGGCACGGCCACCGCGCACGGAGCCGGTGAAGCCGGCCGCCGCGACCAGCGGGTGCTCGATCAGCTCGACGCCCGCCTCGAAGCCGTGGACCAGGCCCACGACGCCCTCGGGGATGTCGTGCCGGGCGGCGGCGCGGCGCAGCACCTTGGCGACGTACTCGGACAGGGCCGGGTGGTCCGGGTGGGACTTGACGACGACCGGGCAGCCGGCCGCCAGGGCGCTCGCGGTGTCGCCGCCCGCGACCGAGAAGGCGAAGGGGAAGTTCGACGCCGAGTAGACGGCGACGACGCCCAGCGGCACCTTGTAGCGGCGCAGGTCCGGGATCGGCGGGGTCGCGGTGTCGTCGGGGTGGTTGATGACGACGTCGAGGAAGGCGCCCTCGTCGACGATGTCGGCGAAGGCCCGCAGCTGGTAGCAGGTGCGGGCGAGCTCACCGGTCAGCCGGACCGGGCCGAGCGCGGTCTCGGCGTCGGCGGTCTCGACGAGACCGTCCTTGGCCGCCTGGAGCTCGTCCGCGGCGGTGCGCAGGAAGGCCGCGCGGACCGTGCGGTCCGCCAGGGCACCGCGCGCCTCGTGCGCGGCACGCACGGTGGCGTCCACCTCCTGGGCTGTGGCCTCCACCGCAACCTGTTCACGCTGCTTCCCGGTTCGGGGGTCGACACTCCAGACTGGTGCTGCTGCCACCGCGGGTCCCTCCACACATGTAATGCCGCAGTACTGGGTCATCCACCAGGGACGTTCGATATACTGAACGCTGTCTCTGATGATGAATATGCTGTGGAGACTATTTCCCGTCCAACGAAGGGGTCAAGGGCGATGTCGGCTGGCGAGACGGGTGGCGGGGCGCAGGTCAAGTCCGCGGTGCGAACGGTTGAACTGCTCGAATACTTCGCCGGACGCCCCGGCATGCACTCCCTCGCGGCGGTCCAGGAGGCCGTCGGATATCCCAAGTCCAGCCTGTACATGTTGTTGCGCACCCTGGTCGAGCTGGGCTGGGTGGAGACCGACGCGACGGGCACGCGGTACGGCATCGGGGTGCGGGCCCTGCTGGTGGGCACGTCCTACATCGACGGCGACGAGGTCGTCGCGGCGGCCCGCCCGACGCTGGACCGGCTCTCGGACGACACGACCGAGACGATCCACCTCGCGCGTCTCGACGGCACGAACGTCGTCTACCTCGCCACCCGCCAGTCACAGCACTACCTGCGCCCCTTCACCCGGGTCGGCCGCCGGCTGCCCGCGCACTCCACGTCCCTCGGCAAGGCACTGCTCAGCACGTACTCGGACGAACAGGTCCGCAAGCTGCTCCCGGAGACGCTGCCCGCGCTGACCGAGCACACGATCACCGACCGGGAGAAGCTCATCGAGGAGCTGCGCCAGGTGCGGGAGCAGGGCTTCGCCGTGGACCGCGAGGAGAACACCCTGGGGCTGCGCTGCTTCGGCGTGGCGATCCCGTACCGCACCCCGGCGCGCGACGCGATCAGCTGCTCGGTGCCGGTGGCACGGCTGACCCCGGCGCACGAGCAGCTGGTGAAGGACGCGCTCTTCGACGCGCGGGACCGGCTGACACTGGCCACCCGTAGGCTCTGAGACATGAACGTCGAGCTGCGCGCGGTCCACGACAGCGATCTGCCGGTCTTCTTCCGGCAGATGAACGACCCGGAGTCGCTGAGCATGGCGGCCTTCACCCCGGAGGACCCGGCGGACCGGGCCGCCTTCGACACCCGATGGTCCCGGCAGCGCTCCTCGCCCGACGTCGTCGCCCGCACCGTCCTGGCCGACGGTGACGTGGTCGGCAGCGTGGCGGTGTACGGGGTGCCGGGCGAGCGCGAGGTGACGTACTGGATCGACCGCGCCTACTGGGGCAAGGGCATCGCCACACAGGCGCTGCGGGCGCTGCTCGCCGAGGTGCCCGAGCGCCCGCTGTACGCGCGGGCGGCGTCGGACAACGCGGGGTCGCTGCGCGTACTGGAGAAGTGCGGGTTCCGGGTGGTAGCGGCGGCCCGGGGGTACGCCCCGGCCCGGGGCGCCGAGATCGACGAGACGGTGCTCATCCTGGAGGCGGTGAGCACCCCGTCCTGAAGGGTGAGCAACGCCCAGGCCACACAGGCGGCGACGAACACGGCACCCGCCACGGGCGTGCCCGGGTGCGCGTAGGACGGAGTGAGCCCCCCGGTCTCTCCCCCGCCCGGCGGATGCGGATCGTCGCCGGGCAGGAGGTGCCCGCGGCCCCTCCCGCGGGAGTCTGAGGGCATGACGCAGTCGATCGCTCCCCTCGCCGCTCCACGCCCGTCCGGTCCCGTCCGCACCCGGCGCATCCTGCGTGCCGTCGCCGTCGTCTCCTGTGCGCCGTACCTCGCCCTCAAAGCGGCCTGGATCGCCGGGAGTCACGTCGGGATACCCGCGGGCAGCACGCTGCTCGACGACCGCCTCGCCATGGCCGTGATCAACGGTCTGTCGATCCTGGTGGACAGCGTCCTCGCGGCGGTCGCCGGTGCCGTGCTGCTGGCCTTCCGGCGCGGCCGGGCCCTGCCCGTGTCGGTGCCGCTCGCTCTCGCCTGGGTCGGTTCGGGTGCCGTGGCCTGCTGGGGCGGATGGCTGTCGCTGGCCTCTCTCAGCGGCGTGGCGGACCTCGCCGACCGCCCCACGCCGCTGATGCATCTCGCCCACGCCGGCCAGATGCTCGTCGGCCTCCTGGTCGCCGCCATCGGCGCCTACCACCTCGCGGAGCGCTCGGCCGGTGCCGCGCGGCGGACCGCATGAGCGCAGCCGCCCGACTGCTGTTCGGCCGACGGGCGCGCCTGCGCTGGATCCATCTGATCCTCGGCGGTGCGCTGGCCATGCCGTACGTCCTGGTCGGCTCGGTGGTCATCGGCCCGGCCATCGGCTCCTCGGACGTCTTCGACTCCTTCCCCCTGCAACTCTCCTCGTTCGGCGTGGGACTGCCGCTGGCGGCCGTCACCTCGCTGTTCCCGCTGACCCGGCCGCTGGAGTCGGCCGCCGTGCGCTGGCTGTGCGGTGTGGACACGGAGCGGCTCGCCTCCGGGCCCGCGCGTACGCGAGGCGAGAAGGGCCGTACGGCCGCCTGGTTCACGCTGCACCTCGGGCTCGGCGGGATCATCGCGGGGATGTCGCTGGCGCTGCCGCCGTTCGCCGCCACGCTGATCGTGCTGCCGGTCCTCTCGGGGCTGCTCGGCAGCCGGCTCGGACTGCCCGAAGTCCTCGATCACGCCTGGGCCTTGGCGCTCGCCCCGGTGGCGGGCGCGGCCTCGCTCGTCGCCCTGGCGGGCTGTGCGGCCGGCTGCGGAGCGCTGCTGGCCCGCTGGGCGCCCCTGCTGCTCGGTCCCACGCCCCGGGAGCGGCTCGCCGCCGCCGAGGCACGGGCGGCCGACCTCGCCGTGCGCAACCGGCTGGCGCGGGAGCTGCACGACTCCGTCGGCCATGCCCTGAGCGCGGTCACCCTGCAGGCGAGTGCCGCCCGCCGGGTCCTGGACTCCGACCCGGAGTTCGTCCGGGAGGCCCTCGCCGCGATCGAGGACACGACCCGGCGTACGGTCGGTGAACTCGACGCCGTGCTGGGCGTGTTGCGCGAGGGTGACGCCCCCGGCACGGCCGCCGCGCCGACCCTCGCCGACGACCTCGACGGGCTGCTGCGGCGCACACGGGCGGGCGGACAGCGGGTACGGGCCACCGTGGACGCCGACCCGGAGGCGCTGCCCCCGCTGCTGTCCCGTGAGGCGTACCGGATCGTGCAGGAGGGGCTGAGCAACGCCCTCAAGTACGCCGGTGAGAGGGCCGCCGTGGAGGTGCGGGTCGCGGTGGCGGGCGGCGACCTGGAGATCACCGTGGAGAATCCGGTGACCGGCCCCGCCTCCTCCCGCACCGGCGGTGGCCACGGGCTGCGGGGCATCGCCGACCGGGCCAGGTTGCTCGGCGGGACCGCGACGGCGGGACCGACCCCGGCACGGACCTGGCGGCTGCACGCACGACTGCCGTTGACACGACCGCCGATGAGAGGATCCGCATGACCCGCCCGGCCCCGATCCGTGTCGTCCTCGCCGACGACGAGCGCATGGTGCGCACCGCGCTGCGCGCCATCCTCTCCGCCGAGCCGGACGTGGCGGTGGTGGGCGAGGCCGCCACCGGCACGGAGGCGGTGTCGGTCGTACGGGAGCTGCGGCCGGACGTCGTCCTCATGGACGTCCGGATGCCGCAGACCGACGGGATCCGCGCCACCGAGCAGATCCTCGCCACGCTGGACGAGCCGCCCCGGATCGTCGTCGTGACGACCTTCGAGAACGACTCCTACGTGTACGACGCGCTGCGCGCCGGAGCCGCCGGGTTCCTGCTGAAACGGGCGGACGCCGACGCGCTGGTGCAGGCGGTCCGGCTGGTGGCACGCAGCGACAGCCTGCTGTTCCCGGCGGCCGTGCGCACCCTGGCGACCGAGCACGCCCGCGCGCGACCGGCGCCGCCCGCCTGGGTGGCGAAGCTCACGGGACGCGAGGGGGAGGTGCTGCGGCACATGGCGCGGGGCCTGACCAACGCGGAGATCGCCCGCCGGATGGAGGTCGGCCCGGTCACCGTGAAATCCCACGTCGCGGCGGTCCTGGCCAAGACCGGCACCCGCGACCGCACGCAGGCGGTGATCGCCGCGTACGAGGCGGGCATTCTGAACGGCGGATGAGAAAACCGGCCCGTCGGATGAGAAACCAGGACGGACGGGAACGATCCGCCCGGCGTGGCTCGTCCTCCTGTTCGGAATGAACAAGACGATCAGGCGCGCTTCGGCCTTCTCGCTGCTCCTGGTGTTGGCTCTGCTGGTCAGGGCGACCTGGGTGCAGTTCTACGAGGGCCGGGCGCTGGCAGACGACAAGGACAACCGGCGGAACGCGATCGAGACGTACTCGGCGCCGCTCGGGAACATCATCGTGGGCGGCCGGTCGGTCACCGGCTCGGCGCCGACGAAGACGGGCGACCTGAAGTACAAGCGGACGTACACGGACGGCCCGCTGTACGCGGCGGTGACGGGTTACGCGTCGCAGGCGTACGCCCCGACTCAGCTGGAGGGCATCTACACCGATCTGCTCAACGGCACGGACAACCGGCTCAAGTCCGTGATGGACACGCTCACCGACCAGCGCGCCGAACCGGGCAACGTGGTCACGACCATCGACCCGGACGTGCAGAAGGCCGCCTACGACGCGCTCGGCGACAAGAAGGGCGGTGCCGTCGCCATCGACCCGAAGACCGGGAAGATCCTCGCGGTCGTGTCGACGCCGTCGTACGACCCCTCCTCGCTGACCGACGCCAACACCGCGGGGACGGCCTGGAAGAAGCTGACCACGGACCCGGAGAAGCCGCTGGTCAACCGAGCGCTGCGGCAGCCGCTGCCGCCCGGCTCGACGTTCAAGCTGGTGGTGGCGGCCGCCGCGCTGGAGGACGGGCTGTACTCGTCGGTGGACGAGCGGACGGACAGCCCGGACCCGTACACGCTGCCTGGCACCAGCCGGGACCTGACCAACGAGAACCCGAACGCGCCCTGCACGAACGCGACCATCCGTACGGCGCTGGAGTACTCCTGCAACAACGTCTTCGCCAAGATGGCCGTGAAGCTCGGCCAGGACAAGGTGAAGGCGATGGCCGACAGGTTCGGCTTCGACGACGACCAGCTGGACGTGCCGGTCCGGGCCTACACGAGCGTGTACCCGTCGGACATGCACCCGTCGCAGACGGCCCTGACGGGCATCGGCCAGTTCGACGTCACGGCCACCCCGCTGCAGATGGCCATGGTGTCGGCGGCCATTGCCAACGGCGGGAAGCTGGTCTCGCCGCACATGGTCTCGCAGATCACCGACAGCGGTGGTGATGTGCTGCAGGACTACGACGACGACGCCGGCACGAAGGAGATCGTCAGCTCCTCGACCGCCGAGCAGTTGCAGTCGGCGATGGAGACGGTCGTGAACAAGGGCACGGGCACGAACGCCAAGGTCCCGGGCGCGACCGTCGGCGGCAAGACGGGTACGGCGCAGCACGGCGAGAACAACAGCCAGGTGCCGTACGCCTGGTTCACCTCGTACGGCAAGTCCGACTCCTCGGGCAAGGAGGTCGCCGTGGCGGTCGTCGTGGAGCAGTCGAACGCGGCCCGTTCGGAGGTCAGCGGCAACGGGCTCGCGGCGCCGGTCGCCAAGGCGATGATGCAAGCGGCGCTCAAGGACTGAACCTCGGCCGCCAGTAAGCCGTCTGTACGGACGAGACGGGCCGCCCCCTTCCCCCCGGGGGCGGCCCGTACTCGTGTCAGCGCGCGCCCGGCGTCACTTCGCTCCGAGGAGCTGCTCGATCGGGTCGATGGCGAAGTACACCAGGAACAGCGCCGAGGCCCCCCACAGCAGCCAGTGCACCTCCTTGGCCTTGCCGAGCACGGTCTTGATGACGACGTAGGCGAGGAACCCGGCCCCGATGCCGTTGGTGATGGAGTAGGTGAACGGCATCACCGCGATGGTGAGGAACGCCGGGATGGCGATGTCGTAGCGGTCCCAGTCGATGTGCTTGACCTGGGTCATCATCAGGAAGCCGACGGCGACCAGGGCCGGGGCGGCCGCCTGGAGCGGGACGATGGTGAGCAGCGGGGTCAGGAACAGCGCGAGGCCGAACAGCCCGCCGGTGACGAGGTTGGAGAAGCCGGTGCGCGAGCCCTCGCCGACCCCGGCGGCGGACTCGATGTAGGAGGTCGCCGAGGAGGCGGAGGCCGCACCGCCGGCGACCGCGGCGGCACCGTCGATGAGCAGCACCCGGCCGAGGTTCGGGACCTTGCCCGCCTCGTCGAGCAGCCCGGCTTCGGCGCTGATGCCGACGACCGTGCCCATGGTGTCGAAGAAGTCGGACAGGATCAGCGTGAAGATCAGCAGGACGACGGTGATGACGCCGACGCCGGGAGCACTGAACGCGCCGAACAGGTCGAAGTCGCCGATGAGCCCGAAGTCGGGGGTGTCGACGAGCCGGTCCGGCCAGGAGGGTGTGGTCAGGCCCCAGGACTTGATGTCGGCAAGGGAGTTGATCACGATCGCCAGCGCGGTCATGGTGACGATGCTGATGAGGATGGCGCCCTTGACCTTGCGGGCGAGCAGTCCGATCGTCAGCAGCACGCCGAGGCAGAAGACCAGCATCGGCCAGCCGGCGAGGGTGCCGGTGCCGCCCAACTGAACGGGCACGGTGGTGTTCGCGGCGTCCGGGATGCGGCTGACGAACCCGGCGTCGACGAAGCCGATGAAGGCGATGAACAGGCCGATGCCGACGCTGATCGCCTGCTTGAGCGGCTGGGGTATCGCGTGCATGACGGCCTCGCGCAGCCCGGTGACCACCAGCACGCAGATCAGCAGGCCTTCGAGGACGATCAGGCCCATGGCGTCGTCCCAGCTCATCAGCGGGGCGATCTGGAAGGCGACGACGGCGTTCAGGCCGAGTCCGGCGGCGAGCGCGAGGGGCAGGTTGCCGCCGACGCCCATGATGATCGTCATGACGGCGGCCACCAGGGCGGTGGCGGTGGTGAGTTGGACGGCGTCCAGCTGGTGTCCGAACTTGTCCTTCGCGCTGCCCAGGATGATGGGATTCAGGACAAGGATGTAGGCCATCGTGAAGAACGTGGCGAAGCCGCCGCGTATCTCACGGCCGAAGGTGGATCCCCGCTCGGAGATCTTGAAGAACCGGTCGACGCTGTTCGCCGCTGGTGGCGCGGCGTCGGACCGTTCGGCCACCTTCTGCGATTCGGACATGGCGCGTGCTCCTTGGTGCCTGGGTGATCGGTGTGCGGATGCTGGCTGGATTGTCGTCGCGATGAACCACGTTCAGGTTTTGTTCGTGTTACGAAATCGAAGTCCGGCCCGCCATACGCCGTTCGAAGCCCCGTACGAACTGTTCGACGATCGCTGCTACGCTTCCCGATCTCGTCCGGGGCCTTCCCCGGATGATCACATGTCATCTACATGACAGCCACAGGGTGCCCCGGCCGGGAGCGCCCGTAGCCGCTGGGAGGAGAGGTCACCCGTGGGCACGGTCGTCGACGACGCCGCCTCCGTGGAGTTCCATGCCTTCTTCGAGCGTCACTATGCCGAACTGTCCCGCCTCGCCCACCTGCTGACCGGCGAGCCGGACACCGCCGACGACCTGGCGGCGGACGCGTTGCTGGCGCTGTGGCACCGCTGGGACCGGGTGCGCGCGGCCGACCACCCGGCGGCGTACGCGCGCGGCGTGGTCGCCAACCTGGCCCGTACCCGCATCCGCAGCGCGGTGCGCGAGCGGCGGCGCATCGCCCTGTTCTGGTCGCAGCGCGAGGAGAACACCGAGAACCCGGACGTCGCGGGCGTGGTCGATGTGCAGGAGGCGCTGCGCCGGCTGCCGTTCCGCAAGCGGGCCTGTGTGGTGCTGCGGCACGCGTTCGACCTGTCGGAGAAGGACACCGCCCTGGCGCTCGGCGTGTCGGTGGGTACGGTGAAGAGCCAGACTTCGAAGGGAATGGCCGAACTCCAGCGGTTGCTGGGGCCGCAGGGCGTGCCGCAGCGGATGCACGCGACGCTGGGCGCTCCCCGCTGCTCGCCGGCGGTGGAGGGCGGGAGCAGCGGTGAGGGCGGAGGGAGGGACCGATGAGCATGCGGCGGGACGTGCACGAGGAGGTGCGCGCCCGGTTGCACGAGGCGGCCGGGGCGCACGAGCCCGACCGGGAGCGCATGCTGGCCCGGGTCGAACGAGGCATGGCCGGTCCGGCCGGTTCCGGCCATCGGGCGACGCGTCCGCCGGTGTTCGGCTGGATGCGGGTGGCGGGGGCGACCGCCGCGGTCGCCGGCGTCCTGGCGGTGGGCGGCTACGCGGTGGCGTCCGCGGTGAAGGAGGAGACCGCTCCGCAGCAGCGGGAAGTGGCGACGTCGCCGACCCCGGCGCCCACGCCGTCCCCGGAGGCGACGAGCCGGGCCCCCGAACTCCCGGCACCGGTGAAGCCACCGAGCCGGTCGCCCGAGCGCCGCGAGTCCGGGCCCCCACCGTCGGGGACGCCGAGCACCCCGGCCACCGAGCGGCCAGGCACCGCAGCGCAGGACGGCCCGCTGCGGTCGGACGGCTCGGTCGACCCGCACAGCAACGAGTTCTGGGCGCAGAGCAACGTCACGCTCAAGACCAGCGAACGACTGACCGCGCTGACCGTGCGGTTGCAGGTCGCCCAGACCGGCGGGGTCTCCGACGCGGGCGCCTGGCGCTCCCTGCCCGAGGACGACTTCACCCTCGCGGTCGCCGAGCGGGACGGCTTCCTCGTCTACACCTGGACCCTCAAGGAGGGCCGCACGGTCCCCGTGGGCGAGTGGGTGTTCGCCGGCCAGTTCGGCCACGCCCGCGGCGGCCGCGACGCGGGCGAGGACCGCTACGAGGTGACTGCCACGGCCGGTTCGCGGCAGCTGTCGGCGGGCGGTGGCTTCGCCGCCGCGGACGACGGCGACGGCGACTCGTGAAAAATTCCCCAAGGGGCGGCAACCTTTTCTTCACCGGTGGCGACCACTACGCGCAAGAGCCACCCCCCATCCGAGGAATCTGTACATGACTGCACCAGCAGAACAGCGCGTCCGCCACCGCCGCAGCGTCACCAAGCGGCGGACGGTGCTCGCTGCGGTGTCCGCGTTCGGCATCACGGGTGCGGCGATCGTCACCACGTCGATGCTGTCGACGGCGGGCGCGGCGTCCTCCTGGCCCACGGACACGGGGAAGACCCCCGTTTCCAAGACCATCCCCGTCTCCGGTGTGCGCGACGGCGGGATGAAGATGTTCTACGGCACCGGCGCGCTCGGCGGCGGCAGCCAGGACGAGGGCCAGGGCCCGCTCTTCGAGCTGGCCGACGGCGCGGTTCTCAAGAACGTCGTCATCGGCACTCCGGCGGCGGACGGTGTGCACTGCAAGGGCAGTTGCACTCTGCAGAACGTGTGGTGGACGGACGTCGGCGAGGACGCGGCCAGCTTCAAGGGCAAGTCCTCGTCCGCGGTGTACAAGGTGATCGGCGGCGGCGCGAAGAACGCCGACGACAAGGTGCTGCAGTTCAACGGCGCCGGCACGCTGAACGTGTCGGGCTTCCAGGTGCAGAACGCCGGCAAGCTGGTCCGCTCGTGCGGCAACTGCAAGACGCAGTACAAGCGCACGATCGTGCTCAGCGACATCGACGTGACCGCGCCGATGAACTCCATCGTCGGAGTGAACGCCAACTACGGCGACACGGCGACGCTGTCGAGGATCCGTATTCACGGCGACGCCAAGAAGAAGATCAAGACGTGTGTGCGCTTCGAGGGCAACAACACCGGCAAGGAGCCCAAGGAGCTGACGCCGCCCGGCCCGGACGGCAAGAGCTGCATGTTCAAGGCCTCCGACATCAGCTACCCGTAGGCCCTCGGCCCCAGTGACTCCGGTTGGCCCTCGTCCCCCCTTGGGCCGACCGGGACGCCGGGTGTCCGGCCCCCCAGCCGGACGTCCCGGCACCTCGGCCCTCCGGAGCCCCCCTCCGGACGGCCGGACCGTACCGGCCGAGCCCCCCTCGGCCGGTCGGCAGGACGCCCCCGTCGCTTCGCACCGACGGGGGCGTCGCCGTGTCCGCCACGGCGCAGGCCGCCTAGTCCATCGCAGATCCGACGGTCGAGGAGCCGGTCGTCAGGAACGCCGTCGCGGGCAGGGAGCCGTCCGCCCGACGGGCTCCGTACGCGCCGGACGCGTCCGTCGACCTGAAGGGCGGGGTGGTGACGCCGCCGTCCCAGTTGTTTCCGGCGCAGACCGTGGAGGGACCGAGCTTCGCCGCTCCGCCCTTGTCGCCGACGGCGAGGTTCCTGCCGAGGCGGGCCGTGCCGGTCGCGAAGAAGAAGCCGCTTCCGGCGTTGGCGTAGGCGGTGTTGCGGTGCAGTGCGACGGCGCCGGTGTTGGAGTTCTCGGTGAAGCCGTGCAGCGTGTTGTCCCAGGCCGCGTTGTCGTTGACGGCGTGCGCGGCGGACGCTCCCCCGCCGCCCAGCTCGAAGCCGTTGCCGTTGCCCTCGAAGGCCGTGCCGTGCCGGCGGTGCTCGCCGTTGCCGAAGGCCCAGGAGTGCTCGATGGTGACCGGCGAGGAGAACTGCCACAGGTCGAGGCCGTCGTCGGAGTTGTCGTACAACCGGGCTCCGGTGATCCTGTTCCCGGTCCCGGAGCCGAACTTGACCGCGATGCCGTCGGCGTTCCGGCCGTGGCCGGACGGGTCGCGGTTGCCGTGGCTGTCCAGGTTCTGCACGAGGTTGCCGGTGGTGCCGTCGCCGCGGAGGGTGAAGCCGGAGTCGCCGTTTCCGGCGGTGACCAGGTTCCTGAAGACCCCGCCCACCGAGGACGTGACGACCAGCCCCTGGGCCGGGGAGTTGACGAAGGCGAGGTTCTCGACGGTCCAGTGGTCGCCGTGGATCGCGGTCAGCCAGGAGCCGGGGGGCAGCCTGGACCCGTCGATCCGCACCCTCTCACCGTCGTACGCCCGCAGGGTGACGGGCGCGGAAACGGTGCCGTTCGCCGTGGACTCGAGGGTGGCGGCCGGGTGGTAGGTACCGCCGCGGACCTGGATCACGGTGCCGGCGGAGGCGTTCCGCACGGCTTCTTCGAGCTGGGCCGTGCTGGAGACGGTGACCGTCGTCGAGGCGGCCCGCGCGCCGCCGGTCGACAGCCCGAGGTAGACGCCACCCGCCCCCGCGGCACAGGCCACGGCTGCGGCGATGGAGAGCGTACGGGTCCTGCGATGACGTCCGGCGCTCGGCAGCACGGAGCGTTCCTTTCCTGGGGGTCGGGGACGGAAACGGCTCGGAGGGGCCCGCTCCGGCCGGTTTCCGTCCACCAGTCGCCGCCACCCGGGAAAGGGTTGCCGCCGTCGCGTGCACCGGGATCGCGGTGTTCCGAAAGTTTCGGAAACGCCGGCCTCATGCACACCCGTTGACGCCCTGCGTCGCTCCGGTGAAACTCCGAAGGCTGTTATCCAACAGAATCCCCCACACTCCGACAGGAAGTGTCATGCGCCCCCGCATCGCCCGCACGCTCCTGCTGCCCTTCCTGGCCCTGTCCGGCCTCCTCCTGACCCTCCTCGCGGCGCCGCCCAGCACCGCCGACCCCGGAGCCCCACCCGTGAAGCACAGCACGTACGCCGGTTATCTCTTCGCCTACTTCACCGGTGAGGGCACCGCCGACGGCGAACAGATCCGCTACGCCCTCAGCCGCGGCAACGACCCGCTGCACTGGCGTGAGCTGAACGCAGGCAAGCCGGTGCTGACGTCGACGACCGGTGAGAAGGGCCTGCGCGACCCCTTCGTGATCCGCTCCCCCGAGGGCGACAAGTTCTTCCTGATCGCCACCGACCTGCGGATGTACCAGAACTCCAGCGGCAGCTGGGACGACGTCCAGCGGCACGGCAGCAAGTCGATCATGGTCTGGGAGTCCACGGACCTCGTCCACTGGACCGACCAGCGCCTGGTGAAGGTCTCCCCCGACAGCGCCGGCAACACCTGGGCCCCTGAGGCCTACTGGGACGACGAGCTCGGTGCGTACGTCGTCTTCTGGGCGTCGAAGCTGTACGCCGACGACGACCCGGACCACAAGGGCAGCACGTACAACAAGATGCTGTACGCGACCACGAAGGACTTCCGCACCTTCAGCGAGCCGAAGATCTGGAACGACCCGGGCTACTCGGTGATCGACTCCACCGTCGTGAAGTACGGGGACGAGTACTACCGCTACACCAAGGACGAGCGGGACCCCAGCTCCTCCAGCCCCTGCTCGAAGTTCATCACCGGCGAGAAGTCGACCTCGCTGACCTCGACGACGTACGACTTCGTGGCCGACTGCATCGGCAAGGGCGCGATGGACCGCGGTGAGGGCCCGACGGTGTTCAAGTCGAACACCGAGAAGAAGTGGTACCTGTTCATCGACGAGTACGGCGGGCGCGGCTACGTGCCCTTCGAGACCACCGACCTCGCCTCCGGCAAGTGGACCCCGTCCACGAACTACCAGCTCCCGGCGAGCCCCCGGCACGGCACGGTGCTCCCGGTGACGCAGCAGGAGTACGACCGTCTGCTGGCCGCCTACCCGTCCACCTCCACCTCGGTCGTGGACGCGACGGCGAAGCACCAGAAGGGCTACGCGATCGTCACGGACAGCGCCTCGAAGGTCGTCCTGCCCATGCGGCCGGACGCCGATCTGCGGGGTCTCGCCCCGAAGCTGTGGGTCGGTGAGGGCGCGAAGCTCAGCCCGAAGTCCGGGACCCGGCGGGACTTCCGCATGCCGCAGAAGTACACGGTCACGGCCGCCGACGGCACCGAGCGCACCTGGACGGTCGAGGCGGTCCGCACCCGCAGCCCCCTGCTGCCCGGCCTGAACGCCGACCCCGACGTCCACTACCTGAACGGCCGGTACTGGATCTACCCGACGACGGACGGCTTCCAGGGCTGGAGCGGCACCAGGTTCAAGGCGTACTCGTCGAAGGACCTGGTGAACTGGAAGGACCACGGCGTCATCCTCGACCTCGGTCCTGACGTGAGCTGGGCCGACAAGAACGCCTGGGCACCCGCGATCGCCGAACGCGACGGCAAGTACTACTTCTACTACTGCGCCGAGCAGCAGATCGGCGTGGCGGTGGCCGACTCTCCCGCGGGCCCCTTCAAGGACGCGCTCGGCAAACCGCTGGTGGCCAAGGGCGGTTCGCTCAAGGGTCAGATGATCGACCCGGCGGTCTTCACGGACGACGACGGCCAGGCCTACCTGTACTGGGGCAACGGCCACGGGTACGTCGTGCCGCTGAACGACGACATGGTGTCCTTCGACGCCTCGAAGGTGAAGGACATCACCCCGGACAACTTCCGCGAGGGTTCCTTCGTGATCAAGCGGAAGGGCACGTACTACTTCATGTGGTCGGAGGACGACACGCGCAGCGAGAACTACCACGTGGCGTACGCGACGGGGCCGTCCCCGCTCGGCCCGTGGACCAAGCGCGGGACGATCCTCGAGAAGCGGCCCGAGTACGGCATCCTCGGCACCGGTCACCACTCGGTGGTGAACACCCCCGGCACCGACGACTGGTACATGGTCTACCACCGCTTCGCCCTCAACGGCCCCGGCCTGCCGGGCGGCGACGGCATGCACCGCGAGACGACCGTCGACCGCATGGAGTTCGCGGCCGACGGCAGCATCAAGCCCGTGGTGCCGACGCTGGAGGGCATCAAGCCGGTACGGCGGTGAGCCTCACAGGACGTCGTCGAGCCAGCTGACGACCTCGTCCTGCATGGGTGCGGTGAAGACGTGGCCGGACTCCGGCCACGTCTTCGTCCGTATCCGCTCCTCGGCGTGGTGCGAGCGCCAGACGGCACGCAGCTTGTCGTACGCGAGACGCACCCCCTCGGCCGGGAACAGCGTGTCGAGACCGCCGTCGAGGAACAGCATCGGCCTGGGAGCGGCGATGCTCGCCACGTCGGGGATGTCGAGGTGCCGGGCGAGCCCGGGGTGGAGCATGTAGTACGCCGACTGCCCGCGCAGCGTGTTGTTGCCGGGCACCATCATCTCCTTCAGGCCGGTCATCCAGCAGATGCTCGCGGCGGCCGCCACGTGGTCGCTCAAGGCGGCGGTCTGCCAGGCCCGGTAGGCGCCCATGGAGAAGCCGACGGCCGACACCCGGCGGCCGTCCACCCGGTCGAGTCCGGCAAGGAACGCGGCGGCCCGCTGGTCCTCCCGGGCCATGAGCCCGGCGAGTGAGGAGCCCAGGTTGAAGAAGTTGGACGCCAGGGCCTGCTGCTGCTCGTAGGTGAGCGGGCCGCGGTCGCCCCAGCCGAGCGCGTCCAGGCAGAGCACCACATAGCCGCGGCGGGCCAGTTCGTCACCGACGAACCGTCCGCTGAAGTACTTGTCGGCCCAAGCCTGGGCGGAGGCGAGACGGGTGTCGTCGTACCAGGGCCGGACGAGTTTCTCCTTGCCGATGTCGAACCGGGCGCCGTGGTCGTGCAGGAGCAGCACCGCCGGGAAGGGCCCGCGGCCGTGCGGGGTGAGCAGGGCGCCGCGCACCCGTTCGTAGCGGGTGAGGGAGACGGTCACCAGCTCGCGGGTGCAGTCCCCGGTCCGGGAACGGCCGCTGAACTCCGGCGCGTACGGCGTCGCGTCCTGCCGCTCTACGAGGAGGTGCTCCTCGACGGTGGTACGGGCGGCACGCCGCCAGGCGCGGACGTCGCGGATCGGGGACCTGCCCCAGGCGAGCGGGAAGGTCAGTGCCTCCGTCAGCGCCGGGTGGAAGTCCGGCAGCGGCCCGTCCACGTCAGCAGACGCGGCCGGCACCCGCTCGGGCGTCGACGATGCCCGGGACGGCTTTCGCCGGGTCGACGTCCGCGCGCAGGGTCGGCGTCCAGCCGGCGCCCGACCGGAGCGTCTCCCCCGGGATCTCCGCGTTGTGCACGGCGATCAGGTCGACCGCCTTGCCGTTGACGACGTTGGAACCCGCGGTGACCGGTGCCTCGTTCCACTTCTTGAGGATCTTCGCCGGACTGATGCCCTGCGCCAGCGTGAACGCGTTGTGCTCGGCGACGAGCCGGGACTCCTTGCCGATGCCGTAGACGTAGCCCCACTTCTGGCCCTTGGTGACCACGAAGTGGTTGTTGTACGAGTCGACCTGCCCGAACCGCACCCGCGGCGCCCGCTCGACGATGCCCTCGAAGCGGTTGTGGTGCAGCGTGACCTTCAGCTTGCCCGTGTCGTCGGCGGTGGCGCTGTCGCTGTTGCCGATCAGCATGGTCTTGTCGTGGTCCTTGAACGAGTTCCAGGACACGGTCACGTGGTTCGAGCCGCGCACGACGTCGAGCAGACCGTCGTGCTGCTGGTAGGTCTTGCCGAAGTAGGCCGGCAGGCTGCTGTCGGGGTGGCGGCCGTCGGTGAGGGTGTTGTGGTCGACCCACACGTGCGTGGAGCCGTGGACCACGATCCCGTCGTACTCGGAGTTCCAGGCGCCGGTCTTGTCGTCGTCGGTCGGGTCCCACTGCGGGAAGCAGTCGATCGGGGCCTCGAAGGCGAGGTTGCGGACGATGACGTTGTCGACGCCCTTGATCTGCAGGCTGCCGCCGCGGATCCCGGACCCCCTGCCCACGCCGATGATGGTGGTGTCGGCGGGCACGCTCGCCTTGATGGTCTTGTCCTGCGTGGCGGCGGACGCGGCCCGCAGGTCCTCCTGCTCCCCGCTGACCGGCTTGTCGTGGCCCCAGACGGCGGGGTCGTAGGCGGCGAGGTACTTCTGGAAGTCGTACCCCGCGGCGGCGAACGCGTCGCACCCCTCGGAGACGGCGTCGATCACCCCTTTGACCTTGATGATCCTGGGCGCCGACCCGCCGTCTTCCAGTGCGGCCCGGAACTGCTCCCAGGTGGTGACGGTGTAGACGTGCTGCGCGTCGGCCGTCGATCCGCCGGTCGTACCGGTGCCCTCGGAGGCCCAGCCGTCGCCGGCCCCGAGAATCTGACGAGCGACGTCCCGGGGCTGGGCCTGCGCGCCGGGGCCGCTCAGGGACAGCACGAGCGCAGTGCAGCCGATGAGCAGGGCCGTTCTCGTAATGACATGATCATGACACTTGCGTATGTGCATGGTGCGGCTCTCTTCCTTCTTCGTCGGGGGGTGTTACGCGGCGGACTCCGGCCAGGTGATCCAGGACTCCGGGATCCGCTCGTCCAGCCGCCGTACCTCACGCGGCCCGAGGACCCGGGTGCGGAGCAGTTCCCGCGCCACGAGCCGGGCCACCTCGATGGCTCCCGGCGGATTGAAGTGCGTGTTGTCCTGCTCGGTCGCCGTCCAGTTGAAGTACTTCTTGGTCTCCTCGACCCCGAGCCGCTGCCACAGCGCGAGGGACAGCGCCTGGACGTCGAGCAGCGGGACCCGCTCCTCGGCGGCGAGCGCCCGCATGGCCGCCGGGTACTCCCCGTGCGTCGGCAGGGCCTTCCCGGCGGCGTCGAACCGCCGCCGCTCCACGGAGGTCGCCAGCACCGGCCGCGCCCCATGGGCCCGGGCGCCGTCGAGATACATCCGCAGATACTCCTGATACGTCGTCCAGGGTTCGGTGTACCGCGTGGGGTCCTCCCGCTTCTCGTCGTTGTGAGCGAACTGCACGAGCAGCAGATCCCCGGGCCGGATCGCGGACAGAATCCCCTTCAGCCGCCCTTCATCGACGAAGCTCTTGGAACTCCGCCCGTTGACGGCGTGATGGGAGACAGCGAGCCGGGAGGACTGCAGAAAGAAGGGAACGGCCATGCCCCACCCGGTCTCGGGCGCGGCGTCCTGGTACTTCTGTGCGGCGGTGGAATCACCGGCGATGTAGAGCGTGCGGGTGCGACGGGCGCCGGCGTGAGCGGTACCGGTGGCGGCAAGCACCAGGGGTACGGAAACGGCCGCGGCAGCGACTTGTCTACGACTCAGAGACACGCGGAGTCCCTTTCAAAGGGGGGTGATGGTCCGACGTCGGGGGCGCGCGGGGAACTGCGCGAACAACCACGGGACGGCCCGCACCCTGCACACCACAGGCCGCCCCACGGCGATGTCCAGAACTAGCCGTGCTGCTGGTTCCATTCCTCCTGCGCGGCATTCAGCTGATCGGCCATCGTGTCCAGGAATTCCTTCGCACTCATCTTCCCGAGCAGCACCTTCTGGAAGTTCGGCTCGTTGTCAGCCTTGGAGATCGTGTTCCAGTCCGGCAGGTAATACGGCAGCTGCACAATCGTCGTGGACCCGTCCGACAACGCGTCAGCGGCCAGCTTCGTCGGCTCGGCCTTCGAGATCCACGCGTCCTTCGCCGCGTCCGTGTTCGACGGCACCTGGCCCGCCGCCTCGTTGAACTTCGAGTTCTCCGCCTTGGACGTGGCGAACTCGATGAACTTCCAGGCCGCGTCCTTGTTCTTGCCGCTCTTGAACAGTCCCAGCCCGTCCACCGGGTTGGACACCTGCACGCGCTTGCCGGAGGAGCCGACCGGCTGCGGAATGCCCCGGAACTTGTCGACCCCGAGCGCCTTCACGTGGTCCTGGTACGACCCGAGGTTGTGGTTCAGCATCCCGATCGTGCCGGAGTCCCACTGCGCGACCATCTTCGTGAAGTCGTTGTTGAGGTCGGCGGCCGGAGTGACCTTCTTGTACAGCGCCGCGTACTTCTCCAGCGCCGCCACGTTCTTGGGGTCGTTGACCGTGGTCTTCTCACCACTGGAGTCCCAGAACGACGTGATGCCGGACTGGCCGTACATGGCGTCCAGCGCCTGGGCGATGGAACCCGCACCGCCGCGAATGGTGTAGCCGAACTCGTTCTTGCCCGAGTTCGTCAGCTTCCCGGCGGCCTCGTAGAACCGCTCCCACGTCGTCGGCTCCTCGAGCCCCGCCTTCTTGAACAGATCGGTGCGGTAGTACAGCACACCGTTGTTCGCGGAGGTCGGGATCGAGTACAGCTTGTCGTCCCCGCCGCCGGCGGCCTTCAGCGACTCGACCATGTCCTTGTTGAGCTTGCCGTTCAGCGAGGACGAGCCGAGCCGCTCGTCGAGCGGCTCCAGCGCGCCCTGCGCGGCGAACCCCGCCAGCATCGCCGCGCCCACACCGCCGACGTCCGGCAGACCGCCGCCCTGGAGGGCGGTGTCGACCTTGGACTGGTACTCCGTAGAGGCGATCCCGACGTACTCGACCTTGATGTCGGGGTTGGCCTTCTCGAAGTCGGCGATGACCTCCTTCCAGATCTCGGTGCGGACACCGCCGTTGTTGTCCCAGAAGACGATCTTTCCCTTGCCGCTTCCGTCGGCGCCCTTGTCGCCGCCCGCCCCGCTGCCGTCGTCGCCGCAGGCGGTCGCGGTCAGCGCGAGCACGGCCCCCAGGGCGACGGCGGCCGGGGTCCGGCGCCCGCCTCTGCTGCTGGTGCGATTGCTGATCTTCATTGGTCGGCTCTCTTCTTCTGGATCCAGCGGAACTTGAGGGTGTGGGGGGTCAGTGGCGGACGTGCGGCGCCCAGCCGTCGGTGCCCGCCAGGTAGGCGGTGACGGTGTGGGAGCGCGCGTCCCGGTCGCTCATCTGCGGACGGTCCGGGGTGACGGACGCACCCGGGCCGTGAGTGCGGTACTCGGTGAACCGGGCGTCCCTCCACGAGAACCCGCTCATGTCGGTCCACGGCGCGGACTTGACCGCGGCGGGCAGCCAGGTGTCCCGGATCAGGACCTGGGCGACCGCGTCCGGCTCACCGCCGGGATGCCAGGGCCGTCCCAGGTGGTAGGTCCCGGCGGGGGCGTCGCTGACGATCCTCGACCTGGTGATCAGGAACCCGTACGGGTTGCCCTTCCACGTCGAAGCCGCCGTGATGTAGCCGTTGTTCGAGTCCGAGCCGCGGCTCAGGGCCCGGATCACCGACCGCTCGATCACCGTCGTGGCCCGTCCGTAGACGAAGTCGACGTCGCCCTCGACGTAGGAGCCGCGGACGTAGACCCGGCTGACGGTGGTCAGCTTGGGGCTGTCGGTCATCAGGGTGTCCTGGTTGCCGAGGAACGCGGTGTTCTCGAAGACGATCCGGTCGCCTGTCGTCTTCATCGCCAGGGCCTGCTCGCCCTTCAGCTCGTGCGCGGCCTCGTCGAAGTCGTTGCTGAAGGTGAGATTGCGTGCGGTGACGTCGTTCGCGGCGATCCGGACGGTGGCGCTGCCCGTCGACCCGCCGTACTCGGCGGGTGTGTCGAAGACGATGACCGTGTCGGAGCGGTCCCGCCCGGTGCCGCGCAGCTCGACGTTCGGTTTGGCCGCGGGGATGAACACCTTCTCGCGGTAGGTGCCCGGCGCGACGGCGATCGTCACCGGGAGGTCGTTGCCGTCGGGGACGGCGTCCACGGCGTCCTGCACGGTCGGGTGGTCGCCCGGGACGTTCAGGGTGACCGGCCCGCCGATCCGCTTCTGCGGCCCGGAGAACCGCTTCACCAGCGCGGGAACGGCGGCGGCCGGGTCGAGGCGGTAGGAGTAGAAGTCCCGCGGGTCGAACGCCGCGCCCCACGCGTCGTGCCGGCCCGTCGTGTTGCGCAGGATCGACCCGCGCTGCACCAGCTCGGCCGTCGCGTCGGCCTGGTAGGGGTGCTGGACGCCGTCGTAGAAGCTGTTCTCGATGACCATCTTCGTCCGGCCGCGCGACCAGTTGCCGTACGTCCAGACCGGGTCGCCGTCGGACAGCTGTGAGGAGAGGTGGTTGTTGTAGAGGTGCGCGTAGGCGCAGTTGTCGGCCGATGGGTTGCGCTGCTTGGTGCCCCGGAACCAGTTGTGGTCGACGGTGATCTGCGTCCTGACGTTCGGGGTCCAGCCGATGCCGAAGGTCTTGTTGTTGTCCGTGAACTGGTTGTAGGAGACGGTGACGTACTCGCTGTCCTTGCGGATGTCGAGCTGCCCGTCGCAGATCCGCGAGAACCGTATGTGGTCGATCCACACGTGGTGGGCGGTGTCCAGGCGGATGCCGTCGTAGTCGGTGTCCTTGCAGTCCCAGTTGCCCTCGATGGCGGTGTCGCGGATGGTGAGGTTGCGGATGACGACGTTGTGGGTGCCGGGGTCGAGGGTGAAGCCGCCGTGCACGATCTCGGCCGTGTCGCTCACGCCGATGATGGTCTTGTCCGAGGCGACGGGTATCTCCGTGCCGAAGGGCTCCATCTCCAGGGCGCCCTTGACGCGGATGACGTACGGCTCATCGGCCGCCGCGTACTTCGCCAGTGCGGCCCGGTCGGTGACGGTGACGACCTTGCCGCCCGCCCCGCCGGTGGTGCCGCCGCCGAGGGAGGCGAAGCCGTGCGGCCGGTCGGTCCAGCGGTCCGCGGCGGGGCCGGACCGCACGTCCGGTGCCGCCTGAGCCCGGGCGTCCCCGATCGACCCGAGGCTCAGCGCGGCCAGGAGGCCGAGCACGGCGGCCACGCCCGTGCCGGGCCGCCCCGGTCTCGACAAGCGCTTGCTACGGAGGTGCGTCATTGCGGCTCCCAACAGGCGTACGACAGAGGTGCGTTACGGGGTGCTGATCCGGAACCGGGTGAAGGCCGCCGCACCGGCGTGCCCCTGGCCGGCCGGCGCGAGGGCGAAGAGGCCGAGCAGGGCGCCGACCCAGCGCGAGGGGGTGGCGGCGAAGACCGGACCCGACGGCCGGAAGCCGTCGCCGACGTCGGCGGAGAAACGGCAGCGTGCCCCGGCGTCGATCTCGATCCTCAGCCGGGCCCGGCCCTCCGGGGCGAGCCGGGCGTGGGCGGCGTCGCGTTCGGCGTCCGCGACGGCTTCGGCGAACCGGTGCACGAGACGGACGGTGCCGTCCGTGCCCCGCTGGAGTCCGATCCACCCGAACGCGTCCCCGAGGACGGCGAGTCCGGCCCGGGCCCCGGGCTCGTCACCGTCGAGGCGCACCTCCACCTCGACGGTGCAGGGAGACCCGGGCAGCCGCTGGGTCAGTACATGGGGCAGTTTCCGCAGGTCCTGGGCGTTCGCCGAACGGACGCAGGTCAGCCGCAGGCCGTCCCCGGAGTGCTGGGTGGCCCAGCCGTCCCGCGGGTTGGCCGTCCACTGCCACTGGCGGCCGTACCGCCCGCCGGGGAAGTCGTCGTCGGTGGCGGGCGCGGCGGGCGGCTGCGGTGGCAGGGCGGGGCGGCGGTGTTCGGCGACGGGGGCGCCGTCGTCCCCGAGCACCGGCCAGCCGTCCTGGCCCCAGCGCATCGGCTGGAGGTGCACGACCCGGCCGTGGGCGCCGCGCTGCTGGAAGTGCAGGAACCAGTCCTCGCCGGACGGGGTGCGCACCCAGCCGCCCTGGTGGGGGCCGTTGACGTCGGTGTCCTTCTGCTCCAGGACGATCCTCTCCTCGTACGGCCCGAAGAAGCCGCGTGAGCGGAAGGCGCCCTGCCAGCCGGTCTCGACGCCACCGGCGGGGGCGAAGATCCAGAACCAGCCGTCGTGGCGGTAGAGCTTGGGGCCTTCGAGGGTGAACCAGCCGGGTATGCGGTCACCGTCGACGATCACCTTGCCCTCGTCGAGGAGGTCGGTGCCGTCGGGGCGCATGCGGTGACCGGTGAGGCGGTTCTTGACGCCCGAGCGGGACTTGGCCCAGGCGTGGACCAGATAGGCCTCGCCGGTCTCGTCGTCCCACAGGGGGCAGGGGTCGATCAGCCCCTTGCCTTCCTTCAGCAGGTGCGGCCGGGACCAGGGGCCCCTGATCCGTGGGGCGTTGACCTGGAAGACCCCCTGGTCGGGGTCGCCCCAGAAGATCCAGAAGCGCTCGTCGTGATACCGGAGGGACGGGGCCCAGACGCCGCAGTCGTGCCGGGGCGTGGCGAACTCCTCGGCCGGTTCCAGGTCGTCGAGGGCGTGGCCGACCAGGGTCCAGTTGACGAGGTCCCGGGAGTGCAGCAGCGGCAGGCCGGGGGCACGGCCGAAGCTGGAGGCGGTCAGGTAGAAGTCGTCACCGACGCGGACGACGTCCGGATCGGACCAGTCGGCGTTCAGGACCGGATTGCGGTAGGTCTCCAAGGTCACGGGCTCACCGCCTTGCGGACGAGGGCCGCCGCGGCGTCCCGGTCGAGACGGCCGTCGGCGACGACGGTGACCACCCGGCGCACCACGGTCTCGCCCGGTGGGATCGGTACCCGCTCCTCGTGGGCCAGGGAGGAGCCGACGCCCGGGTACTCCTCGGTGCGCACGAACCACGGGTCGCGTCGGGTCTGTTCGGTGGCGCCGGCGAAGACCAGCGTCCAGGTGCCGCCCCGCAGAGCGAGCCAGTCGGCGGGGCGGCCGTGGACCTTCTCCTCCCCGTCGGCTCCGGCCGTGAAGGCCTCCGGCGCGCAGGACTCCTTGCGGGCCCGCCAGAAGAAGCCGCCGTAGGCCGCGCCCGGGCGTCCGTTGGTCGCTGGGCTGCCGATCGACAGGGGGCCGTCGGTGACGTTGGTGAGGGAGAAGGTGAGGTCCAGCGCCCAGGCCAGGCCGGTGAGTTCGGTCGCGGCGACCGTACGGCGCTCGCGCAGCAGCTCGCCGCCCGCGGCCACCCAGCGCAGCTCCTCCACGAAGCCGTCCGGGTCGCGCAGCTGGAAGGCGACATGCCGCTGCGAGCCGTGGTTGTCGAGCTCGGTCGGGCCCTGGTCGCGGACATAGGTGCGTCCGCCCCAGAAGTTGAACCCCTCGACGTCGGGAACGGCGACACCGACGCCGAGGTGGTGTGCGTGGTCGGCCGGGGCCAGTTCCGTCACGGCCGTGCCGGACAGGGTGGTGACGGGGTGCAGGTAGGGGCGCGGGGAGAGCCGGGCCGGCAGTTCGGGCCGGGTGACGTACCGGCCGACCGGCCGGCCCGCGACGCGCAGGACCGCTGTGCCGTTGCTGGTCATCGGGTGCTCACCTCGTTCGACAGCCGGGCCCAGGGGGCGCCGAGCTCGGAGTAGAGGGCGAGGGTGTCGGCGGCGGCCGCGACGAGCCCGTCGATGCCGGGCACCACACGGCGGTTCTCTTCGGGGATCCGGTGCCAGGCGGAGTCCGGCAGGGGCGCCGGGTCGGGTGCGGTGCGGATGGCCTCGACGACCTTCATGAAGGCGCCGGTCTCGTCCGGCGGGACGAGCAGGTCCGCGCCGGTGGTCAGGTGGTCGACGAGGTTCTCCAGCAGGTCGGTGCGGCCGTGCTCGGACTCCTGCGGGCCGTGTCCCGCGCGCTGGAGCAGCACGCGGTCCTGCTTGTACCAGAAGGTGATCCGTCCGCTGCTGCCGTGCACGAGCACGTACGGCTCGTCCGCCTCCTCGGCGCACAGGGTCGCGGCGACCGTGACCGGGTGGCCCTGCGCGGTGGTGATCCGGACGCAGGAGGTGTCGTCGGACTCGATGGCGTTGGCGCGCAGCAGTTCGGTCTCGATGCCGGTGACGTCCTCGGCGCGGGTGCTGCCGCCCAGGGCGAGGGCGGTGGCGACGGCGTGGGCGAGGGGGTTGGTCAGCGCCCCGTCGATCACGTCGACGCCGTTCAGCCGCCGCTTGCCCGCCCATGGCGCCCTGCGGAAGTAGTCCTCGTCGCGTACCCAGGCACCGGCGCCGCCGAGGCCGACCAGCTGTCCGATCGCGCCCTGCTCGACCAGTTCGCGGACGGCAGGCAGGGCGTGCGAGCCCAGCGACTGGAAGCCGATCTGACAGACGACTCCGGCCGCGGCGACCCCGTCGGCCATCCGGCGGAACTCGGCGTAGGAGGGGGCGGGCGGCTTCTCCAGGAGGAGGTGGACGCCGCGTTGGGCCGCCGTGAGGGCGAGGTCTGTGTGGGTCGGGATCGGTGTGCAGATCACGGCGATCCGCGCGCCGGTGGAGTCCAGCAGGGCACCGAAGTCGGCGGACTGCTCGGGTGTTCCGAGGTCGCCGAGCTCCTCCTCGGTCAGCGGCGTCAGCTCGCAGACGCCGACGAGCCGCACGAGGCCCTGCTTCTGGAGTCGGCGGATGTTCTCGACGTGCCAGCGGCCGTGGCCCCTGGCACCGGCGAGGACGACAGGCAGAGGTGTGTTCATGGCGTCGATCATGCGGCCGGTCACCGGATCCTCCCCGCCCCCGCGCCGCGGGCCACCGCCCGGTCGGCTGCCGCGGCACTGTCGATCCGCCCGTGCAGGGTGGGCGTCCACCCGACGTCGGCCGTCAGGTCCCGCTCGCTGCCCGAGTTGTAGGCGTTGTGGATGGCGAGCAGGTCGACCGGGAAGCCGTTGAAGAGCGCGCCGCTCTGGTGCAGGGCGCTGCCGTTCCAGCTCTTGACCAGGTCGGCGACCTCCACGTGGCCGGGCGCGTGGAAGGCGTTGTTCTCCGCGTGGATCCTCGACTCGGTGGAGACGCCGAGGGAGTAGCGGTGGTCGTCGCCGTTGATGTCGTAGCGGTTGTCGTAGACGTGGACCTGGCCGAAGCGGACGCGCGGGGCGCGCTGGACGACGGACTCGAAGGCGTTGTGGTGCAGGGTGACGCGGAGCTTGCCGCGGTCGCCGGTGGCGGTGTCGCCGTTGCCGATGAGCATCGCCTTGTCGTGGCCGGTGAAGCGGCTCCAGGAGACGGTGACGATGATCTTCGGGGTGTCGCCGCCGCCGTCGAGGGCGCTGACGAGTTCGGCCCGGTCGGTCACCGTGTACACGTGGGCCGCGTCGGCCGCCGCGCCTCCGGTGGTGCCCGCTCCCTCGGCGGCCCGGCCGTCCTTCGCGGGGACGGTGTCGCGGCCGATGTCCCGGGCCTCGGCGTGCGCGGGCACGCAGAGCACCCCCGGCAGCCCGGCCGCGACGGCCAGGTGTCTGCCCCTCATCCCTTCACCGCCCCCGCGCTGAACCCGGTGATCAGCCACTTCTGGATGAAGGCGAACACGATCACCACCGGGACGGCCGCGATGATGCCGCCCGCGGCGAGCGCGCCCAGGTCGACGCTGTCGGCGCTCATCAGGGAGTTGAGGCCGACGGGGATCGTCTGCTTGTCCTGGTTGTTCAGGAACATCAGGGCGAACAGGAAGTGGTTCCAGGAGTGGACGAAGGCGAACGAGCCGACGGCGATCAGACCGGGCCGCAGCAAGGGCAGCACGACGATCCGGAAGGCCGTCATCCGGTTGCAGCCGTCGACCCAGGCCGCCTCCTCCAGGGAGTACGGCACGTTCTTGATGAAGTTGCTGATCAGGATCATCGACAGCGGCAGCTGGAAGACCGTCTCGGCGAGGATGACGCTGCCCAGGGAGTTGATCATCTGGAGTTCGGCGAAGATCTCGAACAGCGGCACCAGCAGCAGCGCGCCCGGCACGAACTGGGAGCACAGCAGGGCCAGCATGAACGCCCGCTTGACCTTGAAGTCGAACCGGGCGAGGGCGTAGCCGCCGGCCAGCGCGACGAGCGTCGTCATGAGCAGGGTGGCGACGCCGACGAGCACGCTGTTGGTGAAGTAGGTGCCGAAGCTGCGGTCCGTCCAGACCTTCTCGAAGTGGTCGAAGGTCATCGGCCAGGGCACGAGCGAGGTCGAGCCGGCCGGGCGCAGCGAGAAGAGCAGGATCCAGTAGAAGGGGATGAGGGTGAAGATCAGGTAGATGCCCAGGGGCAGGTAGATCTGCCAGCGGGGTGCCTCGTCCCAGGCGCGCCTGCCCTTGGCGGGGTGCGGGGGTGCGGGGGCGGCGGGCACGGGGGCGGGCACCGTCTTGGTGGCTTCCTTGACGCTCACTTGCTCTCGCCTCCGAACTTGCTCAGCCGCAGGTAGACCATCGAGCAGAAGAGCAGGATCACGAACGCCACCGTGGTGAGGGCCGACGCGTAGCCGAAGTTGTGGGCGTCGACGGATGTGTTGGCGATGTACAGCGGCAGCGTGGTCGTCTCACCCGCGGGTCCGCCGCCGGTCAGGGTGTAGAGCAGGTCGACGTTGTTGAACTCCCACACCGCGCGCAGCAGCGTGGACAGGATGATGGCGTCCTTCAGGTGCGGCAGCGTGATGTGCCAGAACTGCTTGACGCGGCTCGCGCCGTCGACCTCGGCGGCCTCGTAGAGGTCCTTCGAGACGGACTGGAGGTCGGCGAGGATGAGGATCGCGAAGAAGGGCACGCCGCGCCACAGGTCGGCCACGACCGCCGCCGGGAACACGGTCGAGGTGTCCGACAGCCAGCTGGTGCCGTACGAGCCGATACCCATGTCCGCGAGGTAACGGGTGATGCCCGTCTGGGAGTTGTAGAGCAGCACCCAGATCGCGGAGGTCAGCACGCCGGAGACGGCCCACGGGGAGAAGACCAGGGCGCGTCCCAGGCCCCGGCCCACGAAGGTCTGGTTGACGATCAGGGCCAGGGCGAGGCCGAACAGCAGCTGGAGGCCGACCTCGACGACGACCCACTGGGCGCTGAAGACCAGGGTGTCCCAGAAGACGGGGTCCTCGGTGAAGGCGTGGACGAAGTTGTCGAAGCCCGCGTAGCCGTTCCGCCACGGCTTGGTGGGGTTGTAGTTCTGCAGGCTGTAGTAGAAGACGCTGATGACCGGGTAGGCGATGAACCCCAGCATGAGCAGGGCGGCCGGCGCGATCAGCAGGTACGGGAGCCTGCGCGGCGTGGCGGAGGCCCGGCGCCGCCGGGGTGGCGCGGGCGGTTTCGCCACGGCTGCGGCTTGGGCCATGACTGTTCTCCGTTCTCAGTGCGTCGTGGTACGTCGTGCGTCTGTGCGACTGCGTCGGTGCGTCTGTGTGTATGTGGGAAGCGCTTTCTCCCCGGGCAGGGTCGTGCCGGGTCGTGCTGAGGTGCACAGGTGGTGCCGGGGTGGTGCGGTGGCGCGTGAGTCGTGCCTTTCAGCCCGCGTACGGGTCCTGCACCTTGCCCCGTCGGGCCAGGAACTCGAAGTCGCAGCCGGTGTCGGCCTGCGTGATCTGCTCGTTGTAGAGCGCGCCGTAGCCGCGCTCGTAGCGGGTGGGCGGCGGCGTCCAGTCCGCCCTGCGCCGCGCCAGCTCCTCGTCGTCCACGTGGAGGTGGAGGGTGCGCGCCTCGACGTCGAGGGTGATGCTGTCGCCGGTCCGTACGAGGGCGAGCGGTCCGCCGATGTACGACTCGGGTGCGACGTGCAGCACGCACGCGCCGTAACTCGTGCCGCTCATCCGCGCGTCGGAGATCCGGACCATGTCCCGCACGCCCTGCTTGAGCAGGTGGTCGGGCAGCGGCAGCATCCCGTACTCGGGCATGCCCGGGCCGCCCTTGGGACCGGCGCCCCGCAGCACGAGCACGTGGTCGGCGGTGATGCCGAGCGCCGGGTCGTTGATGGTGCGCTGCATCGTCTTGTAGTCGTCGAAGACGACGGCGGGCCCGGTGTGCTTGAGCAGGTGCCGCTCGGCGGCGATGTGCTTGATGACCGCCCCGTCCGGGCAGAGGTTGCCACGCAGCACGGCGACTCCGCCCTCGGCGGCGACCGGGTTCTCGCGGGTGCGGATGACGTCGTCGTCGTGGACGACGGCGCCCTCGAGCTGCTCGCGCAGGGTTCCGTTGACGGTGGGCCGGTCCAGGTGCAGCAGGTCGGTGATCCGGGAGAGGAAGGCGGGCAGGCCACCGGCGAAGTAGAAGTCCTCCATGAGATACGTCTGTCCGCCGGGGCGGACGTTGGCGAGCACCGGCACGGTGCGGGCGATGCGGTCGAAGTCGTCGAGGGTGAGCTCGACCCGGCAGCGCCCCGCCATCGCGATCAGGTGGATGACGGCGTTGGTGGAGCCGCCGAGCCCGAGCACCGTGGTGACGGCGTCCTCGAAGGCCTCGCGGGTGAGGATCCGGGACGGCTTGAGCGCGGTCCAGGCGAGCTCCACGGCACGCCGGCCGGAGGCGGCGGCCATCCGCTCGTGCCCGGAGTCGACGGCGGGGACCGAGGAGGCGCCCGGCAACGTCATACCGAGGGCTTCCGCCGCCGCGGTCATGGTCGACGCGGTCCCCATGGTCATGCAGTGACCGGGTGACCGGGCCAACCCGCCCTGCAGCTCCCTCAGTTCGCAGTCGGTCAGGTTGCCCGCGCGGTGCTCGTCCCAGTACTTCCACATGTCGGTGCCGGACCCGAGGGTCTCCCCGCGCCAGTGGCCCGGCAGCATCGGCCCCGCGGGCACGAAGAGGGACGGTACGTCGGCCGAGGCAGCGCCCATGAGCAGCGCGGGCGTCGACTTGTCGCAGCCGCCCAGCAGCACCGCCGAGTCGATCGGGTACGACCGCAGCAACTCCTCCGTCTCCATCGCGAGCAGGTTGCGGTAGAGCATCGGAGTCGGCTTCTGGTACGTCTCGGAGAGCGTGGCGACCGGGAACTCCAGCGGGAAACCGCCGGCCTGCCACACCCCCCGCTTGACCGCCTCGGCACGCTCGCGCAGATGGGCGTGGCAGGGGTTGATGTCGGACCAGGTGTTCAGGACGGCGATCACCGGGCGACCCCGGTACTCCTCCGCCTCGTAACCGAGCTGACGCATCCGGGCGTTGTGCGACCAGGTGCGCAACTGCCCCTCGGCGCCGTACCACTGGTGGCTCCTGAGCTCCTCGGGACGCAGCCTGCCGGTCATATCGACCACCCCGCCGCGATCGCGGCGACCTCGGCGCGCTCGCTCTCGGGCAGCGCCCTGCTCGGCGGGCGGACCTCGCGACGGCACAGCCCGAGGGACGCGAGGGCCTCCTTGACGACGGTGACGTTGTTGGCGGAGCCGCCGGCGGCGCGCAGCTCCTCGAAGCGCCGGATCTGCTCCCAGACCTTCATGGCGGCCCGGTAGTCGCCGGAGCGCAGCGCCTCGATCATGTTCAGGGAGACGGCCGGGGCGACGTTCACCAGCCCCGAGGTGAAGCCGGTGGCACCGGCGGAGAAGTAGGAGGGGGCGTACGGCTCGGCGAGCCCGGCCACCCACACGAACCGCTCGAGACCCGCGTCCCGCGCGAACGCTGCGAACCCGGCCGCGTCGGGGACGGCGTACTTCACGCCGATGACGTTCGGGCAGGCGTCGGCGAGTTCGGCGAGCCGGGCACCGGTGAGCTGCGCGTTGCGGATGTACGGGACGACGCCCAGCTCGGGTACGGCCTCGGCGATGGCGCGGTGGTAGTCGACCCAGCCGGCCTGCGAGACATAGGGGTGGACGGGCTGGTGGACCATCACCATCTGCGCGCCGAGCTCCCGGGCGTGCCGGGCGGAGGCGACGGCGGTCGGGACGTCGTGTCCCACTCCGACCAGCACGACGGCCCGCTCACCGGCCTCGTCGATCGTCAACTCCGTGACGAGCCTGCGCTCTTCGGGGGTCAGGGCGTAGAACTCGCCGGTGTTGCCGTTCGGGGTGAGGGTCGTGACGCCGCCGTCGAGCAGGCGGCGCACCAGGGCCCGGTGGGTGTCCTGTGCGACGGAGCCGTCCTCGGCGAACGGGGTCACCGGGATCGCCACCACGTCGGCCAGGGCCGCCCGCTGGGTCTCGAACGCCACGCTGCTCATTCCTGACCTTCCTGTTCCAGTCCTGCCTCGGGGAAAGCGCGCTGCACGAAGGACGCGATGTGGGCGTGCAGGGCACGCGCCGCGCCGTCGGCGTCGCCGTCGAGGGCGAGCCGCAGGATCTCCCGGTGCTCACCGGCCTCCCGCTCCCAGGAGGGCGAGGCGGCCCAGGCGACCGCGGAGACCAGGGCGGCCTGGTCGCGGACCTCGTCGAGCATCCGCCCGAGCAGCGGGTTGCCGCACGGCAGGTACAGGGCCCGGTGGAACTCCCGGTTGGCGAGGGAGCGTTCGGCGGTGTCGGTGGCGGCGTCGGCCCTGGTCAGCGCCTCCCGGGCGACATCCAGGGAGGCCCCGCGCTGCACGGCCCGCCGCAGCGCCTCGGGCTCCAGCAGCAGCCGTACGTCGTAGACCTCGCGCGCCATGTCCGCGTCCACCAGGCGCACGGTGACGCCCTTGTACTGGTTCATCACGACCAGTCCGGTCCCGGCGAGGGTCTTGAGCGCCTCGCGCACCGGGGTCTTCGACACGCCGAACTGCGCGGCGAGCTCGGTCTCGACCAGCGCCTGTCCCGGTGTCAACTGCCCGGTGAGGATGCGGTGTTTGATCCCCTCCAGCACGTACTGCGTGCGGGAGGGGATCGGCGTGGGCACAGAGGTCATGCGCGCCTCTCGGATCTCGCGTCTCGGTGGATCGCGTATCGGATCTCGCGTATCGCGTCTCATATATGACGTACGAAGTACGACGCGATGACGCTAGGAGGGCGCGTTTGTTTCGTCAATGCTTCTGACGCAAGAAGTAGCAATCGCTTTCTACGACCTGGGCTTCCACCCCGGATCCCGCCCGCTCAGCCCCACCGCCCGGTCCAGCAGCGGCGCCTCGGGCCCGACGGGGACGACGGGCCCGAAGATCTCGCCCCGGCCCGGGTCGTCGACGCTCGCGGCGAGGAAGTCGTGGCAGATCCGCAGCGCCGCCGGGTCGGGGGCGTACTCCTGACCGGTCGCGCGGGCCAGGTCCCAGCCGTGGATCACCAGCTCGTCGGTGGCGACGAGCCCCGCGACCTCGCCGGGCAGGTCCACGCCGCCGGCCCGTGTCATGCCGCTCCATGCGGCCGGGTCGCGCCACGCCTCGGCCAGTTCGGCGAGGACCTTGGGCAGTTCCTCGCGCCAGCCGGGACCGATGTCCGGGAGCGCGGAGTCCGGGCTGGTGTCGGTGGTGACGCCCAGGTCCTTGCGGCCTGCGTCGCGGAAGGCGACGGCGAGCCCGGCCAGGTGGGCCAGCACGTTGCGCACCGCGTACTTCGGGCAGGGCGTCGGGTCCGCGAGCTGCTCGTCGGTGACGCCCTCGACCAGGCGCGCCACGACCGCCGCCTGCGGTCCGAGGTTCAGGGTCGGGGTCTGGGTCGTGTCGGTCATCGGCTGCTCCTCCTGGTTCCGTTCCTGGAGTGCAGACCGACTCCGGCCGCGGAACTCATCGCTACGGAATCGTGGCCCATGGTCAGCCAACCTAAAATACATAAAGGGGTTATTCCAGGCACCTTCAGAGGCAGGTGGTGCGTGATGACACAGGACGGCGAGCTGAGACTGCATCTGGAGTGCGAGCTGGCGGACGAGCCCGTGCGCGTGTTCCGAGAGCTGACCGACCCCGTCGAAGTGGCCCGCTGGTGGGGCCCCGACGGGTTCAGCACCCCGAGTGTGGAGATCGACCTCCGCCCCGGCGGCGCCTACCGGATCGCGATGCAGCCCCCGGAAGGCGAGCTGTTCCACCTGGTGGGCGAATACATCGACGTCGACCCCCCGGTAAGCCTGGCGTACACCTTCCGCTGGGAGGATCCCGACCCCGAGGACCGGGAGACGGTGGTGACGCTGTCGCTGTACGACACCGACGTCAGACAGTCCCACCTCACCCTCGACCAGGGCGACTTCGCCACGGAGCGGCGGCGGGCGCTCCACGAGGAAGGCTGGCTCCAGGGCCTCGGCAAGCTCGGGGAAATGCTCGCCTCACAGTGGGATTGACCATTCCCACTGGAATCAAGGCACCCTCCCGATCCCTCCGCACGGTCCTTAGTCGCACGATGACCAGGCATGACGACGAAGACGACCTGGCCTGTCGTGCGCGTCCTGCGCGACCGCGACGCGGGCCTCTACCTCTCCGGCGTGGTGGTCTCCGGCTTCGGCACCTCGGCCCTGTGGCTGGCGTCCGGCGTATGGGTCAAGGACCTCACCGGCTCGGACGGCCTGGCCGCGCTGTGCATGCTCGCCCTGTGGGTGCCGACCCTGGCCGGCCCGCTGCTGGGCACTCTCGCCGACCGGGGCCGCCGCAAGCCGCTGCTGATCGGCGTGAACCTGCTCCTGGGCGGCCTCCTGCTCACCCTCGTGAGCGTCGACGCCCCGGGCGACCTGTGGCTGCTGTACGCGGTGCTGTTCGTCTACGGCGCCGCGGGCGTCGTCCATGACGCGGCCGAGTCGGCCCTGGTCGCGACCGCCGTCGACCCGTCCCTGCTGGGCGACTTCAACGGCCTGCGCACGACGGCCGCCGAGAGCATGAAGCTGCTGGCCCCGCTGGCGGGCGCGGGCCTGTACGCGGCGTACGGCGGCGTGAGTGTCGCCCTCCTCGACGCGGCGACGTTCGTGCTGGCCACAGGGGTGTACGCGCTGCTCCGGGGGCGGGAGGAGAAGCCCGCGCCGGACCGCGGCGGCCGCCGGCGGCGGAGCGCGGAGGGGGCGCGTCACCTGTGGGCGCACCCGGTGCTGCGCCCCCTGGCCCTGGCGGGCGGTGCCACCATGCTGTGCGCCGGCGTGAACGGCGCGCTCGTCTACGCCGTCGTCGACGACCTCGGGCACTCCCCCGCGTACGCCGGTGCCCTGTACGCCGCGCAGGGCGCCGGGTCGGTAGCGGTCGGGCTGCTGTCCGGCGCCGCCCTGCGCCGGCTGGGGGCGCGGCGCTTCGGGACGTACGGCATCGCCCTGCTGGCGCTCGCGGTGGCCCTGCGGGCGGTGCCGTCCGGCCCGGTGGCGCTCGTGTGCAGCGCGTCGATCGGCGCGGGGCTGCCCGCGGTGCTGATCGCCACGCTGACGTCCGTGCAGCGCGAGACACCGGGTGCGCTGCTGGGCCGGGTCACGGCCACCGCCCACACGCTGGTGTACGCGCCGAACGTGGCCGGGCTGGCCGCCGGGGCCGCCCTGGTGGAACTGGTGGACCACCGGCTGGTACTGGTGGCCCTGGGCGGGGCCCTGCTGGTGACGGCGGCGGCGCTGTCCGCTGCCTCGGCCGGGGCCGAAGCCGTCCCTCACCGGTGACGGCCGCCCCGCCGTGTCAGAGCCCGGCGGCCGTCCCTCACCGGTGACGGCCGCCCCGCCGTGTCAGAGCCCGGCGAGGGCGGAGCGGACCGTCTCCAGGTCGTCGTCGGACGCCAGCCCGGCGTGATAAAGCCGCAGTTCGGTGGCGCCGAGCCGCAGTGCCTCGGCGGCGTCGGCGGCGAGGGTGCCGGGGCTGCCGCCCATCCCCGAGACGACGGGGAAGTTGGCGGCGACGACGGCGCCCTCGCGGTCTTGCCGCGCGAACGGCGTGAGGGTGCCGGTGCCGCCCGCGCAGGGCACGACCACACCGTCCGCCACGGACAGGATGTGCGCCGGGTCGACGCCGGGGTTGGCGCCGACGTGGTACGACACGGGGTCCGCGTGCAGCAGCACCTGGAAGCCGTCGGGAGCGGCCGCCCGGACCGCCGCGACGGCCTGCTCCTGGAGGGTGCGGGCGGTTTCGTCGCGGTACGCGCGCGTGGTGTTCGCGAGGGTCTCGCCGAGGAGCTTCTCGATGCCCGCCCAGGCTCCGTCAGTGGGCGCTCCCTGCCACACCGGCTCCAGCGCGGTCCGTACGGCGGCCGCCAGCTCGTCGGCGTCCAGGCCGTGCCGGCCGTAGCCCTCGCGGCAGGACGGGCAGAAGCACAGCGCCATCAGGTACTGCCCGGCCTCCCCGAGGCCGACGCCGCCGGTCTTGTCGTGGGCGTGCAGGTGCTCCAGGCCGTACCAGCCGAGGGACTCCAGCTCGGTGCCGCTCGCCCCGGGCCGGACGGCCGCCTCGGCCGCCAGGTCGGTCAGATAGGCCCGCGTGGCGGGCTGCGCGATGCACGGCGCCCAGGGGTAGCGGTCGCCGTAGGCGTTGACGACCGAGGTGTCGGGGTGCTCGGCGCCGAGGCGGGAGTTGTGCGCGAGGACGACCCAGGTGTGCACCTCCAGCCCCGCCCCGGCGAGGGCGGTGGCGGCCTCACCGAAGGCGTCCCCGGGGGCCCAGGCGCCGGCCGCGTAGGGGCGCAGCTCGCGCCCGGCCCAGCGGTCGTCCGCCGGGTACAGCACGGCGGCGTGCTCGGCGGTGACGATGCGGTGGCGCGGGTGGCGGGGCGTGAGGGCGCGCGTGGAGTGGTAGGCCGCGGCGAGCGTCACCTGCTCCACGCCGAGCGCGGCGATCCGGGCGGGTGCATCCGGGTCCCCGTTGACGTCCCAGGGGTAGACGAATGTCGACGCCTTCACTTGGTCTCCTCCAGCAGCGCGTAGCCGCGCTCGATCACTCCGGCGAGCTGCTTCACATGATCCTCGCTCGGCTCGTGCAGCGGTGGGCGCACCTCCCCCACGTCGAGGCCGCGCAGCCGTACACCGGCCTTGACCAGCGCGACCGCGTAACCGCGGCCCTGGGCGCGCAGTTCGACGAACGGGCGGAAGAAGCCGTCCAGCAGCTTCTCCACCGTGGCGTCGTCGCCGGTCCTGAGGGCCTGGTGGAAGGCGAGGGCGATCTCCGGCGCGAAACAGAACACGGCGGACGAGTAGAGCGTGACCCCGAGGGCGCGGTAGGCGAGCTGGGTCTGCTCGGCGGTCGGCAGGCCGTTGAAGTAGAGGAAGTCGCCCGGGGTCTCGGAGCGGACGGCGCTGACGACGCGCTGCATGAGGTCGAGGTCCCCGAGCCCGTCCTTGAGGCCGATGATCCCGTCCGTGCGGGCGAGTCCGACGACCGTTTCGGGCGTGAACACGGCGTTGTCGCGCTGGTAGACGATGACCGGCAGGGCGGTCGCGGCGGCCACCTCGCGATAGTGCCGCAGCAGCCCCTCCTGCCCGGCCACGACGAGGTACGGCGGCATGGCGAGCAGGCCGTCCGCCCCGGCGGCCTCGGCGAGGCGGGCGTAGCGCACGGCGAGCGCGGTGCCGTACCCGGCGCCGGCGACGACCGGCACCCGCCCGTCGGCGGCCTCGACGGCGGCCCGTACGCAGGCCTCGAACTCCTCGGGGGTCAGGGCGTGGAACTCGCCGGTGCCGCAGCAGGCGAACACGGCGGCGGCTCCGGCCTCCACCCCGCGCCGGACGTGCGTGCGGAAGGTGTCGAGGTCCACGGAGCCGTCGGCGCCGTAGGCGGTGACCGGGAAGAACAGCGGCCCGCTGGGGATGTCGAGTCGAGCGGCGAGAGGGGCTGGCGTCACAAGCTCTCCCGGTTCCATATTCATGATTGACGTCTATATTTCTGAACGACTCCACGCTAAGGCGCCGCCTTGACGCCGGTCAAGCGCGCACACCCGGGACGCACCTGCGGATTCACCCCATCGCGCCATACTTGACGGGCTCCTCCCCGGATCCTTAGCGTGTCCACGCATATGAATGTCATGCGCTCATGTGCACGCTGGCGATGAGCACGGTTGGCGATCAAGGAGACCCGAGGATGCCCGCTCCCCGCACCGTCCTGCTCACCGGCGCCGCCGGCGGCCTCGGCACCCTGATGCGGGACCTGCTCCCGGCCTACGGCTACGACCTGCGCCTGCTGGACCTGCGCCCGGTCGAGGGCGAGCCCGACGCGATCACCGCCGACCTCGCCGACCGGGACGCGGTGCGCGAGGCCGTCCGGGGCGTCGACGCGATCCTCCACCTCGCGGGCATCTCCCTGGAAGCCCCCTTCGAGAAGATCCTCAAGGCGAACATCGAGGGCACCTACCACCTGTACGAGGCCGCCCGCGAGGAGGGCGTCGGCCGGATCGTCTTCGCCTCCTCCAACCACGCCGTCGGCTACACCCCGCGCCCCCGCGGCGACGTACCTATCGATCCGGACGCGCTCATCCCGGTCGACACCCCGCGCCGCCCGGACACCTTCTACGGCCTGTCCAAGTGCTTCGGCGAGGACCTCGCACAGCTCTACTGGGACAAGCACGGACTGGAGACCGTCTCGGTACGGATCGGCTCCTGCTTCCCCGAGCCGACCAGCGTGCGCATGCTCTCGGTGTGGATGAGCCCCGCCGACGGCGCCCGCCTCTTCCACGCGGCCCTGACCGCCGAGCACGTCGGCCACACCGTCGTCCACGGTTCCTCCGCCAACACCCGGCTGTGGTGGGACCTCGGCACCGCCCGGGCGCTCGGCTACGAGCCGCAGGACGACTCCGAGCCGTACGCCGAGAAGCTCATCGCCGAGCAGGGCGAGCTGCAGGACGGCAACGAGGCGCACGCCTACCTGGGCGGCCAGTTCGTGACGGACCCGCCGATCTGGCCGTACTGACCGGAAACAGTCGTCACCAGGGCGGGCGGGCAGAGAGCGGGCCCGCCCGCAGGCACATCCGGGCACGAACCGTGCCCTGGTCGTAGGCGCGGCAGCGCCACGCCCAAGGGCGCGGGGAACTGCGCGACCAGCCACGACGAACCCGCAGCCGCCACATCACCGCACCACCCGAGCTCATGGGCCCGTCCCGCCCGAACGGGCACACGCGGGCAGCATCGGGCGCGGATCAGGCCTGGTCACCACACCCCACCCGCTGTAGAACTTGCCTCAAGGCACCACCGAGGGCCCGAACGGGCAGCACAGCAGGAAGGCGGGTGACGGCCATGAACAGGACCGCGGAAGAGCGGCAGCGCGAGATCGTGCTGGCCGCACGGCGTGACGGCTCGGTCGACGTCACCGCCCTCGCCACCGAACTGGGCGTGGCCAAGGAGACCGTACGGCGGGATCTGCGCCTCCTGGAGGACCACGGCCTGCTCCGCCGCACCCATGGCGGCGCCTACCCCGTGGAGAGCGCCGGCTTCGAGACGACGCTCGCCTTCCGCGCCACGAGCCACGTCCCCGAGAAGCGCCGGGTCGCGGCCGCCGCGGCCGAACTGCTCGGCGATGCCGAGACCGTCTTCGTCGACGAGGGCTACACCCCGCAGCTCATCGCCGAGGCGCTCCCCCGGAACCGGCCGCTGACCGTGGTCACCGCGTCCCTGCCGGTCGCCGGCGCCCTCGCCGAGGCCGAGCACGTCTCCGTGCTGCTGCTCGGCGGCCGGGTGCGGCGCGGCACCCTCGCCACGGTCGACCACTGGACGACGAAGATGCTGTCCGGCTTCGTCGTCGACCTGGCCTTCGTCGGCGCCAACGGCATCTCGCGCGAACACGGCCTCACCACCCCCGACCCGGCCGTCAGCGAGGTCAAGGCACAGGCGATCCGGGCCGCCCGTCGCGTGGTCTTCGCAGGCGTGCACACCAAGTTCGGAGCGGTCAGTTTCTGCCGGTTCGCCGAGGTGGGCGCGCTGGAGACGATCGTGACGAGCACCCTGCTGCCGGCCGCCGAAGCCCACCGTTACTCACTGCTCGGGCCCCAGGTCATCCGGGTCTGACACCACACCGACGTCCCCCACCGGGCGCAGCCACGCCCTGTGCTGCCCCTTATCTCCCCATACATCCAGGAGCGATCCATGCGAACCCAGAGCCGACGACGGCCACCGCGAGCCCCGCTCGCCCTGGCCGCCGCAGGGACGCTGCTCGCCCCGCTGCTCTCCGGCTGCTGGGTCGGCGCGGGCGGGGCCGGTTCCGGCGGCGACGCCATCAACGTCCTGATGGTCAACAACCCGCAAATGGTCGAGCTGCAGAAGCTGACCCGCGCCCACTTCACCAAGGAGACGGGCATCAAGGTCAACTTCACGGTGCTGCCCGAGAACGACGTCCGCGACAAGATCAGCCAGGACTTCGCCAACCAGGCCGGCCAGTACGACGTGGCCACCCTGTCCAACTACGAGATACCGATCTACGCCCGCAACGGCTGGCTGCGCCCGATGAACGGCTACGTCGCCAAGGACCCGGCCTACGACGAGCAGGACGTCCTGAAGCCGATGCGCCAGTCCCTCACCGCGGACGACGGCAAGCTCTACGGCCAGCCCTTCTACGGCGAGTCGTCGTTCCTGATGTACCGCAAGGACGTGTTCGACAAGAAGGGCCTGACGATGCCCGAGCGCCCCACCTGGCGGCAGGTGGCGGACCTCGCGGCGAAGGCCGACGGCGCCGAGCCCGGCATGAAGGGCATCTGCCTGCGCGGTCTGCCCGGCTGGGGCGAGGTGATGGCCCCGCTCACCACGGTCGTCAACACCTTCGGCGGCACCTGGTTCGACAAGGACTGGAAGGCGCGGCTCGACTCCCCCGCCTTCGAAAAGGCGACGAAGTTCTATGTCGACCTGGTGCGCGAACATGGCGAGTCCGGCGCCGCCCAGGCCGGCTTCGCCGAGTGCCTGAACAACATGACCCAGGGCAAGGTCGCCATGTGGTACGACGCCACCTCCGCGGCCGGATCCCTGGAGGCGGCGAACTCCCCGGTGAAGGGCAAGGTGGGCTACGCCCCCGCGCCCGTCGAGAAGACCGAGTCCTCCGGCTGGCTCTACACCTGGGCCTGGGGCATCCAGCAGGCCTCCCGCAACCCGGACGACGCCTGGAAGTTCGTCTCCTGGGCGTCCGGCAAGGGCTACGAGGAACTGGTCGGCGACCAGGTGGGCTGGTCGAACGTCCCGGCCGGCAAACGGGCGTCGACCTACGCCAACGCCGACTACCGCAAGGAGGCCGGGGCCTTCCAGGAGATGACCAAGGAGGCCATCGAGCAGGCCCGCCCGACCGACCCCGGGGTGCAGCCGCGGCCCGCGCCCGGCATCCAGTTCGTCGGTATCCCCGAGTTCACCGACCTCGGCACCAAGGTCTCCCAGGAGATCAGCGCGGCCATCGCCGGACGCCAGTCCGTCGAGTCGGCCCTGAAGAAGTCTCAGGCGCTCGCCGAGAAGATCTCCGAGGAGTACGAGGGACGATGACCGCCACGACAACGGCCCCCGTGGCCTCCCCCGAGATACGCAACCCCGTCCGCCGGCCCTCCGCCCGGCTGCGCGCCTGGGCCACCCGGGCCCCGCTGCTGCCCGCCCTGATCTTCATGATCGTCGTCACCCAGCTGCCCTTCGTGGCCACGCTGGTGATCTCCTTCTTCGACTGGAACTCCCTCTATCCCGACGCCCGGCACTTCACCGGCGTCGACAACTACCAGGAAGTCCTCACCGACCCGGACCTGCGCCACTCGGTGTGGACGACCGTGCTGCTGACGGTGGCGGTGGTGCTGGCCAGCCTGGTCCTGGGACTCGCGCTCGCCCTGCTGCTGGACCGGAGGTTCCGGGGCCGGGGCATCGTCCGCACCCTGCTGATCGCACCGTTCCTGGTGGTGCCGGTCGCGGCCGCCCTGCTCTGGAAGCATGTGCTCTACAACCCTGAATACGGCCTGTTCAATGGGTTGTTGCACTATGTGGGCGGCCCACAGCCCGACTGGATCTCGAACACCCCGCTACTCGCGGTCGAGGCCTCGCTCGTCTGGCAGTGGACGCCGTTCATGATGCTGATCCTGCTCGCCGGACTGCAGAGCCGCGACCACGAGCAGATCGAGGCGGCCCGGGTCGACGGGGCGAGCGACTGGCAGATCTTCGTCCACCTGACCCTCCCCCACCTGCGCCGCTACCTCGAACTGGGCGCCCTGCTGGGCTCGATCTACATCGTCCAGAACTTCGACGCCGTCTTCACGATCACGTCCGGCGGCCTCGGCACCGCCAACCTCCCCTACACCGTCTACCAGAGCTTCTACCAGGCCCACGAGAACGGCCTCGCCTCGGCCGCGGGCGTCCTGGTGGTCATCGGCTCGATCGTCATCGCGACCTTCGCCCTGCGCGTGGTGTCGTCCCTGTTCCGCGAGGAGGTGTCCCGCGCATGAGCACGACCGCACTGCGTGCCCGCCGTGTCCGTGGCAAGGGTGCGGGCCTGGGCCTGCTGGCCTGGCTGCTCGGCATCGCGTTCTTCCTGCCCATCGCGTGGATGGCACTGACGTCGTTCCACTCGGAGTCCGACGCCGCGACCAACCCGCCCTCCTTCGCCGCCGCCCTCACGCTGGACGGCTACCGCGAGTTCTTCGGCGCGGGCGGCGGCGCGAGCCCCTGGCCGGCCCTGATCAACTCCACGGTCGCGTCCGTGGCCTCGACCCTGCTGGTCCTGCTGCTGGCCTTCCCGGCGGCGTACGCGCTGTCCATCAACCGCGTCCGCAAGTGGACGGACGTGCTGTTCTTCTTCCTCTCCACGAAGATGCTGCCGGCCGTGGCGGGCCTGTTGCCGATCTACCTGTTCGCCAAGAACGCCGGGATGCTCGACAACATCTGGCTGCTGGTCATCCTCTACACGTCCATGAACCTGCCGATCGCGGTGTGGATGATGCAGTCCTTCCTCGCCGAGATCCCGGTCGCGGTGATCGAGGCGGCGAAGGTGGACGGGGCCCGGCTGCCCACGATCCTCGCGCGCGTGGTCGCCCCGATCTCCCTCCCCGGTATCGCCGCCACCGCCCTGATCTGCTTCATCTTCAGCTGGAACGAGCTGCTGTTCGCCCGGGTGCTCACGGGTGTGGTCGCCGAGACCGCCCCCGTCTTCCTGACCGGCTTCATCACCAGCCAGGGCCTGTTCCTGGCGAAGGTGTGCGCCGCGTCGCTCGTCATCTCCCTGCCGGTGCTCGCCGCGGGGTTCGCCGCCCAGGACAAGCTGGTCCAGGGCCTGTCGTTGGGAGCCGTGAAATGAAGGCCGCCGTCATCGAGTCCGTGGGCAAGGCCGTCGTCGCCGAGGTCCCGGACCCGACGCCAGGGCCGCGCGAGGTCGTCGTCGAGGTCGCGGCCTGCGGGCTGTGCGGAACGGACCTGCACATCCTCCAGGGCGAGTTCGCCCCGAAGCTCCCCATCGTGCCCGGGCACGAGTTCGCCGGCGCGGTCGTCGGCGTCGGCACGCAGGTCTCGGAGGTGGCGGTGGGCGACCGGGTCGCCGTCGACCCGTCCCTCTACTGCTACGAGTGCCGCTACTGCCGCACCGGCCACAACAACCTCTGCGAGCGCTGGGCGGCGATCGGCGTGACGACGGCCGGGGGTGCGGCACAGTACGCCGTCGCCCCGGTGGCGAACTGCGTGAAGCTCCCCGAGCACGTCCGCACCGAGGACGCCGCTCTCGTGGAACCGCTGTCCTGCGCGGTACGCGGCTACGACGTGCTCCAGTCCCGCCTCGGCGCGCACGTCCTGATCTACGGCTCCGGCACGATGGGCCTGATGATGCTGGAGCTGGCCAAGCGTACGGGCGCGGCGAGCGTGGACGTCGTCGACGTGAACCCGGCCCGGCTGGAGACGGCCCGCCGCCTCGGTGTCTCGGCGGCGGCGGCGACCCCCGACGAACTGGACCGTCCGCAGGGCTGGGACCTGGTCGTCGACGCCACGGGCAACGCGGCGGCCATCCAGGACGGGCTGGACCGGGTGGCGAAGGCGGGCACGTTCCTGCAGTTCGGCGTGGCCGACTACGCGACCCGCGTGACGATCGACCCGTACCGCATCTACAACCAGGAGATCACCATCACGGGTTCGATGGCGGTGCTGCACAGCTTCGAGCGGGCGGCGGAACTCTTCGCGGGCGGGGTTCTCGACCCGGAGGTCTTCATCAGCGACCGCATCCCGCTGGAGGCGTACCCGCAGGCGCTGGACCAGTTCGCGGCGGGGGTCGGCCGGAAGATCGTGGTCGTGCCGTAGGCCTACGGGGTGGGGCGGAGGCGGACGAAATTCGGTGGGGCGTCCGCCCCCGCACCCCTACGCTCACGGCATGCCACGACCCCACGGATTCACCTACGAGCAGCATGCCGGCGGAACCGTCCGCATCAGCCATCACGGCCGCCCCGCCACCACCCTGAACGGCCCCCGGGCCGCGCAGTTCCTGGCCGAGGTCGAGGCGTCCGACCCCCAGCTGGTCATGGCCCGCTGGACCGGCAACTACAAACGCGGCAACGAACGCACCGCCCGGGACCATCCCCGCAATCGCCGGTGACCCGATTGGCGTCAAGGTAAGGGAACGGCAAAACCGCTTCGCTCGTTCACCCGGCATGACAGCTATGACCCCCGGCTCGAACATCCCCCTGTCCGCCGCCCGCGTGACGGTGGACGTCGCCGCTCCGGTGCGGCTCGACGTATCGGGCCTGCTGCTCACCGCCGACGGCAAGGTGCGCTCCGACGACGACTTCATCTTCTACAACCAGCCGTCGGGCCCGGGCGTGACGTACCGCTCGGGCGGCGGCAGCGCGCCCGACGCGATCGTGGTCGACACCACGGCCCTTCCCCCCGGCATCGAGAAGATCGTCGTCACGGCGAGCCCGGACGCCGCGGGCCAGACCTTCCAGGGCATCGAGCCGACGGCCACGATCCGCAACGCGGACGACGGCTCCGCTCTGGCCACGTTCACACCGCCGCAGCTCGGCAGCGAGACAGCCCTGGTGATCGTGGAGGTCTACCAGCGCAACGGCCAGTGGAAGGCCCGCGCCGTCGGCCAGGGATACGCCAACGGTCTCGCGGGCATCGCCACGGACTTCGGGGTCACGGTGGAGGAGCCGGCCGCGGCCGCCCCGCCGCAGCCGGTGACCCCGCCCCCGGCCCCGGTGCAGCCGCCCGTGGCCCCGCCGGTCGCCGCGCCCGCCGCTCCCCCGGCCCCGGCCACACCTCCCCCGCCCGCGCCCGGCGCCGGGAAGATCAACCTCGACAAGGGCCGCGTCAGCCTCCAGAAGAACCAGACGGTCTCCCTGATCAAGGGCGGCCAGCCCCTGCTCTCCCAGGTCCGGATGGGTCTCGGCTGGGAGCCGGCGTACCGCGGCAAGGACATCGACCTGGACGCCTCGGTCATCGCCTACGGGCCGCAGCGCAACCACATCGACAGCTGCTACTTCGGCAAGCTCCAGATCGTGGGCGGCGCCATCCGGCACTCAGGCGACAACCTCACGGGCGAGGGCGGCGGTGACGACGAGACCATCATGGTCGACCTCGGCCGCCTGCCCCAGGAGGTCACCGGCCTGGTCTTCACGGTCAACTCCTTCTCCGGCCAGAAGTTCACGGAGGTCGCCAAGGCCTACTGCCGCCTCCTGGACGGCGCGACCGGTGAGGAACTGGTCCGCTTCGACCTCACCAGCGCCGAGCCCCAGACGGGCGTCCTGATGGCCAAGCTGATCCGCCAGTTCTCCGGCGAGTGGGAGATGACGGCCATGGGCGACTTCGTGAAGTCCCGCACGGTCAGGGGCATGGTGAAGCCGGCGGCACAGGCCCTGTAACCCACCGAACCGGCCACCGGGGACGCCCCCGCACCAGGGGGCGTCCGGCTCACCGCATCAGCGGCGCCCCGCCATCAGCCCCTCCGTCAGCAGCGTCAGATAGCGCCGGAGGTGCCGGCCCTCCCCGTCCGCCAGTTCCGACGCCGTCACCGTCCCGTGCGCCAGCCGCAGCACGTCGATCGGCTCGACGTCCGCCCGGAGTGTGCCCTCTTCCTGCGCCGCCCGGACCAGCCGCCCGGCCGCGGCCTTGACCGCGTCGCCGCAGGCCGTGGTCACGAGGGAGCCGGAGTCCGTGACGGCCGGTCCCAGCAGCGCCTTCAGCCCCCGCATCCGGATCATCCCGGCGCCCAGTTCGTACAGCCACTCCGTCAGCGCCTCGCCCGGCGGCAGTTCGACCGCGAGCACACCGGCCCGGGCCGCGATCGCCTCGATACGGTCCAGATAGGCGGCCTCCAGCAGCGCCTGCCGGGTCGGGAAGTGCCGGTACAGCGTGCCGGAGCCGACGCCGGCCCGCTTGGCGATGTCGTCGAGGGACGCGCCCTCCCCGTACTCGGCGAACGCCTCCACGGCGACTGTCAGCAACCGCTCGTAGTTGCGCCGGGCATCCGCCCGCATGGGCCTGACCTGCGCCACGCGACCACTCCTCACGCCGGGGACTCTCTGCGCACCTTACCGAGAACGGCCCGCTTCCCCGCCGGACCGAAGGCCCTGAGGGAGGGGCACCGCGTCCGGCCTCCGACGCCCCGGAGCCCTGCGCACCGCCGCGACAGCGGAATGTGCCGGTGGGGGCGGCACCGCAGCACCCGCCCGTCCGGCGCGGCCGTTCTGCGGAGGGGCAGGGGCGTCAGGCGGAGTCGCGCACCACGAGTTCGGGTGTCACCCACGCGTCCGCGCCCCGCAGCGGCTCCTCACCCGCGCGCAGCCGGGCCACCTGTTCCACGGCGAGCCGCCCGAGTCGCCGCTTGTCGATGTGCAGGGTGGTCAGGGCGGGGTCGACCAGCTCGCCCAGGGAGAGACCGTCGAAGCCCAGCACGGCCAGGTCGCCCGGAACCATCCGGCCCCGTCGGCGGGCTGCGCGCATCGCCCCGACCGCGATCAGGTCGTTGAAGCCGAACACCGCGGTGATCTCGGGCCGCGCGGTCAGCAACCGCTCCATGCCCGACTCGCCGCCCGCCACGCTGTGCTCGGGGCACACCACGACCCAGCCCTCGTCGACGGGCAGGCCGAGCCGCCGTGCCTGCTCGAGGAAGGCCTGTCTGCGGGGGCTCGGGCCGTGCACGCCGTCCAGCATGCCGATCCTGCGGTGTCCCGCGTGGAACAGATGGTCCATGCCCTGCTCGACACCGGTTGCGGCGTCGATGCCCACGGCCGCGAACCGGGTCTGCTGCGGGCCGCGCTCCAGCAGCACCAGCGGTACGCCCCCGAGGTGCCGGCTGAGTACGTCGTCCGGGTCCTTGAAGTAGCCCACGACCGCGTCCGCCTGGTGGGAGAGCACGTCGAGTGCCTCCCGCTCCCGGGCCTCGTCGATCCGGGAGTCCCACACGACGACCTGCCAGCCGCGCTGCTCGGCCGCCTCCAGCACCCCGGCGGCCACTTCGGGGAAGAAGGGATTGCGCAGATCCGGGATGACCAGGCCGGCCGTCACCGCGCCCTTCTGGACGAGTCCGCGCGCGAACCGGCTCGGCCGGTAGTCCAGCCGCCGCGCGGCCTCCAGGACCCGCTCCTTGGTGCCGGGGTCGATCTCACCCTTGTCGTTGACCGCCCGGGAGACCGTCTGGCGTGACACCCCGGCCAGGCGGGCGACATCGTGGATCGTGGCCCGGCGCCGGGCACCCTCGGGCCGCTCCGCACACTGATTGTCCGTCCGCACGCTCAGCACTGTAGCCGTCACCGCAGCCCGCCCGGCAGGGGCGGCCGGGCGGGTGCCCGACCCGAGACGGGCGACGCGGGAAGAGCCGGACGGGTGCCGACACGGCCCCTTCTCGCCGTACGCGGTCCGGGAAGGGTGGGAGCGCGCGCCGCCCATGGGAGGCGAGCAGCCGGCCGATCACCCCGGCCCGGCGTCCACCACCCCCCTCAGTCACCCAGCTCGGTGAACAGCGTCAGCTGGAGAGCGCCCGGCGCCTCGATCCGGGAGTTCAGGGAGTTCCAGGGAGTGCGCGTCGGCTCGGCGACGACCTCCGCCCCGGCGGCCGCCAGCTTGGCCGTCGTGGCGGCGGAGTCGTCCACCTCGAAGGCGACCCGGATGTGCCCGGCGCCCCGCCGCCCCACCTCGACCTCGTCGATGAACGCCGCGTGGTTCGGGTCGGTCAGCTCCAGGGTGGCCCGCCCGGCCTCCAGGATCGTGACCCGCCCGTCCTCCGAGGCGAAGGCCCCCCGCTCGGGCAGACCCAGCACGTCCCGGTAGAAGTGCAGCGCGGCATCGTAGTCCTCGGCGGTGACCACGAGGCGGAGTTCCCGAACGGACGGCTCGTCGGACATGACTGCTCCTCAGCGGGTGTCGGTTGACGGCCACAACCCGACGGCGGGCGGGATGATTCCCGCTGACCAGACGGCGTGCCGGACGATTCCCGCAGACCAGACGGCGTGCCGGACGATTCCCGCAGACCAGACGGCGTGCCGGACGATTCCCGCAGACCAGACGGCGTGCCGGACGATTCCCCGCGGGAGGCCGGAGAGGCGGTCAGAACAGTGCGCTGTACGCGTTCAGCGCCGGCTGCCCGCCCAGGTGGGCGTAGAGCACCGTGGCGTCGCGGCCGATCTCACCGCTCGACACGAGGTCGATCATCCCGGCCATGGACTTGCCCTCGTAGACAGGGTCGGTGACCATCCCCTCCGTGCGGGCCGCGAGCCGCATCGCCGCCAGGGTGGGTTCGTCGGGGATGCCGTAGACGCCCGCGTGGTACCGCTCGTCGAGTTCGACGTCCGCCTCGGTCAACTCCCGCCGCACGCCGATCAGCTGCCCGGTGCCGTGCGCGATCCGCGCGATCTGGGTGCGGGTGGCGGCCGGTTCCGCCGAGGCGTCGATACCGAGCACGCGCCGGGGCCGCCCGCCCGCCTCCTCCAGTGCGGCGAAGCCGGCGACCATGCCGGCCTGGGTCGACCCGGTCACCGAGCACACCACGACGGTGTCGAAGAAGACGCCGAGCTGCCGCTCCTGCTCGGCGACCTCGTACGCCCACCCGGCGAAGCCGAGCCCGCCCAGCGGGTGGTCGGAGGCGCCGGCCGGGATGGCGTACGGCTTCCCGCCGGCCTCCTCGACGTCCCTGAGCGCCTGCTCCCAGCTCTCCTTGAAGCCGATGCCGAACCCGGCCCTCACCAGCCGCACGTCGGCCCCGGCGAGCCGGCTGATCAGGATGTTGCCGACCTTGTCGTACACCGCGTCGGGCCAGTCCACCCAACTCTCCTGGACCAGCACGCACTTGAGTCCGGCCCTGGCGGCGACGGCCGCGACCTGGCGGGTGTGGTTGGACTGCACACCCCCGATCGACACGAGGGTGTCGCAGCCCTGGGCGAGGGCGTCGGCGACCAGGTACTCCAGTTTGCGGGTCTTGTTGCCGCCGTACGCGACACCGGAGTTGCAGTCCTCACGCTTGGCCCAGAGGGACGCGCCGCCGAGGTGCGCGGTGAGCCGCTCCAGGGGGTGGACGGGCGAGGGCCCGAAGAGCAGGGGGTAACGCTCGTACGCGGAAAGGGACATGGGTCGTCCTCCCTGGGTGGGGGTCGGTCTCAGTCGGCGAGCTCTTCGAGCCCCCGCCAGATCTCCGCCGTGACGAGGACCGCCGCGGCCGTGTCACCGGCCGCGCAGGCCTCGATCAACCGCTCGTGCAGCCCGGCGGAGCGGCAGCTGCCGCCCTCGCCGAAGCGCCGCCGCTCCAGGCGGCGGATGAGCGGCGTGTAGCGGGCGACGGTCGCGGCGGCGGCGCGGTTGCCGCTCACCCGGACGAGGACGTCGTGCAGTTCGTCGTCGGCCCGCAGGGCCCCGTCCACGTCCCCGGAGCCCACGGCGGCGGCGAACCGCTGGTTGGCGGTACGCATCGCCGTGATGTCCGCGGCACCCAGCCGGGGCACGGCCACCCGGGTCACCAGCTCGTGCAGGGCGCCGACCACGGCGGCGGCGTCCCGCACGTCGGCGGTCACCAGCGGGGTAACCCGGGTGTAGCTCTGCGGCTTGCTCTCCAGCAGCCCGTCGTCCACCAGCCGGGAGAACGCCTCCCGCACCGGCGCCCGGGACAGCCCGAGCCGCTCCGCGAGGTCGGCGTCCCGCACCACCGCGCCGGGCTCGATCTCCCCGGTCACGATGGCGTCCCGGATCGCCGCGTACGCCCGGTCCCTGAGCAGGGTCCGGGGCACGGGCCGGATGGCTTCCATGAATTGAAATGTTAGATGTCAGCCCCTGGCCCCACAAGGGTGGGCACAGGGCCGTGGCCCGCACTCCCCACGCGGTGCGGGCCACGGCCCCTCAGGCCGCCCAGGGCCAGTCGGCGTCCCGGGAGGCCTCGATCAGCGGAACCATCCGGAAGGCCGCGTCCGAGAGGCCTCCGAAGGTGTGCCTGTTCCCGGTGCCCGACGGTCCGTGGCCCGCCCGGTATCCGGCGAGGTTCCAGGTGTAGACCGGTACGTCGGCCGGGACCTGCTCGGTCGGGTCGCCCCGGTGGTGGTGGGTGTACTGCTCGTCGGTGACGATCAGCACCCGGTCGTGCATCTTGTAGTGCCGGCGCACCGCCTCCGTGGTGTCGGTGCCGCCCAGGTCGCCGAAGCGGTCGAGGACCTTCAGCACCGACTCGCCCCGACGGAAGCTCACACGGTCGCTCGTCGAGCCGAACTCGACCAGGTCCGCGCTCTCGGCCCGCAGGGCCAGCGCCGTACCGAAGACCGCCGCCGCGTCGGCGCGGGTGAGCTCCGAGCGGTCGGACAGCCGCGACCAGAACATCGAGCCCGAGCGGTCGACCAGCACCAGCGTCCGGCCGGGCAGCGCCGGCACGTTGGCCAGCGAGTGGCCGAGTGCCCGCTCCAGTGCGTACGACCAGCGCAGTGACGGCGCGTGCTGGTACGCGGCGAGGTACCGGAAGGGGAACTGCCGCGAGCGCGCGACCTCCACCGGGTCACTGATCCGCGCGGCGACCCACTCGGCCACCTCGTCCGAGACACCGGCCTCGTCGAAGTTCCGCAGGTTCCGCACGAGCGCCATCGTGCCCATGGACGGGATCACGGCCTCCCAGGCCGCCTTGTCCATCGGCCCCTGCAGCCAGCCCGCCAGCGCCTCCCAGGTCATCCCGGCCCCGGCCAGCCGCTCGGCACCGCCCTCGGCGGTCACGACCGCTCGCCGTTCCCCGAGGGGCAGCGCCATCAGCTCGCGGTGCGCGGTGAGGACGTGGTCCGACGCGGGCGGCACGGCGGTGTCCGGGTGGTGCCGGCGGTCCAGGGCGTAGCGGAACAGCTCGCCCTGCCACGGCTTGTCCGGGTCCGGGGCCGCGTGCACGAGGTTGAGGATGTCGCCGAAACGGTAGCCCTTGGAGGCGGTGTCGTACTTCAGCAGCGCCTTGCCGTGGTAGAGCCGGCGCACGGCGTCGGCGATGCCGCGCTTGACCGGCTTCGGCACGTTGCGGCCGTACATCGCGGTCCAGTACGCGAGCAGTTCCCCGGGCTCGTCGGGCCGCTGGAGGACGGAGGCGACGACCTGCCGGTTGGCCGGGCCGTCGGTGGCGCCCGCGTCCAGGCGGGCCTTGACGTACTCGGCGGCGCCGACTACCGAGGCGGTGCGCAGGTTGCCCGCGCCGCGCAGCCAGCCGAGCAGGCCGGCCGTCCATGCCGGGTCGGTGACGGCGAGGTCACGCACGAGCCGCTGGAACCGGTCGTCGCGGTCGGCGCCGGTCTCGTAGAAGGTCTGCTGGGAGACGAAGTGGGAGACGGCGAGCAGGAAGAGCTCGGAGCGGGCGTCCCGCTCATGACCCCGGCCGCCCTCGAACGTCCGCAGCACACGCCCCGTGGATGTCACGCGCGAGACGGGACGCGCGCGGGCTGCCTTGGAATTGAATCGTGCCATGGTGAATTCCCCCGAATTCATTCGCATTTCGGGGGAGACGCTGCATGCGGGAAAAGAGGTGGATGCCCGAGGACAGAAGTCGGCGACGGACTAATTCAGATGCTCTACCCAATTGAGCTACAACGACCCGAAGTCGCTGACGGGACTCGAACCCGCAACCGTCCGATCCAGGAAGTAACCGTTGCCTTCGCACCGGGCACCCACCACATGCTGCGCCTCCCGAGATCAAGTCGGCGGCGGCGTCGGATTCTTTGGAAGAGAAGTAGCCGCTGCCATCGCACCGGGAGGTGCGTGACGTTGTGATCTCACTGTAGGAGGCGCAACTCGACCGTCGCGACCGAATTTATGAACGCTTCTGGCGCTTCCACGGGCCGGTGATGGCGAGCATGATGCCCGGCGTCTGGATGCTGGCGTAGAGGGTCCGCCCGTCGGGCGAGAAGGTGACCCCGGTGAACTCGCTGTACTCCGGCTCCTGCGCGGTGCCGATGTTCAGCTCGTTGCGGGCGATCGGGTAGGTGCGTCCGCTGTCGGTGGCGCCGAACAGGTGCTGCACGCCTTCCCCGTCCTCGGCGATGACGAGGCCGCCGTAGGGGGAGACGGTGATGTTGTCGGGGCCGTCGAAGGCGCCGACCTCGGAGGGGTCGGGGTTCACGCCGAGCAGGACCTTGAGGGTCAGGGTCCGGCGCTTGGGGTCGTAGAACCAGACCTGGCCGTCGTGCTGGACGGGGCTCTCCTCACGGGCGTAGGAGGAGACGATGTAGGCGCCGCCGTCGCCCCACCACATGCCCTCCAGCTTGCGGGCGCGGGTGACCTGGCCGTCCGTGAACTGCTTGCGCACGGGGGTGGTGCGGGCGTCGCGGTCGGGGACGTCGACCCAGTCGACCCCGTAGACCGTTCCGGTCCTGGTGGCGCGGGACAGGTCGTCGACGAACGTGCCGCCGGAGTCGAAGCATTTGGGCGCCTGGAGGACACCGGCGTCGTCGGCGAGCCCCCGGAACTTCCCGGGGCCGTACTCGAAGCCCTTGGGCGGGGTCCAGCGGAAGAAGAGGCCGTTGGGTCCCGCGGCGTCCTCGGTGAGGTAGGCGTGGCCGCGCTTGGGGTCGATGACGACGGCCTCGTGGTCGTAGCGGCCGAAGAACTTCAGCGGCTTGGGGGCGCGGTTGGCGCGCCGGTCGCAGGGGTCGACCTCGAAGACGTAGCCGTGGTCCTTGGTCATGCCGTTGACGCCGGCCTTGTCGGAGTTCTCCTCGCAGGTGAGCCAGGTACCCCAGGGGGTTGAACCACCGGCACAGTTGGTGGACGTGCCGGCGATGCCCACCCACTCGGCGACCTGTCCGTCGGGGCGTACCTCGACGACCGTGCAGCCGCCGGCCGCGGCCGGGTCGTAGACGAGGCCCTCGGTGAGCGGCACGGGGTGCTCCCAGTTGGCGCGCGGGCCCTTCAGCTCGTGGTTGTTGACGAGCAGGGTGGTGCCGCGGGGGCCGTCGAAGGTGGCGGTGCCGTCGTGGTTGGAGGGCGTGAACTCGCCGGATTCCAGCCGGGTCTTGCCGCTGTACGTGATGATCTTGTACGTGAAGCCGGCGGGCAGGGCCAGGAGGCCCTCGGGGTCCGGGACGAGCGGCCCGTAGCCGACTCCGCGCCGGGCGTCCGCCGCCTCGCCCCCCGCGTCGGCGGTGTCGTCGGACGCGAGGGCGTTCGGCGCGGTGGCGAGGGCGCCGACACTGCCCGCCAGCGCGACACCGGCACCGGTGATCGCGGAGTTCCTGGCGAAGTCCCTACGGGTGAGCGACATGGTGTCTCCTGTGACGGTGGATATGCCGTGGAGGGTGGCGGACCTCGTTCGGCGAAACCGTCCCGCTCATCCGTGAACACCAGTTGAACACCATCCCAGGGGCGCGGGGAACGGCGCGAAAAGCCACGACGGCGCCGCGCCCGCGCTTCGACTCTCGGCCCACCGCCTGCGACGCGCCTTGAGCGCGGCCGCTCAGCCCCCCTGCTGCGACCGCGCCTTGAACGCAGCCTTCCGCGCTTCCTTCGCCACCTTCTTGTCGGGGTGCAACCGCCCCATCGCCTCCAGGACATCAGCGGTCGCCGGGTGATCAACCCGCCACACGGCCTCGAAGAACCCACCGTGCTGCTGCGCGAGCCCTTCCACCAGCGCCCGCAACTCCTCGGAGTTCCCCTCCGCGGCCAACTGCGCAGCCAGCGTGTCGATGGTCAGCCAGTACACCATCGCCTCGGACGGCGCGGGCACATCCGCCGCACCGTGCTCGGTCAGCCACACTCGTGCGAGCCCGCCCAGTTCGGCATCGTCGAGCACCTCCCGCAAGGCGGGCTCGGCCGAGGCGCCGACGAGCGAGAGGGCCTGCTGACACCGCAACCGCCGCAACGGCGCCCCGGTGTCGGAGCCCCGGGCAGCCGCCAGCAACTCCCGTGCCGCGGCGAGCGATTCCCGCCGCTGAAGCCACTGCTCGGTCTCGGCCTGCGCGGCACCGGGCGGGAACTCGGCCGTGCCGTCGAGCAGCGCGTCGGCCCCCTTGTCGGCGAGGTCCCCGACGGCCGGCGCGTCGAAACCGGCCTCCAGCAGCCGGGCACGCATGCCGTACAGCCCGAGCGGGGTGAGCCGGACCATGCCGTACCGGGAGACGTCGGTGTCGTCGACCGGCGCCGCGGGCTCCTCGTCGGCGTCGCCCATGAGCGCCTCGTCGACGGGCTGGTAGGCGACGAATCCCACCGGCTCCAGCATCCGGAACTGGTCGTCCAGTCGCATCATCGCGTCGGACACCTGCTCCAGGACTTCGTTGGTGGGCTCGCCCATGTCGCTGGGCACGATCACCGACGCGGCCAGCGCCGGCAGCGGCACCGGCGCGCCGTCGGGCGCGTCCTCGCCGGCGGTCAGCAAGTAGAGGTTGCCGAGCACTCCGTCGAGGAACTCGGCCTCGCCCTCGGGGTCCCAGTCGAGGGCGGAGAGGTCGACCTCGCCGTCCTCGTCCACGAGCCCGTCCAGGTCGGGCACGCTCGCGTCGGCGAGCACGGTCTCCATCGCGGCGAGCCACACGCCGAGCACGTCCTGCGGCGAGCCGCCGGTGAGCAGGGCCAGGTCCGCACCGGCCGTCACGGTGCCCTGTTCCTCGTCGACGACCTCGACGAGCCCGGCGTCGACGGCGACCCGCCACGCCTCGCTGGCATCGGCGGCGGCGTCCTCCCCGCTCAGCCCGAGCGCCTCCGCGGCCGCCGGAAGCTGCTCGTCGACGAGCCCTCCCCCGGCGTCGACGCGGGTGTCCGGCCCGGCCCAGCGGGCGAGCCGGGCGGCCCGGGACAGCAACGGCGTGGACAGCGCGTCGCGCGCCAGCTCCGCTTCGGGGTGCAGCCGCACCGGCGGCAGGGGGGAGCGGTCTGACATCGGCTGTTTCTCCTAGCGCGCCTCAGGTGACTCAACCGCTCAGCCTAGACGGATTTCCACCCATGCCGCCCACTTCATCTCCCCGTCAGCCGCCGTACATGGCCGAAACCTTGACAAGTGCCGTGGCCAGGCTGGAGATTGACGCGCGTAGAAGTCGGCGGACACTTGTTCACCGGGCCGGCCCCACCAGGTCCATCCGTCCACCGCGGTCTACGCGCGTCACCGCATCCGCCCCACAGGTAGCGGCAGTCAGCCATTCCACTTGTCCCCGCCCTCGTCCCGGCGCCCTGTCACGTCCCCGGAGGGAATCCCGTTGCCGAGCAAGTCGTCCGCGCGTCTCGCCGCGCTCACCGTCGCCGCCGCGTGTTCCGCGGCATCCACGATCGTCCTCACCAGCCCCGCGCACGCGGAGTCGGTCCGCATTCACGACATCCAGGGCAGCACCCGGACCTCCCCGTACGCCGGGAAGCAGGTCACGGACGTGGCCGGAATCGTCACCGGCATCCGGACCTACGGCTCGTCCCGCGGCTTCTGGATCCAGGACCCGACGCCGGACGCCGACCCGGCGACCAGCGAGGGCGTCTTCGTCTTCACCAGCTCCGTCCCGAAGGGGGTCGCCGTCGGTGACTCCGTGACGGTCAGCGGCACGGTCACGGAGTACGTCCCCGGCGGAGCGACCTCCGGCAACCAGTCGGTGACGGAGATCACCAAGCCGACGACCACGGTCGTCTCCAGCGGCAACGCGCTGCCCGGCGCCACGGCGATCACCTCGCGCTCGGTCCCCGCCGCCTACGCGCCCGCCGGCGACACCGCCGCGAACGGCTCGGTCAACGCGCTCCCCCTCCAGCCGGCGAAGTACGCCCTGGACTACTACGAGGCGCTGGAGGGCATGTCCGTCCGGGTCGGCGACACCCGCGTCGTCGGTGCCACCGACCCGTACACCGAGCTCTGGGTGACGGTGAAGCCGCACGAGAACCGCAACCGCCGCGGCGGTACGGTCTACGGCGCTTACGACGACCAGAACACCGGCCGCCTCCAGATCCAGTCCCTCGGTGCGACGGCCGACTTCCCGAAGGCCGACGTGGGCGACACCCTGACCGGCACCACCGCGGGCCCCCTGGACTACAACCAGTTCGGCGGCTACACGCTGGTCGCGAGCGAGCTGGGCACGCTGAAGAGCGCGGGCCTGGAGCGCGAGACGACCCGCAGGCAGCGCTCTTCCGAGCTCGCGGTCGCCACGTACAACGTCGAGAACCTCGACCCGGCCGACGACACCTTCGCCGCCCACGCCGCCGCGATCGTGAACAACCTGAAGTCGCCCGACATCGTGTCCCTGGAGGAGATCCAGGACAACAACGGCGCGAAGAACGACGGCACGGTCGCCGCCGACGTGACGATGACCAAGCTGATCGACGCGATCGTCGCGGCGGGCGGCCCGAAGTACGACTGGCGCTCGATCGACCCGGCCGACGGTGCCGACGGCGGCGAGCCGGGCGGCAACATCCGCCAGGCGTTCCTGTTCAACCCCGAGCGTGTCTCCTTCACGGACCGCACGGGCGGCGACGCCACGACGGCCACCGACGTGACGAAGATCCACGGCAAGGCGCACCTGACGGTCAGCCCCGGCCGTATCGCCCCCGCCGACGAGGCCTGGAAGAGCAGCCGCAAGCCGCTGGCCGGCGAGTTCGTCTTCCGCGGCCGCACGGTCTTCGTGATCGCCAACCATTTCAACTCCAAGGGGGGCGACCAGGGTCTGACGGCCCAGTACCAGCCGCCGGCCCGCAGCTCCGAGACGCAGCGCCACCGGCAGGCCACGCTGGTGAACGCCTTCGTCAAGGACATCCTCGACACCCAGAAGAACGCGGACGTCGTCACGCTGGGCGACATCAACGACTTCGAGTTCTCGCAGACCGCGAAGCTCCTGGAGGGCCGCGGCGAACTCTGGTCCGCGATCAAGTCGCTCCCCCGCAGCGAGCGTTACTCGTACGTCTACCAGGGCAACAGCCAGGTCCTCGACCAGATCCTGGTCAGCCCGTCGATCCGCCGCGACTGCGACTTCGAGTACGACAGCGTGCACATCAACGCGGAGTTCGACGACCAGTTCAGCGACCACGACCCGCAGGTCCTGCGGTTCCGCCCGTGACACCGCTCGGGGCCGGCCGGGTGGCGGACCCGGCCGGCCCCGGCCACGCTCAACGCGGCACCAGCCCCAGAACGTGCTCGTACCGACTCCCGGCTCTCCCCTTCACCCCCGGGTACGTCCGCACGCGCTCCCACTCCGCGTTCGACGGGGCGGCCAGCGCCCGGTCATAGGCTTCGGCACTCTCCCACTCGGCGTAGTTGAGAACGTGCCCGCCATCCGTACTCACGTGGAAGTGCGCGGAGACCAGCCCGGCATGTCCCGCGGGATCGTCGTCCAGGGCCTTCAGCACGAGATCGACCCACTCCTGCCGCCGCTGTTCCGCCCCGGCCTCGAAGTCGACCCGCACGGTGACGACCAGACCCGGCACCCTCGCGTCTCCCACAGCGCGTTCCCGGCTCCGGTACCGCCGGTACCGCCCGAGCCCGACCCGCTCGATCCCCGGCACGGCGGTGTCGATCTCGTCGACGCGCTCCTGCCGGTGAGCCTTGACGAAGGACTCGTAGGCCTGCTCGCCGGTCCACTGCGAGTAGTGCATCAGCGTGGACCCGTCCTGCCCCGCGTACACGTGGTAGCCCAGCAGGTCCCTGGTCGGCCAGGGCCGCCGCTCCCAGGTCCGCCCGATCACCTCCACGGTCTGCCGCTGCCGCTCGGGGGTGCCGACCCGCCAGGTACTGAAGAAGGGAGCACCGATTCGAGGGTCGGTGGGGTCGGGGTGCTGCTCGGTTCGACGGCTCATGAACACTCCAGTCGTAGCGCCGGTCGCGAACACACCCCACTGTTCAACCTCGACCAAGCTTGAGGTCAAGTGGGTGCGGTGCGACTCGGCGTACGTGCCGGAGCCGGGGGGATCCGCCACCCGGCGGCACGGGGTACCGCTGTGCCACCCCAGCGGCACGCATGCCCGCAGCCAGGTGAGCCACGATGCTCCCGCAGCCGCCGGGTCACGTAAGGGGCCGTGTCCGGGGGGACCGCCCGCAGCGGTTGGCGCGTCAACGGACAGTCAGTCGGTACGCAACCCCATCGCACCGTTCCGAGGACGGGCACCTCCCGGCGTGGTCCCGACCCCCACCCGGCGTCATGCGAAGCGGACGCGCAACCCCACCCCGCGCCGGACGAAGGCACGCACCGGCACCAGCCGACGAGGCAGGCACGCACCCGGACCCCGGCGAGGCAGGCACGCACCGCGCCCAGGCGAGGCAGGCATGCACCCGCGCCCCGGCGAGGCAGAACCACAACGGTCAGCGAGGCCCGTGCGCATGCCTCCAGCGCAGCACCCCGACGGCCACCACGGCCCCCGCCGCCCCGGCGGCCAGCACCGGCCCGGGATGCCGCATCCCAGCCTGGACGACGGTCCGCACGGGACGGGGCCCCGTATGCGTCGCCTTGTCGTGCACGGTGTGCCCCGCCTGCGCCGCACTGCTCCGCAGCTGCACCGTCACGGCCCCGGCCTTGTCCCGCAGATCGGCCGCCCGCGCCCGCGCACGCCCCTTCACATCCGCCTTCCCGGCCAACTCCTCCACCGTGTTGCCGAGTTCCGTACGGGTCCGCTCGATCTGCCGCCGCAGCTCATCGGGGCCCTTCGCCCCACCCGTCGCGTCCGTCATCGATGCGCCCTCTCCTTGATCTCCTCCACGTCCGCCCTGACACTGCCGAGCGCCTGCTCGGGCGTGGGCGGCGTGGCCTTGCGCAGCTGCGCCCGCCCGGTGGCCGCCAGCACGGCCGCGATCACGAACAACACCCCGGTCACGATCAGCGCCGCGGCCCACACCGGCAGCACCAGCGAGAGCGCGGCGACACCCGCACCGGACAGCACGAGCAGCCCGGCGTACGCGACGGCGCCCGCCGCCCCGAGCAACCCACCGCCGCGCCCCGCACGCCGCCCCTTCTCGGCGAGCTCCTCCTTGGCGAGAGCCACTTCCTGCCGCATGAGCGTGGAGAGCTGCTCCGTGGCCTGCCCGACGAGTTCACCCACGGAGCGGCGCTCGTCGTGCACGGCCCGATGATCCAAGGTCCCGGTCACGGTGCCTCCTCTCGACGTCAGGAACACCCGGGTACCCGGACGGCCCCGCTGCTACCCCGTCGACCGGGCCCGTCGGCGCTCGGCGCCCTCGCCACCCACTCGACCCCTTCGAACATGAAGGATTGCTTAGCGATACCTGGTAGCAAAATTAAGTGGAGCTACAGGAAGCCCCTGCCGAGACTACCCCCATGACCACACCGCCTCCCGCTGCCACGGTGCCTCCCGCACCGCCCCTCGGCCGCACCCTCTGCGCCATGATCACCCCCTTCACACCGTCCGGGGCCCTGGACCTCGACGGCGCCCAGCACCTCGCCGGCCACCTGGTGGCGAACGGCTGCGACGGCCTGGTCCTCTCCGGCACGACGGGCGAGTCCCCCACCACCACGGACGCCGAGAAGTCGGCCCTCGTCGCCGCCGTCCGCGAGGCGGTCGGCGACCGCGCGAAGGTCATCGCAGGCATCGGCACCCCCGACACCCGGCACACCACCGAGCTGGCACGGGAGGCCGAGAAGGCGGGCGCGGACGGTCTGCTGGTGGTGTCGCCGTACTACAGCAGACCCCCGCAGCACGCGATCGAGGCCCATTTCAGGGAGGTCGCGGACGCCTGCGCACTCCCGCTCATCGTCTACGACATCCCCGTCCGCACCGGCACCCGCATCGAACCGGAAACGATCCTCCGCCTCGCCGAACACCCGAGGATCGTCGCCGTCAAGGACTGCTCCCACGACTTCCTGGGTGCCCAGAAGGTACTGGCCCGCACAGAGCTGGCGTACTACGCGGGCTGCGACGAACACAACCTCGCGCTGTACGCCGTGGGCGGCACCGGTTACGTCAGCACGGTCGCGAACGTGATCCCGAACCACCTGCGGGCGGTCCTGGACACGTTCGACGCGGGCGACACGGCCCGGGCGGCCCGCCTCCAGCAGCAGGCCACCCCCCTCATCGAGGCGATCATGTCGGCGGGCCTGCCGGGCACCGTCACGGCGAAGGCACTCCTGAACGCCCTGGGCCTCCCGGCAGGCCCGGTCCGCGGCCCCCTTCAGCCGGCCGACCGCAGGACGGCCGACGAACTGCTCTCGCTCCACGACGACCTGGTCAGCACGTGATCACCGCTCCGCGAACACCGGCTCCCACCGCCCCTTGGTGTTGTCCTTGGGTGACCGGAAGTCACTGGACGGGGTGGCCTCCGTACTCCCTGTGACGTGTGCGGGCGCGTCCCGCTGTGCCACCTGCCGGGAACGAAAACGGGACGGCCCGTACCGCAGTGTCATCTGCGGTACGGGCCGTCCCGTCTGCTCCGCGTGATCAGTTCCAGGCGTACCCGTCGCCGAACAGCAGCGTGTGCTCCAGCACGTCCTCCGCCGGGTCGTCGATCTGACCGGCGTTGACGTTGATCAGACCGACCCGGTGGCCGTTGTGCGAGCCGGTGTTGGTCTCGTCGGCGTGCGCGGCCCCCGCGGGCAGCCAGCACACCGCCAGCGTCGCGACCACTCCGGCCAGTCCGCGCACCACGGCCCGCCCCCGCTCATTCCTCATGCCCCGCTCCTCGTTTCGTCGGTTCGGCGTCTGATCGGACACTGCGTCCACCCGTTCATCTGCCGAAACCACCGCGAGGTCACGCAGGGTCATCCGTACGGGATCGTGCCGGGACCGTCAGTTGTGGCTGTTCTGAATCATGAGCAGGTCAGACGATCAGCCCGCCTCAGGGGCCGTTTCGGGGCCGTCATCGGTGCGCTCCTGGTCTCGGAAGACGCGATCCACGGCGGCCCGGGTGCGCGCCTCGCTGTTCGGCATCAGGTGCGTGTACGTGCGGAGCGTGAAGCTCGGGTCGTGGTGACCCGGGTACTCGCTCAGGGCCTTGATGCTCTCCCCCGCGTCCAGGAGCACGGAGGCGTAGAAGTGGCGGAGGGCATGCATGCCGTTCTCGCGTCCGAGAGGTATGCCGGCCGAAGTGAGAGCCGGACGCCATACGGACCGGTTGAAGCGGAACCGGTGGAGCCATTGCCGCCGGGTGTTGACGAACAGCAGCGAGGCCGTGACGGGCGGGCCGTCCGGGCTCTTCCACGGCAGGGTGACCTCTACCGGCTCGTGCTTCGTGATGTGGGCCGCCAGCGCGAAGGAGACTGTCTCGGGCAGCGGGACGTAACGTCCCTTGCCGCCCTTCGGCGGCCCGAAGATCGCTTGCACGCCACGTATGAGCTTGACCTGGCGAACCACATGAACCGTGCCGCTGAGGAAGTCGAGGTCCTCAACGGCGAGGCCGAAGATCTCGCCCTGTCGGAGCCCGCAGCCTGCACCCAGGGAGACCATCTCTTGGTAGGCGTCCGGCAGCGCCTCGTGCCTGGTCATGACGCGATCGAGGGACCACGGCTTGACCTTCCGGCCGTCGAGGGAGGGTGCCCGCACCGATCGGGCACGGCACGGGTTCTCCGCGATGATCCGGTCTTCTACGGCAGCCGTGAAGACGGCCGACACGTTGGCGAAGATCACCCGCGGTTGGACGCCGCGCGGCCCGTCTCCTCCAGCTGGCGCATCCAGGCGCGCAGGTGCGAGGGCCGGAAGGACGCCATGGGCCGATCGCCGAGGTAGGGAAGGGCGTGGACCCTGAGACGAATCTCGACGCTCTCACGGTCACCGGGTCGATGGTGAGCGAAGTCGAGGTCAGCGCCGGTGGTGTCGGCGTAGAGGGCGAGCTGGCCCAGGAGTAGGACCGTGCGGGCGAAGTCCTCGCAGTCGGGGCACATGGCGGGGTTCAGCCACTTTGGGGCGAGCCTCTAAGATCATGGCCCCAACGTCGTGCTTCAACGGGCAGGTCCACGGACTGCCCGACGCGCCGGAAGCTTACGGGGCCATGATCACTCGCCCCGAAGCAGCTCCCGGCCAAAGTCGTTCCGCCGACCTCATGACGCACGACCCACGTTGCATCTCAGCGGTCAAGAGCTAGTGCTCCGCGCCTGAAATCCGTCGGTAGATCTGTCTCGTATCGGTGGTCGGATTTCCCGCCGCCGACCAGGCGCGTTGACCGTCCGCGGCTCAGCCGGAACTGCCTAGGAACTTCCGGCGCAGGACACTAGTCGCGCTGCCTCGGGCCGTGGAATCTACGGTGCAGGTCGCGGACCTCCGTCACCAGTTCCCGGACCGGCCCCTCCACGACTACCCCGGGAGCGACCGTGTTGACTGGCAGGGGGCGCACTGGAGGTGCCGGAACCCCCAACTCGCCAAGCCATGTTGCGAGCTGCTCGGAAGAGGCCACGTACACGATGCGGCCGAGACCAACCCAGGCGTGCGCGGCCGCGCACATCGGGCAATGCTCGCCGGAGGTGTAGACGGTCGCGGCCGTCCGCTGCTCGGGCGTCAGGTGGGCGGCGGACCAGCGGGCCAGCTCGAACTCGGGGTGCCGGGTGTGGTCTCCGGAGGCCACCTCGTTGTGGCCCTCAGCGAGCACCGCGCCGTCCGCACCCACCAGCACCGAACCGAACGGCTCGTCCCCTTTCGCCAGTGCCTCGGCTGCCAGCTCCACGCAGCGGCGCAGGTAAGGCAGTTCGGCGTCCGTCACCATAGAGTATGGTCCTCCTCACATCACGATCTTCGGGCGCAGCATACGTCCGACTTTGGCGACCGGGAAGGTGCACCGGCGGGGGCATCACCGGCGCCCAGGGAGCGAACTAGGCTCGGACTGACCCCGAAAAGCCGCTAGTGGGCTGGTGGGCCCGCAGAAGGCCGTACGTGCCCCCAGCGTGCCCCACGGGGCGGGGACCATCGGGAATTACAGGGAAGGGCAGCGAGCCCCTCGGGCAGATCCTGGTCAACGTCTCGCCGGCTCAGCCGCCACCCTCACACGCGATCTTCCAAACAAGGTGTCTGACCGCGCGTGCCACATCGTGCGGTCAACCACGGTCAACGACGGCTCGCCGCAGTCGAGATGCACCTTTGACCGTGGTTGCCGTTGCAGCCGGAGTGGCCTGGGGATGTCCGCCGCCGATCACGTCCGCCCTTACAGGGCGGGTGTCGCCCCAACACTTGAGCGCCCTTCCCGGGCCGTCCTGGGGCCGTGGAAGGGCGCTCAACAACGACCACCGTCAACAACTGCCGACAGCTCAGCAGCAGGTCAGGAAGCTGATCGTTTAGGCGGCCGCAGGTCACGGCCGCCGATGATCAGTTGTGGCTGTGCAGGATCTCGTTCAGACCGCCCCACACCGCGTTGTTCGGCCGGGCCTCGACCGTGCCGGTGACCGAGTTGCGGCGGAAGAGGATGTTGGAGGCGCCGGACAGCTCGCGGGCCTTGACGATCTGGCCGTCGGGCATGGTGACGCGGGTGCCGGCGGTGACGTAGAGGCCGGCCTCGACGACGCACTCGTCGCCGAGGGCGATGCCCACGCCCGCCTCGGCGCCGATCAGGCAGCGCTCGCCGACGGAGATGATGACGTTGCCGCCGCCCGAGAGGGTGCCCATGGTGGAGGCACCGCCGCCGATGTCCGAGCCGTCGCCGATCACGACGCCGGCGGAGATGCGGCCCTCGACCATCGACGTGCCGAGCGTGCCGGCGTTGAAGTTGACGAAGCCCTCGTGCATGACGGTGGTGCCCTCGGCGAGGTGCGCGCCGAGGCGGACCCGGTCGGCGTCGGCGATCCGGACGCCCTTGGGGGCCACGTAGTCCGTCATGCGCGGGAACTTGTCGACGGAGGTCACCTGGAGGTGCAGGCCCTCGGCGCGCGCGTTCAGCCGGACCTTCTCGAGGTCGTCGACGGCGACCGGGCCGAGCGAGGTCCAGGCGACGTTGGCGAGGAAACCGAAGATGCCGTCCAGGCTCTGGCCGTGCGGCTTGACCAGACGGTGGGAGAGCAGGTGCAGGCGCAGGTAGGCGTCGTGCGCGTCGATCGGCTTCTCGTCGAGCGAGGCGATGACCGTGCGGACCGCGACCACCTCGACGCCCCGGCGGGCGTCCGGGCCGATCGCCGCGGTCGCGCCACCGCCGAGCAGCTCCGCGGCGCGTTCGGCGGACAGCCGCTCGGTGCCGGACGGGCCGGGCTGGTCGGCCAGCTCGGGCGCGGGGAACCAGGTGTCGAGAACGGTGCCGTCGGCGGCGACCGTGGCGAGGCCGGCGGCCACGGCGCCGGTGGTGCGAGGAGCAGTCGTGTCGGTCATGAGGGCAACCTAACCGGCGGACGCCGATCGATGCGAACCGGTGCGAGGGCGTCTCACGGGACGGGCGGTATCCACCCCTCGAAGGGCCCTCTCAGCAGCAGGGACACCCCGACCACGGGGGCCCGCCCGCGCCACCCGCCCGGACCGGGCCTCACGCACGCACACCCCGACACGGCAGCCCGCACACCACACCCTCCGGAGCCGACCCCACGCCCACACCCCCGACCACGGCAGCCCGCACACGACACCGCCGAGGCCGACGCCCGCGCACGGCCGACCCCGTCCACGGCGCGGCTTCTCCGTGAGCGCCCTCCCCGCGTCCCACCCCCCGGCCTCACCCCCGGGCCCCCGCCAGCACCCGCGCCAGCACCTCCCGGGCGTATTCCTCGTCGTAGGGCACCCCCGTCAGCAGGACCTGGAGGCAGATGCCGTCGACGACCGCCACCAGTGCCCGGGCGGTCACCGGATCGGTACGCCGGGACAGCAGCTCGGCGACGCCCGCGGCCCACTCGGCGGCGACGGGCCGCAGGGCGGGCTTGCGCAGGGCGGCCAGGTACAGCTCGTACTCCAGCTCCACCCCGGTACGGTCGCCCGCGAGCCACTCCCCCATCCAGGCGGCGAGTTCGGCGGCCAGATCGGCGCGGGGGTCCTCCAAGCCGCCGCGCGCGGCGATCACCTTGGCGAAGCCCTCGTTGGCCTGCCGCAACGCGGCGACCAGCAGCTCGTCGAGGGTCTTGAAGTGGTACGTCGTCGAACCGAGCGGCACATCGGCCTCGGCCGCTGCACTGCGGTGGCTCAGCCCGGCGATCCCCTTCGCCCCGACGACCCGGATCGCCGCGTCGATGATCCGCTGCCGCCGCTCGGGGTCGTGGCGCCGGGCCATCAGTGGGCCCCGCCCAGGTTCAGCACCACGACCCCGGCGATGATCAGCGCGATCCCGGCGGCCTTGGCGACCGTCATCCCCTCTCCCAGGAACGCGAACCCGATCGTGGCGATGGCGGCGGTGCCGACCCCGGCCCAGATCGCGTAGGCCGTGCCCACCGAGACGGTCTTGAGGGTCTGCGCGAGCAGCGCGAAGGAGACGACGTATCCGAGGACCGTGAGCAGCGACGGCCCGAGCCTGCTGAAGCCGTCGGTGTACTTCATGGCGGTGGTCGCGGCGACTTCGGCGGCTATGGCCCCGGCCAGCAGCAGATATCCCATATGTACAAGCGTACACAGCTATCTGTACACCCGTACACAACGGAGTTTGGATCACGGGGGGAAACCGCTCTCGCAACGGAGAGAAACCGCTCCCACCAAACGAGCCACAGGAGACTCAGACGTCCACTACGGTGTCACCGATCACACACAGGGCCACCACAACTGCGCCGCCGTCAAGGTCGCCCCGTCGGAGGAACAGCGCATGTCAGAAGAGAAGTCCCGGCCGCCTCAGGACCGCCCCTGGGAGAGCGGCTGGGCCCCGGACACAACCCGGGCACCGGGGACGCGACGACTCTGGCTGGCGGGTACGCTGGCCCTCGCGACGATCACCGCGTGCGTCACGGCCATCACCGTGATGAACAGTGAGGCCGAGGAGGCCGAATCCCGGGCGGCGGAGCCGACCACCCTCAGCAGTTCGGCCCCGGGCGGCCTGATCTCCTTCGCGACCCCCTCCGGGGCCGGCACCCCCAAGCCCGGCGCGGACCGCCGCCATCCGTCCCCCACCGCCACCACCAGCGCTCCCACGGCCACCCCGAGCCCGAAGCCCGAGAAGAAGGCCCCGAAGCCGCCGAAGGCGTCCCCCACCCCTTCGAAGCACCCGAAGCCCCCGGCCTCCACCGGCATATCCATACGCTCGGTCAACTTCCCCGACCGCTACTGGCGGGTCAGCGACGGCTATGTACGGCTGGACCGGATCGGCTACGGCTCCGGGCAGCGCGAGAACGCCACCTTCCAGCGCGTCGCCGGCCTCTCCGACTCCTCCTGCTACTCCTTCACCACCGCGGACGGCCGCTACCTGCGCCACCGCAGCTTCGTCCTGGTCGCGAACAGCGACGACGGCTCGTCCCTCTTCCGCCAGGACGCCACGTTCTGCCCCCGCGCGTCGTCCCGCTCGGGAACGCTCACGCTGGAGTCGGTCAACTATCCGGGCCGCTTCCTGCGCCACCGCAACTTCCAGCTCCGCCTGGACCCCTACGAGCACAGTCACCAGTACCAGTCGGACGCGTCGTTCCAGATCGTGTCCGGACTGGACTGAGTACGCGTGAGGGCGGCACCCGAACAGGGTGCCGCCCTCCGTCGCGCTGGGGACCTCAGACGTTGAAGCCGAGAGCCCGAAGCTGCTCGCGCCCGTCGTCCGTGATCTTGTCGGGGCCCCACGGGGGCATCCAGACCCAGTTGATGCGCAGCTCGCTCACGAGGCCGTCCGTGGCGGACTTCGCCTGGTCCTCGATGACGTCCGTCAGCGGGCAGGCCGCCGAGGTCAGGGTCATGTCGAGCGTCGCGATGTTCGCTTCGTCGATGTGGATGCCGTAGATCAGGCCGAGGTTGACGACGTCGATGCCCAGTTCGGGGTCGACGACGTCGTACAGCGCCTCACGGACCTCTTCCTCCGAGGCCGGCTTCATCTCAACGGTCTCGCTCATGCCGTCGTCTCCTTCTCGGCGTCGGCTCCGCCCAGCACCTGGGCCGTAGCGTCCTTCCAGGCCATCCAGCTCAGCAGGGCGCACTTCACCCGGGCCGGGTACTTGGACACCCCGGCGAACGCGACCGCGTCCTCCAGGATGTCCTCCATCGCGTCGTCGGGTTCGAGCTTCCCCTTGGACTGCATCAGCTCCAGGAAGGTCTCCTGGATCTTCCGCGCGTCGGAGAGGTCCTTGCCGACGAGGAGGTCGTTCAGCACGGACGCGCTCGCCTGGCTGATCGAACAGCCCTGGCCTTCGTACGAGACGTCCTCGATCGTGGTGCCGTCGTACTTCACGCGCAGCGTGATCTCGTCACCGCACGTCGGGTTGACGTGGTGCACCTCGGCGTCGCCATCCCGCAAGCCCCGCCCGTGCGGGTTCTTGTAGTGGTCCAGGATGACTTCCTGGTACATGGAGTCCAGTTTCACCGTCTAGCACGCCCCTCAGCCGAAGAAGTTCCGTACGTGCTCCAGGCCGTCGACCAGTGCGTCGATCTCGGCCGGCGTGGAGTACAGATAGAACGACGCTCGCGTGGTCGCAGGAATTCCGTACCGCAGGCAGACCGGCCGGGCGCAGTGGTGTCCGACCCGGACGGCGATGCCCTGCTCGTCGAGGACCTGGCCCACGTCGTGCGGGTGGATGTCGCCGAGCGTGAAGGAGATCGCCGCGCCGCGCTCCTCGGCCGTGGTGGGGCCGATGATGCGCAGGTCGGGGACCTCCAGCAGCCGCTTGACCGCGTACTCGGTGAGCGCGTGCTCGTGGGCGAGGATCTTGTCCATGCCGATCGAGTCGAGGTAGTCGATCGCCGCGCCGAGACCGACCGCCTGGGCGATCGGGGGCGTGCCCGCCTCGAACTTGTGGGGCGCCGGGGCGTAGGTCGAGGAGTGCATGGACACCGTCTCGATCATCTCGCCGCCGCCGAGGAACGGGGGCAGGTCCTCCAGCAGCTCCTGGCGGCCCCACAGGACGCCGATGCCGGTCGGGCCGCACATCTTGTGGCCGGTGAAGGCCACGAAGTCGGCCTGGAGGGCCTGGACGTCCAGCGGCATGTGCGGCGCGGCCTGGGAGGCGTCGATGCACACCAGCGCACCGACCTCCTGGGCGCGGCGCACGATCGCCTCGACCGGGTTCTGGGTGCCGAGGATGTTGGAGACCAGCACGAAGGAGACGATCTTCGTCTTCTCCGTGATGACCTCGTCGATGTTCGACAGGTCGAGGCGGCCGTCGTCGGTGAGGCCGAACCACTTCAGCTTCGCGCCCGTGCGCTGCGCGAGCAGCTGCCACGGCACGATGTTGGAGTGGTGCTCCATCTCCGTGATGACGATCTCGGTGTCGGAGTCCACGCGGTAGGGCTCGTCGGCCCAGCCCAGCATGTTCGCCACGAGGTTGAGCGACTCCGAGGCGTTCTTGGTGAAGATCACCTCGTCGCGCGAGGGCGCGTTGATGAACTCCGCGACCTTGTCGCGCGCACCCTCGTACAGCGCCGTGGCCTCCTCGGCGAGCACATGCACACCGCGGTGGACGTTGGCGTTGTAGCGCTCGTAGTACTCGCTCAGGGCGTCCAGCACCTGGCGCGGCTTCTGGCTCGTCGCCGCGTTGTCCAGGTACACGAGCTTCCGGCCTTCGTGGACCTGGCGGTCCAGGATGGGGAAGTCCTTGCGGATCGCCTCGGTGTCGAGGAGGCCCGGCAGCAGTGTCACGCGGATACGCCACCCTTCGTGTCGACTCCGTCGAGCTTCGCATAAACCTCGTAGCCCTCGTTCTCCAGCTTGTCGGCGAGCTCGGCGCCGCCGGACTCGACGATCCGGCCTGCGGAGAACACGTGGACGAAGTCGGGCTTGATGTAGCGCAGGATGCGCGTGTAGTGGGTGATCAGCAGGGTGCCGACCTCGCCCGTCTCGCGGACGCGGTTCACGCCCTCGGACACGACGCGCAGGGCGTCGACGTCCAGACCGGAGTCGGTCTCGTCGAGGATCGCCATCTTGGGCTTGAGCAGCTCCAGCTGGAGGATCTCGTGGCGCTTCTTCTCACCGCCGGAGAAGCCCTCGTTGACGTTGCGCTCGGCGAAGGCGGGGTCCATGTTGAGGCGCTCCATGGCCTCCTTGACCTCCTTCACCCAGGTGCGCAGCTTGGGGGCCTCGCCACGGACGGCGGTGGCGGAGGTGCGCAGGAAGTTCGACACGGACACACCCGGCACCTCGACCGGGTACTGCATCGCGAGGAACAGGCCGGCGCGGGCGCGCTCGTCGACGGACATCTCCAGGACGTCCTCGCCGTCGAGGGTGACGGTGCCGCCGGTGATCGTGTACTTCGGGTGCCCCGCGAGGGAGTAGGCGAGGGTCGACTTGCCGGAGCCGTTGGGGCCCATGATGGCGTGCGTCTCGCCCTGCTTCACGGTGAGGTCGACGCCCTTGAGGATCTCCTTCGTGGCGTTGTCGGCCTCGACGGTGACGTGCAGGTCTCGGATTTCAAGCGTTGCCATGGGTGCCTCAGGACTCCTGGGTGAGGGAGACGAGCACGTCGTCCCCTTCGATCTTTACGGGGTATACGGGGACGGGGCGCGTCGCCGGAAGGGCGTCGGGCTTGCCGGAACGGAGGTCGAAGCGCGAGCCGTGCAGCCAGCACTCGATGTGGCAGTCGTCGACCTCGCCCTCCGACAGGGAGACGTTCGCGTGCGAGCAGATGTCGTGGATCGCGAACACCTCGCCCTCGGTCTGCACGATGGACAGGGGCGTGCCGTCGAGCTCCACCCGTTTCGGGGTGTCCTCCTCCAGCTCGCCCAGTCCACAGGCGCGTACGAAGGTCATGCGACCGCCGCCTCCAGCTCCTCCTCGATCTTGGCGATCAGGCGCTCCTCGATGTCGGGGAGGCCGATCTGCTGGACCAGCTCGGCGAAGAAGCCGCGGACCACGAGGCGCCGGGCCTCGTGCTCCGGGATGCCGCGGGCCATGAGGTAGAAGAGCTGCTCGTCGTCGAAGCGGCCGGTCGCCGAGGCGTGACCGGCGCCGACGATCTCGCCGGTCTCGATCTCGAGGTTCGGCACGGAGTCCACGCGGGCCCCGTCCGTGAGGACGAGGTTGCGGTTCATCTCGTACGTGTCGGTGCCCTCGGCCTTGGCCTCGATGAGCACGTCGCCGATCCACACCGCGTGCGCGTCCTCGCCCTGGAGCGCGCCCTTGTAGACGACGTTGGACTTGCAGTGCGGGACGTTGTGGTCGACCAGGAGGCGGTGCTCCTGGTGCTGGCCCTGGTCGGTGAAGTACAGGCCGAACAGTTCGGCCTCGCCGCCGGGGCCGACGTACTGCACGCGCGGGTGCAGCCGGACGACGTCGCCGCCGAAGGTGACGACGACCGACTTGAAGGAGGCGTCGCGGCCGACGAGCGCGTTGTGCTGGGCGACGTGGACGGCCTTGTCGTCCCAGTCCTGGACGGAGACGACGGTGAGCTTGGCGCCGTCGCCCAGGAGGTAGTCGACGTTGGCTGCGAGGACCGCGTCACCGGTGTGGTCGATGACCACGACGGCCTCGGCGAAGGCGCCCAGCTCGATCACCTGGTGGCCGAAGGCGGTGCCGCCCTCGCCGTGCACCGTGATGCGGATGGGCTCGGTGAGGACGGTCTCCTTGGGGACGGTCACGACCCCGGCCTTCTCGAACGCCGAGTAGGCCTGGGCGGCGACGCGGTCCACGGGGGTGCCGGCCTTGCCGAGCCGCGCGTCGTCGCGGCCGACGGCCTCGACGGTGACGCCCTCGGGAGCCTGGACGTCGACCTTCACGCCGTTGCCGGTGGTGACGGCGGTGCCGTCGTGCAGGCCGCGCAGGCGCTCCAGCGGGGTGAACCGCCATTCCTCCTCCCGGCCGTGCGGGACGGGGAAGTCCGCCACGTCGAAGGAGGGGGGCGCGCTCATGCGGGTGGCGACGGTCGACTCCGCGGCGACCGCGATCGAGCCCGCGGTCGTCGAACCCACGGGGATGTTCTGGGCCTCAGCCATGGCTGTCGTAGTGCTCGCTTTCCGTTACGTAAGGGCTTGATGGACCGCGGTGGGATTAACCGACCGCACCTTCCATCTGCAGCTCGATCAGCCGGTTGAGCTCCAGCGCGTACTCCATGGGGAGCTCCTTGGCGATGGGCTCGACGAAGCCGCGCACGATCATCGCCATGGCCTCGTCCTCGCTCAGGCCGCGGCTCATCAGGTAGAAGAGCTGGTCCTCGGAGACCTTGGAGACGGTCGCCTCGTGGCCCATGGACACGTCGTCCTCGCGGACGTCCACGTAGGGGTAGGTGTCCGAGCGGGAGATGGTGTCGACGAGCAGCGCGTCGCAGAGCACGTTCGACTTGGAGCCCGGGGCGCCCTCGCCGATCTCGATCAGACCGCGGTAGGAGGTGCGGCCACCGCCGCGCGCGACGGACTTCGAGACGATGTTGGACGACGTGTTCGGCGCCATGTGGACCATCTTGGCGCCCGCGTCCTGGTGCTGGCCCTCGCCGGCGAAGGCGATGGACAGGGTCTCGCCCTTGGCGTGCTCGCCCATCAGGTAGACGGCCGGGTACTTCATCGTCACCTTGGAGCCGATGTTGCCGTCGACCCACTCCATGGTCGCGCCCTCGTAGGCCACGGCGCGCTTGGTGACCAGGTTGTAGACGTTGTTCGACCAGTTCTGGATGGTCGTGTAGCGGCAGCGGGCGTTCTTCTTGACGATGATCTCGACGACCGCGGAGTGCAGCGAGTCCGACTTGTAGATCGGGGCGGTGCAGCCCTCGACGTAGTGCACGTAGGCACCCTCGTCGACGATGATCAGGGTCCGCTCGAACTGGCCCATGTTCTCCGTGTTGATACGGAAGTAGGCCTGGAGCGGGATCTCCACGTGGACGCCCGGCGGCACGTAGATGAAGGAGCCGCCCGACCACACGGCGGAGTTCAGCGACGCGAACTTGTTGTCACCGACGGGGATGACGGTCCCGAAGTACTCCTTGAAGAGCTCCGGGTGCTCCTTCAGCGCGGTGTCGGTGTCGAGGAAGATGACGCCCTGCTCCTCCAGGTCCTCGCGGATCTGGTGGTAGACGACCTCGGACTCGTACTGGGCTGCGACACCGGCGACGAGGCGCTGCTTCTCCGCCTCGGGGATGCCGAGCTTGTCGTACGTGGCCTTGATGTCCTCGGGCAGGTCCTCCCAGGACTCCGCCTGCTTCTCCGTGGAGCGCACGAAGTACTTGATGTTGTCGAAGTCGATGCCCGACAGGTCCGAGCCCCAGTTCGGCATGGGCTTCTTCTCGAACAGGCGCAGGCCCTTGAGACGGAGCTTGGTCATCCACTCCGGCTCGCTCTTCTTGTCCGAGATGTCCCGGACGACGTCCTCGTTGATGCCGCGCTTGGCGGAGGCGCCGGCCGTGTCGGAGTCGGCCCAGCCGTACTCGTACTTGCCCAGGCCCTCGAGCTCGGGGTGGGCAGTCTCCGTGGGGAGAGTCATGCGGGGTTCCTCCCGGCCGTGCTTGCAGATGCGTTGTGGGAAATCTTGGGGATGAACGTCGTGCAGACGCCGTCGCCGTGCGCGATGGTGGCGAGCCGCTGTACGTGCGTACCGAGCAGCTCGGCGAAAAATTCCGTCTCCGCCTCGCACAGTTGCGGAAACTGCTCGGCGACGTGCGCGACCGGGCAGTGGTGCTGGCAGAGCTGCTCACCCTGCTGCGGGTGGGGCGCCTTGCGCGCCGTGGCAGCGTACCCGTCGACGCTCAGGGCTTTGGCCAGCGCTTCGGCCCGCTTCTCGGGCGGCACGCCCTCGACCGCGCGGCGGTAGGCGCCCGCCTGCGCGGCGATCCTGGCGCGGGCGAAGGCGGCGATCGCCTCGTTGCCGCCCTCGCGGTCGGCGATCCAGCGCAGGGCGTCCGCGGCGAGCGTGTCGTACGACTGGTCGAAGGCATCCCGGCCGCAGTCCGTCAGGGCGAACACCTTGGCCGGCCGGCCGCGGGTCCGCGCGCCGTACACCCGCTGCTCACGCGCTTCCACGACACCGTCACCCGTGAGGGCGTCGAGGTGCCGGCGCACGGCCGCCTGGGTGAGGCCCAGCCGCTCGGCGAGCTCGGCGACGGTCGAGGGGCCGTGGTCCAGGATGGACCGCGCGACGCGGTTGCGGGTGGACCGCTCCCCGGTCGCCAGCTCCTCGTGGGGTGCCTCGCCGACGTTTTTCACAACGCCATTGTTGCGTAATTCTTCCGGACCGGGCAAGCCGTGCATGCGGCACCCGACGGTGCCCTGCGTCACTTAGGTAAACCTAATCCGACCTGCGGAAACGATCTCTGATCGATCAAAGCGGTGGCATGCGCAAGCCGTATCGGGGACACTCCACAACCATGTCCACACCCCCTCCGACCGGCCCTCTTGTCACCCGCGAGACGCTTCGGACCCAGCTCGGCGAGCTCGGCGTGCGGCCCGGCGAGACCCTCCTCGCGCACTCCTCCCTCAGCGCCCTCGGCTGGGTCAACGGCGGCGCCGTCGCGGTGGTGGAAGGACTGCTCGACGCGCTCGGCCCGGAGGGCACGCTCGTGGTGCCCACCCAGACCGGCGACCTGTCCGACCCGGCCCTGTGGAGCAACCCGCCCGTTCCCCCGCAATGGTGGGCGGCCATCCGTGCCACCATGCCCGCCTACGACCCGCGGATCACACCCTGCCGCGGGGTCGGCGTCGTTCCGGAGACGGTGCGCACCTGGCCCGGCGCACTGCGCAGCGCGCATCCGCAGACCTCGTTCGCGGCGCTCGGCCCCCGCGCGGCGGAGGTGCTCGACGGACACGCGCCCGACTGCCGGCTCGGTGAGCGCAGCCCGCTGGCGAAGCTGGAGGCGATGGGCGCCCGGGTGCTGCTGCTCGGCGCCGGCTACGCCTCCTGCACGAGCTTCCACCTCGCCGAGTACCGGATACCGTCCCCGCGCGTCGCCGTGGGCCGGCCGGGGTCCAAGGGCTGGGAGACGGTCACCGAGGTGTCGATCAGCTCGGACCGTTTCGACGAGCTGGGCTACGACTTCGAACGGGACCGTCCCGTCGTGCGCGGAAAGGTCGGCGCGGCCGAGGCGCGGCTGTTCCCGGTGGCGGACGCGGTGGCCTACGCCGAACGGTGGCTGGCGGTCCACCGGCCCCGGGACGAGGAATTCCTCCACCCGCCGGGCTGAGCTCCGGCGCGCCTCCCTAGACTCTGGAACCATGCGAAGTGAGCCCGTGATCCAGGTCCAGGCCCTGGTGAAGCGGTACGGCACGAAGACCGCGGTGGACGGGCTCGACCTGGTGGCCCGGACGGGCGTGACCGCCGTGCTCGGTCCCAACGGAGCGGGCAAGACGACCACGGTCGAGACCTGCGAGGGGTACCGGAAGCCGGATTCCGGCACGGTGCGCGTCCTGGGCCTCGACCCGGTGAGACAGTCCGGGGACCTGCGGCCCCGCATCGGCGTGATGCTCCAGTCCGGCGGCGTCTACTCGGGCTCCCGGGCCGACGAGATGCTCCGCCACGTCGCCAGGCTGCACGCGCACCCGCTGGACGTGGACGCGTTGATCGAGCGCCTCGGCCTCGGCTCCTGCGGCCGTACGACGTACCGCCGGCTGTCCGGCGGGCAGCAGCAGCGGCTCGCGCTGGCCATGGCCGTGGTCGGGCGGCCGGAACTGGTCTTCCTCGACGAGCCGACCGCCGGACTCGACCCGCAGGCCCGCCGCGCCACCTGGGACCTCGTGCGGGACCTGCGCGCGGACGGCGTGTCGGTGGTCCTCACCACCCACCACATGGACGAGGCCGAGCAGCTCGCGGACGACGTGGCGATCATCGACTCCGGCCGGGTCATCGCCCAGGGCTCCCCCGAGGAGCTGTGCCGGGGCGGCGCCGAGAACACGCTCCGCTTCACGGGCCGGCCGGGCCTCGACGTCGGCTCGCTGCTGAAGGCCCTGCCCGCCGACTGCTCGGCCGCCGAGCTGACACCGGGCTCCTACCGGGTCGTCGGCAAGGTCGACCCCCAGCTGCTCGCGACGGTCACCTCCTGGTGCGCCCAGCACGGCGTGATGCCGGAGAAGATCTCCGTCGAGCGGCACACCCTGGAGGACGTGTTCTTGGAGATGACCGGCAAGGAGTTGCGCTCATGATTCCGGCTCGCACCGAGGTCGGCCGGGGGTCCGGGGGCCGCCCCCCGGGACAGCACAGCCTGGAGCCCACCGGCAAGGAGCTGCGCTCGTGACCGCCACCGGAACGTACACGCCGAAGCCCGGCGCGGCGCCCCTGCCCCGCATGATCGCGGCCCAGGCCGCCCTCGAGACGAAGATGCTGCTGCGCAACGGCGAGCAGCTGCTGCTGACCGTCGTCATCCCGACCCTGCTCCTGGTGCTCTTCAGCACCGTGGACATCGTCGACACCGGCGCCGGAGAGGCGGTCGACTTCCTCGCGCCCGGCATCCTCGCCCTCGCGGTGATGTCGACCGCGTTCACCGGCCAGGCCATCGCCACCGGCTTCGAGCGCCGCTACGGCGTGCTGAAGCGGCTCGCCGCCTCGCCCCTGCCCCGCTGGGGCCTGATGACGGCGAAGACGCTGTCCGTCCTGGTCACCGAGGTGCTCCAGGTGATCCTGCTGACGGTGATCGCCTTCGCCCTCGGCTGGTCGCCGCAGGGCAACCCCCTCGCCGTCCTGCTGCTCCTGGTCCTCGGCACGGCGGCCTTCTCGGGCCTGGGCCTGCTGATGGCCGGAACGCTGAAGGCCGAGGCGACGCTGGCCGCGGCCAACCTGGTGTTCCTGCTGCTGCTCGTGGGCGGCGGGATCGTCGTACCGCTCGACAAGTTCCCCCCCGGCGCGCAGGACGTCCTCGGTCTGCTGCCCGTCGCGGCGCTGTCCGACGGGCTGCGGGACGTGCTCCAGCACGGCGCCGGGATGCCCTGGGGCGACCTCGGGATCCTGGCCGTGTGGGCGGTCGTGGGCCTGGCTGCGGCCGGGAAGTTCTTCCGCTGGGAGTAGGGACGGTGTCCCGTGACGGACCCTCGTGAACGTATGCACAAGCGGCGGCCTACGATGGTTCGCGTGCCACACGTGACCCGCGCCGACGCCCAGGCCGCCCTGCGCAACCCGCTCGCCTTCATCGCCGAGCGCTGGACCCCGGAACCCCGGACGGTCCGGCGCGCGGCGCTCTCCGCGCTGTTGATGTCGGTGATCATCGTCGTCACCGGCGGCGCCGTACGCCTGACCGGCTCGGGCCTGGGCTGCCCGACCTGGCCCAAGTGCACCGACGACTCGCTCACCGCCACCAGCGCGATGGGCTTCCACGGCGCCATCGAGTTCGGCAACCGCATGCTGACCTACGTGCTGTGCGCGGCCGTCGGCTGGGCGATCGTCGCCGCGCGCTCGCAGAAGCCGTACCGGCGGGGCCTCGTGCGGCTGGGCTGGGCGCAGTTCTGGATCGTGATGAGCAACGCGGTACTCGGCGGCATCGTGGTGCTGGTCGGTCTCAACCCGTACACGGTCGCGGCCCACTTCGTGGCGACGTCCGCGCTCATCGCGGTCGCCACGGTGATGTGGCAGCGCACCCGTGAGGGCGACGCGGCGCCGCGCCCGCTGGTCGGCCAGGCCGTGCGGCAGCTGGTGTGGTTCCTGGTCGCGGCGGCCGTCCTGCTCATCCTGGTCGGCACGGTCGTCACCGGCGCGGGCCCGCACGCGGGCGACTCCAGCGAGGTCGAGCGGATGCCGGTCGACTGGGAGACCGTGAGCAAGCTGCACGCCGTGCTGGCGTGGATCGTGGTGACGCTGACGTTCGCCCTGTGGTTCGTCCTCAAGGCGGTCGACGCGCCGAGGAACCCGCTGAACCGCACCCGCGAGCTGTTCCTGATCCTGCTCGCGCAGGGCGTCATCGGCTACGTCCAGTACTTCACCGACCTGCCCGAGGTCCTGGTCGGCCTGCACATGCTGGGCTCGGCCGTGATGTGGATCTGGGTGCTGCGGGTGGTGCTGTCGCTGCGGGAACGGCCTCAGGCCGTGACCGACCTGCCCGGCCCCGCCGCCGAAGCGACCCTGACCAAGGCCTAGTCCAGCCCGTACACCCTGCAGGCGTTCCCCGACGCCAGCATCCCGGCGACCCGCTGCGCGTCGGCCAGTGACCAGGCGCCCTCGGCGACCCAGGTGCCGAGCACCCGCCCGAGGGCCTCACGGAACAGACGGGCCCCCACCACGTGCAGTTCGGGCAGGCCCTGCGCGCCGGTGGAGAAGAGGATCTTGCCGAAGGGGGCCAGCTCCAGGATCTCCGCGAGGACGGTCGCGGCCCGGGCGCCCGTGCGGACCAGGGCGGCGCCGCAGTCGACGTGGACGTGCGGGAAGACACCGGCGAGATGGGCGGCCTGCCGGTGGTACGGGTAGCCGTGGAGCAGGACCAGGTCCGTGCCGAGACCGGCGGTGGCCCGTACGAAGTCCGTCAGCAGCACCGGATCCGTACGGTCGTTCCGCAGCCCCGGTGCGCCCAGCCCGGCGTGCAGCTGGAGCGGCAGCCCCGAGGCGACCGCGCTCCACAGCAGATGCCGTAGCAGCACCGGGTCGCTCAGCTCCCCGCCGACGCCTCGCCCGGCGAGCCAGCGGCCCGCCGCGCCGCGCACTTCCCCCGGCCCGGGCGGCTCCGGCGCGAGCGCGAGGCCGTGCCGTACGCCGGCGACCGAGGTGAAGGCCACGGCGTTGGCTGCGGCCGTGTGCACCGACTCGGCGAGGTTGGCGAGGAAGGACTCGACGGTTCCGGAGGTGTCGGCGACCTGCTCGGCGAGGAGTTCCAGGCGCACGATCTCGCGGGCCTGGGCGGCTCCCGCGCCGGCCAGCTCGCCGGGTTCGGTCAGATCGCCGGGGAGCCCGGTGTCGACCAGGTACGTCGTGATGCCGCTGCCGCGCAGGAGACGGCGGCCGGACTCGAGGACGCCCAGTTCCCGGCGGCGGGCCAGGTAGCGGGCGGGTGCGCAGTGGGGTTCGAGGCCGAGCAGGGGCGGGCACCAGCGCCGCACGGCGAAGCCGGTCTGGGTGTCGAAGAGGGTGGTGCCGGGCGCGGGTGGGCCCTCGGTGCGGCTGAGGTGGGCCTCGAAGGTGCCGAGGCCCAGCTCCGTGCGCAGCACTCCGTGGCAGTACTGGTCCACTAAGGACGGCGTTTCGATCATCCGGGCTCCCCGGTGTGGACCCTGTTGTTCTCAAGGGTCCTAACGGGTGAACCGGGTGTGAGGTCGCGGGGCCGTGGTGGGAGCACCGGTGACTTTGGCGGGTGCGGGACGGTTGTGGCTGGTCGCGCGGTTCCCCCGCGCCCCCAAGAGGGTCAGTCGTTCTTGGGGCCGCCCACCTGGATGCCCGCCATGCGCGACCACTCGTAGCGGCCGGTCTTGACCTTCGCGGCGAATTCGCCGTCGAAGGACTCGTGGCGGGTGATGCCCGACTTCTCCACGGCCTTCTCGGCGATCTCGTAGGAGGGGGCGACCAGGTCGCCCCAGTTGCCGTCCTCGCCGACCAGGACGATGCGGGCGCCGCGCTCGCCGAGGTAGGCGACCTGGCCCTCGGCGCCGCCGTGGGCCTGGGAGAAGGAGGAGATCTGCTTGGCCAGCCGGGCCACCTTGCGCTCGGCCTTCGGGTCAACCTGCTGCGTGTCTGCCATGGCCAGGATGCTACTCACCGGTAGATCGACTGGCGAGGGCAGGGGCCTGTGACCTACGTCAGGGCGTCAGCGCAGGAAGGGGTCGACCGCGACCGCCACGAAGAGCAGCGACACGTAGGTGATCGACCAGTGGAACAGGCGCATCTCCTTCAGTTTCGCGCCCGTCACCTCGGCCTTCGCGCGGTTCTGCAGGCCGTGTGCCTCCCAGAGCCAGAAGCCGCCCGCCAGCAGGGCCACCGAGGTGTAGAACCAGCCGGTGTAGCCGAGGGGGGTGAGGAGGAGCGAGACGGCGACCATGACCCAGCTGTAGATCACGATCTGCTTGGCGACGACCTTGTTGGAGGCGACCACCGGCAGCATGGGCACGCCCACGCGCGCGTAGTCCTCCTTGACCTTCATGGACAGCGGCCAGTAGTGCGGCGGCGTCCAGAAGAACATGACCATGAAGAGGATGACCGGCGCCCACGACATCGAGTTCGTGACCGAGGACCAGCCGATCAGCACCGGCAGGCAGCCGGCGATGCCGCCCCACACGATGTTCTGCGAGGTACGGCGCTTGAGGATCATCGTGTAGACGACGACGTAGAAGAGGAGCGCGCCGAGCGCGAGCCAGGCGCTCAGCCAGTTCACGGTGAGGCCGAACAGCAGCGTCGAGGCGACGGCCAGCGTGATGCCGAAGGCCAGGCACTCGCGCGGGCTGACCATGCCGGTGACCAGCGGGCGCTGCGAGGTGCGGTCCATGAGCGCGTCGATGTCGCGGTCGATGTACATGTTGAGCGCGTTGGCGCCGCCCGCGGACATGTAGCCGCCGAGGCACGTCAGCAGCACCAGCGTCAGGTCGGGCACGCCCTGCTGCGCCAGGAACATCACCGGCACCGTCGTGATCAGCAGCAGCTCGATGATCCGCGGCTTGGTGAGAGCCACGAATGCCATGACACGGGCCCCGAGCGGCCGGTGGGCCGGGCTCTGGTCCGCCCCGATCATCCCCGCTGGACGGGATTCAACGGCCGTCACGCACACCCCTACAGAGACATCCCAGCAAGCCTCACCGCAGTGAAGTCCCGGTAAAGGCTCGCGCGTACCACGCCACTTTAGACGTTGCCCAGACTCGGACATTCGCGGGGGTCGGGTCGTGTTGGCGGGCACCTTCCGAAGGGCGCGCCGAAGCTCGATTGAGCACCCGGATGAGCGGCTCCGTATTCACCTGTCGAATGCGGTACGGCCCAGTCAGGAAGCGGATCGGGATCCGTCCCGGCACTCTGGACCGACTCGAAAAAACGCACGTCCCACGGGGGTAGGCTCGACTGCGGCCGGTGGGCGCCCCGATACACCGGCATCCGACATGTGGAGAGGAGCCCTGACCCAGGGTGAGCACCAAGCCGACCACCACAGACCTCGAGTGGACCGAGTTGGACCAGCGGTCCGTCGACACCGCGCGTGTCCTGGCCGCCGATGCCGTACAGAAGGTCGGTAACGGCCATCCGGGTACGGCGATGAGCCTGGCGCCTGCCGCCTACACCCTCTTCCAGAAGGTGATGCGGCACGACCCGGCGGACGCCGACTGGGTCGGACGGGACCGCTTCGTGCTGTCCGCCGGCCACTCGTCCCTGACCCTCTACACCCAGCTGTACCTGGCCGGTTTCGGCTTGGAGCTGGACGATCTGAAGTCCTTCCGCACGTGGGGTTCGAAGACCCCCGGCCACCCGGAGTACGGGCACACGACCGGTGTGGAGACGACCACGGGCCCGCTCGGGCAGGGTGTCGCGAACGCGGTGGGCATGGCGATGGCCGCCCGCTACGAGCGCGGTCTGTTCGATCCGGAGGCCGCCGAGGGCGAGTCGCCGTTCGACCACTTCGTCTACTGCATCGCCGGTGACGGCTGTCTGCAGGAGGGCATCTCCGCCGAGGCCTCGTCGATGGCGGGTCACCAGAAGCTCGGCAACCTGATCCTGCTGTGGGACGACAACCACATCTCGATCGAGGGTGACACCGAGACGGCCGTGTCCGAGGACACCGCTCTGCGGTACGAGGCCTACGGCTGGCACGTGCAGCGCGTGGAGCCGCAGGAGAACGGCGACCTGGACCCGGCCGCGATCTACGAGGCGATCCAGAAGGCCAAGGCGGTCACCGACCGGCCGTCGTTCATCGCGATGCGCTCGATCATCGCCTGGCCGGCCCCGAACGCGCAGAACACCGAGGCCGCGCACGGCTCGGCGCTGGGCGAGGACGAGGTCGCGGCGACCAAGCGGGTGCTGGGCTTCGACCCGGAGCAGACCTTCGAGGTCTCCGACGAGGTCATCTCGCACACGCGCAAGGCGCTGGAGCGGGGCCAGGCGGCCCGCGCGGTGTGGGAGAAGGCCTACCAGCAGTGGCGGGACAACAACCCCGAGCGTGCCGCGGAGTACGACCGCGTCGCCAAGGGTGAGCTGCCCACCGGCTGGGAGGAGAAGATCCCGGTCTTCGAGGTCGGCAAGGGCGTCGCGACGCGTGCCGCCTCCGGCAAGGTGCTGCAGGCCCTCGGCGGGGTCATCCCCGAGCTGTGGGGCGGCTCGGCCGACCTGGCCGGCTCCAACAACACCACCATCGACAAGACCAGCTCCTTCCTCCCGGCGGGCAACCCGCTGCCGGAGGCGGACCCGTACGGGCGCACGATCCACTTCGGGATCCGCGAGCACGCGATGGCCGCCGAGATGAACGGCATCGCGCTGCACGGCAACACCCGCATCTACGGCGGCACGTTCCTGGTCTTCTCCGACTACATGCGCAACGCGGTGCGGCTGTCGGCGCTGATGCACCTGCCGGTGACGTACGTGTGGACGCACGACTCCATCGGCCTCGGTGAGGACGGCCCGACCCACCAGCCGGTCGAGCACCTCGCCGCGCTGCGCGCGATCCCGGGCCTGAACGTCGTGCGCCCCGCCGACGCCAACGAGACCGCGATCGCCTGGCGCGAGATCCTCAACCGCTGGACGAAGGAGTTCGGCAAGGGCCAGCCGCACGGTCTGGCGCTGACCCGTCAGGGCGTGCCGACCTACGAGCCCAACGACGACGCGGCCAAGGGCGGCTACGTGCTGTTCGAGGCCGAAGGGCCCGAAGGGCAGAGCGCAGCGCCCGAGGTGATCCTCATCGCGACCGGCTCGGAGGTGCACGTCGCCGTCGAGGCGCGCGAGCAGCTCCAGGGCGCCGGCGTGCCCACACGTGTGGTGTCCATGCCGTCCGTGGAGTGGTTCGAGCAGCAGGACCAGGGGTACCGGGACAGCGTCCTGCCGCCGTCCGTCCGGGCCCGTGTCGCGGTGGAGGCCGGGATCGGCCTCACCTGGCACAAGTACGTGGGGGACGCCGGCCGCATCGTTTCCCTGGAACACTTCGGTGCTTCGGCCGACGGCAAGGTGCTCTTCCGCGAGTTCGGCTTCACCGCCGAGAACGTGGCCGCCGCCGCGCGGGAATCGATCGCCGCAGCTCAGCGCTGACGCTCATATACGACACGTAGGAGATGGAATTTCCATGACAGACGCACTCAAGCGCCTCTCCGAGGAAGGCGTGGCGATCTGGCTGGACGACCTGTCGCGCAAGCGGATCACGTCCGGCAACCTCGCCGAGCTGATCGACCAGCAGCACGTCGTGGGCGTCACCACCAACCCGTCGATCTTCCAGAAGGCGATCTCGCAGGGCGACGGCTACGACACGCAGCTGACCGACCTCGCCGCCCGCAAGGTCACCGTCGAAGAGGCCATCCGCATGATCACGACGGCGGACGTCCGTGACGCCGCCGACATCCTGCGCCCGGTCTTCGACGCCACCGGTGGCCAGGACGGCCGGGTCTCGATCGAGGTCGACCCGCGTCTGGCGCACAACACACGGGCGACGGTCGCCGAGGCCAAGCAGCTCGCCTGGCTGGTGGACCGGCCCAACACGCTCATCAAGATCCCGGCGACCGAGGCGGGCATCCCGGCCATCGCCGAGACCATCGGCCTGGGCATCAGCGTCAACGTCACGCTGATCTTCTCGCTGGAGCGCTACCGCCTGGTCATGGACGCGTTCCTGGAGGGCCTGGAGAAGGCCAAGGAGCGCGGCCTGGACCTGTCGCAGATCCACTCCGTGGCGTCGTTCTTCGTGTCCCGCGTGGACACCGAGATCGACAAGCGGCTCGACGCGCTGGGCACCGACGAGGCCAAGGCCGCGCGCGGCAAGGCCGGCGTCGCCAACGCCCGGCTGGCCTACCAGGCGTACGAGGAGGTCTTCTCCTCGGACCGCTGGAGCGCCCTGGAGAAGGCGGGCGCCAACAAGCAGCGTCCGCTGTGGGCGTCCACCGGCGTGAAGGACAAGGCCTACAAGCCGACCCTCTACGTCGACGAACTGGTCGCGCCGAACACGGTGAACACCATGCCGGAGGCGACCCTGTTCGCCACGGAGGAGCAGGGCGAGATCCGCGGCAACACCATCGCCGGCACCTACGAGCAGGCCCGCGCCGACCTCGACGCGGTCGAGAAGCTCGGGATCAAGTACGACGACGTGGTCCGGCTGCTGGAGGAAGAGGGCGTCGAGAAGTTCGAGGCGTCCTGGACCGACCTGCTGAAGTCGACCGAGGCCGAGCTTCAGCGCCTCGCCCCCTCGGAGGGCTGAACAGGTGTCGAGCAGCAACCCGCTGCGTGACCCGGCGGACCGACGGCTCCCGCGTATCGCGGGGCCGTCGGGCCTGGTCATCTTCGGCGTCACGGGCGACCTGTCCCGCAAGAAGCTCATGCCCGCCGTGTACGACCTCGCCAACCGGGGTCTGCTGCCGCCGGGCTTCTCACTGGTGGGCTTCGCCCGCCGCGAGTGGGCGCACGAGGACTTCGCGCAGGAGGTCCACGACGCGGTCAAGGAGCACGCCCGCACGCCCTTCCGCGAGGAGGTCTGGCAGCAGCTCATCCAGGGCATGCGCTTCGTGCAGGGCACCTTCGACGACGACGACGCGTTCGAGCGGCTGCGCTCCACGATCGACGAGCTGGACAAGGCACAGGGCACCGGCGGCAACTTCGCCTTCTACCTGTCGGTTCCGCCGTCGGCCTTCCCCGTGGTCATCCAGCAGCTGAAGAAGCACCAGCTGGCCGACCAGACGGGCGGGTCCTGGCGGCGCGCGGTCATCGAGAAGCCGTTCGGCCACAACCTGGAGTCGGCCGAGGAGCTCAACAAGGTCGTCCACGAGGTCTTCGCCCCGGACCAGGTCTTCCGCATCGACCACTACCTGGGCAAGGAGACCGTCCAGAACATCCTGGCGCTGCGCTTCGCCAACACGATGTTCGAGCCGATCTGGAACCGGTCCTTCGTGGACCACGTGCAGATCACCATGGCCGAGGACATCGGCATCGGCGGACGTGCCGGGTACTACGACGGCATCGGCGCCGCCCGTGACGTCATCCAGAACCACCTGCTCCAGCTGATGGCCCTGACGGCCATGGAGGAGCCGGCCTCCTTCGACGCGGACGCGCTGGCCGCCGAGAAGACCAAGGTCCTCGGCGCCGTGAAGCTGCCGAAGGACATGGGCCGCGACACCGTGCGCGCCCAGTACGGGGCCGGCTGGCAGGGCGGCGCGAAGGTGATCGGCTATCTCGACGAGGACGGCATCAACGCCTCGTCGAAGACCGACACGTACGCCGCGATCAAGCTGGAGATCGACAACCGCCGCTGGGCGGGCGTCCCCTTCTACCTGCGCACCGGCAAGCGGCTGGGCCGCCGGGTGACGGAGATCGCCGTCGTCTTCCAGCGGGCCCCGCACTCCCCCTTCGACTCCACGGCCACCGAGGAGCTCGGCTCCAACGCGATCGTCATCCGCGTCCAGCCGGACGAGGGCGTGACGGTCCGCTTCGGCTCGAAGGTGCCGGGCACGTCGATGGAGATCCGTGACGTGTCGATGGACTTCGCCTACGGCGAGTCCTTCACGGAGTCCAGCCCGGAGGCGTACGAGCGTCTCATCCTGGACGTTCTGCTCGGTGACTCGAACCTCTTCCCGCGCACCGAGGAGGTCGAGCTGTCCTGGAAGATCCTCGACCCGATCGAGGAGTACTGGGACAAGAACGGCAAGCCCGCCCAGTACCAGGCCGGTACCTGGGGGCCCGTCGAGGCGGACGAAATGCTCGAGCGAGACGGACGGAGCTGGCGCCGGCCATGAAGACAGACCTCACGGACACCACGGCCAGCAAGGTCAACAAGGCCCTGGTGCAGGGCCGCCGAGCGATCGGCACCCCGGCGGTCGGCATGGTGCTCACGCTGGTCATCGTGACGGACGAGGAGAACGCCTACGACGCGCTGAAGGCCGCGAGCGACGCCGCGCACGAGCATCCCTCGCGCACGCTCGTCGTCATCAAGCGCGTCTCCCGCTCGCCCCGCGACCGCACGCAGTCCCGCCTGGACGCGGAGGTCCGGGTCGGCGCGGACGCGGGCACCGGCGAGACGGTCGTGCTCCGGCTGTACGGCGAGGTCGCGGACCACGCCCAGTCGGTGGTGCTGCCGCTGCTGCTGCCGGACGCCCCGGTGGTGGTGTGGTGGCCGGTGAACGCGCCGCTCGACCCGGCGAAGGACCCCCTGGGTGCCCTCGCCCAGCGCCGCGTCACCGACACGTACGCCTCCGAGCAGCCGGTACGGGACCTGGCGACCCGGTCGGGGACCTACACCCCCGGCGACACGGACCTGTCCTGGACCCGCATCACGCCCTGGCGTTCCATGCTGGCGGCGGCCCTCGACCAGGTCACCTGCGAGGTCCGGGGCGTCGAGGTGGAGGGCGAGGAGTTCAACCCGAGCTGCGAGCTGCTGGCGATGTGGCTCGCGGACCGGCTGGACGTCCCCGTGAAGCGCTCGCTGTCCAGCGGCCCCGGTCTGACGGCCGTCCGGATGGACACCAACTGCGGCCCGATCAAGCTGGACCGTGCCGACGGCTCGCTGGCGACGCTCTCCATCGAGGGCCAGCCGGACCGGGCCGTCGCGCTCAAGCGCAGGGAGACCGCCGAGCTGATGGCGGAGGAGCTGCGGCGGCTGGACCCGGACGACACGTACGCGTCGGCGCTGCGGTACGGGGTGGACCGGCTGAAGTCGCCCTGGTCGGGCCCGGCGCCGCGGGTGCCCGGGGACTCGGTCGCCAAAGGAGAGCGCGGAGAGCCCAAAAGTGACGGGCGAGCACGACTCGCCCTCCCCGCTCCCGTCGAAGCTGCCGCGAAAGCACCCGCTTCGGAAGCGACGGCGGAGGAACCGGTGAGGCAGGAACCGCCCGCGCTGGAACCGGTACGGAAGGCGACGACGAAGTGAGTACGGCACCGCAGCTGGTCGTCCACCGCGACAAGGAGCTGATGGCGCAGGCCGCGGCGGCCCGGCTGATCACCAGGATCGTGGACGCGCAGGCCTCCCGGGGTTCGGCGTCCGTGGTCCTCACGGGGGGCCGCAACGGCAACGGGCTGCTGTCCGCGCTGGCTGCGGCGCCCGCCCGGGACGCGATCGACTGGAGCCGGCTCGACCTCTGGTGGGGCGACGAGCGGTTCCTGCCCGAGGGCGACCCCGAGCGCAACGTCACCCAGGCGAGGGAGGCTCTCCTCGACTCGGTGCCGCTCGATCCGAAGCGGGTGCACGCGATGCCCGCGTCGGACGGGCCGCACGGCACCGACGTGGACGCGGCGGCGGCCGCGTACGCGGAGGAGCTGGCAGCCGCGGCGAGCCCGGAGAACCACGGGCCCGTGCCCACGTTCGACGTGCTGATGCTGGGCGTCGGGCCGGACACGCATGTGGCGTCGCTGTTCCCGGAGTTGCCGGCGGTGCGTGAGACGGAGCGTACGGTCGTCGGCGTCCACGGCGCGCCGAAGCCGCCGCCGACGCGGGTGACGCTGACGCTGCCGGCGATCCGGGCGGCGCGGGAGGTATGGCTCCTGGCCGCGGGTGAGGACAAGGCCCAGGCGGCGGCGATCGCCCTGTCGGGAGCAGGAGAGATCCAGGCCCCCGCGGCGGGGGCGTACGGCAGGAGCCGGACACTGTGGCTCCTGGACGGGGCGGCGGCTTCGCAACTGCCGCGTTCCCTGTACCCGCCTGCGTCGGCCTGACCGGCACGAACGCCGATCGGCCCTGAACCGGAGCGGCCGGAACCCCTGAGCGCGGGGGTCCGGCCGCTCCGGTTTTCCCGAGCTCAGTCTCCGCCCAGCACCCGGGCGGTGAAGGCGGCCAGGTCGGCTCGCAGCCGCTCGCGCGTCATCTGCTGCCGGTCGGTCAGGTGGTCGACGAGGTCCGCACGGACCGCGGCCAGCAGCGCGTGGGCGGTGAAGCCCGCGTCGGTGAAGCCGGGGAGCTGCGCCAGGACGTCCCGGAGCGTCCCGTGCCACCAGTCGTAATGCGCGGCACCGTAGGGGCTGTCGCTGCCCGTGCCCTCCAGCGCCACGGACAGGTGCCGGTGGTCGAGCTTGAAGCAGAGCAGCGCGTCGAGCAGGGCCGGGACGCGTTCGGCTGGAGGTGTCGCGGGCCCGAGCGGGCGGGGACCCTCGGCGACCGCGCGCCGGATCGGCTCCAGCCGGGACTCGTGGAGCGCGCGGATCAGGCCCGTGCGGTCGCCGAATCCCCGGAAGAGAGTGCCCTTGCCGACGCCGGCCGCGGCGGCGATGTCGGCCATGGTGACGTCCTCGGGGCTCGCGCACGTGGCGAAGAGCCGGTCGGCCGCCGCCAGAACGGCCTCGCGGTTGCGCAGGGCGTCCGCGCGGGGCTTGCGGTCGGGCACGGGACTCCTCCGATTCCTCCGGCCAATTAAGCGGACCACGGGTCCGTATCTTGCGTAAGCGGACCGCCGGTCCGTATGGTTCATCTTGAAAGCGGACCATCGGTCCGCATCGTATCGGAGGGAAGACCATGTCCCCGTACACACCACCGGCCGACCTGTACCGCCACAGCCTGCGACTGCTGCTCGACAAGGACATCGCCGCCTGGGTCGCGCTCTGGGACGACGACGGCGTTCTCGAGTTCCCGTTCGCTCCCCCGGGGTGGCCGAGGCGGCTGGAGGGCAAGGCGGCCGTCCTCGACTACATGCGGGATTATCCCGACCACATCGACCTGCACGACTTTCCCGACCTGGCCATCCACCGGACCGACGACCCCGCGACCGTCGTGGTCGAGATGCGGGGAGTGGGGCGGTGGGTGAAGAGCGGAGATCCGTTCGACATGACGTACATCGCCGTGGTGACGGTCTCCGACGGCCGTTTCACGCACTACCGCGACTACTGGAACCCGCTCGCCCTCCCTCAGGACGGCACGGCCGAGTTCGCCGGGAGCAGCCGATGACTGCCGCCACCCTCGTCGTCGGCGCCACCGGCACGACCGGCGGACGCGTGGCCCGGTTGCTGACCGAGCGGGGGCGGATGGTGCGGGCGGCGAGCCGCCGCGCGGTGCCCGTCGCCGGTGCCGAAGCCGTCCGTTTCGACTGGTACGACCCGGGGACGTTCGAAGAGGCGCTGAGGGGCGTGGACCGGCTCTATCTGGTCCCGCCGGTCGGGGACCCCGACCCCGCCACCGTCATGCTGCCGTTCCTGGAACGGGCCCGCACCGTCGGGGTGGACCGGGCCGTGCTGCTCGGTTCCTCGGCGATACCCTCCGGCGGCCCGGCCGTCGGACAGGTGCAGCAGGCCCTGCCCCGGCTGTTCGAGACGTGGGCGGCCCTGCGCCCGTCGTGGTTCATGCAGAACTTCACCGGCGACCACGAGCACGCCAGGAGCATCCGGGAAGAGGGCACCGTCCGGACCGCGACGGGCGACGGGCGGGTGGCCTTCGTGGACGCCGACGACATCGCCGCCGTCGCCGCGCACGCGCTGACCACCGACGGGCGGGTGGCGGGAGACCTGGTCATCACCGGTCCCGAGGCTTTGAGTTATGCCGATGCGACCGCCGTCCTCAGCGAGGTCACGGGCCGCCCGGTGACCCACCAGCGGCTCACCTGTGAGCAACTGCGCGACCGGCTGGCGCAGGATCTCCCCCCGGAGTTCGCCGCTGTGCTCGCGGCCCTCGACGGCGCCATCGCCCAAGGAGCCGAGGACCGGGTCACCGACACGGTCGAACGCCTCACCGGCCGCCCGCCGCGCAGTCTGCGTGCTCACGTGGAACGCGCGTGGACATCGGCGGTGGACGGCCGGTGAAGCCCCCGGGGGGCGGTTACTTGACCGAACCGGCCATCACGCCCTGCACGAAGTGCCTCTGGAACGCGAAGAACACGACGACCGGGACGACCAGGGACACGAACGCCCCGGGGGCCAGGACGTCGATGTTGCTGCCGAACTGACGTATCTGCGACTGGAGTTCCACGGTCAATGGCTGTGACGTGCTGTCCGCGAACAGCAGTGCCACCAGCATGTCGTTCCAGACCCACAGGAACTGGAAGATGGCCAGGGAGGCGATCGCGGGCCGCCCCACGGGCAGCACCAGCCGCGTGAAGATGCGCCATTCGCTGCCCCCGTCCATCCGGGCCGCTTCCAGCATCTCCTTCGGCATCTCGGCGAAGTAGTTCCGGAGCAGGAACACCGCGAACGGCAGGCCGTAGGCCACGTGGAAGAGGACGACACCGGGGATCGTGCCGAACAGGCCCAGCTGGCCGAAGAGTTTGGCGACCGGCAGCAGCCCGATCTGCACGGGCACCACCAGCAGCGCGACCACGACCAGGAAGATCGTCTCCCGCCCGGGGAAGTCCAGCCACGCGAAGGCGTACCCGGCGAGTGCCGCGATCACCACGACCAGCACCGTCGTGGGCACCGATATCAGCACCGTGTTCCAGAACGCCTGCGTGATCCCGGCGTTGCCCAGCAGCTCCGAGTAGTTGTCGAAGGACAGCTGCCCGGGGCTGGAGAACACCGTCCACCAGCCGCCCTTGGCCGTGTCCTCGGCGGACCGCAGCGAGGACAGGAACAGCCCGGCCAGGGGCGTCATCCACACCAGGCCCACCAGTACGAGGAAGGCCTGGACGACTCCGTTGCCCAGTCCGCGCCGCACCGCGTTCATCGCTGACTCCTTCGGAAACGGCGGACGTTGAACACCATGGCCGGGACGACCAGCAGCAGGAGCAGCACGCCGAGCGCACTGCCGAGCCCCTGGTTGTTGCCGCCGCCGAACGACACCAGCCACATCTGTGTCGCGAGCACGGTCGCGTCCTCCTGTACGGGCCCGGGCGCGATGATGTAGACGAGGTCGAAGACCTTCATCACGTTGATGACGAGGGTGATGAAGACGACCGACAGGACGGGTGCCAGCAGTGGCACCGTGATCCGGCGGAAGATCTGCCATTCGTTCGCGCCGTCCATCCGCGCCGCCTCCAGGGCGTCCCGCGGCAGTGTCGACAGGCCCGCGCCGATCAGCACCATGGCGAAGCCGGTCCAGATCCACAGGTAGGCGCCGATGATCGCCGGGGTGACCAGCGCCGGACCGAGCCAGGAGACACCCTCGTAGGGTGGGGCGAAGTTGGACGACGGCAGTCTCACCTCGTAGGAGCCCGATGCGAGGCCCTCGAAGCGGAAGGAACCGTCGGCGGCCGTGGTGGTCGTGGCGATCGACTCGCCGTCGCGGACCGCCTCGACCTTCATCTCGGGCAGCCCGCTCTCCCGCCGGTCGACCTTGCCCTGCTCCCCTCCCCCACCGGGCGTGAAGTCCAGGTAGACGACACCGCGCAGTTCGTCGGGGCCGGCCTTCCGCCCCGCCGCCGCGTACGCCGGCTCGGCCCCGCCCGGCAGGTCGCCGGGCTGTACGCCGACCAGGCCCAGCGCCACCGCGTCCCCGGGCGCCACGCTCGTACTCGTGCGGTACGAGCCGTCCTTGTCCTTCGTCAGGCCCTGGGCGTCACGCGCCCGGGCCGTCGGGTAGGAGGACTCCCCCTTGAAGGCGTCGTGGACGGAGACGACCGCGGCGTTGAGCACGCCCTTGTCGGGGTCCTCGTCGTAGGCGAGGCGGAAGATGATGCCGGCGGCGAGGAAGGAGACCGCCATCGGCATGAAGAGGAGCAGCTTGAAGGCCGTCGCCCAGCGGACCTTCTCCACCAGCACGGCGAGGATCAGTCCGAGGCCGGTGAGCAGGGCGGGGGCGATGACGACCCAGATGGCCGTGTTGCGGACGGCCTTGAGGGTCGCCGGGTCACGGAACATCTCGGCGTAGTTGTCGCCACCGACGAAGCTCGTCCCCGGGGCGTCGAAGAAGCTGCGGCCGATGCTGAACAGCACGGGGTAGACGACGAGCGCGCCGAGCAGCAGCAGCGCGGGCAGCACGAACAGCAGGGCGATGATCTTCCCGCGCCGCCGCAGCCGCCGGGTCCGGTCGGCGACCGGGCCGGGCGGTGGGGAGCTCGTCTCTTTCACTAGGGTCGCTGTCATGGCGTATCAGTCCTGGTACGCCTTGGCCGCCGCGGCCTCCAGCTTCGCCGCGGTGCCCTTCGGGTCCGACGGGTCGCGCAGGAAGTCCTGGAGCAGCTTCCACTCGCCGGCGCCCTTCGTGCCGCCGAACGCGGCCGGGGCCTGGTCGGACATGTCGAAGCGGACCGAATCGCCCGCCTCGACCAGGGACTTGGCGGTGGCGCGGGTGACGTCGTCGCTGTAGGAGGCGAGGTCGAGCTTCTTGTTCGGGGAGAGGAAGCCGCCGGCCTCGGCCCACACCGCGGAGGCCTCGGGGGTCGACAGGTACTCCAAGAGGGCCTGGGCGGCCTTCTGGTTCTTGCCGTCCTTGAGGACGACGGCGGCGTCGCCGCCGCTGACGACCGGTGCCTCGCCGCCGCCGACGGCCGGGAACGGGAAGAAGTCGGCGTCCTCGCCGACCTTCTTGCCGAACTGGTCCTTGGCCACACCGGCGACGAAGTCACCCTCGTAGACCATGCCGGCCTCGGGCTCGGGGCCGAAGACCTTCTCCACCGAGCCGGGGAAGTCGGTGTTCAGGGCGCCCTTCTGGCCGCCGGCGATGAGCTGCTTGTCCTTGAAGAGCTTGCCGAGGGTGGTGAGGGCGTCGACGACGGACGCGTCGGTCCACTTCAGCTTGTGGGCGGCGAGGGCGTCGTACTTCTCGGGTCCGGCCTGGGAGAGGTAGACGTTCTCGAACCAGTCGGTGAGGGTCCAGCCGTCCTGCCCGGCGACGGAGAACGCGGCCAGGCCGGAGTCGGAGACGGTCTGCCCGGCCTTGAGCATGTCGTCGTAGCTCTTCGGCGGCTTCACGCCGGCCTGTTCGAGGGCGTCGGGGCTGTACCAGACGGTCGACTTGTGGGCGGCCTTGAAGTAGAGGCCGTACAGGGTGCCGTCGACGCTGCCGTACTTCTTCCACACGGGGGCGTATCCCGCGTCGACGGCCTGCTCGGTCTTCTTCGACAGCGGCTTGAGCCAGCCCTTCTGCGCGAACTGCTTGAGCACGCCGACCTGCGGAACCATCACGACGTCGGGGGCGTTGCCGCCCTCGATCTTGCTGCCGACGACGGTGGAGACGTTGTCGCCGGTGGACACGAACTGCGTCTTGGCGCCGGTCTTCTCGGTGAAGGCGTCCAGCACCTTCTGGAAGTTCTTCTGCTCGGTGCCGGACCACACGCCGGCGACGGTGATCGACTGGCCGCTGAGGGCCTTGTCACCGCCGCCGGCGGAGACGGGTCCGCCGCCGCAGGCGGTCGCGCCGAGCGCGAGGACGAGAGCGGTGCAGCCGGTGAGCAGGGTGGTACGTCGTCGCATCATCGTTGATGTCCCTTCGGAGGGTTCGCTTGCGGGGAGTTCGCTTGCGCGGATGTTGCTTACGCGGATGGCGCTTTCGGGATGCCGCTTACGGGGATGCCGCTTGCGGTGCGGTCAGGAACGGATCCACCAGGCGGCCGTCGAGCCGGAGAGCACTCCGGACGGGCAGGGGCCGCTGGCGAGCAGGGGGGAGCCGGAGACCGGCGCGGGGGTGGGGGCCGTACCGAAGTTGACGGCGCACACCAGGTCGCCGCGCTCGAAGGCCAGGACGCCGGGCGGGGCGTCCAGCCAGCGCAGCGTGCCCTCGCCCAACTGGGGCAGTGCGGCGCGCAGTTGGAGGCCGTCGCGGTACAGGTGCCAGAAGGATCGGGTGTCGGCGAGGGCACGGTCGGTGGCGTACTCGGCGAAGTACTCCGGCTGCGGCAGCCAGGGCTTGGCGCTCTCCACACCGGACGTGAAGCCGAACGGTGAGGCCTGGCCCGACCAGGGCAGGGGCACACGGCAGCCGTCGCGGATGCGGGCGCGGCTGCCGGTGCGGCGGAAGATCGGGTCGGTGAGCACGTCGTCGGGCAGGTCCACGACCTCCGGCAGGCCGAGCTCCTCGCCCTGGTAGATGTAGGCGGCGCCGGGCAGGGCCAGCATGAGCAGCGCTGCGGCGCGGGCGCGGGCGGCACCGAGGCCGCTGCCCTCGGTGGCGGGTTCGCCGTAACGGGTGACGGTGCGGACCTGGTCGTGGTTGTTGAGGACCCAGGTGACGGTGGAGCCGGTCCCGGCGATGTCCTGCATGGCCTCCGAGATGACCTTGCGGAAGGCGTCGGCGTCCCAGGAGGCGCTGAGCAGGTCGAAGAAGAAGGCCTGGTGCAGCTCGTCGGAGCGGACGTACTGGGCGTGCTCCCGGGCGGTCGGCACGGACACCTCGCCGACGAGGAGGCGTTCGCTGCCGTCGCGCTCGGTGTACTCCTCGCATATGGAGCGCCAGCGGCGCCACACCTCGTGCACCTCGGGCTGGTTCCAGGCGAGCGGGTTGACCGAGTCGCGGGTGCGGGCGTCGGCCTCCGGGTCGTCGGAGTCGGGCAGTTCGGGGTGTTTGTAGAGGCCGGCGGCGACATCGATGCGGAAGCCGTCGACACCCCGGTCGAGCCAGAAACGCAGCACCCGGTCGAACTCGGCGGCGACCTCCGGGTCGCGCCAGTTCCAGTCGGGCTGCTCGGGCGTGAACATGTGCAGGTACCACTGGCCGGGCGTCCCGTCCGGCTCGGTCACCCGGCTCCACGCCGGGCCGCCGAACATGGCGTGCCAGTTGTTGGGCGGCTCGGCGCCTTCGGGGCCGCGGCCGTCGGCGAAGTGGAAGCGGGCCCGGGCCGGGCTGCCGGCGGGGGCGGCGAGCGCCTCGCGGAACCAGGGGTGCTCGCTGGAGCAGTGGTTCGGGACGATGTCGAGCAGCACCTTGATACCGAGCCTCCGCGCGGCCCCGACCAGCCGGTCGAACTCGTCGAGGTCCCCGAAGAGCGGGTCGACGTCGCAGTAGTCGGCCACGTCGTATCCGTGGTCGTGCTGCGGCGAGGGATAGAAGGGGCTCAGCCAGATCCCGTCGACGCCGAGCTTCTTGAGGTACGGCAGTCCGGCCCGGACGCCGGCGAGGTCGCCGATGCCGTCGCCGGTGCTGTCGAGGAAGCTGCGGACGTACACCTGATAGATCACTGCGTCTCGCCACCAGTGGTGCCTGTTCAACCCATCGACCTGTCTCTGAGGAGGGCAGCGGTTATGCATGCATGTTAAGTAGGCGTGTCGAGAGGGTGTCAATGAAAAGACAGGAGATATCGAGAGGCTAGGGTGTCCAAATATGGACATACAGGGGCAAAAGTCAGCGAGTTGAGATGCCCGCGTTACCTAACAAGTAACTAGGGAGGGTCGCGGAAAGCGCTAGCCGCGCGAGATGACGGCGAGCTCTCGCGCCAGTCGGTCCACCGCCGCGGCGGGCGTCTGGTGCCCCGCCATCGCGTCGTGCACGACCGCCTGCACCACCAGGCTCACCTGGCCGTACCGCGGGCTCTTGGGGCGGGGCTCGGCCGCGAGGACGCTCGTCCGCAGGGTCGGCAGGTAGGGGAACCTGCGGATGAGCGCGGGATCCCGGTAGAGATCCGCCCGCACCGGCGGCAGCGCGCCGCGCGTGAGGACCTGCCGCTGGACTCGTTCACTGGTGAGGTACGCGATCAGGCGGGCCGCCGAGTCGGGGTGGCGCGCATGCGCGCTGACGGCCAGGTTGGAGCCGCCGAGGACACTGGTCCCCGGACCGCCGGGTCCGGGCAGGGGTACGGCACCGACCTTCCCGGCGACCTTCGAACCGGGGGCGGAGGCACCGACGTAGGCGTAGGGCCAGTTCCGCAGGAAGAGCAGCCGGCCGTCCTGGAAGGCCTGCTTGGACTCCTCCTCCTTGTACGTCAGCGCTTCCCGGGGGATCCAGCCCTCGCGCACCCCGCGCGCAAGGAACCCGATGCCCTCGCGGGCCGCCGCCGAGTCGACGGTGACGCGCTCGCCCTCGTCGCCGAGGATCGAGCCGCCGGCCGAGTAGACGGCCTCGGCCGCATTCACGGTGAGGCCCTCGTACGGCAGGAACTGCCCGGCATAACCGTCGAGGCCGTGCCTCGGGGCGATGGCCTTCGCGTACCGTTCCAGTTCCGCCCAGGTGCGCGGCGGATCGACGCCCTCCTTGGCGAGGACGTCCTTGCGGTACAGCAGCAGGCCGGCGTTGGTGACGTACGGGACGGCGTAGAGCTGCCCGTCATAGGTCGCCGTGTCCACGACCGGCTGGAGGAAGGTCTTCAGCGGGAAGCGGTCCCGGGGCAGCGGCCTGATCCAGCCCGCCGCGGCGAACTCCGGGGTCCAGTTGACGTCGATGTTGAGCACGTCGAACCGGCTGCGGTCGCCGTCGCGCAGGTCGGTGATCATCTGAGCCTGGGTCTCGTCGGCCGAGTCCGGCAGCTCGACGAGGGTCACCTTCTCGCCCGGGTGGGTACGGTTCCAGCCCTCCAGCAGGGGGCCGAGATAGCCGGTGAGGTCCCCGGCGGTGGCGAGGGTGAGCGGCCCGCGGCCGCCTTCGGAGGGTTCGCCCGCCTGCGCTCCGGCGGCGACGTAGCCGGTCAGGACCACGACGAGAACGAGGAGGCCCCTACCCGCGGCATGGATCCACCGCATAGGTTCCTCCCTGTACACCGGCGCTGGGCACCCTTGCCCGGAACAGAGGCCATGTATACCTGTTAGGTATGGGCGATACTAGGGCCTGGAGCACATTGGACCAGACAGGAGGACTGCACGCGTGCGCCTGCCCCTCCTGGCACTCCTCGCCCGCGGACCCGCCCACGGCTACGAGCTCAAGCAGGACCTTGAGCAACTGCTGGGCTCCGCGTACCCTCAGCCGAACGTCGGCCAGATCTATGTGACCCTCGGCCGCCTCGAGAAGTCGGGACTGATCGAGGGCGAGGACGTAACGCAGTCCAGCCGGCCCAACAAAAAGGTCTACCACCTCACCGACGCCGGGCGGGAGGCGCTGCGCGCCTGGTTCGAGGAGCCCGAGGACGAGCCGCGGGTACGGGACGAGTTCTTCATGAAGCTGGCGCTCGCTCCGCAGACCGGCCTCGCCGAGCAGATCACGCTGATCAACCAGCAGCGGCGCCAGTACCTGAACACCATGCGGCAGATGTCGAAGCTGGCCGCCGCCGAGAACCGCGACAACCGCATCGCGCATCTGCTGATCGAGGGCGCGATGCTGCACCTGCAGGCCGACCTCGACTGGCTGGAGCGGTGCCAGGAAGAGCTGGAGGAGCTGGAGTGAGCGACGACCGTCCCGCTCCTGTGCTGCGCGCCGAGGGGCTGGTGAAGACCCACCACGGCGAGGGCGCCCCGGCCCACGCCGTGCGCGGGGTCGACCTGTGCGTACGGCAGGGCGAGTTCGTGGCGATCACCGGCCCGTCCGGCGCGGGCAAGTCGACGCTGCTGCATCTGCTCGGCGGACTCCAGCGGCCGGACGCGGGCCGTATCTGGCTCGCCGGCGAGTCCACCGACACCTACGGTGAGGCGCGCTGGGCGGTGGAGCGCAGGAAGCGCATCGGCATCGTCTTCCAGTTCTTCAACCTCGTCTCCAACCTGTCCGTCGCCGACAACGTGGAGCTGCCCGCCCTGCTCGCCGGGACCTCGCCGAAGCAGGCGCGCACCGAGCGCGAGGCGCTGCTGGCCGAGCTGGGCCTGACGGGCAAGGAGCGCAGCATGCCGGGTGAGCTGTCCGGCGGGGAGCAGCAGCGCGTCGCCCTGGCGCGGGCCCTGGTCAACCACCCGCCGCTGCTGCTGGCCGACGAGCCCGCGGGCAGCCTCGACAGCAAGGGCACCCGCGAGGTGATGCGGCTGCTGTCCCGCTTCCACCAGCGTGGCCAGACGATCGTGCTGGTCACCCATGACGCCCGGCTGGCGAGCGCCGCGGACCGGGTGATCAGCTTCTTCGACGGCCGGATCGCCGACGACGCGGCACTCGACGGCGGCACCACCCCGCCGCGCCGCTCCGGCATATCCGGTGTGCTGGAGCTGAAGGACTGACATGCGGGTGTACGACGATCCCCGGAAGGGCTGACCCGTATGCGAGCCACCCTGCGCTGGGCCCACTCCGATCTGCGCACGCACCGCGGCGAGGCGCTGTTCCTGGTCCTCGCCACCGCCGGCATCGTCGCCTCCCTGCTGCTGGCCACGGCCCTGTTCGGCTACGCGACCAACCCCTGGCAGCGCGTCTTCACGCAGTCGCACGGCGCGCATGTGTGGCTGCACACCGACACGGCGGCCGACACCGGGAAGCTGGCCGGTCTGGACGGTGTGGAAGCCGTCGTCGGCCCCTATCCCAGCGCCGCCACCACCGTCTCCGCGCGCGGCGGCCGCGCCGCCGTCGAGCTGCGGGGCATGCCGGCAGGGTCCTCCGACGGCCGCCCGCCGCTGGTCTCCGGGCACTGGCTCGACCCGTCGCATCCAAGCGGTGTGGTCCTGGAGAGCCGCCTCGCCCGTGCCCTGCTGGCCGGGCCCGGCGACACCCTCGACGTGCCCGGCACAGCCCGCGAGCTGACCGTCGTGGGCCTCGCCGACAGCGCCGAGCCGCGCTACCGGCCCGGTGAGCAGCCGGGCCTGGTGTGGGCACTGCCGTCGGCCGTGCCGGACCCCGGCGGCCAGGTGATCGGGCTGCGGCTGACGGACCCGGGCGACACGTCGTACATCGTCCAGCGCGCGGTGACGGTGCTGGGCTCCGGGGCGATCAGCGAGGTCTCCACCTGGCAGCAGGCGCGGGCCGAGGCCCAGGGCGACAACCGGCTGCTCGGTCAGGTGCTGGGCCTGTTCGGGCTGGGTGCGCTGGTCGCGGCCGGACTCGCCGTGCACGGGGCGATCGGCACCCGCATCCGCGGACACCTGCGCGACCTCTCCGTCCTGAAGGCCATCGGCTTCACCCCCGGCCAGGTGGTCCGCATCTTTCTGCTCCAGCACCTCGCCTACGCCCTGCTGGGCGCCGTGGCCGCCGCCGCTCTCGCCGAGGCCCTGGGCAGCCGGATCCCGGGGCGGCTCGGGGACGCCGTCGGCGTGTGGCAGGGGCTGCCCGGCCACACCGCGGCGCTCCTCGTGGTGCCGGTGGGCGCGGTGCTGTTCATCGGCGCGACCACGGGGCTGGCCGCCTGGCGGGCCGGGCGCGTTCCGCCGGTGCCGGTGCCGAGATCCGCCGCGACCTCGGGAGGACGGCTGTCCGGCGTGGCGCGCCGGGCCCTCGGCGTACGGATCCCGCCCGCGCTGGTGCTGGGATGGCACAGGGCGTTCACCCGCCGCCCCCGGTCCCTGGCCACCGTCGCCCGGCTCACGCTGCCCCTGCTGCTGATCGTCGTGGCGATGAGCGCCTGGACCACCCTCGACCGCTTCCACAGCGAGCCCGAGCGGATCGGCCTGCCGGCCGCGCTCAGCGTCCGCGCGGACGCCGGCCTGGGCGAACAGCGGGTCCGCTCCCTCCTGGAGAGCGACCCGCAGGTGGCCGCCGCCTACCCGGGCGTCGAAACGGCCGCCCTGGGTCCCGGCCAGACCGCGACCATCGCGCTGCGCGGTCTCGGCACCCAGGAGGACCCCTACCCGCACACCCTCGCCGAGGGCCGCCCCGCCCGCGGTCCCGACGAGGCGGTGGCCGGGCAAGGGCTGCTCGACCTGCTGGACGTGCAGGTCGGCGCCTGGGTGTGGATGACCGTCGGCGACCAGCCGCAAATCCTGCACATCGTGGGCCGCAGCATCGAGCCGGAGAACGCGGGCCGGGTCATCTCCACGCCCCTCGACACCCTCCGCGAGAACAACCCGGGGCTCCGCCCCACCCTCTACGAACTCCGCCTCGACCCCGGCGCCGACCCCCGGGAGGTCGCCGACCGGCTCGCCGCCGCGGGGCGCGGCCATCTGGATGTGCACACCGTGACCAACCCGGCAGACGGGCTCTCCCCGCTGCGCGCGGTCGTCGCCTGGCTGATCGCCGTCCTCGCCCTCATCGGGCTGATCGAACTGCTGACCGCGATCGGCGGCACCGTCCGGGAGAGCGAACGGGACCTGCTGGCCCTGAAGGCCGTCGGACTGTCCCCCCGGCAGATCACGGCGATCACCGTCACGGCCACCGGCCTCACGGCCCTGGCGGCCGTCCTCGCCGCCATCGCCCTCGGCCTGCCCCTGGCCCGGTGGCTGATCGACGCCCAGGGCCGGTCCAGCGGCATCGGCTCCGGGATCGCCCAGGGACCCTCCGCGATCCTGATGGTGCTGCTCGGCGCCGCGGCGGTGCTCTGCGCCGCCGCGCTGGCCGCCCTCCCCGCGGCCCGGGCGGCCCGACGGCGCCTCGCGGACACGCTGAGCGCGGTGGCCTGACGCCGGTACCGCCCCGGGGTCAGCCCCCGTACGGCTGCTGCGGGTGGTACGGGGGCCGGGGGTGCGGGGCGTAGGGGTGCTGCCCGCTCGGCGCGTAGGGATGCCCGTACGGATTCCCCTGCGGCGGCAGGTGCGGCATGCCCGCCGGGGGCATCGGCGGGACCGGCCCGCGCACGGGGGCGTGTGTCGCCGGATGGGCGTTCAGCCGGATTCCGTAGCGCCGCTTCAGCCGCCGCATCTCCAGCAGCGCGATGGCGGTGACGGTCACCGGCGCGCCCAGGATGAAGACGATGCCCAGGGTGAGACTGAGGCCGTGCAGATCACCGGTCACGAGGTCCGGGACGGCCACCAGCCAACTGGTCACCATGGCGAGCAACGGCGGCAGGCAGCGGTGCACGGCGGCCGTGCCGAAGAAGTTGCCCGAGACCCGCACGGCTCCGTAGGCCGTGAAGGCGAGCAGCCAGAGCATCATCATGCCGAACCCGATGATCCCGGCGACGTTCGCCGACGCGTTCACCGTCCGCACCAGCAGCAGCACGGCTGCCACGCAGCCGACGAACAGCACGAGCAGCGCGAGGGAGCTGAGGAGCGGCCGCCGCAACTGCCGCACCGTGCCGCCGCGCCGCCAGACCCACAGCATCACCCCGACCGTCAGCGGGGTGAGGAAGAGCAGGACGACGGAGGCCGTCATCGCGTTCTCCAGCAGCTCCGTGAAGTCGAAACCGCCCTCGATGAAGGTGTAGACCCCGAGGGATGCGACGGCCCCGGCGATGACGCGGAATCTCTTGAGCCGCTCCACCGACGGATCGAGCGGCTCGGGAATCCACGCGGGGTGGAACACCGCCCGCGCCACGTCCTGAGGCTTGAACAGGGACCCGGCCGTCAGCCTGCCACCGGTCCAACTTCCGCGTGTGCGTGCCACTTCGCGCTCCCCCGAGCACTCGCCGTGATGAACGTCCGGGAGTCTACGGGAGGCGGACGGCGCACCGCCGCCCGCCTTCCCGTGCGGCCGTGGTCGCCGGGAGTCTACGGGAGGCGGACGGCGCACCGCCGCCCGCCTTCCCGTGCGGCCGTGGTCACCGCCGGCCGCGCAACTCCCGGTACGTGGCGACCAGCGCCTGTGTGGAGGCGTCCAGGCCCTCGACCTCGACGCCCCCGGTCAGCGCGGGCTCGACGCGCTTGGCGAGGACCTTGCCCAGCTCCACGCCCCACTGGTCGAAGGAATCGATGTTCCAGACGGCACCCTGCACGAACACCTTGTGCTCGTAGAGGGCGACCAACTGGCCGAGCACGGACGGCGTCAGCTCGGGCGCGAGGATCGTGGTCGTCGGGTGGTCGCCCCGGAACGTCTTGTGCGGCACCAGTTCCTCCGGCACTCCCTCGGCCCGCACCTCCTCCGGGGTCTTGCCGAAGGCGAGCGCCTGCGTCTGGGCGAAGAAGTTGGCCATCAGCAGGTCGTGCTGTGCCTTCAACTGCTCGCCCAGCTCGGCGACCGGGTTGGCGAAGCCGATGAAGTCCGCAGGGATCAGCTTCGTGCCCTGGTGGATGAGCTGGTAGTAGGCGTGCTGCCCGTTGGTGCCCGGCGTGCCCCACACGACCGGCCCCGTCTGCCACTCGACCTCGCGCCCGTCCCGGCCGACGTACTTGCCGTTGGACTCCATGTCGAGCTGCTGGAGGTAGGCGGTGAACCTGGACAGGTAGTGGCTGTAGGGCAGCACCGCGTGCGACTGGGCGTCGTGGAAGTTGCCGTACCAGATGCCCAGCAGGCCCAGCAGCAGCGGCACGTTGGCCTCGGCGGGCGCGGTCCGGAAGTGCTCGTCGACGATGCGGAACCCGTCGAGCATCTCGCGGAAGCGGTCCGGGCCGATGGCGATCATGAGGGCCAGGCCGATCGCCGAGTCGTAGGAGTAGCGGCCGCCGACCCAGTCCCAGAACTCGAACATGTTGGCCGTGTCGATGCCGAACTCGGCGACCTTCTCGGCGTTCGTCGACAGCGCCACGAAGTGCTTGGCGACGGCGGCGTCGTCACCGAGCGCGTCCAGCAGCCAGGAGCGCGCGGACGTGGCGTTCGTGACCGTCTCGATGGTGGTGAAGGTCTTGGAGGCGATGACGAACAGCGTCTGAGCCGGGTCCAGGTCCCGAACCGCCTCGTGCAGGTCGGCGCCGTCCACGTTGGACACGAAACGCACCGTCAGCGAGCGGTCCGTGAAGGCGCGCAGCACCTCGTACGCCATGGCGGGGCCGAGATCGGAGCCGCCGATGCCGACGTTGACGACGTTCCGGATCCGCTTGCCGGTGTGGCCGGTCCACTCGCCCGACCGCACCCGGTCGGCGAAGTCCGCCATCTTGTCGAGCACCGCGTGCACATCGGGCACCACGTTCTCGCCGTCGACCTCGATCACCGCGTCCCGCGGGGCGCGCAGCGCGGTGTGCAGCACGGCCCGGTTCTCGGTGGTGTTGATCTTCTCGCCGCGGAACATGGCGTCGCGCAGCCCGAAGACGTCGGTGGCGGCGGCCAGTTCGCGCAGCAGTCGCAGGGTGTCGTCGGTGACGAGGTGCTTGGAGTAGTCGACGTACAGGTCGCCGACCCTGAGGGCGTACCCGGTGCCGCGGCCGGCGTCGGCGGCGAACAGCTCGCGCAACCGGACGTCGCCGAGCTCCTCACGGTGCTTGGCCAGTGCCGTCCACTCAGGCGTCTGGTTGAGTCTGGTACGGCCGTCTGCGTTCATCTCGGACTTCAGCCTTCTTTCCTGTCCTGCCTGCGTACCTTGCCCCGCTGCCGGTCCCAACCTAGTTGATCAGCGCGTGACGTCGGCCGTCGTGGCGCCGTCCTCCGGCTCGACGACAGATACGTTCACCGTGCGCACGGGTATCAGCGCGATGACGGCGAGGACGAAGAAGGCGGCCGTGAGCAGGGGCGGTGTGCTGGGACCCCAGGCGGCGGCGACGGCCCCGCCCAGCAGGGCACCGAGGGGCACTCCGGCGAAGGCCAGGGTCCGGAAGGCCGAGCTGACCCGGCCCAGGAGCCCGGCGGGGCTGCGCTCCTGCATGAGTGTCGTCGTGTTGACGTTCCACACCATGCCCAGGAGCCCGAACACGGCCAGCGCGCCCACCAGCACGGCCAGGCTGCGCACGGTGCCCATGACGACGAGGAGCGCGGTCTGCATCGAGCCGGCGAGCAGCACCGACCGCAGCCGGCCGAGCCGCGCCACCAGTCGGCCGTTCACCACTCCCCCGGCCAGACTGCCCAGCGTGAAGGCGGTGCCCGCCGCCGCGTATCCCGCGGGGCCCGCGTGGAGCCAGTCGGTGACGAGGACGACCAGCATGGCGAGCTGGGTGCCCATGCCGATGTTGCACAGGGCCGTGGCGGTGCACAGGGCGCGCAGGGCTCGGTCGCGCCACAGGGTGCGCAGGCCTTCCGCGATCTCCCGGCGCAGTGTGCTGCCCGCGGGTCTCGGCTCGCGGTCGGGCCCGGCAGCCGGCAGGGAGGCGATCAGTGCGGCGGCCACGAGGAAGGTCACGGCGTCGGCCGCGAACGGCACGGCGGTCCCGGCTGCCAGCAGCAGGGGCACGACGGGGCCGCCGAGCAGTCCGCCGGCGATCCGCTGACCGGTCATCAGCCGGGCGTTGGCGCTGCCGAGCGCGTCCCGGTGGACCAGGGCGGGCAACAGCGCCGTGGCAGCGTTGTCGAAGAGGGTCTGGAGAGTGGTGAGCGCGACGGCCAGTGCGATGAGCAGGCCGATCGAGGCGTGTCCGAGCGCGACGGCCAGGGCGAAGGCGGCCACCAGGAGCCCGCGCAGCGTCTCCACCGTCCACATGGCCCGCCGTTGGTCCACCCGGTCGGCGACGGCCCCGCCGAGCAGGCCGAAAACGATCCAGGGCAGATAGCCGCACGCCGTGACGGACGCGATGAGCATCGGATCGTCGGTCAGGGTGACGGCCAGCAGGGGCAGTGCGGCCGTGCGCAGCGCGTCGCCGAAGCTGGACAGCACGGCGGCACCCCACAGCCGCCCGAAGCCACCGCGCCACGCGGGCGCACGCACTCCCCCGGGCTCTTCGGGCAGGGAGGGACCCCCACCCACCTCGACCGTCGCCACCGCTCCCCCTCATGGTTCGTCCGATGCACAAACCGTAGGGGGCACCACTGACAATCGGTCGGCGGTGACGGCGAGGAGCACTGACGGCCGGGCACCCGCTGTGGTGCCCGGGGAGGCAGTTCCGGCCGGGCACCCGCTGGTGCCCGGCCGGTCTCGACTTCTAGATTTCGCCCCGCAGTTTGGCGAGCGCCTCGGCGAGGATCGCCTCGCCGTCGGCGTCGCTGCGCCGCTCCCGCACATACGCCAGGTGGGTCTTGTAGGGCTCGGTGCGCGGCGGGTCCGGCGGGTTGTCCCGGTCCTGGCCCGCCGGGAAGCCGCAGCGGGGACAGTCCCAGGTGTCGGGCACCTGCGCGTCGCTGGCGAAGCTCGGCTGGGTCTCGTGTCCGTTGGAGCACCAGAAGGAGATGCGCAGCCGCGGCGCGGACTCGCCGCGCTCGGCCTCGCCCATCGGCCCCGCCCCGACCCGGCTTCCCCGGATCGCGTTGCCACTTGCCACGGTCGTAACTCCCTGCGTGATGGTGCCGCGAAGCGAGTCGGCGTTCCGCTTCGCTGCGAGCGCCTCAGTCTACGTAAGGCCCAACGCGCGTCCAGTGATTGGAGTTACAACCCTCACACCTAGACGCAAGCCCCATGATAGGCCGCGCTCAGCTGCGCGTACCGGACATGGGGCCCTACGTACGAGTTCCGTGCGGATTGCGGCTCGGTCAGTTGTTCACCTTCATCAGGATGCCGAGCACGACGATGCACGCGAACCACAGCAGACCGATCACGACGGTGATGCGGTCGAGGTTGCGCTCGGCGACCGAGGAGCCGCCGACGGAGGACTGCATGCCGCCACCGAACATGTCGGAGAGGCCGCCGCCCTTCCCCTTGTGCATCAGCACCAGCAGCATCAGCAGCAGGCTGAAGACGATCAGGGCGATCGAGAACCCCAAAACCACGGCTGGACCAACTTCCTCGGATTCGGACGAACGACGCGGGGCCCAGCACGGTGCTGGACCCCGCAAGGGTACGACGGATCGCCGCTACCGCATACTCACTGGTCGCGGAAGCGCACGATCTTGACGAACTCGTCGGCGTCCAGCGAGGCACCGCCGACCAGGGCACCGTCGATGTCGGCCTGGGCCATGATCTCCGCGACGTTGCCGGCCTTGACCGAGCCGCCGTACTGGATGCGGACCTTGTCGGCCAGGTCCTGCGAGTACAGCTCGGCGATCTTGCCACGGATCGCCGCGCAGACCTCCTGGGCGTCCTCGGCGCCGCAGACCTTGCCGGTGCCGATGGCCCACACGGGCTCGTAGGCGATCACGACGGTCTCGGCCTGCTCGGCGGGGAGGTCCTTCAGACCGCCCTCGACCTGGGCGAGGGTGTGGGAGACGTGGTTGCCCGCCTCGCGGACCTCCAGCTCCTCGCCGACACACAGGATCGGGGTCAGGCCGTGCTTGTACGCGGCCTTGACCTTGGCGTTCACCAGCTCGTCGGTCTCGGCGTGGTACTGCCGGCGCTCGCTGTGGCCGATGGCGACGTACGTGCACTTCAGCTTGGCCAGCATGGGGCCGGAGATCTCGCCGGTGAAGGCACCGCCGTCGTGCGCCGAGATGTCCTGGGCGCCGTACTTGATCTTGAGCTTGTCGCCGTCGACCAGGGTCTGCACGGAGCGCAGGTCGGTGAAGGGCGGCAGGACGGCGACCTCGACGGCCTCGTAGTCCTTGTCGGCCAGGGCGAAGGCGAGCTTCTGGACGTGCGCGATGGCCTCGAGGTGGTTGAGGTTCATCTTCCAGTTGCCCGCCATCAGCGGCGTGCGCGTGCTCATATGGGGTCAGTCCTCCAGTGCGGCGAGGCCGGGGAGCGTCTTGCCCTCGAGGTATTCGAGGGAGGCGCCGCCACCGGTCGAAATGTGGCCGAATGCGTTCTCGTCGAAGCCCAGGATGCGGACGGCGGCGGCGGAGTCGCCACCGCCGACCACCGTGAAGGCCTTCGAGTCGAGGAGAGCCTGGGCGACGGCCTTGGTGCCCTCGGCGAAATCGGGGTGCTCGAAGACGCCCATGGGGCCGTTCCAGAAGACGGTGACGGCGTCGGCGATCTTCGATGCGTACAGCTTGCGGGACTCCGGGCCGATGTCCAGGCCCATCTGGCCGGCCGGCATGGCGTCCGCGGCGACCGTGCTGGGCCGGCCCGGTGCCTTGGTCTTGAGGTCCGGGAACTCCGGCGCGACCACGACGTCCACGGGCAGGACCAGCTCGACGCCGCTCTTCTCGGCGCGCTCGATGTACTCCCGGACGACCGGGAGCTGGTCCTCCTGGACCAGGGACGAGCCGATCTCGTGGCCCTTGGCCTTGAGGAAGGTGAAGACCATGCCGCCGCCGATGAGCAGGCGGTCGGCCTTGCCGAGCAGCTGGTCGATGACGGCGAGCTTGTCGGACACCTTGGCGCCGCCCAGGACGACGGCGTAGGGCCGCTTGACGTCGTCGGTGAGCTTCCGCAGGACGCCGACCTCGGTGGCGATGAGGTAGCCGGCGTAGTGCGGCAGGCGGGCCGGGAGGTCGTACACGGACGCGTGCCCCCGGTGCACCGCGCCGAAGCCGTCGCCGACGTAGACGTCCGCGAGGGCGGCGAGCTCGTCGGCGAAGGCGCCGCGCTCGGCGTCGTCCTTGCTCGTCTCACCGGCGTTGAAGCGCAGGTTCTCGACGAGGGCGACCCGGCCGTCGGCGAGGCCGGCGACGGTGGCCCGGGCGGACTCGCCGACCGTGTCGGTCGCGAAGGCCACGTCCGCCCCGAGGAGCTCACCGAGGCGCGCGGCGGCCGGGGCGAGGGAGAAGGCCGGGTCCGGGGCACCCTTGGGGCGGCCCAGGTGGGAGGCGACGACGACCCGGGCACCCGCGTCGGCGAGGGCCTTGACCGTGGGCAGCACGGCGCGGATGCGGCCGTCGTCGGTGATGCGCGTGCCGTCCAGCGGCACGTTCAGGTCGGCGCGGACGAAGACCCGCTTGCCCGCCACTCCCTCGGAGAGGAGTTCGTCGATCGTCTTCATGAAGGGGACTCCTGAAAGAGCTCGTGATCGCTCGTAAGCGCTCGTGATCGAACAACTCTGATCTGTACGTGAGTCAGGGCTCGGACGGCGCGTCCGCGCGCCGCCCGAGCCCTGCTCTCACATGGACGTGCCTTCTGGGTTGATCAGAGCTGGTTGCCGACGAAGACCGTAAGGTCCACGAGGCGGTTGGAGTAGCCCCACTCGTTGTCGTACCAGCCGATGACCTTCACGTTCTTGCCCTCCTGGACCATGGTCAGGGAGGAGTCGAAGGTGCAGGACGCCGGGGCGTTCACGATGTCGGAGGAGACGATCGGGTCCTCGGTGTACTCGAGGATGCCCTTCAGCTCGCCCTCCGCGGCCTTCTGGAAGGCGGCGTTGACCTCTTCCTTGGTGACCTCGCGGCCGAGCTCCAGGACCAGGTCGGTGACCGAGCCGGTCGGGACCGGGACGCGCATCGCGATGCCGTCCAGCTTGCCCTTGAGCTGCGGCAGGACCAGCGCGGTGGCCTTGGCGGCGCCCGTGGTGGTCGGGATGATGTTCTCGGCGGCCGCACGCGCGCGACGCAGGTCCTTGTGCGGGAAGTCCAGGATGCGCTGGTCGTTGGTGTACGCGTGCACCGTCGTCATCAGGCCCTTGACGATGCCGAAGTTCTCGTCGAGGACCTTCGCCATCGGCGCCACACAGTTGGTGGTGCAGGAGGCGTTGGAGATGACGTGGTGGTTCGCCGGGTCGTACTTGTCCTGGTTGACGCCCATCACGATGGTGACGTCCTCGTCCTTGGCCGGAGCCGAGATGAGGACCTTCTTCGCGCCACCGGCGATGTGCTTCTCGGCGTCGGCCTTCTTGGTGAAGATGCCGGTCGACTCGATGACGATGTCGACGCCCAGCTCGCCCCAGGGGATGTCGGCGGGGTTGCGCTCGGCCAGCACCTTGATGGTCTTGCCGTCGACCGTGATCGTGTCGGCGGTGTGGGTGACCTCCTGCTTGAGACGGCCCAGGATGGTGTCGTACTTCAGCAGGTGGGCGGTGGTCGCGGTGTCACCCAGGTCGTTGACAGCCACGATCTCGATGTCTGCACCCTGCTCCAGCAGCGCGCGGAAGTAGTTGCGCCCGATACGACCGAAGCCGTTGATGCCTACGCGGATCGTCACGAACCGATCTCCTCGTTGGTACGCCGGCCACGAGGTGCCGGCGAGCTCTGTTTGGGATGTCCCCGACCGCCTACGACCCTACCTCTCGCAAGCCCTGGTAGTGACATCCAGATGCCTCATACACGGCAGGGCGGTCCGTACCCGCCAGTAGGGGTACGGACCGCCCACCGCCGCGAGCAAGATCACTCGATTTCGCTACCTCACGGGTTCCCTGTTGACCAGGGAACTCACCCGTCGAGAGAGGCGAGTGCCTTCCTCATCAGCGCCGTCCGGCCGGCCGCGGTGGTGACGTGCTCCAGCCCGAAGCCCAGCAGCACGGTGTCGTCCGTGGTGACCGCGCCGTACGTCTGGAACAGGGCGCCGGTGCGGGCCCAGTCCTTGAGGACGGCCGGACTGCCCGCGGGCGGCCCGGCCACCTTCCAAACGCCGAGGGAGGTCTCGAAGCCCTCGGTCTCCTTCGCCGTGCCGCCGACGACGAGCGAGGCGTCGTCGGCGAGGACGCCGTGACCGCCGCTGCCCGGGTCGGTGACATAGCTGATGGAGAGCTCGACCGTCTTGCCGGCGTAGGCGCTCAGGTCGAAGTTCACCTGCTGCCAGCCGTTGGAGGCGCCGGTGAGGCTGTTCCACGTGCCGGTGGTGCCGGACGCGGTGCAGCCGTCGGCCGCCACGGTCAGGTAGTGCTCCAGCCAGGGGTGCTCACCCACGTAGAAGCCGCCCTGGCACTCCGTCGGCACGGCGCTCCCGGTGGCGCCGCCCGCCTCGGGAAGGGTCGTCCAGTCGTCGGAGCCCGCGGTGCGGGCCTCGATGACGGCGTGGTCGTAGCCGGGCTCGGTGTCCCACAGCAGCTGGGTGCGCAGGGTGGGCTTGTCGCTCGCCGTGACACCGGTGAGGTCCACGGTGCGGGTGAGGCGCTTGTAGGCGTCGTCGGTATGGACGGCGGCGGCCATCGAGGAGCCCGCGTACGGACCGTACGGGCTGGCCGTGCCGGCGAACTGCCCTGCGCCCTTGCTCGCGAACTGCGGGAACGTCTCGGGGCGCAGTTCGTCGGAGGTGACGCTGTAGGTGCCGGCCTTGTCCAGCGGGTTGCCGGGGGCGGCGCCCAGCGGGCTGGTGACGCCGCTCAGGTCGCCGGATCCGGTGAAACCGGTGGCCCCGGGGGTGGCCGTGCGGGTGTAGGCGCCCAGGTAGTACTGGCTGAAGTCGTTCGACAGCACGCCGCCGCCGAGGTCGACGTTGCCGCCTGCCTGCTCACCGGCCTCGATCAGCCGGCCGCCCTCGTTGAGGTAGGCCCGCAGGTGGAGCTGGGTGGCGTTGCCCGGGACGCTCGCGCCCGTGTAGTGGACGACGGTGTCGAAGTGGCTCAGCACGCCCAGCGCGTCCGGTGCCCCCTGCTTGGCCACGTCCCAGACGACCGCCTTGCGGCCGCTGGCCTTGAGCGCGTCCACGTAGGTCTGCGCCTGCGTGGCTGCGCCGCCCTCCTCGGCGACGACGAGGGTGTTCGCCCGGGGCTGCTCGGCGACGGTGTAGGTGAAGCGCTCACTGGAGAGCTTCTTGCCGTTCTTCGCCTCGCCGGTGAACCACACCTCGACCTTGTCTCCCGGCTCGCCGTCCTTGACCTTCGCCCGGTACTCGTCGAAGTAGAGGTTGTCCTCACCGCCGAAGGTCTCGCCGCCCTGCCACGGCTTGAGCGCCATGTCCCAGGTGCGGCCGCCGTTGACGCGGTACTTGAGCTCCTTGTCGCGCACCGACTTCCGTACGACGACGGAGACCTCCTGGTCGGCTCCGCGGGAGTACGACGTGGTGAACGCGGCCGGGGTGAAGTCGGCGGCGCTCAGGCCGACCGACGAGGACGGCCGGTCGGGGCGGGCGGCGGACTCGGCGACGGAGAGCGCGAACGGGACGTTCTTGGCGAACTCCTGCTGGATCAGCTTCTCGTCGTCCGGGAAGGTGAAGACCGACTGGCAGTCGGCCGCCTTCCACTCGTCGTTCGGGTCGAGGTCCGAGACGGTCTGGCAGGTCGACATCTCGGGGGTGAACATCGCCAGGCCGTTGACGTTGGCCGCGTGACCGTCCGCTTCACCGTTGGTGGTGTACAGCTCGGAGGAGAGCTGCGGGTGGTAGCCGGGGACCGCGGAGTTGTCGGGGGTGCCGGCGAGCGCCTCGTACAGGACGTCGTCCGGGGTGTGCGTGGCCACCTGCCAGCCGACCCCGTAGAGGAGGAGTTCGGCGGCGGAGTGGTAGTTGATGCCGTACGTGAAGCCGATCCGCTTCTGGAAGGCGTCCAGGGCCTGAGTCTCCGGCTCGGAGTTCGGGCCCGCGCCGCGGTAGGTCTGGCTGGTGGGGTTGGGAGACGAACCCTCGTCGTCGTAGCCCCACTTGTAGGCGAAGTTGCGGTTGAGGTCGACGCCGTCGCCGGTGGTGATGGCACCGTCGCCGTTGACGTCCCGCAGGTTCTTGCGCCACTGGCGGTTGGCGGGGTCCGCGAAGGTGTAGTCGTAGCCGTCGGGGTTGGCCGACAGCAGGAACCACAGTTCGGTGGAGTCGACGATCTTCTTGACGCGCCGGTCCTTCTTGTAGTTGTCCAGGTAGTGGTGCATCAGACGCCGGGTCATCTCCGGCGTGATCCACTCGCGCGCGTGCTGGTTGGACATGTAGAGGACCGAGGGCTTGGAGCCGTCCTTCGTCTTCTTCGCGCCCTTGGTGAGCTTCAGCGCGAGGATGTCCTGGCCCTTGATCGTCTTGCCGATGGAGACGACCTTGGTGAGGTCCGGGTTCTCCTGGGCGGTGCGCAGGAGTTCCTCCCGCAGGCCGCCCTTGCCGCTGTACGGGCGGAACACGCCCTCGGCGGCGTCCTCGACCCGGGCCGCGGCCCGGGTGGAGAGTTCGTGCTCGGTGAGGTCGACGCCCTGTTTCTCCAGCTTCTTCGCCTGCTGGTCCGTCAGGTAGACCTCGACGGTCGCGGTGCCCTTCTCGGGCACCCGCTCACTCAGTTCGTGGCCGTCCTGGCCGGCCGCCAGCAGCAGGGGGACCTGCTTCTGGGTGACGGCGGCGCGGAAGACCTTGACTTCCTCCGGGTCGGACGGGGTCGAGCTCCCGGGTTGTGCCTGGGCGATGGGTGCGAAGCTCGCTCCGCCGATCAGGAGCGCGCCGACAGCGAGGATCGATCTCGCTCTTCGTCTCATGAACCCCCCTAGCGTGGGTCCGCCACAGCAGCGAACAGATGCCAGGCTCATGACAGAGCATGATCGAGTCAAGGGTGCCTCAGCGACACGCGAAAGCCGGTGCCGGTCACCCAAATGGGCGCTGGCACCGGCTTTTTGACGTGGTGTGGGATCAGCCCACCAGGTTGTCGGCCAGATCCTCACTGAGGTTGGCCTCCGTGCCCGGGATGCCGAGGTCGGAGGCGCGCTTGTCGGCCATGGCCAGCAGGCGGCGGATCCGGCCGGCGACGGCGTCCTTGGTCAGCGGCGGGTCGGCGAGCGCGCCCAGCTCCTCCAGGGAGGCCTGCTTGTGCTCCATGCGCAGCCGGCCGGCGGCGGCGAGGTGCTCGGGCACGTCGTCGGCGAGGATCTCCAGGGCGCGCTGCACCCGCGCCCCGGCGGCGACAGCCGCGCGGGCCGAGCGGCGCAGGTTGGCGTCGTCGAAGTTGGCGAGCCGGTTCGCCGTGGCGCGCACCTCGCGGCGCATCCGGCGCTCCTCCCAGGCCAGCACCGACTCGTGGGCACCCAGGCGCGTCAGCAGCGCGCCGATCGCGTCACCGTCGCGGACGACGACCCGGTCCACGCCGCGCACCTCGCGGGCCTTGGCGGCGATCGACAGCCGGCGGGCGGCGCCGACCAGGGCGAGCGCGGCCTCGGGGCCCGGGCAGGTCACCTCCAGGGAGGACGAGCGGCCCGGCTCGGTGAGCGAGCCGTGCGCCAGGAACGCGCCACGCCAGGCCGCCTCGGCGTCGCAGGTGGCCCCCGAGACCACCTGCGGGGGCAGGCCGCGGATCGGGCGGCCCCGCCCGTCGACCAGGCCGGTCTGGCGGGCGAGCTGGTCGCCGCCCGCCACCACCCGCACCACGTAGCGCGAGCCGCGGCGCAGCCCGCCCGGAGCCATCACGATCAGCTCGGAGCCGTGGCCGAAGATCTCCAGGATGTCCCGCTTGAGACGGCGGGCCGCCATAGCCGTGTCCAGCTCCGCCTCGATCACGATCCGACCGCTCACCAGGTGGAGGCCGCCGGCGAACCGCAGGATGGCGGAGACCTCCGCCTTTCTGCAGCAGGTCCGGGTGACGGGGAGCCGGGAGATCTCGTCCTTCACCGCTGCCGTCATCGCCATGGGCCGATCCTTCCATGCATCCGAAAAATACGGTCGTACGCGGCGGCCAACAGCTCCGGGTCGTGCCTCGGGGTCCCGTCGGGTCTGGCAACCGGCGCCAGCTCGACCGCGGCCCCGAACCGCTTGGCGGCATCGGTCAGGGAGTCACGGTCGGGCACGGCGGCCTCGTCGGCCAGCACCACGTCCAGGGCGAGTTTAGGGGCGTGTCGTCCCAAAACCTCCAAATGACGCTGCGGGGAGAAGCCCTCGGTTTCTCCGGGCTGCGGCGCGAGGTTCAGGGAGAGTACCCGGCGGGCCTTGGTCTGCGTCAGCGCGTCCAGCAGCTCGGGCACCAGCAGGTGCGGGATGACCGAGGAGAACCAGGAGCCGGGGCCGAGCACCACCCAGTCGGCGTCCAGGACGGCCTCGACCGCCTCGGGCACCGCCGGCGGGTCGTTCGGCACGAGGTGCACGGACTGCACCTCGCCCGGGGTGAGGGCGACGGTCGCCTGGCCGCGGACCGTGTCGACCTCCTCCGGGCGTTCCGGGTCATGGCCCTTGACCAGGGCCTGGAGCTCCAGCGGCACAGCGGACATCGGCAGCACCCGGCCCTGGGCGCCCAGCAGCCGTCCGACCAGGTCGAGGGCCTGTACATGGTCGCCGAGCTGCTCCCACAGGGCGACGATCAGCAGGTTTCCGACCGCGTGCTCGTGCAGGTCGCCCTGGGACTGGAAGCGGTACTGGATGACCCGGGCCCAGGTCTGGCCCCAGTCGTCGTCGCCGCACAGCGCGGCCAGCGCCTTGCGCAGATCCCCGGGCGGCAGCACGCCCAGCTCGTCGCGCAGCCGGCCGCTGGAGCCGCCGTCGTCGGCGACGGTGACCACGGCGGTGAGGTCGCCGGTGATCCGGCGCAGCGCGGCGAGCGAGGCGGACAGGCCCATGCCGCCGCCGAGGGCGACGACCTTGGGCTGGGTGCCCCGGCGGCGCGGCCTGCCGCCGCGGGCCTCGGCGGGCCGGCCGCTCTTGCCGCCAGGACTGCCCTTGCCCTCGGGCACCACTCGGCGCAGCCGGCTCAGCCGCGGTGTACGTGGTGTCATTCGCGTCCCATGTCCCGGTGTACGACCACCGTCTCCACGCCCTCGGCGGCGAGCCGGGCGGCGAGCTTCTCCGACATGGCGACCGAGCGGTGCTTGCCGCCGGTGCAGCCCACGGCGATGGTCACATAGCGCTTGCCCTCGCGGCGGTAGCCGGTGGCGACGAGCTGGAGGAGCTCCGTGTACCGGTCGAGGAACTCCTTGGCTCCGGGCTGGTTGAAGACGTACCCGGAGACCTCCTCGTTGAGGCCCGTGAACGGGCGCAGCTCCGGGACCCAGTGCGGGTTCGGCAGGAAGCGGCAGTCGACGACGAGGTCGGCGTCGACCGGGAGGCCGTACTTGTAGCCGAACGACATCACCGTCGCCCGCAGCTCCGGCTCCTCCTCGCCCGCGAACTGGGCGTCCATCTTGGCGCGCAGCTCGTGCACGTTCAGGCTGGAGGTGTCGATCACCAGGTCGGCGTCGCCGCGCAGCTCGCGCAGCAGCTCGCGTTCGGCGGCGATGCCGTCGACGATGCGGCCGTCGCCCTGCAGGGGGTGCGGGCGGCGTACCGACTCGAAGCGGCGGACCAGGGCCTCGTCGGAGGACTCCAGGAAGACGATCCGCCGTGTGACGTTCTTCGCCTCCAGGTCGGCGAGGGACTCGCGGAGGTTGTCGAAGAAGCGGCGGCCGCGGACGTCGACGACGACGGCGATCCTCGCCACGTTGCCCTGGGAGCGCGCGCCGAGCTCCACCATGGTGGGGATCAGCGCGGGCGGCAGGTTGTCGACGACGAACCAGCCGAGGTCCTCCAGGCACTTCGCGGCCGTGGAGCGCCCGGCTCCGGACATGCCGGAGATGATCACCAGCTCGGGGATGGCCGCGTCCGGGACCTGGGCCTTGTCGTTGGGCGTGCCCGTACTCACCTGTGCTCCGTCTCCGGCTTGCTCGTGTTGCCCGTCGTGCTCGTTCACATTCATGTCTCCTGCCCCCGTCGTTCGTCCGGGGCGCCCGCTGTCACGGGTTCCCCACTGGAACCCATGGTGCCCGGTTCCTCTTCCATGATCTCTCCAGTCGCCGTGTTGACGGCGGGTGCGGCCGGGGCCGAGCGGGCGAGGGCCACGGCGATCGTCTCGGCCGTCTTGCGGCCTATGCCGGGGACCTCGCAGATCTGGTCGATCGTGGCGGATCGCAGTTTCTTCAACGAACCGAAGTGCTTCAGAAGTGCCTGCTTGCGCGTGTCCCCGAGGCCCGGGACGTCGTCCAGGGGGCTGGAGCGGAAGCGCTTGGACCGCTTGGTGCGCTGGTAGGCGATGGCGAACCTGTGGGCCTCGTCACGGACGCGCTGGAGCAGATACAGGCCCTCGCTGGTACGGGGCAGGACCACCGGGTCGTCGTCGCCGGGCAGCCAGACCTCCTCCAGGCGCTTGGCGAGGCCGCACACGGCGATGTCGTCGATGCCCAGCTCGTCCAAGGCGCGCCGGGCGGCCGCGACCTGCGGGGCGCCGCCGTCGACGACCACGAGCTGGGGCGGGTAGGCGAACTTCTTGGGGCGGCCGTCGTCCTCGGTGGGGCCGCTCACGACGATCTCGCCGTTTCTGTCGGTCTCAGGGGTCTCGGGATTCTCGCCGTCCGTCCACTCCCCCGTCTTCTCCTTCTCCGCGAGATAGCGGCGGAAGCGGCGGGTGATCACCTCGTGCATGGAGCGGACGTCGTCCTGCCCGGCGAAGCCCTTGATCTGGAAGCGGCGGTACTCGCTCTTGCGGGCCAGCCCGTCCTCGAAGACGACCATGGAGGCCACGACGTCGTCACCCTGGAGGTGGGAGATGTCGTAGCACTCGATCCTGAGCGGGGCGCTGTCCAGGTCGAGGGCGTCGGCGATCTCCTCCAGGGCGCGTGAGCGCGTGGTCAGGTCGGAGGCACGCTTGGTCTTGTGCAGCACGAGCGCCTGCTGGGCGTTGCGCTGCACGGTCTCCATGAGGGCCTTCTTGTCGCCGCGCTGCGGGATGCGCAGGGAGACGCCGGAGCCGCGCCGCCCGGCGAGCCACTCCTGGACCGGCTCCACGGGGTCGGGCAGGGCGGGGACGAGGACCTCCTTGGGGACGGCGTCGCCCGTCTCCTCGCCGTACAGCTGCTGCAGGGCGTGCTCGACCAGGGCGCCGGTGGTGATCTCCTCCACCTTGTCGGTGACCCAGCCGCGCTGGCCGCGCACGCGTCCGCCGCGCACGTGGAAGATCTGGACGGCCGCCTCCAGCTCGTCCTCGGCGACCGCGATCAGGTCGGCGTCGGTCGCGTCGGCGAGCACGACCGCGTTCTTCTCCATGGCCTTCTTCAGGGCCCCGATGTCGTCGCGCAGCCGGGCCGCGCGCTCGTACTCCATCTCGTCGGCCGCTTCCGCCATCTGCTTCTCCAGCCGGCGGATGTACGTGTTCGTACGGCCGGTCATGAAGTCGCAGAACTCGTCGGCCAGTTCGCGGTGCTCCTCGGCGGTGACCCGGTCCACGCAGGGGGCCGAGCACTTGCCGATGTAGCCGAGGAGGCAGGGGCGACCGGTGCGGGCGGCGTTCTTGAACACGCCCGCGGAGCAGGTGCGCACGGGGAAGACGCGCAGCAGCAGGTCGACGGTGTCGCGGATCGCCCACGCGTGTGCGTAGGGCCCGAAGTAGCGGACGCCCTTCTTCTTGTGACCGCGCATCACCTGCACGCGCGGGTACTCCTCGTTCATCGTCACCGCGAGGTAGGGGTAGCTCTTGTCGTCGCGGTACTTGACGTTGAACCGGGGGTCGTACTCCTTGATCCACGAGTACTCCAGCTGGAGCGCCTCGACCTCCGTGGACACCACCGTCCACTCCACGGACGCGGCCGTGGTGACCATGGAGCGGGTGCGCGGGTGCAGGCCCGCCAGGTCCTGGAAGTAGTTCGCCAGGCGCTGGCGCAGGCTTTTCGCCTTTCCGACGTAGATCACCCGGCGGTGCTCGTCACGGAACCTGTAGACCCCCGGCGAGTCGGGGATCTCACCCGGTTTGGGGCGGTAGCTGGAGGGGTCGGCCATGTCTCACACCCTACTGGCGAGCACCGACAGTCAGGCGCGGCTGAGGCACACGGTCAGCGCCCCGGCGGGAGGCAGTTTCCAACGGCATGCGCCGCTCGGGGGTTACGGCCCACCGGGAGCGGGAATGTGGCTCACCCACGGCACACGGCGACGCCCGACGGGCGGAGTCCGTGCCGGTGCAGGCACAGGTTGTCGGTGCGGACCGGCCGTTCCCGGTGGGGAGCGGGCGGGCCACGGGTCGGAGGGCTGCGCAGATGAAGCGGATGCGGATCGAGAAAACCCGGCGGACGGTCCGTGCCCGCCGGTACGCGGACGACCCGTTCGCGCTGCCCGACGCCCTGGACCCGCGCGATCCCGACATCGTGCGGGCCAAGCGCCTGGCTCTGAGGGAACAGGGCGGAAGCGACCACTCCTAGCGGCACAGGTCCACGGCGAACGCCCGGGGCGCACGCCCCGGGCGTTCGCATGTCCGGACCGGGCCGGCCGGCAGGACGTGGGTCACTGTCCGGCATCAGGTGTTGTCGGGACCGGGTCAACACGCTTCAATGCGGGGGAACTCGGGCCCTGAACGACGGCGTACGGATGTGAAGACCTGCCCGGCGCCGGTGGGAGGGCCCCGCGCGAACGGTCTGACCAGCCGTTGCCGACTCAGAGAAGAGGCCCCTGCATGCCGCACGCCCCACAGCACGCGGACGTCGCCACCGCGGAACTGGACTCGGCCCTGCGGGGCGGCCCCTTCCACGTCGCTCTGCGGGCCGCGATCGCCGCCCGCGGCCTGCCCCTGCAGCGCGTGCAGCACCATCTGTCCCGCCACGGTGTGAAGGTCGGCGTCACGAGCCTGAGTTACTGGCAGCAGGGAGCCCGGCGTCCGCAGCGGCCCGAATCGCTGCGGGCCGTGCGCGCGCTGGAGGAGATCCTGGAGCTTCCCGAGGAGTCGCTGATCCGGCTGCTCGCCGAGTCCGCACAGAGCCCGTCGGGGCTGCGGTCCGCCGCCCGCTCCTACCGCTCCCTCGTCGAGGCGTCCGGCGTCCTGGACCAGTTGCTGGCGGAGCTGGACTGCCCGCCGGACGGGGGTCTGCACTCCCTCGGCCACCACGAGCGGCTCCGGATCGGGGCGCGGCGCGAGCTGGCCGAGCGCGAGTCGCACCACATCGTGCGCGCCCACCGGGACGGCATCGACCGTTTCGTGGCCGTCCACCACGGCGACCGGGGGGCCACACCCGAGCGCATGCGGGTGCACGCCCTGGAGAACTGCCGTACCGGACGGGTCCGTTGGCACCGTGACACCGGAGTTCTCGCGGCCGAGCTGCTCTTCGACACCCGGCTGCGGGCCGGCGACACCTTTCTGTTCCGCTACGGCGTCGAGGACGGCACGGCGGGTCTGTCACGCGAGTACATGCGCGGCTTCGACTGCCCCGGCGGCCAGTACGCCCTCCAGGTGCGCTTCGACGCGGCGGCCCTGCCGGTGCGGTGCCACCGCTTCGCCCAGCACTCGGCGGCGGCGCCGCGCAGCGGATGCCAGGACCTGACCCTGAGCGGCCGGCACCGGTCGGTGCACCTGGTCGAGCCTCGGGTGCGGGCGGGGTTCCTGGGGATCGGCTGGGACTGGGAGTAACCGCACGGGCCCCGGGATCCGTCCCGTGGCAGCCGGGGCCGGCAGCTGACGTAAGCGATTGCGCAAACGTTTACGTGCGGCGCCGGATGCGATACGTTTCCCGCCGGAAGCGGAGGAGGGAACAGTCATGGCGACCATGGCCGACGTCGCGCGGAGCGCCGGTGTCTCCGTGGCCACGGTCTCGCATGTCCTGAACGGCACCCGGCCGGTGCTGCCGCACACCCGCCAGGCGGTGCTGGACGCCGTGGAGGAGCTCGGTTACACCACGAACACACTGGCCCGTTCCCTGGTGACGGCCCGCACCCGGTCCATCGGGCTGGCGGTGTCCGCGATCAGCAACCCGTACTTCACGGAGATCCTCCAGGGCGTCGAGGCAGCGGCGCTGGACGCCGGATACAGCCTGCTGATCGCCGATCCGCACGACGACCCGGAGCACGAGCGCAAGGTCGTCCGGCTGCTGCACGAGCGCCGGGTCGACGGCATGATCGTCGCGCCCTCCGCCGATCCGCGCGGGCTGCTCGACTATCTCGCGCGGCACGGCGTACCGGCGGTGTTCCTGGACCGGCTGGTGGACGCGCCCGGCGAGGACGGCGGTCCGCTCTTCGACCAGGTGTGCGCCGACAACGCCGAACCGACGTCCCGGCTGGTCACCCATCTCGCCGGGCTCGGTCACCGGCGGATCGCACTGGTGGCGGGGCGGCCGGGGCTCAGCACCACGAGCGAGCGGATCACCGGTTACCGCAGTGGCCTTGCGTTCGCGGGGCTGGCGTACGACGAGCGGCTGCTGGTGCACGGCGACTCGGAGTCCGCGGGTGCCGAGCAGGCGACCGAGGCCCTGCTCTCGCTGGGTGTGCCGCCGACCGCGCTGGTCACAGGCAACAACGCCATGACCATCGGGGTGCTGCGTGCCCTGAGTGCGCACGGCCTGTCCGTCCCGGACGACATCGCCCTGTGCTGCTTCGACGACTTCGCCTGGGCGGATCTGTTCTCGCCCCGGCTCACCGCGATCGCCCAGCCCGGCAAGGACATCGGCGCCCGGGCCGTCCGCGTCCTCCTGGAGCGCCTCGCCGAGCCGGACCAGCCCGTCCGGACCGTGCGTCTGCCCTGCGCCTTCGTCCACCGCACATCGTGCGGCTGCCCCAGCCCGTCCGAGGAAGGAACCCCGTCGTGATCGTCGTCGCCGGTGAGGCACTGATCGACCTGGTACCGCAGGGCACGGGTGCCCTCGCGGCGCTGCGGCCCGCACTCGGCGGCGGCCCGTACAACACGGCCGTGGCGCTGGGCCGCCTCGGCTCCCCCGCCGCCTTCTGCTCGCGGGTCTCGTCCGACGCCTTCGGACAAGCGCTGCTGGACCGGCTGAGCGCGACGGGGGTCGACGTGTCCTCCGTGCAACGGGGCACCGAACCGACGACGCTCGCCGTCGCCACCGTCGGCGCGGACGGCTCGGCGGCGTACTCCTTCTACGTCGACGGGACGGCGGACCGGCTGTTCGAGGCGCCCTCCATGCTGCCGTCCGGCACCCGGGCGGTGTCCTTCGGCACCTGCTCGCTGGTGCTGGAGCCGGGCGCGAGCGCGTACGAGGAGATGATGCGCCGGGCGGCCGGGCAGGGCGTGTTCACCGCTCTGGACCCCAACATCAGGGCCGGGCTGATCCCGGACGCGGACGCCTACCGGGCGCGGTTCAAGAGCTGGCTGCCCTCGGTGTCGCTGCTCAAGCTGTCCGTGGAGGACGCGCAGTGGCTCGGGGGTACGCCCCACGAATGGCTGGCCTCCGGCCCGGCGGCGGTCGTGATCACCCGGGGCGGGGACGGGCTGACCGCCTTCACCGCCGACGGGGAGTACACGGTGCCGGGCGAACGCATCGAGGTCGTGGACACGATCGGCGCGGGCGACACGGTCAACGCGGCCCTGCTGCACGGGCTCGCGGTGCGCGACGCCCTCAGTCCACGCGGCCTGGCCGAACTGGACCCCGACGGCTGGACGCAGCTGCTGGGCTTCGCGGCCCGCGCGGCGGCGATCACCTGCTCACGGGCCGGGGCGGAACCGCCGTACGCGCACGAGCTGGAGGGCTGACAGGGGAGGGACGCCCTGGGTGCCCCGCCGGGCGCTTCAGCCGGTCTCCCCCACCGCCACCGCCCGCAGTGCTCCGGGACGGCGGCCGTTGAGGCGGTCCAGGGCGGTTGCCGTGGCGTCGTCCGCGGGCAGGTGGATGACGAGGTGCTGCCCCTCATCGGGAAGCGCGAGCGTCTCGTTCAGCAGCCGCAGGGAACCGGCCTGCGGGTGCTCGATGTGCTGGGACCCCGTCCGCCGCGGTGTCGCGGCCAGGTCGGCGAACCGGTCGGTGAAATCCGCACCGGCCGTCACCGCCAGCTCGTCGGCCAGCTCGGCGAGGTAGGGGTCCCGCAGGGGGACGCCGTGCCGGAGCCGGGCGACGAGGTCGTCGGCGACCCGGTCCCAGTGGTGGTAGGCGCTGCGTGCCCGCTCGTCGGTGAACAGGTACCGGAGCAGGTTGGGCCGCTCGTCGTCGAGCAGGCCCAGCGGGCCGGCCAGGCGCTCGTACCCGGCCGTGTGGGCGAGGACGTCGCCGATCCAGTTGACCACCAGCGCGGGAGTCGGCTCCAGGCGGTCCAGCACGGCCCGTACGGTGGGGCGCGCGGCGCGGCTGAGCGGCGGGGCCGCCGCACAGACCAGCGGGTCACCGCCGTCCGCCTCCTTTGTCAGGCGGCGCAACAGCATCCGGTCGGCGAGGGAGAGGTTCAGGGCGTCGGCCAGGGCGCCGAGCACCTGGGCCGACGGGTTGCGGTCCCGGCCCTGTTCCAGCCGGGTGAGGTACTCGACGCTGACGCCCGCGAGCGTGGCCAGTTCGGCACGCCGCAGGCCCGGGGTACGGCGTCGGGGGCCTGCGGGCAGACCCGCCTCGGCCGGGGTGACGGCTTCGCGCCAGGTGCGCAGGAACGTGCCCAACTCGTTGTCGCTCACCCGCCGAACGTACAGGGCGCGCGGGCGCGGAGGGTGGCCCCGTCACTACCAGGCTCCGGCCGGTCTCCCTCGCGGACGGCTCGGCCCTCAAGGTGGAGGGCATGACGAATGACACCGCTCGCACCGCCCTGCCGCTCGCCCCCGGTCAGTGGGCCCTCGATCCCTTCCACTCCTCCGTGAACTTCACCATCCGGCACCTGGGCATCGCCAAGGTGCGGGGGCGCTTCGAGCGGCTGGAGGCCGAGCTGTTCGTCGGGGAGCGGGTCGAGGACGTGCGGATCTCCGCGACCGTCGACCTGGCCTCGATCGACACCGGCAACGCCGACCGGGACGCACACGTCCGCGCCTCCGACCTGCTGGACGTGGCGAAGCGCCCGACGATGACGTACCGCTCGACGCGGGTCTCGGGCGAGGGTGAGGACTGGACCATGGAGGGTGAGCTGACGATCGGTGACGTGACCCGGCCGGTGACGCTCGCCGTGGAGTTCGGCGGGCTGGTCGAGGTGCCCATGGACGGCAGCCGGCACGCCGGGTTCGAGGCGACGGGCGAGATCCGACGCGGCGACTTCGGGCTGGACTTCGCCCCCGGCCTGCTCGGCGACGTGGTCAAGATCCAGCTCGACATGCAGTTCGTGGAGCCGGAGAAGAACGCCTGACCACTTCGAACGCGCCGGGCCCCACAGGACGTTGTCTGTGGGGCCCGGCTCGTTCGGCGCGTTCGGCGGGTTCGACGGTTCGGCGCGTTCGGTGGGAGACCTCAGCCCTTGCTGGACCGGGTCGTCTTCTTCGCGGCCGCCTTGGTGGTCTTGGCCGCCGTCTTCTTGGCGGCGGCCGTGCCGGTGACCGTCTTGGTGGCGGTCTTGCGTGCCGATGCGGTCTTGGCCGCGACCGTCTTGCGGGCGGTCGTCTTGCGCGGCGCCTTCACCGAGGACGCGTCGCTGACGCGGTCGGCGCCGAGGACCTCCCGCAGGAACTTGCCGGTGTGGCTGGCCGGGACCCCGGCCACCTGCTCGGGCGTGCCCTCGGCGACGACCAGACCGCCGCCGGCGCCGCCTTCGGGGCCCATGTCGACGATCCAGTCGGCTGTCTTGATCACGTCGAGGTTGTGCTCGATGACGATGACCGTGTTGCCCTTGTCGACCAGTCCGGACAGGACCGTCAGCAGCTTGCTGATGTCCTCGAAGTGCAGACCGGTGGTCGGCTCGTCCAGGACGTAGACCGTGCGGCCGGTGGAGCGCTTCTGCAGTTCGCTGGCGAGCTTCACGCGCTGCGCCTCGCCGCCGGACAGGGTGGTCGCGGCCTGGCCGAGGCGGACGTAGCCGAGGCCGACGTCCTTCAGCGTGTTGAGGTGCCGGGCGATCGCCGGGACCGCCTCGAAGAAGGCGGTGGCCTCCTCGATCGGCATGTTCAGCACCTCGGCGATGGACTTGCCCTTGTAGTGGACCTCCAGGGTCTCCCGGTTGTACCGGGCGCCGTGGCAGACCTCGCACGGGACGTAGACGTCCGGGAGGAAGTTCATCTCGATCTTGATGGTGCCGTCGCCCGCGCAGTTCTCGCAGCGGCCGCCCTTGACGTTGAAGGAGAAGCGGCCGGGCAGATAGCCGCGGACCTTCGCCTCGGTGGTCTCGGCGAACAGCTTGCGGATGTGGTCGAAGACGCCGGTGTACGTGGCCGGGTTGGAGCGGGGGGTGCGGCCGATGGGCGACTGGTCCACGTGCACGACCTTGTCGACGAGGTCGTCGCCGTCCACGCGCGTGTGCCGCCCGGGGACGCTCCGCGCGCCGTTCAGCTCGCGGGCCAGGTGCGTGTAGAGGATGTCGTTGACCAGCGTCGACTTGCCGGAGCCGGAGACGCCGGTGACCGCGGTGAACACGCCCAGGGGGAACGAGACGTCGATGTCCTGGAGGTTGTTCTCCCGGGCGCCGTGCACCGTGAGCTGCCGGGACGGGTCCAGCGGGCGGCGGATGTCGGGCAGCGGGATGGCCTTCTTGCCGGACAGGTACTGACCGGTCTGCGACTCCTCGTTGGCGAGGAGCTCCTTCAGGGAGCCGCTGTGCACGACCTTGCCGCCGTGCTCGCCGGCGCCGGGGCCGATGTCGACGATCCAGTCGGCGGTCTTGATGGTGTCCTCGTCGTGCTCGACGACGATGAGGGTGTTGCCCATGTCGCGCAGCCGGACCAGGGTCTCGATCAGCCGGTGGTTGTCGCGCTGGTGCAGGCCGATGGACGGCTCGTCGAGGACGTACAGGACGCCGACGAGGCCGGAGCCGATCTGGGTGGCCAGGCGGATCCGCTGGGCCTCGCCGCCGGACAGGGTGCCGGCCGCGCGGTTCAGCGAGAGGTAGTCCAGGCCGACGTCGACCAGGAACCGCAGGCGCTCGTTGACCTCCTTCAGCACGCGCTCGGCGATCTTCTTGTCGCGGGCGGTGAGCTTCAGCTCGCCCAGGAAGTCCGCGCAGTCGCTGATCGACATCGCGGAGACCTCGGCGATGGACTTGTCCATGATCGTGACCGCGAGGACGATCGGCTTCAGGCGCGTGCCCTCACAGGTCGGGCAGGGCACCTCGCGCATGTAGCCCTCGAAGCGCTCGCGGCTGGAGTCGCTCTCGGCCTCGCTGTGCCGGCGCTTGACGAAGGGGACGGCGCCCTCGAAGGCCGTGGTGTACCGGCGCTCGCGGCCGTAGCGGTTGCGGTAGCGGACCTCGACCTGGGTCTTGTGGCCGTGCAGCAGGGCCTTCTTGGCGCGCTGCGGCAGGCCTCCGAAGGGGATGTCCGTGCGGAAGCCCAGCGCGTCGGCCAGGGCGCCGATCAGGCGGCCGAAGTAGTCCTTGGTGTGGCCGTGCGACCAGGGGTGGATGGCACCTTCGTCGAGGCTCTTGTCCGGGTCGGGGACGATCAGCTCCGGGTCGACCTCCATGCGCGTGCCGATGCCGGTGCAGTCGGGGCAGGCGCCGAAGGGCGAGTTGAAGGAGAAGGAGCGGGGCTCCAGCTCCTCGAAGGACAGGTCGTCGTACGGGCAGTACAGATGCTCCGAGAACATGCGCTCGCGCTCGGGGTCGTCCTCGGGGAGGTCGACGAAGTCGAGCACGACCATGCCGCCGGACAGGCCGAGGGCGGTCTCCACGGAGTCGGTGAGGCGGCGCTTGGCGCCGTCCTTGACCGTGAGGCGGTCGACGACCACCTCGATGGTGTGCTTCTCCTGCTTCTTCAGCGTGGGAGGGCTCGACAGCTGGATCGTCTCGCCGTCCACCCGCGCGCGGGAGTAGCCCTTGGTCTGGAGGTCGGCGAAGAGGTCGACGAACTCGCCCTTGCGCTCGCGCACCAGCGGCGAGAGCACCTGGAAGCGGCTGCCCTCCGGGAGCTCCAGGACCCTGTCGACGATGGCCTGGGGCGACTGGCGCGAGATCGGGCGGGCGCACTCGGGGCAGTGCGGCTTGCCGATGCGCGCGAAGAGCAGGCGCAGGTAGTCGTAGACCTCGGTGATCGTGCCGACCGTGGAGCGCGGGTTGCGCGAGGTCGACTTCTGGTCGATGGAGACCGCCGGGGACAGGCCCTCGATGAAGTCGACGTCCGGTTTGTCCATCTGGCCGAGGAACTGCCGGGCGTACGAGGAGAGGGACTCCACGTAGCGCCGCTGCCCCTCCGCGAAGATGGTGTCGAAGGCCAGCGAGGACTTGCCCGACCCCGACAGGCCCGTGAAGACGATGAGCGAGTCGCGCGGGAGGTCGAGCGAGACGTTCTTGAGGTTGTGCTCGCGCGCTCCACGAACGATGAGACGGTCGGCCACGCCGGTCCGCACCTTTCTTGAGAGAAGTGACAGGGGCGGGGCCCCCGTCTTTCTCAGACTAGGGGGAGCCACTGACAACGCCGGTCGGATTCACGGGTTGCCAACAAACCCCGGCTCTCCAGCATGCCCGACGCCACGTCCGACCATATAGCACGTGCTTTCGATTTACGGCACTGCTTCACCACCTTCACCCGAAGGAGTGGCGCAGCTAAGGTCAGCACCATGATTGATCACGCTCATGACCTGGCGTCTGTACGTGACGCGACGGAGCGGCTGCTGACCGCAGTCGGCACACTGGACAACGCGGCTGTGACGGAGCCGTCACGGCTGCCCGGCTGGAGCCGCGGCCATGTCCTGGCCCACCTCGCCCGCAACGCGGACGCCCTCGTGAACGTGCTCGAAGGGCGCCCCATGTACGTCTCCGGCGAGGCCCGGGACGCCGACATCGAGCGGGACGCCCCGCGCGCCCTCGATGTCCAGCTCGCCGACCTGCGCGAGAGCGCCGCCCGCTTCCAGGAGGCCGGTGACACTCCGGCGGACTGGTCGCGCACGGTGGAGCTGCGCAACGGGGTCACGGACTCCGCGTCCCGGGTGCCGTTCCGGCGGTGGGTGGAGGTGGAGCTGCACCACGTGGACCTGGGGATCGGCTACGAGCTGGAGGATCTTCCAGAGGCCTTCACCGAGCGGGAGATCGACTTCCTGGCCGACCGGTTCGCCGGGCACCCCGACATCCCCGCCACTCGCGTCACGGACGGCACGCGCGTGTGGAGCACCGGACGGAAGCCGGGCGGGCAGGGGCCCGAGGTGACCGTCACGGGCCCCCCGGCCGACCTGCTGGGCTGGCTCGCGGGCCGCCGCGAGCCATCCGCGCTGACCTCGGCCGGCGGCCCGCTTCCGGCGCTGCCGCCGCTATAGGCTGGCGGACATGACGTACAGCGGAGAGGTGACGGTCGGCGGACCGGCCGATGTTCACGAGCTCAAGGACCTGATGATCACCAAGATCGCGGTGGGTCCGATGAACAACAACGCCTATCTGCTGCGCTGCCGGGCCACGGACGAGCAGTTGCTGATCGACGCCGCGAACGAGGCGGACACACTGCTCGGCATGATCGGTGGCGACGGCATCGCGTCCGTCGTCACCACCCACCGGCACGGCGACCACTGGCAGGCGCTCGCCGAGGTCGTGGCGGCCACCGGCGCCCGCACCTACGCGGGCCGGGAGGACGCCGACGGCATCCCCGTACGGACCGACGTACCGGTCGACGACGGCGACACCATCCGGGTGGGACATGTGGAGCTCACCGCGCGCCACCTGGTCGGGCACACGCCCGGTTCGATCGCCCTCGTCTACGACGACCCGCACGGACACCCCCATGTGTTCACCGGGGACTGCCTGTTCCCGGGCGGTCCTGGTCGGACAACACGTCCGGAAGAGTTCAACTCCCTGATGGACGGCCTGGAGACCAAGCTGTTCGACGTCCTGCCCGACGAGACGTGGATCTACCCCGGCCACGGCAACGACACCACCATCGGCACGGAGCGGCCGCACCTCGCGGAGTGGCGCGCACGAGGCTGGTAACCGTCCAACGACGACCGCCCCTTGTTTTGAAACCGAAGCGGGGGCGGTCGCGCATTCAGGCCCGTTCCGCGCTCGGGAGGGTCATGCCCCACGGACGGTGGCCTCCAGAGCACCGTCACCGACGCCTGCAGCGGTGACCGCCATGATCAGGGGGACTGCTGCATGGGCTGCGGTCTGCCGGGCCGGGTTCACCTGGCAGGCAGCGGAACCTCCCACCTCTCGCAATCCATCCCATCGGCTCCCAGCCGCACTACGGGCCCGAAACACCCGCACGCAGTTGGAGGCCGCGCTCAAGGGGGCTGCGACCGCCGCTGTCACCTCACGGCCCTTGGCCTCCGGGCCGCTCCGGAGGAGAGCCCCGGGGCGGCCCGGAGGCCAAGGACGGTGAGGTGTTCCGGCAGATGATCCGCGTGGCCGTGGACCGTGGACCACGCGCGCGCCCTGCGCGTCTCGCGCCGCCGGGCTCCTGCCCGACGCGCCTGGCGGGTGATCAGGCGGCGGCGGTGCTCGTCGCTCCGACGGACGCGTCCCCGGCGATCCAGTGGACGCTCCGCCGGTGATCTAGCGGGTGACCCCGGTGTGCTCCCGCACTGTGGCCGCCTCGCTCGCCGTCGTCCCGGCCCCCGGCTCGGCGCTCTGCTTCGCGAAGCCGCGCCGGCCCGGCAGGACCGCGAGGACGATCAGTGTTCCGGCGGCCATGATGATCCCGCCGATGAGGCTGGTCTGGGCGACTCCGTGGGCGAAGGCCTGGTGGACGGCGTCCACGGCGGCCTGGGCCTGCTGGGGACCGGCGGAGGGATCCTGCGCGACCCGCTCCGCGACGGCCAGGCCGGCACCAACCGAGTCCTTGGCGGTCTCCATCGCCTCCGCCGGAAGCCGGTTGCCCACCAGGTCGGTCAGCTCGTCGCGGTAGGCCGTGCCCAGCAGCGAGCCCAGCACCGCGATGCCCAGCGCCCCGCCCAGCTCGAGCGCGGTGTCGTTGACACCGCCGCCGACGCCCAGCTCGGACTCGGGGAAGGAGCCCATGATCGTGTCGGTCGCCGGGGAGATGGCCAGTCCGAGCGCGAGGCCCAGCATCATCAGCGGCGCCAGGAAGTCTCCGTACGTCGACCCCTTGTCGATCTGGGTGAGCAGGAACATGCCCGCCGTGCCGACGGCCATGCCGGTCACGACCATCACCTTCACCCCCAGCTTCGGGGTGAACAACCCAGTCAGCGCGGACCCGAGGAACACCGCACCGCCCAGCGGCAGCAGCCGTAGGCCCGTGTCCAGGGCGCCGTAGCCGAGGACGAACTGCAGGAACTGCGTCGAGTAGTAGAGCACGGCGAACATGCCGAAGAAGAAGAACATCACCGCGAGCATCGAGCCGCTGAAGGGCCGCAGCGCGAACTTTCGGACGTCCAGCATCGGGTGCGGATGCCGCAGCTCCCAGGCGACGAAGCCGACCAGACCGGCACCGGCGACCACGGCGGCGGTGACGGGGCCGGCGCCCCAGCCGAAGTGCGGGCCCTCGATGGCGGCGTAGATCAGGGAGCCGACGGTGAGGATCGACAGCAGACCACCGACGTAGTCGATCCGGCCCATGCCCTCCGCCTTGGACGGCGGTACCAGGGCGAGCGCGCCGAACACGGCGAGGACGGCGATCGGCACGTTGATCAGGAAGGTCGAGCCCCAGGCGTGGTCCTCAAGCAGCCAGCCGGAGACCAGCGGGCCGACGGCTACCGCCACCCCGGAGGTCGCGGCCCAGGCGGTGATGGCCTTGGTCCGCTCGCTCCGGGGGAAGGTCGCGACCACCAGGGACAGCGTGGCCGGCATCACGACCGCGGCACCGACACCCATGATCGCGCGGGCCATGATGACCAGCGAAGTCTCGTCGACCATGCTCCCCATCACCGAACCGCCGGCGAAGATCAGCAGACCCAGCACCAGCGCGCCGCGCCGGCTGTACTTGTCGCCGATCGAGCCCAGCACCAGCATCAGCGCCGCGTACGGAACGGTGTAGCCGTCGACGACCCACTGCAGATCACTGCTGCTCAGGCCCAGCTCGGTGGTCATGTCGGGGGCGGCGACGATCAGCGACGTGTTCGCCATCACCGTGATCAGCAGGCTCAGGCACAGCACGAGCAGCGCCCACCAGCGCCGCGCGTAAGGCCCCGTCATTTTCTCCACGGGGGTGTTCGCTAGGAAGGGCATCAGTAGCTCCTGAGAGGGACGGGGCGGACGAGCGGAATCACTTAATTGCCAGTGAGGGGAGCGGGCGACGGGCTGAGATCTCAGGGCTTCGAGATCATCCTGTGGCCCCGTGTGGGCTTGTCTCGGCGATCCCCTGGAGGGCCGCGTCGGTGTCCGCGGTGGCCAGCATCCTGTTGATGTAGTCGCCGGCCAGTGCGCCGGCCGCTGCGGAGGCCCCGACCTGGGCGACCGGATCGGTGGCGTTGCCGGCCACCCACACACCCGGCACCTCGGTGGTGCCGGCCGTGCCGGAGGCGAAACCGCGGCCCATGTTGTTCGGCAGGTCCTGCACCGGCAGGCCCAGACCTTCCAGGCCCTGGGTGCGGGCCTGCATCTGCGGGGCGACCGCGAGGACGCGGCGGGCCACGACCTGGCCGTCGGCCAGGCGCACCCCGGCGAGGGCACCGTCCTCGTCGTTGACGACCTCGGCGACGGAGATGTCGATGACGCGGATGCCGCGGGCGGCGAAGCGGGCGCTGCTGTCCTCGTCCAGGTCGGTGCCGTGGGTGAAGTAGGTCAGGTCCTCGGTCAGCTGACGGAACAGATACGCGTGGCCGATGGAGGCCGGGCCGGTGGCGAGGATGCCGATGGGCTCGTCGCGCACCTCCCAGCCGTGGCAGTACGGGCAGTGCACCACACTGTGTCCCCAGTGCTCGGCGAGCCCGGGCACCTGTGGCAGCACATCCGTGAGGCCGGTGGCCACCAGGATGCGGCGGGCGGTGATGCTGCGGCCGTCGGCCAGGGTGACGGTGAACCGCAGGTCCCCGTCCGCCGACGGGGCGGCGGACTCGGCCGAGACCACCTCGCCGAACACGACGCGTCCGCCGTACTGACGCACCTGCTCCCGGCCCCGTCGAAGGATCTCGGACGGCGGGGTGCCGTCCAGGACGATGAAGCCGTGCATGGCCTCCGCGGGCGCGTTGCGCGGGGAGCCGCTGTCGATCACGACGACCGAGCGGCGGGAGCGGGCGAGGATCAGTGCACCGTTCAGCCCTGCGGCGCCCCCGCCGATCACCACCGCGTCGACGGTCCCCTCGGCCAGTGCGTCGCTCGCGTACGCAGGAGTCGCCACAGCCATGGCCTCCTGCCTTTCCTTGTCAGTCATGGTTCGGTCAACCCTTCGAGTTCTGGGTGGTTGGAGGGGGGCAGCTGTTCAGAAAGCCGAGGATGTGGTCGGCGACCGTCTTGGGCTGTTGTGGAGAGTCCGGCCCCGGTTTGCTTGGGACGTTCGTGATGTACAGATCCAGTCCGGCGATGAAACTCGCCGTCGCCAGGATCGCGAGGATCAGACCGGGCCTTGCCGGCCTGGAAGGCGTCGCAACGCCGGGCGGCGCGGAGGAGTTCAAAGGCATGGGTTGCCCTCAATCGCGCCAGGCGTGCACGCAGCCTGTCCGGTGAGCTCAGGACCGTTGTGTACTGAACAGTCAGAAACCTAGGCGGTTCTGTACTGGGTTGTCAAATACGTTGGGGCGGCTATACCTTCGATGCATGGCGCGACCACGAAGCTTCGACCCCGACCACGTCCTCCACGCCGCCGAGCGGCAGTTCCGCACTTCGGGCTACAACGGCACGAGCGTCGACGACATCAGCGCCGCCACCGGCCTGGGCCGCGGCAGCCTCTACGCCGCGTTCGACGGCAAGCACGGCGTGCTGCTGCAGGCCATGGCCGGCTACTTCGCCCGGCTGGCGCAGGGTCCGCGGAAGATGCTCGCCGGACCGGACGAGGGCGCCCTGGAACGACTGCACGCCTACTTGCTCCGCGCCGTCCACGGAGTGCCACTCGCCCCCGACGTACCCCCCGCCCCCGACCGGGCGGCGGCGGCCTGCTTCGCCGCCAAGATGGCCCTGGAGATCGGCGCCTCCGACGCCGAGGTCAAACGCCTGGCCAGCGACTGCTTCTCCGTGGTCCGCACGGCGGTGGCCGAGTGTGTGCGAGCGGCCCAGCGCAACGGCGACATCGACCCCGACGCGGACCCCGACGACCTCGCCTACCTCCTGCTGACCGTCATCCGCGGGACCGATGTCGTAGGCGCGTACGGCCACAGTCCCGACCGCCTGACCTCGATCGCGGAGACCGCGTTCGCCTTGCTGCCTCGCCCGCGCCACCGCTGACAAGGGCACGGCCGGCCTCATTGCACAGGCATCTGATGCGGTCCCCCACTTCGACACCGCGGAGGCACGGCCGGTAGGTTTACGCGCCGCCGTGACCTCGTGTGTTGGCGCGTGCTGTGGTGTTCCCCGGCGGTGTGGGCAACACCCACAAGGATCCCAAGGCGTTCGCCAGCCTCATCCACGACGTCGAGACCAAGATCTTCGACGCCCTCCCGGACGAGACGTGGGTCTACCCGGGACACGGCAACGACACGTCCCTGGGCGCGGAGCGCCCGCACCTGCCGGAGTGGCACGCGCGCGGGTGGTGAGTGGCTGCGCGGGGCGCCTTCGCGACGGAATGGGGCGCCTCGGCGCTCTGAATCGGGCGCCTTCGCGTTGAGTGGTGCGCCGCGCACGCGCCCCGTGTGAATCGTTCGCACGCGCCGGTGCCGCACATGCGCTCCCGTCGTACGTAGTTGCGCAGTCAACTGGTCTCAGCCCCGCGCAGGATGACGGCTCCTGGGCGGATGGGCCGCCGGCCTGTCGATCCCCGCCCTCGGCCGGCGGCCCCGGCGCGCCCCTCGAAGCGACAGCGACCGGGGCCCGTTCACATCACCGCAACACCCGTTCCCACTATCCGGACATGTGTTGCCGTGACCTCGACAAACGGGAGCGTCGGCTGCCAATCTCCCGCCATGCACCCCGCCCCGCGTGCCCTGCGCCGCGCAGCCGTAGCCGTCGTCCTCCTCACCGCCGCCGCCGTGGGCTGCGCTCCGCAGCCGGAGGAAGCGGGCAAGCCGTCGTCACCGGCCGGGAACGCGTGCGAGAAGGGCAAGTTGGCCACCCGGGCCTCGGGCAAGCTGACGATCGCCACCGACGAACCCGCCTACGAGCCCTGGTTCAAGGACGGCAAGCCCGCCAACGGCAAGGGCTACGAGTCGGCGGTCGCCTACGCCGTCGCCGAACAGCTCGGCTACGGCAAGGACAAGGTCGCCTGGCAGACCGTCCCCTTCAACAAGGCCTTCGCGCCAGGCGAGAAGACCTTCGACTTCGACATCAACCAGGTGTCCGTCAGCCAGGAGCGCAAGAAGGCCGTGGACTTCTCCTCCGGCTACTACGACGTACGCCAGGCCGTCGTCGCGCTGAAGGGCTCCAAGGCCGCGAAGGCGAAGAGCATCGCGGACCTGAGGGGCGTGAAGCTGGGCGCGCAGGTGGGCACCACCAGCCTCGACCACATCGACGACGTGGTGAAGCCCGAGCGGGCCGCGGCCGTCTACGGCAAGAACGACCAGGCCAAGTCCGCCCTGAAGAACGGCCAGGTCGACGCCATCGTCGTCGACCTGCCGACCGCCTTCTACATCACCGGCGCCGAGATCACCGATGCCACGATCGTCGGCCAGTTCGAGAACCGGGGCGGCACCCCGGAGCAGTTCGGTCTCGTGCTCGACAAGGGCAGCGCGCTCACCTCCTGCGTCTCACGGGCTGTGGACGCCCTGCGCGAGGACGGCACGCTCGCGAAGATCGAGCAGCAGTGGCTGTCGGACGCCGTCGACGCGCCGGTGCTCAAGTGACGGTGCGCAAGGAGGAGCCGGGCTCCGACGAGCACGATGCGTCAGACGGCTACGTCCCGTCGCAGCGGCGCCTGGACCGGGAGCGCCACAAGCGGGCTCGCGCCCGGCGCGCAACGGCGATCGGCGCGCTTTCGACCCTCGTCACCGCCGCCCTCCTCTACCTGGTCGTCGTCAACGCACCGGGCTGGCCGCGCACCAAGGAGACCTTCTTCGACCCCGGGTACGCGCGCGAGGCGTTCCCGAAGGTCCTCGAAGGGCTGTGGCTGAACATCCGGCTGCTGCTGATCTGCGGGGTCGCGGTGCTCGTCCTCGGCATGCTGATCGCCGTGGCCCGCACGCTGCGCGGGCCGGTGTTCTTCCCGCTGCGCTTCCTGGCCGCCGCGTACACGGACTTCTTCCGGGGGCTGCCGCTCATCATCAACCTGATGATCGTGGTCCTCGGCGTCCCGGCGCTGCGGCTCCAGGGGGTGACCGTCGATCCGGTGCTGCTCGGCGGCACCGCGCTCACCCTGACGTACTCGGCGTACGTCGCCGAGGTGTTCCGCGCCGGCATCGAGTCCGTTCACCCATCGCAGCGCGCCGCGGCCCGCTCGCTGGGGCTGAGCAACCGCCTGACACTGCGGTACGTGGTGCTGCCCCAAGCCGTGCGCCGTCAGGTGCCGCCGTTGCTGAACGACCTGGTGTCGCTGCAGAAGGACACCGGGCTCGTGTCGATCGGCGGTGCGGTGGACGCCGTACGGGCCGCCGACATCATCGTGGGCCGCAGCCTCAACTACACGCCGTACATCGTCGCCGGGCTGGTCTTCGTGGCGCTGACCATCCCCATGACCCGCTTCACGGACTGGGTGACGGCACGGATGGACCGCCGACAGGCCCAGGGAGGAACCGCATGAGCGAGACGCCCGTGCTGCGCATGGAGTCCGTCCGCAAGACCTTCGGCGGCTCGGTCGTCCTGCGGGACGTCGACCTGGAGGTCGCCCCGCACACGGTCACCGCGTTGATCGGCGCATCCGGCTCCGGCAAGTCCACCCTGCTGCGGTGCGCGAACCTGCTGGAGGAGATCGACGACGGCGCGATATGGCTCGACGACGAGGAGATCACCGACCCGCGCGCCGACCAGGACGCCGTACGTCGCCGGATCGGCGTGGTCTTCCAGGCGTACAACCTGTTCCCGCACATGACGGTCCTGGACAACATCACGCTCGCCCCCCGCCGCGTGCACGGTGTGCCCCGGGCCGAGGCCGAGGCACGCGCGCGTGAGCTGCTGGAGCGGCTGGGGCTCGGCGGGAAGGCCGGCGAGTACCCGGACCGGCTGAGCGGCGGCCAGCAGCAGCGCGTCGCGATCGTCCGCGCCCTGGCCGTACGTCCGCGGTTGCTGCTGCTGGACGAGATCACCGCCGCCCTCGACCCCGAACTGGTGGGCGAGGTCCTCACCGTGGTCCGCGGGCTGAAGGACGAGGGCATGACGATGGTGCTGGCCACGCACGAGATGGGCTTCGCCCGGGAGGTCGCCGACCAGGTGTGCTTCCTGGAGGGCGGTGTGGTGCTGGAGCGCGGCACCCCCGAGCAGGTCTTCGAGGATCCGCTGCAGGAGCGCACACGGCGCTTCCTGCGGCGGATCGTGGAGGCGGGGCGGCTGTAGGTAGCGGGCCGTAAGGGGCGACAGCGGGGGGCCGGGCCGTAAGGGGCACTTGCAGGGAACCGGGCCGTAAGGCGCTTGCAGGGAGCTGGGCCGTAAGGGGCGCCCGCCATGGTCGGCGGGGGTTACCGGCGAATGCTCACGCGTCCGCCTTGCCCGCCCCGGCCAGCGCCGCGACGCGCTCCACGCCGAACACATACCCCTGCACGCCGCAGCCCGCGATGACCCCGTCGGCACGCAGCGAGACGTAGGAGTGGTGCCGGAACGACTCGCGCTGGTGGATGTTGGAGATGTGGACCTCCAGCACCGGCAGGCCGTCACAGGTGTTGAGGGCGTCCAGGATGGCGACCGAGGTGTGCGAGTAGGCACCCGGGTTGATCACGATCCCGCAGTGGTTCAGCCGCGCCTCGTGGATCCAGTCGACCAGCTCGCCCTCGTGGTTGGACTGGCGGAAGTCGACGGTACCGCCGTGCGCGGCCGCCGCCTTGGCGCACAGGGCCTCGACGTCGGCAAGGGTGTCGGAGCCGTAGATCTCCGGCTGGCGCTGGCCGAGCAGGTTCAGATTCGGGCCGTTGAGGATCATGATCGGGGCGTGGGCCAGGGTGCGGGGCACGGTTCCTCCGGTCCGTTCGGGGTCGTGCGGCCCGTGGCGGACCGCTGCTCACAGCCGGTCTATCACGGTGCGCTTGCCGGTCTCGCCTCGGTGCGCATGCCGGTCCCGCCTCGGAGCACATGCCCGTGTAACACGGCGCGCCGGCAGCCTGCCGGCTCATAGCCTCCCGGCATGACGAGCCTGACCAGCCCGAGCTATCCGCCCAGGCCGTCCCCCGGCGACCGCATCGCCGTGGTTTCGCCCTCCTCCGGCCTGCCGGGGCTCTTCCCGCTCCCCTACGAGCTGGGGCTTGAGCGGCTGCGCAAGGAGTTCGGGCTGGAGCCGGTGGAGTATCCGGCGACCCGCACGGTGGGCTCCACGCCCCAGGAGCGCGCCGCCGACCTTCACGCCGCCTTCGCCGACCCGGAGATCAGGGCGGTCATCGCGTCCATCGGCGGGGACGACCAGATCACCGTGCTGCCCTACCTGGACCGGGAGTTGATCCGGGCCGACCCCAAGCCGTTCTTCGGGATGAGCGACAACACGAACCTGCTCGCGTTCCTGCGCACCTGCGGCATCGTCGGTTTCCACGGCGGGAGCGTGATGTGCGAGCTGGGCCGTCCGGAGGTCATGCATCCACAGACCGCCGAGTCCCTGCGTGCGGCCATGTTCACCCCGGGACCGTACGAGTTGAGGCCCGCCGAGCGGTGGCGTGACATCGACCGGGACTGGGCTGACCCGGCGACCTTCGACGCGGAGCCGGAGACCCGGCCCGGTGCCGGCTGGACCTGGGTGAATCCCGGCAGGGTGGTCGAGGGCCGCAGTTGGGGCGGCTGCCTGGAGATCCTCGCCTGGCTGCTGATGGCCGACCGGGAGGTCGCCCGCGACCTGTCCGAGTACGACGGCGGCGTGCTGCTCCTGGAGACCTCGGAGGACATGCCGAGTGCCACGGAGGTCTTCCGCACCCTGCGCGGCATGGGCGAGCGCGGGCTCCTGGGGCGCTTCTCCGCTCTGCTGATGGGCCGGCCCAAGACATGGTCCTTCGAGCGGCCCACCACCCCGGAGGAAGCGGCGCGTTACGCGGCCGACCAACGCGAGGCGGTCCTTCGCGCGGTGCGAACCTACGCCCCCGACACCACCATCGTTCTCGACGTGGACTTCGGGCACACCGATCCGCAACTGGTGATCCCGTACGGCGGCACCGTGCGCGTGGACGGACCCGCCCGGCGCATCACGGTCACGTACTGAGGACCCCCGGGCCCTCCACGCGCCCCCGTAACCGGCAGTCACGGTGGGTAGTTGACGCGGCATGCACGACGTACGCACCGTAAGGGCACCCTCCATGCCGCGCCTCGCGGCCGCCTCTCTCGCCGGCACGGCCATCGAGTTCTACGACTTCTTCGTCTACGGCACCGCGGCGGCCCTGATCCTGGGGCCGTTGTTCTTCCCGAGCTTCTCTCCGATGGCCGGGACGCTGGCCGCCTTCGCCACCTTCGGTGTCGGCTTCGTGGCCCGGCCGCTCGGATCGATCCTGTTCGGGCACATCGGGGACCGGCGCGGGAGGCGGCCGGTGCTCGTCGCCTCCCTGCTGCTGACCGGGGCCTCCACCGTCGCGGTCGGCTGCGTGCCGACGTACGCCTCGATCGGCGTGGCCGCTCCCCTGCTGCTCCTGGTGCTGCGCTTCCTCCAGGGGCTGGGGCTCGGCGGGGAATGGGGCGGAGCGGTGCTGCTGGCCGTGGAGCATGCGCCGGCCCGACGGCGGGTGCTGTGGTCGAGCTTCCCGCAGGTCGGGCCCGCGTTGGGGTTCCTGCTCGCCAACGGGGTGGTGCTGGGCCTGTCCTCGACGCTGACCGAGGCGCAGTTCGCCGCCTGGGGGTGGCGGGTGCCGTTCTGGGCCGCGGGGGTGCTGGCCGTCGCGGGGCTGTGGCTGCGGTCGTCGCTCACCGAGAGCCCGCGTTTCCTCGAGATCGACGACCACGCGCGCGTGCCGTTCGCCGAGGTCGTCCGCAACCACTGGCGGCTCCTCCTGCTGACCGGCGGTGGCCTCGCGATCGGCTACGCGATCTTCTACGCCGTGACGACCTGGTCCCTCTCCTACGGCACGGAGCGGCTCGGGGTGAGCCGTAGCGTCATGCTGACCTGCATCATGGGCGCGGTGCTCGTGAAGGGTGCTCTGACCCCGTTGGTGGCGCTGCTCGGTGACCGCTACGGCCGGCGGCCGCTGTGCCTGGCCGGGTGTGCGGCGGCAGCCCTGTGGATGTTCCCGATGGTCGCGCTGCTCGCCACGGGGGCGCCGCTGCCGATGTTCCTCGGCTTCCTCGGGGCGATGCTCGCGTTCATCACGATGTTCGCCGTGATCGCCGCCTATCTGCCGGAACTGTACGAGCCGCGGGTGCGCTGCACCGGCGCCGCCGTCGGCTACAACCTCGGCGGGGTCCTCGGAGGAGCGCTCACACCGATCGTGGCGACGGCACTCGCCGGGCAGGGCGGGCGGGTGCCGTGGGGTGTGGCCGCGTATCTGACGGCGATCGCGCTGTTCAGCATGGGGTGCTTCGCGTTGCTGCCGGAGACGCGCCCGGTACGGATGGGCGCGGCCGCGGAGGCCACTGCCGGGTGACTCGGTGGTTCCGTCGCCGGGCCCGGCAGACACAGACGCGCGCCTGAGCGGGTATGCGCACTCACGGGTTGATCGCCAGCTCCAGGTAGGCCGCGAACAGCACCAGACGGACTCCACCCTGAAGCGGCGTGGCCCGGCCCGGCACCACGGTCAGCGAGGCCACCACTTCGGCGTGGTGCGCAGCGGCCAGGACGGCTCCCGCCAGGACCAGGGTCACCAGGGCGACGACCCCGACCGGTAGATCCCGCCCCCAGGTCAGGACCAGCAGCACGACCGCCAGCAGGGGCACCAGGGTCGTCCACCGTGCCGCGAACCGCCTGAGCCGAGCGATCACGACGCGATCGTCGCAGACGGGCCGAGGCCCCGCACTCGGGTGGTGGCGGGCCCGCGGGAGCGCCCTGGGAGCTACTTGAGGTCACGCGCGTCCAGGAGGTCGCAGTTGGTGAACACCCGCTCGCCCGTGCTGAGCGCGTCCAGCCGCTCCGCCATCGCGCTGGTCTCGGGGTCGTCACTGTTGCGCATGGCCTCCTCGTACGACTCGAACTCGATCAGCGCCAGATAACGGCTGGGCTTGTCCCGGTCCTTCAGCAGCATGCTGTGGGTCGGGCCGTGCGCGCGGTCGGCGGCGCCGGCCAGCCCTCCTCGAGCACCTGCTGCATCTCTTCCATACGCTCGGTCTCGAACTCGATGATCTGCACGAACTTCATGGCATCTCCAGCCGGCCACGGCGCCCCCGGGCCGGGGAACGTGCTGAGGAAACAAGCAAGCACCGGGACCGGCGGTCCGCAATTCGCGGAGCGCCGGTCCCGGTGATGGTTGTTCCTACGTCCGACGCGGTCAGACGTCGATGCTGTCCTTCGGAGCGCCTTGGCTCCCGCCTTGCGCCGCCTCGGCCGCCGCCTGCTTCTTGGAAGCTCGCAGGCTGGTGATCGTGGTGACGATCAGAACGGAGCAGATCACGCCGAGCGAGACCGGAATGCTGATCTCGGGGACATGTACCCCGGACTCGTGCAGCGCGTGCAGCACCAGCTTCACTCCGATGAAGCCCAGGATGATCGACAGGCCGTAGGAGAGGTGGACCAGCTTCTTCAGCAGGCCCCCGATGAGGAAGTACAGCTGACGCAGCCCCATCAGGGCGAACGCGTTGGCCGTGAAGACGATGTACGGGTCCTGCGTCAGGCCGAAGATCGCGGGGATGGAGTCGAGGGCGAAGAGCACATCGGTGGTACCGATGGCCAGCATCACGACCAGCATCGGGGTCATGACCCGCTTGCCGTTCTCCTCGATCCACAGCTTGGTGCCGTGGTACCGGTCCGCCACGCCGAAGCGGCGCTCGGCGGCCTTGAGCAGCTTGTTCTCCTCGAACTCCTCGTCTTCCTCGTCGGCCCGAGCCTCCTGGATGAGCTTCCAGGCGGTGTAGATGAGGAAGGCACCGAAGATGTAGAAGACCCAGGCGAAGCTGGCGAGGATCGCCGCACCGGCGGCGATGAAGATCGCTCGCAGGACCAGGGCGATGAGGACACCGATCAGCAGCACACGCTGCTGATACTGCGACGGCACCGCGAACTTCGCCATGATCAGGACGAAGACGAAGAGGTTGTCGACGCTGAGTGACTTCTCGGTGATGAAGCCCGCGAAGAACTCGCCGGCGGGCTGGCCACCGGCGAACAGGAGCAGGCCGAGCCCGAAGAGCGCGGCCAGCACGATCCAGACGACCGTCCAGATCCCGGCTTCCTTGATCGACACGTCGTGCGGCTTGCGGCCGATGAAGAAGTCGACCGCGATGAGGGCGGCGAGGCCCACGATCGTCAGGACCCATAGGGTCACGGAAACATCCACTGCGCCTCCGGCAGTCGTAACGGCAAATGTCAGCGTCGTCGCTGCCGGAGGTCTCTTCCACCCGAAGACGGGCCGACGCCCCGGGATCTGGCCTGATCCGTATTGACGGGTACGCCGCAGCAGACAGGGAGTACTCCCCTCCGTGCCGTCAACAGTACCCAATCACCAAGAACAGGTAAAGCGCTTGGCAAAAGAAAGACCAAAATCCCTGTTCAGAGGGCTTTACATGAACTTGGTGCGGGCGGCGGCCACCTGGCTGAGCACCTGCTGGAGGACCTGGCTGCCGGGTGGCACGAGCGCCGGCTCGTACGTCCACGCGTGACCGACCCACGGGTCGGCGAGGTGATCGTCGGCCACCGGCGTCAGTCGCAGCAGCGAACGCCACAGGGGGTCGAGCAAAGGCCCGTACCCTGAGGACTCCTCCCGGTCGGCGACCATCATCAGGTGGACGCCGAAGGCGGGGCCCTCGTCGGCGAGGTAGCGCAGCTGATTCACGGCCCGATCGTCGAAACCGTGCGGGAAGTCGTTGACTATCAGGAGCTGCTGGGAGGTGTCGAAGCCCGGCGGGAGGGAGTCGGCGGCGCCGCCCCGGACCGCCATCTGCACCAGGTCGACCCGCTGGGTGAGCCGGCCCAGCACGTCCGCCACGCCGGCGGCGCCGCGCGCCGGCGGGGCCGCGAGCACGCCTGTCTGCACAAGGGGCGCCAGCGACTGCGCCCCCGAGCCCGCCGCGTCGATGACGTGGACGGTGAACTCGCCCGCCGGGTGGACGGCGAGCAGCCGGGCCGCGTGCGCGACCGCCGTCTCCAGGGCGAGACGGCTCATGGCGTGGGAATCGGTGAACGGGCCGTCGGACGATCCGGCCGCTCCGCTGTCGATCCACAGGCCTCGCTCCAACGGAAGCCGGACCAGCATGGGGATGCGGATCCGGTCGGCCTCCGGAAGGTGGAGGTCGCCCAGGCGCAGGGCCATGGGGATCTCCATCGGCACCCGGTAGGCGTGCCACACCGGGTTGTCCCAGCGGGCGTACGCCGGCGGCAGGGCCGGTTCCACGACGTCGGCCTCGGCGGCGAGCTGGGTCAGATCCCGGTCAAGGGCCTCCCGGGCCTGGGCGACGAGCTCGGCGTGCCGGGTCCGGGCCGCCTCGCGGGCGGCGTCGCCCTGCCCGCCGATCCGGCTGCGCGGGTCGGAGAGGACCTGCTCCAGCTCCTTGTCCATGCGTGACTCGGCGAAGTCGACGGCGCTGCGGTAGGCGGCGGTGGAGCGGGCCAGGTCCTCGAACATGCCCCACACCTGGTTGTAGAGCCGCTCCTCCATGGACCAGCCGGTCGCGTCGCCCGCCACGGGCTGCGCGGGCTGCCCGGGTGCGGCCGGGGGCGCGGTCGGCGGGGGCGGTGGCGGAGCGGCGTTCTGGCGGCGCGGGTGGCTGTAGTCGATCGGGCCGCCGGCCGTGGGCGCGGACGGCTGGGTGACGGCGTGGGGGTCCGGCGCGGCGCCGGGGTACGACGGCTGCTGAGGGCCGGGCTGCCCGGGGCCGCCGGACGTCTGAGCGCCGTACGGGGACATCGGTGAGACGGGGCCGGGCTGAGGCGCGGTGCCGCCCTGGTCCGGGCCGAGGGCGGGAGCCGCTGCCTGCCGGGAGCGGTCGCCGTCCGCCGTGCGGGGCGGGGGCGCCTGCACCGAGCGGGCCAGCCCTTGGGCCACCGCGTCGTTGATGTCGGCGGCGAGCTGCTGGGCCTGTGGCAGGCCCTGGTCGGTGAGGAGTTCGGCGAGGCCGCCCGCGTAGCCCTGGCCGACGGCACGCACCTTCCAGGCGCCCTGCCGGCGGTAGAGCTCCAGGGCGACGACGGCCGACTCGGCCTCCAGACCGGTGATGGTGTAGCTGGCGACCTCCCCGCCGTCGAGACCGGTGACGGCGACGAAGGGGGCCGCCACGGCGCCGAAACGGAGCGGTCCCGTCCCCCCGACGGGCAGTGCGAGCAGCACGCTGACCCGGTGGACGGCCTCCGGCACGGCGTCGAGGTCCAGCGCGAGACGGTGGTCGGCGGCGGCCTGCCGAGGAACCTCGAGACCCGGCTGGGTGGGTGCGCCCGGGTGGGCCACCCACTCCACGCCGTGGATCCGGCCGTTCTCGTCGCCGAGTGCGGCCACGGCCACGATCGGCGTACCGGCCGAGATCCGGATCTCGAGACGGGCCTGGGAGAGCGGGTGGTTCTGCCCCCGCACCAGCTCGGCCGTCATCGCCTTCGTCCCCCTGTGTCGTTGTGTGGTGTCGTGTGCTGCCCGCCGGGCCCGCCGGTCCCGGGCCCGGGGTGCGTCAGAGCACCGGCAGGATCGCCGGCATCAGGTCCTGGAAGGTGCGGCCGTTGGCCGGGTTGCCCAGGGCCGTCATCGTCCAGCCCTGGCCCGAGCGGTGGACCTTGGCCATGATCTGGGCCGTGTACTGGCCGCCGCCGGCGAGCGTGTAGCGGGCGAGCTCCTGGCCGTTGGTCTCGTCGACCAGGCGGCAGAACGCGTCCTGCACTTCCTGGAAGGTCTGGCCCGTGAAGGAGTTCACGGTGAAGACGATCTGGTCGATGTGGACCGGGACCCGTGCGAGGTCGACGAGGATCGCCTCGTCGTCGCCGCCCTGGCCGACACCGCCGACGAGGTTGTCACCGGTGTGGCGCACCGAGCCGTCGTCGCTCACCAGGTGGCGGAAGAAGACGACGTCGACCGGCTGCTTGTCCGCGAACAGGACGGCGGAGGCGTCGAGGTCGATCTCCCGCGTGCGCGAGCCGAACAGGCCGCGCCGGGGAGCCGCCTGCCAGCCGAGACCCATGCGAACCGCAGTCAGGCTGCCACCGTCGTTCTTCTGCAGACTGATGGCCTGACCCTTGGTCATGTTGACGGTCACGCGCTGATTCCCCTCTCGAACGTCCCCTGTTGCCGCGTGGTCGCGGTTGACCAGAACCCTACGCAGGGGCACTGACAGCGACGTACCCCGGTCCGCACTTTGTGTCGGTCTTGCAACACTGCGCGTACGCGGCACGCTGTCAGGCCAGGCCCGCCTCCTTCATCTGACGCAGTTCCTTCTTCATCTCGGAGACCTCGTCGCGCAGCCGGGCCGCGATCTCGAACTGCAGCTCCGCGGCGGCGGCCCGCATCCGCGCGGTCAGGTCCTCGATCTGCCCGGCCAGTTCGGCCGCGGGACGATCGGTCGGCACGGTCTGAGCGGCCTTGCCCTTGCCCTTGCCCTTGGCGGACTCGCCGTTGCCGGCCGCCTTGCCGAGGGAGGGCACGGGCGCCTTGGTGCCCCCGCCGTCCTTCTTGGCCTTGCGGTAGCCCGAGCCGAGCAGCTGCTCGGTGTCGATGTCCTCGCGGGCGATCTGGGCGACGATGTCGTTGATCTTCTTGCGCAGCGGCTGAGGGTCGATGCCCCGTTCCGTGTTGTACGCGATCTGCTTCTCACGGCGCCGGTTGGTCTCCTCGATGGCCTTCTCCATCGCCGGAGTGATCTTGTCGGCGTACATGTGGACCTGACCGGACACGTTGCGCGCGGCGCGGCCGATGGTCTGGATCAGGGACGTGCCGGAGCGCAGGAAGCCCTCCTTGTCGGCGTCCAGGATCGCCACCAGGGACACCTCGGGCAGGTCGAGGCCCTCGCGCAGGAGGTTGATGCCGACCAGCACGTCGTACTCGCCGGCGCGCAGTTCCCGCAGCAGTTCGACGCGGCGCAGGGTGTCGACGTCGCTGTGCAGATAGCGCACCTGGATGCCCAGCTCCAGGAAGTAGTCCGTGAGGTCCTCGGCCATCTTCTTGGTGAGCGTGGTGACCAGGACGCGCTCGTCCTTCTCCGTGCGCAGCCGGATCTCGTGCACCAGGTCGTCGATCTGACCCTCGGTGGGCTTGACGACGACTTCCGGGTCGACGAGGCCGGTGGGGCGGATGATCTGCTCGACGAAGCCGTCCGAGCGGGACATCTCGTAGGTGCCCGGGGTGGCCGACAGGTAGACCGTCTGGCCGATGCGCTCCTGGAACTCCTCCCACTTCAGGGGGCGGTTGTCCAGGGCGGAGGGCAGCCGGAAGCCGTGGTCGACGAGGGTGCGCTTGCGGGAGGCGTCGCCCTCGTACATGGCGCCGATCTGCGGGACGGTGACGTGGGACTCGTCGATGACGAGGAGGAAGTCGTCCGGGAAGTAGTCCAGCAGGGTGTTGGGCGGGGAGCCGGGCGAGCGGCCGTCGAAGTGCATCGAGTAGTTCTCCACGCCGGAGCAGCTGCCGATCTGGCGCAGCATCTCGATGTCGTACGTGGTCCGCATGCGCAGACGCTGGGCCTCCAGCAGCTTGCCCTGCTTCTCCAGCTCGGTCAGGCGCTCGGCCAGTTCCTTCTCGATGTCGTTGACGGCCCGCTCCAGGCGCTCGGGCCCTGCGACGTAGTGGGACGCCGGGAAGACGTAGAGGTGCTCGTCGTCGCTGATGATCTCGCCGGTGAGCGGGTGCAGGGTGGACAGCGCCTCGATCTCGTCGCCGAACATCTCGATGCGGACGGCCAGCTCCTCGTAGACCGGGAAGATCTCGATCGTGTCGCCGCGGACGCGGAAGGTGCCGCGGGTGAAGGCCATGTCGTTGCGCGTGTACTGGATGTCCACGAAGCGGCGCAGCAGCTCGTCGCGGTCGATCTCCTCACCGACCTTGAGGGGGACCATGCGGTCCACGTACTCCTGCGGGGTGCCGAGGCCGTAGATGCAGGAGACCGAGGCGACCACGACGACGTCACGGCGGGTGAGCAGCGAGTTCGTCGCGGAGTGGCGCAGGCGCTCGACCTCCTCGTTGATCGAGGAGTCCTTCTCGATGTAGGTGTCCGACTGCGGGACGTAGGCCTCGGGCTGGTAGTAGTCGTAGTACGAGACGAAGTACTCGACGGCGTTGTTCGGGAGCAGCTCGCGGAACTCGTTGGCCAGCTGGGCGGCCAGCGTCTTGTTCGGCGCCATCACGAGCGTGGGGCGCTGGAGCTTCTCGATCATCCACGCGGTGGTGGCGGACTTGCCGGTGCCGGTCGCGCCGAGCAGCACGACGTCCTTCTCGCCCGCCTCGATGCGCCGGGCGAGGTCGGCGATGGCTGTCGGCTGGTCGCCGTTCGGCTGGTAGGGGCTGACGACCTCGAAGGGCGCCACCGTGCGTTCGATCTTTGAAACGGGCCGCATGGGTTCCACCGTACGACCCCGCACTGACAACGGGCTCTGATCAGCGGTTCTGCGGGGTGCGGGACACCCGGTGCTCCACGGTGCGGCGGGGGCGGAACCGCAGGCGGTGGGCGGAGTGGCGGACGTGGGTGTGCGCGGGGATGCCGGGCTTGTGCTCGGCGGGGACGACGGTGGGCTTCCCCATGACCATCAGCGGGTCGAACATCACCACCACCCCCGCCAGGAGCAGGAAGGCGAGCGGGCCGACCAGCATGGGCGCGAGCAGTGTCGCGGGCGACTCCCCCGTCGTGGGTTCGGCCGTGCCGTGCAGGTGGACGCTGAGGGCGGCCATGCCCGTGTAGTGCATGCCGCTGACGGCGAGCCCCATGACGAGGCTGGCGCCCACGCTCCACAGGAAGCCCCTGACCTGGCCGGCGGCCCACAGGGCGGCGGTGGCGGCGCCCATGGCTATGGCGACGGAGATGCCCACGGTGACGGTGTTGTACTCCAGCTTTCCGTCCAGGCTCATGCTGGCCATGCCCAGGTAGTGCATCGACGCGATGCCCAGGCCGGTGATGGTGCCACCGGTGAACAGGGCCGTACCGCGCGCGCCCTTGAAGCCGACGATGAAGATCCCGATGCCCACCATGATGATCGCGACGGCCAGGCTCGCGAAGGTCATCGCCTTGTCGTAGTGGATCGGGGTGCCGCGGACCGCGAACCCCATCATGGCGACGAAGTGCATGGTCCAGATGCCGGAGCCGATGGCGGCGGAGCCGAGGGCGAGCCAGCCGGGGCGCCAGGACTGGGCGACGAGCATGGATCTCGTGGTGCACCGCAGGCCCAGCGCGCCGCCGAGGCAGGCCATGAAGTAGGCCACCAGGGGTGTGACCAGGCCGTAACTGAATCCGTCGACCGTGCCCTGCATGCGCGGCTGCCCTTCCCGCCCTCGTACGTCCCGGAATTTCTGATGTGCGCCCCCCTCCCAGGACCGCACGAGCGGTCAGGGTTGACGCAGAGAGTATGACCCCCACCGGAATGGTCGAACGACTTTCCGGCAAAGAAACACGGCCTTGCCGCAGTTGTGCGCTACCAGTGAGCGGAGTTGGGCGATCTCCGTTCAGGGTGTGGCCATCCTGCGCCCCTCTCGCGTTGACCCTCTGCTGTCACAGTTGTGCTGTCTGTGATGTTGCCGTTCGCTCGTCGCGAGGAGTACGCATGCACGCGCGCGCTGTTGCCGCCTCGACCACCGCACTCCTGGGGACCGCCGCCCTGCTGTTCCCCATCTCCCCCGCACAGGCCGCGGGCGTCGGCACGTCCCCGCTGGTCATCGGGCACCGGGGGGCCTCCGCGTACGCGCCGGAGAACACCCTGGCCTCCGTCGACAGAGCTGCGGAGCTGGGGATCCGCTGGGTGGAGAACGACGTGCAGCGGACGAGGGACGGAGAGCTGGTCGTCATCCACGACGACAACCTCCGGCGCACCACCGACGCCGAGGAGGTGTTTCCCGACCGGGCGCCCTGGAAGGTGGAGGACTTCACCGCCGCGGAGATCGCCCGTCTGGACGCGGGCAGCTGGTTCGGTCCCGCGTACGCGGGCGCGCGCGTGCCGACGTTGGAGCAGTTCGTGCACCGCTTGGAGCGTCATCGTCAGAAGTTGCTCCTGGAGATCAAGAATCCGGAGCTGTATCCGGGCATCGAGCGGCAGACGTTGAAGGTCCTCGGCAACGAGGGCTGGCTCGACCGGTCGCACCTGGCGGGCCGGCTGATCGTGCAGAGTTTCAGTGCGGACAGCGTGCGGACGGTGCACGAGCTGAAGCCCGGTGTGAAGACCGGCCTCCTGGGGACGCCACGGGTGCCGGACCTGCTCGACTGCGCCGAGTACGTCGACCAGATCAACCCCTCCTACAGCTCGCTCTCCCCGGCGTATGTGTCCTCCGTCCAGGCGTTCGACGGAGCGCACGGCAGGCCGATGAAGGTCTTCGCCTGGACGGTCGACGATGCGAAGACGGCCCGGCGGGTCGCCGGTTACGGCGTCGACGGGATCATCACGAACAAGCCGGACGTGGTGCGTGAGGCCGTGGGCGGCTGACCCGGCGTTCCGCCCTCGCGGCGTTGTCAGTGGCGGGTCCTACTGTGGGCACATGGACAGCCGAGAGCAGGTCGAGCCGCACGTCGTGTGGGCGGTCGTCGACAGCGGGATCGGGCCGTTGCTGCTGGCCGCGAGCCGGGACGGACTGGTCAACGTCGTGTTCCACGCCACGCAAGCGGTGCGGGACCGGGCCGTCGAGCGGCTGGCGTCGCGGCTGGGCACCGAGCCCGTCGAGGCCCCCCGCTCCCCGCTGCTGGCCGAGGCGATACGCCAGTTCGAGGCGTACTTCGCGGGTGAGCGGCGCGACTTCGACCTGCCTCTGGACTGGTCGCTGATCTCCGGCTTCAACCGGGAGGTCCTGCGCGAACTGGCCTCGGGCGTGCCGTACGGCCAGGTCGTCGGATACGGCGACCTGGCCGGCCGCGTCGGCCAGCCGGGCGCCGCCCAGGCCGTGGGTATGGCGATGGGCGCCAATCCGCTGCCGGTGGTGGTGCCCTGTCACCGGGTGGTGGAGAGCGACGGCGGGATCGGCGGCTTCGGGGGCGGTCTGGAGACCAAGCGGAGGCTGCTCGCCCTGGAGGGGGTGCTTCCCGAGCCGCTCTTCTGAAAGCCGCCGCTCCTCTGCAACCCGATGGGTTCCGGGCTCGGTCAGTCGTAGTGCCGGGCCTCGAAGACGTTGCCGTCCGGGTCGCGGAAGTAGAAGCTGCGGGTGGCCTTGCCCTGGGCTCCGAAGGAGCCGTGCGCGAGGTCCGACATCGGTACGGAGCGTTCCTCGAGACGGCTGAGGAGGGCGTCGAAGTCGCCACGGGCCAACGACAGGCAGACGTGGTTGACCGGGTGCCCCGCGCTGTCGGCGGAGCCGGGCAGCACCGTCATGCGTTCCGCGTAGCTCACAGGCATGAGGTCGAGGATGGTCTCGCCGTTGACGCGCACGGAGGGGAACGGCACCTCACCCGCCGCGAATTCCGCGAGCCGGACCGCCTCCAGGCCGACGGCCTTCTCGTAGAAGTCGGCGGCGGCGAGCGGGTCGCGCACCCAGAGGACGACATGGTCGAGACGAGGTATGTGATCGGTCATGCCACCAGGCTCGTGACGACTCCGGCTGCCCGCAAGGGTTTGGCCCGGTCCTCCGCTCGCCAGAGATGAGGGAAGACGACTGGCCGACTGACAGGAGGCAGGCGCGTGGTGCTGGTGGTGTCCGAAGAAGTGCGGGAGGCGATCGACGCGCGCCGGCCCGTCGTGGCCCTGGAATCCACGATCATCGCCCACGGGCTGCCGCGGCCGCGCAACCTCCAGGTGGCGCTGGAGCTGGAGACGGCCGTACGGCAGGAGGGCGCGGTGCCCGCCACGATCGCCGTGCTGGACGGGCGCCCGTGCGTGGGCCTGGACAAGGAGCAGCTGGAACGGGTCGCCGGCGAGGACGGGATCCGCAAGCTCGGCCACCGAGACCTGCCGCTCGCGGTGGCGACCGGGGCGAGCGGGGCGACCACGGTGTCGGCGACGGCGCTGCTGGCGGCGCTGGCGGGCGTACGGGTCTTCGCGACGGGTGGGCTCGGCGGAGTGCACCGGGAGTGGACGACGACGCAGGACGAGTCGGCCGACCTGGGGCTGCTGGCGCGCACCCGCATCACAGTGGTGTGTGCCGGGGTGAAGTCGATCCTGGACGTGCCGGCGACGCTCCAGCGGCTGGAGACGCTGGGGGTCGCCGTGGCCGGTTACGGCACCGGCCGGTTCCCCGGCTTCTACCTCTCGGACTCCGGGCATCCGGTGGACTGGACGCTGGAAACGCCGGGGCAGGTGGCGGACGTCATGCGGGCCCAGGACGCGCTCGACGGGCCCGAGTCGGCGCTGATCGTCGCCAACCCGGTGCCCGAGGACGAGCAGCTGGACCCGGATCTGCACGCGCGGGTGCTCGCGCAGGCGCTGCACGCGTGCGCGCAGGAGGGCGTCACCGGCCAGGCGGTCACTCCGTTCCTGCTCGACCACCTGATGCGGCACACGGACGGCGCTTCCCTGAGCGCCAACCTGGCGGCGGTCCGGGGGAACGTACGCCTTGCGGCACGGATCGCGGCGGCCTGGTCCCGGGCATGACGGCGGCCGGCGACGCGGGGCCGGGAGGGGGAGCGGGCTCCGGGAGCGGGGGCGCCGAGGTGGGCCGGGGGTTGCTGGTCGTCGGGGACGTCGTCACGGATGTCGTCGCGCGGCACCGAGGGCCGCTCGTGCCCGGCACGGACACGGCCGCCTCGATCCGGACGGTGGCCGGCGGGGCGGGCGCCAACGTGGCGTGCTGGGCGGCCCACCGGGGAGCGGCGGACGTACGGCTGCTCGGACGCGTGGGGGCGGATGCGGCGGCCTGGCACGAGCGGGAGCTGGTCGCCCAGGGGGTGCGTCCGCGGCTCGTCGTCGACCCGCTGGCGCCGACCGGCACGGTGATCTGCATGGTCGACGGGGACGCTTCAGCGGAACGGACGTTCCTCACCGACAGCGGTGCGTCGGTGCGGCTCGGACCCGCCGACTGGTCGGACGCGCTGCTCGACGGCGTGGCCCGGCTGCACCTCTCGGGCTACCTGCTGTTCTCCGACCCCAGCCGAGCCCTGGTGGCGGGGGCCCTCGGAGCCGCACGCGCGCGGGGCGTGCCGGTGAGCCTGGACCCGGCTTCGGTGGGCTTCCTGGCGGAGCTGGGCGCCGAGCGGTTCCTCGAGCTCGTCGAGGGCGTGGACGTGCTGCTTCCCAGCCGGGACGAGGCGTGCCTGCTGACGGGGCTGGCGGACGCGGCCGAGGCGGCGGCCGAGCTGAGCCTGTGTGTGCCGCTGGTCGTCGCCAAGCAGGGCCACGAGGGGGCGCTGGTGGCCCGCGGGGGGAAGGTGAAAGCCCGCGTTCCGGCCGTACCCGCGACACCCCTGGACACCACGGGGGCGGGTGACGCCTTCACCGGCGCGTTCCTCGCCGCCCTGCTCGCGGGTGCCGGGCCGGAGGACGCGGCCGCGGAGGGCTGCCGGGCGGGCGCGCGAGCGGTGGAGCAGGTGGGCGGCAGACCGCCCGTGCCGGGCTGACGACCCCCACCGCTCCTGCTACTGCTTACGCCCCCACGCCGAGATCATCGGTGCCGTCGTCAGATCGAGCGCACCGGACGTGACGTTCTCCAAGTGCCGGTCGATGTCCTGGTCCGTGGCGAGGCCGGCGGTGACGAGCTGGTCGCGGACCTGGCGGATCGTGACGGACTCCAGGGCCGCACAGGCCGGCGAGGCGAGCGGGAAGTAGGCGTCGGCGTGGACCCGGGTCAGTCCGGCGTTGCGGAGCAGCCGCGGCAGGGTGCGGCCGTAGGGCAGGTCCGTCCCGCGGTCGGCGAGCAGTCGGCGCAAGCCCTGCCGCAGCCGGTTCGCGAGCTGCTGCTCGGGGCCGTACTCGTCGGGGCAGAGAAGGGGCTGCAGCGCGGGATCGGCGTCCTCGACGAGGAGCCGCCCGCCGGGGCGCAGTGCCTTGGCCATGGACCGCAACGCCCCTTCCCGGTCGGCCACGTGGACGAGGGCGAGGCGGGCGTGCACCAGGTCGAAGCCCTCCCCCGGCGGCTCCTGCGCGCCGAGGTCGTGGAGCCGCACCTCGACCGGCGGCCGGGCGGCGGAGGCGAGCCGGGAGGTGTCGGTGTCGGTCGCGACGACGCGTCCCGTAGGGCCGACCTTCTTGGCCAGCCAGGACACCACCGAGGTGCCGGCGCCGACCTCCCAGCACCGCCAGCCGTATCCGATGCCGAGCGCTTCGAGGTGCCGGAACGTCGTGGGGTCGAAGAGGGCGGCGAAGGCACTGAAGTGCTCCGCCGCCTCGGTCTGCCGGTCGGCCAGGAGGTACCCGTCGGTTCGCGTCATACGGCGATCATCCCATTTGTCCGACTTGCACTCAGCCGTCGACGCTCCGGCACGGAGCGCGCGTCGGATGCTTTCGTGGCGGAGAGCCATCGGGGCTTCCCCACGAGAACCACCCGGTCCGGACATGCGTCCATACGGCAGGGCCGCGGCGCCTGCGTGTCGTTCGTCCACAGGCGGGAACGAAGCGGAACGGGCCTTGTCCACAGGCTTACCCGCAGCTCACGCGGGCCTGGCAGACTGACGCGGCAAGGCGCAGGAACGGCGCGAGAAGTTCCACGCAAGGAGATCCGGATGTCCATGGCAGGGAATCTGCGGAAGGTCACTAGCCTCGGCGGGGTCGGTGGTCTGCGCAAGGTGGCTCGGCTGGCCCGGCGACGTCCGCGCGTCGATCTGAGCCACCCGGCCCGGTCCCCGCTGGGCTCCTCGGTGGTGAACTGCGTGACGTACCGGGAGGGTGTCCGCATCCCCGCGCGCGGCGATCTGGTGGACACCGTGGAGCGGGTGCGCAAGAACCGGGAGGGCTTCGTCTGGCTCGGCCTGCACGAGCCCACGGACCAGGAGTTCGCCGGCATCGCCGAACTCTTCGACCTGCACCCACTGGCCGTCGAGGACGCGATCGAGGCCCACCAGCGGCCCAAGCTGGAGCGCTACGGCGAAACGCTCTTCGCGGTGTTCAAGACGGTCTGCTACGTCGAACACGAGGAGCTGACGGCCACCAGCGAAGTGGTGAACACCGGCGAGATCATGGTGTTCGTCGGCGCGGACTTCGTGATCACGGTGCGGCACGGCCGGCACGGCTCGCTGGGCCCGCTGCGCGAGGAGCTGGAGTCCGATCCCGGCCAGCTCGCCAAGGGCCCGTCGGCGGTACTGCACGCGCTCGCGGACCATGTGGTGGACGACTACCTGACGGTCACGGACTCGGTGCATGCGGACATCGACCAGGTCGAGGCGGACGTGTTCTCGGAGAGCGGCGCACGCACCGACCCGGGGCGCATCTACCAGCTCAAGCGTGAACTGCTCGAGCTGAAGCGGGCGGTGGTGCCGCTCAGCCGACCACTGGAGGATCTCGCCACCCGGCCGATCCGGGTGGTCGATCCGGAGATACAGGCGTACTTCCGCGACGTCTCGGACCATCTGCTGCGGGCGAAGGAGCAGATCGCCGCCTTCGACGAACTGCTCAACTCCATCCTCCAGGCGCACCTCGCGCAGGTCACGGTCGCACAGAACGAGGACATGCGGAAGATCACGGCGTGGGCAGCGATCGTCGCCGTGCCGACGATGGTCTGCGGGGTCTACGGCATGAACTTCGACCACATGCCGGAGCTGCACTGGCGGTACGGCTACGGCATGGTCATCGGCGTGATATCCGTCGCGTGCCTCGCCCTGTACCGGGGGTTCCGGCGCAGCGGCTGGCTCTGACACCGGCCGTGGCCTGCGAGGGGCCCCAACGGCGCGTGGCAGGCGCCTTCGGGGTGATCGAGGTGGTCAGTGCACGGCGGTCGTGGCGTAGACGCTCTCCGCCCAGGAGGCGATCTGGTCCTTCGCGAGATGCCGGGCCAGGTCGGCTTCGCTGATCATGCCGACCAGGCGCTTGTCCCGGATGACGGGCAGCCGGCGGATCTGGTGCTCCTGCATCTCGTGCAGCACCTCGCCGACATCGGCGTCCGCGTCGACCCAGCGGGGCGTGCCCTTGGCCATCTCGCCCGCGGTCATCCTGGCGGGGTCGTGGCCCATGGCGACGCAGCCGACGACGATGTCGCGGTCGGTGAGGATGCCGCAGAGCCGCTCGTTCTCGTCGCTGATGGGCAGGGCGCCGACATTGAGTTCGCGCATGAGCTGGGCGGCGCGGTCGAGTGTTTCGTGAGCGGGGATCCACTGGGCGCCGCGGTGCATGATGTCTCCGGCGGTGGTCATGGCGTACCTCCCGGTGCCGGACGGCCGGCGCGGAGCGGGACGCACCGCGAGTCCCGGCGCCCTTCATTCTCGCCGCGCAGCCGGATGCCCGCACACGGAAAACCGCCGGCCTGCTGCTGGGCACGGAACACGGCTCGGCACCGAACACCGGCCGGTCTCAGCCGTTCCACGCCGGATGACGCGGGTCGTCGGCCCGTACCAGGACATCCGCCGTCCCCACCGGGTCCGTCTCGTGCTCGTAGCGCTCGAAGGCGGGGAGTGTCCAGTGCTCGGCCTCGGGGGTGCGGCGGCGCAGGGCGCCCCGGGAGAGCAGGACATGGACGCTCAGATCGAAGGGGAACCAGTGCCGGAGGAGGAAGGGACCGTGCATCAACAGCACACCGCTGGGCGGGAGTTCGACGTAGGGGCTGCGAGTGGCACGGTCGGCGGCCGGGTCCCACAGGTCGGGCAGGACGCGGCCGTCGCCGTCGGCTTCGAGCGGGCCGAACACCTCGCGCCACAGGGCTCCCGTGTCGTACCAGCCGCTGTAGTAGGCCTCGACGTCCTGGTGGCCGTACTCCAGCCGTACGGAGGCGGGACGCAGAAAGCCGTCGGTGCCCACGACGAGGGAGGAGCGGCCTCGTATGCGCAGCGCCTCGCAGACGCGGCGGGCGAGGTCTCCCGGGCGGGCGGCCGGGGCGCCGTCGAAGGCGATGCGGGGCCAGGGGCTGCCGTCGGCGGGCTTCAGATCGAGCAGGCGTTCGGCGAGCAGGTCGCCGAGCCGTTCCCAGGTGATCGCTTCGAGTCGCACACGGCCCATGATGCGTAAGGCCGGGGCAGGAGGCGTCCCGCCGGCCGGCGCCACGGCGGAGCAGCGGCCGGATCGCCAGGGTCCGTCCCGAAGTGTGCAGTTCGAGCCGCCGTCACGGGGAATGCATCAGACATGGTCCCCCGCGCCTCGCTCCCGCTCCGCACCGGACTCCTCGTCTTCCAGCCCCTCAAGCGGCGGTACTGCGCCGAGTGCCGACGGGGGCCGCTGCCGCTGCTGGTCCTGGAGGACGGCACCCCGCGCTGCCTGGACTGCGCCGATCTCGCGCATCTGGTGTTCCTGCCGAGCGGCGACACCGCACTGACCCGCAGATCGCGGGAGGAGAGTGCGCTGTCGGCGGTGGTCGTGCGGTTCGACCGGCGCAAGAGCCGGTACGAGCGGCAGGGTGTTCTGGTCGAGGAGGCGGCGCTCGCGCGGGCCGAGCAGCGGTGCCTCGCGGACGCCGAGGCGAGACGGCGACGCCGGGTGCGGGACGCGCGGCGGCGGGCGGCTCAGGACGCCCTGTTCGCCCAGGCGTTCGCGACGGAGATACTCCGGCTCTTTCCGGGGTGCCCGGCCGATCGGGCGCGGGCCATCGCCCTGCACGCCTCGGAGCGGGGCAGCGGACGGGTGGGCCGCAGCGCGGCGGGACGTGCGCTCACCGAGGGTGCGGTGACCGCGGCTGTCGTGGCGTCCGTACGGCACCTCGACACGCCGTACGACCGGCTGCTGATGAGTGGCGTGCCGCGACACGAGGCGCGGCGGCGGATCGCGGCGGCGGTGGCGACGGTGCTGAGGGGATGGACCGCGGCGGGACTCGGTTCCGCGGGGTGATGTGAGGCTCCCGGCGCGAGTGAGACTCCCGGCGTGTGTGAGGCTCCCGGCGTGTGTGAGGCTCCCGGCGCGCGGAGCCCCCGCGCGTCCGCCCCGGCCGTTCCACGGACCGTGAGGAGTGGGCCGTCCGGCGGTCCGTGGACGTGCGCTTATGGCCCCGCGCCGCTCGGCCATGGTCACTGTGCTCGTACGGGATTTCACTTGTGGTGAGGCAGGGTGCCGGGCAGGATCCCGGCTCGACGGGTGGGAGAGGGACATGATCGGCGGACCGTACTTCGCGCTGACGGTGCTGGGGGTGCTCGGGACCGGCCTGGTGGCCGGGGTGTTCTGCGGGTTCTCGGCCTTCGTGATGCGGGGCCTCGGCATGCTGCCGCCCGCGCAGGGGGTCGCCGCGATGAACGCGATCAACGTGGCCGCGGTGACTCCGCCCTTCATGGTCTTGTTCCTCGGGTCGGCCGTGCTGTGCGCGGTGATCGCCGTGGTCACGTTCGTGCTGTGGCCGGACGAGGGGACGGTGGAGCTGCTGGTGGGCAGCGCCTTGTACCTGTTCGGGTCGTTCGGGCTGACCATGGTCGCGAACGTGCCGCGCAACGACGCACTGGCCGGGCTGGAGCCGGACACACCGGAGGCGGCGGCGTACTGGCCGGTGTATCTGCGGGAGTGGACGCTGTGGAACCACGTCCGCACGGCCGCCTCGGCCGGGGCGGCGCTGGCGTACGTGCTGGCGCTCACCTGACGACCGGCGGTTCACCGGAATCCGGCGCCACGCGGCGACAGGCACGGGCCGGGAGGCGGACGTATCGTGGCGAAAGGAGTGCCGCACGACGCATTGAAGAGAGTGCGGCCGACGACGTAGGGCCCGTCACACGCGCACGCAAGGAAGACGGCCATGGCCGATCCCAAGGGTTTCATGACCACGCCCCGCCAGGACTGGCCGCGCAGGCCGGTGGAGGAACGGGCGCGGGACTGGGACGAGGTCTATGTCCCCGGGGCGCTGCTGCCGATCATCAGTGAGCAGGCCGACCGTTGCATGGACTGCGGCATCCCGTTCTGCCACGACGCCTGCCCGCTGGGCAATCTGATCCCCGAGTGGAACGACCTGGTCTCCCGGGAGGACTGGCGGGCGGCCTCCGACCGGCTGCACGCCACGAACAACTTTCCGGAGTTCACCGGCCGGTTGTGCCCGGCTCCGTGCGAGGCGGGGTGTGTGCTGGCGATCAACCAGCCGGCCGTCACGATCAAGAACGTCGAGTGTGCCATCGCGGACCGGGCCCGGGACGAGGGCTTCGCACCGCCGAGGCCGCCGGAGCGGCTGTCCGGCAAGACGGTCGCCGTGATCGGCTCGGGCCCGACCGGGCTGGCCGCGGCCCAGCAGCTGACGCGGGCCGGGCACACGGTGGCCGTGTACGAGAGGGACGACCGGCTCGGCGGACTGATGCGGTACGGCATCCCGGCGTTCAAGATGGAGAAGCACCATCTGGAGCGACGGCTGGAGCAGATGCGGGACGAGGGGACGAAGTTCCGGACGTCGACGGCGGTCGGGCGGGACATCGGGGCCGAGGAGTTGCGCACTCGCTATGACGCCGTGGTGCTCGCCACCGGGGCGACCGCCTGGCGTGAACTCCAGGTGCCGGGGAGGGAGCTGACGGGGATCCACCAGGCGATGGAGTACCTGCCGCTGGCCAACCGGGTGCGCGAAGGCGATCTGGAGACGTCTCCGCTGTCGGCCGCGGGGAAGCATGTGGTCATCGTCGGTGGCGGCGACACGGGGGCGGACTGTCTGGGCACGGCGGTCCGGGAGGGCGCGGCGTCCGTGACCCAGCTGGACATCTACGCGCTGCCGGACGCGGAGCGGGACGAGGACACCGAGCCCTGGCCGACGTACCCGATGCGGGTCTACCGGCTGTCCGCCGCTCACGAAGAGGCCCGTGACCTGCGGACCGCCCCGGTCGCGAACGCGGACGCGCGGCTGTTCGCCGCGTCCACGCTGCGCTTCGACGGCGACGCCCAGGGGCATGTGCGGTCGCTGCACCTGGTCGAGGTCGACGCGCGGCGCCGCCCGCTGGACGGCACCGGGCGGACGCTCCCCGCCGACCTCGTCCTGCTCGCCCTCGGCTTCTCCGGACCCAGCCGGGAGGACGGGCTCGTCGACCAGCTGGGGCTGGAGATGGAGCCCCGCGGGACGATCGCGCGGGACTCCGGATTCGCCACGAACGTGCCCGGGGTGTTCGCCGCGGGCGACGCGGCGCGGGGGCAGTCGCTCATCGTGTGGGCCATCGCCGAGGGGCGGGCGGTGGCGGCGGCCGTCGACCGTCATCTGACGGGCAGTTCGAGGCTGCCGGCGCCGATCGGGCCGTACGACCGGCCCATGGCGGTGTAGTCCGCCCTCCTGCGACGGACGATCACCGGCCGCCGCCGGAGATCACTGCCCGCCCACCGGAGGATCACCGCTCGTCCGTCCCCGCGACCTTCCCCGTCGACAGCGCCACCCGGTTCCACGTATTGATCGTGCAGATCAAAGCGATGACCTGGCCCAGTTCCCGCTCGTCGAACCGCGCGGCCGCCTGCGCGTAGACGTCGTCCGGGACGCCGGCGTCGGCGACGAGCGTCAGCGCGTCCGTGAGGGCGAGGGCCGCCTGCTCCCGCTCGGAGAAGAAGTGACGGGCCTCGCGCCACACGGCGACCATGTGCAGCCGGTCCTCGCTCTCGCCGGCCTTGCGGGCGTCGCCGGTGTGCATGTGGAGGCAGTACGCGCAGTGGTTGAGGTACGAGGAGCGGATCTGGATCAGCTCGACCAGGGCCGGGTCGAGGCCCTCGCGGGCGGCGGCGTCGAAGGCGATCAGGGCCCGGAAGGCCTTCGGGGCGGACATGCCGAAGTCCAGCCGGTTCGCCGTCCCGTGCGTGGTCTTCGTGCTCGTGTTCGTCGTCATGCCCTTCAACCTACGAGCCGGAAAGACCCGCTGTAGGGTGCATTTCCATGGTGGATTCGTGGGTCAATGCGGCGGAGCGGATCGGGTCCGACCTGCATCTGGAGCTGACCGGGCCGGGTGGCCGCCGGGCTGCGCTGATCCGGGCCCTGCGCGAGGCCGTCCGCAGCGGGCGGCTCGCTCCGGGCACACGGCTGCCGCCGTACCGCTCGCTCGCGGCGGACCTCGGTGTCGCCCGCAACACGGTGGCGGACGCCTACGCGGAACTCGTCGCGGAAGGCTGGCTCACCGCGCGGCAGGGCTCGGGCACCCGGGTCGCCGAGCGTGCCGAGCCGCTGCGCCCCGCCACCCGCGTGCCCAGGAAGCCTCCACGCGCGCGTGGCCCCCGGCACGACCTGACGCAGGGCACACCGGACGCCTCGGCCTTCCCGCGCACCGCCTGGCTGACCTCCTACCGGCGGGCCCTCCAGTCGGCGCCCCACGAGGTGTTCGGGCCGGGCGACCCCGCGGGGCGGCCGGAACTGCGGGAGGCGCTCACGGAGTACCTGGCACGCGCACGGGGGGTGCGGACCGCGCCGGGCCGGATCGTGGTCTGCTCCGGTTTCGCGCATGCGCTGCGGCTGCTGTTCGGCGGCGGCGTCCTGCGCGGGCCCTTGGCTGTGGAGGCGTACGGGCTCGGGTTCCACCGGGAGGTCCTGACCGCGGCCGGAGTACGGACCGTGCCGCTCCCCCTCGACGAGAACGGCGCACAGGTCGACCGGTTGGGACGCGAGCGGGCCGTCCTGCTCACGCCCGCGCACCAGTTCCCGACCGGCGGCCCGCTGCACCCCGCGCGCCGGGCCGCCGTGATCGACTGGGCACGCGCACGTGACGGACTGGTCCTGGAGGACGACTACGACGGGGAGTTCCGCTACGACCGCAAGCCGGTCGGCGCGGTCCAGGGGCTCGACCCCGAGCACGTGATCCACATCGGCTCGGTGAGCAAGAGCCTGTCGCCGGCGGTGCGGCTGGGCTGGATGGTGCTCCCGGAGCGGTACGTCGGCGCCGTGCTGGATGCCAAGGGCGAGCGCGAGGCGTGGGCGAGCGTCCTCGACCAGCTGAGCCTGGCGGACTTCATCGCCTCGGGGGCGTACGACCGGCATGTGCGGCGGATGCGGCAGCGGTACCGGGGCCGCCGCGACCGGCTCGTCTCGGCGCTCGCCGAGCACGCGCCGCACATCGAGGCCACCGGCATCGCGGCCGGGCTGCACGCGGTGCTGCGGCTGCCGCCCGGCACCGAGGCGTCGGCGGTCAAGGCCGCCGCCTGGCAGGGCATCGCCCTCGACGGTCTCGCCGCGTTCCGGCACCCGGAGACCGACATGCCGGCGGGCGACGGGCTCGTCGTGGGGTACGCAACCCCCTCCGAGCACGCCTACGGGTCGGCCCTGGAGGCGTTGTGCGGTGCGCTGCCGCCGCCATGACCGGCCCGATGCGGACCCTGGAAGACCTCGAAGCGCCAAGGTGTAGACCCGCCGGTGTCAACGCCCGTGGTCAGTACGCCTAGGCCTTGCGTCCGACCGCCCCGTAGCCGGGGATCACCCCGTCGTCCTGCCCGGGCACGGGCTCGCCCAGCTCGGGGTGCCAGCGGTGGGGCACCTCGACGCCGGGCGCGACGAGGTCGAGGCCGTCGAAGAAGCGGGTGAACTCCTCGCGGGAGCGCAGGGCCAGCGTGACGCCGGCGGCGCGCAGCTTCTCGGTGGCCGCCTTCGACTCCTGCGGGGTGAAGTCGGCGGTGGCGTGGGTCATCACCAGGTAGCTGCCGGAGGGCAGTTCGGCGAGCAGCCGGCGCACCAGGTCGTGGGCACCGTCCTCGTCGGAGACGAAGTGCAGCAGCGCGACGAGCGACAGCGCGACGGGCCGGCTGAAGTCCAGGACCTTCCTCGCGCCCTCCAGGATGGCGTCCGGGTCGCGCACGTCGGCCTGGAGGTACTGGGTCGCGCCCTCGTCCGTGCCGCGCAGCAGGGCCGCCGCATGGGCCAGCACGATGGGGTCGTTGTCGCAGTAGACGACCCGGGCGCCGGGCGCCGTCTCCTGGGCGACCTGGTGGAGGTTGGGCTCGGTCGGGATTCCGGTGCCGATGTCCAGGAACTGCCGTACGCCCGTGCGGGCCAGCCAGCGTGTGGCGCGGTGCATGAAGGCGCGGTTGACCCGGGCCATCACCGGAACCCTGGGGTCGAGGGTGAGCATCTGCCGGCCCATCTCCTCGTCGACCGGGTAGTTGTCCTTGCCGCCGAGGTACCAGTCGTACATCCGCGCGGGATGGGGTCTGGTCGTGTCGATCTGGACGGCCGACGTGGGGTCCTGCCCGGTCATGAGGCACTCCGTAAGGCGCAATGGGTGGTCAATTCAGCACCAGCGTAGGAAAGTCGAGACCAAGAGACGGCACGTACGCATCAGGACAGCAGGAAGTCCGCCTCGCCCGACTTCGCCCCCTCGATGAAGGCAGTCATCTCGTCGGTGGTGTAGATCAGCGCCGGTCCGTCCGGGTCGGTGGACTGACGGAGGGCGATCCGGCCGTCGGCGAGTTTCATCGCCTCCAGGCAGTTGCCTCCGTTCCCGCCGCTCCACGGCTTGTGCCAGCCTTCGCTGCCCAAGTCGCGCGCGGGCATGCCGTTGTAGACGTGTTTGCGCGGCTTGATGCGATCCATTCACAGCTCCTTGCGGAGATCCCGGAGGATCTCCTTCGTGCGATGTGCCGTAGCGGCCTGCGCCGCCATGCGGTCCATGACCTCGAGGTGGGTCGCCACCTCGGTGCGCGCGTCGAGATAGACCGCGCCGGTCAGGTACTCGCTGTAGACCATGTCCGGCAGTTCGGGCATGGCGAATCGGAACAGCACGAACGGCCCGTACGTGCCCGGGTGCGGTCCATTGGCGAACGGGGCGATCTGCAGCGTCACGTTGGGCAGCTTCGTGGCGTCGAGCAGCTTGTCGATCTGGGCCCGCATCACCTCCGGACCGCCGGCCGGGCGCCGCAGCGCGGTCTCGTCCATCACGACCCACAGCCGGGGCGCGTCCTCGCGGGTGAGCAGGCCCTGGCGCTGCACGCGCAGGGCGACATGGCGCTCGATGTCCTCGGGCCGCGTCTGGCCGATGGCGCCCGAACGGAGCACCCCGCGTGCGTAGTCCTCGGTCTGCAGCAACCCGGGGACGAAATGGGGCTCGTAACTGCGGATGACGCTCGCCGCACCCTCCAGGCTCACGTACATCGAGAACCAGCCGGGCAGGATGTCGTGGAAACGCTGCCACCAGCCGGGCCGGTTGGCCTCCTCGGCCAGCAGGACGAAGGCCTCGGCCTCCTCGTCGGAGATTTTGTAGGCCTTGAGGAGCAGTTGCAGGTACGGGATTTTGAGCGCGACCTCGGCCATTTCCATACGGCGGACCGTGGCGGGGGCGACGCGGAGGATGCGCGCGGCCTCCTCGCGCTTCATCCCGGCGCGCTCCCTCAGGTCCAACAGGCGTCGGCCGAGAACGACCTGACCGACCGTCGGCGCGGACCGCGGTTCACTCACGCTCCACCTCCAGGAAGAGTTCTGACGAGCCGGTCACAGAAGAACGCTGACAGCCCGGCGGCGCCATTCGAGGACCCTTTCGAAGAACTGATTCGAACAAAGGTTTCGAACTGATCTTCGACGATCTCAACTGGCGCCGCGGGGGGTGCTGTTGCGAGCAGTGTGCCACGGCCTTCCAGACCGTCACACAGCACTCTGCAATTTCCAGAGTGACACTTGCCAAGTGTTCACGGCGGGGCGATAGTGGCAAGCGTGATTCCGTCCGCGCCCTTAGGAACAGACGCCGCCGCAGGCCCTCTCGGGCTTGGCGCCGCCACGGAGGAGGTCCCCCTCGGGGCCGCTGCCGAGCGCCGGTTCCGTTTCGAGCTGGCCGCACATCCGGGTTCTCCCGCGCAGGCCAGACGCCTGACCCGAGCCCGGCTGACGGGCTGGTCGGTGTGCGAGGACACGTGCGACAGCGCGGCCCTGGTGGTTTCCGAGCTGGTCACCAACGCCATCGTGCACACGGCGAGCACCCACATAGTGTGCGAGCTGCACGACGGTGACGACCTGGTACGGATAGCCGTGCGTGACGAGGGCTGCGCCCCGGGCCAGCCCCACGCCGCCGGCCGGACACGGCCCGAGGAGGAGCACGGGAGGGGACTGCTCCTCGTCGACGCCCTCTGTCATTCCTGGGGCGCCCACGAGAACGGCCCCGGGCTGCTGGTCTGGGCCGAGCTGCCGCGCACGGCGGATCTGCCGGACGATCCAGCCGAGCCCTGTGCCGACCTGGGCTGGGGCGCCCGCCCGAAGCGCGGCCCGTCCGATGACTCGGACGACGGAGACGGAGCCCGTCAGGAGGCCCGCCCCACACGCGGAACCCCGGAGGTCCCCTCGCAGAAGCGCCGCCGAGAGCTGGGGCACGCATGAGCCCCGCGCGGGGAGGTCGCGTGCTGAACCTGGACACGCTGGTGCGCGTCCGCCGCGGGCTGCGGACACCCGGTCCGGCCCTGCGGCTGCCCGTGCCCGACGGCATGACGGCCCCGCTGGGCTGTGACGCGGTCGCCGTCCCCGCCGCCCTCGGCCCGCTGGTCATGCCGCGGCTGCCCCGCGTGGGCTGCGTCTACGCCGACGAGACGCACTGGTGGTGGCTGGTGCCGTCCGACTCCGACCACGCACTGGAGTGGCCCGCCCCGGCGCAGTACGTCACCGGCGCGGCCGTCCCGGACCTGCCGGAGATCCCCGACCTGATCCACCGTCCGGACGGCACCCTTCCCTACACCCCGCCGATACCTCTGTATCTGGCACTGTGCCGCGCGACGGGAACGGCACCGTCCTGGTCCCGCGCGGTCAGCGCGTAGACGAACCCGCCGGTCCCCGCTCGACCAGCCGTCGCCCACCACACCTCCGCACCCCCGGCCCCGCTCGACCAGCCGTCGCCCACCACACCTCCGCACCCCCGGCCCCGCTCGACCAGCCGTCGCCCACCACACCTCCGCACCCCCGGCCCCGCTCGACCAGCCGTCGCACCGTCGACGCGCCCCTCTTTCCGGCCGCTCCCCTGACCCCGGCGCATGCACCCGCCCCCTCACCCCCAGCGCATGCCCCCGTCCCCTCACCACCCCGCACCCCCGCGCCGCCCCGCACCTCCACCGCCCAGGTCGTGCGCCCGCGCGCATCCGGCGCCCCGGGCTACGCCCTGCCCTGGGCGGTGTCCGCCCCGCGATAGTGGCCGTTCGTTCAGCAGCGGGCCCGAGCGGGGGAGGTCGGTCGACTGTGGGGAAGAAGCGGACCGCGCCGGAGGTGTCCGAGTCGGAGCGGCTGCTCTTCGGCGGGCCACTGCGCTACGACATGGGCTGGAACAGGCACGCGGACGCGTTCCTCGAGCTGAACTTCCGCGCCATGATCACCCGGCTGCCGTCCCTGCTCGCGGCCAGCCTCCGGCTCGCCCGGCGTGCCGACCGGGGCGCCGCGCGAATCGTGCTGGCCGCCGAGGCGGGCAGGGGCGTGGCGCAGGCGGTGAGCCTGCTCGCGGTGAACAGCGTGCTGGCCCGGCTGATGGGCGGCGGGGAGATCGACGACCGGCTGCGCGGAGCCGTCCCCGCCCTGGTCACGGTGGCCGCAGTGATGTTCCTCGCGGCCCTGCTGCGGGCCGCGAGCACCTATGCCACCGGCCGGCTGGAGCCCAAGGTCGAGCGGGTGGCGACCGAGCAGTACCTGGAGCGGGCCGCGGCCGTGGAGCTGGCCGCGATCGAGGACCACGCCTTCCACAAGCTGCTGGACACCGCGCAGTACGGCGCCGCCTCCGCGCGCCGGATGATCTCCTACGGGACGCGCGTGATCAACGCGATGATCTCCCTGGTCGCGGCGGCGGGCGTGCTGACCGTGCTGCACCCCGCCCTGCTGCCGCTGCTGGTCACGATGACCCTGCCGAGCGCCTGGAGCGCGCTGACCGTCGCCCGGCGCCGTTACGAGTCCTTCCACGCCTGGGTGCAGCACGCCCGCGCGGGCCGCCTGCTCGGCAGCCTGCTGATCGAGCCCGAGGCGGCCCCCGAGATCCGGGTGCACGGGGTGGGCGCCTTCCTGCTGCGGCACTTCCGCGCGATGTCGGAGACGGCCGAGGCCGAGCAGGCCCGCCTGGCGAGGCTCGCCGCGCGCACGGGCCTGATCGCGGCGGCGTGGACGGGCCTGGCGACGGTGGCGACGTACGCGACGCTGGGCGGGCTGCTGCTGGCGGGCGCGATGGCCCTGTCGGTGGCGGGTACGGCCGTGATCGCGATCCGGACCGGCTCGCAGAGCCTGGACACGCTGGTGGTGGAGGTCAATGCGCTGCACGAGGAGGCGCTCTTCGTCGGCGATCTGCACCGGCTGTACACGGAGGCGGACCAGTGGGCGATCCCGGCGGGCGGCACGCAGCTGCCGGAGGATCCACGCGAGATCCGCTTCGAGAACGTCACCTTCCGCTATCCGGGCGAGTCCGCCCGCCCCGCCCTCGACGACGTGACGCTCACTCTGCCGCTGGGCCGGATCGTGGCCCTGGTCGGGGAGAACGGCTCCGGCAAGACCACCCTGGTCAAGCTGCTCGCCGGGCTCTACACGCCGGAGCAGGGGCGGATCCTGTGGGACGGCGTGGACGCGGCGACCGCGGACCGGAACCTGCTGGCCGAACGGATCGCGATGGTGGCGCAGGACTTCAAGCGGTGGCCGTTCACCGCGCGGGTGAACGTCGCCCTGGGACGGACGTCGGTGCCCGTGAGCGAGGACCGGCTGGCGGCGTCGATCGCCGAGGCCGGGGCGGAGGCGGTGGTCGCGGACCTGCCGCGCGGGCTGGACACGCTGCTCGCCCGCAACTTCAGCGGCGGGCACGAACTGTCCGGCGGCCAGTGGCAGCGGCTCGGCATCGCCCGCGCCGCCTATCGCAGGGGCCGCATCCTGATCGTGGACGAGCCCACGGCGGCCCTGGACGCCCGGGCCGAGCTGGAGGTCTTCGAGCGGATCCGCGCCCTGGCCGACAGCGGCCAGACGGTCGTACTGATCACGCACCGGCTGGCGTCCGTGCGGCACGCGGATCTGGTGCACGTCCTGGACCAGGGCCGGCTCGTGGAGTCGGGGACGCCGGACGAGCTGCTGGCGACGGGCGGGCTCTACGCCGAGCTGTACGCGCTTCAGGCGGAGCAGTTCACCTCGTCACCCGCGCCGGTCAGGAAGGTGCCGGCGCCGAAGGCGGGCTGACGGCACACGTCAGGCGGTGGCGTCGGCCGCGTCCCCGCTGCGCACGATCACCAGGAACATGTCCGTGGCGAGGTCCATGACGACCTCGGCAGGCAGGCCCTCGCTGCGCCGCGCCTGCGCGAATTCCTCCGCAGGCCAGGAGCCGCGCGGCCCACCGGCGGGAAAGCGCTCGAGCACCGTTCGCCCGTTCACCCTGCACCTCCATGTAGCGCTGTACTCGTAGAGTTAAACGCCAACCATGGGGTGAACGGCTCGCGAAGTGACGGTTCTGAGACGTACTTGACACGCGTTCACCGCTAAGTGTGACCAACTTCTCAGCCTCTTGGCGCATGTGTTCACTTTCGGTATCGGTCGGCGTACCCGGCGTGATACCGAACGCCCTCACTGCCCACACGTGCCCCGAAGGCCGACGCACGCCCCATCCGTCCGGGACGGTGACCGACGGGAGGGCGGAACTCATCGTTGCACGGGAGGCTTTCCCGGATGGTTTCGCGGGGCCGTCAGGTGTCGTAGCGCTGGACGCGCCGGCCGTGGCTGCGGTCGACGCGGGCAGGCGCTCCTCCAGTTCCCGCACCGCCTCCGGCACGTCGATCGTCAGCAGTTCCCGGTCCCGCATGAGGATCCGTCCGTCGACGATCGTGGTGCGCACGTCGGCGGAGCGGGCGCTGTGCACGAGGGTGGCGGCGAGATCGTGGACGGGCCGGGTGTGGGGGCCGGTGAGGTCGACCAGGACGACGTCGGCCTTCCGGCCGGGCGCGATGCTGCCGACGCGGTCCCCGAGCCCCACCGCCCGGGCGCTCTGCAGGGTGGCGTGGTGCAGCGCCTGGCGGGAGGCCAGCCAGCGGGGGTCGCCCTCGGCCGCCTTCTGGACCAGTGAGGTGAGGGCCATGGACTCCCACACGTCGAGGTTGTTGTTGGAGGCGGCGCCGTCGGTGCGAGTCCGACGTCGACGCCGATGTCGCGCAGGGCACGCACGGGCGTGGTGTCGGGCCAGGCGAAGTTGAGGTAGCCGCGGGGCGCGCCGGCGACGGCCGTACGACCACCCGACCGCTGAAGGACGGGCAGGTCGCGGTCGATGATGCCGGTGCCGTGGGCGAGGAGTACGTCCGCGGAGAGGATGCCGGTGCGTTCCAGGACCTCGATCGGAGTGACACCGTGGCGGGCCAGGCCGGTCTCGGTCTGGTCGCGGTTCTCCGCGGCGTGCAGATGCACGGGCAGGCCGTGCGTGCGGGCGAGCTCGGCGGTGGCGGCGAGGTCGGTGTCGTCGACCGTGTAGGGGGCGTGGGGCGCGAGCGCGGTGGTGATCCGGCCGTCAGCCGCTCCGCGGTGGCCCAGGGCGAACTCCAGTGACCTTTCCCGGCCTTCGGGCCCCTGCGAGGAGAAGAAAGTCTCCCCGAGCAGGGCCCGCAGGCCGGATTCAGCGACCACCCGTGCGACCGCGTCCATGGCGAAGTAGTGGTCGGCGAAGCAGGTGACGCCCGCGCGGATCATCTCGGCGCAGGCCAGCCGGGCCCCCAACTCGACGTCTCGGGCCGTGAGGTTGGACTCGACGGGCCAGACGACGTCGTTGAACCACTCCTCGGTCGGCAGGTCCTCGGCGAGGCCGCGCAGCGCGACCATCGGGGCGTGCGTGTGGCAGTTGATCAGACCGGGCAGGGCGACCTGGCCGGGGGCTTCGATCGCTCGGCGGAGGGCAGGTCCGCGACCTCCGCGGTGGTCGTCACCGCCTCGACGACACCGTTCCGTACGACGATCGCGGCGCCTCCGCGAACCCGATCGGCTCTTGATCGTCGTGCACGAGGACGGTACATGCGCTGATGATGAGCTCGGCGGGACCGTCCGCGGCAGAAGGCGTCACCACGCCAACGTACGACGACGTCGTAGGGCGGCATGAGCCGAGCCGCACATCCCGTCACGGCTCTGTCGCGGGGCGGGCCGGGCGCGCACCCTGGCCTCACCACCCCGACTGTCGGCTTCTGAAAGGAGCCCGGCATGCTCCTCGGCACCTGGAACCTGGAGAATCTCTACCGGCCCGGCGGCCCGTACGGCCCGCAGGACGAGGCCGAGTACGAGGCGAAGCTCGCGGCGCTCGCCGCCGTGATCACGGAACTCGATCCGGCCCTGCTCGGCGTGCAGGAGGTCGGGGACCCGGAGGCCCTGAAGGACCTGGCCGGGATGCTCGACGACGACTGGCATGTCGCCCTGTCCGAGCACGCGGACAGCCGGGGCACAAGGGTCGGGTTCCTCAGCCGTGTCGCGATGACGGTGGTGGCCGACACGCGGGCGTTCCCGGCGGAGCTGCGTCCCGTCCAGGCGGACGATTCGGGGCTGACGGCGCGGGAGGCGGGGCGGGGCCTCCTGGCGGTCGAGGTCGAGGGCGGGGACGGGCCGCTGCGGGTGGCCGTATGCCATCTGAAGTCCAAGCTGCTGTCGTACCCGGACGGCCGTTTCCAGCCCCACGACGAGGGCGAACGTGCCCGCTGCGGCGCCTACGCCCTGTACCGGCGGGCCGCCGAGGCGGCGGCCCTGCGCGCCCTCGCCGACCGGCTGCTGGCCGGGGACGGGCAGGGGCGGGACGTGGCGGTACTGGGCGACCTGAACGACGAGGTGCAGGCGGCGACCACACAGATCCTGCTCGGCCCGCCCGGCTCGGAGCTCGGCACACCGGGCTACGACCGGCCCGACCGGGGCGATGCGACGCGGTTGTGGGACGTGGCCCCGCTCATCCCGCCCGGGCAACGCTGGTCCCGGGTGAACTCCGGGCGGCGCGAGCTGATCGACCACGTCATGCTGAGCCACCGCCTGATGCGCCGGGCGACGGCGGCGGGCACGGGTCTGCCGGGCGAGGGCCCGCCCGCCCTGCCGTCGGTCGGCCCGGACCCGGCGGAGCGGCGCGGCGAGCCCGGCTCGGACCACGCTCCGGTATGGGTGCGGGTCGGCGGCTGAGCACCGTGGCCGTGCCGGGCGGGCTAGCCGACGAGGGGTGCCCGGGGCCGGGTCAGCGCCTGGCCCGGTGCGGTCGCGACGGGCGAGGAGCCGCTGTCAGGGGGCCGGGTCGGCGGCTGAGCACCATGGCCGTGCCGGGCGGGCTAGCCGACGAGGGGTGCCCGGGGCCGGGTCAGCGCCTGGCCCGGTGCGGTCGCGACGGGCGAGGAGCCGCTGTCAGGGGGCCGGGTCGGCGGCTGAGCACCGTGGCCGTGCCGGGCGGGCTAGCCGACGAGGGGTGTCCGGGGCGGCCGTAGGCCCACCCGTTCACCCCGTCCGGCGAGTTCGGCGAGGACGGCCGTGAGGCGCTCCTGGTGGCGGGGCCCGATCCGGCCCGTGTCGTCCAGGTGCACGGCGCAGGCGGTCGTGGTGTCGACGAGGCGTTCGAGGAGGTCGGCCACCTCGTCCGCGCCTTCGGTGTGCCGGGCGAGGGCGGGCAGTTCGTGGGCGGCGCGGGAGATGGCCGAACGGGCCTCCGCCAGGGTGCGATAGGCCTCGCGGCGCAGGGTCCAGCGGGTGGCACGGTGGCCGGAGGGCGTGCCGGAGTTCCCGATGCGCGGGGCATCGGCCTCGTCGATGACGTGCGTGAGGTAGGCGTACGCGGCCTCGTTCGCCGCGACGAGCCGGGCTCGCACTCCCCCGCCGCGCTGGCCGGGCATCGGCAGGTGCCCGACGATCAGCACGATCGCGCAGGCCAGCAGCGTCTCGCCGATCCGGCCGGCGGAGGCCTGGGGCTCGCCGCCGACCATGACGAGCGCGAGGACCAGGACGGTGACGACGGCGGTCTGGGCGGCGAAGTGCCGGGTGGCCACGGGTATCAGCGCTCCGCTGAGGGCGACGAGCGCGATGAGCCCTTCGGGGTGGGGCAGGACGGCGGCGAACCCGGCGAAGAGCAACGCCCCGAGGACGGTACCGGCGGCCCGGTTCAGCACGCGCGAGGCCAGCGGCCCGAGGTCGGGCTTGACCAGGAAGACGGCCGTGGCCGGCAGCCAGTACCAGTGCTCGTGCTGCCCGTACCACTGGCCGCGGTGCAGCGCCTGGGCGACCGCCGAGCTGGCGCCGAAGCAGAGGGCGACGCGCAGCCCGTACTCGCGTCCGGCACTGCCGAAGACGGCGCGCAGCCGGTCCCGGGCGCTGCGGGACCGGGTGTGCAGGTCGCCGCCCCGGCCCTGGTCGAACGCCTCGGCGGCGTGCAGGAGGGCGTCGTCGAGGGCGCGCAGGGCGGGCGCCGAACGGGACGGTGCGGGCAGCGGCCCGGTGTGGGTGTTGCCGCGCACGGCGGCGGCGAGCCGCCGCGGGCCTTCGGAGGCCCGCTCGGCGACGGCCTGCTCGGCCCAGGCGAGAGCGGTGGCGGCCTCCGCCAGGGGCAGCGCCGCGGCGTACTGCGCGTGCAGCCGCCGCTCGGCGGACGAGGAGGCGTACCTCCGCAGCCGGGGTCCGGCGAGGGCGTCCTGGGCGTGGTCCAGGGCGGCGGTGAGCGCGGCCCGGCGGCGGATGGCGTCCGGCCCGCCGACGGCGTCGAGCAGATCGGCGACGGCCTCGTACACACCGGCCACGGCCAGCCGCTCCCCGTCGAACCGGAAGTCACCCGCGAGAGAGCCGGGCGTGGGCAGGACGAGCCGCAGCACGAGCAGCCATCCCGCCCCGGCGAGATAGGCGAGCGCCCGCTCCCAGCCCGGCTCGGGCAGGGGCATTCCGGCGCCGATCGCCGCGCCGACCAGCAGCTGCGTTCCGGCGGCGGACGCGACGGGCCCGACGGCACTCATGCCCCCGGCGACGAGCCCGACGACCGTGAGCACCACGGTGAGGACGACCGCCCCGGTCCCCTGCCCGGTGTACGTCCCGACCACGAGGCCCGTGGCACCGCCCAGGGCGGGCGCTCCGATCCGCTTGACCGAGAGGCGGCGGCTCCCGGGCCGGTCGTTGATCCCGGCGAGCATGGCGGCGATGGCGGCGACGACTCCGAGGGAGGTGAGACCGGTCTGCACGGCCACGAGAAGGACGGGCCCGGCGGACAGGGCCCCGCGCGTCACCGCGTTCCAGGGCACCGGACCCCGCTGGGCACGCAGGGCGTGCGCGAGCCAGGGCGGAAGCTTCGGGGCGATGCGGCGGGACACGGAGCTCCTGTCGTCTCGGCGAGGGCAGGGGTGAGCCTTCGGGCGACGGCGGCCGGGGCGGGGTGTGGCTGTCCACGGTAGGCGGGGTGTGCGGAGGGCAGGTTTCCGGAACGTGTCGAACGGCGCGGAACCGGTGTTCTTTATGTACGCAATCAAGAGGGACGCCACCACGAGGGACGCCACCACGAGGGACGCCATCACGAGGTACGCGATCAGGAGACGAGCCGCGGCAACCTTTTCGGGCCCGGCGACCACTGGTGAGTCGTGAGCGCGTGTTCTCCCGAACCACGCAAGGACCCGAAGGACTCATCCGTGGCATCACCGTCCCACCGCCTTCCCGCCCGCAAGCGGCGCTCGGCGCTCGTCCTCACCGTCGCCGCGGCGGCCGTGGGCCTCCTCGTCTCCCTTGTGATCGCCTTGCGCCCCGGCGGTGAACCGGACACGGTGCGCACCGCGGCCCAGGCCACCGCCGGCGCCCGGCCGACCGCCCCGCCGACGACCCACAAGGCCACACCTGCGTCGAAGGTCTCCAAGGCACCCAAGGCTTCCAAGACCTCCCGTGCCCCGAAGCCCGCCGCGACCACCCCTTCGGCGAGGCCCTCGCCCACCGCCACCCGGCCCTCCGCACCGCGTCCGGCGTCCGGCACGGCACCCCTGGCGGGGCGGGTCAAGCCCGGCACCACCTACAACGGCGTCGCCACGCACTACGACGCCGCGGACGGTAACGGCGCCTGCCTTTACGGCCCGAGCCCCGACCTCATGGTCGCCGCGATGAACCACACCGACTACGAGACGTCCCAGGCATGCGGGGCGTACATCCTGGTCCGCGCGGCGAACGGCGCCTCCGTCACCGTCCGGATCACCAACGAGTGCCCCCTGCCCTGCGCTCCCGGGCAGATCGACCTCAGCAAGGAGGCCTTCGCGAAGCTCGCCGGACTCTCCGCGGGCCGGATACCGATCACCTGGAGTCTGCAGAGCCCCGACATGTCCCAGACGCTCTCGATCCGCTACAAGACCGGCTCCAGCAGCCACTGGTGCGGCATCCAGGCACTGGGCCACCGCAATCCGCTGGCCCGGCTGGAGGTCAGGACCGGCAGCGGCTGGACCCGATTGACCCGTACCGAGTACAACTACTTCCTCTCCCCCGGCGGCACCGGCTGCGGCGGTCCCCTCAGGCTCACCGACATCTACGGCGAACAGCTCACCGTCGACGGCATCGCGATCCGCCCGGACACCGTCCAGCCGACCCGCGTCCAGTTCAGCCGGCGGTGACGGCTTCCACGGCCCGGGCGAGGAGGGTCTCCGTGTCGGTGACGGCCCGGGTGAGTGCGGCCGGATCGTCCGTCAGGTCGCCCAGGACCGTGTCCACCTGGCGCAAACCCGCCCGCGCGACCAGCCCCTTCTCGTTGGTGACCCACTCCCCGCGCGCGGCCAGTACCGCGTGCGCGGTCTGGGTCGCCGCGAGCGCGATCGCGCCCGCGACCTGGGTGACGGCGCCCTTCGGAGCGTGGCCGGCCTTGGCGTAGGCGAGGGTGGCCGCGGCCATGCCGTGCCAGTGCGCGGGGGCGCTCTCGCGCAGGGGCCGCGGATACGCGCCCGCGCGGGGCAGTTCGCCCCGCAGCACCCGGTTGACGGCGAGTTCGGCGACGAGCAGGTACGTCGGGATGCCCGCCAGGTGGAACATGAGGGGCTCGACACGGAAGCGGCCCGCCTCCGCTTCCGCCGACTCGTGTTCGACCACGTCCAGATCGCGGTAGTGGACGTCCACGGAACGGCCCTCGATCGTCAGCCATGCGCCCGAGTTGAAGACGCCGCCGCCCCAGGCGCCGAGCTCGCAGACCTCGCCCTCCCAGCCGACCGCGCGCAGGTCGGCCGGGTCGAAGGCGCCGCGGTAGTAGACCGCCAGGTCCCAGTCGCTGTCGGGACGTTCGGTGCCCTGGGCCCGGGAGCCGCCGAGGGTGACGGCCTCGACGGCGGGCAGGTCGGCCAGGCGGTCGGCGGTGGTGGCGAGGAAGGTGTGGTCCGGGAGGGTGGGCACAGCGGCTCCTGGGCAGACGGGACCTGGGCGGGCGGAACGTCGTGGACAGGCGGGACTTGGGCAGGCGGGACTTGGGCAGGCGGGACTCGGGCAGCCGCAGCCGGGAGCCGGGCAGACGGGACCTCGGCAGCGTAGGGGGCGGCCCGGTCCCCGGGTAGTGAAATACGGGTGCGTGCACGTGCCGCGGCCCGCATGATCGGTGGGTCGTCGTGCCGCCGCCCGCAGATCGGAGCCCTCACGTGATCCGCCGCGTCACCGTCCCGAGCCTCTTCCCGCCGCCCACCTACTCCCACGCGTCCGTCGTGGAAGCCGGCACGCGGCTGGCGTTCCTCGCCGGGTCCGTACCGCTGGGCCCGGACGGCACGCTCGTGGGACCCGGCGATCCCGTACGGCAGGCGGAACAGGTCATCGACAACCTGCGCGAGCAACTGGCGGCCGTCGGCAGCGACCTGGGGCATGTCGTGGCGACCGACGTGTACGTGGTGAGCGGCGAGCCGGCCGTACTGTCCGCCGTCTGGAGCGTGGTCGAGGCGTCCGGACTCAGTACGGGTCCGCACTCGTCGACGCTGATCGGCGTGGCGTGTCTCGGGTACACCGGGCAGTTGGTGGAGATTACGGCGACAGCAGTCGTTCCCGAGTAGGCGAGGACCGCCATGTTGATCGAGCACCGCGGACGGCGCCCCGTCGTCCCCGAGTCCGCGTACGTCGCCCCGACGGCCGTTCTGTGCGGGGCCGTCGTCCTCGGTGAGCGCAGCCGGGTGCTGCACGGGGCCGTGCTCACCGCCGAGGACGGGGAGGTGCGGGTCGGTTCGGACGTCGTCGTCATGGAGAACGCGCTGGTGCGGGGGCGTGCCCGACACCCCGCCGTGATCGGTGACGCGGTGCTCGTCGGCCCGCACTCCCATGTCAACGGGGCGACCCTGGAGGACGAGGTCTTCGTGGCGACAGGCGCCTGCCTCTTCCCGGGGGCCGTCGCGGGCGCCGGCTCGGAGCTGCGGATCCACAGCGTGCTGCACGTCAACTCCGTGCTGCCGCCCGGCACGGTCCTGCCCATCGGCTGGATCGCGGCGGGCGCGCCCCGGGCCCGGCTCTTCGCCCCCGGGGAGCACGACGAACTCTGGCAGATCCAGGAGGCGCTGGACTTCCCCGGCACGGTGTACGGCATCCCGCGCGGCACGTCGATGCGGGAGGTGATGGCCCGCCAGGCGGGGTTCTACGGGGCTCATCAGGGCGACGTCCCCCTGGACAGCCCGGCATGAGCTACTGCTCTCCGGTTCTCCCCCACACCCTCCGTTTCGGCAGCGGCCCGGCGTAGCTCCCCACCCGGCTCGTCGTCAGGCCCAGCGCCACCAGCGACTCCGCCAGTCTGACCGCCGCGGCGACCCCGTCGACGACCGGCAGGCCCAGCTTTTCCCCGACGATCCGCTGCAGCCCCGTCATGCCGGCGCAGCCCAGGACGAGCACCTCGGCCCCTGCCGCGCAGGCCCGTTCGGCGGCGGCCAGGAACGCCGTCTCGGTCCGCTCCCCGTCACCGAGGTCGAGCACGTTCAGGCCCGTGCCGACGATCGCCGCGCAGTTGCGCGCCACACCGGCCGTCTCCAGGCTGTCCTCGATCTGGCCGCACGAGCGTTCCAGGGTGGTCACGACGCCGTAGCGGCGGCCCAGCAGGCAGGCGAGATGCGCCGCGGCCTCGGTGATGTCGACGACCGGTACGTCGACCAGTTCCCGTGCGCCCTCCCTCCCGTGCTCCCCGAATCCGGCCATGACCACGGCGTGGTACTGCGGTCCGTCGTAGGTCCGCAGCGTGTCCAGGACGGCGGCGGCGGACAGGTAGCTGTCGAGCCAGCCCTCCGCGGACGCCGGTCCCCAGGCGGGGGTCAGTCCGGTCACGGTGGTGCCCGGGCCTGCCGCGGCCCGGGCACCTCGTACGATCTCCTCGGTCATCTCCTGCGTGGTGTTGCAGTTGGTGACGACGATCCGCACGTCTCTCAGACCTCCGCGGTGGTGCGTTGGGGACGGCACAGGGCCGCGTACAGCCCGGCGGCGAGCGCCGTGCCGATGAACCAGGAGTAGGGGGCGACGTCGCTGAAGGTCTTCACCAGCGCGAGCACCGCCGCGACACCGGCCGCCGGGAGGAACGCCCACAGTGCCTTGGGGTTGAAGCCCTTGCGGTAGTGGTAGCGGGCGCCGGGCGAGGCGTCGAACAGCTCGTCGACGTTCACGCGCCCGCGCTTGACCCAGTAGTAGTCGACCATGATCACGCCGAACAGCGGGCCGAGGAACGCGCCCAGGCCGCCGAGGAAGTAGTTCACGACGGTCGGGTTGGAGAAGAGGTTCCAGGGGGTGACGAGCAGCGCCGCGACGGTGCTGATCATGCCGCCGACCTTGAACGTGATCTTCTGTGGCCACACGTTGGCCAGGTCGTACGCCGGTGAGACGAAGTTGGCGACGATGTTGACGCCCATGGTGGCGATGGCGAAGGTCAGCGCCCCCACCACCAGCACCCAGGTGTTGCCGATCTCGGCGACGAGGTGGGCGGGGTCGGTGATCTCCTTGCCGAAGACCTCGAACGCGCCCGCGGTGACGATGACCGACACGATCACGAAGGCCGTGGAGTTGACGGGCAGGCCCCAGAAGTTGCCGCGCTTGACGGACTTGTAGTCGGGGGCGAAGCGGGAGAAGTCGCAGAAGTTGAGCATCAGGGTGCCGTACGTGGCGAGGACCAGGCCGATCGCGCCGAACCACTGGCGCCACTGCTCGCCGACCGAGACCGGGTGCGGGGTCGAGGTGAGCGAGATCGTCCAGCCAGCCTTGGCGAGAATCCAGACGGCCAGCGCGATCATGACGAGCCAGATCGCCGGGCCGCAGAAGTCCTGGAACTTGCGCACCGACTCCATGCCCCTGCTGATGATCGCCGCCTGGACCAGCCACAGGGCGATGAAGGAGACCCAGCCGAGCGCGTCCAGGCCCAGGAAGGAGTTGTGCGTCCACGACTCCAGACCGGGCCACGCCGCCAGCAGCATCACGTTGACGGCGACGGAGGCGAGGTAGGTCTGGATGCCGTACCACATGATGGCGATCACGGCCCTGATCAGCGCCGGGATGTTGGCACCCCAGATGCCGAAGGCGATGCGGCTGACCACCGGGAAGGGCACGCCGTGGCGCTGGCCGATCTTCCCCATCCAGTTCATGCCGATGTAGATGATCACGAACCCGACGAGCAGGGACGTGAAGATCTGCCAGACGTTCATGCCCAGGAAGAGCAGTCCGGCGGCGAACGTGTAGTTGCCGAGGTTGTGGACGTCGGACATCCACATGGCGAAGAGGTCGAAGACCTTCCAGTTGCGCTTGCCGGCGGGCGCGAGGTCTTCGTTGGTGAGCCGGGGATCGGGGACGAACGCTGGGGTACCGGTGGTCGCGGCACGATCGGCGAGGGACACGGGGCCTCCAGAGCAAGGGGACGACGGAGGGCTGCGCTGCGGGGGCTGCACGGCGGGCGCGTTTGGTATACCAAACTGCCGCCATGGTCTCGCCGTCAACAGTTCCGACAGATATCGCTCCCGTTAACGCTCCGTAAAAGCCACCTCGCGTCGGCGAAGATGGGCTGCATGACGAAGATCGAACCCCTGGGAGCGGTGCGCGAACGCGTCACGTCCGAGCTGCGGCAGCAGATCATCGCGGGCAGCCTGCTTCCCGGCGACCGCCTGGTCGAACGCGAGCTGGCGGAGCGTTTCGGCGTCTCGCGCGTGCCGGTCCGGGAGGCGATCCGGGCCCTCGTGGCCGAGGGCTTCGTCCACTTCGAGACACCCCGCCGCACGGTGGTGCGCCGTCTCACCCCGACCGACGTCAAGGAACTGTTCGAACTGCGAGAAGCCCTGGAGGTCTACGCCGCCGGACTCGCCGCGTCCCGCGCGACCCCGGAGGACCTGGCCGCGGTCCAAGAGCTGATCGACCGCGCGGCCGGTGCCACCGAGGCCGGGGACGCCGAGGCGATCACCGACATCAACAGCCGGCTGCACGACCGCATCATGGCGATGGCCGGCAACAGCCTGCTGAGCGAGGCCCTGGAACCGGTCGCCGGGCGGCTGCGCTGGATGACCCGGCGCAACGAGGAGTGGCCCCAGCTCCTCGTGGAACACCGCGAGCTGTACGAGGCCATCGCCTCGGGCGACCCGGACCGGGCCCGAGCGCACGCGCTGACGCATGTGCGGACCAACTACCGCTCCACGGTCCGCCACCTGTTCGGCGAGGAGGCCGCTCCCGGGCCGCCTGGGGAAGAGGCCGCTCCCTGACCGCCCCGGGTCGGCAGCTCCGCCGCTCGTCCGGCCGTCCGCAGGACGTCGCGCAGCATGGTGGGGGTGAGCCGGCCGGTGAAGGTGTTGCGCTGGCTGACGTGGAAGCAGCCGAAGAGTTCCAGGCCGTCGAGGTGGAACCGGGCGCCGTGGGAGAAGGCGGGGCGTGGCCGGGGCACGGACCAGCCGGCCTCGGCGAACGCGGGCAGTGCGGCCTGCCAGCCGAAACCGCCGAGCACCACCACGGCCCGCAGTGTCGGGCGCAACAGCCGCAGTTCCTGCACAAGCCAGGGACGGCAGGTGTCCCGCTCCTCGGGGGTGGGTTTGTTGGCGGGCGGGGCGCAGTGCACGGGCGAGGTGACACGCACGCCGTGCAGCTCCAGGCCGTCGTGGGCGTGCACGGCGGTCGGCTGGGAAGCGAGGCCCACGTCGTACAGCGCCTCGTAGAGCACGTCCCCGGAGCGGTCGCCGGTGAACATCCGGCCGGTGCGGTTGCCGCCGTGCGCGGCGGGAGCGAGTCCGACGATCAGCAGCCGGGCGTCCGCCGGCCCGAAACCGGGCACCGGCCGGCCCCAGTACGTCCAGTCCGCGAAGGCGGCCCGTTTGGCCCTGGCCACCTCCTCGCGCCAGGAGACCAGCCGCGGGCAGGCCCTGCAGTCCGCGATGCGCCGGTCGAGGAGGGGAAGACCGCTGGCGTCCATCACTCCACGGTAGGGGTGGCGGGGACCATTCCCCGCACCGGGGGCAGAACGCTCAGGACACGCCGGCACGCGAACTCGAGGCGATGGCCGTGTCCGGCGCGGGCCGTGCGCCGACGCGGCGCAGCCAGAGCAGGGCCCCGGACAGCAGCAGCGCTCCGGTCAGCAACCATGGCAGTGGGCCCGGCGGCAACACCCCGACGAGGAGGCCGATGAGCGCACCGGCCAGCTGCAGGGCGAGCGACTGGACGGACAGGGCGGTGGCCCGGCCCGCACCGGCGACGCGGCGGTGCAGGAGGTCGTTCTGGTTCGGAGACGCGGCGCCGATGCCGAGGTAGAGCAGGCAGAAGCCGACGACCGCCAGGGCCGTGGCCATCGGGTGCACTGAGGTCGCGCCGAGGGCGAGCAGAAACAGGCCGGTGGCCCCGGTGCCGAGACAGACCAGCACGGCCCGTTCGCCACTGCCCGCGACCCGGGCGGTGAGCGGCGCGAGGTGGCTGCCGACACCGTTGCAGACGAACCCCACGCAGGAGAGCGCGGCGTACACCATCGCTCCGGAGCCCGGCGCTCCGGTCAGCTCGACGGTACGGCCCGGTACGAGCATTTCGATGGTGGCCACGCCGCTGCCGACGGCCGCGGCGGTGAGCAGGATCCGGCGTACCAGTGCGTCGCGGCCGCCCAGCCGCAGTCCGCCCAGGACGGTGACCGGGACGCCGCGCAGCACCGAACGCAAGGTGGCCGGCGGCCGCGGCGGCTCCCGCAGGACGGCCAGCACGTAGCAGACGAGGACGACCCTGACGGCGGCTGCCAGCAGCATCGGAACAGACAGGGGCAGCACCGCACCGGACGTCGCCTCGCTCAACCGGGCGCCCAGGTCGGGGCCCAGCCCGAGGAGCCAGGGCAGGGCGCCACCGAGCAGCATGCCGACCGCGAGCGCGGCGGAGGTCGCGGAGCCGCCCCTGGCCAGGCCCGTGCGCAGCTCGGCGTCCGGGCCGGAGCACTCCTGGACGGTGTCGACGTACCAGGCCTCGGCGGTGCCGCTGGACAGGGCCCGGGCCGCGCCCATGAGCACCATGCCGGCGGTGAGCACCCACGCGGTGGTGCCGAGGCCGACCAGGACGCAGGCCACCAGGTTGAGCACCCCGGCCACGGCCAGCACCGGCCGGCGCCCGAGGACGTCGGAGAGCCCGCCCGTGGGCAGCTCCAGCGCGGCCACGGTGAGCGAGTGGGCGGCGAAGAGCCACGCGATCGTGGCCAGGGACATGCCGCGCTCGCTCAGCAGCAGGACCATCGAGGCCAAGCCGAGGCCCGACGGCAGCCATAAGAGTGCGCAGACGGTGACGTAACGTCGGCGAGCTGTCCGCGCCCTGAGCGGCTCGCTCATGAGGCGCCCTGCCGGTCCGTGTCCCCACGGTCGTGCGGGGCGATGGGCAGACCGGCGGTGAGCAGCACCACGTGTTCGGCACGCGGGTCGTCCGCGTCCCGGGCCGTCAGCTCCTCCAGCTTCCGGGCCACGGTGTCCCAGAGCTCCGTGAGCGAGTGAGCCGTCAGCCGGGGCATGAGGTCACTGACCCCGGACGGCTCCACCCATTCCTGGCCGAGACGCCCGGCGGCCAGGTCCGCCTCGTGCCGGGCGAGGGACCTCTCGAGATGCTCGACCTGCTGCCGCCGCGAGAGGCTGACGAAGGCCCGGCCCGCGGCGGTGGACTCCATCGTCTCGTTGCTCCAGGACGTGAGGGTGTGCAGCGCTCGCCAGCGCCGCTCCCGCCCGTCGCGGTGCTCGGCCTCGGCGATGAACGCGTACTTCGCCAGTACCCGCAGGTGATAGCTGGTCGACGCCGACGACTCCCCCGTCCGCGCGGCCAGCTCACTCGCCGTGGCGGGCCCGTCCTGCCGCAACAGCCCGAGCAGCTGGATGCGCAGGGGGTGGGTCAGGGCCTTCAGCGCGGCGGTGTCGTGTTCAGGATCGAGTAGGCGCTTGTGCTCGTCGCTGTCCATGGCGGGGAGGTTAGGCCGCCGAAGGCACTTGGCAAAACAGTTTTTGCAAAATTTCTTTGGCAGAGCGGGTTCTTCGGCGGCCTGAAGCGGGGGCCATCCCCGCGGGCGACGTCGAGGGCTCTCGAAAGGCTCTCGGAGGACCCTCGGAGGACTAAGGTCGAGAACATGGCTTCTCAGGGTGCGCAGCACGACAGGACGGACGGAGCGGCAGGCCCGACGCCCGGCTCCCCCACGCCCGTCGGCATCTCCGAGGGCGGCGATGCCCAGCCCCTGGATCCGAAGGTCGCCGCGGCGATCACCGCTGCCGAGGCCGCAGGCCCACAGACGGGGACCACCGTCCGCGTCGACAGCTGGATCTGGTCCGTACGCCTCGTCAAGAGCCGCTCCATGGGAGCCACCGCCTGCCGGGGCGGCCACGTGCGCGTCAACGGCGAGCGCGTGAAGCCCGCACACGCCGTCCGTGTCGGTGACGAGGTGCGCCTGCGGCACGAAGGCCGCGAACGGGTCGTCATCGTCACGCGGCTCATCCGCAAGCGGGTCGGCGCCCCCGTGGCCACCCAGTGCTACATCGACAACTCCCCGCCGCCCCCGCCCCGCGAGGCCGTAGCCCCCGCCGGCATCCGCGACCGCGGCGCAGGCCGCCCGACCAAGCGGGACCGCCGCGAAATGGAACGCCTCCGCGGCTCGACGGGCCCCGGCAGCGTGTCCGGCCCCGGGCCCGTTCCCGGCGGCGGAGCCTTCGGCAACGGCTCGGGCAGACCGAGGCCCTGAGCGAGCGGCAGGTCAGACCGCCCCGGGGAGGGGCCGTGGGCAAGGCACCGTGGGCAAGCCGAGACGCGGCCGGTCACATCCGACGCCGCAGCAGCCGGAGCAGATCCGCATTGTGCCGCCGCCGCGCCCACGCTATGAGGGTGAGCGGCACGATCAGAATCACCGGCGTCGCCGCGTACTGCCCGTCGAAGACGGCTGTCTGCACGATGAACGCGCCCACCATCAACGCGCTCAGCGCCATCGCCGCCACCGACTGAAGCACCGGGATCAACAGCGCGATCGCCCCGGCCAGTTCGAGCGCGCCGATGGTGTACATCCCCGCGCTTCCCCAGCCGAGCCGGTCGAACGACTCGGCAGCCGACGCGTGTCCGATCAGCTTCGGCAGGGCGCTCGCGATCCCGTAGAAGAGCGCGAGCAGCACCTGCAGAGCACGCAGGGCGATTCGCGCACGCCGCCCGCGAGCGGTCGCGGACTCGGCGATGACGACGCCGGCCGGGGTGGGATCGGGCGGGACGGCAGCGGTGATCTCGGACATGAAGGTCTCCTGGTCAGAGCGGTCCGTAGGGGTGTCGGAGAGGTAGACCGGCCCTCGCTCCGGAACTCATCGCCGCCCCGGGAACATGAAGCGGAATGGTCACCGCGACGCTGCCGGCCCCGCCCGACCGGTCACGGACAGAGCAGGTGGAGCCTCTCCCTCGGGTAGGGGGTCGCCCGGCTTTCCTCCTGGAGGGTGCGGTAGAAGTCGGTCATCGCAGACGCGACCGGGGCGTTGCGAATGAGGATCTCGGCTGTCCCTGGCGGCGCTCCGGCCGGTGGTCTCCCTTGCGCCGAAGCTTGTATCAGCTCTCCACGGATCTCCCAGTCCCGGCCGTACAGGGCGGTGATCAGCCAGTTCACGAGGTAACTGGCCGTGTAGCAGCGGTCGTAGGCGTCGTGCTCGTCGTAGAAGTCGGCCTCGGCGGGCGTCAGGTCGAAGCGGGTGGACAGGGCCAGGCCGAAGTCGGCGAAGTACAGGCGTCGGCCGTCGGTGAGGATGTTCTCGAAGTGGGCGTCGAAATGGAGAAGCCCACGGCCGTTCATGAAGGACGTGCCGTACGTCAGTTCCTTCTCCACGAGGGCACACGCCCGGTCGAGCGCCTCGTCACCGGCTTGCATCTGCGCCGTGAGCCAGGCGTGCAGGGTCCGGGGTATGTACTCCAGGAAGAGCGCGACGCTCGCCGAGGACCGTTGCAGGGCCTCGACCCGCCGTCTCACCGCCGTGCTCCCTCCCCAGTAGGCCACGACCTTCTCCACATCGGCGAGCTCCTCCGCCTGGTGCGGTGCCTCGTCCGGCAGCACCCTCCAGTGGTACATCAGCGGAGAGCCCTGGAACTGTCCGGACAGCGCCCAGTTCGTGGTCATGGTGTGGGCGGCGACCTCCCGCCACGCCCCGAACGAGGGCCCGCCGATGCCGTACTGGCAGACCATGGGCAGTCCGAACATGTTGGCAGTCGAGCGGTGGTGTTCGGGCCGCTGCTCCAGGTCCGTGAGGGGGATGCGCTTCACGAAGACCGGTGTGCCGGACACCTTCAGCCGGGCCGATTTCCCGCCGATGCCGGTGCCCAACGGCTCAGCCGCGTCCACCAGTTCGCGCAGTTCGGCGTCCCCGAGCAGCGCCAGGGAGGTCGCGACCGTGTCGTACCGGCTCAGGCGCCCTGGTTCCACTCCCCCCAGCCTGCTTTCACGCACCCTCGGTGACCTCGTCCGACGGCACCGCCCGTACCCATACTCGATCCTCTGTCAGATAGCGCTCCACCTTCAGGCCCGCCTCCTCCAACGCCTCCTCGAACTGCTCCCGGGTCAGGGGCCGCGCGCGGAACGTCTGGGTCCAGACCGCGTCCGGGAACTCGTACTCCGCGCGCACCGAATGAACTCCGTCGCCGACCGGCTCCGACGACGTGATCCGTACGGTGAAACCGCTGGGGTCCCTGCGCTCGCGCGGCAGGTTCTCGTGGTAGTCCTCCCCCTCCCGCTGGATCAGCACGCAGCCGCCCTTCGCCACATGGCGCACGCAGGTACGCAGTAAGCCCCGCCGCACCTCGGCATCTCCCGCGTGCACGAGGAACGACGCCAGCAGCACCACGTCGAACGTCTCGCCCAGTGCCAGCTCCTCGATCGGGCCGCATATCGTCCGCGCGCCGCGCACGCGCTCCAGCATGGGGGCGGACTCGTCCACCGCCGTGACCGTGAATCCCCGCTCCAGCAGTGCGTGGGTCATGCGTCCCACCCCGCTGCCGAGCTCCAGAATGCGGGCGCCCTCGGGGACCGCCGCCGCGATGACCTCCGGTTCGTCCCCGATGGGCAGCCGGGAGTACAGCTCCACGGCGCAGCCGTCCGGGGTGATGGCCCCGGGTCCCGTCCCCTCGTGCCCCTCACGCATTTTCATCTCCATGCCCGCACAACGGACCGCGTCCGCACACCCGTTCCCGTCGACCTCCACTTCACCCGACCGAGTGAATGAGACAGCGAGGGCGTGGAGTTGAGGCGAAGGCGTGGAGTTGCGCCCGGGGGTGCCCGGCCTCAGCGCTTGAAGGGTGGAGCTGCGACGAGGGCACGGTGGTGAGCCCTGGACGGCTGCAAAGACCTGGCGGCCACAGCCGAACCCACCCGTGCCGCCCGTACCAGTGGCCACCCGACCGCGGTGGTCCCCCACCGCCCGCTCCATCGACGTGTGCCTCGGCGCACCGGCCACCGGCAGGCCCTCGTCGACCATCGACGTGCGCCTCGGCGCACGGCCACCGGCAGGCCCTTGTCGACCTTGGTGGACCTTCGCCACGAGGAGTACGTTGCAAGCAGGAGTGGTGATCGACGATGCGTACAGGCAGTGAACCGAGGACCGCGCGCAGCGCCCTGCGGGCGCGCTTCTGGCTGAGCCTGTGGGGACTGGTCTGGGCCCTCTTCGGGACGGCGGCGTTCGCCATCACCGGGCGGACCGGGTGGGCGATCGCCTGCGGGGTGCTGCTGCTGATCGTCACGATCGACCTGGCCGTCGTTCTGCGGCACATCCGCCAGGGCCCGCACTATCAGCCGGGCCCCGATATTCCGCCCTACCAGCCGCCGGACAAACGTTCCTGAGGCGCACGGGGCAGGCCCCTCACGAGTCGAAGCGCGCGGCCTTCAGGAACTCCGGGTTCGGGTCGAGCGCCGCCGCCAGGCGGAAGTGGCGCTTCGCCTGGTCGGGACGCCCCTGGCGCTCATACGTACGGGCGAGCGCGAAGTGGGCGAACGCGTTGTCCGGCTCCCGCTCCAGGACGATCTGGAACTCCAGCTCAGCCGGCCTCAGCTGCGCCGCCGCGAAGAAGGCACGCGCCCGCAGCAGTCGCGCCGCGGTGTTCTCCGGGTGCGTGGCGATGACGCCGTCGAGCAGCTTCACCGCGCCCCTGGGGTCCCGCGCGGCGAGCAGTTGCTCGGCGGCGCGGAAGTCGATGACATGCGTCTCCGGGGTACGTCCGGTCGGACCGCTGGTCTCGGGCACGGCTGAGTCCTTCCCTCACTGCACGGGTTCAACGCCCCCGCTGGGTACCGCTATTCCGTGGGAGACGGCCGGGGCGTCCGCGACCTGCGCACCAGCTCGGCCCACACGTCCTTCACTCGCTGCTCCAGCCGCTCCAGCGGGACGTCGTTGTCGATCACGATGTCGGCGATCTCGCGGCGCTGCTCGCGCGTCGCCTGGGCGGCCATCCGCGCGCGGGCGTCCTCCTCGGCCATGCCGCGCAGGCGTACGAGCCGGTCGAGCTGGGTCTCGGGTGCCGCGTCGACGACGATCACCAGGTCGTACAGCGGCGCCAGGCCGTTCTCCGTGAGGAGTGGGACGTCGTGGAGGACGACCGCGTCCTCGGCGGCGGCCTCTTCGAGCTCCCGGGAGCGGGCGCCCACCAGGGGGTGCACGATCGAGTTCAGCACGGCGAGTTTCTCCGGGTCGGCGAAGACGACCGCGCCGAGGCGGGGCCGGTCCAGGCTGCCGTCGGCGGCGAGGATCTCCTTCCCGAAGGCCTCGACGACCGAGGCGAGCCCCGGCGTCCCCGGGGCGACTACCTCCCGCGCGATACGGTCCGCGTCGATCAGCACGGCCCCGCACGCGACGAGCAGCCGTGACACCTCGCTCTTGCCGGCGCCGATCCCGCCGGTCAGACCCACCTTCAGCATGCCCCGCAGCTTAGGCCCTGCCACTGACACGCCCCTCGCCCGGGCCGGACCGGGGGTCGGTCGTCGCCTTCTCGTCAGCTGTCACTCACTCGGTCAGCTGCAGCTTGCTCGTTCAGCCGTCGCCCGCTTGTTCAGCCGCCGCCTTCTCGGTCAGCTACAGCCTGCTCGTTCAGCCGTCGCCCGCTCGTTCAGCCGTCGCCTTCTCGTTCCGCCAGGAACTTCTCGAACTCCTGGCCGATCTCGTCCGCCGACGGGATGTCCACCGGCTCGGCGAGCATGTTGCCCCGCGTCTCGGCGCCGGCGACGGCGTCGTACTGGTGCTCAAGACCCTCGATGAGCGCGGAGAGATCCTCGTCGCCCTCTCGGATCTGCCGGTCGATCTCCGTCTGGGTGCGGTGGGCGTCCGAGCGCAGGGCGTGCGCGATGCCGGGGAGGACCAGTCCGGTCGCCGCCGTGATGGCCTCCAGGACCGTCAGGGCCGCGTCCGGGTACGGGGAGCGGGCGATGTAGTGCGGGACGTGCGCGGCGACGCCCAGGACGTCGTGACCGGCCTGGAGCAGGCGGTACTCGATGAGGGACTCGGCGCTGCCGGGCACCTGTGCCTCCTCGAACGGGCTGGGGTGGCCCGGGACGAGGTCGGTGCGGTTGCCGTGCGGGGTGAGGCCGACGGGCCGGGTGTGCGGGACGCCCATGGGAATGCCGTGGAAGTTCACGGAGAGGCGGACGCCGAGCCGCTCCACGATCTGCTTCACGGCGGCGGCGAAGCGCTCCCACTCCACGTCCGGCTCGGGGCCGGACAGCAGCAGGAACGGCGCGCCGGTGGCGTCCTGCACGAGCCGCACCTCGAGAGCGGGGTCCTCGTAGTCGCTCCAGCGGTCGCGCTTGAACGTCAGAAGCGGGCGGCGGGCGCGGTAGTCGACGAGCCGGTCGTGGTCGAAGCGGGCGACGACCTGATGGGGCAGGGAGTCGAGCACCCGGTCGACGATCTGGTCGCCCGTCTCACCCGCGTCGATGTATCCGTCGAAGTGGTAGAGCATGACAAGTCCGGCCGACTCCTGGGCCAGCGCCATGTCGACGACGGCCAGCCCCTTCGGCTCCCAGGCGTACAAATCCTGCGGATCAAGCACAGTGACCGCTCCTCCTCGTGTTCACACTGCACAACGCCGTTGCGGGCGTGGGCATTCCCGCAGGAGGAGATTCATGATCTTGGCGGCGGGAGCACGGAGCCTTCAGGGGCGCGCGAACCCGGCGACGAACCCCACGGTCCGCAGCCGAACGATGGCCCGAAAACACCGAGGGGCCGCACCTGGAAAGGTACGGCCCCTCGATCAGGAGCTACAGCTCAGCGGGCGTTCAGCTCTGCCCACCGGCCAGCTTCTCGCGCAGCGCGGCGAGCGCCTCGTCCGAGGCCAGCGCGCCGGAGTTGTCCGGGCCCTCGGAGGAGTACGAACCGCCACCGCCGGACGCGGCCGGAGCGGCAGCCTCGCCACCCTCGGCAGCGGCCTTCTCGTCCGCCTCGCGGGACTTGATGACCTGCGCCTGGTGCTGCTCGAAGCGCTGCTGCGCCTCGGCGTACTGGGTCTCCCACGCCTCGCGCTGGGTCTCGTAGCCCTCGAGCCAGTCGTTGGTCTCGGGGTCGAAGCCCTCGGGGTAGATGTAGTTGCCCTGGTCGTCGTACGACGCGGCCATGCCGTAGAGCGTCGGGTCGAACTCGACCGAGGCCGGGTCCGAACCGAAGGACTCGTTGGCCTGCTTCAGCGAGAGGCTGATGCGACGGCGCTCGAGGTCGATGTCGATGACCTTGACGAAGATCTCGTCGTTGACCTGGACGACCTGCTCCGGGATCTCCACGTGGCGCTCGGCCAGCTCGGAGATGTGGACCAGACCCTCGATGCCCTCGTCCACGCGGACGAACGCACCGAACGGAACCAGCTTCGTGACCTTGCCGGGCACGACCTGGCCGATCTGGTGGGTGCGGGCGAACTGCTGCCACGGGTCTTCCTGGGTCGCCTTCAGCGACAGGGAGACACGCTCGCGGTCCATGTCGACGTCGAGGACCTCGACGGTGACTTCCTGGCCGACCTCGACAACCTCGGAGGGGTGGTCGATGTGCTTCCAGGAGAGCTCGGAGACGTGGACCAGGCCGTCGACGCCACCCAGGTCCACGAAGGCACCGAAGTTGACGATCGAGGAGACGACGCCGGAACGGACCTGACCCTTCTGGAGGGTGGTGAGGAACGTCTGGCGGACCTCGGACTGGGTCTGCTCGAGCCAGGCACGGCGGGACAGGACCACGTTGTTGCGGTTCTTGTCCAGCTCGATGATCTTGGCCTCGAGCTCCTTGCCCACGTAGGGCTGGAGGTCGCGGACGCGGCGCATCTCGACCAGGGAGGCCGGGAGGAAGCCACGGAGGCCGATGTCGAGGATGAGACCACCCTTGACGACCTCGATGACGGTACCGGTGACGATCCCGTCCTCTTCCTTGATCTTCTCGATGGTGCCCCAGGCACGCTCGTACTGGGCGCGCTTCTTCGAGAGGATCAGGCGGCCTTCCTTGTCCTCCTTCTGGAGGACAAGGGCCTCGATCTCGTCACCGACGGCGACGACCTCGTTGGGGTCGACGTCGTGCTTGATCGAGAGCTCGCGGCTCGGGATCACACCTTCGGTCTTGTAACCGATGTCGAGCAGGACCTCGTCCCGGTCGACCTTCACGATGACGCCGTCGACGATGTCGCCGTCGTTGAAGTACTTGATCGTCTCGTCGATCGCGGCGAGGAAGGCTTCCTCGTTACCGATGTCGTTGACCGCTACCTGCGGGGTGGTGGCGGTGGTCTCGGTGCTGCTCGTCATGTGGGAAAGGGCTCCGGTACGGACATTGAAGTCGTAGGTACTGCTACGCCGGGAGCCCGTTTCGCTCTGCAGAAGCCGGACAGCCAAGGAAGCGCCACTCAGAAAACGGTGGCGCCTCGACAACCGAGGGGACATACATACAGATGCGAGCGCAGCCTGCTACGTCTGAGGTGCGCAGGCCCGCAGCGCAACTTGTAGCATACGGGGGCAGCCGGGCAGGGTCAATGCGCGAAGCCGCCCACGCGGGGCGAACGCCGCATATCCGGCACAAGTCGTGTCCTTCGAGGCCACGCGCAGCGCGCGACGCCCCCTCTGCGACACCGGCGGGACCGGCTGAACGGAAGTGCCCGCACACTAGTACGAGGGAGCCGATCATCCAAGAGTCCGAAGCGTCCGAACACGAGGCCACCCGGCGCGATGCCGATGTCACGGAAAGCTCCCGGGCCAATCGTGGCTGGTGGGACCGCAACGCGGACGAGTACCAGATCGAGCACGGCACCTTCCTCGGCGACGACCGCTTCGTGTGGGGTCCCGAGGGGCTGGACGAGGTGGAGGCCGAGCTGCTCGGGCCGCCGGAGGAACTGAAGGGCCGGGACGTCCTGGAGATCGGCGCCGGCGCCGCCCAGTGCTCGCGCTGGCTGACCGCCCAGGGGGCGCGCCCGGTCGCCCTGGACATCTCGCACCGGCAGCTTCAGCACGCGCTGCGCATCGGCGGTTCCTTCCCCCTGGTGTGCGCAGACGCCGGTGCGCTCCCCTTCGCCGACGCCTCGTTCGACCTGGCCTGCTCGGCGTACGGGGCGCTGCCCTTCGTCGCCGACCCTCGTCAGGTCCTGCGGGAGGTGCGCCGGGTGCTGCGGCCCGGGGGACGTCTGGTCTTCTCGGTGACGCACCCGATCCGCTGGGCCTTCCCCGACGAGCCGGGGCCCGAGGGGCTGTCGGTGTCGGCCTCGTACTTCGACCGCACGCCGTACGTCGAGCAGGACGAGGAGGGCCGGGCGGTCTACGTCGAGCACCACCGCACGCTCGGCGACCGCGTCCGGGACGTCGTCGCGTCGGGCTTCCGTCTGGTCGACCTGGTGGAGCCGGAGTGGCCCGTCTGGAACACCTCGGAGTGGGGCGGCTGGTCGCCGCTGCGCGGGAACCTGATCCCGGGTACGGCGATCTTCGTCTGCGAGCGAAGCGATACGGGGGCACCACCGGCCGCAGGCTCGGGGAGGGACTGAGGCACGTGCGCGTGGGGCCTCTTCCCCGGCGTACGACACTGAGGGCGTGATCCGTTACGACGCCCTGGAAGCCCTGCCCGTACGCGGTGCCCTGCCCGCCCTGGCCGACGCCCTGGAGGGGCACGGCACCGCCGTCCTCGTGGCGCCGCCCGGCACCGGCAAGACGACCCTGGTGCCTCTGGCGCTGGCGGGGCTGCTCGGGGAGGGGCCCGGGCGGCGGGTGATCGTGGCCGAGCCACGGCGGATCGCGGCCCGGGCGGCGGCGCGGCGGATGGCCTGGCTGCTGGGCGAGAAGCCCGGGCAGAGCGTCGGCTACACCGTGCGCGGGGAGCGGGTCGTCGGGCGGCACACGCGCGTGGAGGTCGTCACGACCGGTGTGCTGGTGCAGCGGCTGCAACGGGACCAGGAGCTGGCCGGCGCCGACGTGGTGGTGCTCGACGAGTGTCACGAGCGGCATCTGGACGCGGACACGGCGGCGGCGTTCCTGTGGGACGTACGGCAGACGCTGCGTCCGGAGCTGCGGCTGGTGGCCGCCTCCGCGACGACCGACGCGCAGGGGTGGGCGCGGCTGCTGGGCGGGGCGCCGGTGGTCGAGGCGCAGGGGGCCGCTCATCCGGTGGAGACCGTGTGGGCGCCGCCGGTGCGTCCCGTACGCCCGCCGCACGGGACGCGGGTCGATCCGGCGCTGCTGGCGCACGTGGCGTCCGTGGTACGGCGTGCGCTGGCGGAGCGGGACGGGGACGTGCTGTGTTTCCTGCCGGGCGTGGGCGAGATCGCCCGGGTCGCCGGGCAGCTCGGGGAGCTCGCGGGCGTCGAGGTGCTCCAGGTGCACGGGAGGGCGCCGGCGGCCGTCCAGGACGCGGCGCTGGTGCCCGGGGAGCGGCGGCGGGTCGTCCTGGCCACGTCCGTCGCGGAGTCGTCGCTGACCGTGCCCGGGGTGCGGGTGGTGGTGGATTCCGGTCTGGCGCGCGAGCCGAGGGTGGACCACGCGCGCGGGTTGAGCGCGCTGACGACCGTGAGGGCGTCACAGGCCGCCGGGCGGCAGCGAGCGGGGCGGGCCGGGCGTGAGGCCCCGGGAGCGGTGTACCGCTGCTGGGCGGAGGCCGAGGACGCGCGTCTGCCGCGGTATCCGGCGCCGGAGATCAAGGTGGCCGACCTGACGGCGTTCGCGCTGCAGGTGGCGTGCTGGGGGGATCCTGACGCGTCCGGGCTGGCGCTGCTGGACGGGCCGCCGAGTGGGGCGATGGCGGCGGCGCGGGACGTCTTGGCGGCGGTGGGTGCGGTGGATTCCGTCGGGCGGGCCACGGAGCGGGGAGTCAGGCTCAGCCGGGTGGGGGTGCATCCCCGACTGGGGCGGGCGTTGCTCGACTCCGTTCCGTTCATGGGGGCCGAGAGGGCCGCGGAGGTCGTGGCGCTGTTGAGCGAGGAGGCTCCGCGGGAGTACGGCGATGATCTGGCGGGTGCGTTGCGTCGTGCTCGGCGTGGGGGCGACGCCTATGCGTCGCGGTGGCAACGTGAGGTTCGGCGGCTGCGTGCCGCCGTCGGGGAGATTTCCCACCCACCCGCCGGTGACCAGCGTCCAGACGCCCGGACAGAGAACCTCGGCCATCTCTCCGAGGATCGCCGGGCGGGCCTCGTCGCCGCTCTCGCCTTTCCCGAGCGGGTCGCGAAGGCCGATGGCGGGTCGTACCTCATGGCGTCCGGGACGCGGGCGGAGGTCGGCGCGGGGAGTGCGCTGCGGGGTGCGGAGTGGGTGGCCGTCGCCGTGGCGGACCGGCCCGTCGGCAAGGGGCACGCGCGCGTGCAGTCGGGGGCGGTCGTGGACGAGGACGTGGCCCGGCTCGCCGCGGGGGCGCTGCTGGAGGAGCGGGACGAGGTCGGCTGGGACGGCGGGGACGTCGTGGCACGGCGGGTGGAGCGGCTGGGAGCCGTGGAGCTGACCGTGCGGGCGTTGCGGGACGCCGATCCGGGCCTCGTGCGCGGCGCGTTGCTCGACGGGCTGCGGCGTGAGGGGTTCGGGCTGCTGCGGTGGTCGGCGGAGGCCGGCGTTCTGCGGCAGCGGCTCGCGTTCCTGCGGCTGCATCTCGGTGAGCCCTGGCCGGACGTGTCCGACGAGGCGCTGCACGCGCGCGTGGAGGAGTGGCTGGAACCGGAGCTCGGCCGGGCACGGCGGCGGGCCGATCTGGCGCGGATCGACGCCGGGGAGGCGCTCGCCCGGCTGCTGCCCTGGGCCTCCGGTCAGGCGGGGCGGCTCGAGGAGCTGGCCCCGGAGCGGTTGACGGTGCCGAGCGGGTCGAGGATCCGGATCGACTACTCCCGGCCCGAGCAGCCCGTGCTGGCGGTGAAGCTGCAGGAGATGTTCGGGCTTCAGGAGTCGCCCCGGGTCGCCGGGGTGCCGCTGCTCGTGCATCTGCTGTCCCCGGCCGGCCGGCCGGCCGCCGTCACCGCCGATCTCGCCTCGTTCTGGCGGGAGGGCTACAAGGGGGTGCGGGCGGAGCTTCGGGGGCGGTATCCGAAGCATCCGTGGCCCGAGGACCCGGCGGGGGCCGAGCCGACGCGGCACACCAACGCGCGGCTCAGGCGCTGACCGACGACGGTTCCTCGGCCGCCGTGGAGGCCGGGCCGGAGGGGCGGCGGCCGCGGGCCTCCAGGTACAGCGCGAGGACCAGCAGGAGGACCCCCAGGCCGAGGAAGCCCCACGGCAGGTAGGACGTCATGAGCAGGACGAGCAGCCGCTGGGACTTCACCAGGTCGACCGTGTGCGTGAGGTAGTCCTCGCGCATCTTCACGTGGCCGGCGAACGCGGTCACCTTGCCGCGGTCGCCGAGGAGAGTGCCGCCGCGCAGTTCCTCCCGGTGGATCTCCTCTCCGTACACGGGCGCGCCGGTGAGGGGTTCGACCCAGAACTTGCGGACCGTGGTGTACCAGCGGGTCGTGCCGGTCTGCGCCACCGCCTCGGGGGTGAGGCCCTTGACGGGCAGGGTCTTGGGGATCCTCACCTTGGTCCAGGGGATGGTCTGCTCGAAGTAGTAGACCTCCAGGCCGCGGAAGTCACGGGTGCCCTTGTAGGCGATGGGCGCGGTGACGCGGGCCTGGGCGTCGAAGTACTCGTAGTCCCGTTTCTCGGTCAGGAAGGGCCACTTGAACTCGATGCCCTGGCGGCGCACCGGATCGCCGTCGACCATCTCGCCGGTGGCGTGGACGGGTTCCTGGGTGTGGGCGTCGAAGATGTAGCGCTCGGGAATCTTGGAGACCATCGCGCCGTCGGGTCCGACGACGTAGGACAGGCCGTCCCAGACGACGACGTCCCGGCCCGCCGACTCCTCGATCCGTTCAGAGGCCTCCACGTTGCCCCTGAGGGTCTGGACGATGGTGACCTTGGGGACCTTCTTCGCCTTCATCGTGCCGTAGTCGAGGAGGGTGGCGTTCTTCGCCTCCAGGACCATGTCCTGGTACTGGTTCGCGGGAACCTTGGCGAGGCGCGGGAAGGCGTACCAGCGCAGCAGCGGGGACAGGGCCGCGAAGAACACGGCGAGGGCGAGCAGGACCAGGCCGGCCTTGCGGCGCATCTCGGCCTCCCTCCCGGGCGGGCGGTCAGGGGTGTGCGGGCACGGTCGTCAGCAGCGGTTTCGGGGACGTCCCGCCTGACGGGGAGCCGAGGGCGGTCAGCGTCAGGACCACGGCGAACGCGAGGGCCAGACCGGTGGCGGCGGCGATGAGAGCGCGCATGCGGAACCTCCCCACGGGTCGCGACGGGCAAAGCTGATGCACCGTCAGGTTCCTCGGCACCGTAGCAACGCGCGACCGAGATGAGAACACGTTGCACACACAACGACGCCCCTCCTTATCAAGAGGGGCGTCGTCCGTCGTACCTGAGAGCTACACGCTCGGGCTGTCCGACGCGCTCGGGCTGTCCGACGGGCTCGGGCTGTCCGACGGGCTCGGCGCGGACGTCTCGGCCGCAGCCACGGTCAGTTCGACCGTGAGCGTCGCCCCGCCTGCCGTGGTGATGCGGAGCAGGAACGTGCCGGTCGTGTCGTCGGCGTACAGCTGGGGCAGCTTCAGCAGGCCCTTCGCGTCCGTCTTCAGACCCGTCAGGGTGCGGACGGACTTGCCGTCGGCGCCCTTGAAGTAGGGGCCCTTGTCGGTGGCGGTCGGGTCGTCCGCCGACTTGATCAGCGTGGCGGTGGCCGCGACGCCGTCGGCGACGGCGCCCTTGTAGGTGGCCTTCACCTCCACCTGGTTCGCGAACTCGCCGCCGGGGGCACAGGTCAGGGCGGCGTCGCCGGTACGGACGAGGGCGTCGGCCGCGCGCTCGGTCACGGTGGCCTTGTAGTCGAGGCCCGGGAGGGCCCGCCCCACCACGGTGGCGCGGACGGTGACGGCGCCGGTCTTCTCCCCCGCCTCGAGGGCGGGCGCCACGGCCACGCCGGAGCCGTTGGTGGCGACCGTGGCCACACTCTCGCCGCCGGTGAAGGTGGTGTCCGTGTCGCCGACGATGGTGAAGCGCACCCTGACCTTGGCGACGGCCTTGCCCGCCTCGGTCTCGGCACGGGTGCTGATCCGCCGGTCGAACGCGTCGCCGGCCATGGCGGTGAGCTTTCCGGTGCCGGCGTCCTCCAGGTGGTCCACCGTGTCGGTGGGGGTGGGGGGCGTCGCGGGCGGCGACGACGGGGTGTCGGCGGGCGGCGTGGTGGGCGGCTTCGGGGTCGTCGTACCGCCGCCGCCCGGCTTCTCGGGCTTGCCGGGATCGGGCTTGGGCTTCGGGCTGCCGGGAGTGGTGGTGCCCGGTGCGGTGACGCCCGGCGTGGTGGGCGTCGGGCTCGCGCCCGCGCCGTTGTCGCTGCGGTTGCCCGGCAGCGTGCCGGTGCCGTCCGGGACCTCGTGGGTGCCCTTGCGGTAGTACTCCAGCCACCTCATGACGAGGTTGAGGTAGTCCCGGGAGTTGTTGTAGCTGAGGATCGCCCGGTCGAGGTCGCCCTGCTGGGACAGGTCCCAGTTGTTGCGGCACAGGTAGTGGCCGGCGGCGAGCGCGGCGTCGTAGATGTTGTTCGGATCCTTCTTGCCGTCGGCGTTGCCGTCACGGCCGGCCCAGGACCACGTGGAGGGGATGAACTGCATGGGACCGACGGCCTGGTCGTACGAACTGTTGCCGTCGTACGCGCCGTCGTCGGTGTCCTTGATGAGGGCGAAGCCGTTGCCGTCGAGCTGCGGGCCCAGGATCGGCTTGAGGGTGGTGCCGTCGGCGTTCACGCGGCCGCCGCGCGCCTGTCCCGACTCCACCCGGCCGATGGCCGCGAGGAGTTGCCAGGGCAGGTTGCAGCCGGGCTTGGCCTCGCGCAGCGCGGCCTCCGCCTTCTTGTAGGCGTCGAGGACGGTCGCGGGGATGCCGGCTTCCGTCGTGCCCGTGCCGCCAGGGGCTGGGCCCGTGGACGGCGAAGGGTTCGGGCTCTTCAGCGGCGGCAGGTCCGTGTAGTAGGGCGAGTTGCCGGTGGCACTGCCGTTGGAGGCACTCGCTTCAGGTGCGGGGGTGGCGTCGGCGGCGGTCTGTCTGCCGTGGTCGTTCACGCCCGGAGCCTGGGAGGCGGACAGGGCCGCGACCGCTACCGCGGCCACGGCGGTCGTCGCCGCCCCCTTGCGCAGCCTCCTGCCGAATTGCGCCGCCATAGAGTGAACCCCTCCCGTGGACGCCCGAGCGTCCGTCTACGCCTGCAGTGTTCGCCCTGTTGTGACGATCCAACCGCCCGAGGGGTTGCCCTCCGACAGCCACAACTCTGTTCTCTCGCGTGCTCTGCTCATTACCGCGGTCGCGCATTCGACGCGCTTCCCGCGCGACGACTCTGGCGACCCTACGACAACTTCTTTTGCCCGGGCACCCGTTCGTGACCGTTTTTCACCAGTTGGCCATGGGCGCTCGTGACGTCCTCGGCAGCACGGCATCCCGCATACTGGGCCACTCACCGCCGGGCACCCCGGCTTGGTGCAACGACCGTCGCGAGGAGCCGAGTTGCCGTTCACGCTGAGCCATGCGGCAGCCGTGCTGCCCGCCGTCCGCACCGACGGCACCGGCCGGGGCCCGCTGGTGCCCGCCGTGCTCGTGGCGGGTTCTTTCGCGCCCGACATGACCTACTACGCGGCAAGTGTCTTTTCCGGAGCGATGGAGTTCGGTGACGTCACGCACGGGTTCCCGGGTGTGTTCACGGTCGATGTGCTCATCGCCTGGGCGCTGGTGGGGTTGTGGCTGCTGGCGCGTGAACCGCTCGTGGGGTTGCTGCCGCGGGCCCGGCAGGGGCGGGTGGCGGCCCTGCTGCGGTGCGGGGCGCCACGCGCGCGGGTGCGGCCGTCCCTGGTGGCGCGGTGGTACGGGTCCGCGGTGCTCGGTGCGTCGACCCATGTGGTGTGGGACGCGTTCACGCATCTCGACCGGTGGGGTATGCGGCTGTTTCCGGTGCTGGGCCGGGAGGTGGCGGGCTCTCCGCTGTACTGGTACCTGCAGTACGGCGGTTCTGCGGTGGCCGCGGTCGTGATCGCCGTGTTCGTGGCGCAGGCGCTGCGACGGGCGCCCGTGGGCGAGCCGGTCGGGGTCCCTGTGCTGACGGGACGGGACCGGTGGGCTGCCGCTGCCATGATCTGCGGCTTCGCGGTGGTGGGGGCGGTGCAGCGGGCGTCGCGGTGGTGGGCGTACTGGGGCTCGGCCGCGAAGCCGTGGGAGATCATCCCGACGGTGTGCTTCGGCGCGGGCGCGGGACTCGTCCCGGCGCTGCTGCTCTACGCCGTGGGGGTCCGGGTGCGGCGTCCGGTCCCCGTCCCCGTCCCCGTCGATCCTGCCCCTGCCGCGGTTACGGAGCCGAGCCGCCCGGCCGCTCGCTGACGACGCCGTCGGTCGTCGTGATGTACACGGTGATGGTGGTGTGCACGGGGCGGGGACGCGGGAGCAGCGTGAGGAAGAGGGTCAGGTAGTCGCGGGCCGACCGGGCCCAGGGGCGGGAGGGTTTGCCCCGGGTGCCGGGTGTGCCGGGGAGCCGGACCTCGATAGGTGCGGGGCCGGTGACGGGGGGTGGGTCGCTACCGGCCGACGGGGTGCCGGCGCTCACGAGGCCGGTCAGGGCGGCCAGATCGACGGCGCCGACGAGGTCCGCCACGGCCTCCGTGCCGACGAGACCGGTCAGGGCGGCCACGGCGTCGGTGCCGACGAGACCGCTCAGGGCGGCCACGGCCTCCGTGCCGACGAGACCGCTCAGGGCGGCCACGGCCTCCGTGCCGACGAGACCGCTCAGGGCGGCCACGGCCTCCGTGCCGACGAGACCGGTCAGGACGGTCAGGGCGTCGGCACCGGCCAGGGCGGGGGCGGCGGTGAGGCCGCCTGCGTCCGGGAGAGCCGTGGCGGCAGCCGGGTCGGCGGAGGCGGCGGACCGTCGTCCGCCGGGGGCCAGACGCCGCCGGAGGTCCGCCGTCGTGCGGCGCAGGGCCGTACTGAAGGTGACGGGGATGCGAACCGTACTCGCGGCGGCCTCGAACGCCGGGACCGGCTGCAGTGCCACGCCTGGGCCCGGGCGACTGAGGAACGTGCGTATACCCATGCCCCGCATCTTTGCGACCGGTCGGGGCGGGGGCGCCTTCTCGGGGGCCACGCGAGTGACGGTTTCCGGGGGAGGGAGGTGGGCTGGTGGGTGGCCGGGGCACCCCGGAGACTCGGCTCGGTGGGAACCTCGGGGACCAGCGAAGGCGGCGCCCCGGGAAGCCCCGGCGAGGCAGGACTCGGAAACTCCCCGGCCGAGGCAGAACCCCCGGCACCCCGGCCAAGGCAGCACCCCCGGCACCCCGGCCAAGGCAGCACCCCTGGCACCCCGGCCGAGGCGGGAGACCCGCACCCCCGGCCGAGGAGGGGGCGCCGGGCTGCGTGGGTAACACTCCCCGCCCGGTCCGACCACGTCCGTCGGATCGCCCCCCGGGGCCCTCGCACCTCCCCGGAGCCCTCGCGCCTCCCCGGGTCCCTCGCGCCTCCCCGAAGCCCGCACACTTCCCCGGGCCCTCGCGCCTCCTCCGGCCGTGCCGCGCAGCGCCTAGTGTGCTGCCGATTCCCAGTCCGCACCCGAGCCCACCGAGACGCCCAGGGGGACGCGGAGGTCGACGGCGTTCGCCATCTCCCTGCGGACCAGTTCCTCGGCGGCGGACCGCTCCCCGGGGGCGATCTCCAGCACGATTTCGTCGTGGACCTGGAGGAGCATGCGGGAGGCGAGGCCGGCGTCCTTCAGGGCATCGTCGACCTTGAGCATCGCGATCTTGACGATGTCGGCCGCCGTGCCCTGGATCGGCGCGTTGAGGGCCATCCGCTCGGCGGCCTCGCGGCGCTGGCGGTTGTCGCTGTTGAGGTCGGGGAGGTAGCGGCGGCGTCCGAAGAGCGTCGCCGTGTATCCCGTCGCCCGGGCCTCGTCGACCGCCCTGCGCAGATAGTCCCGTACGCCGCCGAACCGCTCGAAGTACGCGTCCATCAGGGCGCGGGCCTCCGCCGCCTCGATGTTCAGCTGCTGGGACAGGCCGAAGGCGGACAGCCCGTAGGCCAGGCCGTACGACATGGCCTTGATCTTGCGGCGCATCTCGGCGTCGACCGCGGTCGGCTCGACCGCGAAGACCTGGGAGGCGGCCGTGGTGTGCAGGTCCTCGCCGGAGGTGAACGCCTCGATCAGGCCCGCGTCCTCGGAGAGGTGTGCCATCACGCGCAGCTCGATCTGGCTGTAGTCGGCCGTCATCAGCGACTCGAAGCCCTCGCCGACGACGAAGCCGCGGCGGATCGCGCGGCCCTCGTCGGTGCGGACCGGGATGTTCTGCAGGTTCGGGTCGGTCGAGGACAGGCGTCCGGTGGCGGCGACGGTCTGGTTGAACGTGGTGTGGATCCGGCCGTCCGCGGCGATCGTCTTGATCAGGCCCTCGACGGTGACGCGGAGCTTGGCCTGCTCGCGGTGGCGGAGCATGATCACCGGGAGCTCGTTGTCCGTCTGTGTGGCGAGCCAGGCCAGGGCGTCGGCGTCCGTGGTGTAGCCGGTCTTGGTCCGCTTGGTCTTGGGCAGGGCCAGCTCGCCGAAGAGGACCTCCTGGAGCTGCTTGGGCGAGCCCAGGTTGAACTCGTGCCCGGCTGCCGCGTGAGCCTCCTTGACCGCCTGCTGGACGGCGCCGGCGAACATCTGCTCCATGGCCTCCAGGTGGGGCCGGTCGGCCGCGATGCCGTGCCGCTCCATGCGGGCGAGCAGCGCGGACGTGGGCAGCTCCATGTCGCGCAGCAGGTCGGCGGCGCCGACCTCCTGCAGACGGCCCTCGAAGGCCTGGCCCAGGTCGAGGACGGCGCGGGCCTGGATCATCAGGGCCTCGGCCTCGGCGGCGTCGTCCGCTCCGAAGGCGAGCTGGCCGTCGGCCGCGGCGGCCGGGGTCAGCTCCCGGTGCAGGTACTCGAGGGACAGCGCGTCCAGGTCGAAGGAGCGGCGGCCCGGCTTGACCAGGTACGCGGCGAGCGCGGTGTCCATGGTGACGCCCTCGACGCGCCAGCCGTGCTCGGCGAAGACACGCATGGCGCCCTTGGCGTTGTGGAAGACCTTGGGCCGCTCGGCGTCGGCGAGCCAGGCCGCGAAGGCCCGCTCGTCGTCCTCGTCCAGCTGGGAGGGGTCGAACCAGGCGGCGGGCCCTCCGGGCGCGGCGAGGGCGACCTCGGCGACCGAGCCGGTGCCGAGCGCCCAGCTGTCGACCGTGGCGATGCCGAGGGGCTGGGTGCCGTGCTCGGTGAGCCAGGCGGGCAGCTCGCCGGTGCCCAGCACCGTGCCGTCCAGCTCCACGCCCTCGGAGCTGACCGGGGTGGTCTCGGCTTCCTCGGCGCCCGGGTCGACGGCGAAGAGCCGCTCGCGCAGCGACGGGTTACGGATCTCCAGGGTGTCCAGGATCATCGCGACGGCCTTGCGGTCGTAGGCCGCGCGCTCCAGCTCGGTGACGCCCTTGGGCAGCTCGACGCGGCGCTCCAGCTCGGTGAGCCGACGGTTGAGCTTGACGGACTCCAGGTGGTCGCGGAGGTTCTGGCCGGCCTTGCCCTTGACCTCCTCGACCCGCTCGACGAGCTCGGCGAACGAGCCGAACTGGTTGATCCACTTCGCGGCGGTCTTCTCGCCGACGCCGGGGATGCCGGGGAGGTTGTCGGAGGGGTCGCCGCGCAGGGCCGCGAAGTCGGGGTACTGCGCGGGCGTCAACCCGTACTTCTCGAATACCTTCTCCGGGGTGAAGCGGGTGAGCTCGGAGACGCCCTTGGTCGGGTACAGCACCGTCGTGTGCTCGCTGACCAGCTGGAAGGAGTCGCGGTCGCCGGTGACGATCAGCACCTCGAAGCCCTCGGCCTCGGCCTGGGTGGCGAGCGTGGCGATGACGTCGTCCGCCTCGAAGCCGTCCACCGCGAAGCGCTGGGCTCCCATCGCGTCCAGGAGCTCGCCGATCAGCTCGACCTGGCCCTTGAACTCGTCCGGGGTCTTGGAGCGGTTCGCCTTGTACTCCGTGAACTCCTGGGACCGCCAGGTCTTGCGGGAGACGTCGAAGGCGACCGCGAAGTGCGTGGGCGCCTCGTCGCGCAGCGTGTTGGCGAGCATCGACGCGAAGCCGTAGATCGCGTTGGTCGGCTGGCCCGTCGCGGTGGTGAAGTTCTCCGCGGGCAGCGCGAAGAACGCGCGGTAGGCCAGCGAGTGCCCGTCCATGAGCATCAGTCGCGGCCGGCTGCCGCCGGAGGTCTGGTCGGTCGTCTTCGATGCTGTCTCTGCCACGCCCCCGATCCTGCCACGCCCCACTGACACTCGGCCCCGGCCCCGCGGGCGACCGGGCTCGGACGAGCCCCCGCCGGGGACACCGGACACCGCCTTTCCGCCCGGGGCTCCCCCGCCCGGTGTCACCACCCCGTGCGAGGATCGGAGACGTACCTCACAGCGCAGTCGAAGAGGAGCGTGTGATGGCGTCGAAGCCGCCGAAGAGTGATCCGGTCCAGGACGCGCCGCAGGTCGCCGGGCCGAAGCACGCGGCCGCGGGGCTCGCGGCGATCGGGCACACGCTGCGGATCGCCCAGCAGCAGATGGGCGTGAAGCGCACCGCGCTGACGCTGCTGAGCGTGAACCAGAAGGACGGCTTCGACTGCCCCGGCTGCGCCTGGCCCGAGCCGGAGCACCGGCACAAGGCGGAGTTCTGCGAGAACGGCGCGAAGGCCGTCGCCGAGGAGGCCACGCTGCGCCGGGTCACGCCCGAGTTCTTCGCCGCGCACCCGGTCGCCGACCTGGCCGGCCGCAGCGGCTACTGGCTGGGCCAGCAGGGCCGGCTCACCCACCCCGTGTACCTGCCCGAGGGGGGCTCGCACTACGAGCCGGTCACCTGGGAGCGCGCCTTCGACATCATCGGCGAGGAGATCGCCGCGCTCGCCTCCCCGGACGAGGCCGTCTTCTACACCTCGGGCCGCACCAGCAACGAGGCCGCGTTCCTCTACCAGCTGTTCGCCCGCGAGTTGGGCACGAACAACCTGCCCGACTGCTCGAACATGTGCCACGAGTCGTCCGGCTCGGCCCTGTCGGAGACCATCGGCATCGGCAAGGGCAGCGTCCTGCTGGAGGACCTGTACAAGGCCGACCTGATCATCGTCGCCGGGCAGAACCCGGGGACGAACCATCCGCGCATGCTGTCCGCGCTGGAGAAGGCCAAGGACAACGGCGCGAAGATCATCAGCGTCAACCCGCTGCCCGAGGCGGGCCTGGAGCGCTTCAAGAACCCGCAGACTCCGCAGGGCATGGTCAAGGGCGCGGCGCTCACCGATCTGTTCCTGCAGATCCGCATCGGCGGCGACCAGGCACTGTTCCGCCTGCTGAACAAGCTGATCCTCGAGGCGGACGGCGCGGTCGACGAGGCGTTCGTGCGGGAGCACACGCACGGCTACGAGGAGTTCGCCGAGACCGCCCGAGCCGCCGACTGGGACGAGACGCTCGCGGCGACCGGCCTGACCCGGGGGGAGATCGAGAAGGCCCTGGGGATGGTTCTCGGCTCACAGCGCACCATCGTGTGCTGGGCGATGGGCCTCACCCAGCACAAGCACTCCGTCCCCACGATCCGAGAGGTCGTCAACTTCCTGCTGCTGCGCGGCAACATCGGCCGCCCGGGTGCGGGCGTGTGCCCGGTGCGCGGGCATTCGAACGTGCAGGGCGACCGCACGATGGGCATCTTCGAGCGGCCCGCTCCGGCGTTCCTGGACGCCCTGGAGAAGGAGTTCGGCTTCGCGCCCCCGCGCGAGCACGGCTATGACGTCGTGCGCGCCATCCGCGCCCTGCGCGACGGCGAGGCGAAGGTCTTCTTCGCCATGGGCGGCAACTTCGTCTCGGCGTCCCCCGACACGGACGTCACCGAGGCGGCCATGCGACGGGCCCGGCTGACCGTGCACGTCTCGACGAAGCTGAACCGCTCGCACGTGGTCACGGGCGCGCGGGCCCTGATCCTGCCGACGCTCGGCCGCACCGAGCGCGATCTGCAGGGCAGCGGCGAGCAGTTCGTGACCGTCGAGGACTCGATGGGCATGGTGCACGCCTCCCGGGGGCGCCTGGAGCCCGCGAGCCGCCACCTGCTGTCGGAACCGGCCATCGTCAGCCGGCTGGCCCGCCGCGTGCTCGGCGAGAGCAGCCGCACTCCCTGGGAGGAGTTCGAGAAGGACTACGCGACGATCCGGGACCGCATCGCGCGCGTGATCCCGGGCTTCGAGGACTTCAATGCGCGCGTGGCCCGCCCCGGAGGCTTCGCGCTCCCCCACGCCCCACGCGACGAGCGCCGCTTCCCCACGGCCACCGGCAAGGCCAACTTCACCGCCGCGCCCGTGGAGTACCCGCAGCTGCCCCAGGGCCGCCTGCTGCTGCAGACGCTGCGCTCGCACGACCAGTACAACACCACGATCTACGGCCTCGACGACCGCTACCGGGGCATCCGCAACGGCCGCCGGGTGGTGCTGGTCCACCCCGAGGACGCGCGGACCCTGAAGCTGGCGGACGGGTCGTACGTCGACCTGGTCGGCGAGTGGAAGGACGGCGTGGAGCGCCGGGCACCCGGTTTCCGTGTCGTGCACTACCCGACGGCCCGGGGCTGCGCGGCCGCGTACTACCCGGAGACCAACGTCCTGGTGCCGCTGGACGCCACCGCGGACACCAGCAACACCCCGGCCAGCAAGTCCGTCGTGGTGCGTCTGGAACAATCGGCGACCGACTGAGCGTTCGCTCAGTGACACAGGCAGCCGAGTGACGAGGACGAACGGAGCCGGGCCCGATGGGTGAGCAGCAGCATGTGAAGTTCCCGCAAGAGGTCATCGACGAGTACGCCGCGCTCGGCGTGGACCTCCTGGCCCTGTTCTCCGCGGGCCACCTCGGCAACCGGATGGGCGTCCAGATCTCCGAGGCGTCGGCCGACCGGGTCGTCGGGACCATGCCGGTGGAGGGCAACACCCAGCCCTACGGGCTGCTGCACGGCGGGGCCTCAGCCGTGCTGGCCGAGACCCTGGGCTCGATCGGGTCCATGCTGCACGGCGGCAGCTCCAAGATCGCCGTGGGGGTCGACCTGAACTGCACCCACCACCGCGGGGTGCGCTCCGGTCTGGTCACCGGTGTGGCCACGCCCGTGCACCGGGGCCGCTCCACCGCCACCTACGAGATCGTCATCACGGACGAGAACGACAAGCGGGTGTGCACCGCCCGGCTGACCTGCATGCTGCGCGACGTACGGGCGGGCGACGAGGAACACATCCGCGCCGCGAGCTGACGGACGTAGGGAAAACCCTGGAGGGGCGGGCGCGCTCTTGTCGCGACCGCCCTCCGGGCACTTCACTGGCGCCCACCCCCACAGGAGAAGACCCGTCCCACCCGCAGAAGGGTTTCTCTTGACCTCCGTACGCGCCTTCGCCGTCACCGCAGCGGCCTGTGCCACCGTGCTCGCCACCGCGCTGCCGTCCTCCGCCATCAACTCCTACAACGCCACCCCCGCCCCCGAACGCACCGAAGTCGGCGCGCTCGTGGCCACCTGGGACGACGACGGCGACCCCGCGACCTCAGACCGGGTCGACTGGGTCTGCTCCGGCACCATGATCGACGCGGACACCTTCCTGACCGCCGCGCACTGCACCTCGGACTGGCCCGACAACGTGCGGTTCCACGTCTCCCTCGACCAGGACGTGCAGTCCGGGCTCGACGCTGCGGCGAAGAAATACCCGGGCGACCCGGCCGCGCAGGCCGCCGCCGTCGCCGTCCCTGGCACCGCCCACACCCACCCCGCATACCCGGGGCCCGCCTCCGACACCCACGACATCGCGGTGATCCAGCTGCCCGCCGCCCAGGTCAAGGCCCGCTGGAGCTTCACTCCGGCGACCCTGCCCACCGCGAACCAGCTCGGCAGGCTCGGCCCGCAGGGCCTGAACGACACCGACTGGCTCGTCGCCGGATACGGCACCCAGGAAGCCGTCAACGGCCCCGGTGGCCAGACCCACCCCGGCGGCGGCGTCCGGATGAAGGCACCCGTCACCTTCAACGCCCTCAACGACTCCTGGGCCCGGCTCGCGATGACCGCCCCCCAGGGCAACGGTGGCGCCTGCTACGGCGATTCGGGCGGACCCAACTTCGCCGTGATCGGCGGCAAGCAGATCCTCGCCGCCACCACCATCACCGGCGACACCCCCTGCTACGCGACCAACGTGACGTACCGCCTGGACACCCCTGGCGCCCGCGCCTTCCTCTCGCCGTTCGTCAAGCTGCCGTAGCCCGTACCGAAGCAACCCGAGGCCCCGCCGCATCGCGCACCCGGCGAAGCGGCGGGGCACCTTGCGTCTTCACTCCTCCTTTGAAACCTCCAACTCAGCGACAACTGAGCAGAGTTGAGCGTCCGGCGGCATCAACGCCGCACGCCTGGCACAGCGGCTCGCCGACTACTGGAGCCGGCTGCCACCCCAGCCGGCTCGCCGGCTCGCCCACTGCTGGAGCCGGCTGCCACCCCAGCGAAGAACGGCGGTCGTCGCAGCCGTGCTCGCCGCCGCAGCCCTAGCCCTGCCGCAGGCTCTCGCACCCGACCGGCACCCCGGGCCGCCCTCGCCACCCCCGGCCCCGCCCCCACCGCGCCGGCCCGCACGCCCCGCCGCATCACCGTCGAAATCGCCGTTTCCGCATGCTCGGCACTCCCCCCGGATGTCGACCATCCCTTTCTCGGCGTAACGCTCCGTAACGCGCGCGCAATACACCACCGTGGTTTCACGATCCGGCCGCTTCCACGCCCTGGGCCTTTCCGATCTCTTCCGGACCGCGTGCGGTCCGAGCGCCGCACGATCTCAGCCATGGCCAACCGGAAGTGCGGGTTCTCAGAATGCGGACCTCGGCGAAAATCCACCAAACCCGTCGAGAGGGCCCGCCGCGGAGAGCGGACATCCACCCCGTCATAACAAGAAAGTCACAAGCCAGCCCTCGCCGCTGCCCCTGCCCTTACCTCGGGCTTAGAGTCACGGCCAGTCACCGCCTCCATCGGGAGTTCGGTACCAGCGCGGCACTCACCCCCCGACCAGGGCGGGGCCTGCCTGTGAAAGGACTGATTGTGCGACAGCGTTCCTTGGTGATTCTTACCTCCGTTCTCACGACCGGAGCTCTGACTCTCACCGCCTGCGGCTCCCGAGACGACAGCGGTGACAAGGGCGGAGACAACGGGAGCGGCACCACGCTGACGATCGGCGTGGACGCCCCCCTCTCCGGTGAGAACTCCACCACCGGCCTCGGCATCCAGTACGGCGCCCAGATCGCCATCGACGACGCCAACAAGAACAACTGGGTCCCGGGCGTGAAATTCAAGCTCAAGGCCCTGGACGACAAGGCGCAACCCGCCACCGGCCAGTCCAACGCCACCAGCATCGTCGGCGACAAGACCGCCGTCGGCGCCGTCGGCCCCCTGAACTCCGGCGTCGCCCAGACGATGCAGCAGGTGTTCGCCTCGGCCAACATGGTCCAGATCTCCCCCGCGAACACGGCCCCCGAGCTGACCCAGGGCAAGAACTGGCAGACGGACAAGAAGCGTCCGTTCAAGACGTACTTCCGCACCGCCACCACCGACGAACTCCAGGGCAGCTTCGCGGCCGGGTACGCGTACAACGGCCTCAAGAAGAAGAAGGCCTTCGTCGTCGACGACAAGCAGACCTACGGCGCCGGTCTCGCGAAGATCTTCAACGACCAGTACAAGAAGCTCGGCGGCAAGGTCGTCGGCACCGACCACGTCAACACCGGCGACAAGGACTTCGGCTCCCTCGTCACCAAGATCAAGAACTCCGGCGCCGACCTGCTCTACTACGGCGGCCAGTACGACGAGTCCGCGCTGCTCACCAAGCAGCTCAAGGACGCCGGCGTCAAGATCCCGCTGTTCGGCGGCGACGGCATGTTCGCCACCACCTACATCGAGGCCGCCGGCAAGTCCTCCGAGGGCGACCTCGCCACCGCCATCGGCGTCCCCGCCGACACCCTGCCCGCCGCCAAGACGTTCATCCAGACGTACAAGGACAAGGGTTACAAGGGCGACTACGGCGCGTACGGCGCCTACGCCTACGACGCCACCACCGCCATCATCAAGGCCGTCAAGGCCGCCGCCGACGCCAACGGCGGCAAGGTGCCCACCGACATCAACGACCTGCGCTCCAAGGTCGTCGACGGTGTCCAGAAGTCCGACTTCGAAGGCCTCACCGGCAAGATCTCCTTCGACCAGTACGGCGACACCACCAACAAGCAGCTGACGGTCTACCAGGTCGAGAAGGGTGCCTGGAAGGACGTGGAGACCGGCACCGCCGACCTGCAGTAGTACGGCCCGCCACAACGCCGCACCACGGGCCGCGCGGAAGGGGACCCCGACCGCGCGGCCCGTTTCCACACCCCCACACAGCACACGACCACGCACACATCCAGTGCACACGACCACCAGCGACATGGAGGCCATGCGGTGAACACCCTGCCGCAGCAGCTGGCCAACGGGCTGCTCCTCGGCTCGATGTACGGGCTGATCGCCATCGGCTACACGATGGTGTACGGCATCGTCCAGCTCATCAACTTCGCGCACGGCGAGATCTTCATGACCGGGGCCTTCGGCGCCCTCACGGTCTACTTCTACATCCTCCCCGACGGCACCTCGATGGCCATCGCCGTACCCCTCATGCTCCTCGGCGGCGCCCTCGTAGCCATCCTCATAGCCGTCGGAGCGGAACGGTTCGCCTACCGCCCCCTGCGCGGAGCCCCACGCCTGGCGCCCCTCATCACAGCCATCGGCCTCTCCCTGGCCCTCCAGGAGGTCGTGCGCAACTTCTACCCCGGCGCCGACCGCGCCCGCGCCTTCCCCGGCCTCGACGCCACCCACGACATCGGCTCCGTCACCATCAAGGACGCCGACATCTTCCTCATCCTCGCCGCCATCGGCTGCATGGCCGCCCTCGCCTTCTTCGTGCGCCGCAGCCGCACCGGCCGCGCCATGCAGGCCACCGCGCAGGACCCCGACACCGCACAGCTCATGGGCATCGACACCAACCGCATCATCGTCATCGCCTTCGCCATCGGCGGCTTCTTCGCCGCCGTCGCCGCCGTCGCCTACGGACTCAAGTACGGCAACGTCGACTACCGCATGGGCTTCCTCATGGGCCTCAAGGCCTTCACCGCGGCCGTCCTCGGCGGCATCGGCAACATCTACGGCGCCATGCTCGGCGGCGTCGTCCTCGGCATCGCCGAAACCCTCGCCTCCGCCTACATCGACGAGATCCCCGGCATGCAGCAGCTCGGCGGCCAGAGCTGGGCGAACGTCTGGGCCTTCTGCCTCCTCATCCTCGTGCTCCTCTTCAGGCCACAGGGCCTGCTCGGCGAGCGCGTCGCGGACAGGGCGTGATCACATGACCGAGACGACCAAGACCCCAGCACCGGACGCCGTCCCCACCCCGACGCCCGCCCTGCGTGGTCTCCTCCCGCTGCCCACCTCGGCCGCCCGCGCCCTGCTCCTCGCCGGTGGCATCGCCACCGCCGCCTCCGCGTTCCTCGCCTGGACCTGGACCGCCGAATTCCCCGGCGACCTCACCTACTACGGCTACCCCGGTGGCCTGCAGTGGCTGACCTTCACCGCCGGCGTCCTCACCGCCCTGTTCGCCCTCGCCTCCTACGGCGTCCGCGGCCTCGGCTGGCTCCTGCCCGCCCGCAACAACGCACCCCTCGTGCTCACCGCGCTCGGCGGCTTCACCGTCACCTGGTTCACCGTCATCGCCATCAGCGCCAACCTCGGCGGCGTCGTCAACCTCGAACCCGGCGGCTGGATCGCGGCCGTCGCCTCCCTGCTGCCCGTCATCGGCGCCTTCGCCCTCCCCCAGGAGCGCACCGGCACCGACGGCACCAAGGAAGCCATCAAGGCCTACATCGCCAAGCCCGACCACATCCCCGCCGCCCAGGCCATCGCGCCCTGGATCCAGCGGGCCGTCATCACCGTGGTCACCATCATCGGCCTCGGCGTCTTCACCTACGGCATCGACACCGAGTACGGCGAACTCTTCATCGGCTACCTCTTCGTCGTCATCTTCGCCATGTGGGCAGTGCACACCGCCGGCCTCATGGACCGCTTCTCGGCCCTCGTCGCCGCCAACCGCAGCTTCACCCTCGCCATGGGCTTCGCCGCGGCCATCGCCTTCCCCTTCACCCAGACCGACGACCACTACGCCAACATCGGTGTCAACATCCTGATCTTCGGGACCGTGGCCCTCGGCCTCAACATCGTCGTCGGCCTCGCCGGACTCCTCGACCTCGGATACGTCGCCTTCCTCGGCGTCGGCGCCTACACCGCCGCCCTCGTCTCCGGCTCCGAGTTCTCCACCATCTCCGGCGTCCACCTGCCCTTCTGGGCCTCCGCCCTGGCCGGCGCCGCCGCATCCCTCGTCTTCGGCGTCCTCATCGGCGCCCCGACCCTGCGACTGCGCGGCGACTACCTCGCCATCGTCACCCTCGGCTTCGGAGAGATCTTCCGCATCGCCGTCAACAACATGGACGGCGACTCCGGACCCGACGTCACCAACGGCCCGAACGGCATCGCCAACATCCCCGACCTGAACCTCCTCGGCTTCAACTTCGGCCAGGCCCACGACATCGGCGGATTCACCCTCGGCCGCTTCGCCAACTACTACCTGCTGATGGTCCTCATCATGGCCATCGTGGTCCTGGTGTACACACGCGCCGCGGACTCCCGCATCGGCCGCTCCTGGATCGCCATCCGCGAGGACGAGACCGCCGCCACCGCCATGGGCATCAACGGCTTCCGCGTCAAGCTCGTCGCCTTCGCCCTCGGCGCCTCCCTCGCCGGCCTCGCCGGCACCGTCAGCGCCCACGTCACCTACAGCGTCGTCCCCACGCCGTACCAGTTCGCCGGCTCCACCCCGCCCAACTCCGCGTTCCTCCTGGCCGCGGTCGTCCTCGGCGGCATGGGCACCGTCGCCGGACCGCTCCTCGGCGCCGCCCTGCTCTACCTCCTCCCCGAGAAGCTCGTCTTCCTCCAGGAGAAGTCGCTCCTCGCCTTCGGCATCGCGCTCATCCTCCTGATGCGCTTCCGCCCCGAAGGCATCATCGCCAACCGCCGGCGCCAGCTCGAATTCCACGAGACCGGCCAACTCGACGTACCGAAACAGACCACGCTGACCGACGAACCGGCCGTCACCAAGGCGGGGGCGTAAGAAACATGACCACACCTGTACTCGAAGCACGCGACGTCACGATGCGCTTCGGCGGCCTCACCGCCGTACGCTCCGTCGACTTCACGGTCAACGCCGGCGAGATCGTCGGCCTCATCGGCCCCAACGGCGCCGGCAAGACCACCTTCTTCAACTGCCTGACCGGCCTCTACGTCCCCACCGAGGGCACCGTCTCCTACAAGGGCACCGTGCTCCCGCCCAAGCCCCACCTGGTCACCCAGGCCGGCATCGCCCGCACCTTCCAGAACATCCGCCTGTTCGCCAACATGACGGTCCTGGAAAACGTGCTCGTCGGCCGCCACACCCGCACCAAGGAAGGCCTCTGGTCGGCCCTCCTGCGCGGCCCCGGCTTCAAGAAGGCCGAACGCGACAGCGAGGAACGCGCCATGGAACTCCTCGAGTTCATCGGCCTCGCCCACAAGCGCGACCACCTCGCCCGCAACCTCCCCTACGGCGAGCAGCGCAAGCTCGAGATCGCACGCGCCATGGCCTCCGAGCCCGGCCTGCTGCTCCTCGACGAACCCACCGCCGGCATGAACCCCCAGGAGACGCGCGCCACCGAGGACCTCGTCTTCGCCATCCGCGACAAGGGCATCGCCGTCCTGCTCATCGAGCACGACATGCGCTTCGTCTTCAACCTCTCCGACCGCGTCGCCGTCCTCGTCCAGGGCGAAAAACTCGTCGAAGGCACCTCCGACGTCGTCCAGGCCGACGAACGCGTCATCGCCGCCTACCTCGGCGAACCCTTCGAAGGCGACCCCGGAGAAGCCGAAGCCGCCGAGGTCGAGGCCGCCGAAGCCGCCGCCGACGCGACGGGCACCGCCAGCACCACCAAGGGAGAGGCCAAGTGACCGCACTGCTCGAGGTCGAAGACCTCCGGGTCTCCTACGGCAAGATCGAAGCCGTCAAGGGCATCTCCTTCAGCGTCGAAGCCGGCCAGGTCGTCACCCTCATCGGCACCAACGGCGCCGGCAAGACCACCACCCTGCGCACCCTGTCGGGCCTCCTCAAGCCCACCTCCGGGAAGATCCTCTTCGACGGCAAGCCCCTCAACGGCGTCGCCGCCCACAAGATCGTCGCCCTCGGCCTCGCCCACAGCCCCGAAGGCCGGCACATCTTCCCCCGCCTCACCATCGCCGAGAACCTCCAGCTCGGAGCCTTCCTCCGCAAGGACAAGGACGGCATCGAAAAGGACATCCAGCGCGCCTACGACCTCTTCCCCATCCTCGGGGAACGCCGCAAGCAGGCCGCCGGAACCCTCTCGGGCGGCGAACAGCAGATGCTCGCCATGGGACGCGCCCTCATGTCCCAGCCCAAGCTGCTCATGCTCGACGAGCCCTCCATGGGCCTCTCCCCGATCATGATGCAGAAGATCATGGCGACCATCTCGGAGCTCAAGTCCCAGGGCACGACGATCCTCCTCGTCGAACAGAACGCCCAGGCCGCGCTCTCCCTCGCCGACCAGGGCCACGTCATGGAGGTCGGCAACGTCGTCCTGTCCGGGACGGGACAGGACCTGCTGCACGACGAGTCCGTGCGCAAGGCGTACCTGGGCGAGGACTGAGGTCCCCGGCCCGTACGCCGAGAGGCCCGCTCCCCTTCGCAACCGAAGGGGAGCGGGCCTCTCACGTTGCTGTCAGCCCTTGCTGGCCTTCTTCTCCTCGGCGTCCTCAATGACCGCCTCCGCCACCTGCTGCATCGACATCCGCCGGTCCATCGACGTCTTCTGGATCCACCGGAAAGCGGCCGGCTCCGACAGCCCGTACTCCGTCTGCAGAATCGACTTCGCCCGGTCCACCAGCTTGCGCGTCTCCAGCCGGAGGGTGAGGTCGGCGACCTCCTTCTCCAGCTCCTTCAACTCCGTGAACCGCGAGACGGCCATCTCGATCGCCGGCACGACGTCCGTCTTGCTGAACGGCTTCACCAGATACGCCATCGCACCCGCGTCCCTGGCCCGCTCCACCAGATCGCGCTGCGAGAACGCGGTCAGCATCAGCACCGGCGCGATACTCTCCTCCGCGATCTTCTCCGCCGCGGAGATACCGTCCAGCTTCGGCATCTTCACGTCGAGGATGACGAGGTCGGGCCGGTGCTCGCGAGCCAGCTCCACCGCCTGCTCCCCGTCCCCGGCCTCGCCGACGACGGTGTACCCCTCCTCCTCCAGCATCTCTTTGAGATCGAGCCGGATCAGCGCCTCGTCCTCGGCGATGACGACCCGCGTCGTCATCGGAGGCACGTGCGACTTGTCCTCTTCAGGCACGTCAACAGGCTGGGGCGACTCGGGGGCACTCACGTGGGCTCCTTGGTAGGGGCAGGCCGGTACTGCTCCCAAGAGCGTACCTAGCTGCGGTATGGTGGTCAGGCAGTGGGTCGAGGTCAACCTTGGATTCACCGGGCCCCGGTAGCCCAATTGGCAGCAGGCAATGGATTCAAAACCCATACAGTGTCGGTTCGAGTCCGACCCGGGGCACTTTTCCTTGGTTTCCAAGGTCACCACTTCGAAGCGGATGTCCACGTTCCCGTGAACATCCGCTTTTTGCTGCGTGTCGCCGTATCCGCAGCCCCACAGTGGCCTCATGTACGACGTCAGCACACGCAAGCGAGTCCTCGCACTGGTGGCCCAGGGCCGCAGCCTGAATTCGGTGAGCCGCGAGACGGGCATCTCGCGGGCCGCGATCCGCTCCTGGTGGGACCGCATCGAGCCGCGGCCTCGTATGCCACATCCGGACCCCGGTCCACCCTCTGACGAATTCGCATACGCCTACTTACTGGGCCTCTACCTCGGTGACGGTTGCATCAGCCCTCACCCGCGTGGTGGCTACTACCTCAGGATCGCTTGTGCGGACGGCTGGCCGGGGCTCATCGAGGAGTGCCGCGAGGCCATCAGGAAGGTGCGTCCTGGCGTAGGCGTTTACGCCGTGCAAAAGCGGGGCTGTGTCGCGCTCACCAGCTATTCACGGAGCTGGCCGGTCCTCTTCCCCCAGCACGGCCCCGGCAAGAAGCACGAACGCCGTATCGCCCTCGAACCCTGGCAACAAGTCATTGTCGACGCCCATCCCTGGGAGTTCATCCGCGGTCTCATCCACTCCGACGGCTGCCGGGTCACCAACTGGACGACCCGCATGGTCGCCGGCGAGCGCAAGCGTTACGAGTATCCCCGGTACTTCTTCACCAACGCCTCCGATGACATCCGGCGGCTTTACACCGACACCCTGGACAGACTCGCCGTCGAGTGGACGCACTGCACCCGCAACGGCAACCCGTTCAACATCTCCGTCGCCCGCAAAGCCTCCGTAGCCCTCATGGACGCCCACGTCGGCCCGAAGTACTGACGGCGCTCTACTTCGGGCCGTCGTCCTCTCCGATGTGGTGGACCCGCACCATGTTCGTCGAGCCGGAGACGCCGGGCGGGGAGCCGGCCGTGATGACGACCGTGTCGCCCTTCTCGCAACGGCCGTACTTCAGCAGCAGCTCGTCGACCTGGTCGACCATCGCGTCCGTGGAGTCGACACACGGGCCGAGGAACGTCTCCACGCCCCACGTCAGGGCGAGCTGGGAGCGGGTCGCCTGGTCGGGGGTGAAGGCGAGGAGGGGGATCGGGGAGCGGTAGCGGGAGAGGCGGCGGGCGGTGTCGCCTGACTGGGTGAAGGCGACCAGGAAGCGTGCCCCCAGGAAGTCGCCCATTTCCGCGGCCGCCCGGGCCGCCGCGCCGCCCTGGGTGCGGGGCTTGTTGCGTTCGGTGAGGGGCGGGAGGCCATTCGCCAGGATGTCCTCCTCCGCCGCCTCGATGATGCGCGCCATCGTGCGGACCGTCTCGATCGGGTGTTTGCCGACGCTGGTCTCGCCGGAGAGCATCACCGCGTCGGTGCCGTCGATGACCGCGTTGGCGACGTCGGAGGCTTCGGCGCGGGTCGGGCGGGCGTTGTCGATCATCGAGTCGAGCATCTGGGTGGCGACGATGACGGGCTTGGCGTTGCGTTTGGCCAGTTTGATGGCGCGTTTCTGGACGATGGGGACCTGTTCGAGTGGCATTTCGACGCCGAGGTCTCCGCGGGCCACCATGATGCCGTCGAAGGCGGCGACGATCTCGTCGATGGTCTCGACGGCTTGGGGTTTTTCGATTTTGGCGATGACGGGGAGGCGGCGGCCTTCCTCGTCCATGATGCGGTGGACGTCCTGGATGTCGCTTCCGGAGCGGACGAAGGAGAGGGCGATGACGTCGAAGCCGGTGCGCAGGGCCCAGCGGAGGTCGTCCTCGTCCTTTTTGGAGAGGGCGGGGACGGAGACGGCGACGCCGGGGAGGTTGAGGCCCTTGTGGTCGCTGATCACGCCGCCTTCGAGGACGGTGGTGTGGATGCGGGGGCCGTCGACGGTGGTCACCTTGAGGCAGACCTTGCCGTCGTCGACGAGGATGCGTTCGCCGGTGGTGACGTCGTCGGCGAGGCCGGCGTAGGTGGTGCCGCAGATGTCGCGGTCGCCTTCGACGCCTTCTTCGACGGTGATGGTGAAGGTGTCGCCGCGTTCGAGGAGTACGGGGCCTTCGGTGAAGTGGCCGAGCCTGATTTTCGGGCCTTGGAGGTCGGCGAGGAGGCCGACGCTGCGGCCGGTCTCGTCTGCTGCTTTGCGGACCCGTTGGTAGCGCTCCTCGTGTTCGGCGTGGCCGCCGTGGCTGAGGTTGAGACGGGCTACGTCCATTCCGGCGTCGACCAGGTTTTTGATCCGGTCGTACGAGTCGGTGGCGGGTCCAAGGGTGCAGACGATTTTTGCTCGGCGCATGAAAGGAGCCTATGAGTTACCGACTGGTAGAGAATTGGTCGGGCATGACCACTCAACAGACTTTGCGTGAAGCGTTATTGACAAGTGTTGAATTGTGCGGCATGGCGCTCCGATGAGCACTTGGGGAATTCGGTCGGGTATTCGGAAACGGCCACGCCGAAGTGCCTACAGCTGCGGCGGCACCATCGTGAAGCGGGCGTTGATCTGGGCGTGGACGCGTTGGCGCTGGGGTTCGAGGTCGAGGGGGGCGGGGGTGTCCTCGGCGGCGCCGGCGAAGGCCGCGGAGCGCATGCGGCCGGGGGCCTGGGGGTAGGCCGGCGGGGCGCTCTCGGCGCCGATGTCGGCGAGTTCGACCAGGGCGGAGAGGCGGGTGCCGAGGGCTTCGGCGTACTCGCGGGCGCGCTGGACGGCTTCGTGTACGGCCTTCTTGCGGGCTTCGCGGTGGGCGGGTGAGTCGGGGCGCAGGGTCCACCAGGGGCCGTCGACGCGGGTGAGGTCGAGGTCGGCGAGGCGGGTGGTGAGTTCACCCAGGGCGGTGAAGTCGGTGAGCTCGGCGGTGACGCGGACGCTGCCGTGGTAGGTGCGGACGCGTTCGCCGCGACCGTGTTTGGTGAGTTCCGGTGTGATGGAGAAGGCGCCGGTCTCCAGGCGTTCGACGGCGTCGCCGTAGGACTTGACGAGGTCGAGGACGCCGGCGTTGCGGCGGGTGAGGTCGTCGAGGGCGGAGCGGCGGTCGCGGCCGCGGGCGGCGACGGTGATGCCGATGCGGGCGATCTCGGGGTCGACTTCGAGGCGGGCCTCGCCGCGGACGGCGATGCGGGGGGCCTCGGGCGTGCCGTAGGGGACGGCGGGCTGGGAGGCGTCTGGGGTGGCCGCGGTCATACGCCCCACTCTGTCATGTCTGGGCTGGTTGGCGGTTCGGGACGGGGAGGCCGAGTCACCAGATCGCAACCTGCCGGGTCTGTTGCGGTCGGTCATGGACGGGTCAGAATCTACGCGCGTTATCTACGCGCGTCGTTCACAGATTCCGCGAGGAGCCAGACATGCCGTTGAACCGCCGGAAGTTCCTGGAGAAGTCCGCCGTGACCGGGGCGGGGGTGGCGCTGGCCGGTGCGGTGTCGGCGCCGGGTGCGCAGGCGGCCGAGGCGAAGCGGTACGCGTTCACCGTGCTGGGGACGACGGACCTGCACGGCAACGTCTTCAACTGGGACTACTTCACGGACAAGGAGTTCGACGACAAGGACCACAACGACGTCGGCCTCGCGAAGGTCTCGACGCTGGTGAACCGGGTCCGTGCGGAGAAGGGCCGCCGCAACACGCTGCTGATCGACGCGGGCGACACCATCCAGGGCACGCAGCTGTCGTACTACTACGCCAAGGTCGATCCGATCACGGCCGAGGGCGGCCCGGTGCACCCGATGGCGCAGGCGATGAACGCGATGGGCTACGACGCGGCGGCGCTGGGCAACCACGAGTTCAACTACGGCATTCCGGTGCTGCGGAAGTTCGAGCAGCAGTGCCGTTTCCCGCTGCTGGGCGCCAACGCGCTGGACGCGAAGACGCTGCGGCCGGCGTTCGCGCCGTACAGCATGCACCGGCTGCGCACGCCGCACGGGCGGGACGTGAAGGTGGCGGTGCTGGGGCTGACCAACCCGGGCATCGCGATCTGGGACAAGGCGAACGTGCAGGGCAAGATGACGTTCCCGGGTCTGGAGGAGCAGGCGGCCAAGTGGGTGCCGAAGCTGCGGTCGATGGGTGCGGACGTGGTCATCGTGTCGGCGCACAGCGGTTCGTCGGGGACGTCGTCCTACGGTGACCAGCTGCCGTACATCGAGAACGCGGCCGCTCTGGTGGCCGAGCAGGTGCCGGGGATCGACGCGATCCTGGTCGGGCACGCGCACACGGAGATCCCGGAGTACTTCGTCGCGAACAAGAAGACCGGCAAGAAGGTGGTGCTGTCGGAGCCGCTGAAGTGGGGCCAGCGGCTGACGCTGTTCGACTTCGAGCTGGTCTGGGAGAAGGGCTGCTGGAAGGTCGAGAAGGTCGGTGCGAAGGTCCTGAACTCCAACACGGTGGAGGAGGACCCGAAGATCACGAAGCTGCTGACGGACGAGCACGAGAAGGTCGTGGCGTACGTCAACCAGGTCATCGGCACCAACGCGGCGGAGATGACGTCGGTCGAGGCGCCGTACAAGGACGTGCCGATCATCGATCTGATCAACCACATCCAGGCCGACACGGTGAAGCAGGCGCTGGCGGGCACGGAGTACGCCGCGCTGCCGGTGCTGTCGCAGGCGGCGTGCTTCTCGCGCAGCGCGCGGATCCCGGCCGGTGAGGTGACGATCCGGGACGTGGCGGGTCTGTACGTCTTCGAGAACACGCTGGAGGCGCGTCTGATGACGGGTGCGCAGATGAAGGCGTATCTGGAGTACTCGGCGAACTACTTCGTGCAGACAGCGCCCGGCGCTGCGGTGGATCCTGCGAAGCTGACGAACGCGAACGGCACACCGGACTACAACTACGACGTGGTGAGTGGCCTGTCGTACGAGATCGACATCGCGAAGCCGGCCGGTTCGCGGGTGACGAATGTGCGGTTCGAGGGGCAGCCGCTCGCGGACGACGCGAAGTTCGTGTTCGCGGTGAACAACTACCGGGCCAACGGCGGCGGGAACTTCCCGCATGTCGCCGCGGCCCAGATGCTGTGGTCGAACTCGGACGAGATCCGTAACACCATGATCGCCTGGGTGAAGGCGAAGGGGGCGATCGACCCGGCCGCCTTCGCGGCGGTGGACTGGAAGCTCACGCGGGAGGGCACGCCCGTCTTCTGAGGCGCGTGCTTCGTCACCTCCGGTCGTCGACGAGCGGGGTCAGTGCGGGTGCCTCGCGGGGCGGCGGGACGTGGGCCCGCTGGGTGAGGCCGAAGGTGGTGAAGGCGGTGCGGGCGGGGAGTGCGTAGGCCTCCCCGCCCGTCACGGTGTTGAGGATGATCGCGCTGCGCCAGGCGGCGAGTCCGAGGTCGGGGGCACCGACGCCGTGGGTGTGGGTTTCGGCGTTCTGGACGTAGACCGTGCCGGTGACGGACGGGTCGAGGACGAGCCGGTGGTCCTCGTCGATGCGGGGCCGCTCCTGGTTGTCTCGGCGCATGTAGGGGTCGAGGCCGGCGAGGATCCGGTCGAGGGGGCGTTCGCGGTAGCCGGTGGCGAGGACGACGGCGTCGGTGGTGAGTCGGGAGCGGCTGTTCTGCAGGTCGTGCTCCAGGTGCAGTTCCACTTTGGTCGTGGCGACCCGGCCGGCGGTGCGGACCCGCACACCGGGGGTGAGGACGGCGTCGGGCCAGCCGCCGTGCAGGGTGCGGCGGTAGAGCTCGTCGTGGACGGCGGCGATGGTGGCGGCGTCGATGCCCTTGTGCAGCTGCCACTGGCCCTCGACGAGCCGGTCGCGGGTGGACTCGGGCAGGGCGTGGAAGTAGCGGGTGTGGTCGGGGGTGAAGTGCTCCAGGCCGAGCTTGGAGTACTCCATGGGCGCGAAGGCCTCGGTGCGTCCCAGCCAGTGCAGCTTCTCGCGTCCGGCGGGCCGGTTGCGCAGCAGGTCGAGGAAGACCTCGGCGCCGGACTGTCCGATGCCGACGACGGTGACGTGTTCGGCGGCGAGGAGTGCTGCGCGGTGGTCGAGGTAGTCGGCGGCGTGCACGACGGGCACGCCGGGGGCCTCGACGAGGGGCTTGAGGGGGTCGGGGACGTAGGGCTCGGTTCCGATGCCGAGGACGACGTCGCGGGTGTAGGTCCGGCCGAGGGCTTCTGCTTCTCCGTCGCTGTCGAGCTGGGTGAAGTCGACCTCGAAGACGTCGCGTTCGGGGTTCCAGCGGACGGCGTCGACCTGGTGACCGAAGTGGAGTCCGGGGAGGTTCTCGCTGGCCCAGCGGCAGTAGGCGTCGTACTCGGCGCGCTGGATGTGGAAGCGCTCGGCGAAGTAGAAGGGGAAGAGCCGCTCGCGGGACCTGAGGTAGTTGAGGAAGGTCCATGGGCTGGTGGGGTCGGCGAGGGAGACCAGGTCGGCGAGGAACGGGACCTGGAGGGTGGCGCCCTCGATGAGCAGTCCGGGGTGCCAGCCGAAGGCGGGGTTCTGGTCGTAGAAGACGGTGTCGAGGCCGCCGAGGGGGTGAGCGAGCGCGGCGAGGGAGAGGTTGGCGGGGCCGATGCCGATGCCGACGAGGTCGCGGGGGGCGTCGGGGCCGGGGGTCGGTGCGGGGTTCATCGGGGGGTGTGTCCTTCCACGAGTGTGGCTCGGCTCGCTGCCGCGAGCTGCAGCAGGGCGGCCAGGTCGTCGGGCCCGGTGGCGGGGTTGAGGAGGGTGGCCTTGAGCCAGAGCCGGCCGTCGAGGCGGGCCCGGCCGAGGACGGCGCGGCCGTCGGTCAGCAGCGCGCGGCGCACGGCGGCCACGGTGACGTCGGTGGCGCCCTTGGGCCGGAACAGCACGGTGCTGATGGCGGGCGGGGCGTGCAGCTCGAAGCCGGGGTGGGCGTCGACGAGGGCGGCGAACTGCCGGGCGTGGGCGCAGACCTGGTCGACGAGGGCTCCGAGGCCGCTGCGCCCCAGGGTCTTGAGGGTGACGGCGAGTTTGAGGACGTCGGGGCGGCGGGTGGTCCGCAGGGACCGGCCGAGCAGGTCGGGGAGTCCGGCCTCGGTGTCGTCGTCGGCGTTGAGGTAGTCGGCGCGCTGCCGCAGGGCGGCGAGGTCGTGGGTGTCCCGGACGGCGAGGAGGCCGGCGGCGACCGGCTGCCAGCCGAGTTTGTGCAGGTCGAGGGTGACGGTGTGGGCGGCGTCGAGGCCGGTGAGGCGGGTGCGGTGCCGGTCGCTGAAGAGGAGGCCTCCGCCGTAGGCGGCGTCGATGTGCAGCCGGGCGCCGTGGGCGGCGCAGCGGGCGGCGATCTCGGGCAGTGGGTCGATGAGTCCGGCGTCGGTGGTGCCGGCGGTGGCGGCGACGAGCAGCGGGCCGGGCAGGCAGGTGAGGGCCTCGTCGAGCGCGTCGGGGTCGAGCGTTCCGCCCGGGGCTGGTACGACGACGGGTTCGGGCAGTCCGAGCAGCCAGGCGGCGCGGGGCAGTGAGTGGTGGGCGTTGGCCCCGCACACGAGCCGGGCGGATCCGCCGTGGGCTTCCCGGGCGAGGAGCAGGGCGAGTTGGTTGGATTCGGTGCCGCCGGTGGTGACGAGGGAGTCGGCCGGCTCGCTCTCCGGGTAGATCTCCCTGGCCAGCACGCCTGCCGCCAGGGCCTCCAGCTCCGAGGCCGCCGGGGCCTGGTCCCAGGAGTCCAGGGACGGGTTGAGGGCCGAGGCGGCGAGGTCGGCGGCGGTTGCGACGGCGAGGGGCGGGCAGTGGAGGTGGGCCGCGCACAGGGGGTGGGCCGGGTCGGCGGCGCCTTCGGCGAAGGCCCTGACCAGGGTGGGCAGGGCGTGGGGGTCGCCCTGGTCGGCCAGGAGCTCCCCCACCGTTTCCCGCAGGCGGGCGGCGACCGCGTCCGGCCCGCCCGTCGGCAGCGGACCGCCCCGGGCCCGGGCGCCGGTGTCCAGCGCCTCGAGGACGGTGTCGAGCAGCGGCCGCAGGGCGCGGCGGCCTTCGGGACCTGAGGCGAGGGGCGGGTTGCTCATGGGGTTGTCCTCCGGGGCGCGGGGCGGCTCGCCCGTACGGCTCAACGACCCGACCGGGGTGGAGGTATCTCCCGGCGGGAAAACCGCTCGGAGCGGCGCGGCCACCGGCCCGGGTCTGCAGCCCGTCGAGTGCCCTAAGTCACCGCCCCGGTTCTCCCCGGTCCCAGCCCCGCCGGCCCCACTTCTCGCCGACCCCGGTTCTTTCGGGCTCCGGCCCCGTCGACCCCAACTCTCCCCGGCCCGGTTCTCCCGGGCCCTGGCGCGACCCCGGTTCTCCCGGGCCCCGGCGCGACCCCGGTTCTTTCGGGCCCCGGCCCCGCCGCCCCCGACTCTCCCCGGCCCCGGCCCCGCCGCCCCGGTTCTCCCGGGCCCCGGCGTGACCCCGGTTCTCACCGACCCTGGCCCCGCCGCCCCGGTTCTCCCGGGCCCCGGCGCGACCTCGGTTCTCCCGCGCCCCGGCCCCGCCGCCCCCAACTCTCCCCGGCCCCGGCCCCGCCGGCCCCAACTCTCCCCGGCCCCGGCCCCGCCGGCCCCAACTCTCCCCGGCCCCGGCCCCGCCGGCCCCAGCTCTCCCGTGCCCTAGTTCCCGTCGGCCCCTTGGACCCGCAACGCCCTTTCCAGGTCGTCCAGTTGGTCGACGAGCTTGCGGCGCAGCGCGGGGATCGGGTCGGCGTCGCGCAGGCATTCCTCGCCGAGGCGGAGGGTGTCCGCGTCGACGGCGTGTGCGGGGAAGGCCCAGCGGCCGGCGGCGTCGGCGATGGCGGGGCCGCGGCGGCCGGCGACGGCGACCGCGTCGGCGTAGTAGCGCCCGACGTACTCGCGTACCAGGTCGGCCTGTTCGGGCTGCCAGAAGCCGCGGGCGGTGGCGGTGAAGAGGTAGTTGGACAGGTCGTCGGAGCCGAACATGGCCTGCCAGGCGCGGGCCTTGGCCTCGGGGTCGGGCAGGGCGGCGCGGCAGCGGGCCGCGCCTTCCCGGCCGGTGGCGCTGGGGTCGCGTTCCAGTTCGGCGGTGATGGCGGCCTCGTCGGTCGCGCCGAGGACGGCGAGCCGGGCGAGTACGCGCCAGCGCAGCTCGGGGTCGAGCTCTGGGCCGCCGGGGACGGTGCCGTCGGCGAGCCAGGCGGCGATGGTGTCGGGGTGGGCGGCCACGTCGATGCGGTGGCGTACGGCGATCAGTCGCAGGCCGGGGTTGTCGCCGTCCTCGGTGCGGCGGATGAGGTCGCGGCACAGTTCGGAGAGGGTGGCGAGTGCGCCGGGCCGTTCCTCGGGGGCGAGGTAGCGGTCGGCGATGTAGGTGGAGGCGAAGGCGAGCACGCCTTGGACGATGGCGAGGTCCGTCTCCAGCGGGAGGTGGGCGCGGGCGGTCTCCAGGTAGGCGAGGGGGGCGAGTTCGCCGTCGCGGACGGCGTCCCGGAGGGCGTTCCAGACGACCGCGCGGGTCAGCGGCTCGGGCAGGCCGGACAGGTCCTTGCGGACGGTTTCGAACGACTCGGGGTCGAAGCGGACCTTGGCGTAGCTGAGGTCGCCGTCGTTGAGCAGGAGCAGGGCGGGCCGCTTGCCGATGGGGTGGGCTTGGGTGTGCGGGAGGTCGAGGTGGAGGCGTTCGCGCAGCACGAGCTGGCCGCCGTCGTCGCCGAGGTCGCGGTCGTAGAGGCCGGCGGCGATGCGGTGCGGGCGGCTGCCGGCGCGGTCGACGGTGAGGGCGCAGGTGCCGTGCTCGCCGGGGGTGATGCGCGGGGTGAGGGTGTCGACGCCGGTGGTGCGCAGCCAGGCGTCGGCCCAGGCGTGGACGTCTCGGTCGGTGGCGCTCGCGAGGTTGTCGATGAAGTCGGCGAGGGTGGCGTTGCCGTACTTGTGCCGGGCGAAGTGGGTGTTGATGCCGGCGAGGAAGTCCTTCTCGCCGAGCCAGGCGACCAGTTGCCGCAGTGCGCTGGCGCCCTTGGCGTAGGAGATGCCGTCGAAGTTGAGCAGCGCGGAGGCGGTGTCGTCGACGGCCTCGGGGGCGACGGGGTGGGTGGAGGGGCGCTGGTCGGCGTCGTAGCCCCAGGACTTGCGGGTGACGCCGAAGTCGGTCCAGGTGTCGGTGAAGCGGGTGGCTTCGGTGAGGGTCTGGTAGCCCATGTACTCGGCGAAGGACTCGTTCAGCCAGATGTCGTCCCACCACTTGAGGGTGACGAGGTCGCCGAACCACATGTGGGCCATCTCGTGGGCGATGACCATGGCGCGGGTCTGGCGTTCGGTGTCGGTGACGGCGGAGCGGTAGACGAACTCGTCGCGGAAGGTGACCAGGCCCGGGTTCTCCATGGCGCCGGCGTTGAACTCGGGGACGAAGGCCTGGTCGTAGGAGTCGAACGGGTAGGGCTCGTCGAACTTCTCGTGGTAGCGGTCGTAGCACGCGCGGGTGACGTCGAGGAGTTCGTCGCAGTCGGCGTCCAGGTAGGGGGCGAGGGAGCGGCGGCAGTGCAGGCCGAAGGGCAGGCCGCGGTGCTCGGTGCGCACGGAGTGCCAGGGGCCTGCGGCGACGGCGACGAGGTAGGTGGAGATGAGCGGTGTGGGGGCCGCGGTCCATACGCCGTCGGCGTGTTCGGTGATGCCGTTGGCGAGGACGGTCCAGTTCTGTGGGGCCGTCACGGACAGTTCGAAGACGGCCTTGAGGTCGGGCTGGTCGAAGGCGGCGAAGACGCGCTGGACGTCGTCCATGAACAGCTGGGTGTAGACGTAGGTCTCACCGTCGGTGGGGTCGGTGAAGCGGTGCATGCCCTCGCCGGTGCGGGAGTAGCGCATCCGGGCGTCCACGTGCAGTTCGTGTTCGCCGGCGGTGAGGTTCGGCAGGGCGAGCCGGTTGCCGTCCAGGGCCTGCGGGTCCAGGGGGTGTCCGTCGAGGGTGACGGAGCGCAGCTCGGCGGGCTTGAGCTCGACGAAGGTGTCCCCGTCCACGCGGGCAGCGAACCTGATCAGGGTGCGGGAGTCGAAGGTCTCGTCGCCGCCGGTCAGGTCGAGTTCGATCGTGTAGTGGTGGACGTCGAGGAGCTCTGCTCGGGTCTGCGCTTCGTCGCGCGTCAGTACGGACATGCGAGACATGCTGCCTGATGGCGTGGGCAAGGCACAGAGGCGGATCGGTACGTGCCCAATGTCCGTCTCTAGGTGCGGTCCTTTTCGAGCTCCCCGGCGTGCGCCCCCAGGGGCCGCTGCGTGGGCACGCGCGCGTCGGGATGCGGCAGTCCGGGGCGCGCGGGGTGTGCGGGGTGTGCGGCGGTCTCGGTGTGTTCCCCCGCGAAGGCGCGCAGGCGGTGCACCTCCCTCTCCAGGGCGAGATGGCGCCGGTGGGTGTCGTAGAGGTAGCGGACCTTGGTGCGCAGGGTCCAGGGGTCGACGGGCTTCATGACGAGGTCGGCGACGCCGAGCCGGAAGGCGGCGGTGGTCAGTTCGTGGTCGGCGCCGAAGCCGGTGAGCAGGATCACGGGGATGTGCTGGGTCTGCTCCACGCGCCGCATGTAGCGCACGACCTCCAGCCCGCTGACGCCGGGCATGCGCACGTCGAGCAGCAGCAGGCCGACCTGGCCGCGGAGCACCTGCTTGAGTGCCTCGTCGCCGCTGGTGGCCCGGCCGAGCAGGTAGCCCAGTGGGGCCAGGGCGCTTTCGAGCGCGTACAGCGTGTCCTCATGGTCGTCGACGATGAGGATCCTGGTATCCGACGGCATGGCCCCACGCCCCTCCCTCGTGGAGGACCAGAGTAGTCCGGGACGCTGACGCGCAGTGCTCGTCAGCTGACATGCTGTGTACAGCGCAGCATGCCCCGAGCGGGCCGTCGTGTCACTCCCCCGGGGCGTGCGCGACGTCAGTTGCCGCCTGGGGCGGCGCCGTTGAGCGCCTCGTCCGCGATGCGCTCGTGGTGGCGGATGACCTCGGCGACGATGAAGTTCAGGAACTTCTCGGCGAAGGCGGGGTCGAGTTTGGCGTTCTCGGCGAGGGCGCGCAGCCGGGCGATCTGGCGGGCCTCGCGGGCCGGGTCGGCGGGCGGCAGCTGGTGCCGGGCCTTGAGGTGGCCGACCTGCTGGGTGCACTTGAAGCGCTCGGCGAGCATGTGGACGACGGCGGCGTCGATGTTGTCGATGCTGTCGCGCAGCCGGGCGAGCTCTTCTCGGACGGCGGGGTCGACGTCACGGGAACCGGTGTTGCTGGTGGTCATGGGGCGTCAGCCTACGGGGATCACGCCGGGTCGCCGAAGGCCGTCTCATCCCTCGGCGGCGAGAGTTGCTTGTGGAAGCAGATGTCCTCGTGGCCGCCGGGGACGCCCCGGACGCGGGCCTGTTCCCGGAAGCCGAGCCTCGGGTAGAAGCCGGGCGCCTGGAAGCTGTACGTGGAGACGATCATGTCGGTGCAGCCGCGTCGGACGGCCTCGTCCTGTGCGGCGCGCATCAGCCGCCCGCCCCAGCCGGCGTGCCGCTGGTCCTCGCGCACCCAGAGCATGTCCACCGAGCAGAGGGTGCCCCAGGTCCAGGCGGTGAGCCCGCCGACCAGGTCGCCGCTGGCGTCGGTGGCGGAGACGGAGAGGGGCTCGGTGACGGCCCCGTCGGCGGCGGCGGTGTTGAACGCGGTCAGCTCCTCGTCGAGCCGCTGTTCGAGGGCGTCGTCCCGGCCGCCCACCCGGAGCGAGCCGGTGGTGGTGTGCTGTTCGCTGGTCACGGCCCGGATTCTGCCGGAGGTGCGCGGGAGGCGACGACCGGATTTCGCCGTGCCGGGCCCGTCCGCGGCGGGGCGTGTCCTCGTACAGTGGAACCGGGTTCAGGGCGTCTTGGGGGTGAGGCGTGGCGAACGACGGGCCGGTCGAGCACGGCTACCCGCACCTGGAGACGGTGCGGGCCGCCGTCACGGCGCTGTACAAGCGACTGTCCTACGACACCGTCCGGACGTTCGCGACGAGTGTGCTCCCCGTCGACGTGGCGTTCTGCGACACCGACGATCTGCATCTGGGGGCGCAGCGGGTGGCGCACGAGCTGGTGCGGCACTACCGGCTGCCGGATGCCCGGCTGGTCGTGAGCTTCCGGGAGATGCGGCACGCGGCGAATGTGGAGCTCACGGCCGGGCCGGAGTACTTCGTGGAGCTGAACGACCGGTTCCGTACGCATCGGAGGGACATCGGGGCGGCTCTCGCGCACGAGGTGACGCATGTGTACCTGCATCGCCTGGACCTGTCTTTCCCCAGCGTGCGGGACAACGAGATCCTCACGGACACGACGACGACGTACCTGGGGGCGGGGTGGCTGCTGCTGGACGCGTACCGGGAGGACGGGGCGTCGTCGCAGAAGCTGGGGTATCTCACGCCGGAGGAGTTCGGGTACGTGCTGGCCAAGCGGGCGCTGGCCTTCGGGGAGGACCCGGCGGTGTGGTTCACCAGTGCGCAGGCGTACACGGCGTATGTGAAGGGGATGGAGCTGGCTCGCCGTGACGAGCAGCAGCCGCCGTTGACGGCGGCGGGATGGGCGGGGCGGCGGCGGTACGCCCGGGACCGGCGGCACGCTGCGGCCCGCCCGCCGCAGCCGGGGGTGCCGTACGCGTTCTCGCCGGACGGGGGCGGGCGGTTGCGCGTGTCGTTCCCCTGCCCCACGTGCCATCAGCGGATCAGGGTGCCGGTGCGGGGGCGGGTCCGGGCGCGGTGTGCGCTGTGCCGGAGCGTGCTGGAGTGCGATACGTAGGGGGCGTGGGCGGGCTGGGCCGGGGGTTGCGCTTCGGCGCACGGGCTGTGACACGTGAGGTGCCGTCGGCGGGCTGAGCCGGGAGCGGGCTTTTGACGCCGGGCCCCGGCCGTCAGTGCGGGTGGTCGCCGCTGGTGATCTCCCGGTACTGCTCCACGGTCGGCTTCTCGATCCGCGCGTCGGGTCCGTACATGGCCTTCGCGAGCCGGGCGCGCAGCCGCTCGGACCGCTTGACCCTGCGGCGGACACCCCCCGCGTCGACCTCGCGCCCGATCTCGTAGGGCGGGTTCTGCTCGTGCTGGGTGAGGGTGAACAGCTCGGCCTGGGTGAGGGGCTCGTGGACCTCGAGGTACTCACCCGTCGGCAGCCGCTTGATGGTGCCGGTCTCCCTGCCGTGCAGCACCTTGGCGCGGTCGCGGCGCTGCAGGCCCATGCAGATCTTCTTCGTGACGATGAAGGCGACGACCGGCAGCACGAAGACCCCGATCCGCACGAACCAGGTGATCACGTTGATGGACAGGTGCAGATGGGTGGCGACGATGTCGTTGCCGCCGCCGATCAGCAGCACCGCGTACAGCGTCAGCCAGGCCACGCCGAGGCCGGTGCGCACGGGCGCGTTGCGCGGCCGGTCCAGGATGTGGTGCTCGCGTTTGTCGCCGGTGATCCACGCCTCGAGGAAGGGGTACAGGCCGAGGGCGAGCAGGATCAGCGGGAAGAGCGAGAAGGGGATGAACACGCCGAGGACGAGGGTGTGCCCCCAGAGGTTGATCTCCCATCCAGGCATCACCCGGATCAGCCCCTCGGAGAATCCGAGGTACCAGTCGGGCTGGGCGCCGGTGGTGACCAGGTCGGGGCGGTAGGGGCCGAAGGCCCACACGGGGTTGATCTGGGCGACCGCGCCCATCACCGTCAGGACGCCGAAGACGAGGAAGAAGAAGCCGCCGGCCTTGGCCATGTAGACCGGCAGGAAAGGCATCCCGACGACCGAGCGCTCCTTGCGTCCGGGGCCCGGGAACTGGGTGTGCTTGTGGTAGAAGACCAGGATCAGATGGGCGGTGACCAGGCCCAGCATGATCCCGGGCAGCAGCAGGATATGGACGGGGTACAGCCGCGAGATGATGTCCTCACCCGGGAACTCGCCGCCGAACAGGAAGAACGACAGGTACGTCCCGACGATCGGGATCGACAGGATCGCGCCCTGCGCGAAGCGGATGCCGGTGCCGGACAGCAGGTCGTCGGGCAGGGAGTAGCCGGTCAGGCCGGTGATGATGCCGAGCATCAGGAGGGTCCAGCCGAAGAGCCAGTTCAGTTCGCGCGGCTTGCGGAAGGCTCCGGTGAAGAACACCCGCATCATGTGCACCAGCATGCCGGTGATGAAGACCAGCGCCGCCCAGTGGTGGATCTGCCGGATCAGCAGCCCGCCGCGCACGTCGAAGCTGATGTCCAGCGTGGACTCGAACGCCCGGCTCATGAGCACGCCGTTGAGCTCGGTGTAGGAGCCGTTGTAGACGACCTCCTGCATGCTCGGCTCGAAGAACAGGGTGAGGTAGACGCCGGTGAGGATCAGCACGACGAAGCTGTAGAGGGTGACCTCGCCCAGCATGAAGGACCAGTGGTCCGGGAAGACCTTGCGCATGTTGGCCCTGGCCAGGCCGAACAGCCCGAGCCGCCCGTCCGCCCAGTCGGCGAGCTTCTCGCCCCTGCCTGCGGGAGACCCCCTGCGGGCGGAGTCCGTCCCGTACACCCGTCGTGCGCCGTCGTCGCCCATACGTCGTCGCCTCCCCGTCCGGATCCTTCCCAGCGTGGCACGGCGTCGCGGCCGTGCAAACGGGACGTGGGGACGGTTGGGCCAAGGGGACGAGCGGCCCGGCTCAGCGGCTGCCGGAGTCCCTCACGATCCCCTGCGCCCGCGCCGCCACCAGCCACTTCGGGAACTCGCCGACCAGCCGGTCGTACAGCTCGGCGTCGGGCACCTGTTGCGGATCCGCCCCCACGTGGAAGAACCCGGCGTTGTCGACGACCCGCTTGCCCGGCACGGCCAGCTCGTCCAGCTTGCGCAGGAAGTCGAACTGCTTGCTGCCCGGGTCGCCGAAGCCGATGAACTGCCAGAACAGCGGCAGCTTGGCCGCCTTGCAGAGGTACCGCTCCGCGGCGAGCTTGTTGATGGGCCCGCCGTCGGTCTGGAACACCACGAGGGCGGGCTCGGCAGACCCGCTGTCCAGGTAGTGGTCGATGACGGCGTCCATCGCCAGGTGGTAGCTGGTCTTCCCCATGTGCCCGAGCCCGGCGACGGTCCGCTCGATCCGTCCCCGGTGATCGGCGAGGGCGATGTCGGTGACGGCGTCGACGTCGGTGGAGAAGAACACGACCGGCACGCTGCCGTCGTCGTCCAGATGCGCTGACAGCCCGAGCACCCGGTCGGCCAGCGCCTGCACACTGCCGTCCTTGTAGTACGGCTTCATCGAGCCCGAGTAGTCGACCACGAGGTAGACCGCGGCCCGCAGCCCGTCGAGGCCGTGCTTCGCGAGGGACACCCCGGCACTCTTGTAGAGGTTCACCAGCGTCGGCGCGGTCCCCTCGAACGTGCGCAGGCTGATCGCGGTCATACGTGTCCCCCTGGATCATCGGACGTGAATGCCGAGAGTATGCCTCGCCGACCCGCCGGTGGACGCGGGTGGACACTGACGTACGCTTACGCGCCCCTGGCCCGGCGCCGCGCGCCGGTGCTTGCGGGGGCGCGCGTCGGTCGCTGGTGCTCCAGGCGGCCGGGGCGGCGGGAAAGGTGACGGAGCCGACAGGCAGGGTGATCCCGGTGAAGCGTGCCGGAGTGGCGTTCTTCGTCGCCGTTCCCGTGGCCGCCACGGCGCTGGCCTACTTCCTCGCACCCGCGGACTCCGGCGAGCCCGCGGCGAAGCCCTCCGTGTCCGCCGCCCAGGCGGCCCGGGAAGAGGCCAAGGACCGGGCCGAGGAGGAGCGGGCGGAGGACGACGAGGTGATCGCCGGGCTGCCCGCGGGCCTGGCCGCCCCGGAGAAGAAGGAACTGGCGCAGCGGATCGTGGCGAGCGCCCACCAGTCGACGCTGAACTGGCGTGCTCTCTACGGCTCCATCGAGGACCTGGAGGACGGGCGGGGCTACACCGCCGGGATCGCCGGCTTCTGCACCGGCACCCACGACCTGCTCGCCCTTGTCGAGCGCTACACCGAAACCCACCCGGACAACGGCCTGGCCCGCTACCTGCCGGCCCTGCGCACGGTCGACGGCACGGACTCCCACGAGGGGCTGGACCCCGGCTTCACCGCGGCCTGGAAGGCGGAGGCGAAGCTCCCGGCCTTCCGCAGGGCCCAGGACGAGCACCGTGACGCGGTGGCCTTCGACCCGGCGGTCCGCCTGGCCAAACTGGACGGCCTGGGCACACTCGGCCAGTTCGTCTACTACGACGCTCTGATCTTCCACGGCCCCGACGCCGGCCCCAAGGGCTTCTACGGCCTGCGCGAACGCGCGCTGCGGGTGGCGGACACACCGGCCGAGGGCGGCGGTGAGAAGGCGTACCTGGACGCCTTCCTCGACGTCCGCCGCACCGCCATGGCCGCCGACCGCACGGACACGAGCCGTATCGACACCGCCCAGCGCCGTTTCCTGAACGAGGGCAACCTGCGCCTGGAGACGCCGCTGGAGTGGGCCGTCTACGGGGACACGTACAAGGTGCCGTGACCAAGGCCCGTACGGGGTGTCGTGGCCGGCAGGAGAAAGCCGAAAGCCGACAGGAGAACACCGGCGGGAGAACGCCGGCAGGAGAAAACGACAGCGCCTGCCCGGTCGTCCGGTCGGGGACTTGCTGGGCAGGCGCTGTCAGTGTTCCGTACGCCGTTGTACGGGACGTCTTGTGCGGTGCGGTCAGACCATCAGCGCGCGGTCCGTGGGACGGATCGGCGCCGGCAGCTCGCTCGCCCCCGTGAGGGCACGGTCCACTCCGCGCGCCGCCGAGCGGCCCTCCGCGATCGCCCAGACGATGAGCGACTGGCCGCGGCCGGCGTCACCGGCGACGAACACGCCCGGCACGTTGGTCCGGAAGTCGGCGTCGCGGGCGATGTTGCCGCGCTCGTCGAGCTCCAGGCCGAACTGCTCGACCAGGCCGTTCTCCCGGTCGGTGCCGGTGAAGCCCATGGCCAGGGTGACCAGCTGGGCCGGGATCTTGCGCTCCGTGCCCGGCTTCTGGGTCAGCTTGCCGTCGATGAACTCCACCTCGGTGAGGTGCAGCCACTGGACGTTGCCGTCCTCGTCGCCCTCGAAGTGGGTCGTCGAGACGGAGTAGACCCGCTCGCCGCCCTCCTCGTGGGCCGAGGTGACCTTGTACAGCATGGGGAAGGTCGGCCAGGGCTGGTTGGTCGGGTGCCGCTCCTCGCCCGGGCGGGGCATGATCTCCAGCTGCGTGACGGAGGCCGCGCCCTGGCGGTGGGCGGTGCCCACGCAGTCCGCGCCGGTGTCGCCGCCGCCGATGACCACGACGTGCTTGCCCTCGGCCGACAGCGGAGTGGTGACGTAGTCGCCCTCCTGGACCTTGTTGGCCAGCGGCAGGTACTCCATGGCCTGGTAGATGCCCTTGAGCTCGCGGCCGGGCACCGGCAGGTCACGGGCCGTGGTGGCGCCGACGGCCAGGACGACCGCGTCGTAGCGCTTCTTCAGGTCCGTGGCCTTCAGGTCGCGGCCGATCTCGATGCCGGTGCGGAAGCGGGTGCCCTCCGCGCGCATCTGCTCGATACGGCGGTTGATGTGCCGCTTCTCCATCTTGAACTCGGGGATGCCGTAGCGGAGGAGGCCTCCGATGCGGTCCGCGCGCTCGTAGACGGCGACGGTGTGGCCGGCGCGGGTCAGCTGCTGGGCGGCGGCGAGACCCGCCGGGCCCGAGCCGACGACCGCGACGGTCTTGCCGGACAGGCGCTCCGGGATCTGCGGGGCGACGTCCCCGGTCTCCCACGCCTTGTCGATGATCGAGACCTCGACGTTCTTGATGGTGACCGGCGGCTGGTTGATGCCGAGCACACACGCCGACTCGCAGGGAGCGGGGCACAGGCGGCCCGTGAACTCCGGGAAGTTGTTCGTCGCGTGCAGGCGTTCCGAGGCGGCGGCCCAGTCCTCGCGGTAGGCGTAGTCGTTCCACTCGGGGATGAGGTTCCCGAGCGGGCAGCCGTTGTGGCAGAACGGGATGCCGCAGTCCATGCAGCGGCTGGCCTGCTTGCTGATGATGGGCAGCAGGGAGCCGGGGACGTAGACCTCGTTCCAGTCCTTGACGCGCTCCTCGACGGGGCGGGACTTGGCGACCTCGCGCCCGTGGTTCAGGAAGCCCTTCGGGTCAGCCATTGATCGCCGCCTCCATCATCTTCTCGTGGGTCTCGGTCTCGGACAGACCGGCTCGCTCGGCGGCTTCCTTGGCGGCGAGCACTGCCTTGTACGTGCTGGGGATGATCCTGCTGAAGCGCTCGACGGCGGTGTCCCACTCGCCCAGGAGCTTCTCGGCGACGGTGGAGCCCGTCTCCTCCTGGTGGCGGCGGATCACGTCGTGCAGCCACTGCTTGTCGGTGTCGTCGAGCGGCTCGACGGCGTCCAGGTTGCCGGCGTTGACGTTGTCCCGGTCGAGGTCGATGACGTAGGCGATGCCGCCGGACATACCGGCCGCGAAGTTGCGGCCGGTCTCGCCGAGCACCACCGCGTGACCGCCGGTCATGTACTCGCAGCCGTGGTCGCCCACGCCCTCGGAGACGACCGTCGCACCGGAGTTGCGGACGCAGAACCGCTCGCCGACCTTGCCGCGCAGGAACATCTCGCCGCCGGTGGCGCCGTAGCCGATGGTGTTGCCGGCGATGACGCTGTACTCGGCGAGGTGGTCGGCCGCGCGGTCCGGGCGGACGACGATCCGGCCGCCCGAGAGGCCCTTGCCGACGTAGTCGTTGGCGTCGCCCTCCAGGCGCAGCGTGACGCCGCGCGGCACGAACGCGCCGAAGGACTGGCCTGCGGAGCCGGTGAAGGTGATGTCGATGGTGTCGTCGGGCAGGCCCGCGCCACCGAACTTCTTCGTCACCTCGTGGCCGAGCATGGTGCCGACCGTGCGGTTGATGTTGCGGATCTCCACCTGGGCGCGTACCGGCTGGGCGTCGGTGGCACCGGCCGCGGAGAGGGCGTCGGCGGCCAGCTTGATCAGCTGGTTGTCGAGCGCCTTCTCCAGGCCGTGGTCCTGGGCGATGAGCTGGTGGCGCACCGCGCCCTCGGGCAGCTCGGGCACGTGGAACAGCGGTGCCAGGTCCAGGCCCTGTGCCTTCCAGTGGTCGACGGCCCGCGTGACGTCGAGGGTCTCGGCGTGGCCGACGGCCTCCTCGATGGAGCGGAAGCCCAGCTCGGCGAGGATCTCGCGGACCTCTCCGGCGATGAACTGGAAGAAGTTCACGACGTACTCGGCCTTGCCGTTGTACCGCTCGCGCAGGACCGGGTTCTGCGTGGCGATGCCGACCGGGCAGGTGTCCAGGTGGCAGACGCGCATCATGACGCAGCCGGAGACGACGAGCGGCGCGGTCGCGAAACCGAACTCCTCGGCGCCGAGCAGCGCGGCGATGACCACGTCGCGGCCGGTCTTCAGCTGGCCGTCGGTCTGCACGACGATGCGGTCGCGCAGGCCGTTGAGCAGCAGCGTCTGCTGGGTCTCGGCCAGGCCGAGCTCCCAGGGGCCGCCCGCGTGCTTCAGCGAGGTCAGCGGGGAGGCGCCCGTACCGCCGTCGTGGCCGGAGATGAGCACCACGTCCGCGTGCGCCTTGGAGACGCCCGCGGCGACCGTGCCGACGCCGACCTCGGAGACCAGCTTCACGTGAATCCGCGCCTGCGGGTTCGCGTTCTTCAGGTCGTGGATCAGCTGGGCCAGGTCCTCGATGGAGTAGATGTCGTGGTGCGGCGGCGGCGAGATGAGGCCGACGCCCGGCGTCGAGTGACGGGTCTTGGCGACCCACGGGTAGACCTTGTGGCCGGGCAGCTGGCCGCCCTCGCCGGGCTTGGCGCCCTGGGCCATCTTGATCTGGATGTCGTCGGAGTTGACCAGGTACTCGGAGGTCACACCGAAGCGGCCGGAGGCGACCTGCTTGATGGACGACCGGCGGGCCGGGTCGTACAGGCGCTCCGGGTCCTCGCCGCCCTCACCGGTGTTGGACTTGCCGCCCAGCTGGTTCATGGCGATGGCGAGGGTCTCGTGCGCCTCCTGGGAGATGGAGCCGTACGACATGGCGCCCGTGGAGAACCGCTTGACGATCTCCGAGACCGGCTCGACCTCGTCGATGGAGATCGGCTGCCGGTCCGACTTGAAGCCGAACAGGCCGCGCAGCGTCATCAGGCGCTCGGACTGCTCGTTCACGCGCTCGGTGTACTTCTTGAAGATGTCGTACTTGCCGGAGCGCGTGGAGTGCTGGAGGCGGAAGACCGTCTCCGGGTCGAACAGGTGCGGCTCGCCCTCGCGGCGCCACTGGTACTCGCCGCCTATCTCCAGCGCGCGGTGCGCGGGGGCGATGCCGGAGGCCGGGTAGGCCTTGGCGTGCCGGGCGGCGACCTCCTCGGCGACGACGTCGATGCCGACACCGCCGATCTTGGTGGCCGTGCCGTTGAAGTACTTCTCGACGAAGGCGTCGTCGAGACCGACGGCCTCGAAGACCTGGGCGCCGCGGTAGGAGGCGACGGTCGAGATGCCCATCTTGGACATGACCTTCAGCACACCCTTGCCGAGGGCGTAGATGAGGTTGCGGATGGCCTGCTCGGGCTCGATGCCGGGCAGGAAGGTGCCGGCGCGGACCAGGTCCTCGACGGACTCCATCGCCAGGTACGGGTTCACGGCGGCGGCGCCGTAGCCGATGAGCAGGGCGACGTGGTGGACCTCGCGGACGTCACCGGCCTCGACCAGCAGGCCCACCTGGGTGCGCTGCTTGGTGCGGATGAGGTGGTGGTGGACGGCCGCGGTGAGCAGCAGCGACGGGATCGGCGCGTGCTCGGCGTCCGAGTGGCGGTCCGACAGGACGATCAGGCGGGCGCCGTTCTCGATGGCGGCGTCGGCCTCGGCGCAGATCTCGTCGATGCGCGCGGCCAGCGCGTCGCCTCCGCCGTGCACCCGGTACAGGCCGGAGAGCGTGGCGGCCTTGAAGCCGGGCATGTCGCCGTCGGCGTTGATGTGGATGAGCTTGGCCAGCTCGTCGTTGTCGATCACCGGGAAGGGCAGCAGGACGCTGCGGCAGGAGGCCGCGTTCGGGTCGAGCAGGTTGCCCTGGGGGCCCAGCGACGAGCGCAGGGAGGTGACCAGTTCCTCGCGGATGGCGTCCAGCGGCGGGTTGGTGACCTGCGCGAACAGCTGGGTGAAGTAGTCGAAGAGCAGGCGCGGACGGTCCGACAGCGCGGCGATCGGCGAGTCGGTGCCCATGGAGCCGATCGGCTCGGCGCCGGCCTTGGCCATCGGCGCGAGGAGGACGCGCAGCTCCTCCTCGGTGTAGCCGAAGGTCTGCTGGCGGCGGGTGACCGAGGCGTGCGTGTGCACGATGTGCTCGCGCTCGGGCAGGTCCTCCAGCTCGATCTCGCCGGCCTCGATCCACTCCGCGTAGGGGTTCTCGGCGGCGAGCTCGGCCTTGATCTCGTCGTCCTCGATGATGCGGTGCTCGGCGGTGTCGACGAGGAACATGCGGCCGGGCTGGAGGCGGCCCTTGCGGACGACCTTGGACGGGTCGATGTCCAGGACGCCGACCTCGGAGCCGAGGACGACGAGGCCGTCGTCGGTGACCCAGTAGCGGCCGGGGCGCAGGCCGTTGCGGTCGAGGACCGCGCCGACCTGGGTGCCGTCGGTGAAGGTGACACAGGCCGGGCCGTCCCAGGGCTCCATCATCGTGGAGTGGAACTGGTAGAAGGCGCGCCGGGCCGGGTCCATGGAGTCGTGGTTCTCCCACGCCTCCGGGATCATCATCAGCACGGAGTGCGGCAGCGAGCGGCCGCCCAGGTGCAGGAGCTCCAGGACCTCGTCGAAGGAGGCGGAGTCGGAGGCGTCCGGCGTGCAGACCGGGAAGATCCGGTCGATGGCCTTGTCGTCGGACCCGAACAGGTCCGAGACGAGCTGCGACTCGCGGGCCACCATCCAGTTGCGGTTGCCCTTGACGGTGTTGATCTCACCGTTGTGCGCGACGAAGCGGTACGGGTGGGCCAGCGGCCACGACGGGAAGGTGTTCGTCGAGAACCGGGAGTGCACGAGCGCGATCGCGGAGGCGAAGCGGCGGTCGGACAGGTCCGGGAAGAAGGGCTCCAGCTGGCCGGTGGTCAGCATGCCCTTGTAGACGATCGTCCGCGCGGACAGCGACGGGAAGTAGACGCCGGCCTCGCGCTCGGCGCGCTTGCGCAGTACGAAGGCCTTGCGGTCGAGGGCGATACCCGTGGCGGGCACCGCGGCGCCGTCGGTGACGAAGATCTGGCGGAAGACCGGCATGGTCGACCGGGCGGTGGCACCCAGCAGCTGGGGCGCGACCGGCACCTCGCGCCAGCCGAGGACGGTCAGGCCCTCGTCGGCCGCGATCGTCTCGATCTGCGAGACGGCGTCGGCGGTGGAGTCCTCCGGCAGGAAGGCGATGCCGACGGCGTAGGAACCGGCGTCGGGCAGTTCGAATCCGGCCACGTCACGGAAGAAGGCGTCCGGGACCTGCGACAGGATGCCGGCGCCGTCGCCGGAGTCGGGCTCGGAGCCGGTGGCGCCGCGGTGTTCGAGGTTGCGCAGAACGGTCAGAGCCTGTTCCACCAGGGTGTGGGACGCCTCGCCGGTGAGGGTGGCGACGAAGCCGACGCCGCAGGCGTCGTGCTCGTTGCGGGGGTCGTACATACCCTGCGCAGCAGGGCGAGCATCCATGAACGACCAGTTCTGGCCATTCGCGGAATGCTGGGACGGCTGGCGCGGCGTACGCATCGGCTCTCCCGTCGTCGTCAGGTGGCTGGGGGCACCTCCCAGGCCCTTGAGGCTCTGGGGGAGCATGTGCCGAGGGACGACGTTGGCCCTCGCGTGATCGCAAAATTTCGTGCAGGTTACATGATGGAGCGGTTCTCGGGAACCGGGATAATCCGTTCCAACATGCGGACACTGCGGGTTCGCGGCGGGGGTACCGCACCAGCAGTGGAAGCTGTGGAGGGACCGCACGAAACGATCGGGTCAGATCGGTTTGCGTCGGCCCGGGGAGCGGGACAGGCGTCTTCGCCCGACCCGCTGAGGGTGCGCGGCGAGCATCGTTGCCCGCAGCGCTTACGGCTCATGCCCGGCGGTCGCACATCCGAAACCAACGAGTAACGACTACTTATGCAGCCCATTGCATAAGTCCGAGCCTCGCTATCCTACGGCCGTTCCGAAGGCGGTGCCCAGGACGTAGGTCACACCGGCCGCCGCGCCTCCCAGCAACAGCTGCCGCAGCCCGCTGTACCACCAGGTGCGTGCCGTCACCTTGGCCACCACCGCACCGCACAGGAAGAGGCCGAGCAGCGCCAGCAGCACGGCCGGCCACATGCTGCTCGCCCCCAGCAGATAGGGCGCGACGGGAATCAGCGCGCCGAGCGCGAAGGAGCCGAAGCTGGACACCGCGGCCACCGTGGGCGAGGGCAGATCGCCGGGGTCGACACCCAGCTCCTCCCGGGCGTGGATCTCCAGGGCCTGCTCGGGATCCTTCGACAGCTGCCGGGCCACCTCCTGGGCCAGCCGCGGCTCGACACCCCTCGACTCGTAGAGCGCGGCGAGCTCGGCCTCCTCGTCCTTGGGGTGCTTGCGCAGCTGGCGGCGCTCCACGTCCAGCTCGGCCTCGACGAGCTCACGCTGCGAGGCGACGGAGGTGTACTCGCCGGCGGCCATGGAGAAGGCACCTGCAGCCAGGCCCGCGAGTCCGCTGAGGACGACGGTCTGCTGACCGACCGCCCCGCCCGCGACACCGGTCATCAGGGCGAGATTGGAGACCAGGCCGTCCATCGCGCCGAACACCGCGGGACGCAGCCAGCCGCCGTTCACGTCCCGGTGCGTGTGGTTGTCCCGGTGCGCCTCGTGCAGCGTCGCCTCGGTCTCGATGATGGCCATGAAAAGAACCCCACTCCCCGTCCACGGACTACCCTTTGGACACGTTCCAGACTTTTACAGCACCAAAACTATGCCCCGAATTCCGCCTCCGCCAGCAAGGAAAGGCTGCGCTAACCTGCGGGTTTACCGATTTCCGCTCACTTGATCATCACCATGCGCAGATGTCGACCGGGTGATGCTGGGGCGCGTGAGGCTCGGCGGCGCCACCGGAGTGGGACACATCCCCCATGGCATCGATCGGGCTCCGGGCACGGGCACGGGGCGCACTGCTGGGCCTGGCCGTCGGTGACGCGCTCGGGGCCCCGGCCGAGAACATGAAGCCCTCCGAGATCCGCGCCCGGTGGGGCCGGATCACCGGGTACGTCGCCGAGGACCCGGCGGGCACGGACGACACCGAGTACGCGATCTTCTCCGGCCTGCTGCTGGCCCGGCACGGCTCCGCACTCACCCCGGGCCATGTGGAAGCGGCCTGGCACGAGTGGATCGCCGACCGCGACGAGGGCCCCTTCCGCGGCGCCGGGTTCAGCGAACGCGGCACCCTCGAGAACCTCCGCCGGGGCCTGGCCGCCCCGATCTCCGCCCAGCACCGGCACGCCTGGAGCGACGGCCTGGCCATGCGCGCGGCCCCCTTCGGGGTGTTCGCGGCGGGCCGCCCGGCGGAGGCGGCCCGGCTGGTCGCGATCGACGGCTCGGTGAGCCATGACGGCGAGGGCATCCACGGCGGCCGGGCGGTGGCCGCGGGTGTCGCGGCGGCGATGGCGGGCGCCCCGTCGGACGCGGTGGTGGCAGCGGCCCTCGCGGTCGTCCCCGACGACTCCTGGACGGCCCGCAGCCTGCGCCGCGCGGTGGCCGTCGCCCACCGCGGCGAACGCGCGGTCCGCTCCGCGGTCGTCATCGGCGGCTACCCCTGGACCGACCTGGCCCCCGAGGCGGTCGCCCTCGCCTTCGGCGCGTACGCGGCGGCCGACGGCGACTTCGAGCAGTCGGTCCTGACCGCGGTGAACATGGGCCGCGACGCGGACACGACGGCGGCGGTGGCGGGGGCACTGGCGGGCGCGACGCGGGGCGTGTCGGCGATCCCTCAGGCCTGGGCGACCCCCATCGGCCCGGTCCACGGCAGATGCCTCCCGGCGATGGCCGGCTACCACGTCCTGGACGTGGCGGACCTGCTGACACCGGCGCCCTGTGGCACAGAGCCGGGGCCGACGGACTTCGTCCTGGCGGGCGACGGAACGGAGGCCCCCTCATGACCACACACGAGGTGACCACACACGGGGTGACGACAGACGAGGCGACCACACACGAGGCGACCACACACGAGGTGACCACACACGGGGTGACGACAGACGAGGCGACCACACACGAGGTGACCACACACGGGGTGACGACAGACGAGGCGACCACACACGGCGTGAAGACACGCGGCGTGAAGGCACACGAGCCCGAGGCCGCCGACGGCGAGGGCGCCCCACGGGAGACCAGGACCCCTCGGACGCCAGGTACGGGCGGTGCGCGGGTGGGAGACAGCAGGGCCGGAGGCGAAGCCGAGGCCTCAAGACGAGCCGAAGGCCTCCTGCTCGGACTCGCCGCCGGCGACGCCGCCGGCTGGCCCGCAGCCCGGCACAGAGCCGCCCGCATGCCCGACTGGACCCGCCGCCTCACCCGCGAACTGGACACCTTCGCCGAACACAACGCCACCACCACCCTCCCCGTCCCGATCGCCCTGAACCAGCCCCCCGAGCCCCTCCGCCTCGGCCCCTCCGACGACGCCGAGTGGGCGGCCTTCGCCGCCGAAGCCCTCCTGCGCGCAGGCGACGACACCGTCCTGAACGACCTCAGCCGCGAACGCCGCACCCGAGCCGCCATCGACCTCACCTGGAACGCCCTCGCCGCCGAGGTCGCCGCCGCAGCGGACCGCGCGCCCGAGATCGAATCCGCAGTCCTCCCCCTGCGCGCCCGCATCTCCGTCCGCGCCGGCCTCGGCAACCTCGCCACCGGCCTGCGCCCGCCCGCCACCGGCCACGACAACCCGCACTACTTCGACGACGCCGCCTGCGTACGCGCCTGTGTCCTGGCCGTGGCCCACCCCGGCGACCCCCGAAGCGCCGCCGACCTCGCCGAGTTCGACGCCCGCTACACCCAGGACGGCGACGGCGTCCACGGCGCCCGCGCGATGGCGGCCGCACTCGCCCTCGCCCTGGCCGGCGCGGACGTCGACGCCTGCGTCGCCGCGGCCCTCACCGAACTCCCCGAGGAGACGGAGATCGGCCGCAACGCCCGGCACGCCCTGAGGCTCGCCGCCGCCGCGGACAGCGCCTTCGCCCTGGTCCCACCCCTGGAGCACCAGATCGTCGACCACGTCTACAGCTACGGCATCGCCGCCGCCGAGACCGTCCCGGTCGCCCTCGCCCTGGCCACCGCCGCCCGCGGCCGCATCGCGGAGGCGATCCCCGCGGCGGCCTGCCTGTCCCGCGTCGCGGACTCCGCCCCGGCCCTGGCGGGCGCCCTCACCGGCGCACTGGGCGGCGGCGCGTCCGTCCCCGAGTCCTGGCGAGAGACCTGCCGCACCCTCTCCGGCTGCGTCCTGCCCCGCCTCACCGGCACGGACCTCGTGGAACTCGCCGAACTCCTGGAAGCCGTACAACCGGCCCGCCCGGGTGGATGATGCGGCCATGCAGCCCAAAGCACAGCAAAACGCCCTTCTGGACGAGCGGATCACCGGTGCCCTGGTCGGGGCGGCGGTCGGCGACGCTCTCGGCGGCCCCGTCGAGGGCTACTCGCCCGAGCAGATCCTCGAACGCCACGGCGGTCGCGTCCACGGCGTCGTCGGCCCCTGGCACGGCGAGGACTGGCGCACCGCCCGCCCTCTCGCCCCGTACCACAAAGGCGACGGCCACGTCACCGACGACACGTTGATGACCCACGCCCTGATCCGCGTCTACGCCCGGGTCCGCGACCACCTCGACGCCTACGCGATCGCCGACCACCTGGTCCCCGACCTGATGACCGAGCCCCGCTGGATCCCGGAACTGGAGACTGAGGCACTCCCCCTGCAGCGGATCTTCCTGGCGGAGAAGTGGCTGGTGACGAGGATCCACTACGGCCACGCCGACCCGCGCGAGGCCGGCACCGGCAACATCGTCAACTGCGGCGCGGCGATGTACATGGCCCCGGCCGGACTGGTCAACGCGGCCGACCCGCGCGCGGCCTACGCCGAGGCCCTCGACATCGCCGGCGCACACCAGTCGTCGTACGGCCGTGAGGCGGCGGGCGTCCTGGCCGCGGCCGTGGCGGCGGCGTGCACGCCCGGCGCGACCCCGGACTCGGTCGTCTCCTCGTGTCTCTCCCTCGCGAAGGACGGCACCCGGGCCGCGATCGAGCGGGTCTGCGAGGAGGCCTCCCGCCACACGGATTTCGAGTCGGCCCTGCGGCCGCTGCGCGAGGCGGTGACCCCCTACGACACGGTGGGCCCCGACTACCGCGCTCCTTCGCTCGGCGCGCGCCGCCCGTCCCGCCTGCACGCGATCGAGGAACTGCCCATCGCGCTGGGCATGCTGCTGGTGGCACGCGGCGACTACCGCCACGCGGTCCTCGGCGCGGTGAACTACGGCCGCGACTGCGACTCCATCGCCACGATGGCCGGCGCCATGGCGGGCGCCCTGGGCTCCCCGGTCCCGGAGGACTGGGCCAAGACGGTCGCGGAGGCGAGCCGACTGGACCTCTGGGAACCGGCGGCCACCCTCACCGCCGTGACCCGCGAGATCTTCACCCGGGACATGTCCCGCCGTCGTGCCCACGAGCAGGCCTTCGCATCCCTGGGAGGCCGGCCGTGCTCCGACTGACCTGGGTCCAGCCGGAGGACCTGATCGGCCACGAACTCCGCCAGGCGGCACTGGACGGACGCGAGCCGAGGGCGGTCGCGGCCCGCTGGCGCGCGGCGGGCGGCCCGGACGCCCCGGCCGGCGCGGGCGCGTCCCCCACTCCCGCGTCCCGCTACCTGCGCCGGCTGGCCGCAGACCTCCTGGACGAACTGGCGGACCTGCCCAGCCGCTTGGCCGACGACGAACCCACGGACCTGGAGAGGATCAGGGCGGCATGCCCCGACTGGCCCGCGCCCCTGGGCACGCCGGCCACCACCCCGGACCACCTGGAAGCCGCCTGGCTCGGCCGCGCCGCCGGCTGCCTCCTGGGCAAGCCGGTCGAGAAGCTCCCCCTCGACGCCATCCGCCGACTCGCCCGCTCCACCGGCAACTGGCCCCTCACCACCTACTTCACCGCCCGGGGCGTCCCGGCGGAACTCCTCGAACGGCATCCCTGGAACCGCCGCTCGGCAGCCACCTCCCTCGCCGAGAACATCGACGGCATGCCCGAGGACGACGACCTCGACTACCCCGTGCTCAACCTCGTCCTGCTCCAGCGGCACGGCAGGGCCTTCACCACCACGGACGTGGCCCGGACCTGGCTCGACGAACTCCCCGCCGGCCGCACGTTCACCGCGGAACGCGTCGCCTACCGCAACCTCCTGACCGGCCTGGAGCCCCCGCACACCGCCCGCCACCGCAACCCGTTCCGCGAATGGATCGGCGCCCTGATCCGCGCCGACGTCCACGGCTGGACCAACCCCGGCGACCCGGCCGCGGCGGCCGAGCAGGCCCACCGGGACGCCACCCTCACGCACACCGCCAACGGCGTCTACGCCGCGATGTTCACGGCGGCCGCCATCGCGACGGCCGCGACCGGCGACCACGACATCCACACCTGTGTGCGCACCGGCCTCACCGTCGTCCCGCCACGCTCCCGCCTCGCCCGGGCCGTCCGCGAAGCCGTCCGGCTCGCACACGAGCACGAGGACTTCGACACCGTCGTCGACGCACTCCACGCCACCTACGCCGCCACCCACCACTGGGTGCACGCCGTCCCCAACACCGCTCTGATCGCCGCCGCCCTCACCCACGCGAACGGCGACTTCACCGGCTCCGTCTGCCGCGCGGTGGGCGGCGGTTGGGACACCGACTCCAACGGCGCGACGGCCGGCAGCATCACCGGCCTGCTGGCCGGGCACCCCGCGGCGCTCCCCGACCGCTGGACGGCACCCCTGAAGAACCGGCTGGCCACGTCCGTCGGCGACTTCAACGGCATCGGCTTCGACACCCTCGCCCACCTCACGCACCGGGAGACCCGCCGCCCATGACCGTGTCCACGACCGCGCCCCTCACCGGCCTCCGCGTCCTCGACCTCGCCACCCTCTTCGCCGGCCCGATGGCCGCCACCCTGCTCGGCGACTTCGGCGCCGAGGTCGTCAAGATCGAGCACCCGAGGAAGCCGGACCCCTCCCGCGGCCACGGCCCGTCCAAGGACGGAGTGGGCCTGTGGTGGAAGATGCTGGGCCGCAACAAGCGGACCGTGACCCTCGACCTGTCGAAGCCCGGCGGCCGCGCCACCCTCCTGCGTATGGCCGCCCGCACCGACGTGATCATCGAGAACTTCCGCCCCGGCACCCTGGAGAAGTGGGACCTCGGCTGGCCGGAGCTGTCGGCGGTCAACCCCCGCCTGGTCCTGGCCCGCGTCACCGGCTTCGGCCAGTTCGGCCCCTACGCGCACCGGCCCGGCTTCGGCACCCTGGCCGAGGCGATGAGCGGCTTCGCCGCGATCACCGGCGAACCGGACGCGCCCCCGACCCTCCCGCCGTTCGGCCTGGCCGACGCGATCGCGGGCCTGACGACGGCGTACGCCGTGATGACCGCGCTCGCCGCCCGCGAGCGCACCGGTGAGGGCCAGGTCGTCGACACGGCCCTGATCGAGCCGATCCTGGCCGTCCTCGGCCCCCAGCCCCTCTGGTACGACCAGCTCGGGCACGTCCAGCCCCGCACCGGCAACCGCTCCCCCAACAACGCCCCGCGGGGCGTCTACCGCACCGCGGACGGCACCTGGGTCGCCGTCTCCACCTCCGCCCAGTCGGTCGCGGAACGCGTGATGCACCTGGTCGGCCGCCCGGAACTGATCGACGAGCCCTGGTTCGCCACCGGTTCCGACCGCGCCCGCCACGCCGACGTCCTGGACGAGGCCGTCGGCGGCTGGATCGCCGCACACACCCGCACCGACGTCCTGGACGCCTTCGAGAAGGCCGAGGCGGCGGTGGCCCCGGTCCAGGACGTCCGGGACGTGATGGCGGACCCGCAGTACCAGGCCCTGGACACCATCACCACCGTCGACGATCCCGAACTCGGCCCGCTGCGCATGCAGAACGTCCTCTTCCGGCTCTCCGCCACGCCCGGCGCGATCCGCTGGGCCGGCCGCCCGCACGGCGCCGACACCGAGGAGGTCCTCACCGAACTGGGCCTGACCGCGGACGACCTCACGGCGCTGCGCGCGGAGGGCGCCCTGTGACGGCGTACCCGCTCACCTGGCTCTACGCCCCCGGCGACCGCCCGCACCTGGTGGCGAAGGCCCTCACCAGCGGCGCCGACGTGGTCGTGGTCGACCTGGAGGACGCGGTCGCCCCCGACCGCAAGGCCTACGCCCGCACCGCCACCGCGGAGCTGCTCACCGACCGGCCCCCGGTGCCGGTCCACGTCCGCGTCAACGCGCTGGGCGGCTGCGGCGAGCAGGACATCGCCGCCCTCGTGGGAGCGCCGGGCCTGTCCGGGCTGCGGCTGCCCAAGGTGACCTCGGCCGCCGAGATCGTCCACGTGGCCCGCCGCACGGCCCGGACCGACCTGTACGCGCTCCTGGAGACGGCCCTCGGTGTGGAGCGGGCCTACGCCGTGGCGACCGCCCACCCCCGTCTGCGGGGCATCTCGCTCGGGGAGGCCGACCTCTGTGCCGACCTCGGCGTCCGCGACGACAAGGGCCTGGACTGGTCCCGCTCCCGGGTGGTCGTGGCCGCCCGGGCGGCGGGCCTGCCACCACCGGCCCAGTCGGTCCACCCGGACATCCACGACCAGGAGGGCCTGGCCGCGTCCTGCGCGCACGGCCGCGCCCTCGGCTTTCTGGGCCGGGCCGCGATCCACCCCCGCCAGCTACCGGTGATCGTGCGTGCCTATCTGCCCGGTGAGAGGGAGATCGAGCAGGCGGAAACGGTCCTCAAGGCGGCCGCCGTCGAGCAGGGCGCCCAGGCCCTGCCGGACGGCCGCTTCATCGACGCGGCGATGGTCACGGCGGCCCGACGCACCCTGTCCCTGGCCCGCCACCGCTGAAGCACGGACGGCCACACCCCGACCCACCCCGTCCACGACTCGCCGCCACTCACGCACCGACGGCCACACCCCGACGCGCCCACTCACCTACCGACGGCCACACCCCGACCCACCTTGTGCACGACTCGCCGCCACTCACGCACCGACGGCCACACCCCGACGCGCCCACTCACCTACCGACGGCCACACCCCGACCCACCCCGTCCACGACTTGCCGCCGCTGACGTGCCGAGGGCGCCCGGGGAGAGTCCCGGGCGCCCTCGGCACGTCGCATGCGGCGGACCGTCAGGTCTTCTTCCCCGACCCGGCCTCGTTCCTGGCACCGTCCGCCTCGGCCTCGTCCGCGGGCTCGTCGTCCTCACCGGCGTCCTCGGCCCGGTCGGCCTTGCCCGCCGCATCGGCCGACTCGGCGCCGTCGGTCTCGCCGCCGGAGGCATCCGCACCCGGCTCCACGACGGCCTCCCGGCCGGGCCGCTTCTTCGACGACACGACCAGGTACGTCACCGCGAGCAGGAACACGAGGATCGCGGTCCACACGTTCAGGCGGAGACCCAGGATGTGGTGGGCGTCGTCGACGCGCATGTACTCGATCCATCCACGCCCCGCGCAGTACGCGGCGACGTACAGCGCGAACGCCCGGCCGTGTCCGAGCCGGAAGCGGCGGTCGGCCCAGATGACCAGCAGCGCCACACCGATGCACCACAGCGACTCGTACAGGAACGTCGGGTGGTAGGTACCCGGCACCCGCCCGTCCGACGAGGAGGTGATCTCCAGGGCCCAGGGCAGATCGGTGGGCTTGCCGTACAGCTCCTGGTTGAACCAGTTGCCCCAGCGGCCGATCGCCTGGGCGAAGGCGATGCCCGGCGCGACGGCGTCGGCGTAGGCCGGCATCGGGATGCCGCGGCGACGGCAGCCGATCCACGCGCCCAGCGCACCCAGCGCGATCGCGCCCCAGATGCCGAGGCCGCCCTCCCAGATCTTGAAGGCGTCCACCCAGTCACGGCCCTCGCTGAAGTACAGCTCGTAGTCCGTGATCACGTGGTAGAGCCGGCCGCCGACCAGACCGAACGGCACGGCCCAGACGGCGATGTCGGCCACCGTGCCGGCCCGCCCGCCCCGGGCGATCCAGCGCTTGTTGCCGAGCCAGACCGCGACGAAGACGCCGATGATGATGCAGAACGCGTAGCCGCGCAGCGGAATGGGGCCGAGATACAGCACCCCGCGTGACGGGCTGGGAATGAAGGCAAGTTCCATGGCAAGGTCGACGCTACCGTGCCGCACCGGGCCCGCGGCAGGCAGCCCGGCTACGGGTCCATAACAGGGGCGTGAGAATGCCCCTTACTCCTTGTTCGCCTCCTGCACCATCTGCTTCAGCTTGGCCGGGGTCATCGTCCGGTCCTGGTAGATGTTCTCGCCGTCGAACAGCACGGTCGGCGTGCCCGAGAAGCCGCCCTTGTTGAACGCCTGGTGGGACTTGGCGACCCAGCCGTTGTGCGTGCCCTTCTCGACACAGGTGCGGAAGGAGGGGGTGTCCAGACCGTCGACCTTGCCGGCCAGCTCGATCAGCTTGGCGTTGTCCGCGTAGGCGTCGTCGACCTCCGAGGGCTGGTTGTCGAAGAGCACGTCGTGGTACGCGGGGAACTTCCCGGCGTCCTGGGCGCAGGCCGCCGCGTTGGCGGCGTTGCGGGAGCCGGTGCCGCGCATGTTGCCGTCGATCAGGGTGACCAGGTGGTACTCGACCTTCAGCTCGCCGGCGTTCGTCAGCTCGTGGATCACCGGTCGGTACGCCGTCTCGAAGGACTTGCAGGCGGGGCAGCGGAAGTCCTCCCACACCGTGAGCGTGGACTTGGCGCTGTCCTTGCCGACGGGGAGGGCGAGGCTGTCCTTGCCCTGGGCTCCGGACGGCACCACGACCGGGCCCGAGGCCTCGCTGCCGTCGTCCTTGCCGGCATTGGCCGCGATGACGCCGATCACCGCCGCGAGTCCCAGGACGGCGACGACGGCTCCGCCCACCACCAACGCGCGCCGGCGCTTGTCCGCGGACTTCTGCTTCTCGCGCTCGACCGCCAGCTTCTCCCGGGCGGTGCGCTTTCCCTCACGGTTCTTCTCGCTCACACCCCGGAAACGAACCGGGGAGGCGCACCGCGCCTCCCCGGCCCCAGGTCCACCCGTACGGGGGACCTGTATGACTTCCCGGTTCCTTACGCCTGCCGGCGCACGCCCTTGGCGAGGTCGCCCGCGAGCGCGCGCACGGCTTCCAGCCCGGCCGCGTCGTCCGGGGCGTCCAGCATCGCCTTGACGAAGGCCGAGCCGACGATCACGCCGTCGGCGAAGCCGGCGACCTCGGCGGCCTGGGTGGCGTTGGAGACGCCGAGCCCGACGCAGACGGGCAGGTCGGCGCGCGTGGCCCGGGTGCGTTCCACCAAGCCCTGGGCCTGCGAGCTGACGGTGGCGCGGGTGCCGGTGACGCCCATGAGGGAGGCGGCGTAGACGAAGCCGCTGCCGACCGCGGTGATCTGCGCGAGCCGCTCGTCCTTGCTGCTGGGCGCGACGACGAAGACGGTCGCCAGACCGTGCTTCTCCGCGTGCTCCCTCCACAGCGCCGACTCCTGCACGGGCAGGTCGGGCAGGATGCACCCGGCGCCGCCCGCTTCGGCGAGTTCGGCGGTGAACCGCTCGACGCCGTAGCGGTCGATGGGGTTCCAGTACGTCATGACGAGGATCGGCTTGCCCGTGGCGGCGTGGGCCTCGCGGACCGTGCGCATCACGTCGGCGATCTTCACTCCGCCGCGCAGGGCGATGTCGTCGGCGGTCTGGATGACCGGGCCGTCGAGGACGGGGTCGCTGTGCGGCAGGCCCACCTCGACGACGTCGGCGCCGCCGTCGATGACGGCCTTGATCGCCTCGATGCCGCCGTCCACGGTCGGGAACCCGGCCGGGAGGTAGGCGATGAGGGCGGCGCGCCCCTCGGCCTTGGCCGCGGCGAGGGTTTCGCCCAACAGCTCGATGTTGCCGCTCACTTGGCGTCCCCCTCGATCTCGGCGGTGTCGGTGTCCGCGTCGGCGGCGACCTCGGCGTCGGTGTCGTACAGGCCGAAGTAGCGGGCGGCGGTGTCCATGTCCTTGTCGCCGCGGCCGGACAGGTTGACCACGATCAGCCCGTCCTTGCCCAGCTCCTTGCCGACCTCCAGGGCGCCGGCCAGGGCATGTGCGCTCTCGATGGCCGGGATGATGCCCTCGGTGCGCGACAGCAGGCGCAGGGCCTGCATCGCCGCGTCGTCGGTGACCGCACGGTACTCGCCGCGGCCGGAGTCCTTCAGGTAGGAGTGCTCCGGGCCGATGCCCGGGTAGTCCAGACCGGCGGAGATCGAGTACGGCTCGGTGATCTGGCCCTCGTCGTCCTGGAGGACGTAGGAGCGCGAGCCGTGCAGGATGCCGGGCTCGCCCGCGGTGAGGGTCGCGGCGTGCTCGCCGGACTCGACGCCGTGCCCGGCCGGTTCACACCCGATGAGGCGGACGTCGGTGTCCGGGATGAAGGCGTGGAAGAGGCCGATGGCGTTGGAGCCGCCGCCGACGCAGGCGACGGCCGCGTCGGGCAGGCGCCCGGCGCGCTCCAGGAGCTGACGGCGGGCCTCGACGCCGATGACCCGGTGGAAGTCGCGGACCATCGCCGGGAAGGGGTGCGGGCCTGCGACGGTGCCGAAGAGGTAGTGGGTGTGGTCGACGTTGGCGACCCAGTCGCGGAAGGCCTCGTTGATGGCGTCCTTCAGCGTGCGACTGCCGGACTTCACGGCGATGACCTCTGCGCCGAGCATGCGCATGCGGGCCACGTTGAGGGCCTGGCGCCGGGTGTCGATCTCGCCCATGTAGATCGTGCAGTCGAGGCCGAAGAGCGCACAGGCGGTGGCCGTGGCCACGCCGTGCTGTCCGGCGCCCGTCTCGGCGATGACCCGGGTCTTGCCCATGCGCTTGGTGAGCAGGGCCTGGCCGAGAACGTTGTTGATCTTGTGGGAGCCGGTGTGGTTGAGGTCCTCCCGCTTCAGGAAGATCCGTGCGCCGCCGGCGTGTTCGGCGAACCTCGGCACCTCGGTGAGGGAGCTGGGGCGGCCGGTGTAGTTGACCAGGAGGTCGTCGAGTTCCTTGGCGAACTCGGGGTCGTGCTTGGCCTTGTCGTACTCGACGGCCACCTCGTCGACGGCCGCGACGAGGGCTTCGGGGATGAACTTGCCGCCGAAGGCCCCGAAGTAGCCGTCGGGGTCGGGGGTTTGGCCCTCGGGGTCGGGGATGAAGAACTGGCTGGGCATGCGAATACCTCACGGTGAGTGTGTGTGTTGATCACTGTTCGCCGTGGGGGCGGGGAGGGTCAGTCGGCCGCGGGCCCGTCGGGGCTGGTCGCGCAGTTCCCCGCGCCCCTTACGGGGCGCCGCTGCCATCGCATGCCGTTGACCTGGCCCGGCTCGTCACCGATGACGTACCGGACGCGGCGGCCGTGGACCCGGCGGGCGGGCGCACGGCAGCCGCGGGGGCGGCAGCCGCGCGCGAGGCGGGCGTACCGGTCCACGGTCGTCAGGGTGGAAGTCATCGGGGCAAGCTTAGCGGTGATCAGCTCCGGCCGTGCCGGAGTGCGGGATGCTCGCCGGCCGCGACGAGGTCCGAGACGGCCGTCCTGGGGTCCTTGCCGGTGACCAGGGACTCACCGACCAGCACCGCGTCGGCGCCGGCGTTGGCGTAGGCGATGAGGTCGTGCGGGCCGCGGACTCCGGACTCGGCGATCTTGATGATGTGGTCGGGGATCTCCGGTGCCACCCGCTCGAACGTGCCGCGGTCGACCTCGAGGGTCTTGAGGTTGCGTGCGTTGACGCCGATCACGCGGGCGCCGGCGTCGACCGCGCGCTCGACCTCGTCCTCGTCGTGCACCTCGACGAGCGGGGTGAGCCCGATGGACTCGGCCCGCTCGATGAGGGACTCCAGGGCCGGCTGGTCGAGGGCGGCGACGATCAGCAGCACGACGTCGGCGCCGTAGGCGCGGGCCTCCCACAGCTGATACGACGTGACGATGAAGTCCTTGCGCAGGACCGGGATGTCCACCCGGGCGCGGACCGCCTCCAGGTCGGCGAGCGAGCCGCCGAAGCGGCGTTCCTCGGTGAGGACGGAGATGACGGCCGCGCCGCCCGCCTCGTAGTCAGCGGCGAGACCGGCCGGGTCGGCGATCGCGGCCAGCGCGCCCTTGGACGGGCTGGAGCGCTTGACCTCGCAGATGACCTTGACACCGTCGCCGCGCAGTGCGGCCACACCGTCCTTGGCCGCGGGAGCCTTCGCCGCGCGCTCCTTGAGCTCGTCGAGGCTGACGCGCGCCTGCCGCTCCGCGAGGTCGGCACGGACTCCGTCGATGATCTCGTCGAGCACACTCACGCGAGCGGCCCCCTTCCAGACTCTTGACAGTTCCAGCGACCGATCGGAAAGCGATGGTCACTGCGATGGTATCCGCAGCCGGGCGTAGGCCTCACATCCGGTTGACGCCGGCCCCTCCCCCACACTGGACGTCCGTCCGCTGATCAAGGGTGGAGCCAGCCGCCGAAGGGCAGGTTCCGGACGACGGAGAAGGCCAGCAGCAACGCCCCGAGGCTCCACACCAGCCCCGGCCGGGGGTCGATCCGCAGCGGGCGCCCGCGGACCGCGTGGACCACCCATACGGTCCACAGCACGGCGAAGCCCAGATAGCCGAGGGTCGCGAGCGCGTTGGCGTGCAGCGCCGTGAGGACGTCCCCGTGGACGAAGGCGTGCGCGCTGCGCAGTCCGCCGCAGCCGGGGCAGTAGAGGCCGGTGTAGCGCAACAGCGGGCACACGGGGTAGTGACCGGGCTCGTTGGGGTCCACGGTGCCCACGTAGGCGAAGGCGGCGGCGACGGCCGCGAGCACGCCGGTGGGGACGGCCAGACGGCTCGGGACGCTCGGCGTCGCCCTTCGGCTCTCGGCGTTCACGGTATGCATTGTGCCCCGCACGCGCGTCAGGGGCGGTCCCGGCACCCGAGTGCCGGCCGCCCCTCACGCGACCAGGGTGTTCCGCGGGGGTCAGCCCTCGGCGCGCGCCGGCTCGCGGTCGCCCGTCATCCGGTGCGGCTGGTGCAGGTCCTTGGGCTGGCCCAGGCCCATCATCCGCATGATGCCGCCGACGACACCGCCGAGCAGCACGACCACCATGCCCGCCCAGAAGCCCACCGGCTGGTCCATCACCATGAACGCGCCCGAGACGCAGAAACCGATGAAGGCGATCGTGACACCGGTCCAGGCGGCCGGGGTGTGACCGTGGCTGCTGCCCGCCATTGCTTGCTCCTCGTTGCTGTGTGCGTGTCTGAGCAGGACGCTCGGGCCCATTGTCCCGCACGCGCGCGGCCGGGGTGAGCGGGGGTACTCCCCCGTTCGCCCGGCCGCCCGTGTGGGCTCAGGCCCCGGTCGGGTCCTCGCCGCGGTCGAGCGCCTTCCACAGGTCCTCGGGCCGGTCGGGGTCGACGGCGGGGGCCTTGCGGCGCGGCTGGGGCGTGCCGGACCGCTCGTAGCGGCCGGACATGCCGGGCCACAGCCGGCCGTACCGCAGGGCGAGCAGCCCGGCCAGGAGGATCAGGACGCCGCCGGCGACCGCGACGTACGGCCAGGCGGTGTGGCTGAGGGCGTCGACGGAGGCCGAGGTGTCGCCGGAGGCCTGCGCGGCCTGCTCGTCGAGTGCGGAGCTGTCGGAGGCGCCGAGCAGGGCCGCGGCGACGATGCCGACGCCGGAGAGCGCCAGCAGCGCGGCGACGACCAGGCGGCCGGCGCGGCGGACCGCGAACACGGCGACGAGCGCGGCGAGGCCCACTATGGCGAGCGCCGCGGGAACGCCCGTGACATCACTGCCCTTGGCGGTCAGGGGGAAGGCGCCGCCGGCCACCGTCGCGGTGCCCTGCGACCACTCCTGCCGGGTGGCGAGCAGCGCCACGGCGGCGCCGAGGGCGCCGCTCAGCAGCGCGACGGCGAGGCTCAGGCGGCCGGCCCGGGCGGATCCGGGGGCTTCGGAACGGGGGTGAGGTACAGCAGTCACGTACCCCACTATCGCCTGAAGCCCGGGCGAACCGTCACCCGGGGTGCATCTCAGGCGCTTCCGAGCCGGTTCGCCGTGTGGACGGCCCGCAGTACCGCGGCCGCCTTGTTGCGGCACTCGGTGTCCTCGGCGACCGGGTCGGAGTCGGCGACGATGCCCGCGCCGGCCTGCACGTACGCGGTGCCGTCGCGCAGGAGGGCGGTGCGGATGGCGATGGCGGTGTCGGAGTCGCCGGCGAAGTCGAGGTAGCCGACGCAGCCGCCGTAGAGGCCGCGGCGGGACGGTTCGAGTTCGTCGATGATCTGCATGGCGCGGGGCTTGGGGGCGCCGGAGAGGGTGCCGGCCGGGAAGCAGGCGGTGAGGACGTCGAAGGCGGTGCGGCCCGGGGCGACGCGGCCGGTCACGGTCGAGACGATGTGCATGACGTGCGAGTACCGCTCGACCGACATGAAGTCGACGACCTCGACCGAGCCGGGCTCGCAGACCCGACCGAGGTCGTTGCGGCCCAGGTCCACGAGCATGAGGTGCTCGGCGCGCTCCTTGGGGTCGGCGAGCAGCTCGTCGGCGAGGGCCTGGTCCTCCTGGGGGGTGGCGCCGCGCCAGCGGGTGCCGGCGATGGGGTGCACCATGGCCCGGCCGTCCTCGACCTTGACCAGGGCCTCCGGGGACGAGCCGACGACGTCGAACCCGTCGAAACGGAACAGGTACATGTACGGGGACGGGTTGGTGGCCCGCAGGACCCGGTAGACGTCCAGCGCGCTCGCGGTGCACGGCGTCTCGAAGCGCTGGGAGGGGACCACCTGGAAGGCCTCACCGGCCCGGATGCGCTCCTTGATGTCCTCGACGGCCACCTGGAAGTCGGGGCCGCCCCACAGCGCGGTGTACTCGGGGAGCTCGGAGGGCGGGAGGACGGCCGGGGGCTGGGCGACCGGGCGGGAGAGGTCGGCCTCCATCGCGTCGAGGCGGGCGACGGCGTCGGCGTGGGCTTCGTCGACGCCCGTCTCCAGGTCGTTGTGGTTGATCGCGTTGGCGATCAGCAGGACCGAGCCCTCCCAGTGGTCCATGACGGCCAGGTCGCTGGTGAGGAGCATGGTCAGCTCGGGCAGCTTCAGGTCGTCGCGTTCGCCGGGGCCGATCTTCTCCAGGCGGCGGACGATGTCGTAGCCGAGGTAGCCGACCATGCCGCCGGTGAAGGGCGGCATGCCCTGCTGGTGGGGCGTGTGCAGCGTCTCGATGGTGGCGCGCAGGGCGGCGAGGGGATCGCCGTCGGTGGGGACGCCGACGGGCGGGGCGCCGAGCCAGTGGGCCTGTCCGTCGCGTGCGGTCAGTGTCGCGGCGGAGCGCACGCCGACGAAGGAGTACCGGGACCACGAGCGGCCGTTCTCCGCGGATTCCAGCAGGAAGGTGCCGGGCCGCTCGGCGGCGAGCTTGCGGTAGAGCGCGACCGGGGTGTCGCCGTCGGCGAGGAGCTTGCGGGTGACGGGGATGACCCGCCGGTCGGTGGCGAGCTTGCGGAACGTCTCGAGGTCCATGGCCGCTGACCTTACTGATCCCGGGCGGGGCGGTCGGAGCCGCCGTCCTTGAGGAGCACGTCCTCGTCGAAACAGGTCCGGGCTCCGGTGTGGCAGGCGGCGCCGACCTGGTCGACCTTGACGAGCACGGTGTCGGCGTCGCAGTCCAGGGCGACGGACTTCACCCACTGGAAGTGGCCGGAGGTGTCGCCCTTGACCCAGTACTCCGCGCGGCTGCGTGACCAGTAGGTGCACCGGCCGGTGGTCATCGTGCGGTGCAGCGCCTCGTCGTCCATCCAGCCCAGCATCAGCACTTCTCCGGTGTCGTACTGCTGGGCGATGGCGGGCAGGAGGCCGTCGGCGCTGCGCTTGAGGCGCGCGGCGATCTCCGGGTCGAGGGGACTGGGCGTGCTGGTCATGGTGACCATTGTGCCGGGCGCCACGGACAGGGCTGGTGGAGTGTCCACTGGGCGGACCCCGGGCCCGGACGTAGGCTGGGCCGCATGTCGACCCATGCCAAGCGTGAACGACTTCTCCTCGCCGACCTGTTGGAGACCGCGGGTCCGGACGCGCCCACCCTGTGCGAGGGCTGGAGGACCCGGGACCTCGCCGCGCACGTGGTGGTGCGCGAGCGCCGCCCGGACGCCGCCGGCGGGATGCTGATCAAGCAGCTCGCGCCGCGCCTGGACAAGGTGATGGCGGAGTACACCGACAAGCCGTACGAGGAGCTGATCCAGCTGATCCGTACGGGCCCCCCGCGGTTCTCCCCCTTCTCCCTCAAGCCGGTCGACGAGGCGTCGAACATCATCGAGTTCTACGTCCACGCCGAGGACGTCCGCCGCGCCCAGCCCGACTGGTCGCCGCGCGATCTCGACCCCGTCTTCCAGGACGCCCTGTGGTCCCGCCTGGAGCGCACCGCCCGCCTGATGGGCCGCGGCGTCCCGACGGGGCTGGTCCTGCGCCGCCCCGACGGCCAGACGGCGGTCGCCCACCGGGGCACCCCGGTGGTCACGGTCACCGGCGAGCCGTCCGAGCTGGTGCTGTTCTCCTACGGCCGCCAGAGCGCGGCCAAGGTCGATCTGGACGGTGACGAGAACGCGATCGCGAAACTCAACGAGACGAAGCAGCTCGGGATCTGAGAGTCATGCCGGAGCCCCGGTCGCAGCACGCGGCCGGGGCCCCTCGGCGGGCAGGGGCGGCGTCACCGCACCGGGTGGCCCGCCTCCCGCAGCGTCTGCTTGACCTGGCCGATCCGCAGGTCCCCGAAGTGGAACACCGACGCGGCCAGGACCGCGTCCGCGCCCGCCTCGACGGCCGGGGGGAAGTCGCCCAGCCTGCCCGCGCCGCCCGAGGCGATGACGGGAACCGTGACGTGCTTGCGGACGGCCCGGATCATCTCCAGGTCGTAGCCGTCCTTGGTGCCGTCCGCGTCCATCGAGTTGAGCAGGATCTCGCCGGCGCCCAGTTCCGCGGCCCGGTGGGCCCATTCGACGGCGTCGATGCCCGCGGAGCGGCGGCCGCCGTGGGTGGTCACCTCGAAGGAGCCCGCATCGGTGCGGCGGGCGTCCACCGACAGGACCAGGACCTGACGGCCGAAGCGCTCGGCGATCTCGCGGATGAGCTCCGGGCGGGCGATGGCGGCGGTGTTGACGCCGACCTTGTCCGCTCCCGCCCGCAGCAGCTTGTCCACGTCCTCGGCGGTGCGGACGCCGCCGCCGACCGTGAGCGGGATGAACACCTGCTCGGCCGTGCGGCGCACGACGTCGTAGGTGGTCTCGCGGTTGCCCGACGAGGCCGTGATGTCCAGGAACGTCAGCTCGTCGGCGCCCTCGGCGTCGTACACCTTGGCCATTTCGACGGGGTCGCCCGCGTCGCGCAGGTTCTGGAAGTTGACGCCCTTGACGACCCGGCCGTTGTCCACGTCCAGGCAGGGGATGACTCGGACCGCCAGGGTCATGAATCGTGCTCCTCTAGTGCTCTTCGGAGGGTGTCCCTCTGAATGCTTCCACTTCCACCGACACCAGGACCCGGGAGTCGATGAAGCCCTGCACGACCAGCAGGGTCGTGACCGGGCGTACGGCGTCGAACATCTCCTTGTGGGCCCGGCCCACCGCGTCGACGTCCCGGGCGTGCGCCAGGCACACACGGGTGCGGATCACCGACTCGGGTGCGAGCCCGAACTCGGCGATCGCCTCCAGGGCGGTGGTGAAGGCGACCTTGGCCTGCTCGTACGGGTCGCCCTCGCCGTAGAGCACGTCGCCCTTGAAGGCGGTCGTGCCCGCGACCAGCACACGGTCGCCCGCCGCGACGGCGCGTGCAAAACCGAAGGACTCTTCCCAGGGACTTCCGCTCTGCACACGCCGCACGGTCATGACGACACAGCCTCCAAGGCCTCTTCCAGGGTGAACGCCTTCGCGTACAGCGCCTTCCCGACGATGGCGCCCTCGACACCGAGCGGGACGAGATCGGCGATGGCCCGCAGGTCGTCGAGCGAGGAGACCCCGCCGGAGGCCACGACGGGGCGGTCGGTGGCGGCGCACACATTGCGCAGCAGTTCCAGGTTGGGGCCCTGGAGCGTGCCGTCCTTGGCGATGTCGGTGACGACGTACCGCGCGCAGCCCTCCTTGTCGAGGCGTTCCAGCGTCTCGTAGAGGTCGCCGCCGTCACGGGTCCAGCCGCGCCCGCGCAGGGTCGTGCCGCGGACGTCGAGACCGACGGCGATCTGGTCGCCGTGCTCGGCGATGACCTTGGCGACCCACTCCGGGGTCTCCAGGGCGGCCGTGCCCAGGTTGACGCGCTTGCAGCCGGTGGCGAGGGCGGCGGCGAGGGTCTCGTCGTCGCGGATGCCGCCGGACAGCTCCACCTTGATGTCCATGGCGCCGGCGACCTCGGCGATCAGCTCGCGGTTGTTCCCGGTGCCGAAGGCGGCGTCGAGGTCGACCAGGTGCAGCCATTCGGCGCCGGAGCGCTGCCAGGCGAGGGCGGCCTCCAGCGGGGAGCCGTAGGAGGTCTCCGAGCCGGACTCGCCGTGCACCAGGCGGACGGCCTGGCCGTCCCGGACGTCGACGGCGGGGAGGAGTTCGAGCTTGCTCACAGTGTTCCGATCCAGTTGGTGAGGAGCTGGGCTCCGGCGTCGCCGGACTTCTCGGGGTGGAACTGCGTGGCCCACAGGGCGCCGTTCTCGACGGCGGCGACGAACGGCTTGCCGTGGGTGGACCAGGTGACCTTGGGGGCCGTCATCGCCGGGTTGTGCGTCTCCAGCGACCAGTCGTGCACGGCGTAGGAGTGCACGAAGTAGAAGCGGGCGTCCGGGTCGAGGCCGGCGAACAGCTGCGAGCCGGGCGCCGCTTCGACGGTGTTCCAGCCCATGTGGGGCACGATCTCGGCCTGGAGCGGCTCGACGGAGCCGGGCCACTCGTCGAGGCCCTCGCTCTCCACGCCGTGCTCGATGCCGCGCGCGAAGAGGATCTGCATGCCGACGCAGATGCCCATGACGGGACGGCCGCCGGACAGCCGCCGGTCGACGATCCAGTCGCCGCGCGCCTCGCGCAGGCCCGTCATGCAGGAGGCGAAGGCGCCGACGCCGGGGACCAGCAGACCGTCGGCGTTCAGGGCCTTGTCGTAGTCACGGGTGATCTCGACGTCGGCTCCCGCGCGGGCGAGGGCGCGCTCGGCGGAACGGACGTTGCCGAAGCCGTAGTCGAAGACGACGACCTTCTTCCGCGTCTTCAGGGGGCTGCTCAATTCCACACCTCCAGCCTCACCACACCGGCCGCCAGGCACATCGCGGCGCCGATCGACAGCAGCACGATCAGGCCCTTGGGCATCTCCTGCTTGACGAAGGAGTAGATCCCGCCGACGAGGAACAGGCCGACGACGATCAGCAGGGTCGAGGTGCCGTTCACAGGGCGCCCTTCGTGGAGGGGAGGATGCCGGCCGCGCGCGGGTCGCGCTCGGACGCGTACCGCAGGGCCCGGGCGAGCGCCTTGAACTGGCACTCCACGATGTGGTGCGCGTTGCGCCCGTAGGGCACGTGCACGTGCAGCGCGATCTGCGCCTGGGCCACGAAGGACTCCAGGATGTGCCGGGTCATGGTGGTGTCGTACTCGCCGATCATCGGCGCCATCTTCTCGGGCTCGGTGTGCACGAGGTAGGGGCGGCCGGACAGGTCGACGGTGACCTGGGCGAGGGACTCGTCCAGCGGGACCGTGCAGTTGCCGAAGCGGTAGATGCCCACCTTGTCGCCGAGGGCCTGCTTGAAGGCGGCGCCGAGGGCGAGGGCGGTGTCCTCGATGGTGTGGTGCGAGTCGATGTGCAGGTCGCCCTCGGTCTTCACCGTGAGGTCGAACAGACCGTGTCGGCCGAGTTGGTCGAGCATGTGGTCGTAGAAGCCGACGCCGGTCTTGATGTCGGTCTTCCCGGTGCCGTCGAGGTCGATCTCGACGAGGACCGAGGTCTCCTTGGTCACCCGCTCTATGCGGCCTACGCGGCTCATGTGCTCTGCTCCTTCTTCAACTCACGTACCGCGTCGAGGAACGCGTCGTTCTCTTCGGGGGTTCCGGCGGTGACCCGGAGCCAGCCGGGCACGCCGTTGTCCCGGACCAGGACGCCCCGGTCGAGGATCTTCCGCCAGGTCTCGTGGGAGTCCTCGAACCGGCCGAACTGCACGAAGTTCGCGTCCGACGCGGTGACCTCGTAGCCGATGGCGAGCAGTTCGGTGACCAGGCGGTCCCGTTCGGCCTTGAGCTGCTCGACGTAGCCCAGCAGCGTGCCGGTGTGCTCCAGGGCGGCCAGGGCGGTCGCCTGGGTCACGGCCGACAGGTGGTAGGGCAGCCGGACCAGCTGGACGGCGTCGACGACGGCCGGGTGCGCCGCGAGGTAGCCCAGGCGCAGGCCCGCCGCGCCGAACGCCTTCGACATGGTGCGGGAGACGACGAGGTTCGGGCGGCCCTGAAGCAGCGGCAGCAGCGAGTCGCCGTGGCTGAACTCGATGTACGCCTCGTCGACCACCACCATCGACGGCTTCGCCGCCTGCGCGGCCTCGTACAGCGCGAGGACCGTCTCGGGCGGGACGGCCGTGCCTGTGGGGTTGTTGGGGGTGGTGATGAAGACGACGTCCGGCTGGTTCTCGGCGATGGCCTTCTCGGCGGCGGCGAGGTCGATGGTGAAGTCCTCGCCCCGCGGGCCGGAGATCCAGCCCGTGCCGGTGCCGCGCGAGATGAGGCCGTGCATCGAGTACGACGGCTCGAAGCCGATGGCGGTGCGGCCCGGTCCGCCGAAAGTCTGCAGCAGCTGCTGGATGACCTCGTTGGAGCCGTTGGCCGCCCAGACGTTGGCCACGCCGACCTCGTGACCGGAGGTGTCGGTGAGGTACTCCGCCAGACGCGTGCGCAGCTCGACCGCGTCCCGGTCGGGGTAGCGGTTGAGGTTCCGGGCGGCCTCACGGACCCGCTCGGCGATCCGCTCGACCAGCGGCTCGGGCAGCGGGTAGGGGTTCTCGTTGGTGTTCAGCCGTACGGGGACGTCCAGCTGGGGCGCGCCGTAGGGGGACTTGCCGCGCAGCTCGTCCCGTACGGGGAGATCGTCGATACGTACGTCGCTCACTTGCTCTCCGGCACCTTCCAGCCGAACCTTGCCTTGATCGCCGCGCCGTGCGCGGGCAGGTCCTCCGCCTCCGCCAGCGTCACCACATGGTGCGCGACCTCGGCCAGCGCGTCCTGCGTGTAGTCGACGATGTGGATGCCGCGCAGGAAGGACTGGACGGACAGGCCCGAGGAGTGGCAGGCGCAGCCGCCGGTGGGCAGGACGTGGTTGGAGCCGGCAGCGTAGTCGCCGAGGGAGACCGGCGCCCAGGGGCCGATGAAGATCGCACCGGCGTTGCGGACGCGGTCGGCGACGGCGGCGGCGTCGGCCGTCTGGATCTCCAGGTGCTCGGCGCCGTACGCGTCGACCACCTTCAGGCCTTCGTCGATGCCGTCGACCAGCACGATCGCGGACTGCCTGCCCGACAGGGCCGGGACGATCCGGTCGTCGACGTGCTTGGTCGCGGCGACCTGCGGCTCCAGTTCCTTCTCGACCGCGTCGGCGAGTTCGACGGAGTCCGTGACCAGGACGGCGGCGGCCAGCGGGTCGTGCTCGGCCTGGCTGATCAGGTCGGAGGCGACGTGCACCGGGTCGGCCGTGTCGTCGGCGAGGACCGCGATCTCGGTCGGGCCGGCCTCGGCGTCGATGCCGATCCTGCCGGTGAAGTAGCGCTTGGCGGCGGCGACCCAGATGTTGCCGGGGCCGGTGACCATGTTCGCGGGCGCGCAGGACTCGGTGCCGTAGGCGAACATGGCGACGGCCGTGGCGCCGCCGGCCGCGTACACCTCGTCGACGCCGAGCAGCGCGCAGGCGGCGAGGATCGTCGGGTGCGGCAGGCCGCCGAAGTCGGCCTGGGCGGGCGAGGCGAGCGCGACGGACCCTACGCCGGCCTCCTGCGCGGGCACGACGTTCATGATCACGGAGGACGGGTACACGGACCGGCCGCCGGGCGCGTAGAGCCCGACTCGGTCCACCGGCACCCACTTCTCGGTCACGGTGCCGCCGGGCACCACCTGGGTGGTGTGGGTCTCGCGGCGCTGCTCGCGGTGGACGATCCGGGCGCGGCGGATGGACTCCTCCAGGGCCGCGCGCACGGCCGGGTCGAGTTCCTCCAGCGCACGGGTGAGCGCGGCGGCCGGCACGCGCACCTGGTCGAGCCTGACCCCGTCGAACCGCTCGGCGGCGTCGATCAGCGCCGCGTCGCCCCGATGATGCACGTCCTCGCAGATCGGACGCACCTTCTCCAGGGCGGCCGCTACGTCGAAGTCGGCTCGGGGCAGCAGGTCGCGCAGGGCGGGGCCCTCGACGAGGGCGTCGCCGCGCAGATCGATTCGGGAGATCACGTGCTCAATTCTCTCAGACCTGGGTGAGGCGTCGTTCGCGCGTATCAATGGCTGATACAGAACGCCGCAGGAAGCCGGAGGATCACCCTCACGTGGTGTGTTCGGGTGGTCACACAGCGGGCATGAACAGGTGTACGAAGAAGTGACCCGTGAGTATCCGGGGAGGAAGGAAGCGCTGTGACCGAGGGGGCCGGCCTGCGTGCCGGGGAGCTGCCCGAGGACCTGACCGCGGCCGAGGCCGGCATGTGGCAGGCCTTCCGCAACGGCACCGTGTACGACCTGAGCAGCGGCGACGCCGTGGTGGACGATCCGCACGGCGGTCACCCCTGGGGTTCGGAGCGGACCGTACGGGCCCGGATCGTGTGCTGGCTGCTGCTCGACGGCCCGCCCGCCCTGGCCGGCCGCGTGTCGTCACTGAAGCTGATGGGCGTACAGATCAACGGCTCCCTGGACCTCGCGGGCGGCACGGTGGTGCCGTACGTCGAGATGCGCCGGTGCCGTTTCGAGCAGGACGTGCTGCTGCCGGAGGCCCGCTTCACGACCCTGCGGATGGTGGACTGCTCGGTGCCCCGGCTGGAGGCGGCCCGGGTGCACACCGAGGGCGATCTGCACCTGCCGCGCTGCCGCTTCCACCACGGCATCCGGCTCACGGACGCGCAGATCGGCACGGACCTGATGCTCAACCAGGCGATCGTGCACCGGGACCACAGCGGCCGGTCGATCGCCGCGGACGGCATGACCGTCGGCCAGGACTTACAGGCCGAGCTGCTGACGTCGCACGGCGAGCTGAGCCTGCGCGCCGCCACCGTCGGCGTCTCCCTGAGCCTGCGCGGGGCGCGTTTGTCCAACCCCTACGAGCGGCTCGCGCTGAACGCCCCGCAGCTGACCGTCGAGCGCAGCCTCTATCTGACGCCGGCGGGGGTCGGCGCCCAGGCGATGAGCGGGATGACCCCGGCGCAGGGGACACGGATCCAGCGCTTCGCCTGCGAGGGCGGCATCCGGCTGGACGACGGCCGGTTCGGTGACGCCGTCGACTTCGAGCGGGCCCGGTTCACCCTCACGGACGACCAGGAGCTGTCGCTGCGCCGGGTGCAGACACCGGAGCTGCGGTTCCTCGGGGAGCAGCCGGTGCGCGGGCGGGTGGTGCTGTCCGGGGCGAAGGTCGTCAATCTGATGGACCGGGCGGACGCCTGGCCGGGCCCGGGGCGGCTGCACATGGGCGGCTTCACCTACGAGAACCTGGTGCCGCGCGGGCCGTTCTCCCTTGCCGAGCGGCTGGACTGGGTGGCCGCGGCGACCGCCGAGTACAACCCGGAGCCGTACGAGCGCCTCGCCTCCGTGCTGCGGGCCGGCGGGGAGGACGAGGACGCCCGCGAGGTGCTGCTCGCCAAGCAGCGCCGGCACCGCGAGAGCCTGCCGATGGCGGCCAAGCTGTGGGGTTACGCGCAGGACTGGACGGTCGCCTACGGATACCGGCCGGGCCGGGCCGCGGTGTGGATGGCGGTGCTGTGGGCGGCGGGCTCCCTCGCCTTCGCGCAGGCCGGCCATCCGCCGATGAAGCGGGGCGAGCATCCGGAGTGGAACCCCCCGCTCTTCACCCTGGATCTGCTGCTGCCGGTCATCGACCTGGGCCAGGTGGGCTTCTGGCAGCTGCGGGGGGCCTGGCAGTGGCTGGCGACGGCGATGATCCTGCTGGGCTGGATCCTGGCGACGACGGTGGCGGCGGGGGCGACCCGGCTGTTGCGGCGCAACTGATGGTGCTGGTGTGACCACAGTTATTGAACTGTCACGGTTTTACGTTCTCTTGACCATCGGATGTACAACTTTCCGCAGGTTCCATGAACGGTCTGGCGCCGTCATGACCAGCCGACTTTCAATGGTCGGCACCATGGCAATGCAGCTCCCGTTCATCCGCACGAGCCGGATGGCAAGGACCTCCCCCCACCTCGTCGGCGAGCCGTGCGCCGGCGACGAGGTGCTGCTCGACGCGCCCGACGCCCGGCTGAGTCCGGCGCTGGTCGCCGCCGCCCGGGGCGACCACGGGCCGGCCGCGACGCTGCTCTTCGCCACCCGCGCGGCCTGCGAGTGGGAGCGGCGCGACCGGTACGTGACCCGGCTGGCCGCGTTCGCCCGCTCGCGGCCGGAGTGGCTGGACGCCTGGCTCGCCATCGCCCCGCAGGACCCAGACGCGCTGCTGGTCGGGGCCCAGCTGGCGGTGGACCGTGCCTGGCGGTCACCGGCCCGGGCCGAGCTGCTGCGCGAGGTGAGCCCCCTGATCACGTCAGCCGCCCGGGGCGACCAGCGGGACCCGGTGCCCTGGCGGCTCGCGCTCGACCACGCCCGGGGCGCACAGGCCGGGCACACGTACTTCGAGGAGCTGTGGGCGGCGGCCGTGCGCCGTGCCCCGCACCACTACGGCTGCCATGTGGCGGCCCTGCGCTACCTGGCCACCTACTGGCACGGCTCGCACCACGAGTGCTTCGACTTCGCCGACCGGGCCGCCCAGGACGCTCCCGCCGACGCGCTCGTCCAGGCCCTGCCGCTGCGGGCGGCCTTCGGCTACCTCACCGACCGGTGCGGGCCCGAGGTGCCGCGCGAGCGGCTGGACGCGGCGGCCGACCGGGCGATCGCGCTGTCCCCGCTGCTGCCGCCGGCCGACCCCTGGCCGGCCCGGATGCGGAACCTGCTGATCTTCGTCCTGGCACGCCTGGAGCGCTGGCCCGACGCCGCCGAGCAGCTGCGCCTGAACGGCCCGTACGCCACCTCCTACCCCTGGGACCGGGTGTCGGACGACCCGCTCGGTCACTTCCTGGCGGTACGCGAGGACATCCTGGCCGGGGCGGTCGGGGCGACCGGAGGCCCCTCCGGGCATCCACGGAGTGAACGGGGCGGACGAGTCCGTCCCGGCGACCATTAGGCTTTTGCGTCGTGACCACCGTCCGGCTCCCCCTCTTCCCCCTGAACTCGGTGCTGTTCCCGGGGCTCGTGCTCCCGCTCAACGTCTTCGAGGAGCGGTATCGCGCCATGATGCGCGAGCTGCTGAAGACGCCTGAGGAGGAGCCGCGCCGGTTCGCCGTCGTGGCGATCCGCGACGGCCACGAGGTGGCCCCGAGCGCGCCCGGCATGCCCGACCCGACGGCCCTGCCCGAGCGGGGGCCGGCGGCCGGTTTCGGGACCGACCCGGTGAAGGCGTTCCACAAGGTGGGCTGTATCGCGGACGCGGCGACGATCCGGGAGCGAACCGACGGCTCCTTCGAGGTGCTGGCGACCGGCACGACCCGGGTGAAGCTGCTGTCGGTCGAGGCGTCCGGGCCTTTCCTGACGGCCGAGCTGGAGCCGCTGGAGGAGGAACCGGGCGACGAGGCCGCGCCCTTGGCCGAGGGGGTGCTGCGCTCCTTCCGCCAGTACCAGAAGCGGCTGGCCGGGGCGCGGGAACGGTCTCTGGCGACGGGGGCCGACCTGCCGGACGAGCCGGGCGTGGTGTCGTACCTCGTGGCGGCCGCCATGATGCTGGACACCCCGACCAAACAGCGCCTGCTCCAGTCCCCGGACACCGCGTCGCGCCTGCGAGACGAGCTGAAACTCCTTCGCTCCGAGACGGCGATCATCCGTAGTCTGCCGTCGCTGCCGGCGTCGGAGCTGACGCGCGGCCCGATGAGCCTCAACTGAGGGAAAGACACGTCTCGACGGAAACGAAGAGCACGGTTTCTCGCCGGGACGCCAGGGACGGATCCGGCCACCGGGACGACTGAAAACCTGTGGGGCCCCCGTGATCGGCCTGCTTATGATCAAGCCCGACCGGCCATGATCATGGCCATGACCGCATCAAGGGGGATACACAATGAGTCGTGCGCGCATTCTCGCCGTCGCCGCTGGTGTAGCGATCGGTTCCACGCTTCTGGTCGCGCCCGCGCACGCGGCGCCCGCCAAGGCCCAGGACCGCGTCGAGTGCACCAGCCTGAGCAACGGGCAGCTGTGCATATCGCTGAACACGAGCCCCAGCCGCGTCGAGGTCTTCTACACGAAGAAGTCCGGCGGGCAGATCAGGGCGAAGCTGGGCTACCGCACCAGCAACGGCGGCGGGAGCACGTTCGGACCTACCGAGAGCATCTCGACAGGCGACCGGGAAGTCGAGACCTGGACCATGAGCTACCGCTGTGACGTGGACTGGAAGGGCCTGATCAAGGTCGAGGGCCAGGGGACCTTCGAGACCCCGTGGGCGACCTGCTGACCCAGGCTCAGCAGGTGTGACCGACCTCGTGTGCCGCCCCGTCCGGGAACCTCTCCGGGCGGGGCGGTCCGCGTTCCACCGTCTGGAAGGATGCCGCTCCATGGCGAAGAAGTCGAAGAAGCAGCAGTCCGGCGGCACACCCGCGACCGTGGCCCTGACGGCGGCGGGCGCCACGTACACCGTCCACGCCTACGACCACGATCCCTCGCACCCCTCCTACGGCGAGGAGGCGGCCGAGGCCATGGGCGTCTCCCCCGACCGCGTCTTCAAGACCCTGGTCGCGGACGTCGACGGCGCCCTGACCGTGGCGGTGGTCCCGGTGGCGGGCCAACTGGACCTGAAGGCCCTGGCGACGGCCGTCGGCGGCAAGCGCGCGGCGATGGCCGACCCGGCCCTGGCGGAGCGCACGACGGGCTACGTCCGCGGCGGCATCTCGCCCCTGGGCCAGCGCAAGAAGCTGCCGACGGTCCTCGACGCCTCGGCTTCGGCGCACACGACGATCTGCGTGTCGGCGGGCAGGAGGGGCCTGGAGGTCGAGCTCGCCCCGGAGACCCTGCAGAAGCTGACCGGGGCGGTCATGGCTCCTATCGGCCGGTAGCGGGGGGCGGTGCGGGCCTCCATCGGCCACTCGAGGCAAGCCCCCGTCCGTCACCACCGGCCGCCGGCCCCGGCGTCTACCGGTCGTCGTCGGCGGTGGGCTGTCCCGGATACGGCCCCGGTGCGAACTCCGGTTCCGGATCGCGGGGTCCGAACAGCGCCATGAGTCCGAGGTGCAGCACCAGTGCGGCCAGCGGCCAGGCCAGGAGTGCCCCCTTCGCACCCAGCTTCAGCGGCGCGTCGAAGGTCACGCCCCGTCCGACTTCCCGCGCGTGCGCGATCACGTCCTCGGCGGGGCCGAGCCACACCCCGACCCGCCAGGCGAGCAGCGAGCCGAGCAGGCCCCCGAGGGCCAGCCCCACCACCAGCGGCACGCCCCCGCGCCGCCGCAGCAGGAAGACGGCCAGCGCGCTGACCGCCCCGAAGGCCAGGCCGAGCAGCGTGAACGTGCCGTCGACGCCGATGGCCTGCTCCCCCTCGGTGTCCTTGAGGTAGACGACCCAGTTCTTCTCCACCACGTCGCCGACCAGCGGCACGTGCGGCGCGAGCCACCACCACAGCACACCGAGCAGCACCCCGCCGAGCGCCACGGCCACGGCGATCACCGCGGCCTCCCGCAGTTCCGTCTTCATCCCGGGGCCGTCCTGTCCGTACCAGCCGGGGCCGGCGTGCTCGGCGTGCTGGGACCCGGGCGCCACAGGCCCAGCGTCCGGCGGCTGCCACGAATGCTGTGCGGAGTGTCCGTGCGGCGGCGGGGGCGGAGTCAGTGGTGCGGTCACCCTGCCATCGTGCCAGGCCCGCCTGTGTGCCGCGTCACCGGACGACCGCTCCGCGGTCAACGGACGGCCGCCCGGCGGTAGGCCCAGGTCGCCACGGCCAGCGAGACGACGCCCACGGCCCCGCACACCGCGAGGTCCCCGAGCACGAAGGCCCAGTCGGGATGCGGCCCGAACGTGCGCGCGAAGGCCTCCACGCCGTACGTCGACGGCAGCAGGTCCCGCGCGAAGCGCACGACCTCCGGCATCCGGTCCGCCGGCAGCACACCCAGCAGCAGCGCCGCCGACATGCCCAGCTGCCCGAGCAGCGTGGCCAGTTCCGGCCGGGGCGCGAGCAGGCCCAGCGCCGCGCCCAGCCCGGCGAGCGCGGCGCCCGCGAGCGGGATCACCGCCATGAGGACCCACAGATGGGCCATCGGCAGCCCGAACAGCACACAGCCGAACACCGCGGTCACGACGGTCCCGGGCACGGTGAACGACGCGTACGCGCCGGCCGCACCCAGCACCACCGCCGCCGGCGGCACCGGCAGCGTCGCGTAGTGGTCGAGCCCGCCACTGGCCCGCAGCTGCCCGAAGTACTGCGCGAGCAGGTTCAGCGCGACGAAGGCGACCACCAGGACCGACGACCCCGCGACGACGGCCTGCGCCTCCGCCCCGTCGTCCACGACCCCGCGCATCAGGACCATGATCCCGACCGACTGGAAGGTCGCCACGAACAGCAGCGGGATCCGCGCCACCCTCGCCCGGGACAGCTGGGCCCGGTACACCGCAGCCAGCGACGGCCACAGCCGCGCCCGGGGCCCGAGCTCGGCCGCGCCCGCGGCGGGCCTCTCAGCGGCCAGGGCACTGCCCGGCAGGACATCGGCGGGTACGACACTCACGTCGCGCTGCTCCCCTTCGCTCGGGTTCGCTCCGGTCCACTGCGGCAGTCGCCTGTTCGGTACGGATCCGACGGCCGGTGTGCTCACGGCCCGCGCGTCCGGCGCCCTGGTGCTCACACCTTCACCAGCCCCTGCTGCACGGCACCGCCGAGGGCGAGGTACACGTCCTCCAGGCTCGGCGTGGCCAGGGTGAAGTCGTCGAGAGCGGCGAAGGCGGCCCCGCCGGTGACGGTCGCGACGACCGCCCGGGCCTCCTCGGGCCCGAGCCGGAGCGTCCAGCGGCGGCCCGACTCCACGACGCGGTCCTTCAGCGCGGCCACCTCGGGCACGTGCACCGGAGCCGCGTCCCGCCACACCAGGTCGACGCGCACCTCACCGGCGACCTGCTCCTTGAGCCCGGCGGGCGTGTCACAGGCGATCACCCGCCCCCGGTCGAGGACGGCCACCCGGTCCAGCACCGTCTCGGCCTCGATGACGTTGTGCGTCACGAGCAGCACGGTCGTCCCGCGCTCGGCCCTGCGCCGGTCGACGGCGGACCACACGGCCCGCCGCGCCACCGGATCCATGCCGGTGGTCGGCTCGTCGAGCACCAGCAGCGGCCGCTCCCCCACCAGGGCCGCCGCGAAGCACGCCAGACGCCGCTGGCCCCCGGAGAGCTTCTTCAGCGGCCGCCCGGCGAGCGCCGCCAGGCCCAGCTCGTCGAGGACGGCGTCCCGCTCGGCCCGCGCCTGCCGCACGTCCAGGCCGCGCAGCCGCCCGGTGGTCTCGGCGGCGAGCGACACGGTCAGCTCGTCGAGGGCGGTCGACTCCTGCCCGAGGTAGGCGAGGATCCGCGCCGCCCGCTCGGGGTGGCGCACGATGTCGTGGCCGAGGATCTCCACACCGCCGCGGTCGGGCCGCATCAACCCGGTCAGCTGGCGCACGAGGGTGGACTTGCCGGCGCCGTTCGGACCGAGCAGGCCGAAGATCTCGCCGCGGCGGATGTCCAGCGTCACGTCGTCCGTGGCCCGGACCTCGGGCGCTGCGGGAGTGCCGCGCCTGCCCCGGACCGCCGGATAGGTCTTGGTCAGCCCGCGCACCGCGCACACGACGTCACCATCGTGCCGAAATGCCTGTGCCGCGCGCTTACTCACAAGGGACGAGACTACGGGGTCGGCGACCCCGGTCCGCTCTCGGGTCGGTCCGTACCGGGAAATCCGTCGGCAAGAACTCAGGCCTCGACGGGCGGGTGCTCCACGCCCGTGCGCACACTGATCTCCCGCCAGAAGCCGGCCCGGATGGCGTACCGGTCCCGCTCGTCGATCTGGTCGTCCTTGTGGGCGAGCAGGCCGAAGCGGGCCGCGTAGCGCAGCAGCTCCCCGTCGACGCGGTGCGGGATGCGCGGGTACATCCCGGACAATTTCGGCAGGTGGGTCTGGTCGCCGAGGCGCTCCACCCAGCGCCGGGCGAAGACCTGCCCCACCTCGAAGGGGTCACCGCCGACGGTGGTGATGTCCTCCTCGCGGTCGGCCCATCGCTGCTCGGCCGTGGTCAGCTGGGCGAGTGTCGGCATCGAGGCGGCCTCGGGGGGCTCGGCCGTGGGCCGGTCGACCCAGCCCTTGTCGGAGGACCACCGGAGGGTGGCGGAGGCGGGGGGCTGGGCGGGCTGGGCGCCGGGGGCGCGCAGGGCGGCCAGGTCTTTGGGCGTGGGAACGCCTTTGGGGGCGGGCGCCCGCTCCTCGGTGCCGTTCTGCCCGGCGCCGGCCTCCTGGTGCCGGGGCTGTGGGGCGGACCGGTCGGTCGCGGCGCCGAGCGCGGACTCGGGCAGCGGCGCGGAGAGGATGGCGGCGATCTCGGGCCGGGGCGCGGGCTGCGGCGCGCACACCCCGGTGAAGTCCTTGGCGCGGACGGCCTTGGTGATCCACGTTCGGTCCAGGACGCGCCGCTCGTCGGCTTCGGCGACCAGGTCCTCGGACTGGTTGTAGTCGCCGTCGGCGGCCTGGACGGCCCACAGGTGGACGGCGACGCCGTGCTCCTTGGCGGCCATCATGCCGGGCAGCAGATCGCCGTCGCCGGTGACGAGGACGACGTCGGAGCAGGCGCGGTTGCGGGCCAGTTCGGTGAGTTCGGCGTGCATCGCGGCGTCCACGCCCTTCTGCGCCCAGCGGCCGTCGCTGCGGGTCAGGGCGCCGAGCCGGACGGTGACCCGGGGCATCACGCGCAGCCTGCGGTGCTCGGGCTGCGGGACGCGGTCGGGGGCGCCGTCGAACCAGTAGATGCGCAGCAGCGGCTGCTGTGTGTCGGATTCGGCGCGCTCACGCAGCCCCTGGATGAGGGCGGTGTGGTCGACGGTGATGCGGGACCGCGAGGGCTCCCCGGCGAGGAGACTCGCCGCGGCTCCCAGCAGATACCCAGCGTCCACCAGGACGATGCAGCGGTCCACGCGACTCACCCTCTTCCCAGGAGGTTTGCTTCGGGCTCGCTTCGAGTCTGCCCGACGGCGCGGAGGTTAACGGCCGGAACTCGATCTTCGGCGTGGCGTTTCGGGTCCTCCCGCCACGACCACCCCTGTCACGCACGGTAATTGTCCGACATGCGATCGTTGTCGGCCTGTGTGAATCTGGTCCCGGCCCTGGCCCCTAGTCCCCTACAGGAGGCATCACCATGGCCAAGAACAAGAACCGTGACCGTAAGCAGCAGCGTCCGACCGAGCGTGGTCAGCGGGCCGACCGCAGCCCCGCCTCGCAGACGGAGCCCCAGCCCGAGGTCGAGGCGACCCCCGGCGAGATGGCGTCGGCCAAGCGAAAGCGCAGCTTCGGCCACAACTGACGTCTGTGTGGCGGGTTGTTGAGCCCACGCACATGAACGAGGGGCGTACCCGATCCCGGGTACGCCCCTCGAGCGCCTCAAGAGCCCTGCGTCACCCGGCGAGGCAGGACGGTCCGAGCAGCACCTTCAGGTCGCCGAAGAGCGCCGGGTCCGGCTTCACCCGGTGCCGGTCCAGCCGCAGCACGGTCGTCTTGGTCGGCCCCTGGAGCTTGATCCGGACCTCGCTGTCGCCCTTGTGGTGGCTGAGGACCTCTCCGAGGCGGCTGACCAGCGGCGGGGTGACCCGGGTGGCCGGGATGGTGAGGACCACGGGTGCGTTGGTGCCCGCGTTCGACAGGTCCGGGATCATCAGCTCCATCGCGACGAGCCGCGGGATGTCCTCGCGCTTGTCGAGGCGGCCCTTGACGAACACCACGGCGTCCTCGACGAGTTGCGTCGAGACGAGCTGGTAGGTCGCGGGGAAGAACATGCACTCGATCGAACCGGCGAGGTCCTCGACGGTGGCGATGGCCCAGGCGTTGCCCTGCTTGGTCATCTTGCGCTGCAGGCCGGAGATGATGCCGCCGATGGTCACCACGGAGCCGTCGGAATAGTCACCGCCGGTCAACTGGGAGATGCCCGCGTCCGCCTTGTCGGACAGGATGTGCTCCAGGCCGAACAGCGGGTGGTCGGAGACGTACAGACCGAGCATCTCCCGCTCCTGGGCGAGGAGATAGGTCTTGTCCCACTCGTCCGGGGAGAACTCCACGTCGAGCCCGAAGCCCGGCTCGCTGGTCTCGGCCTCGCCCATGCCGCCGAAGAGGTCGAACTGTCCCTCGGCCTCCTTGCGCTTGACCGCGACCACGTTGTCGATCATCGGTTCGTAGTGCGCGGTGAGGCCCTTGCGGGTGTGGCCCATCGCGTCGAAGGCGCCGGCCTTGATCAGCGATTCGGTGGTGCGCTTGTTGCAGACCACCGCCTCCACCTTGTCGAGGTAGTCCGGGAAGGAGACGTACTTCCCCTTGGACGTGCGGCACCTGATGATCGACTCGACCACGTTCGTGCCGACGTTGCGGACGGCGGAGAGGCCGAAGAGGATCACGTCGTCGCCCTGGGCCGCGAAGTTGGACATCGACTCGTTGACGTCCGGCGGGAGGACCTTGATGCCCATGCGTCGGCACTCGTTGAGGTAGACGGCCGACTTGTCCTTGTCGTCCTTCACCGACGTGAGCAGCGCGGCCATGTACTCGGCGGGGTGGTTCGCCTTGAGGTACGCGGTCCAGTACGAGACGAGTCCGTACGCGGCGGAGTGCGCCTTGTTGAACGCGTAGCCGGCGAAGGGGACCAGCACGTCCCACAGGGCCTGGATGGCCTCGTCGCTGAAGCCCTTCTTGCGGGCGCCCTCCTTGAAGAGGACGAAGTTCTTCGCCAGTTCCTCGGGCTTCTTCTTGCCCATCACGCGACGGAGGATGTCGGCCTCGCCGAGCGAGTAGCCGGCGATGATCTGGGCGGCCTTCTGCACCTGCTCCTGGTAGACGATCAGGCCGTAGGTGACGTCCAGGACCTCCTTGAGCGGCTCCTCCAGCTCGGGGTGGATGGGCGTGATCTCCTGCTGGCCGTTCTTTCGAAGGGCGTAGTTCGTGTGGGAGTTCATGCCCATGGGGCCCGGGCGGTACAGGGCCGACACGGCGGAGATGTCTTCGAAGTTGTCCGGCTTCATCAGCCGGAGCAGGGAGCGCATGGGGCCGCCGTCGAACTGGAAGACGCCGAGGGTGTCGCCGCGCTGGAGCAGTTCGAAGGTCGTGGGGTCGTCGAGCGGGAGGCTCAGGAGGTCGATGTCGACCCCCTTGTTGGACTTCACCATCTTGACGGCGTCGTCCATGATCGTGAGGTTGCGCAGGCCCAGGAAGTCCATCTTCAGCAGGCCGAGCGACTCACAGCTCGGGTAGTCCCACTGCGTGATGGTCACGCCGTCGGTGTGCCTGACCCAGACCGGGACGTGGTCGGTGATGGTCTCGCTGGACATGATCACGCCGGCGGCGTGCACGCCCATCTGCCGGACCAGGCCCTCGACGCCCTTGGCGGTGTCGATGACCTTCTTCACGTCCGGCTCGTTCTCGTACATCGCCCGGATCTCGCCCGCCTCCGAGTAGCGGGGGTGCTCGGGGTTGGTGATGCCGTCGAGGTTGATGCCCTTGCCGAGGACGTCGGCGGGCATGGCCTTGGTGAGGCGGTCGCCCATCGCGTACGGGTAGCCCAGCACGCGCGCGGAGTCCTTGATCGCGTTCTTGGCCTTGATGGTGCCGTAGGTGCCGATCATGGCGACCTTGTCGGCGCCGTACTTCTCCGTCACGTACCGGATCACCTCGACGCGCCGGCGCTCGTCGAAGTCGATGTCGACGTCGGGCATGGAGATGCGCTCGGGGTTGAGGAACCGCTCGAAGATCAGGCCGTGCGGGATGGGGTCGAGGTCGGTGATGCCGAGGGCGTAGGCGACGATCGAGCCGGCCGCGGAGCCTCGGCCGGGGCCGACCGCGATGCCCTGCTTCTTGGCCCACATGATGAAGTCGGCGACGACGAGGAAGTAGCCCGGGAAGCCCATCGAGATGATGGTGTCCATCTCGTACTCGACCTGCTTCATGCGGTCGTCCGGGATGCCGTCCGGGAAGCGGCGGTGCATGCCGCGCAGGGTCTCCTCGCGGAACCAGCTGACCTCGGTGTACCCCTCGGGGATGTCGAACTTGGGCATGAGGTCGCGCTTCTCGAACATGCCTGTCGTGTCGACCATCTCGGCGATCAGGCGCGTGTTGGCGCAGCCCTCCTGCCAGGCGTCCGAGGAGTCGATGGCGTACATCTCGTCCGTGGACTTCAGGTAGTAGCCGGTGCCGTCGAACCGGAAGCGGTCGGGGTCGGAGAGGTTCTTGCCGGTCTGGATGCACAGCAGCGCGTCGTGGGCGCTGGCCTCGTGCGCGTACGTGTAGTGCGAGTCGTTGGTGACCAGCGGGGGGATGCCGAGCTTCTTGCCGATCTCCAGGAGGCCGTCGCGGACCCGGTGCTCGATGTCGATGCCGTGGTCCATCAGCTCCAGGAAGTAGCGGTCCTTGCCGAAGATGTCCTGGTAGTCGGCGGCGGCCTTCAGGGCCTCGTCGAAGTGGCCGAGGCGCAGCCGGGTCTGGACCTCGCCGGAGGGGCAGCCGGTGGAGGCCACGATCCCCTCGGACCACTGGGCGATGGTCTCCTTGTCCATCCGGGGCCACTTCTGCAGCCAGCCCTCGGCGTACGCGTCGGAGGACAGCCGGAAGAGGTTGTGCAGGCCGACGCTGTTCACGGCCCACATCGTCTTGTGGGTGTAACCGCCGGAACCGGAGACGTCGTCCCGCTTCTGGTGCGGCTGACCCCACTGGATCTTGCGCTTGTTGCGCCGGGACTCGGGCGCGACATAGGCCTCGATCCCGATGATCGGGGTCACACCGGACTTCTGGGCGGTGTGGAAGAAGTCGTAGGCGCCGTGGAGGTTGCCGTGGTCGGACATGGCGATGTGCGTCATGCCCATCTCGTTGCACGCGTTGAACATGTCCTTCAGCCGCGCGGCACCGTCCAGCAGCGAGTACTGGGTGTGGACGTGCAGGTGCGTGAACGGCGGCTTTGACACGGCTGCGGCCTCCAGAGAAAACGTACGACAAATGGGGCCCGGCAGGCTGCGGACAGTCTGGGGGACAGCGTCGAAGTCTATGCCTCGGCACTGACACCTCGAGGGCTGACCCGCGTACCTTCGTGCGAGGTTCGCGGGCACTCCCGTGGGCCGCAGCACGTTAGGCAGAGGGCGGACCTGCCGCCCTGAGACGTTTGCACCAGGAGGCACCCAGCGATGTCGTTCCCGCAGCTCGACGACGAGCACCGCGGTGAGGAGATCCTCGCCGTCTTCGACACCGCCTTCGGCGAGCTCCTGGCCGCCGACCCGGCCGCGTTCCGCGTGAAGTTCCGGAAGATGGCGGCCTCGGCCTTCGCCTTCTACCGGGGGACGGCCGGCCTGTTCTACCACGACCTCGACGAGGAGAACGCCGTCAGGGGTGGCGGGAAGACGCTCAGCGGGCCGTACCTGGACGAGCGCACCTCGCGGGTGTGGATCCACGGCGATCTGCACGCGGAGAACTTCGGCACGTACATGGACGCCAACGGCCGCCTGATCTTCAACGTCAACGACTTCGACGAGGCCTACGTCGGCCCCTTCACCTGGGACCTCAAGCGGCTCGCCGCCTCCATCGCGCTGATCGGCTACGCGAAGGCGCTCAGCGACGAGCAGATCTCCGAGCTGGTGACGATCTACGCGGTCGCCTATCGCGAGCGGATCCACGCCCTGGCGACGGGCGCGAAGAGCGACGAGGTGCCGCCGTTCACGCTGGACACGGCGCAGGGCCCGCTGCTCGACGCGCTGCGGGACGCCCGCTCGCTGACCCGCTTCGGCCTGCTGGACTCGATGACGGAGATCCGCGACTTCGAGCGCCGCTTCGCCGCGGGAGGCGGCTCCGTCGAGCTGGACGCGGCCACGCGCTACAAGGTCCTCGCCGCCTTCGACGGTTACCTGGAGACGCTGCCCGACAGCTCGCTGACCCGTCCGGACTCCTACCGCGTGAAGGACGTCGTCGGCCGGCGCGGCATCGGCATCGGCTCGGCGGGGCTGCCGTCGTACAACATCCTGCTGGAGGGGCACAGCGACGCCCTGGAGAACGATGTCGTGATCTACATCAAGCAGGCCCAGACCCCGGCGGTCTCGCGGCACATCACGGACCAGGCGATCCGCGGGTACTTCCAGCACGAGGGGCACCGCACGGTCATCTCCCAGCGCGCCCTCCAGGCGCACGCCGACCCGTGGCTGGGCTGGACCGAGCTGGACGGCGCGGGCCAGCTGGTCGCCGAGGTCTCGCCGTACGCGGTGGACCTCGACTGGGGCGACATCGACGACCCGGCCGAGATCGCCCAGGTGGTGGCCGACCTCGGCCGGGCGACGGCCACGATGCACTCGGCGGCGGACGACCAGTCCGGCGAGTCCCTGGTGCCGTTCTCCACGGAGCGGGCCATCGACGCGGCGATCGCGGCCGACGAGGAGGGCTTCGCGCCCCTGCTGGTCGACTTCGCGCACAGCTACGGCGCCCGCGCGCGTGCCGACCACCAGACCTTCGTGGACCTGTTCCGCAACGGCCGCATTCCGGGCCTGTGACGGCAAGGCCTCTCACAGGCATCCTTTAGGGGTCCCTTACAGGCCCCCGTGACACACTCTCCTATCGTTATGGACATATCCGGGATCCAGCTCAGAGCCGTACGCGCGGCGCTGTTCACGGCCGTGGTCGTGACGCTCAGCACCGCGTCGCACGTCCTGCTGTCCCGGGCCCCGCTGCCCATGGGCACGGTGGCGGCGGTCACCACCGCCGTGTTCGTGATCGCGTTCGCCCTGGCGGGCCGCGAGCGCTCCTTCGGGAGGATCGCGGCCCTGCTGATCCCACTGGAACTCGCCGCCGACACGGTTTTCACCACGGGCCAGCACGCCTGTTACGGCCGGGCGGGCGGTCCGGTCGCCGGCCCGCTGCGCTCGGTCGGCCTGGACGTGCTGTGCGGCGGCGGCGAGGTCGGCACGCCGCTGGCCCGGATGGCCGGCGCCACGGGCACGGAACGGCTCGCGAGCGCGGTCGCCCACGCCGACCCGGCCACCGCCTGGTTGCTGCTCGGCGCGCACATCGGCGTCGGGCTCCTCGCCGCCGTCTGGCTGCGCCGCGGCGAGCGGGCCCTGGCCCAGCTGCTGCGGGCGGTGACGGCGACCACGTTCCGGCCGCTGCTGCTGGCGGTCGCCGCGGTCGCGGTGGAGCGGGCCCCGACCGGGCGGCGTCTGCCGGCGCGTGCCGCCCACCGCACGCCCACCGCACGCGACCGGATCCTCGCGTACTCCCTGGGACGGCGTGGACCGCCGTGCTCACCCGCCTTCGCGTAAGGCACCCGTCGTCGTGGGAGGCACCTTCGCCCCCTGCGGCCCTTTCGAGCACCAGCAGTCCCCCTACGTGTCCCGCACACACTGATGTGCGCGTCCCCTACGGAGAACATCACCATGAGCAAGCGCAACAGCCAGTCGGCGAAGACGGCGGCCCGTGAGCGGCTGCGCATCGAGCGCGAGCGCGAGGCCAAGCGGGCGAAGACCAACCGGCAGATCATCGTCGCCTGCTCCATCGTCGGTGTCCTGGCGATAGCCGGCGGCATCGGATACGCGGTCGTCCAGGCCAACAAGCCCACCCACTGGGAGGCCGTCAAGGACGAGAAGGTCGTCACGCCGGCCAACACCACGGGCACCGACGGCACCACGGTCGTCATCGGCAAGGACTCGGCAAAGAAGACGCTGAAGATCTACGAGGACCCGCGCTGTCCCGTGTGCGCCCAGTTCGAGCAGACCGTCGGCCCGACCGTGAAGAAGGACATCGACGACGGCAAGTACAAGATGCAGTTCGTCGGCGCCACGTTCATCGACGACAAGGACAACGGCGAGGGCTCCAAGAACGCCCTGAGCGCGATGGGCGCCGCGCTGAACGTCAGCGACAAGGCGTTCCTCGACTACAAGGCCGCGCTGTACTCGGCGAAGTACCACCCCGAGGAGACGACCGACAAGTTCAAGGACGACAGCTACCTCATCAAGGTCGCGGACACCGTCCCCGAACTGAAGGGGAACAAGAAGTTCCAGGACGCGGTCGAGAAGGGCACCTACGACGCCTGGGCCATGGCCATGTCGAAGACCTTCGACGACAACAAGGACGGCGTGAAGGGCACTCCGGGCTTCGTCATGGACGGCAAGCAGCTCACCGCCGACAGCCAGGGCACGCCACTGATGACCGTGGACGACTTCAACCGGGTCGTGGGCGAGGCCCTCAAGAAGTGACGGCAGGTCAGGGACCGGTCGGCATGTGAAGAGCGGGCGAACTTCCGGAGTTCGCCCGCTCCGGCGCATACCGACCAGTAACCTGATCGGTCGTGACCAGTCGATACAGATCATCGAATACGTCAGAGGGCCTCAACTCCCTCACCCCGCGCCGCCGTACGGTCGTCAAGGCCGCGGCGGCGACCGCTGTCCTGGCCGGGCCGCTGGCGGCGACCCTGCCGGCGCGCGCCGTCGACCAGGCGCCCGCCTTCCTGCACGGCGTCGCCTCCGGTGACCCGCTGCCCGACGGCATCCTGCTGTGGACCCGCGTCACCCCGGTGCCGGAGGCGATACCCGGCTCAGGAGTCGGCCCCGACACCGAGGTGAGCTGGGTCGTCGCCAGGGACAAGGCGTTCACCACCGTCGTCGCCAAGGGCTCCACGACGGCGACGGCGGCCTCCGACCACACCGTGAAGGCCGACATCCGCGGCCTGGAACCGGGCACCGACTACTGGTTCCGCTTCTCCGCCGGCGGCACCGACTCCCCCGCGGCGCGCACCCGCACCGCCCCCGCGCACGACGCCGCCGTCACGGGCCTGCGCTTCGGCGTGGTCTCCTGCGCCAACTGGGAGGCCGGCTGGTTCTCCTCGTACCGGCACCTCGCTGCCCGCGGCGACCTGGACGCCTGGCTGCACCTCGGCGACTACATCTACGAGTACGGCACCGGCGAGTACGGCACCCGCGGCACGGTCGTGCGCCCGCACGCCCCGGCCCACGAGATCGTCACGCTCGCCGACTACCGCATCCGGCACGCGCGCTACAAGACCGACCCGGACCTCCAGGCGCTGCACGCGACGGCCCCGGTCGTGGCGATCTGGGACGACCACGAGTTCGCCAACGACACCTGGTCGGGCGGCGCGGAGAACCACACGGAGGGCGCGGAGGGCGCCTGGTCCGCCCGCCAGGCCGCCGCCAAGCAGGCCTACTTCGAGTGGATGCCGGTGCGCCCGGCGATCGCCGGCACCACCTACCGCCGGCTGCGCTTCGGCAAGCTGGCCGACCTCTCGCTGCTGGACCTGCGGTCCTTCCGCTCGCAGCAGGTGAAGGTCGGCGACGGCGAGGTCGACGACCCGGACCGCACGCTCACCGGCCGCGCCCAGCTCGACTGGCTCAAGGCGGGACTGAAGTCCTCCGACACCACCTGGCGGCTGGTCGGCAACTCGGTGATGATCTCGCCGTTCGCCATCGGCTCGCTCTCCGCCGACCTGCTGAAGCCGCTGGCCAAGCTGCTGGGCCTGCCGCAGGAGGGCCTCGCCCTCAACACCGACCAGTGGGACGGCTACACCGACGACCGCCGCGAGATCCTGGCGCATCTGCGGACGAACGCGATCCGCAACACGGTCTTCCTCACCGGCGACATCCACATGGCCTGGGCCAACGACGTGCCGGTGGACGCCGGCACCTATCCGCTCTCCCCCTCGGCCGCCACGGAGTTCGTCGTCACGTCGGTCACCTCCGACAACCTCGACGACATCGTGAAGGTCCCGGAGGGCACGGTCTCCGCGGTCGCCTCCCCCGTCATCCGCGCCGCCAACCGGCACGTCCACTGGGTCGACACCGACCGGCACGGCTTCGGCGTACTGGACATCACGGCCGAGCGCGCGCAGATGGACTTCTACGTCGTCTCCGACCGCACGAAGCGCGACGCGACCGCCAAGTGGTCCCGCTCCTACCGCACCCGCAGCGGCACGCAGAAGGTCGAGCGCACCTACGACCCGGTCTGAGCCGGCCGGCCCTCTCAGAGGGTGTCGAGGAAGCCGAGCGCCACCCGCCAGGTGGCCTCGGCGGCCTCCTCGTCGTAGTCGGGCAGGTCGGGGTCGGTGTAGAGGTGGCCGGCCCCGGCGTACCGGTACACCTCGACGTCGGCGCCGGTGCGGCCCATCTGGAGGTACCAGGCGCTGAGCCAGTCGTCCGTCTCGAAGGGGTCCGGCTCCGCCACGTGCAGCTGGACCGGCAGGTCGTCCGCCGTGACGTCGGGCGCGATGTCCGACGTGCCGTGCAGGAGCAGCAGGCCGCGGGCCTTGTCGTCGCCGAGGGCGAGGGTCTGGGCGATGGAGGCGCCGAGCGAGAACCCGGCGTACACCAGCCCGCGCTCGGAGTAGGGAGCGGCGGCCAGCACGGCCCGCTTCAGCAGCTCCTCCTTGCCGATCTTCTCCTTGTGCTCCATGCCCTCCTCGACCTCATCGAAGGTGCGCCCCCCGAAGAGGTCGGGCGTCCACACCTCGTGTCCGGCCGATCGCAGCCGGTCAGCGGCCTGGAGCACCGCGGGCCGCAGTCCGAAGGTCGAGTGAAAGAGCATGATGTTCATGAGGCCATGGTGCCAGCCGGGTGTGACGGCCCGAGTTCCCGGCACTACCCAGGACGCAGCAGAAGTCACATGTTCATGCACCCCGGGAGCCGGTTAGGTTCGGGGGCATGGAGAACCTGCTACGACCGCTGATCGTGGTCGGTGGCTCGGTCGTGCTCACGCTGGTGATCGGCTGGGCCACCGACTTCCTGCTGCGCAAGGCCGACGAACGGCATCACGACACCCCGCTGTGGGGGCTGCTCCGCCGTGCCCGCATCCCCTACCAGCTCGTGCTGTGCGCCGCCCTGCTGAGAGGCTCGTACGACGAGGCGCAACTGCTGCAGAGCCGCGAGGAGGCCGCCGGCCGGGTACTGACCCTGGTGCTGATCGGGTCGACCGCCTGGCTGATCATCCGGATCGCCGGGGCGATCGTCGAGACGTCCTACAGCCGGTACGCCCATGCCCGGGTCCAACGGGACCCGGCCCGGGTCCGCCGGGTGCGCACCCAGGTGACGCTCATCATGCGGGTCGTGTCCGCGATCGTCGGCGTGGTGGCCGCGGCGAGCATGCTGCTGACCTTCCCGGCGTTCAAGGCGGCCGGTGCCTCGCTGCTGGCCTCGGCCGGCATCCTCGGCATCGTCGCCGGTGTCGCCGCGCAGTCCACGCTGAGCAACATGTTCGCGGGCTTCCAGATCGCCTTCGGTGACATGGTGCGCATCGGCGACACCGTCGTCGTGGACGGCGAGTGGGGCACGGTCGAGGAGATCACGCTGACGTTCCTGACCGTCCGCACGTGGGACGAGCGCCGGATCACCATGCCGGTGTCGTACTTCACGTCCAAGCCGTTCGAGAACTGGTCGCGCGGCACCCCGCAGATGACCGGCACCGTCTTCTGGCACGTGGATCACTCCGCGCCGCTGGAAGCGATGCGCGAGAAGCTGCGCGACATCCTGCGCGAGTGCCCGGCCTGGGACGGCCGCGAATACAACCTGACCGTCACGGACAGCACCCCGAGCACCATGGAGGTGCGGGCCTTGGTGACGGGCAAGGACGCGGACGACATCTGGACGGTGCGGGTCACGGTCCGCGAGCAGATGCTCAGCTGGCTGGCGGACGAGCACCCGTACGCGCTGCCCCGGATCAACACGGCGGACGCGATCCTCCCGCCGTCCTCCCGCGGCAACGGCCACCGCCCGTCCCAGGAGACCGTACCGGCCCAGCAGCGCCGCTATCACGGAAACGGCTCCGGACGGCCGGGGTAGTGACGGCACGGGCCGACGCCCGTACGGACGACTGGAGGGGCTGCCCGCGGCGCGGGCAGCCCCTCCTCCTCGGCTGTCGGGTCAGTGGCCGCGCTCGGCGCCGCCGTTGACCTGGATGATCTGCGAGGTGATGTGCCCCGCGCCCGGGGAGGCCAGCCAGTGCAGGGTCTCGGCGACGTCCCCCGGGGTCCCGGCCCGACCGTTCGACGTCTCGCCGATGAGCCGGTTGCGGCGCTCCTCGGCCATCGCGTCACCGAAGAACTCGGTGTCCTCGATGTACCCGGGGGCGACCACGTTGACGGTGATGCCGCGCGGCCCCAGCTCCCGGGCCAGATCGTGGGCGTAGGGATGCAGCCCCGCCTTGGCCGCCGCGTACGCGCCGGTTCCCGATCCGCGGTAGGCGGCGATGGAGCTGAGGAACAGCACCCGGCCGCCGGGCTCCGCGAGCCGCGGCTTCAGCGCCTCGGTGAGCAGGACCGCGGTCAGGGTGTTGAGCCTGAAGTTCACGTTCCAGCTGTGCGCGACGGCCGCGAGCGGATCGTCACCCGGGGCATCCGGTTCGAGCAGCCCGCTGCCCCCGGCACTGTGCACGAGCACGTCCACGGATCCCAACTCGCGCTCCACGAAGGCGGCGACGCCGCGCACGTCCTCCGGCTCGGCGAGATCGGCCGCGTAGGTCGACGCGCCGGGCACGTCGGCCTTCTCCAGCACCTCGGTCCGCCGCCCGAGCAGCACCACCCGGTCCCCGCCGGCGGCGAACACCCGGGCCGCCGCGAGCCCAATTCCCGTACCTCCACCACTGATTACCACGTTCCGTGCCATGCGAACGACCCTACGAGGCCCCGGCCGCCCGCCGTCAAACGGCATCCGGAGCCGACGCCGGCTCACCGCAGGCTACGGACGTCGAGGTGCCGCAGGACCCGGTCGACCACCTCGGGATCAGCCCCGGGCTCGCTGCGCGCCGCCAGCACCTCGTGGCGCGCCGCGCTCAGCATCTCCTGCTGGATCCGCCGCAACCTCCTCACCCGCCGGGCGCCCTCCCGGTACGCCTCCCGCCGCTCGTCCTCCGCGAGTTCGGGACTGATCCGCACGCCGATGTCGTAGGCGCGCCGCAGCATCTGCTCGGACAGCTCCTCCGGCAGCTCCTCCTTGTCCTGGATCTCCCGCAGTCTCTCCTTCGCCGCCTTGGCCGCCCGGATCGCCAGCCCCTTGGCGAGCTCCTTCTCCCGGTCGGTGTCGGCCTTCACGCCGAGCCGCCGCACCAGCCACGGCAAGGTGAGCCCCTGGAGCACCAGCGTCGCCATGATCACGCCGAACGCGATGAAGATGATCTCGTCCCGGCTGGGGAACGGCGCACCCGTGTCGGTCTCCAGCGGGATCGCCAGCACCAGCGCGACCGAGGCCACCCCGCGCATCCCCGACCACCACATCACCACGGTCTCGCGCCAGCTCACCGGGATGTCCTCGTCGTAGTCCCGCCGCGCGTGCAGCCGCTTGGTCAGCCAGGTCGCCGGCAGCAGCCACAGCAGCCGGGCGAACACGACGACGACCACCACCACCGTCGCCCACCACAGCAGCTCGCCCCAGCGCCCGGAGGCCGTGCGGATCGCGTTGTGCAGCTCCAGCCCGACCAGCCCGAACGCCACTCCGGTGACGAGGGTGTCGACGATGTTCCAGAACGTGTGCCCGGCCAGCCGCGTCATGACGTCGTCGGCGTCGGAGCCGTACTCCGCGAGGAACAGTGCGGTGGTGAGCACGGCGAGCACCCCGGACCCGTGCAGTTCCTCGGCCATGACGTACGAGGCGTACGGCACCAGCAGGGTCAGCCCGATCTGCAGGGTCGCGTCGCCGAGCACCTCCATCAGCTTGTTGGCGCCCCAGCCCAGTGCGAGCCCCACCGCCACGGCCACCACGGCCGACAGCACCAGGTCGAGTCCGGCCTTCCAGGGCGAGAACGTCCCGCTGACGGCCGCGGCGATCGCCACGTGGTAGAGGACGATGGCCGTCACGTCGTTGAAGAGCCCCTCACCCTCCAGGATCGACACCAGCCGGCGGGGCAGCCCCAACTGCCCGGCCACGGCGGTCGCCGCGACCGGGTCCGGCGGCGCCACCAGCGCGCCCAGCGCGAACGCCGCCGCGAGCGGCAGCCCCGGCACGATCGCGTCGGCCACGGCGGCCACGCAGGCCATGGTGACGAACACCAGCGCCACGGCGAGCAGGAAGATCGGCCTCTTGTTCGCCGCGAACTGCCGCCAGGACGTGCGCCGCACGGCGGCGTACAGCAGGGGCGGCAACAGCAGCGGCAGGATCAGGTCCGGCGCGATCTCGACGTTCGGCACGAACGGGAGCAGCGCGAGGACTATCCCCAGGAGCGTCATCAGCACCGGGGCGGGCACCTTGAACCGGTCCCCCACGGGGACACTGATCACGGCCCCGAGCAGCAGCACGAACAGCAGGGCCAACTGATCCACGGTCAGCGCTCCGAATGGTCAGATGTTCACACGACTGACCTCAAGCCTGCCACGCAACTCCCGGGACAAACCGGTTCGGCACCCACCACGTGGGGTCAAAGCGAACGCCGCATCCCCTGGTGCGGAATGCCAGCCTCCAAGTACTCGGGCCCATAGGGCTCGTACCCGAGCCGCTCGTAGAAGCCCTGCGCGTGCGTCTGCGCGTGCAGGTCCACGGCCGTCAGCCCCCGCGCGCGTGCCGCGTCCTCGATGGCCCGCACCAGGGCGGCGCCGACACCGAGTCCACGCGCCGGCCCCGTCACGGCGAGCCTGCCGAGGGAGCCCACCAAGGGGTCCCCGCCGGTCTGCGCGACGGCCGCCTCCCCCTGCAGCAGCCGCCCGGTCCCGAGCGGCACACCGTCCTCACCGGCCGCCAGCACATGGACCGCGCCGGAGTCGTACGCGTCGTACTCGAGGTCCTCCGGTACGCCCTGCTCGCCGACGAAGACCTCCTTGCGCACCGCGAAGCACGCCTCCCGGTCGGCCGGGTCCTCGGCGATCCGCACCACGTACGGGGTGCTCACGCGTAGGTCTCCTCGCGGACCTGGTCGAGGGCTTTCTGCAGGTCCTCCGGGTAATCGCAGGAGAACTCCACCCACTGCCCGTCCCCGGGGTGCTCGAAGCCGAGCCGCACCGCGTGCAGCCACTGCCGGGTCAGGCCGAGGCGCCTGGCGAGGGTCGGGTCGGCGCCGTAGGTGAGGTCGCCGACGCAGGGGTGCCGGTGGGCGGCCATGTGGACGCGGATCTGGTGCGTGCGGCCGGTCTCCAGCTTCACGTCGAGCAGCGAGGCCGCGCGGAAGGCCTCCATGAGGTCGTAGTGCGTGACGGAAGGCTTGCCCTCGGCGGTGACGGCCCACTTGTAGTCGTGCTGGGGGTGCCGGCCGATGGGTGCGTCGATGGTGCCGCTGGTCGGGTCGGGGTGGCCCTGGACGAGCGTGTGGTACCGCTTGTCGACCGTGCGCTCCTTGAACTGGCGCTTGAGCGAGGTGTACGCCCGCTCCGACTTGGCCACGACCATCAGCCCCGAGGTGCCCACGTCGAGCCGGTGCACGATGCCCTGGCGCTCGGCGGCGCCGGAGGTCGAGATGCGGTACCCGGCGGCGGCGAGCCCACCGATCACGGTCGTCCCGGTCCAGCCCGGGCTGGGATGCGCGGCGACACCGACCGGCTTGACGATCACGACCACGTCGTCGTCGTCGTGCACGATCTCCATGCCCTCGACCGGCTCGGCGACGATCTGCACCGGCGCGGGCGCCTGCGGCATCTCGACCTCCAGCCAGGCGCCGCCGTGCACGCGCTCCGACTTGCCGACCACCGACCCGTCGACCGTGACCTTCCCCGCGGCGGCGAGCTCGGCCGCCTTGGTACGGGAGAAGCCGAACATGCGGGAGATGGCGGCGTCGACGCGCTCGCCCTCCAGGCCGTCGGGCACGGGCAGGGTACGGATCTCGGGAATCGTGCTCACCCGTCGAGTATGCCGGACGGCTACGACGGCACCGTACGCGCGCTCAGTCCTTGTGGACGGTGCCGTCCGGGTCGAGGCCCCGGAAGGACAGCAGCACGATCAGGACGCCACCGCACACGATCGCCGAGTCGGCCAGGTTGAAGACGGCGAAGTGCTTGGGCGCGATGAAGTCCACGACCGCGCCCTCGAAGACGCCCGGTGCCCGGAAGATCCGGTCGGTGAGGTTGCCCAGCGCACCGCCGAGCAGCAGGCCGAGCGCGATCGCCCAGGGCAGGCTGTAGAGCTTGCGGGCGAGACGGGCGATCACCACGATCACCGCCGCCGCGATCATGGTGAAGATCACGGTGAAGGCCTCGCCGAAGCCGAAGGCGGCGCCCGCGTTGCGGATCGCCTCGAACCTCAGCCAGTCCCCGATGATCTCGATGGGCGGGTGGTGCTCCAGCTTGGCGACCACGATCAACTTGCTGATCAGGTCGAGGGCGTAGGCGAACGCGGCGACGGCGAACAGCACCGCGATCCGGCGCCTGCCCCGGGGCCGCCCGGCGGTGGCCTCCGGCTCGCCGGAGCCGGACGTCCCCGCCCCGGCCGCCGGGTCGGTGCCGGGCTCCCCGGCCGGGGTGCCCTCGGCGTCGGGCCGCTCCTTGCCGCCCCCGGCCGCGTCCGGTGTGTCCGGCGTACCGATGATGCGCTCCGCCTCTGCCACGTGAGTCCCTCAACCTAGGTGCCTGACTGAGGACGAGGGTACGGCACGCCCTGCGCGTCCCACGTGCTCAGGAGGCATTCGGCGGCCCGTCAGTACCGGCGCTCCTGCTTCTGCTTGCACTCCACGCAGAGCGTGGCGCGCGGGAAGGCCTGCATCCGGGCCTTGCCGATGGGATTGCCGCAGTTCTCGCACAGGCCGTAGGTGCCCGCGTGCAGGCGTTCCAGGGCGCGCTCGGTCTGGAGGAGCATCTCGCGCGCGTTGGCGGCCAGGGCCAGCTCGTGCTCGCGGGTGATGTTCTTGGTGCCGGTGTCCGCCTGGTCGTCGCCCGCGCCGTCCCCCGAGTCCCGCATCAGGCCCGCGAGCGAGCGCTCCGACGACGTGATCTCCTCCCGCAGCCGGGTCTCCTCGGAGGTCAGCTCGGACCGCGCCTCCTCGACCTCCTCCGCCGTCCAGGGGTCCTCGCCGAGGCGTACCGCGAGCTCGCCGGGCTCCGCCGCGGCCACCCGTGCCTTGGGAACGGCGGTCTTCGCCGCCGTGGCCGGGCCAGGAGTCTTCTTCGCAACCACCGTCGTCGCTCCCGTCTGCTGCGCGGCCTCCGCCGCACCCGCCTTCTTGGCCGTGCTGGTCGCGGCCGTGTCCTGTGTGACCGCGCCGGTCCGGGCAGCGCCCTTCCCGGCCGCGCTCTTCGTGGTGGTGCTCTTGCCTCCGGCGGCCTTCTCGGCCGGGGCCTTCTCGGGTGGGGCCTTCTTGGCGGCGGCCTTCCTGCCGGCCTTCGCGCCCGCCGCCGCCCCGCCGACGGCCTTCTCGACGTCGGCCGATCCACCGACCGCCTTCGTGCCCCTCGCCCTGCCTCCCGCCCTCCCGGCGGTCGTCTCCTCGGCCGGGGTGGTCCTCCCGGCCGCCGGCCTCTTGCCTGCCGTCTTCCTCCCCGCCGCCCGCTCGGCCGGTCCCCGCTCGGCCGATGCCTTCGCCGCGCCCTTCCCGGCCGCTGCCGTTTTGGCCGTGGCCGCCTTTGCGGGTGCCGCTCTCACCGCGGCCGCCTTGGCCGGTGCCGCTCTCACCGCGGCCGCCTTGGCCGGTGCCTTCTCGGTCACGGCACGCGAAGCCACCCCTTCCTGGGCCACGGCCTTCTCCGCCGTCGCCTTCCTCCTGGCCCTCTTCGCCCCGGCCGCCCTCGTCCCCTCGGCCGCCTTCCCCGCGTGCTCCTTCGCCGCCCGCCCCGCCGAACCCCCCTGGGTTGACTTCTTCCCGCCCACGTCCTTCGCAGCGCCGCCGGCGGCCTTCGCGGACCTGCCGGACGCCGGCTGCTGTACGGCGGTCTTCTTCGCCACCATGGCCGCGGCCCCTTCACATATTGTGATCTTGCTCGCGAATCGTGCTGGGACGATAAATCGACTCGAGTCCCGCGGCAACGGGGCACACCGCTCGATTCGCCCGCCTCGCGCACGCCGTGCGGCGAGCATGCATCCGTTGTGCCCAGCTCCCCGCCCGGTAATCCGCCGAGCCGGACGTCCCAGGATCCGAACACCTATACCGTGCTATTCGGGTCATCAAACCCATATCGCACACCACGCGGCACACCGGCCCCGGCCGCCCCGGAAACCGGTCGGCCGCTGTCCGCACGGCGCCGTACACTGGGCGGAGCGAAAAGCGTGGATGGGGACGAGTAGCGGCGTACGCAGCCCAGAGCGACCCGGGGACGGTGGAAGCCCGGGGGCGAGCGCGACGTGAAGATCACCCCGGAGCCGCCGGAAGAAAGCCGGAGCCAGTGGGCTGCGGCCGGTAGACCCGGCATCGCGACCCCAATGAGGGGGCTCGCCGGCGCACACCCCGTGCCGGAGGGCCAAGGAGGGTGGTACCGCGGGAGCGCGCCGAAGGCGGCGCAGGCAGACGTAGCTCTCGTCCCTCCGGACGGAAGGCAGCAAGTCCGCCGGAGGAAGCCCGCTGATGACATCGCCGACGTACCGCCAGGTGCCCGCCCAGGTCGACCTGCCCGCCCTCGAGCACGCCGTGCTCGACTTCTGGCGCGAGCAGAAGATCTTCGCCAAGAGCCTGGAGCAGTCCGAGGGCCGCCCCGAGTGGGTGTTCTACGAGGGCCCGCCCACCGCCAACGGCATGCCCGGTGCCCACCACATCGAGGCACGCGTCTTCAAGGACGTCTTCCCCCGCTTCCGCACCATGCGCGGCTACCACGTGGCCCGCAAGGCCGGCTGGGACTGCCACGGCCTCCCCGTCGAGCTCGCCGTCGAGAAGGAGCTCGGCTTCTCCGGTAAGCAGGACATCGAGGCCTACGGCATCGCGGAGTTCAACGCGAAGTGCCGCGAGTCGGTGACCCGGCACACGGACGCCTTCGAGGCGCTCACGACCCGCATGGGCTACTGGACCGACCTCCAGGACCCGTACCGCACGATGGACCCCGAGTACATCGAGTCGGTCTGGTGGTCGCTGAAGGAGATCTTCAACAAGGGCCTGCTGGTCCAGGACCACCGCGTCGCCCCCTGGTGCCCCCGCTGCGGCACGGGCCTGTCGGACCACGAACTGGCACAGGGCTACGAGACGGTCGTCGACCCGTCGGTCTTCGTCCGCTTCCCGCTCACCTCCGGCCCGCTCGCCGGCGAGGCCGCGCTCCTGGTCTGGACGACGACCCCGTGGACCCTGGTGTCCAACACCGCCGTCGCCGCCCACCCCGAGGTCACCTACGTCGTGGCGACGAAGGGCCCGGAGGGTTCGGAGAAGCTCGTCGTCGCCGAGCCGCTCCTCGCCAAGGCCCTCGGCGAGGGCTGGGAGACCACCGGCCAGTCCTTCACCGGCGCCGAGATGGAGCGCTGGACGTACCAGCGCCCCTTCGAACTGGTGGAGTTCCCGGCCGACGCCCACTTCGTGGTCAACGCCGAGTACGTCACGACCGAGGACGGCACGGGTCTGGTCCACCAGTCCCCCGCCTTCGGTGAGGACGACCTCAAGGTCTGCCGCTCCTACGGCCTGCCGGTCGTGAACCCGGTCCGCCCGGACGGCACCTTCGACGAGGACGTCCCCCTCGTCGGCGGCGTCTTCTTCAAGAAGGCCGACGAGAAGCTCACCGAGGACCTCGACAGCCGCGGCCTGCTCTTCAAGCACATCCCGTACGAGCACAGCTACCCGCACTGCTGGCGCTGCCACACCGCGCTCCTCTACTACGCGCAGCCCTCCTGGTACATCCGCACCACGGCGCTCAAGGACCGCCTCCTCGCGGAGAACGAGGGCACCAACTGGTTCCCGGAGACGGTCAAGCACGGCCGGTACGGCGACTGGCTGAACAACAACATCGACTGGGCGCTGTCCCGCAACCGCTACTGGGGCACCCCGCTGCCCATCTGGCGCTGCGAGGACGACCACCTCACCTGTGCCGGCTCCCTCGCGGAGCTGACCGAGCTGACCGGCACGGACCAGTCGGGCCTCGACCCGCACCGCCCGTTCATCGACGAGGTCACCTTCGCCTGCCCGCAGGGCGGTTGCGGAAAGACGGCCACGCGCGTGCCCGAGGTGATCGACGCCTGGTACGACTCGGGTTCGATGCCGTTCGCGCAGTGGGGCTACCCGTACAAGAACAAGGAGCTGTTCGAAGCCCGCTACCCGGCGCAGTTCATCTGCGAGGCCATCGACCAGACGCGCGGCTGGTTCTACACGCTGATGGCCGTCGGCACGCTGGTCTTCGACAAGTCCTCGTACGAGAACGTCGTCTGCCTCGGCCACATCCTCGCCGAGGACGGCCGCAAGATGTCCAAGCACCTGGGCAACACCCTGGAACCGATCCCGCTGATGGACCGGCACGGCGCCGACGCGGTGCGCTGGTTCATGGTGGCCGGCGGCTCCCCGTGGGCGGCCCGCCGCGTGGGCCACGGCACGATCCAGGAGGTCGTCCGCAAGACGCTCCTGACGTACTGGAACACGGTCGCCTTCCAGGCCCTCTACGCCCGTACCACGGGCTGGGCCCCGTCCGAGGCCGACCCGGCCCCGGCCGACCGCCCGGTCCTGGACCGCTGGCTGCTGTCCGAACTGCACGCCCTCACCGACCAGGTCACCCAGGCGCTGGACGCCTACGACACCCAGCGCGCCGGCAAGCTGCTGTCCGCGTTCGTCGACGACCTGTCCAACTGGTACGTGCGCCGCTCCCGTCGCCGCTTCTGGCAGGGCGACAAGGCGGCCCTGCGCACCCTGCACGAGGTCGTCGAAACGGTCACGCAGCTGATGGCCCCGCTGACCCCGTTCATCGCCGAGCGGGTCTGGCAGGACCTGATCGTCCCGGTCACCCCGGGCGCCCCCGAGTCGGTTCACCTGTCGTCCTGGCCGCAGGCGGACCTCGGCGCCATCGACCCGGAGCTGTCGAAGCAGATGGTGCTGGTGCGCCGGCTGGTGGAGCTGGGCCGGGCCACGCGCGCGGAGTCGGGCGTCAAGACGCGTCAGCCGCTGTCCCGCGCACTGATCGCGGCGACGGGCTTCGACGCGCTGGGCTCCGAACTGCGCGCGCAGATCACGGAGGAGCTGAACGTCGAGTCCCTGGCGACGCTGAGCGAGGTCGGCGGCAGCCTGGTCGACACCACGGCGAAGGCCAACTTCCGCGCGCTGGGCAAGCGGTTCGGCAAGCGCGTCCAGGACGTGGCCAAGGCCGTCGCGAACGCGGACGCGGCCGCCCTGTCCCTGGCCCTGCGCGAGGGCACGGCATCGGTGGAGGTCGACGGCGAGACCATCGCGCTGGCGCCCGACGAGGTCATCATCACGGAGACCCCCCGCGAGGGGTGGTCGGTGGCCTCCGACGCGGGCGCGACGGTCGCCCTGGACCTGGAGATCACCGAGGAGCTGCGCCGGGCGGGCCTGGCCCGTGATGCGATCCGCCTGATCCAGGAGGCCCGCAAGAACAGCGGCCTCGACGTGGCCGACCGCATCGCGCTGCGCTGGACGGCGACCGACCCGGCCGTCACCGAGGCCCTGGCCGAGCACGCCGGTCTGATCGCCGACGAGGTCCTGGCAACGGACTTCGCCCAGGGCGAGGCGGACGACACCTACGGCGAGCCCTTCACCGACGAGGGGCTGTCCCTGACGTTCCGCCTGCGCAAGGCCTAAGACTCAGGCCGAACAGCCCGAAGGCCCGGGCCCGCCAAAGATCTTGGCGGGCCCGGGCCTTCGGCGTTGCGTCCGCACGAACACGGGTGCGCGGTGACGAACACACGGGGCAAAAGGGCGAGGCCCCGGGTGGGAACCCGGGGCCTCGCCCTGAACGCTGCCGACGTCTATGCCGTACTACTGGCCATCAGGCCGTCAGTTGTCATCCTCGTCGATCAGGAAGCCCCGCATCGGCGAGGGCGCCTGACCCATCGGGGACGGGCCCTGCGGACGGACCGGAGCCATCGGCTGGGTCATCGCCGGCGACATCTGCTGCTGGCCGCCGTAGGACGGACCGGACGGCGAGGGTGCGCCACCCATCGTCTGGTTGCCACCGCCGTAGGACGGGGCGCTCGCGCCGGCCGGAGCCATGGAAGGCGCCGGGGACGGCGGGAGGGACGCGGTCGCCGGGGTGCGCGGCGGAGCCAGCGAGTCGTCGGCCTGGGTCTCCAGCTGGCGCAGCTGCGACTCCAGGTACGACTTCAGGCGCGTGCGGTACTCGCGCTCGAAGCCGCGCAGGTCCTCGACCTTGCGCTCCAGCGTGGCGCGGGCGGACTCCAGGGAGCCCATCGCGACGCGGTGCTTCTCCTGCGCGTCCCGCTCCAGGGCGTCGGCCTTGGCACGGGCGTCACGCTCCAGACCCTCGGCACGCGAACGCGCCTCGCCGACGATCTTGTTGGCCTCGGAGCGAGCCTCGGCGATCGCCTGGTCGGCGGTCTGCTGGGCCAGCGAGAGGACACGGGCGGCGCTGTCGCCACCGGGGCCTTGCTGACCGGGGCCGCCCATCGGACCGCCCATGGGGCCGGGGCCGCCCATGGGGCCGCCCATCTGCTGCTGCATCGGGGGCTGGCCCATCGGACCCGGACCCTGGCCCATCGGGCCGGGACCCTGAGGTCCCCCCTGACCGCCGGGACCGGCGGGCAGCTGCGGGGCACCGCTCGGCAGCTGGGGCGGACCACCCATGGGGCCACCCATCTGCTGCTGCGGCGGGCCCGATATGCCGGCGGGGACAGGACCACCAGGACCGCGCATACCCTGCTGCTGTTGCTGCTGATCCTGCTGCGGCTCCGGAGGCTTGCGCATGTTCTGCTGGTTCTGCGCAGCAGCGCGCGTGGCCGCGGCCAGTTTGGCGCGCAGGTCCTCGTTCTCGCGGAGCAGGCGGGTCAGTTCGGCTTCGACCTCGTCGAGGAAGGCATCGACCTCGTCCTCGTCATAGCCTTCTCGGAGGCGGACGGTCGTGAACTGCTTGTTCCGCACGTCCTCGGGGGTCAACGGCATCTCTTCACCTCAACGTAGTCGTCGGCATTCGGCAAGACGGAAGGTCACATCGCTCATCACAGCCGGCTCACGATCGAGATCAGGATGTAGACGATGATCATCAGTACGAAGAAGGACAGGTCTAGCGCCACGCCCCCGAGACGCAGCGGCGGAATGACCCGCCGCAGAAGCTTGAGCGGTGGATCAGTGACAGTGTAGGTGGCCTCCAGAACGACCACCATCGCCTTGCCGGGTTGCCATGAGCGGGCGAACTGGAAGACATAGTCCATGACCAGTCGGAAGATGAGCACGATGAGGAAGCACATCAGCGCGATGTAGACGACATCCAAAACCACGCTCATGACCTCTTGCTTCCCTCTCCCCTGTGCCCTGCTCGGTACTGCTGTTCCGGTGGTGCGTCTCAGCTCTGGTTGAAGAACCCGCCCTCTGCGATGCGGGCCTTGTCCTCCGCCGTGACATCGACGTTAGCAGGCGACAACAGGAACACCTTCTGCGTCACCCGCTCGATACTGCCGTGAAGACCAAACACCAAACCTGCCGCAAAGTCGACAAGTCGCTTCGCATCTGTGTCGTCCATCTCAGTCAGATTCATGATCACCGGAGTGCCTTCACGGAAGTGTTCCCCGATGGTACGGGCCTCGTTGTAGGTCCGTGGGTGAAGCGTGGTGATCCGGTAAGGCTCTCGTTCGGACACGACCTTGGGCATGATCACCGGTGCGTTCTTCTCCAGATTTGCGCGTTCTTGTGTGATGGACGCCACGGGCGCGATGCGCGCCGGGCGGCTGGATTCCGCGGGTAGCGAAGCGGAGCGGGCGGCCGGTTCGCGAGGTGCGGGCGGCTGTACGACTCGTACCTCTTCGTCCCTTTGGGGCTGATGTGAGACGTGCGGCTGGTGGGACGGCTCGTGCCGTCGGTGGTCCCGCTCGGGCTCCGGGTCCAGTTCGGGTTCGAAGTCGTCGTCGGGGTCGAATCCGCGGCCGTCGTACCCATCGTCCTCCACGAGGCCGAGGTAGACCGCCATCTTGCGCATCGCGCCGGCCATGCTCTGAGTCCTCCGCTCTGTGGTGGATCGGCTGACGACTGCCAAGTGCCCGCGATCCACGTGGTCCTTGAATCCACCTTTCGGCGGCAATGACCATATTTTCTGCTGTGGTCCGACTTCTTGGCGACGTTACCCGAGCCTGGGGCGGACTCCGAGTACCGCGCTGCCGACGCGCACATGTGTCGCTCCGGCCGCCACGGCCTGTTCGAGGTCCGTACTCATCCCTGCCGAGACCATGGTGGCAGTCCGGTGCCTCCGGCGCAGGTCGGTCGACAAAACCACCAACCGCTCGAAGGCCGCCCGTTCGCGTCCGGCGTACTCGCCGGTGAGCGGCGCGACGGTCATCAGTCCGTCGAGCCGCAGCCCCGGCGCGCCGGCCACGAGATCGGCCAACTCCCCGATCCCGTCGGGCGCGACGCCGCCCCGCTCGCCCCGGGCACTCTCACCGGCGTCGAGTGCGACCTGGAGGAGGCATCCCAGTTCGCGCCCGGTCCGGACGGCCTCCTTCGACAAAGCTGTGACGAGCTTGGAACGATCGACGGACTGCACGAAATCCGCGTAACCGGCCACCGAGCGCACCTTGTTGGTCTGGAGTTGACCCACAAAGTGCCATGTGAGGGGCAGATCCGAGCAGGCCGCGGCCTTGGGGGCCGCGTCCTGGTCGCGGTTCTCGGCGACGTGCCGCACACCGAGTTCCGCGAGGATCCGCACGTCGCTCGCGGGGTAGGTCTTGGTGACCACGATCAGGGTCACCTCGTCACGCGCCCGCCCCGCGGCCGCGCACGCGTCGGCGATGCGCCGCTCCACTCTCGCCAGATTCGCGGCGAGTTCATCTTTACGGTCCGTCATGCCCTATCAGTCCAGCCACACATAACCCGCGAGCCGACCGGTGGTGCGGTCGCGGCGGTACGAGAAGTGATCGCGCGACTCCAGCGTGCACACCGGCGACTGCTCCCGGTCACGCACTCCGAGCCGTTCGAGCTGGGCGTGCACTCCGGCGCTCACGTCGACCGCCGGTGTGCCCCAACTGGTTTCGGCGTACGCCGCCGGCTCGATGGCGGACACCTCGGCGCGCATCGCCTCCGGCACTTCGTAACACCGGCCGCAGACGGTGGGCCCGGTGCGGGCGACGATCCGGGAGGGCTCGGCACCCAGTTCCGTCATCGCGCGCACGGCGGCCGGCACGACTCCGGCGATCATGCCGGGCCGGCCCGCGTGGGCCGCCGCGACGATTCCGGCGGCGGGGTCGGCGAGCAGTACGGGCACGCAGTCGGCGGTGAGCACGGCGAGGGCGAGCCCCCGGCGCGTGGTGACGATCGCGTCGACCGACGGGATCGCGGCCGAGGATCCCCATGGTCCGTCCACCACCGCGACGTCGGCCCCGTGCACCTGGTTCATCCAGACGACCCGGTCCGGCTCGACGCCCAGGTGCTTGGCGGCCAGCTCCCGGTTGGTGCGTACGGCGTCGGGAGCGTCACCGACCGCTCCGCCGAGGTTGAGCTCCTCATACGGAGCGGCGCTCACCCCGCCCCACCGGTCGGTGAAGCCGAAGTGCGCGCCGCTCGCGCTTTCGCGCTGTCCTATCACGACTGAAGGATCACTTGAGGAAGTCCGGTACGTCCAGTTCCTCGGCCGCGCTGTCCGAGTAGGTCCGCGGCGCCGGCGTGACCGGCGGGGCGACCGGGATGTCCTTGACCGGCTCGGGCGCGGGCTCCGGGTCCTCCTTCGGGGTCACGCTGCCGAGCGATCCGAAGGACGGACGGCTCTCGGTCTGCCGTACCGGGGCCGGCTCCTCACGCTTGGCCGAGGACGAGCCGAGGACGTTGTCCCGCTTGGCGGGCGGCTGGCCGCCGTCGAAGCCGGCCGCGATCACGGTGACCCGCACCTCGTCGCCGAGGGCGTCGTCGATCACCGCGCCGAAGATGATGTTGGCCTCGGGGTGGGCTGCCTCGCTCACCAGCTGGGCGGCCTCGTTGATCTCGAACAGACCGAGGTCGGAGCCACCCGAGATGGAGAGCAGCACACCGCGGGCGCCGTCGATGGACGCCTCCAGCAGCGGCGAGGAGATCGCCATCTCGGCCGCTGCCACCGCACGGTCGTCGCCGCGGGCCGAGCCGATGCCCATGAGGGCCGAGCCGGCCTCGGACATGACCGACTTGACGTCGGCGAAGTCGAGGTTGATGAGGCCCGGGGTGGTGATGAGGTCGGTGATGCCCTGGACACCGGAGAGCAGGACCTGGTCGGCCGACTTGAAGGCGTCCAGCACCGAGACCTGGCGGTCCGAGATGGACAGCAGCCGGTCGTTCGGGATGACGATGAGGGTGTCGACCTCTTCACGGAGTTCGGCGATGCCGTCCTCGGCCTGGTTCGCGCGCCGCCGTCCCTCGAAGGTGAACGGGCGCGTGACCACACCGATGGTGAGGGCACCGAGCGAGCGGGCGATGTTGGCCACGACGGGCGCGCCGCCGGTGCCGGTGCCGCCGCCTTCACCGGCTGTCACGAAGACCATGTCGGCCCCCTTGAGGACCTCCTCGATCTCCTCGCGGTGGTCCTCGGCGGCCTTGCGGCCCACGGCCGGGTTGGCGCCGGCGCCGAGTCCGCGGGTGAGTTCACGGCCGACGTCCAGCTTGACGTCGGCGTCGCTCATCAACAGAGCTTGCGCGTCGGTGTTGATGGCGATGAACTCGACGCCCTTGAGACCGACCTCGATCATCCGGTTGATGGCATTGACACCACCGCCGCCGACACCGATGACTTTGATGACTGCGAGGTAGTTCTGCGGTGCTGCCACGTCGAAGGCCTCTCGCCTCGAGTTACGTGTCGACGGATCAGCGTGACGCCCTGCGCCCCGCGACCCGACGACTGATGCCGAATGGGACGGTCCGTATCGCCGACCCGAACCCTAACCCTGAAGTTTAGGGTTACCAGTGTGTCCGTTCCTTGGAGTCTTCTGAACAGGACACTAAGTCGACAAGTGGCGCGCGTTCAACGAACACGCCGAACCTCCCGTTTTTCTTTTCACCCTATGTGATCAGCCGTAGCACTGCCCAACCAGGGTGCTGGCCTGCGCGGATGTGCGTCAACTCGCCGATGACGCGGGTGCGGTGGGGACACTCACGTCGAAGTACCCCGCATCGGGCGAGGCTTTCATCAGAGCGGTGAGCGTACGGGCCTTCGCGGCACCCTTCTCACTGCTTCCCCAGACCACCGTGCGGCCGCCGCTCAACTCCAGCGAGATGTCGTCGTAGGAACGGACCTTGACGGTCCGTGTGTCGCGCGCGACGGCGGCCGGAAGCGCGCGGGCGACGCCGACGGCCTCGCGCACCAGCCGGGCCTCGCCGAAGCGGCGCAGGCTCGCGGCGGCGGAGCCGGACCGGGCGAGCGTCAATTCCAGTGCCGGGACGCCTTTCGGGGCTTCGGAAACCGTGGCGAAGCGGACACCGTCATCGTCCACTTCGACGAACTTTCCGCCCTTTTGGACAATCAGAACCGGAGTCCGCTCAACCACTTTCAGGTCGATTCCATGGGGCCAGGAACGGACCACGTCAACCGCGTCAATTCGGGGCAATTTCCGGCGCAGTCGCGTCTCGATCGCATCGGTGTCGACGGAAATCAGCGGCTTGCCGAACGGAACCTCGGCCGCCGCTTCGACCTGAGCCGGTGTCAGGACGCGGGTGCCGGAGACGGAGACGTGCTCGGCGCGCAACCAGTCGGAGCCGTAGAAAAGCCAGACCGTCGGGATGCCGAGGAAGACCAGGGCGAGGCCCAGGAGGACGATCGCCCGGAGCCGGGCGCGCCTCGACCGCAGGCGGGGCGGCGGGCCGGACGACTCCTGCTGGCGTTCACCGCGTTCGGCGGTGGTCGATCCGGCCACGCTCCCCTGCCTTCCGTCATACAGTCCTATCGGTGTGCACGGTTGGCGGCGATCGCCTCGTACACCATGCCGACGAGCAGGTCGTCGGCGTCCCGGCGGCCGAACTCGGCGGCGGCACGGGACATCTGATACAGCCGGTGCGGGTCGGCGAGCACGGGCAGGACGTGTCGCTGGACCCACTCGGGGGTCAGCTCCGCGTCGTCGACCAGCAGTCCACCGCCGGCCTTGACCACCGGCTGGGCGTTGAGCCGCTGTTCACCGTTGCCGATGGGCAGCGGGACATAGGCGGCCGGGAGCCCGACGGCGGAGAGTTCGGCGACGGTCATCGCGCCCGCGCGGCAGAGCATCATGTCGGCCGCGGCGTACGCGAGGTCCATCCGGTCCAGGTAACTTACCGGGACATAGGGGGGCATCCCCGGCATCTGCTGGACCTGCGGCAGTTCGTTCTTCGGGCCGACCGCGTGCAGGATCTGGATCCCGGCCTGCTGCAGCCAGGGCGCGACCTGCTGGACGACCTCGTTCAGGCGGCGGGCGCCCTGCGAGCCACCGGTGACCAGCAGCGTGGGCAGGTTCGGGTCGAGCCCGAACGCGGCCCGGGCCTCCGGGCGTACGGCGGCCCGGTCCAGTGTGGCGATGGAGCGGCGCAGCGGGATGCCGATGTAGCGGGCGCCCCGCAGCTTGCTGTCGGGCGTGGAGACGGCGACCTGACTGGCGTACCGCGAGCCGATCTTGTTGGCCAGGCCCGGGCGGGCGTTGGCCTCGTGGATCACGATCGGCACGCCCAGGCGCTTGGCCGCGAGGTAGCCGGGCAGGGCGACGTAGCCGCCGAAGCCGACCACGGCGTCCGCCCGGGTGCGCTCCAGGATCTGCTCGGTCGCCTTGATCGTGCCGCGCAGCCGGCCCGGGACGGTGATCAGCTCGGGGGTGGGCTTGCGCGGCAGCGGAACGGCGGGGATCAGCGCGAGTTCGTACCCGCGCTCGGGTACGAGACGGGTCTCGAGGCCGCGCTCCGTGCCCAGGGCCGTGATGCCCACGCTCGGGTCCTGCCTGCGCAGGGCGTCCGCGAGGGCGAGCGCGGGCTCGATGTGGCCCGCGGTTCCTCCGCCGGCGAGTACGACATGCACCGAAATTCACCGCTCTCCGGACGAGCGCGCCACCGAGGCACGCCGTCGCATCGTGTTCCATCTCCGGGGACTCCGACCGGAACCGGTGCCCCCCGCCCCCCGCTTTCTACCAAAGCGGGGTTGCCGCATCGCAAGCGCCATCCGCGCAGCGGGGTCCTGACGCGCGAAGGCGATCAGCAGCCCGATGGCGAACATGGTCGGCAGCAGGGCGGAGCCCCCGTAGGAGAACAGCGGGAGGGGGACGCCGGCGATCGGCAGCAGACCGAGCACCGCACCGATGTTGATCACGGCCTGGGCCGTGATCCAGGTGGTCACGCCTCCCGCGGCATACCTCACGAAGGGGTCCTCCGTGCGTCCGGCCACGCGGATACCCGCATAGCCTAGAGCCGCGAAGAGGGCGAGTACCGACAGCGTCCCCGCCAGGCCCAGTTCCTCACCGGTGACGGCGAAGATGAAGTCCGTGTGGGCTTCGGGGAGTTGGCCCCATTTCTCCACACTCGCCCCCAGGCCGGAGCCGAAGATTCCGCCGGAGGCCAGGGCGTAGATCCCGTGCACGGCCTGCCAGCAGTCGACGGGCCCCGACTGGGGTTCCGTGGCGCCCAGGCACTGCAGGCGGGCCATGCGGTTGGGGCTGGTCTTGATGAGGATCAGGCCGAGGACGGCGGCGATCGACAGCACCCCGGCGAACAGCCGCGTGGGGGCGCCGGCCAGCCAGAGCAGGCCGAACAGGATGGCCGTGAGAATGATGGCCGTGCCCATGTCGCCGCCGATCATGATCAGACCGAGCAGCATGAAGGCGGCCGGCACCAGGGGCACGAGCATGTGCTTCCACTGGTTCAGCAGCCTCTTGTCCTGCTTGCGGGCGAGCAGGTCGGCGCCCCACAGCACGAGGGCGAGCTTGCCGAACTCGCTGGGCTGGATCTGGAAGGAGCCGCCGAGGGAGATCCAGTTCTGGTTGCCGTTGACCGACACCCCTATCCCCGGGACCTGCACCAGGGCCATGAGGAAGACGGCGCCCGCGAGGATGGGGTAGGCGAGCGCCCGGTGGAGTCTCACCGGCATCCGCGAGGCCGCGAACAGCAGTCCGGTGCCGATGCCCGCCGCGAGCAGCTGCTTGCGGAAGAAGTACGAACCCGGCAGCGACATCTGCAGTGCGGTGATCTGGGAGGCCGAGTAGACCATCACCAGCCCCAGCACGGTGATCAGCAGACTGCCGCCGAGGATCAGGTAGTAGGCGGTCAGCGGGCGGTCCCAGCCCCTGCGCACGCGGCTGTAGAGGCTCAGGACACGGTTCTCACGCGCGAGCCGTGGCGCGACGGGGCGTTTGGGGGCGCGGGGGGTCGGAGGCCGTCCGGTGCGGCTGGTGGGCATCGCGGCTCACCCTGCCGTGCCGGAGGGGAACGGTGCGCGGCGCACGCCCCCAGGCCGCTCGGGCACCAGCCACATCCGTGTCACACGTCCCTCCCAGGTACGCCCGGCGCCGCCGCCGGGCGAGGCGGACCCGGGTCAGCCGTCGGCGGAGCCGAGCTCACGGACGGCGTCCGCGAAGGCGTCCCCGCGCTTGTTGTAGTTGGCGAACATGTCCATGGAGGCACAGGCCGGAGCCAGCAGCACCGTGTCGCCCGGCTGAGCGAGTTTCCGCGCCTCCTGGACCGCCGCGCGCATCGCCCCAGTGTCGGTCCGGTCGAGGTCGACGACGGGTACCTCCGGGGCGTGTCGCGCCAGGGCTTCCCGGATGAGCGCGCGGTCCGCACCGATCAGCACGGCGGCCCGCAGCCGCTTCGCCGACTTGGCGACCAGCTCGTCGAAGGTGGCGCCCTTCGCGAGCCCGCCCGCGATCCACACGATCGGTTCGTAGGCCGCCAACGAGGCTTCCGCGGCATGGGTGTTGGTGGCCTTGGAGTCGTCGATCCAGGCGACGCCGTCCACGTCCGCGACGTGCGCGATGCGGTGCGCGTCCGGGGTGAACGCCCGCAGGCCGTCCCGTACCGCCTTGGCGGGCACGCCGTAGGCGCGGGCGAGGGCGGCGGCCGCGAGGGCGTTGGCGATGTTGTGCGGAGCCGGCGGATTGACGTCGGCGACCTCGGCGAGCTCCTGGGCGTTCTTCTGCCGGTTCTCGACGAAGGCGCGGTCGACCAGGATGCCTTCGACGACGCCGAGTTGGGAGGGCGCCGGGGTGCCGAGGGTGAAGCCGACGGCGCGACAGCCCTCCTCGACGTCGGCCTCGCGGACCAGGTCCTCGGTGGCTTTGTCGGCCACGTTGTAGACACAGGCGATGCGGTTGCCCTCGTAGATGCGGCCCTTGTCGGCGGCGTACGCCTCCATGGAGCCGTGCCAGTCGAGGTGGTCGGGGGCGAGGTTCAGCACGGCGGCCGAATGGGCGCGCAGGGAGGGCGCCCAGTGCAGCTGGTAGCTGGACAGCTCCACGGCCAGGACGTCGTACTGCTCCTCGCCGAGCACCGCGTCCAGCAGGGAGACGCCGATGTTGCCGACGGCGGCGGTGCGCAGGCCCGCCGCCTTCAGGATCGACGCCAGCATCTGGACGGTGGTGGTCTTGCCGTTGGTGCCGGTGACGGCGAGCCAGGGTGCGGCGTCGGGTCCGCGCAGGCGCCAGGCCAGTTCGACGTCGCCCCAGATCGGGACGCCCGCCTGCTCCGCCGCCGCGAACAGCGGCTTGTCCGGCTGCCAGCCGGGCGCGGTGACGATCAGGTCGGTGCCCTCCGGCAGGGTGTCGCCGTCGCCGAGGCGCACGGTGACGCCGAGCGCCTCCAGGTCGGCCGCCTGTGCCCGCGCGCGCTCGTCGGCGCCGTCGTTGACGACCGTGACGATCGCGCCGAGGCCGTGCAGGACCTTGGCCGCCGGGACGCCGGAGACGCCGAGCCCGGCGACGGTGACGTGCTTGCCCTGGAAATCGAAGGGCTCCGAGGAGATCACTTGTCCGCTACCCATCCCGCGTAGAAAAGACCCAGCCCGACTACTACGCAAATGCCCTGGATGATCCAGAAACGAACCACCACGAGCACTTCGGACCAGCCTTTGAGTTCGAAGTGGTGCTGGAGTGGCGCCATTCTGAAGACGCGCTTGCCGGTGAGCCGGAAGGAGCCGACCTGGATGACGACCGACATGGTGATCAGGACGAACAGGCCGCCGAGGATGGCGAGCAGCAGCTCAGTGCGGGAGCAGATCGCGAGACCGGCGAGCACACCGCCGAGGGCGAGCGAACCGGTGTCGCCCATGAAGATCTTGGCGGGCGACGTGTTCCACCACAGGAAGCCGAGGCAGGCGCCCATCAGCGCGGAGGAGACGACCGCGAGGTCGAGCGGGTCACGCACCTCGTAACAGGCCGTCGGGTTCGTCAGGGTCTCCGCGTTCACGCAGGACTCCTGGAACTGCCAGACGCCGATGAACGTGTAGGCACTGAACACCAGCACGGACGCACCGGTGGCGAGGCCGTCCAGGCCGTCCGTCAGGTTCACGCCGTTCGACATCGCGAGGATCATGAACAGCGCCCAGACGACGAACAGCACCGGCCCGATGGACCAGCCGAAGTCATAGACGAAGGAGAGCTTGGTGGACGCCGGGGTCTGGCCCTGGGCGTCCGCGAACTGCAGCGACAGCACAGCGAAGCTGACGCCGACGATCAGCTGCCCGGCCATCTTGGCCTTGGCGCGCAGACCGAGCGATCGCCGCTTGACGATCTTGATGTAGTCGTCGAGGAAGCCGACCAGGCCCATGCCGACCATCAGGCCGAGCACCAGCAGGCCCGAGAAGGTCGGCGCCGCGTCGACATCCGGGTCCAGATAGCCCGTGATCACCTTGGCCAGGAAGTACGCGGCGACCGTGGCCAGGATGAAGGCGATACCGCCCATGGTCGGCGTACCGCGCTTGCTGGCGTGCTCGCGCGGGCCGTCGTCGCGGATGTACTGGCCGTAGCCCTTGCGGGCGAGCAGCTTGATCAGCAGCGGGGTCCCGACCAGTGTCAGGAAAAGGCCAATGACTCCTGCGAACAGGATCTGCTTCATCATCGGGCGGAAACCTCACCCTCGGCACCGGTCTCGACGAGCGCCTGCGCCACGCTCTCCAGACCGACCGAACGGGACGCCTTCACGAGCACGACGTCCCCCGGGCGCAGCTCGCTGCGCAACAGGTCGACCGCCGCCTGTGCGTCGGACACGTGCACCGACTCCTCACCCCACGAACCCTCGTTATATGCGCCCAGTTGCAGCCAGGCGGCTTCCCTGCCACCGACCGCGACGAGCTTGCTGACGTTGAGCCGGACGGCGAGCCGTCCGACCGCGTCGTGCTCGGCGAGAGCCTCGTCCCCGAGCTCGGCCATCTTGCCGAGCACCGCCCACGTACGGCCCCCCTTTGCCTGTGAGGCTTTGCCCATCGCCGCGAGCGCGCGCAGAGCGGCTCGCATGGACTCGGGGTTCGCGTTGTAGGCGTCGTTGACGACCGTCACGCCGTCCGGGCGCTCGGTGACCTCCATCCGCCAGCGGGAGAGGGAGCCCGCCTCGGAGAGCGCGACGGCGATCTCGTCAGCGGACATGCCCAACTCGTGGGCGACGGCGGCCGCGGCGAGCGCGTTCGACACGTGGTGCTCACCGTACAGGCGCATGGTCACATCGCTTGCACCGGAGGGTGTGTGAAGCCTGAACGAAGGCTGTCCGGTGTCCGTGAGTCGCACGTTCTCGGCGCGAACGTCCGCTTCGCCGGACTCTCCGAAAAAGAGCACCTTCGCCTTCGTACGGGAGGCCATGGCCCGTACGTAGGGGTCGTCCGCGTTGAGGATCGCGGTGCCGCCCTCGGCCTCGGGGGGAAGGGCCTCGACGAGTTCGCCCTTGGCCTGCGCGATCTGCTCGCGGCCGCCGAACTCGCCGATGTGGGCGCTGCCGACGTTGAGGACCAGGCCGACCTTCGGGGGCGTCAGGCCGGTGAGGTAGCGGATGTGGCCGATGCCGCGGGCGCCCATCTCCAGGACGAGGAACCGCGTCTCCTCGGTGGCGCTGAGCGCGGTCAGCGGCAGCCCGATCTCGTTGTTGAGCGAGCCGGGCGTGAAGACCGTCGGCGCCTTGCGCTGCAGTACCTGCGCGATGAGGTCCTTGGTGCTGGTCTTGCCCGCCGAGCCGGTGAGGGCGACGAGGGTCGCGCCGAGACGTCGTACGACGTGCCGCGCGAGGGCGCCGAGGGCGCTCTGGACGTCGTCCACGACGATCGCGGGGACGCCGACGGGCCGGGTGCCGAGCACGGCCACCGCTCCCGCCTCGACGACCGCCGCCGCGAAGTCGTGGCCGTCCACGCGTTCCCCGGCGAAGGCCACGAACAGGCTGCCCGGCCCCGCCTCTCGGGAGTCCCGGACCACCGGGCCGGTGACCTGGACGGACGGATCCGGTATGTCGTGCGTCTGCCCGCCGACGACTTCTGCGATCTCGGCGAGGGAGAGGGCGATCACAAGTTCATCCCCTGGGTCTTCTGGATTTTCATCCCTGGGTCTTCTGGATGGCTTCGCGGAGCACCTGGCGGTCGTCGAAGGGACGGACCACACCGGCGATGTCCTGGCCCTGCTCGTGGCCCTTGCCCGCCACCAGCACGGTGTCGCCGGGCTCGGCGCGGGCCACGGCCGCGGCGATCGCCGCGGCCCGGTCCTCGAAGACCTGCACTTCGCCGCGCTCGTGCGCGGGCACGGACGCCGCGCCCTGGAGCATCGTGGCGAGGATCGCGAGGGGGTCCTCGCCGCGGGGGTTGTCGGAGGTCAGTACGGCGGTGTCGGCGAGCCGCGCCGCGGCGGCGCCCATGGGCTCGCGCTTGGTCCTGTCCCGGTCGCCGCCGCAGCCGAGGACGATGTGCAGCCTGCCCTCGGTGACCTTGCGCAGGGCGCGCAGCACGGACTCGACGGCGTCGGTCTTGTGGGCGTAGTCGACGACCGCGAGGTAGGGCTGCCCGGCGTCCACGCGCTCCAGGCGGCCCGGGACGCCCGGGACGGCCGCGACGCCGTCGGCGGCGGCCTGCGGGTCGAGGCCGGCGACGGCGAGGGCGACGATCGCGGCGAGGGTGTTGGCCACGTTGAACGGCCCGGGCAGCGGCGACGTGGCGCTGATCCGCTCGCCCTTGGGGCCGATGACGGTGAACGTGGAGTCCAGCCGGCCGACCCGCACGTCCTCGGCGCGCCAGTCGGCGTCGGGGTGGCCCTCGGCGGAGTAGGTGACGACCGGGACGGTGGCCTCCTTCGCCAGCCTGCGGCCGTACTCGTCGTCGACGTTGACCACGCCGAGTTTGCCGCGTTCCGGCGTGAACAGCTGCGCCTTGGCCTGGAAGTAGTCCTCCATGCCCGAGTGGAACTCCATGTGTTCCGGGCTGAGGTTGGTGAAGACGCCGATGTCGAAGACACAGCCGTCGACCCGGCCGAGGACCAGGGCGTGACTGGAGACCTCCATGGCGACCGCGTCCACACCGCGTTCGCGCATGACGGCGAACAGAGCCTGGAGGTCGGTGGCTTCGGGGGTGGTGCGCTCGGACTTGATGCGCTCGTCGCCGATGCGCATCTCGACCGTGCCGATCAGGCCGGTGGACCGAACCGTCTTCAGGCCGCCTTCGACGAGGTAGGCGGTGGTGGTCTTGCCGGAGGTGCCGGTGATGCCGATCTGGAGCAGGTCCCGGCCGGGGTGGCCGTAGATCGTGGCGGCCAGCTCGCCCATCTGCGCGCGCGGGTCGTCCACGACCAGGACCGGCAGGCCGGACGCCGCGGCACGCTCGGCGCCCGTCGGGTCGGTCAGCACGGCGGCGGCACCGAGACCCGCGGCCTGGTTGACGAAGTCGGCGCCGTGCACCCGGGCCCCCGGGAGGGCGGCGTACAGGTCGCCGGGGCGCACGGCACGTGAGTCGTGGGTGATGCCCGTGATCTCGGCGGCGCTCTCCGGCGTGGAAGCACCCAGCTGAGCGGCGAGTTCCGCGAGCGGTGTGGCGGAGACCTGAACCGGCCTGGGCGGCCCGGGGTATGTCACGGGATGGCCCTTCTGGGTGGTTTGGGACTGATCAGCGTGTGGCACGGCGGTGAGCGTACCGGGCGTACCCGCCTCCGGGCGAAGTGAGGGGCCGGTGCTGCTCTGGTGGCCGGGGTCGGGAGTGATCGTCGTCACGGAGGCGGTCCTGGTGGCTCGGGGGACTGGGTGCTGATCAGGGCGTGTCGGCCCTGATCACTGCTTGAAGGAGACGGGCAGTTTCGCGGCCTTGGCGCCGGTCGGCGGGACCTGGAGGGACTTCAGGGCGAACTCCATGACCTTCTTGTAGACGGGTCCGCAGATCTGCCCGCCGAAGTAGCTGCCCTGGGTGGCGTTCTGGATGGCGCAGTAGACGGTGACGCGGGGCTTGTCGGCGGGAGCGAACCCGGCGAACGACGACGTGTAGCCGTGGTACTTGCCGGTGGCCGGATCCACGCGGTTGGCGGTACCCGTCTTGCCCGCGACGCGGTAGCCGGGGATGCGCGCCTTGGTGCCGGTGCCCTCCTCGTCGTCCACGACGGACTCCAGCATCCGGGCGAGGGTCTTCGCCGTCTTGTCGCTGACGACCCTGTTCTTCTCGGGTTTCGGGGCGGGCGTGAACCGGCCGTCCGGGCCCCTGGTGCCGCGGACGAGGGTGGGTTGGATGCGGACGCCGCCGTTGGCGATGGTCGAGTACACGGAGGCCGCCTGCATGGCGTTGATGGAGACGCCCTGGCCGAAAGGGATCGTGTACTGCTGCGAGGTCGACCACTTGTCGGGCGGGGCGAGGATGCCCTTGGTCTCGCCGGGGAAGCCGAGCCCGGTGTAGCTGCCGAGGCCGAACTTGCGCAGGTAGTCGTAGAGGACCTTGTTGGCCTGGGCCTGGGTCTTGCCGAGCTGTCCGGTGGCGAGGATGGTGCCGATGTTGCTGGACTTGGCGAGGACGCCGTTGAGCGTGAGGTACCAGGTCGGGTGGTCGATGTCGTCCTTGAAGAGCCGGTCGCCGCGGTGCAGCCGGTTGGGCACGACCACGTGGGTCCCGGGTGTGGCGACGTTCTGCTGGAGGACGGCCGCCATCGACATGACCTTGGCGGTGGAGCCGGGCTCGAAGGCGTCCTGGACGGCGGCGTTGCCGAGGGCGGCCGGGTCGGCGTCGGACAGGTCGTTCGGGTCGAAGCCGGGCGAGTTGGCCATGGCCAGGACCTGCCCGGTGCGGGTGTCCTGGACGATGACGTAGCCGCGGTCGGCCGCGGACTCCTTCACCTGCTCGCTGATGGCGTTCTGGGCGGCCCACTGGATGTCGCGGTCGATGGTGAGCTCGACGTCGCTGCCGGGGACGGCGGGTGTCTCGGTGGAGCCCGCGGTGGGTACGAGACGGCCGCCGGACTGGGCGTAGCGGATCTTGCCGTCCTTGCCGGCGAGCTGCTTGTCCAGCTGCAGTTCGATGCCGCCGCCGGGCTTGCCCTCGCCGTTGACCCAGCCCAGTATCCCGGCGGCGAGGTCGCCGCCGGGATACACGCGCTTGCTGGTGGCGACGGAGAAGACGCCGGACAGGACGTTGGGCGTGGACTTGTCGGTCTCTGCCTTCTTGGCGAGTGCGGACTTGAGGTCCTTGATCTGCTTCCAGACCTGCGGGGTCTGGCGGGAGGCCAGCTTGGCGTAGCGCAGGGCGGTGTTCTCCGGACGCAGCTTCTTGACCAGGTCCTCCTGCTCCTGGCCGAGGATCGGCGCGAGCAGTGCGGCCGCCCGCTCGGGCCCGTCCGCGATCTTCAGCATCCCGGGGGCGAACATCGTGGGGTCGGCGGTGATGTCGTAGGCGTCCTCGCTGGTCGCGAGGGCCACACCGGACCGGTCGGTGATCTCGCCCCGGTCCGCGGCCAGCACCTGCCCGACGTACCGGTTCTGCTCGGCCTTGGCCGCGTAGGTGCTCGCGTCGACGGCCTGCACCTGGAACAGCCGTACGACGAAGGCGGTCAGGACCAGGGTCAGCGCGAGTCCCACCAGCCGCAGGCGGGGCCGGTGGCTGCCCAGCCGCAGCGGCTTGGGCGCCGCCGGGCGGCCTTGTCCCGGGCGCCGGGCCGGACGGGCACCGGGGCCGGGGCGGCGCCGGGCGTCGGGGCGGGCGGGCCTTGCGGGGCCGGGCACGCGGCGACGCGGCGGTTGCCTGTCGGACACTTCCGTCACCTGCCGGGGGTCGGGGCGAGGCCGTTGGGCATGGCCTCGGGGGCGAGGACCAGAGGGGTGTGCGCGGCGGGCCGCCGGACACCGGGAGCGGCGCTGGGGACGCCCTTGACGGTGCCGTCGGGGTCGAGGAAGGCGGGGTCGCCGCCGGGCACCATGCCGAGCTCGCGGGCGCGGCGCTGCAGGGCGTCGGGGGCGGAGTAGGCGTCGATGTCCCGCTGGAGGGCCTGTTCCTCGTCGGTGAGGTTCTTGGTTCCGCGCTGGAGGTCGTCGAGTTGGAACGCGCCCTCGCTGAGGGCCGAGTTCAGCACCAGGAGGGCGATGAGACCGCCGCCGAGGAGGAGGACGACCAGGAGGACGAAAGGCGTGCGGGCCGCCTGCCCGGGGCCGGTCGGGAGGAGCCGCGCGAGTCGGGCCGCCCTCCCCTTCAGTTCGGGTTTGCCGCTCACGCACGCTCCCTCGGTCCGGCCTGCACACGCCTCACTCGACGTCCTCCCTGATGCGCTGGGCCCCGCGCAGTCGCGCCGGTGCCGCCCGCCGGTTCTCGGCGATCTCCTCTTCGGTGGGGAGTTCGGCACCGCGGGTGAGCAGCTTGAGCCGCGGCTGGTAACGCTCGGGGACGACGGGCAGCCCGGGCGGCGCGGTGGTGGCTGCACCCGCCGCGAAGACCTGCTTGACCAGCCGGTCCTCCAGCGAGTGGTACGACAGCACGGCGATCCGCCCGCCCACGTCGAGCGCCTTCACGGCGGCGGGGATCGCGCGCTCCAGCACGGAGAGCTCGCCGTTGACCTCGATGCGCAGGGCCTGGAAGGTGCGCTTGGCCGGGTTGCCACCGGTGCGCTTGGCCGCCTGGGGCAGGGCGTCGCGGATCAGCTCGACCAGCCGCGCGCTGTTGCTGAACGGCTCCTTCGCCCGCTCGCGCACGATCGCGCTCACGATCCGCTTGGCCTGCTTCTCCTCGCCGTAGGCCCGCAGAATGCGCACGAGTTCGCCCGGCGGGTAGGTGTTGAGGACCTCGGCGGCGCTGACGCCGGTCGTCTGGTCCATGCGCATGTCGAGGGGGGCGTCCTGGGCGTAGGCGAAACCGCGGTCGGCCTCGTCGAGCTGCATGGAGGAGACGCCCAGGTCGAACAGGACACCCTGCACGCGCGCGATGCCGAGCCTGTCGAGCACCTCGGGGAGTTCGTCGTAGACGGCGTGGACGAGGGTGGCGCGCTCGCCGTAGGGGGCGAGGCGCTCGCCGGACAGGCGCAGCGCCTCCTTGTCACGGTCGAGGGCGACGAGCCGGGTCTCGGGGAACCTCGCGAGCAGCGCCTCGCTGTGGCCGCCGAGGCCGAGGGTGCAGTCGACGACCACGGCGTCCGGGCCCTCCAGCGCGGGTGCCAGCAGATCCAGGCACCGCTGGAGCATCACCGGGACGTGTCGACTCTCGCTCAAGGGGCCCTCTCAGATCCGGCACGGCCGTACGCACCGCCGGGTCCCCGCCCGCTCGTGGACATGAGGCCTGCCGGCGCCGGAAGCGTCAGCCGACCGGGAGCGGGAGGAGGCCGAGCCGTACGTACGCGCCGCGCACGCGGGGAGATCGCCGGTCGTCGCCGGGGTCTCCGAAGAAATCAGTCCAGCGGGGAGAGTCTCGCCTCCCGCTTCGCGTCACTTTAGTCCACGGTGTCGCCCGGTCAATCAACCGGCCTGCGCGTCGCCCCCGTTCGCCCGGAGACCGGAGCAGCGCCCTTGTGGGTTACCTCACACACCTCACTCGACGGCATTCTTTGTTCACTTCCACAGGAGGCCTGGACGGCGTGTGACCAGTAACGTCATACCTATGACGACTTCTGCATCGTTTCCCACAGGTTCGGAGAGCGCCACAAAGGCCGGCGGCACGGTCACCGACCGCCTCGTGGCGGCCAACGCCCGGTACGCGGACGCCTTCACCGACCCGGGGATGGACGCCCGGCCCGTGCTGCACGTCGCCGTCGTGGCCTGCATGGACGCCCGTCTCGACCTGCACGCGGCGCTCGGCCTGGAGCTGGGTGACTGCCACACGATCCGCAACGCGGGCGGTGTCGTCACCGACGACGTGATCCGCTCCCTCACCATCAGCCAGCGCAAGCTGGGCACCCGCAGCGTGGTGCTCATCCATCACACCGGCTGCGGCCTGGAGAGCCTCACCGAGGACTTCCGCAACGAGCTGGAGGCCGAGGTGGGCCAGCGCCCGGCGTGGGCCGTGGAGTCGTTCCGGGACGTCGACCAGGACGTGCGTCAGTCGATGCAGCGGGTGCGCACCTCGCCGTTCGTACCGCACACCGACGACGTGCGCGGATTCGTGTTCGACGTACAGACCGGCCTGCTGCGCGAGGTCGACCCGGCCTCCTGATCCCGGCCCGCCGGCCAGGGCTTTGCGGGCCGCCCGCCCCGGTGGCCACCTGCTGTAGCTGTCGACATCCTGTCAGTCACGCGTTCGAATGGCCGCAAGACCGACATATCGCGGCCAGTTGTCCACAGTCGAGTGACACGAAACGGTAACGGCAGCAAGAATGCGGGAGTGACGTCACGCGGAACCTTTCACGCGTGGTGTCCGTGGTTCGGGGTGGGCCGGCCCGCGTCAGGCGGCGTCGGCCCGGGAAAATGGGGTATTCCGTGCTTCCTGGGAGCACGGGAAAGGCCGAGGAGCGCCGGGTGACGACCTATGACGATCGAGCGAGCCATGGGGGTCCCCCAGCCCGAGATTTTTCGCGGGTGGGGGACGATCTGACCGCCGTGGTGGAGCGCGTGCGGGAGTCGGTGGAAGGCGTGATCGAGGGCAAGCCCGAGGTCGTACGGCTTTCGCTGACCGTCCTGCTCGCCGAGGGACATCTCCTGATCGAGGACGTCCCGGGTGTCGGCAAGACGATGCTGGCCAAGGCCCTGGCGCGGTCCATCGACTGCTCGGTGCGGCGCATCCAGTTCACGCCCGACCTGCTGCCGTCGGACATCACCGGAGTGTCCATCTGGGACCAGCAGCGCCGTGACTTCGAGTTCAAGCCGGGCGCGATCTTCGCGCAGGTGGTGATCGGCGACGAGATCAACCGCGCCTCCCCCAAGACGCAGTCCGCGCTCCTGGAGTCGATGGAGGAGCGCCAGGTCACCATCGACGGCAAGACCTACGAGCTGCCCAGCCCCTTCATGGTGGTGGCGACGCAGAACCCGGTCGAGATGGAGGGCACCTACCCGCTGCCGGAGGCCCAGCGCGACCGCTTCATGGCCCGGGTCTCGGTCGGCTACCCGAGTGCGGAGGCCGAGCTGCAGATGCTGGACGTGCACGGCGGCGTCTCGCCGCTGCAGGACCTCCAGCCCGTGGCCCACGCGGACGAGATCCTCAAGCTCATCGAGGCGGTGCGCGGGGTGCACGTCGCCGAGCCGGTCCGGCGCTACGCCGTCGACCTGGTCGGCGCCACGCGCACGCACCCCGACCTGAGACTCGGCGCCTCCCCGCGCGCGACGCTGCACCTGCTGCGCGCGGCGAAGGCGTCCGCGGCCCTCAGCGGCCGGGAGTACGCGCTGCCGGACGACGTGCAGGCCCTCGCCGTCGCCGTCCTGGCCCACCGCCTGCTGCCCACCGCCCAGGCCCAGCTCAACCGGCGCACCGCCGAGCAGGTCGTCGAGGAGATCCTGCAGCGCACCCCGGTGCCGGCGGGGCCGCAGCAGCAGAGCGGCTTCGGCGGCCTGGGCCGTACGGCACCGGCGTATCCCCAGCAGCAGCCGCGGAGGCTGTGATGACCACCGCGGGGGCGGGCCGGGCGGAAGCCGACCGAGGCGAGAAGGGCGGCGTCCGCACCGCTCTGGCCGGTCTGACCACCCGCGGACGTTCCTTCCTGGCCGCCGGCGTCGCGGCCGCGATCTGCTCGTACGTGCTCGGTCAGAGCGACCTGCTGCGCGTGGGGCTGCTGCTGGCGGTGCTGCCGCTGGTGTGCGCGGCGGTGCTGTACCGGACCCGCTACCGGGTCGCGGGCAGCCGCCGGCTCTCCCCCGGGCGCGTGCCCGCGGGCAGCGAGGCCCGGGTCCACCTGCGGATGGACAACGTCTCGCGGCTGCCCACGGGCCTGCTGATGCTCCAAGACAAGGTGCCGTACGTGCTCGGTCCGCGGCCCCGCTTCGTGCTCGACCGGGTCGAGGCGGGCGGCCGGCGCGAGGTGTCCTACCGGGTGCGCTCCGACCTGCGCGGCCGCTACCCGCTTGGCCCGCTCCAGCTGCGCCTGACCGACCCGTTCGGCATGTGCGAGCTGACCCGGTCCTTCTCGACGCACGACACCCTCACGGTCATCCCGCGCGTGGAGCCGCTGGCGCCGGTGCGCCTCGGCGGCGAGGCGCAGGGGTACGGCGACGGGCGGCAGCGTTCGCTCGCGCTGGCCGGCGAGGACGACGTCATTCCGCGCGGCTACCGCTACGGCGACGACCTGCGGCGCGTGCACTGGCGTTCCACCGCCCGCTACGGCGAGCTGATGGTGCGCCGTGAGGAGCAGCCGCAGCGCGCCCGCTGCACGGTGCTGCTGGACACCCGCGGCATCGCCTACCAGGGCGCGGGGCCGGACTCTCCCTTCGAGTGGGCCGTGTCGGGCGCCGCCTCGGTGCTGGTGCACATGCTCGAACGCGGCTATTCGGTACGGCTGCTGACGGACACCGGCAACGCGGTGCCCGGCGAGGGCGGTGACGGCTTCGCGGGCGTGAGCCAGGAGTCGGCGGACGCGGCCGGGCTGATGATGGACACCCTCGCGGTGATCGACCATTCCGACGGCGCGGGCTTGTCCCGGGCCTACGACGTGCTGCGCGGCGGGAACGAGGGGCTGCTGGTGGCCTTCCTCGGCGACCTGGACGAGGAGCAGGCGGCCGTGCTGGGCCGGATGCGGCAGCGCAGTCCGGGCGCCGTCGCCTTCGTGCTGGACAGTGACACCTGGGTGCGGGAACCGAGCGATGTGTCCGGCCCGTTGGACGGGAGCGGAGACCGGCTGCGCATGCTGCGCGAGGCGGGCTGGACGGCCCTGCGCGTGCCGCGGGGCGCCTCCATGGACGAGCTGTGGCGGCTGGCGGACCGGGAGCGCAGGGGCGTGGCCGCCTCGAGCGCCGGGGAGGGACCGTGATGAGCGGGCGGGTACGACTGACGCTGGGCGCCTGGGCGGCCACGCTGATGGCCGCGTGCGCCCTGCTGCCCCTCGTCCGGCCGGCCACATGGATCGTGCAGGCTGCTTTCCTGCTGGCGCTGCAGTCGGGCGTGGGTGCCGCTGCCCGCCGGGTGCCGCTGGCCCGGCCGCTGACAGTGGCGGCACAGGCCGTGGTCACCGTGATGCTGCTGACCTTCGTGTTCGCCCGTGAGCAGGCCCTGGCCGGGCTGATCCCGGGGCCGCAGGCCTTCGACCGCTTCGCGCTCCTGCTCCAGCAGGGCGGCGACGACATCGCGCGGTACGCGATCCCGGCGCCCCTGGAGTCCGACGGCATACGGCTGATGCTCCTGGGCGGTGTTCTGATCATCGGGCTGCTGGTGGACACCCTCGCGGTGACCTTCCGCAGCGCCGCGCCGGCCGGGCTGCCCCTGCTCGCGCTGTACTCCGTGGCGGCGGGGCTGTCCGACGGGGACATGGACTGGTTGTGGTTCCTGGTGGCGGCGGCCGGCTATCTGATGCTGCTGCTGGCCGAGGGACGGGACCGGCTCTCGCAGTGGGGACGGGTCTTCGGCGGTGCCCCGCGCACGGCAGGCGGGGAGTCGAGCGGCGCGGTCGCCCCGGTCCGCACCGGCCGGCGCATCGGCGTGGTGGCGCTGGGCATCGCCCTGGTGGTGCCGCTCGGCCTGCCCGCGATGAACGGCGGCCTGCTGGACACCGTGGGAGCGGGCGCGGGCGGCGGCTCCGGCGGCGGGGGCACGATCTCCGCCGTGAACCCGCTGGTGTCGCTGCGGGACAGCCTGAACGCGGACGAGGACCAGCAGGTCCTGTCCGTGCGGACCAAGACGGCGGACGTCTCGGACCTGTATCTGCGGATCGTGTCCCTGGACGACTTCGACGGCACCACGTGGAAGCCGTCCCGGCGGTCCATCACCGCCGTCCCCGACGGCACCTTCCCGGACCCGGTCGGCCTCAGCCCGGACGTCAAGCGCAAGGAGTTCGACACCACGATCACGGCGGCCGGCTGGTACGCCCAGGACTGGCTGCCCATGCCGTATCCGCCGAGCGGCGTGCGCATCAGCGGAAACTGGCGGTACGAGCCGCAGGGCATGACGCTGGTCGGCGACCACGGGCAGAACACACGCGGCCTGACGTACCAGGTCAAGAGCCTGGACGTGCAGCCGACGGCGGAGCAGCTCGCCTCGGCGGGACCGGCGCCCGGGGACATCGAGCGCGCCTTCACGAAGCTGCCCGATTCGCTGCCGTCGGTGGTGGCGCGCACCGCCCGCACGGTCACCGCGGGCGCGGCCAACCCGTACGACCAGGCGGTCAAGCTCCAGGACTGGTTCGCCGTGACCGGCGGCTTCGAGTACGACACGCAGGTGCAGGTCGGCAGCGGCTCGCAGGCGATCGCCCGCTTCCTGAAGGACAAGCAGGGCTTCTGCGTGCACTTCTCCTTCGCGATGGCGGCGATGGCCCGTTCCCTGGGCATACCGGCCCGGGTGGCGGTGGGCTTCGCGCCCGGTTCCCCGCAGGCGGACGGCTCGGTGTCGGTGGGGCTGCGGGACGCGCACGCCTGGCCCGAGCTGTACTTCGAGGGCGTGGGGTGGACCCGCTTCGAGCCGACTCCGAACCGCGGCTCGATACCGTCGTACACCCTGCCCGACAACCCGGGCAGTTCGGTGCCGGACCCGTCGCGTCCCTCCCAGTCGGCGTCGGCCGCGCCCTCCGCGGCGCCCTCGGCCCGTGAGAGCTGCACGCCGGAGCAGAAGAAGCTGGACGGCGGCTGCGCGAGTGAATCACCGCAGGCGGCGCTGCCCACGGCCGACGACGGACCGAAGTGGTACGCGTTCCTCGGGTGGGCCTTGGCCGGTCTCGCCGTCCTCGCGCTCCCCCTGGCACCGATGCTGTGGCGACTGCGGACCCGGTCGGCACGTCTGGGGGCGCACGGCCGCGGCGAGGCGGACACGGCGCCGCACACCCTGGCCGTCTGGCAGGAGCTGACCGACACGGCGTGGGACTTCGGCATCACGCCGGACGAGTCGCAGACACCGCGCAAGGCGGCCGCCCGTATGGTCCGCCTCGGCGATCTCGACGCGACGGCCGCGGCCTCGGTGCACCGGGTGGCGAACGCGGTGGAGCAGGTGCTGTACGCACCGCACCCGCGCCCCGTGGCGGGCCTCACGGACGACGTCCGCCGTGCCACGGCGGGCCTCGGTGCGGCGGCCGGCCGGCCGGCCAGGCTCCGCGCGCTTCTGGCCCCCCGTTCCACCGCGCGTGTGGTGTGGGCGGCGTCGGCCTGGTGGGCGAGGGTCCGGGAACGCGCCGTGGCGCTGCGGCCGACGTGGCGGAGGGCCTCGGGGCAGCAGGGCTGAGGCCATGGCAGGGCTGAGGATGCGGCAGGGCTGAGGATGCGGCAGGACTGAGGGGCAACGGCACTCGGGCCGGCCGGTGCGGACGCGCCGGCCGGCCTTGTCGCGTGTGGGGGGCTGGCCGGCCTTGTCGCGTGTGGGGGGGGCCGGTCCCCTCAGGTCATCGGTTCTTCATCGGTTCGAATCGGTTGTTCATCGGTTCGATAGGGGGAACGGTCATGCCGGGCCCGGAGACCGGCGGCCCTCTTGCAGGGCCGCGGACAACATGCCGGGGGCGTCGGCCTGGCCGCCTCCTGGAACGGCCGGCCTGCCGCGGCCGGAAATGGTCGACCTCGCCGCGGCCGGTGACAGTCGGCCTCGCAGCGACCGGAATCTGTCGGCCGTTTCGCGGCACACGGGCAAACGTCAGGGGGTGACCACCGGGTCGGTGGTCACCCCCTGACCTACGTGTTCACGTGGTCCTGGAGAGGCTGCACGGGGGGCTAATGGCCACCCTGTTCGTCGCGGCGCTTCTGCCAGCGCTGCTCGATGCGGTCCATCACCGAGCGGCGCTGCCGACCCTGTGGGCGAGCCTGGTGTCCGGCGGCACCGGACGCCTGCTCACCCGGCTTGGGGGCCTTGCGCCAGCCGGTCACGGCGAGCACCGCACAGCCCAGCATGACGAGGAAACCCACGACGCTGAGCCAGACCTGCTTGGCGACCATTCCAGCCATGAGGAGCGCGATACCTACGAGGAAGCCCGCGACCGCCTGGTAGACCCGTCGCCGGGTGTACGTGCGCAGCCCGCTTCCCTCAAGCGCTGTCGCGAACTTGGGATCTTCGGCGTACAGCGCTCGCTCCATTTGCTCGAGCATGCGCTGCTCGTGCTCCGAGAGCGGCACGGAGTCCTCCTCATCGTGCAGTCGCCGGGGCGACCCGGGGGGTCCCTTCAGGATAGGCAGGGAATCGCCCCCGTGAAACCCGCCCCTCTGCGCCAATTGACCAACCGGAACCCGCCATGAGCGTCCGGCTCGCTGAGGCTTCCATTCCCCGGCGGCCGACCCGTCATGCCGGAACGGTCTCCCTCGATCATACGGCGCGCCGCCCCCATTCGGGGGGCCTGTGGCGTACTCCATGCGCAGCCAAGGCGCTGATCAGCGGTGGTGCCCCCTGAGGAGGCTCAGGCCTCGACCGCCCCACCGGTCTCGCCTGCCCCATCGGTCCCACCTGACTCAGCAGCCCCACCGGTCTCCCCCAGGACGTGCAGCTGCGTGGCCACCGAGTGGAACGCGGGGAGCTCGGCGGCGGCCTCCTCGAGCTTCAGCAGCGCTTCCAGGGCTCCGGGCTCGGTGTCCACGAGGACGCCGGGCACGAGGTCGGCGAAGACCCGAACGCCGTGCACGGCACCGACGCGCAGGCCCGCTCCCTCGACCAGTCCCGTGAGCTGCTCGGTGGTGAAGCGGCGGGGTACGGGGTCACCCGCGCCCCATCGTCCGTTCGGGTCGTCGAGCGCCTGCCGGGCCTCCTTGAAGTGCCCGGCGAGGGCGCGGGACAGCACGGCACCGCCCAGGCCGGCGGCGAGCAGGCTGAGGACGCCCTCCGGGCGCAGGGCCGCCACCACGTTGCGGACGCCCTCGGCCGGGTCGTCCACGTACTCCAGGACGCCGTGGCACAGCACCACGTCGTAGCCACCGCGCTCGGCCACGTCGAAGAGGCCGTGGGCGTCGCCCTGGACGCCCTCGACCCGGTCGGCCACGCCGGCTTCGGCGGCCCGGCGCTCCAGGGCGAACAGGGCGTTGGGGCTGGGGTCGACGACGGTGACCCGGTGGCCGAGGCGGGCGACGGGCACCGCGAAGTTGCCGCTGCCGCCTCCGGTGTCGAGGACGTCCAGCGACTCCCGACCCGTGGCCTTGACCCGGCGGTCCAGGGCGTCCTGGAGGACCTCCCAGACCACGGCGGTACGGAGTGAGGCGCGGGGGCGCATCGGGTCCGACACGGCAGTTGACTCCTCGGCGCGGCACCGCCTCTTGCACGGCGGCGCGAACGGGGCGTCTTCCCCGGCCCCGACCACGGGGAGGGAAGACTTCAGGCGTCCCCCACCCTATTGCCTAGGCCGCGGCGTGCGGATGACCCGGTCCGGGATGCCCACGGCCCGGGCTTTCCGACACAGGGCCTTGTCCCGCACGGACGCCGTGCGCCACCGCCGGACTCCGGCCCACTGCCGGACTCGGACCACCGCGGACTCCGCCCCACTGCCGGACTCCGCCCCACTGCCGGAGCTGGACCACCGCGGACTCCGCCCCACCGCCGGACTCCGCCCCACTGCCGGACTCGGACCACCGCGGACCCGGACCACCGCCGGACTCGGACCACCGCGGACCCGGGCCACCGCCGGACTGGGACCACCGCGGACCCGGGCCACCGCGGCCCCGGATCACCCCACCCGGACCACCACCGGATCAATACGGCCGCCGCCCGGTCAACCCGCGTCGGGCATGTCGCTCCCCGCGCCGGGGCCCTCCGGCTGGTCGTGGTCCGGGCGGGGCTGCGGGAGGACCGGCTGGAGGACCAGCATCCGCTCGACGAGGCGCAGGAACATCGCAACGTCGCGTATCAGGTCGTCGGCGTCCCGGCCGGTGGCCGCGCCCTGGATACCTGCTTCGGCGCGGGCGCGGCGCCGGGCGCCGGAGGCGAACAGCGCGCTCCACTCGGTCAGTTCGGGTGCGATCTCGGGGAGCACTTCCCAGGCGCTCCGGATCTTGGCCCGGGCCCGGGGCGAGGTCTCCGGGCGGCCGCGGGCGGCGAGCACCGCCGCTGCGGTGCGCAGGGCGGCGAGGTGGGCCCGCGAGTAGCGCTCGTTCGGTGTCTCCAGGGCTGTGGCCTCGTCGAGGCTGGCGCGGGCCTGGGCGAGCAGGTCGAGGGCGGCGGGCGGGGCCGTGGCCCGGCGGAGCACGGGGTGCACGTCGCTCGCCGGGCCGGTCAGTGAGGGGGCAGGGCCGGTGGCGCGGCGCCGGCGGGCGGCTGCTGCGTGATAGCTGGCCATGACGAACCTCCTGTCGTCTGGGTGACGGCACGTCCGGTCACGGAGTGCCGTATGTGACCCATCGTGAGGTATGGCACTGACAATCCGTTCTGACCTGCTGTTTTGCTTCGCTCGTAGGTTCGGAGTAGTTTTTGCACTGACCAGTCAGTTCAAATTCAGGGGAGACTCGTGGGGGAACAGGCGGGAGGGGTGCGGATCGCCGCCGAGGACCTCGGGATCAAGGGGCCACGGGGGTGGGCGGTCCGCGGGATCTCCGTCGACGCGGAGCCGGGTGCGCTCGTCGCGGTCGAGGGCCCGTCCGGGTCCGGCCGGACGTGCCTGCTGCTGGCGCTGACGGGGCGCATGAAGGTCTCGGAGGGCACGGCCGCCGTGGGCGACGCGACACTGCCCAAGCAGATGGCGGCCGTGCGCGGCATCAGCGCGCTGGCGCACGTCCCGGGGGTCACCGACCTCGACCCGGCGCTGACCGTCGGCGAGCACCTGCGGGAACGGGCGCTGCTCCAGCGGCGGTTCGGCGCATCGCTGCGCGGACTGCTGCGGCCCCGCGGTGAGCGGGCGGCCGAGGCCGAACGGCGCGTCGACGCCGCGCTGGAGGCGGCCGGGCTCGACCTGGAGGCCCTGCCCAAGGGGCCGCGCACGGCCGTGCGGGATCTGGAGCGCCTGGAGGCACTGCGGCTGTCGATCGCACTCGCCCTGGTCGGCAAGCCGCGGCTGCTCGGCGTCGACGACGCCGACCTCAAGCTCTCGGACGGTGAGCGGGAGGAGGTCCGGGCGCTGCTCAGGTCCCTGGCCGACGCCGGGACGACGGTCGTGGCGGTGTTCGGCGAGGCTCCAAAGGGTGCTGTCAGGGTCTCCACCGCGCAGAGCCATGAAGACCCGGCCACCGGGGACGACCAGCCGGCCGGGCACGACCGGCCGGCCGAGGCTGACCAGGCTGACCAGGACGAGGCCGAGAAGCCAGACCAGGGAGACCAGGCGGTCCAGGGAGACCAGGCGGACCAGGGAGAGGAGAAGGACGATGCGATCGCCGAAACTGGCCGCGCTTGAGCTGCGCCGCTTCGGACGGGGGAAGCTGCCGCGCGCCGCGCTGGTCGCGCTGCTGGTGCTGCCGCTGCTGTACGGCGCGCTGTACCTGTGGTCGTTCTGGGACCCGTACGGCCGTCTGGACCGGATCCCGGTCGCGCTCGTGAACGACGACAAGGGGGCGACCGCCGACGGGAAGAAGATCACGGCGGGCGACGACATCACGAAGGGCCTGCGCGACAGCAAGACCTTCGACTGGCAGGAGGTGAGCGCCGCCGAGGCCCGCAGGGGCGTCGAGGACGGCAGCTACTACCTGTCGCTCACCCTGCCCGCCGACTTCAGCGAGCGGATCGCCTCCAGTTCCGGCGACAGCCCGGAGACCGGCGCCCTCCAGGTGCGCACGAACGACGCGAACAACTACATCGTCGGCCAGATCTCCCGCACGGTCTTCGGCGAGGTGCGGCAGGCGGCGTCCACCAAGACGTCCCGGTCCTTCCTGGACAAGATCTTCGTGTCCTTCTCCGACATCCACGGCAAGACCGTGAAGGCGGCGGAGGGCGCCGATCGGCTCAACGGCGGTATCGGCAAGGCCGAGAAGGGCTCCAAGGACCTCGCCGACGGTCTGAAGGACGCCAAGGGCGGCAGCGGCAAGCTCGCCACCGGCCTGAAGAAGCTCCACACGGGCGCGGGTGACCTGGAGGACGGCTCGAAGCGGGTCGCTGAGGGCACGCAGAAACTCGCCGACCGGGTCAACGGCACGGCCGCCGAGGTCGGCCCCTTCCTCAAGGGCAACGAGAAGACCATCGGGGACGCCGCCCAGCTGGTCGCCGACTCCTCCGGCGTGATCCGCAAGCACCTGGACACCCTGGTGAAGACGGCCCCGACCGCCGCCAAGGACGTCCGGGCGGCCTCCGGCACGCTGAACGACGTCTACAGCAGGCGCTGCGACGATCCCGTCGTGCCCGACCCGGCCTGCTCCGACCTGAAGAAGGCCAAGGACGCGGCCGCCGACGTGACCACCATCGCGGACGACCTCAACACGCTGATCGCTGACCAGGACGGCGACCTGGACAAGCTCGACAAGAACCTCGCCATCCTCCAGAGGCAGTCGCAGGCCCTCGCGAACCGCGCACCGCACCTCTCCGAGGACCTCACCGACGCCGTCAAGAAGATCAACGCCCTGAACGACGGGGCGGCGGAGGTCGCCGCCGGCGCGAAGAAGCTGCACAAGGGGATCGGCACGGCGAAGACCGGCGCCGTCGGCCTGGACAAGGGCGTCGGCAAACTGAAGACGGGCGCGGAGGACCTCAACGGCGGCATCTTCAAGCTCGTCGACGGCTCCGGGAAACTCGCCGGCGGCCTGCACGACGGGGCGGGGAAGATCCCCGACTACGACGAGCAGGACCGCGACCGTCGGACCGAGGTCATGGCCGACCCGGTGCGGCTGGCCTCCCAGGACCTGCACAAGGCGCCGAACTACGGCACCGGCTTCGCGCCGTACTTCATCCCGCTGTCCCTGTGGGTGGGTGCGATGGTGGCGTACATGCTGATCGCGCCCATGAACCGGCGGGCGCTGGCCGCGGGCGCCCCGGCGTGGCGGATAGCGCTGTCGGGCTGGCTGCCGGTGGTGGCGATCGGGGTGCTGCAGACGGTGGCGCTGATGTCGGTACTGCACTGGGCGGTCGGCCTGGAGATGGCGCGAGCGGCCGGGACGGTGGGCTTCCTGTTCCTGGTGACGGCGTGCTTCGCGGCGATCGTGCAGTGGCTGAACGCGCGCTTCGGGGCGGCGGGCCGGATCCTCGTCCTCGCCCTGCTGATGCTCCAGCTGACCTCGGCGGGCGGCACGTACCCCGTACAGACCAGCCCCGGGTTCTTCAACGCGCTTCACCCGTTCCTGCCGATGAGCTACGTCGTCGAGGCCCTCAGGCGGCTCATCACCGGCGGAGGACTCGAACCGGTGTGGCACGGGTGTGTGGTGCTGACGGCGTTCACCGCGGGCGCCCTCGCCCTGACCGCCGTGGCGGCCCGCCGCCGCCAGGTCTGGACGCTGGACCGGCTGCACCCGGAGCTGAGCCTGTGAGCCCCACCGTCGCTTCCCCGGGGAAGGTTCCTGTGACAATCAGGGCCATGGAAAGCAGCAAGGCCGCGTCGGGCGGCAGCCCGCGCCGCGAGGCCACCCGGCAGAAGCTCTACGAGGCGGCCGTCACCCTCATCGCCGAGCAGGGGTTCTCCGCCACGACCGTGGACGAGATCGCCGAGCGTGCCGGGGTCGCGAAGGGCACGGTCTACTACAACTTCGCGAGCAAGTCCGTCCTCTTCGAGGAACTGCTGCGGCACGGAGTGGGTCTGCTGACCGCCTCCCTGCGGGAAGCGGCGGAGCGGACCGCGCGGGAGGGCGGCAGCAAGGTCGACGCCCTGGACGCGATGATCCGGGCGGGACTGGTCTTCATCGACCGCTACCCGGCCTTCACGCAGCTGTACGTGGCCGAGTTGTGGCGCACCAACCGGACCTGGCAGTCCACGCTGATGGTGGTCCGGCAGGAGGCCGTCGCGGTCGTGGAGGACGTGCTGCGCGAGGGTGTGGCGGGCGGTGAGTTCAGCGAGGAGATCGATATCCCGCTGACGGCGTCCGCCCTGGTCGGCATGGTCCTGGTGGCCGCTCTGGACTGGAAGTCCTTCCAGGCGGAGCGCTCCCTGGACGATGTCCACGCGGCGCTGTCCCGGCTGCTCCAGGGCCGGGTGAGCGGCTGCCGCTGACCCACCGTCGCGTGCGCATGTGAAAGCGCCGGTCCGGTGTGGCCGCGTCCCCCGCGGGCCACCTCGAACCGGCGCCTTCCCCACTCCCCCGTTTTCCTTCTCCTGCTCCCCCGCAGGACCCCCGTTCGGTCGTCCCCCGGTTTTCTTCCGGTTCCCCCGGTTCTCCCCCGTGTCTCGCTCCCGCCGACACCGTCGGCGGAAGGAGCGGATCGCGGGCCGGCTCCGTTCCGGCGCCCCGTGTCGCCGGTGCCGGAGCCGTGCCCCTCTCCGTGTCACCACTCTCTCGTCCGCGCAGGTCCTCCCCCATCCGCGCGCGTACTCAACTCCCCGGCTAGGTATACGTACTCAGTCCTGCGCACAGGGCCCCACACCGCTTTGTCGCCGCCTGCTGACGACCGCCTCCGCACCCGTACTCGCAGGCCGTCTGCGAAGGCCGTCGGTGAGGGCTGCCGGTGAGGGCTGCCGGTGGGCTGTCGGTGAGGGCTGTCGGTGAGGGCCGATAAAGTCCCTGGCATGGCACGGATTGCGGTGATCGGCGCCGGGATGGGCGCGCTGACGGCTGCCGCCCGGCTGGCCGTCGCGGGCCACCGGGTGGCGGTGTACGAGCGGACGGACACCTACGGCGGAGCCCTGCGCCGATTCGAGCGCGACGGGTTCTCCTTCGACACGGGCCCCGCCCTGCTGCCGCTGCCCGCCGTCTACCGCGACCTGTTCGTCAAGACCGGCAAGGAGCCGCTGGAGTCCTGCGTCGAGCTGGTCCAGGTCGACCCGTCGGCCCGGCACGTGTTCGCGGACGGCACCGAGGTCTCGCTGCCGAACGCCTCGCGCGCGGGCGTCGTCGCCGCCCTGGACGAGGGGCTCGGCGCGGACGCGGGGAAGCGCTGGGGCGACTTCCTGGTCCGGGCCCGCGAGGCCTGGGACCGGACCCGCCGGCCGCTGCTGGAGGAGCCGCTGTGGCCGAACTGGCAGGTGCTGGCCGAGCGCGAGCCCTACCCGTCGGTGCCCCACAAGCGACTGCTGCGCACCCGCCGGGCCGGCACACTCGCCGAGATCGGCGCCTGGGAGCTGCGCGACCCCCGGCTCGCTGCGCTTCTGGAAAGTCATGCCCTCGGCCACGGTCTGGACCCCCGGGTCACACCGGCGAGCGCGGCCGTCCTGCCGTATCTGGAGCACGCCTTCGGCACCTGGTACGTGCGCGGTGGCCTGCGCGAGCTGGCGCGGGCGGTGTACGAGCGGTGCCTGGCCCGGAGGGTCGAGTTTCACTTCGGCGCCGACGTCACCGGTGTGCTGGAGAAGGACGGCCGGGCGTCGGGGGTGGAACTCGCCGACGGGTCGGTCGCGGAGGCGGACTTCGTGGTGGCCGGTGTCGCGCCCGGCGCGCTGGCCCGGCTGACGGCGGGCACCGTCGTACGGGGCGACGGCGAAGTGCCGCCGCAGCCGGCGGCGGCTTCCCGGCTGACCCTCCTGCTGGCCCTGCGCGGTATCCGCCCCGAGGGCACGGCACACCGCACGGTGGTGCACGCCCAGGACCGCGAGGCCGAATTGGACGCTCTGTTCGGCACGGCGGCCGGAGATCCCCGTCCCACGGTCACGGTGCTACGGCCCGACGACCCGCGCGCCGCCCCGGCGGACCACGAGGCGGTCACACTCACGACGGTGGTGCCCGCGCGACCCGGCCGGGCTCACGACGACCTCGCCGACCACATGATCACCGTCGCCGAACGCGCCGTACCCGGCCTGCGTGACCGCCTCCTCTGGCACGAGGTGCGCACCCCGGCCGACATCGCGGACACGACGGGCGCGGAGGGTGGCGCGGTGCCCGTGCCGGCCCTGGCGGCGGGCGGCGGGCGGCTGCTGCATCCGTCCAACACCACGCGGGTGCCCGGTCTGTTCACCGTGGGCGGCTGGGCTCACCCCGGCGGCGGGCTGCCGCACGCGGGCATGTCTGGCGCGCTGGTGGCGGGACTGATCGTGGAGGGGCCGGAGTTCCGCGGCTCGCAGTGAGCACGGCGCCCCGGCAGGGCCCGGGCTTCAGAAACGGTACTGCTCGTCGTACCCGTTCCCCTGCGGCTGCTGCCCGCCGCCCTGGTACGGATAGGGCTGCTCCGGCGGCAGTTCCTGCCCGTACTCGTCGGTGTTGCGCTGCTGCGGGACCCACACCCCGCCGGGCGGGCTGTCGCCGCCGTAGGTGCCGGAGTACTGGTCCTGGCCGTAGCTCTGCTGGCCGTAGTACTGCTGGTCGCCGTACGTGCCGTCGTACGCGCCCTGGCCGTGGTTCGACGAGCCGATGTACGGGTCGGAGTAGGCGGCGTACTGCTGCCCGGTGGCGTCGTAGCCCTGCTGCTGGCCGTAGCCGGAGTAGTCGTAGGCGTAGGACTGGTCGGCCTGGGCCGCGTACGGGTCGTGGGACTGCTGTCCCTCCGACTGGTAGCCGTGGTCGTAGACGCCGTAGGAGCCGGTGTCCTCGGGCATGGGCTGCGGCTCGTAGACGGCGGTGGTCTCGGCGGACGTCGGCTGGTGGAGGGGGCGGGCGGGGGTGAAGACGTCGTCCCGGTCGTAGTCGTCGTCCTGGCCGTGGGGGGCGGGGTCGCGGCGGTAGGCGCCGGCCTCGTCGTCGTAGCCGCCCTCGGCCTCCAGGCCGGACACCTCCAGGGTGGGCTCCTGGCGGCCGCGCTCACCGCGGCGGCGCTTGCTGCCGCCCAGCGCGGGCGCGCTCATCGCCCAGCCGGCCGCGAAGCCGCTGCGGAACGACAGGGTGACGTAGGTCTGCCCGACCGCGAAGGCCGCCGCACCCAGTCCGATCACGACGACCGACGGGATCAGGACACCGACGACGACACCGAGGAACCCGGCGAAGGCCAGCAGGCGCCAGCGCAGTCGCGCCTTGTACTGCAGGAGCACCTCGCCCAGCAGCCACAGCGCGACGATGCCGAACGCGATGTAGAGGACCGCCCAGCCCATGTACGCCCCTCTCACAGTGGCCGCTACGCAGTGTGTCGTATACCGGTGCGAACGGTCTAGGCCTGCGGTGAGTGGTGCAGACCCAGGTTCTCGTAGATCTCGAGTGTCGCGGTGGAGTTGTTGAGCGTGATGAAGTGCAAGCCGGGCACGCCCTCGGCGAGCAGCCGCGCACAGAACTCCGTGGCGAATTCGATCCCAATGGAGCGTACAGCGGCCGGATCGTCTTTTGCTGTGAGGATCCGCTCTTTCAGGGCGTCCGGGAACGTGGCGTTGGTGAGGGATCCGATCCGCTCCAGGGTCTTCACGCTCGCGATCGGCATGACCTCGGGAATGATCGGGGTGTCGCAGCCGGCGGCCGAGACCCGGTCGCGCAGCCGGAGGTAGTCCTCGGGCTGGAAGAACATCTGCGTGATGGCGTAGTCCGCGCCCGCCCGGCACTTGTCGACGAAGTGGCGGACGTCGGTGTCCCAGTCGCACGAGCGGGGGTGCATCGCCGGGAAGGCGGCGACGCCCACGCAGAAGTCGCCGGAGGCCTTGATCAGTTCGACGAGTTCGGCGGCGTAGGCCAGGCCCCGGGGATGCGGCACCCAGTCGCCCATCGGGTCGCCGGGCGGGTCACCGCGCAGGGCGAGCATGTTGCGGATACCGGCGTCCGCGTACTGGCCGATGATGTTGCGCAGGTCGGCCACCGAGTGGTCGACCGCGGTGAGGTGGGCGATGGGGGTGAGGGTGGTGTCGGAGGCGATCGCCTCGGTCGCCTTGACCGTGCCCGCGCGGGTGGAACCGCCCGCGCCGTAGGTCACGGAGACGAAGTCGGGCGCCACGGCCTCGACCCGGCGCAGCGCGTTCCACAGGTTCCGCTCGCCCTTCGGGGTCTTGGGGGCGTAGAACTCGAACGAGTACGTCGTCTTGCCGGCCGCGAGCATGTCGCGGACGGTGCGGGCGTGGTCCGACCTGATGGATGCGGTGCCGAGGGCCATACCGGCAGGTTAGCCAGGGGCGGTCGGTCCCCCAACCGGGGACCGGCTTTTGCCCGAATTGTCCACTTGTTGTCCATCCCTTGGACAAGCCGTCGGATCTACACCTCGCGCAGCCGCTTCGCGAACTCGGCCGCCGCGGCCCCGGGGTCGTCCGCCTCGGTGATCGCCCGGACGACGACGACGCGCCGGGCGCCCGCCTCCAGGACCTGGTCGAGATTGCCGAGGTCGATGCCGCCGATGGCGAACCAGGGGCGGTCGGTGCCGAGGGCGGCGGTGTGGCAGACGAGGTCCAGGCCGGGCGCGTGGCGGCCGGGCTTGGTGGGGGTCGGCCAGCACGGGCCGGTGCAGAAGTAGTCCACGCCCTGCTGGACGGCGGCCGCGGCGGCCTCGGACTCGGCGTGGGTGGAGCGGCCGATCAGGACGTCGTCACCGAGGAGCGCACGGGCCGCGGGGACCGGGAGGTCACCCTGGCCGAGGTGCAGGACGTCGGAGCCGGCGGCGTGGGCGACGTCCGCACGGTCGTTGACCGCGAGGAGCTTGCCGTGCCGGGCGCAGGCGTCGGCGAAGACGGCCAGGTGCTCCAGTTCCTCGGCGGCCTCCATGCCCTTGTCCCGCAGCTGCACGATGTCGACCCCGCCGGTCAGCACGGCGTCGAGGAACTCCCCGAGGTCGCCCTGCCGCTTGCGCGCGTCGGTGCAGAGGTAGACCCGGGCGTCGGCGAGCTGGGCCCGTGCGGTGGCGGCGGCGGTGCCGGTCATGCGTGTCCCCCTGGGTGTCGTGGCGTGCGGGTGGGCCCGCGTGGGCGGCGTGCGGCGCGGGACGCACCAGTCCCGCCGCGAACGCCTCGGGCACCTTACGCCTGCCCCGGCCCGCCGCGGACCTGCCGGGCACGCCGGTGACGTCTGCGGCGCCGCCGGGGACGTCCGGCGCCGTGCCGGTGACATCCGCAGCCCCGCACAGGGCGCGGGCCACCACCGGGCCGCAGCCCCGCACAGGGCGCGAGCCGCCCCGGGCCGTGACCCTCGGGTCACGGCCCTCACCTCGGGCGGATGTTCAGGTCCGGCCCCGCTCGCACGGCACCGGACGGTTGTCCCGTCGCGGCCGGGTCAGACCGCGAGCGCCTGGGCGCGGCGCTTCACCTCCGTGCCGCGATTCTCGCTGAGCGCCTGAGCGGGGGTGCCGGGCAGGCTGTCGTCCGGGGTGAAGAGCCACTCCAGCATCTCTTCGTCCGTGAAGCCGTCGTCCCGCAGGAGCGTCAGGGTCCCGGACAGGCCCTTGACGACCTTGTCCCCGTCGATGAAGGCGGCGGGGACGTGCAGCGCGCGGTTCTCACCTCGGCGTACGGCGATGAGCTGGCCGTCCTTGACCAGCTGCCGCACACGCGTCACCTCGACGCCGAACTGCTCGGCGATGTCGGGGAGGGTGAGCCAGGCGGGGACGAGAGCATCGATCTTTGCGTCAATCTCGGTCACGGAAACCAGCCTGCCATTTGCCACTGACAGTCGGAAGTCGGACCGGCCCACCCGGGCGGACGCGCCGCGCCCGGCAGCACCGCCCCGCGGCCCTCACCGAGGCGGTGACCTCTACGCCGTCGCCGCCTTCATGGGCCTGGCCGGATCCACCAGCAGCACCGGATTCATCGGTGTGCCCGACTCGATCAGACGGCGGCCCTGCGCCAGGTCCCGGGGCCGGCCCACCGCCAGCAGCGCGACCAGCCGCTCGCCCCGCAGCCAGCAGACCGTCCAGGCCGGACCGGAAGGGTCGCCCCGCCACAGGGTGGTGTCCGCGGCCGCGTGGTGCCCGGCGTACTGGACGAACCGCCCGAACTGCTCGGACCAGAAGTACGGCACCGGGTCGTACACCGCCGGGGTCTCCCCCCTGGCCGTGCCGAGGATGTTCACGGCGACCGTGCGCGGGCCCTGGAGGGCGTTGTCCCAGTGGTGGATGAGCAGGCGCTCGCCGTAGCGCCCCGAGGGGAAGGAGGCGCAGTCGCCGACCGCGTACACATCCGGCTCGGTCGTGCGCAGATGCTCGTCGGCCACGATCTCGCCGTGGGGGCCCAGCTCGATCGGGGAAGCGGCCAGCCAGGCCGTCGCGGGGCGGGCGCCGATGCCGACGACGACCGCGCCCGCGGGCAGCCGCGAGCCGTCGTCGAGGACGACGACACCGGGTTCGACGCGCTCCACGCGCGCGTGCGTGCGCAGGACCGCGCCCGCGGCGGCGTACCAGCCGGCCATCGGGGCGGCGACCTCGGCGGGCAGCGCCCCGGCGAGCGGGCGTTCGGCGGCCTCGACGACGGTCACCGCGCAGCCCGCCTCGCGCGCGGCGGTGGCGAACTCCGCGCCGATCCAGCCCGCGCCGACGACCACGATGTCGTGCTGGCGGGCCAGCACCGGCCGCAGCCGCTCGGCGTCGTCCAGGGTGCGCAGCAGATGCACACCGGGCACGCCCTCGGTGCCGGGCAGCCGGACGGGTTCCGCGCCGGTCGCGACGACGAGGACGTCGTACGGCACGGGTCCGTCCTCGGTGTCCAGCTCGTGGTCGGCGGGGCGCAGGCCCAGCACCTCGCAGCCGAGCCGCAGTTCGATGCCGAGAGCCTCGAAGTCGACGTCGAAGGCGGAGCCCTCGGACTTGCCGAGCAGAACGGCCTTGGACAGCGGGGGCCGGTCGTAGGGCTGGTGGGGCTCGGCGCCGATGAGGATCACGTCACCGGTGAAGCCCTGCTCGCGCAGGGCGACGGCGGTCTGCACCCCGGCCATGCCCGCACCCGCCACGACGACGCGCCGCGGCGCGGACGGACCTGGTTCCTGCGTCTGCTCGCTCACCTGATCACCATAGACACCTGACGTTCTGTCAGTCAGTGCTCATGCGCCGTGACCTGCTCCACAACGCTCGTGCCGTTGCCCCGCTGGGACTCCCACTCCCAGGTCTCCTCCAGCCGCACCCGCCCGTCGGGCAGCTCCACGACCGCCGATACGCAGTGCCCCGAGGAGGTGGTCCCGTCCCGCTTGAGCTGGACGTACCGGAAGTCCAGCCGGTCACCTTCCCGGGTACCCACGAGGTGCCCGCGTACGACGTCGCCGCCCGTGTACTCGGCCCAGATCTCGCCCTCCCGCTCGTGGTACGTGAACCGGGTGCGGGTGCCCACCTGGCCCGGTGCCTGGTCGGCGACCGGGGCGAGGACGAGACCGTCGAGGGATCGGGCCATGGGCTGAGGCTCCCTTACTGCGGGACAGGGCGTCGGGCTAGGGTGGCCAACGTAAAGCACTCGCGGGAGCCCGGACGCACCGGGCTGAGAGGGAGGCTGGCGGCCTCCGACCGTACGAACCTGATCCGGGTCATGCCGGCGAAGGGAGGGGCTGGACGCCCATGACGCCTACGTCCACATCGTCAGACGTCCTGGTCATCGGGGGCGGGATCATCGGCCTGGTCACGGCCTGGCGGGCCGCGCAACGGGGCCTCACCACGGCCGTCGTGGACCCCGAGCCGGGCGGCGGAGCCGCGCAGGTGGCCGCCGGCATGCTGGCCGCCGTCACGGAACTGCACTACGGCGAGCAGACCCTGCTCGGCCTGAACCTCGCCTCCGCCAGGCGCTACCCGGACTTCGCCGCCGAGCTCACCGAGCTGACCGGCCGGGACCTCGGCTACCGCCGCTGCGGCACGCTCGCCGTGGCCCTGGACGCCGACGACCGGGCCCATCTGCGCGAACTGCACGCCCTGCAACAGCAGTCGGGGCTGGAGTCGCAGTGGCTGTCGGGGCGCGAGTGCCGGCGCCTGGAGCCGATGCTCGCGCCGGGCGTGCGCGGGGGGCTGCGGGTCGACGGTGATCACCAGATCGATCCCCGGCGGCTGGCCGGGGCGCTTCTCGCCGCGTGCGAGCGGGCGGGCGTGGTCTTCCACCGGGCGTGGGCGGAGCGGCTGACCGTCGTCCGGGACCGGGCCGCCGGTGCCGTTCTGGCGGACGGGACCGGGGCGGCCGCCGGGCAGGTGGTGCTCGCCGGGGGCAGTCTCAGCGGGCGGCTCGCCGGCGTCCCGGCGGACGTACTGCCTCCTGTGCGGCCCGTGAAGGGCCAGGTCCTGCGGCTGACCATGCCGCAGCGGCACGGGCCGTTCCTGAACCGGACCGTGCGCGCGGTCGTGCGCGGCAGCCACGTCTACCTGGTGCCGCGCGCGAGCGGCGAACTGGTCGTCGGGGCCACCAGCGAGGAGCTGGGCTGGGACACCACCGTGACCGCGGGCGGCGTGTACGAGCTGCTGCGGGACGCGCACGAGCTGGTCCCGGGCATCACCGAGCTGCCGCTCACCGAGACCAGGGCCGGGCTGCGGCCCGGCTCCCCCGACAACGCGCCGCTGCTCGGACCCACCGGTCTGGAGGGGCTGCTGCTGGCCACCGGGCACTACCGCAACGGCGTCCTGCTCACACCGGTGACCGGCGACGCCCTGGCGCACGTCCTGGCGACGGGCGAACTCCCCGAGGAGGCCCGTCCCTTCACCCCGAAACGCTTCAGCCCCGCCACCGCACTCACGGAGCAGCCCGCATGAACATCTCCGTCAACGGCGAGCCCCGGGACGTCGGGCCCGGCACGGCTCTGGACACCGTCGTGAGGTCGCTCACGGCCTCGCCCTCGGGCGTGGCCGCCGCCCTCAACGAAACCGTCGTCCCGCGCACCCAGTGGCCCTCCACGCCCCTGTCCGAGGGAGACCGCGTGGAAGTCCTCACCGCCGTCCAGGGAGGCTGACCATGGCCGACGATCCGTTCGTCCTCGGTGGTACGTCCTTCACGTCCCGTCTGATCATGGGCACGGGCGGGGCGCCCAGCCTCGACGTGCTGGAGCGGTCGCTGGTCGCGTCCGGGACGGAGCTGACGACCGTCGCGATGCGCCGGGTGAACGCCTCGGTGCACGGCTCGGTGCTGTCCGTCCTCGACAAGCTCGGCATCCGGGTGCTGCCGAACACGGCGGGCTGCTTCACGGCCGGCGAGGCCGTCCTCACGGCCCGCCTGGCACGCGAGGCCCTCGGCACGGACCTGATCAAGCTGGAGGTCATCGCCGACGAGCGCACGCTGCTGCCGGACCCGGTCGAGACGCTGGAGGCGGCCGAGACCCTGGTCGACGACGGGTTCACGGTGCTGCCGTACACCAACGACGATCCGGTGCTCGCGCGGAAGCTGGAGGACGTGGGCTGTGCGGCGATCATGCCGCTCGGCTCGCCGATCGGCTCCGGGCTCGGCATCCGCAACCCGCACAACTTCCAGCTGATCGTCGAGCACGCGCGCGTGCCGGTGATCCTGGACGCGGGCGCGGGGACGGCGTCGGACGCCGCGCTGGCGATGGAGCTGGGGTGTGCGGGCGTGATGCTCGCCTCGGCGGTGACGCGGGCGCAGGAACCCGTGCTGATGGCCGACGCCATGCGGCACGCCGTGGAGGCGGGGCGGCTGGCGTACCGGGCCGGGCGGATCCCCCGGCGGCATTTCGCCCGGGCGTCGTCTCCCGCGCAGGGCATGGCGGTGCTGGACCCGGAGCGGCCCGCTTTCCAATAGGGGCATAGGGGCACACGTCACAGGTCGGCTGCAGTCCCGCCCCGGAATCAGCCGGGGGGGACAGGGCTGTCGGTCGTGGCTCGTACACTCGCCTGCGTGGACACGACCCTTCAGGACCCCTTGGTCGGGCAGGTGCTCGACGGCCGATACCGCATCGACGCGCGGATCGCGGTCGGCGGGATGGCCACGGTCTACCGGGCCGTGGACACCCGGCTCGACCGGGTCCTCGCGCTCAAGGTGATGCACCCCTCGCTCGCGGTCGACGCCTCGTTCGTCGAGCGCTTCATCCGCGAGGCGAAGTCCGTGGCCCGGCTGGCCCATCCGAACGTGGTGCAGGTCTTCGACCAGGGCACCGACGGCTCGTACGTGTACCTGGCGATGGAGTACGTCGCGGGCTGCACCCTGCGGGACGTGCTGCGCGAGCGCGGGGCCCTGCAGCCGCGCGCCGCCCTGGACATCCTGGAGCCGGTGCTGGCCGCACTGGGCGCGGCGCACCGTGCCGGATTCGTGCACCGCGACATGAAGCCCGAGAACGTCCTGATCGGGGACGACGGGCGGGTCAAGGTCGCCGACTTCGGCCTGGTCCGGGCCGTGGACACGGTGACGAACACCACCGGCACCGTGCTCGGCACGGTCTCGTACCTCGCCCCGGAGCAGATAGAGGACGGCACCGCCGATCCCCGCGTCGACGTGTACGCGTGCGGCGTGATGCTGTACGAGATGCTGACCGGCGACAAGCCGCACGACGGGGACTCCCCCGCCGTGATCCTCTACAAGCACCTGCACGAGGACGTGCCCCCGCCCTCGGCCGCCGTGCCCGCAATGGCGTACGAGCTGGACGCGATGGTGGCCTCGGCGACGGCCCGCACCCCGGCCCTCCGCCCGCACGACGCGGTGGCGCTGCTCGCGCAGGTCCGTGACGGACGCGGCCGGCTGGACGAGGAGCAGCTGGACGCGGTGCCGCCGCAGGCGCTCACGGTGGACCACGACAACGGCGACGACCGGACGACCGTGATCCCGCGCGCCCTGACCACGCCCCGCCCGCTGCCGGCCGGCGGGGACGACGACGCTTCCGGGCCCGCCCTCGACCGCACCAGCCGCTTCGCGTCTCCGCCGCCGCCCCCGCCGTCCCGGCGCCGCTCGGGAATCCGGCGCGGCCCGGCGGCGATCGTCGTCGCCGTCCTGCTCGTGCTCGGCCTCGGCGCCGGCGTCTGGTACATCAACTCCGGCCAGTTCACCAAGGTCCCGCCGCTGCTGGCGAAGACCCAGGACGAGGCCGAGGACCGGCTGCAGGAGGAGGGTCTGGAGGTCGGCAAGGTCAGCCACGCCCACAGCGACACCGTCAAGCGCGGCACGATCATCGGCACCAACCCCGAGCCGGGCGCCCGGATCCGCGTCAACGATTCCGTGTCGTTCACCATCTCCGACGGCCCCGAGACCGTGCGCGTGCCCGCTCTGGCCGGCCAGAAGCTGGGCGAGGCGCGGGACCAGCTGAGGAAGGACGGTCTGGAGCCGGGCATGGTCACCCGGGAGTTCAGCGAGGACGTGCCACGCGGCTCGGTGATCTCCGCGCGCCCGGCCGACGGCACGAAGGTGCGCGCGGGCACGGCGGTCGCGCTGGTCGTCAGCAAGGGCGCCCCCATCGACATCCCCGACGTCACCGGCTCGGACGAGGCCGACGCGCGGTCCGAACTGACGGAGGCCGGCCTCAAGGTGAAGATCGCCACCGAGCGGGTCAACTCCTCCGAGTACGACAAGGGCCAGGTGGTCCGCCAGACGCCGAAGTCCGGCATCCGGGCGGCCGAGGGCGACACGGTGACGCTGACGTTGTCGAAGGGCCCCGAGATGATCGAGGTCCCGGACGTGGTCGGCGACAGCGTCGACGACGCCAGGCAGGCGCTGGAGGGCGCCGGGTTCGAGGTCGACGAGGACCGTGGCCTGTTCGGCCTGTTCGGCGACGAGGTCAAGAGCCAGTCCGTCGAAGGCGGCGAGACCGCGCCCAAGGGCTCGACGATCACCATCAAGATCAGGTGAGGCCCGCGGACGGGGCAGGGCCGGACGCATGACACCCTGAACGGGTGAACAGTCAGCTGTCCGGCCCCTCCCGCAACCCGGTGGGCGGCCACGTCCCCGTGGCCGGTGGGCTCCACTCCGTCGGTCTGTCGTACGCCCGTGATCTGGAGGCGGAGGCCGTCCAGGTCTTCGTCGCCAACCCACGCGGCTGGGCCACTCCGACCGGGAACCCCAAGCAGGACGAGGCGTTCCGCGCGGCGTGCGCGGACGGGTCGATCCCGGCGTACGTCCACGCCCCCTACCTGATCAACTTCGGTTCGCACACCGAGGCGACCGTGGAGCGGTCGGTGGAGTCGCTGCGGCACTCGCTGCGGCGCGGGCGGGAGATCGGGGCGCTGGGCGTGGTCGTGCACACCGGCAGCGCGACCGGCGGCCGGGAGCGGTCGGTCGCGCTGAAGCAGGTACGGGAGCATCTACTGCCGCTGCTGGACGAGCTGACGCACGACGACGACCCGTTCCTGCTGCTGGAGTCGACGGCCGGCCAGGGCGCCTCGCTGTGCTCACGGACGTGGGACTTCGGCCCGTACTTCGAGGCGCTGGACGCCCACCCGATGCTCGGTGTGTGCCTGGACACCTGCCACATCTACGCCGCCGGGCACGACCTGACCGGCCCGAGCGGTATGCACCAGACGCTGGACCTGCTGGTGGACACCGTCGGCGAGGGGCGGCTGAAGCTGATCCACGCCAACGACTCCAAGGACGTGGTGGGCGCGCACAAGGACCGGCACGAGAACATCGGCGTGGGCCACATCGGCGAGGACCCGTTCCGGGCGCTGATGACGCACCCCGCGACCGCGGGCGTGCCGCTGATCATCGAGACGCCGGGTGGCAAGCAGGGGCACGCGGCCGACGTGGAGCGGCTGAAGAAGCTGCGCGACGGCTGACGCCTCAGAGGTCGGGACCGTCCCCCGGCAGCTCCTGGTAGGAGTAGCGCTGTTCCTGCCAGGGATCGCCGATGTTGTGGTAGCCGCGCTCCTCCCAGAAGCCCCGCCGGTCGGCGGTCATGTACTCCACACCGCGCACCCACTTGGGGCCCTTCCAGGCGTAGAGGTGGGGGACGATCAGGCGCAGCGGGAAGCCGTGCTCGGCGGTGAGCAGCTCGCCGTCCTTGTGGGTGGCGAACAGGACCTGCTCGTCGGCGAAGTCGGACAGCCGGAGGTTGGAGCTGAATCCGTACTCGGCCCACACCATCACATGGGTGACGTCGTCCGCGGGCGGGGCGAGGTCGAGGAGCGTGCGGGCGGGGATGCCGCCCCACTCGGCGCCCAGCATGCTGAACTTCGTGACGCAGTGCAGATCGGCCACGACGGTGGTGTGCGGCAGGGCCGTGAACTCCTCGTGCGTCCAGCAGTGCTTGCCGCCGCCGGCGGTGGCCCCGAAGACGCGGAACTCCCAGCGCTCGGGCCGGAACTTGGGGACGGGCCCGTAGTGCGTGACCGGCCAGCCGCGTTGCAGCCGCTGGCCCGGGGGCAGCTCCGGCTGCGCCGCTCCTGCTGGATCGCGCCCTTCTCCCGATTCGTGTTCCAGCGGCTGACCCATGACTCCATCCTGACAGACCCCGGGTGATGCCCCTGACCGAGGCCACTCCGAAACGGAGCAAACTCGACTAAGCATGCCCTTACTTACTAAGTGCAGACTTACTGGACGATCTTCTTCACCAGTGGAATCATGCGGCGCAACCTGCCAGTTCCCCCCGCGCGGAAGGAGCCTCTGCGATGCAGGGCGACCCCGAGGTCCTCGAATTCCTCAACGAGCAGTTGACCGGCGAGCTGACGGCGATCAACCAGTACTGGCTGCACTACCGGATCCAGGACAACAACGGCTGGACCAAGCTCGCCAAGTACACGCGTGAAGAGTCCATCGACGAGATGAAGCACGCGGACAAGATCACCGAACGCATTCTCATGCTGGACGGCCTGCCCAATTACCAGCGGCTCTTCCATGTACGGGTCGGCCAGACGGTCACCGAGATGTTCCAGGCGGACCGGCAGGTCGAGGTGGAGGCGATCGACCGGCTCAGGCGCGGCATCGAGGTGATGCGCAGCAAGGGCGACATCACGTCCGCGAACCTCTTCGAGACGATCCTGGAGGACGAGGAGCACCACATCGACTATCTGGACACGCAGCTGGAGCTGATCGACAAGCTCGGCGAGGCGTTGTACATCGCGCAGCAGATCGAGCAGCCGAGCTGAAAGGCTGCCGTCAGGCGGCGTCTTCCAGTTCCGCGAGAACCGGCTCGCCCCGGTCGGCCAGGTCGCGGCGGGGGCAGGACCCCCTGCCCAGGATCGCCTGGATGCGGCGCACGCATGACCCGCAGTCGGTGCCCGCCTTGCAGGCGGAGGCTATCTGGCGGGGGGTGCAGGCGCCGCCGTCCGCGTGCTGCTTGACCTGCTGTTCGGTGATGCCGAAGCAACTGCAGACGTACACGCGGTCCACCTCCCGACGGGTCGTTCCCGGATCTGCCGTCCCCGTTCATCGGTGAGGCTAACCTAACCTTACCCGTCGGGTCGGGAGCGGAAAAGTGGAGTGGGGCGCGGATCGTGTGATCCGCGCCCCAGTCCGTGCCCGGGTAACAGGCGGACCTGCTACTGGTCCCTGTACATCTCGGCCACGAGGAAGGCCAGGTCGAGCGACTGGCTGCGGTTGAGCCGCGGGTCGCAGGCCGTCTCGTAGCGCTGGTGCAGATCGTCGACGAAGATCTCGTCGCCGCCGCCAACGCACTCCGTGACGTCGTCGCCGGTGAGCTCCACGTGGATGCCGCCCGGGTGGGTGCCCAGGGCCTTGTGGACCTCGAAGAAGCCCTTGACCTCGTCGAGCACGTCGTCGAAGCGGCGGGTCTTGTGCCCGGAGGCCGCCTCGAAGGTGTTGCCGTGCATCGGGTCGGTCACCCAGGCGACGGTCGCCCCGGAGGCGGTGACCTTCTCGACCAGCTCGGGGAGCTTGTCGCGGACCTTGTCGGCGCCCATGCGGACGATGAAGGTCAGCCGGCCCGGCTCCCGCTCGGGGTCGAGGCGCTCGATGTACTGCAGCGCGTCCTGGGCGGTGGTCGTCGGACCCAGCTTGATGCCGATGGGGTTGCGGATCTTCGAGGCGAACTCGATGTGCGCGTGGTCGAGCTGCCGGGTGCGCTCACCGATCCACACCATGTGCCCGGAGACGTCGTACAGCTGCCCGGTGCGCGAGTCGACCCTGGTCAGCGCGGACTCGTAGTCGAGCAGCAGCGCCTCGTGCGAGGCGTAGAACTCGACCGTCTTGAACTCCTCCGGGTCGGTCCCGCAGGCGTGCATGAAGTTCAGCGCGTTGTCGATCTCGCGCGCCAGCTGCTCGTAGCGCTGCCCCGACGGGGACGACTTCACGAAGTCCTGGTTCCAGGCGTGCACCTGGCGCAGATCGGCGTAGCCGCCGGTGGTGAAGGCGCGCACCAGGTTCAGCGTGGAGGCGGACGCGTGGTACATCCGCTTCAGCCGCTCGGGGTCCGGGACGCGCGCGGCCTCGGTGAAGTCGAAGCCGTTGACGGAGTCGCCGCGGTAGGTCGGCAGCGTCACGCCGTCGCGGGTCTCGGTCGGCTTGGAGCGCGGCTTGGAGTACTGCCCGGCGATCCGGCCGACCTTCACGACCGGCACCGACGCGGCGTACGTGAGCACGGCGCCCATCTGGAGCAGCGTCTTCAGCTTGTTGCGGATGTGGTCGGCGGACACCGCGTCGAAGGCCTCGGCACAGTCGCCGCCCTGGAGGAGGAACGCCTCTCCCTTGGCGACGGCCGCCATCCGGGCGCGCAGCTGGTCGCACTCGCCCGCGAAGACGAGCGGCGGATACGACTCGAGGTCCGCAACGACTGCGCGCAGAGCCTCGGTGTCGGGGTACTCGGGCTGCTGCGCCGCGGGCAGGTCTCGCCAGGTGTTGCCAGCACTCGCGCTGGTCTTAGCGTTCACGGTCACCCCACCAACATTACGGGGTCGTGTCGGGCGTCCTGACCCATGCCCAGCAAGTGAGACACCCCGAACACCCCTCGGACATGGGGTAGGGTGCGTCGCATGTTCGCGCACTCGATCCAGACCTGGTGGTGGACCGCTCATCCGGCGGCCCGCTGACTGCGCGTACTCAAGACTTCGCGAAGGCCGCCCGAGGGGCGGCCTTCGGTGTTTCCCGGGGGTCCGTTCCTCTCTCACCGAGATGGAGCACGGACCCATGAACCTGCTCGGCTTGCCGGACGACTCCCGTCCGTTCGCCCTGCTGCGCCGCCGCACCCCGGGCCACGACCACGATCTGGTCGAGGTCCTGATCGGCCCGGTCGCCCCGTACGACCGGCTCGCCGACCTCCCCGACCGGAGCCTGGCGCTGGTGCCCTTCCGGCAGATCCGCGAGCGCGGCTTCGACGTCCGCGACGACGGCACGCCCCTGCTGGCACTCACACCCGAGGAGTCGTACGCCGTCCCCCTGGTCGACGCCCTTCGGCAGCTCCCGGCGCACGACGTGCGCGTCGAGGGCGGCGGCTTCGACGTCGCCGACGAGGAGTACGGCGAGATCGTCGGACGCGTGCTGCGGGAAGAGATCGGGCGGGGCGAGGGCGCGAACTTCGTGATCCGGCGGACGTACGAGGGCGAGATCCCCGGCTTCGGCCGGGCCGACGCGCTGGCGCTGTTCCGGCGGCTGCTGGAAGGCGAGCGCGGGGCGTACTGGACGTTCGTCGTGCACACCGGGGACCGCACGCTGGTGGGGGCCAGCCCCGAGGTGCACGTCCGGATGTCCGGCGGCACGGTCGTCATGAACCCGATCAGCGGCACCTACCGCTACCCCGCCGAGGGGCCGACGCCGGAGCACCTGCTGGACTTCCTCGCCGACGGCAAGGAGATCGAGGAGCTGTCGATGGTCGTCGACGAGGAGCTCAAGATGATGTGCACCGTCGGCGACATGGGCGGAGTGGTCGTCGGACCCCGGCTGAAGGAGATGGCGCACCTCGCGCACACCGAGTACGAGCTGCGTGGCAGGTCCACGCTGGACGTGCGGGAGGTGCTGAAGGAGACCATGTTCGCGGCGACCGTCACCGGTTCGCCGGTGCAGAACGCCTGCCGGGTGATCGAGCGGCACGAGAGCGGGGGGCGGGGGTACTACGCGGGCGCTCTGGCCCTGATCGGCCGGGACGCGGGCGTCCAGACCCTCGACTCCCCCATTCTGATCCGCACCGCCGACATCGATGCGGGCGGGCGGCTGCGGGTGCCGGTCGGCGCGACCCTCGTGCGCGGCTCGGACCCGGCGAGCGAGGTGGCCGAGACGCACGCCAAGGCGGCGGGCGTGCTGGCGGCCCTGGGAGTGCGGCCGTCCCGGCCGCGTGCCGAGCACACCCGGGCGTGCCTGGCCGACGACCCGCGTGTGCGGGCCGCGCTGGACGGGCGCCGGGCCTCGCTCGCGCCCTTCTGGCTGCGGATGCAGGAGCGCTCGCCGGAGCCGGCGGGGCACGCCCTGGTCGTCGACGGCGAGGACACCTTCACGGCGATGCTCGCGCACCTGCTGCGCGCCGGCGGCCTGGAGGTGAGCGTGCGGCGGTACGACGAGCCGGGGCTGCGGGAGGCGGTGCTCGGGCACGAGGGTCCGGTGGTGCTGGGTCCCGGGCCGGGGGACCCGTCCGACCTGGCGGATCCGAAGATGCGGTTCCTGCGCTCCCTCACCGCCGAGGTGATCAGGGGCGAAGGGCAGGGCGTGCTGGGCGTCTGCCTCGGGCACGAGCTGATCGCGGCCGAGCTGGGACTGGACATCGTGCGCAAGGACGTGCCCTTCCAGGGGGCGCAGACGCAGATCGAGCTGTTCGGGCGGCGGGAGACCGTCGGGTTCTACAACAGCTTCGTGGCGCGCTGCGACGAGGAGGCGGCGGCCGAGCTGGCGGCGCGCGGGGTCGAGGTCTCGCGCGCCGCCGACGGTGAGGTGCACGCGCTGCGCGCGCCCGGGTTCGCCGGGGTGCAGTTCCACCCCGAGTCGGTGCTGACGCTGAACGGCGCGGCGGTGGTGCGGGAGCTGGTGGGGCGGCTGCGGGAGACGGGCGCGCCCTCGGTGTAGTGCGGGCCGGTCGGGGCCGCACGGCCTCGACCGGCACCGGGCGCCCGGCGGTCAGCCGAAGAACACCCCGACCTCCTCGTACAGCGCCGGGTCCACCGTCTTCAGGCGGGCGGTGGCGTCGGCGATGGGGACGCGGACGATGTCGGTGCCGCGCAGCGCGACCATCCGGCCGAAGTCGCGGTCGTGGACGCAGTCGATGGCGTGCAGGCCGAAGCGGGTGGCGAGCCAGCGGTCGAAGGCGCTGGGGGTGCCGCCGCGCTGGACGTGCCCCAGGACGGTCGTGCGGGCTTCGTTTCCGGTGCGCTTCTCGATCTGCTTGGCGAGCCATTCGCCCACTCCGGACAGCCGGACGTGCCCGAAGGAGTCCAGGGACTGGTCCTTGAGGACCATGTCGCCGTCCTTCGGCATCGCCCCCTCGGCGACCACCACGATCGGCGCGTACGACGCCCGGAACCGGGAGGTCACCCAGGTGCACACCTGCTCGACGTCGAAGCGCTGCTCGGGGATGAGGATGACGTTGGCGCCGCCGGCCAGGCCGGAGTGGAGGGCGATCCAGCCGGCGTGCCGGCCCATCACCTCGACGACCAGGACCCGCATGTGGGACTCGGCGGTGGTGTGCAGCCGGTCGATGGCCTCGGTCGCGATGCCGACGGCGGTGTCGAAGCCGAAGGTGTAGTCGGTGGCGGACAGGTCGTTGTCGATGGTCTTGGGAACGCCCACGCAGGGCACGCCGTGCTCGTCGGACAGGCGGGCGGCCACGCCCAGGGTGTCCTCGCCGCCGATCGCGATGAGCGCCTCCACCTCCAGTCCGGCGAGGGTCTCCTTGATCCGGCGGATGCCGTTCTCGACCTTCAGCGGGTTGGTCCGCGAGGAGCCGAGAATGGTGCCGCCGCGGGGCAGGATGCCGCGCACCGCGGGGATGTCGAGGCGGACGGTGTCGCCTTCCAGGGGCCCTCGCCAGCCGTCCCGGAAGCCGGTGAAGTCATAGCCGTACTCCTGCACGCCCTTGCGGACGACGGCCCGGATGACGGCGTTGAGGCCGGGGCAGTCGCCGCCTCCGGTCAGTACTCCGACGCGCATGGAACAGTCCCTTCGCCGCAGGTACCTGACGAAAGGTCAGTGTGACGTGCGCCTCACTCGTCGTCGAGGCCGCGCTCTATCGCGTACCTGACGAGTTCCACACGATTGTGCAGCTGGAGCTTGCCGAGGGTGTTCTGGACGTGGTTCTGCACCGTGCGGTGGGAGATGACCAGGCGTTCGGCGATCTGCTTGTAGCTCAGGCCCTTGGCGACCAGGCGCAGCACCTCGGTCTCGCGGTCGGTGAGCCGGGGCGCCTTGGGTTCGCCGGTGTCGGCGGCGGGGGCGGGTTCGGAGGCCAGGCGGCGGTACTCGCCGAGGACCAGTCCGGCGAGGCCGGGGGTGAAGACGGGGTCGCCGACGGCCGTGCGGCGGACCGCGTCCCGCAGTTCCTCGGTGGAGGCGGACTTCAGCAGATAGCCGGTCGCGCCGGACTTCACGGCCTCCAGGACGTCGGCGTGCTCGCCGCTCGCGGACAGCACGAGCACCCTGAGCGCCGGGTTCGCGGTGACGACCTCCTTGCAGACCTGCACGCCGGGCTTGGCGGGCAGGTTCAGGTCGAGCACGAGGACGTCGGGTGCGGCGGCCTTGGCGCGGCGTACGGCCTGGTCGCCGTCGCCCGCGGTGGCGACCACCTCGAAGCCCGACTCGGCCAGGTCGCGGGCGACCGCGTCGCGCCACATGGGGTGGTCGTCGACGACCATGACCTTGATCGGGTCCTGCCGGTCTCCGGTGGTCTCCGTCATCGCTGCTCCGCCTTCCCCCGTGTGTTCGTCACGTCCTTCGGTACCTTCAGCTCGACCTCCGTGCCCTGGCCCGGCACCGAGATCAGCTCCGCGCTGCCGCCGAGGTCGCGCAGCCGCCCGCGGATCGACAGGGCGACACCGAGCCGCCCCTCGCCCTCGGCCTGGTCCAGCCGCCCCTCCGGGATGCCGGGCCCGTCGTCCCGTACGGTGACGATCACCTCGTCCGGCTCGTCCTCGACCAGGATCCACGCGCGCGCGTCCTGACCGGCGTGCCGGCGGACGTTGTCCAGGGCGGCCCCGACCGCGGCGGCCACCTCCCGGGCGGTGGCCGGCGCCAGCGGTACGGGCGCGCCGGGCTCGGCGAGACTGACCAGGGCGCCCGCGTACGGTGCGAGCAGGGCACGCAGGTCGACGGGGCCGCTCTCCTCCGGCTCCTCGTCGACGGCTCGTACGACCGCGCCCTTAGCGGCGTCCTCGGACACGCGGGAGACGGGGACGAGGCCGCCGGAGACCAGGGTGCGCAGCGCGACCTCCTGCTCACCGGCCATCCGGCCCAGCTCGGCGGCCTCTCCTCCGATCACGGCCCCGCGGCGCTGCACCATCGCCAGCACCTGGAGCACGCTGTCGTGGATGTCCCGGGCCAGACGCTCGCGCTCGCGTGTGGCGGCCTCGATCTCCAAGGCGCGGGCGAGGGTGCGCTCGGAGGCGCGGGCGACCTCGACGACGTAGCCGATGGCGACGGAGGCGATGCAGACCAGGATGACGTTGTGGACGGTGTCGCGGGCCGGGCTGCCGCGCTCGACCAGGTTGGCGACGGCCACCAGGCCGGAGGCGAGGGCCGCCCAGCGCCAGCCGCCCTTGATGGCGAAGGCGAGGACGGCGCCGGCGGTCCATATCGACGGCAGGGTCGGGCCGCCCGACTGGACCCGCTCGTGCGCGTCGGCGACGGGTGTGAGCAGGATGCCGGTGAGGGCGATGGTGAGGTCGGCGGCGAGGAACCGCTTGGTGCAGCGGGCCGCGTTCGCGACCCGGGGCAGCGTGGCCAGGGTCCAGCCGCAGAGCACGACGTAGTAGGCGACGGCGATCCAGGGGCGGGTGAACTCCTCGTAGGCGGTGGCGAACAGGCCGACCGCGTACAGCATCGTGAGCACCCGGTAGCCGGTGAGCGCACGCCACAGCGGCTGCTCGACCGACATTCTCATGACGCGCTCGCGCTTGGCCATCTCCCCCGCCCCCCGACCGAAGCCCCGGCTAGGGCTCGGTCCGCCGCCGCTCCGTCTGCTGTTCCGCCTGCTCCTGCTTCGCGGCCTGTTCCCTCTCGGCCTGTTCCCTCTCGGCCTGTTCCCTCTCGGCCTTCTCCTTCTCGGCCTGTTCCTTCTCCGCCCGTGCGAGGGCGGCCCTGGCGGCCTTCTCGGCTTCCTTCTCCGCCTTCGCCGCTTCCGTGAGCTGCCGCTTCATGGCCGTGGCGTACATGTCGACGTATTCCTGGCCGGAGAGGTTCATGATCTCGTACATGACCTCGTCGGTCACCGCGCGCAGCACGAACCGGTCGTGCTCCATGCCCTGGTAGCGGCTGAAGTCCAGGGGCTTGCCGATCCGGATGCCGGGCCGCATCAGCTTCGGCATGACCTTCCCGGGCGGCTGGATCTTCTCCGTGTCGATCATGGCGACCGGGATGACGGGCGCGCCGGTGGCGAGCGCCACGCGCGCGAGGCCGCCCGGCTTGCCCCGATAGAGCCGTCCGTCGGGCGAGCGCGTGCCCTCCGGGTAGATCCCGAACAGCTCACCGCGCTCCAGCACGTCTATGCCGCTCTTGATCGCGGCCTCACCCGCGCCGCGGGCACCGGAGCGGTCCACCGGGAGCTGCCCGACCCCCTTGAAGAAGGCGGCCGTCAGCCGGCCCTTCACACCGGGCGTGGTGAAGTACTCGGCCTTCGCGATGAAGGTGACCTTGCGGTCCAGGACGGCGGGCAGGAAGAACGAGTCGGAGAACGACAGGTGATTGCTCGCCAGGATCGCAGCGCCCTCGGCGGGTACGTTCTCCAGGCCCTCCACCCAGGGTCTGAAGGCGAGCTTCAGCGGACCCCCGATGGTGACCTTCATCGCGCCGTACAACAACCGAGTGCCTCCTGTATGTGTCGATCAGACCTTAACCCGGAGCGCTGTCAAAGGCGCCGACGGCCCTGGTCGGTGTCAGTGCGGTCGCGTACGGTGAAGGTCCCGCGAACGCCGTGCGACCCCTTCCATGACGTTCCGTGACATTCCGTGATCGTGCCAGTCCCTTCTCACGACCAGGAGGCCGAAGGTGCCGGTCCTTGCCGGAGCCGAGCCGTTTCACCACGAGGGCGGAGAGGTAGCCGTCCTCCTCTGCCACGGCTTCACCGGATCACCGCAGTCGCTGCGCCCCTGGGCGGAGTACCTCGCCGAGCACGGCTTGACCGTCTCCCTGCCACTGCTGCCCGGGCACGGCACGCGCTGGGAGGACCTGCGGATCACCGGCTGGCAGGACTGGTACGCGGAGGTCGACCGCGAGCTGCGCCTGCTGTGCGAGCGCCACGAGACGGTCTTCGTGGCCGGTCTGTCGATGGGCGGCGCGCTGGCCCTGCGGCTGGCCGCGAAGCACGGCGACACCGTCCGCGGTGTCATGGTCGTCAACCCCGCGAACAAGGTGCACGGCCTGGCCGCGCACGCCCTGCCGGTGGTGCGCCACCTCGTCCCCGCGACGAAGGGCATCGCCAGCGACATCGCCAAGCCGGACGGCAAGGAGCTCGGCTACGACCGGGTGCCGCTGCACGCGGCGCACTCGCTGCGGCAGTTCTTCCAGGCCACCGACCGCGAGCTGCCGCAGGTCACCCAGCCGGTGCTGCTGCTGCGCAGCCCGCAGGACCATGTGGTGCCGCCCGTCGACTCCGCCCGGATCCTCAGCCGTATCTCGTCGACGGACGTGAAAGAGGTCATCCTGGAACAGAGCTACCACGTCGCCACGTTGGACCATGACGCGGACCGGATCCACGAGGAGAGCCTCGCGTTCATCGGCCGCATCGCGTCCGGCCTCGGCAAGGAGCCCGGGCTCGGCAAGGAAGGGACGACCGCAGGTGGCTGAGCACGACTCCGACCGCGACGGCCGGGAGCCGGACGACAAGGGCGTCCCCATCGACGAGGAGGCCGCCTGGGCGGCGATCGTCGCCGGGTACGGCGAGGAGCCGCCGGACCCGCCGGGTGCCAAGCCGTTCAAGTCCATCGAGGACCTGGCCCTGCCGGCGGCCGGGACCAACGACGCCGTGCTGGACGGCGACCGGGGGGACACGGCCGTGAAGTCCGGGGACGCCGTGAAGCCGGTCGAGTCGGAGGAGGCCGAGGGGTCCGGACCCGGTAAGGAGCCCGTGAAGCCTCTGGGCGGTTCGGTCTCCTTCGCGCCCGGCGTCGGCCCGCGCGACTACTCCACCCCCGAGCCCGCCGAGGACGACTTCGACGAGGACGACGAAGGCCACTTCGTGCCCCCGGAGCCGCCCCCGCTGCCCGCCGCCGACCCCACGGCCAAGTTCGCCTGGCTCGGCGTGCTCGGCGGGCCGGTGCTGCTCCTGCTGGCCGTGCTGCTCGGCTGGGACATGACCTGGTGGCTGGCCACCCTGGGGATCGGCGGGTTCCTCGGCGGGTTCGCGACGCTGGTGATGCGGATGCGCACGGACGACGAGGAGGACGACGACCCCGGGCGGGGCGCGGTCGTCTAGGAAGCGGGAATGTCGTCTAGGAAGCGGGAATTCTGAGGGCGGCCAGGACCGGCAGGTGGTCCGTGGCCGCCCTCAGGTCTGCCTCGGACACCCCGGGCTGCCCGTGGGGGTCCCCCCGCTCGACCGGAGCGGAGACTGGGAGAGGCACGCCGCAGCCCAGCACCTCGATGCCCCTCGTCGCGAAGATCGCGTCGATGCGCTGGTAGGGGTCGGTGGGCGTCCAGGTGTGCTCGCCGCCCCAGGGGGCCGCGGCCCGGCAGTCGGTCAGGCGCTCGGTCAGTCGGCGGAAGGCCGGCCCGTCTGGGCGTTCGTTGAGGTCGCCGCCGGCGATCGCGTGCTGCACCCCCAGACCGGCGAGCCGGTCCAGGAGCATGCCGGACTGCTCGTAGCGCTCGTCCTTCTGCAAGGACAGGTGGCAGCTGAGGACGCCGAGGCGGGCGCCGGCGAAACGGACGACCGCGGTGGCGAAGCCGCGGCGGTGCAGGCCCGGGGTGGGGGGCAGGAGGATGTCCTCGGTGCGTTCGATGCTCGCCCGCAGCGAGCTGAGGATCGCCGGTCCTGTGGTGGTGGCGCCGCCGGTGACGATCACCAGGTCGGAGGCGAGGGCCAGGCGGGCGAGTTTCTTGCGCCAGCGGAAGAAACGGGGGGCTTCTTGGATGAGGACGAGGTCGGGTGCGCAGGCCTTGATGACCCGGGCCAGGGCGTCGGTGTCGTCGCGCATGGAGCGGATGTTGTAGCTGAGGACCCTGATGACTGCGGAACCGTCGGGTTCTGTACGCGAGTTGGGGAGCAGCGACATGTGATCAATTTACGCCCCATGGCTCGGGGCGCGAGGTACGTGCGCGAGTACCCGCCGTACGTGGCTCGTCGCGCAGTTCCCCGCGCCCCTGAAGCACGTCCCCCCAGGGGGAGTTCACATGATCAGACTTGCGCCCGACAGAACGGGGCGCGGGGTTCATGCGCGAGTACCGGCCGTACGTGGCCGATCGCGCCGTTCCCCGCGCCCCTGAAGCACATCCCCACAGGGGACGTTCACATGATCAGACTTGCGCCCGACAGAACAGGGCGCGGGGTTCATGCGCGAGCACCGGCCGTACGTGGCCGATCGCGCCGTTCCCCGCGCCCCTGAAGCACATCCCCACAGGGGACGTTCACATGATCAGACTTGCGCCCGACAGAACAG
>NZ_JBVJSX010000007.1:0-28196 GCF_055606225.1 Streptomyces sp. NPDC037100 | reverse complement strand
CAGGGCGCAGGGTTCATGCGCGAGCACCGGCCGTACGTGGCCGATCGCGCCGTTCCCCGCGCCCCTGAAGCACATCCCCCCAGGGGGAGTTCACATGATCGGGTCGGGCTCCCGCGCCAGGTCCGCCGCGCCCACCAGGCCCGCCTTGTTCCCCAGTTCCGCCGCTCTGACCTCCGCCACCGGGCGCCAGTTGCCGCCGACCAGCCAGCGCTTGTACGACTTGCGGATCGGACCCAGGACCAGTTCGCCCTCGTCGGAGAGGCCGCCGCCGACGATGAACGCGGAGGGGTCGAAGAGGGAGGCGAGGTCGGCGAGGCCCGCGCCGACCCAGCGGGCCAGTTCGCGGTAGGAGTCGACGGCCACGCGGTCGCCCTGGCGGGCGGCCATGGAGATGTGCTTGCCCTCGATGCCCTCGGGCGTGCCGTCGCCGAGGCCGAGGAGGATCTCGGCGTTCTCGGGGGTGGCGTTGGCCCGCTGCTTGGCGTACCGGACGAGGGCACGGCCGGAGGCGTACTGCTCCCAGCAGCCCTGCGAGCCGCAGCCGCACAGCAGTCCGTCCGGCACCATGCGGATGTGGCCGAACTCGGCGGCCACGCCGAAGTGCCCGCGGCGCAGCTTGTTGCCGATGATGATGCCGCCGCCGAGGCCGGTGCCGAGGGTGATGCAGATGACGTTGCGGTGGCCCTTGCCGGCACCGAACTTGTACTCGCCCCACGCCGCGGCGTTCGCGTCGTTCTCCACGACCACCGGGAGGCCCACGCGGGCCTCGACCTTCTCCTTGAGCGGCTCGTTGCGCCAGTGGATGTTGGGCGCGAAGTAGACCTCGGAGCGCTGCCGGTTCACGTAGCCGGCGGCACCGATGCCCACGCCGACGATGTCGTGACCGACGCGTGCGCCCTCCACCGCCGAAGCGATGGCGTCCACGATGCCCTCAGCCGTGCCCGGGGTCGGCACCTTGTGGGTCGAGAGGATGTTGCCGTCCTCATCGACCACGCCGGCCGCGATCTTCGTGCCGCCGATGTCGACGCCGATGGTGAGTCCCATGAATCCCTCAGTTTCGGTCGAGCCCCGCTACGGCCAACGGTACCCGAGGCCTGCCGCCGGGTTCGCTGTCGTCCGCACGCTGGGCACCCCGGGAGGCCGTGCCGGGGCGGCTCAGGGCCGGGCCCGGGGACTCAGTCCAGGTCGATGCGCTCCCCCGGGCCGGCGTCGTCGCCGCCGTCCCGGCGTTCACCCCGGTCACGGGGGTCGTGCCGCTCGTCGCGGCCGGTCCAGCGCCGCTCCTGGGCCTGGACGGCGGAGCGGTAGGCGGCGAGCAGTTCGTTCCCGGCCGCGGCCAGGTGGTCGAAGACGTCCGGGTTGCGCTCGATGACGGGTTCCACGGCGTCCTTGGCCTGCTGCACGACCTGTCGCACGACCTGCTGGGCGGCGGGTCCCGCGACCGCGCCGAGCAGCGGGGACTGGACACCGGACAACTTCTCGGCGACGGCGTCGACGAGTTTCTTCAGTTCCTCGGCCGCGGAGCCCGCAGGCGTGCCGTACTCGGCGCGGCGGCGGGCCTTCTCCGCCTGGAGGTCCTCGGCGCACGCGGTCGCCCAGGCGTCGGCGTCGGTCGCCCGCACGTCGTCCGCGGCCTCTTCCCGGGCGGCGCCGGACGGAGGGAGATCTTCGCTCATCACGGACTCCTGACTACGGTTCGTCCCTACGACGTTACCCGAACGGGCGTACCGGATTCACGGGCCGTGCCGGCCACTGCTTCCCCCGGTTCGGGCCCCGCTGTCTCACGGGCTCTGCGGCCACAGCTTCGGGTCGGGCGCGAAGCGGATCCGCAGCTCGCCGTCGCGCAGGGCGGCCCCGTCGACGGTGCAGCGGCGCAGTACGGAGGGCAGCGGGACGATCCGGCGGAACGTCCCCGCCGTGACGGCGAGTTCGTCACCGCGCCGGACGAGGTCGAGCTCCTCGCGTATGGCGCCGGGCAGCGGGATCCGCCAGACGAGTACGCCGTCCTCGCCGAGTCGGTCGGTCACGGGCCAGTCGGCGGCGGGGGCCGCCTGCTCGGTGCCGGGCACGGAGAGGGCGGTGAGGTCGTCGGTGCCGCGCGGGTCCCGCCCGAGGTGGGCGACAGTGCGGACGTCGTAGGTCTCCCGCCACTCCTCCAGCGTCTTGCGCTGCTGGGCGACCGGGCCGGCGAGCCAGGCGTCCGGGGAGGCCTCGGGCAGGACGCGGTTGGCGACCACGACGTCGGTGCGCAGACCGCGCAGGGCGAGACCGAGCCGGGCGGTGCGCAGCACGTCGGCGCCGGCCGGGCCGGGCTCGGCGACCAGGCGCACGACGGTGCCGCGGTCGGCGACGACCGCTTCCACGGCGGCCAGTTCCAGGTCCCAGCGGGCCGCCGTCTCGTAGAGCCACTCGGCGGGCATGGGGACCCCGGCGAGGCGGCCCAGGACGGGGCGCAGGGCGCGGGCGGCCTGCCGTTCGGGCGGGAGGAGACGGCGCAGGTAGCGGCGGAGTTCCTCGGGCAGGGCGAGCAGGGCGAGGGCCTGCGGGGCCGGGGGGAGGTCGACGACGAGGGTGTCGTACTTCTCCGACAGCGCGGCGTCGCGCAGGGCGCGCAGCAGGGCGAGTTCCTCGGCCCCGGGCAGGGGGGTGAGTTCCTCGGGGTCGAGGCGGGAGGCGCCGAGGAGGTCCAGAGCGGAGGAGGCACGGTCCTGGAGGGCGGCGAGATCCTTGCGGAAGTCCTGGGCGGCGTCGGGGCGCCAGGCGGTGAGGTGCGGGGCGGCTTCGACCGGCGCGGGTCCGGTCGGGATGCCGAGGGCGGCACCGAGAGTGTCCGCGCGGTCGGAGCCGAGGAGGAGGGTGCGGGTGCCCTCGGCCGCCGCGGCCAGGGCGGTCGCGGCCGCGAGGGTGGTACGACCGCTGCCGCCGGGGCCGGTGATCAGGATGGTGCGCATGGGGTTGAACGTACCTCGGTGCGGCCGGCCAGGGGCGCGGGGCCGTGTTGAATACGCGGGCTCCGCAGCGTGGGCGCGATCGGTCACAACCCTCCGGCACCCGGCCGGCCACCGCGATCAGGCGGATTCGACCCGCTTCTTCAGCCCCGCCAGCGCCCGGTCGATGATGACCTTCTCCGCCTTGCGCTTGATCATGCCGAGCATGGGGATCTTGACGTCCACGGTCAGCAGGTACGTGACCTCCGTGCCGCCCGCACCGGACGGCTTGAGGATGTACGAGCCGTCCAGGGAACGCAGCATCTGGGACTTCACCAGCGTCCAGGACACCTCGTTCTCGCCGGTCCAGGTGTATCCGAGGACCTGGTCGTCCTTGATCGCGCCCGCGTCCATGACGAGACGGACCTGCTCGGCGCGGCCCTGGGCGTCGGTCTTGAGGACCTCCGCCTCCTTCACCTCGCCGGTCCAGTCCGGGTAGCGTGCGAAATCGGCGATGACCGCCATGACGTCGGCCGGGGCCGCCTCGATGGTGATACTCGAGCTGGTGTGTTCCGCCATCGCCGTGGCTCCTCCAGATGCGGGCCGGTATGAGGTCGTGCGCACGAGTGCGCAGCGTGAAGGCTACCGCGAGGGGGGCCCGCGGATCTCACCCGACCTGGGGCGTCCTCACCACTCCAGTGCCCAGGGCGTCCCGGTGCCCGCGAAGTGCCCCACGTTCACGCACTCGGTCGCCCCGATCCGCATTCTTCGCACCAGTGGCTGGTGGACGTGTCCGAAGAGGGAGTAGCGGGGCCGGGTGCGGCGGATGGCGTCCAGCAGGGCCCGGCTGCCGCGTTCGAAACGGCGGGCGACGGTGTCGTAGACCAGTTCGGGAACCTCGGGCGGGATATGGGTGCAGAGCACGTCGACCTCGCCCACGGCCTCGATCTTCGCGGCGTACTCCTCGTCGCTGATCTCGTACGGCGTCCGCATCGGCGTGCGCAGGCCGCCGCCGACGAAGCCGAAGACCCGGCCGCCGATCTCGACGCGCTCACCGTCGAGGACGGTCGTGCCGGGGCCCGCGTACTCCCGCCACAGGGCCGGCATGTCGACGTTGCCGTAGGTGGCGTACGTAGGAGTGGGGAAGGCGGTGAACAGCTCGGCGTACTGCTTGCGCACCGCCTTCTCGATCACCGTGGCGCGGTCGCCCTGGAGGCCGGCCCACAGCCCGGCCCCGAACTCCCGGGCCTCCTCGAAGCGGCGGGCGGTGCGCAGCGCGACGATGCGGTCGGCGTTCTCGACGCCGAACAGATCGGGGAAGATGCCGCGCGAGTGATCGGCGTAGTCGAGAAAGAGGACGAGGTCGCCCAGGCAGATCAGGGCGTCGGCTCCCTCGCCGGCCCTGGCCAGGTCGCGGGCGTTGCCGTGCACGTCGCTGACCACGTGTACGCGCGTCCGGCGGTTTCGGACTGGTGTGGGTGCCATGACGATCAAGCGTAGGTCGCGCGCAGCGGTGGTGAACAGTGGCGGCCCTACCTGCGGTTACTGGCCAGTCAGTTAGCAGGTGGACTACTGTGCGCAAAGGAATACCCAACTGTGTGACGCAGCGAACATCTCGATGGGACCCCCTGTCGTAGAAGCCATACCGGCGGGTAACGTCCGGCCAGTCCAGTCGTGCTCTGCATTTCAACAAGTGAATGCGCGAGCACTTCTCCGAGCCTTGGACCGCACCGTCGCAGCACACACCGTCGTGGCGCCGGCGCCCTATGAGGAGCAGCAGTCTTGCGCGAGTTCAGCCTTCCGGCTTTGTACGAGGTCCCTGCGGACGGAAATCTGACCGACATCGTCCGCAGAAACGCCGCGCAGCACCCGGACGTCGCCGTCATGGCCCGCAAGGTCGGCGGCAGCTGGCAGGACGTCACGGCCACCACGTTCCTCGCCGAGGTGCACACGGCGGCGAAGGGGCTGATCGCCGCCGGGGTACAGCCGGGCGACCGGGTGGGTCTGATGTCCCGCACCCGTTACGAGTGGACGCTGCTGGACTTCGCGATCTGGAGCGCGGGCGCGGTGACCGTGCCGGTGTACGAGACCAGTTCGGCGGAGCAGGTGCAGTGGATCCTCGGCGACTCGGGCGCGACCGCCTGTGTCGTGGAGTCGGACGCCCACGCGGCCGCGATCGAGGCGGTGCGCGACCGGCTTCCGGCGCTCAAGCACGTGTGGCAGATCGACGGCGGCGGCATCGACGAGCTGGGCCGGCTCGGCCAGGACGTCACCGACGAGACGGTCGAGGAGCGCGGCTCGTTCGCCAAGGCCGACGACCCGGCGACCATCGTCTACACCTCCGGCACCACCGGCCGCCCCAAGGGCTGTGTGCTCACCCACCGCAGCTTCTTCGCCGAGTGCGGCAACATCGTCGAGCGGCTGCGTCCGCTGTTCCGCACGGGCGAGTGCTCGGTGCTGCTCTTCCTGCCGCTCGCACACGTCTTCGGCCGGCTGGTGCAGATCGCGCCCATGATGGCGCCGATCAAGCTGGGCACGGTCCCGGACATCAAGGACCTCACCGACGAGCTGGCCGCGTTCCGTCCGACGCTGATCCTCGGTGTGCCGCGCGTCTTCGAGAAGGTCTACAACTCGGCGCGCGCCAAGGCCCAGGCCGACGGCAAGGGCAAGATCTTCGACAAGGCCGCCGACACCGCCATCGCGTACAGCAAGGCGCTGGACACCCCGTCGGGCCCGTCGCTCGGCCTGAAGATCAAGTACAAGACGTTCGACAAGCTCGTCTACAGCAAACTCCGCGCGGTCCTCGGCGGCCGGGGCGAGTACGCCATCTCCGGCGGCGCCCCGCTCGGCGAGCGACTCGGCCACTTCTTCCGCGGCATCGGCTTCACGGTGCTGGAGGGCTACGGCCTGACCGAGTCCTGCGCTGCCACCGCGTTCAACCCCTGGGACCGGCAGAAGATCGGCACGGTCGGCCAGCCGCTCCCCGGCTCGGTGGTGCGCATCGCCGACGACGGCGAGGTGCTGCTGCACGGCGAGCACCTGTTCAAGGAGTACTGGAACAACCCCGGCGCGACCGCCGAGGCGCTGGCCGACGGCTGGTTCCACACCGGTGACATCGGCACCCTCGACGAGGACGGCTACCTCAGGATCACCGGCCGCAAGAAGGAGATCATCGTCACCGCGGGCGGCAAGAACGTCGCCCCGGCCGTGATCGAGGACCGCATCCGGGCGCACGCCCTGGTCGCGGAGTGCATGGTGGTGGGCGACGGGCGGCCGTTCGTGGGCGCGCTGATCACCATCGACGAGGAGTTCCTGGGCCGTTGGTGCTCCGAGCACGGCAAGCCGGCGGGTGCCACCGCGGCGTCGCTGAGCGAGGACCCGGACCTGCTGGCCGCGATCCAGGCGGCGATCGACGACGGCAACGCCGCGGTGTCGAAGGCGGAATCGGTGCGGAAGTTCCGCATTCTGAACTCCCAGTTCACGGAGGAGTCGGGCCACCTGACGCCGTCGCTCAAGCTGAAGCGCAACGTGGTGGTTAAGGACTACGCGCACGAGATCGAGGCGATCTACGCGAAGTGACCCCCTGGGTCGGCTATGGCGCGGTGTCCTCGGCGAGGACCCGCGCCATCGTGCGTTCGGCGAGCGCGGTGATGGTCACGAACGGGTTGACCCCGAGCGACCCGGGCACGAGCGAGCCGTCGGTGACGTACAGCCGGGGATATCCCCTGACCCGCCCGTAGGCGTCGGTCGCCCTGCCCAGCACGCAGCCGCCGAGCGGGTGGTAGGTGAAGTCGTCGGCGAAGACCTTGTTCTTCGAGCCGAACAGGTCGTACCGGTAGATCGTCGCGTTGGCCGCGTTGATGCGGTCGAAGAGCTTCTTGGCCATGGCGACGGAGACCGCGCTGTGGGCGGCCGTCCAGCCGAGCCGCAGCCGGTCCGAGCCGGTGTCGTAGGAGAAGGACGCCCGCTCCGGGTTCCTGGTGATCGCCAGGTAGAGGCTCACCCAGTGCTCCAGGCCCGTCGGCAGCGGGGCGATCTCGGCGAAGACCGGGTTGGCGGCGTTGGCCCAGTCGTCGATGCCCATGACCGGCATGGTCGACTGGTTCGCCCCGACCGTGTCCCACAGGTGGTTGGCCCGGCCCAGCATCACGTTGCCGTTGGTGCCCCAGCCCGCGCCGACACTGGCGTCGAGACCCGGAAGCGTGCCCGTCTCCCGGGCGCGCAGCAGCAGTTCGGTGGTGCCGATGCTGCCGCCGCCGAGGAAGAGGTACGTGCAGCCGTACTCCCTGGTCTCGACGACCTTGCCGGTCTCGTCGATGCGGTCGGCGGTCAGGACCCAGGTCCCGTCCGGCGCGCGGCTGATCGCGCGCACCTTCTCCAGGGTGTGGAGGGTGACGTTGCCGGTGCCGAGCGCGGCGGCGAGGTAGGTCTTGTCGAGGCTGCGCTTGCCGTGGTTGTTGCCGTAGATGACCTCGCCGCCGAGCGCCGACTTCGGGGCGGTGCCGGCCGCCTCGCGCTGCATGTGGCCGAAGTCGTAGACGCTCGGCACGAAGGTGGTCCGCAGGCCGGTCTTGTCGGCGTGCTTGCGGGAGACGCGGGTGAAGCGGTACCACTCCGTCGACTCGAACCAGGCCGGGTCGACGGTGTTCACACCGAGGGCGGCGCGGGCGCGCGGGAAGTACGTGCCGTACATCTCGTCGGCGTCGACGGTGGGGAACTGCTCGGCGAAGTACGACCGGGGCGGGGTGACCGCCATGCTCCCGTTGACCAGGGAGCCGCCGCCGACGCCCCGGCCGACGTACACGGACATCTGGTCGAAGTGCACGCGGTCCAGGACGCCCGGGTAGCGGCCGATGTCCCGGTTGACGACGTCCAGCCAGAGGAAGGTGCCGAGGGGGGCCTCGGTGCGGGTGCGGAACCACATGGAGCGGTGGTCGGGGGCGCTGGTGGTGCAGAACACCTTTCCGTCGGGGCCCGCGGTGTTCCAGAGGCGGCCCATCTCCAGGACGATCGTGCGGATGCCGGCCTGGGCGAGGCGGAGGGCGGCGACCGCTCCGCCGTAGCCGGAGCCGACGACGATCGCCGGGGCGGTGTCTACGGTGTCGGGCTGGGCGGCTCGGGCGCTTTCGAGGCCGATGCGGGTGAAGCCGAGGGTGGCTGCGGTCTGCAGGGCTGCCATGCCCAGGATCTGACGTCTTGTCAGCTGACGCTGCATCAGTTTTACTGTCATGCGCGCAGCATCGGCGGAATTTTCGGTTCCGCCTAGTGGGGTGCGGCTTGATCCTTGACGGCGGGTGCAGGTTGTCCGTGGTTCTTCGCGCAGTTCCCCGCGCCCCTGAAGGTCACCCGCACTACAGCAAATCTCTGAGGCGCTCCGCGAGCAGGTCCCAGCGCCACTTCTCCTCGACCCACTCCCGGCCCCGCTCGCCCATCCTGCGGCGCAGCTCGGCGTCGCCGAGGAGGACGGTGATGCGGTCGGCCGCCTCCTCCGGGGAACCGCCCCTCACCACCCAGCCCGTCTCGCCGTCCAGGACCGCGTCCGGGGCGCCGCCCGAGTCTCCGGCGACGACCGGGAGGCCCGTCGCGGAGGCCTCCAGGTAGACGATGCCGAGGCCCTCGACGTCGAGGCCGCCGCGGCGGGTGCGGCAGGGCATCGCGAAGACGTCCCCTGCGCCGTAGTGGGCGGGCAGCTCGGACCAGGGCACCGCACCGGTGAAACGGACGGCGGAGGCGACGCCGGTCTCGTGCGCGAGCCGCCGCAGGTCCTGCTCGTAGGGGCCGCCGCCGACGATCAGCAGGACGGTGTCGGGCTCGGTCGCGAGGATGCGGGGCATGGCCCGGATCAGGGTGTCCTGCCCCTTGCGCCGCACCAGCCGGGAGACGCACACCACCACCGGCCGGTCCCTCAGGCCCAGCCGCGCCCGGATTTCGTCGCCGCCCGAGCCCGGGTGGAAGGTCTTCTCGTCGACACCGGGCGGCAGCTGCGCCATCCGCGCGGCGGCCTCGGGCGTCAGGGCGGAGGCGATGCGCGAGCGGGTGTACTCGCCGAGGTAGGTGATCGTGTCCGTGGCGTCGCCGATCCGGCGCAGCAGCTGCCGGGCGGCGGGCAGCTGCGCCCAGCCCGCCTCGTGGCCGTGCGTGGTGGCGACCAGCCGCTCGGCGCCCGCGGCGCGCAACGCCGGGGCCATCAGGCCGAGCGGGGCCGCCGCCCCGAACCACACCGAGGTGCACCCGTGCTCCCGGAGCAGGCCGACGGCCCGCCGGGTGGCTCCGGGCGTCGGCAGCAGCATGGTCGTACGGTCCCGTACAACGGTGAAGGGCTGCTCGGCGTCGAAGGCGCGGGTCGCCTCGACACCCTCCCGGGTCCGCTTCCAGGTCGAGGCGTAGACGACCAGCTGCTGCGGGTCCAGCCGCAGCGCCATGTTGTGCAGAAACGCCTGGATACCCCCGGGCCTGGGCGGAAAGTCGTTCGTCACGATCAGGGTCTTGCGCACGCCGCCGACCCTACCGAACCGTCCTCACCGCCCTGTGCGGAAGCACATATGGCACGCTCACAGCCTGCGGGCCCATCATGGCCCCATCAACACGGCACGCGAACGGGCAGGGATCACGTGAAGACGACGGGCACGAGGCGGTCCCTGGCATGGTTGCCGGTGGTCTGGTGTCTCACGAGGCTGTTGCTGCTGCTGTTCGTCCTGAAGGTGTACGTCTTCCCCGGCCCGGACGTCACGAGCGACGTCCACGTGATCTACCAGGGCTGGTACCGCGTCCTGAGCACCGGGACCTTCCCGCTGGCCGACGTCACCTGGCAGTACCCGCCCGCCGCCGCGCTGGCGATCCTCTCCCCCGGCCTGCTGCCCTTCTGGGACTACGCGACGGCCTTCTTCGTCCTGGTCTGCGTCACCGACCTGGCCGTGCTGGCCCTCATGGCGTACGCGGGACGCCGCCCGGGCCGGTCGCTGCGCGGCGCCTGGGTGTGGGTGATCGGCGTACCGCTGCTCGGGCCGACGGTGTACGCCCGCTACGACGTGATGGTCACGGCGGTGGCCATGGCCGCGCTGCTCGCGGGCGCCCGGCACCCGAGGGCCATGGGCGCCCTGGCCGCCTTCGGCGCGCTGCTGAAGGTCTGGCCGGCGATGCTGCTCCTGGCCGCCCGCCGCCGCAGCGCCTGGGTGTCGGCCCTGCTGACCGGCATCGCGGTGACGGCCGGGTTCGCGCTGGCCATGCCGGGCGCGTTCGCCTTCCTGACGTTCCAGCGCGACCGGGGCACCGAGGTGGAGTCGCTGGGCGCCCTGGTCTTCCATGTCGCCCGGCACTTCGGCTGGCAGGGCGAGGTGAAGCTGAACTACGGCTCGATCGAGTTCATCGGGCCGTATGTGAGCGAGGTGAGCACGGGCGCGCTGTTCCTGACGGGGGCGGCCTTCGGCTGGCTGGTGCTGTGGCGGCTGCTGGCCCGGCGCTTCGAGGAGCACACGCTCGCCGACGCGGCCTTCGTGGCGGTGCTGATGTTCACCACCACCAGCCGGGTGATCAGCCCCCAGTACATGGTGTGGCTGGTGGGCCTCGCGGCGGTGTGCCTGTACTTCCCCGGCAGCCGGATGCGGCTGCCGGTCGCCCTGGTGCTGGTCGCGTGCTTCGTGACGGTGCTGGAGTTCCCGTTCTACTTCGCCAATGTCGTCGCCAGCGACGGCCTCGGCCTCACCCTGCTGTTCCTGCGCAACGGCCTTCTGGTGGCCGCCGCGCTGATCGCGGCCCGAGCCCTGTGGCGGGCGACCGTACCGCCCGTCACCCCGCCCGCCCCCGTACCCCCTCAGCCGGCCCGGACGGACGAGACCCCCGTCTCCTGGTGAACCGCGACCCGCCGGAACAGCAGCCCCACCAGGGCACACTGCACAGCCGCCGCGAACGCCGGCGCCAGGCGTGTCAGCCCAGCTGGTCCCGCAGATATGCCCGCCAGTCCTCCGTGAAGGCATCAGGAGTGGTCCCCAGGACCTTCCGCATCGCGTCCTCCACCGCCCCGGCCCGCTGCCGGTGTTCCCCGACGGCCCGGTAGAACGCGCCGAGCCGGACCTCGCCCCAGCGGTCGGCGATCAGCCGGCAGGCCGTCCAGCCGCTCTCGTAGGAGCGGGCCAGGCGGCTCGCGTCGCCGGTGAAGCCGAAGTCCTCGTCGTCGGGGAGTGCGGTGGGGAGCCGGTCCTCGCGGACGGCCCGGGACAGTTCCGGCGCGGCCTCGGCGGGGGTACGGCCGGCGGCGCGGTAGCCGACCCAGTCGGCGTACCCCTCGGACAGCCACAGCGGCGTTGCGGCCGTGGTCCGGGCGCGGGTGGCGACATGGGTGGTCTCGTGGGTGATGACGACCTGCTCGCCGAGACCGCCGAGGAGCGCGAACGCGTCCGGGTTGACGATGATCCGGTCCGCCGGCGCCCGCGCCGGTGCACCCGTCTCGCCGGTGGTGACCGCCGCGATCCCGCGGTAGGAGGAGGCCGGTGAGCCGAGCAGCCCCGCCATCCCCTCCACCGACTTCGGCACGAGCACGACGACCCGCCGGCCCCAGTCCGTGCCCCACGTCTCCGACACGGCCGGTACGGCGCGGTCGGCCAGGTCCGCGAAGTCCCGCAGCGCCTGCCCGGACTGCCCGACGCCCAGCACGAGACTGTGCCGTCCCCGGACCAGTTGCACGGCCCCCTGGTCCCACAGCTGCTGTGCGGCCTTCCTCGCCGGCCGGTCGGTGTCGACGGACCACCGCCCGTCCGCGTCCCGGCCCAGCCGGAGGGTCCGCCCCGCGGTCACCGGCGCCCGGTCGTACCCGGCGACGCGGTAGCGCAGTTCGGCCTCGGCGGTGGCCGTGTCGCCGGTGCGGCGCACCGCGGTCACCCGGTACGACCACGCGGCCACGGGCACCGCACGCAGCTTGGCGAAGTCCGTCCCTCTGCCCGTCCGTTCATAGGCCCGCTCGTCGCGGTCCAGGACGGCGGCGGCCCGCCGGTCCAGGAGGCGCTGGACGTCGGCCGTGGCACTGTCGGCCGTGGACCGCCCGCCGCACCCGGCCAGGGCGACGAGCAGCACGACGAGCACCACCAGCGCGGACCCGGTGCCGCGGCAGGCATCGTTCGCCCCGCGGCGACGCCCGGCACGCTTCCCCGAGCTCTTCGAGCAGGGGGCACCCTCACTCTCCGCACCGGACGAAAGCCCAAGTACACCCGGTACGAGGGCTTCCGGCCGGCACGCCGAGAGCACGCGCCGGACGCCGCTCCTCGACGGGCGGACCTTGCCTGCCGCAGCACCAGACCTTCGACCAGCCACGTCCCCGATCGTACGGGCGCCGGGCCGCGCCGGTCAGACCCTCGTGACCGAGGAGACGGGCATCATCCCGACCGGGTCGTAGCGCACGGGCGCGCCGGGGTAGGGCGCGTGGATGACCTGGCCGTTGCCCATGTACATCCCGACATGGCTGGCGTCGCCCCGGTAGACGACCAGGTCTCCGGGGCGCGCCTCGGACAGCGGGACCTGCCGGCCGGCGTACCGCTGGCCCTGCGAGGTGCGCGGCAGCGAGACCCCGGCCTGGGCGTACGACCACTGCATCAGGCCCGAACAGTCGAAGCCGGAGGGCCCGTTGGCGCCCCAGACGTAGGGTCTGCCGAGTGCGCTGCGGGCGGCGGCGACGGCGGCGGACCCGCGTCCCGAGGCGGCGGTGGCATCGCCGAGGTCGGGCATGCCCGCGCGGCTGGAGCGGGAGGCCCGGCCGTAGGCGTCGCGCTCGGCCTGCGGCAGCAAGTTGAGCAGTCGCCGGGCCGTGGCGAGTTTCCGCTCCACGGTCTTCTTGTGGGCGGCGACGGCCTTGCGGCTCTTCTCCAGTTCGCGGAGCTTCCCGGCGGCCTCCTCGCGGTCCTGGGCGAGTTCGCGCAAGGCGTCCTGGAGTTCCTTCAGCTCACCGGCCTGGCGGGCGGTGAGGCGGTCCAGCCGGGACGCGTGGTCGAGGTAGTCGTCCGGGTCGTCGGAGAGCAGCAGGGCGAGGGACGGGTCGATGCCGCCCGAACGGTACTGGGCGCCGGCGAGTGAACCGAGGGACTCGCGCAGGTTGTTGACGCGCTGCTGCTGCCGGGCGATGCGGTCCCGGGCGGTGCCGGCCTCCTCGCGCAGTTCGTCGGCGCGCTCGTCGGCCTCGTTGTACGCCTCGGTCGCCTTCTCGGCCTGCTCGTAGAGCCGATCCACCGTGGCCCGGGCGTCGTCGTGCGGTGCGGCGCCGGCGGGTACCGTGCCCAGGGCGGCGGCCGCGACGGACAGGATGCTGACGGCGGCACCGGCGCCCCGGTCGAACCCGGACGGTGCAAGGCGGCGATGGGACCCCACGGGAAGCCGCTCTCCTTCCGCTGGCGGACTTGGAACGCGGCAGACAGTAGCCCTGTGACAGGGGGCCGCCAACGACCATCCGGGGGTATCCAGCACTGCGCCCCGCCGCTGACGCAGGTCAATGGCGGGGCGTGGGCTCACTCGGGCCGGTCGCGATTCGCCCGAACGGCGGACACGGTGTCCTGATCTTGAGGACCCCGAGAGGAATCCGGGGGATCTCGACGAGGACCGGTATCAGACCCGGACGCCGAACATGAACGGGCCGCCGATGGTGTCCATCGACTCGTAGCGGACGACCGTGCCGGTGCGCGGGGCGTGGATGATCTGTCCGTTGCCGGCGTAGAGGCCGACGTGGTGCAGGTCGTTGAAGAAGAAGACCAGGTCGCCGACCTTGAGCTGGCTGACCGAGTAGATCTTGGTGCCGGCTCCGGTCTGTGCCTCGGAGGTGCGCGGGATCTGCACGCCGGCGGCGGCGTAGGCCCGGGAGGTGAGGCCGGAGCAGTCGTAGGAGCTCATGCCGGTGGCGCCGTAGACGTAGGGCTTGCCGAGCTGGCTCTGGGCGAAGGCGAAGGCGGCGGCGGCACGGCCCGAGCTGGGCGGGGCGTCGGCCGTGAGGGCGTCGCGCTCGCTGGCCCGGCTGGCGCGGCTCTGCTCGGCGGCGAGTTCGGCCTTCTCGGCGGCGGTGAGGCTGTTGAGCAGCTTCTGCGCGGAGGAGAGCTTGCCCTGGACTTCCTTCTTCTTCTTGCCCAGTTCGGTCCGGGTGGAGGCGAGGTCCTTGAGCTTCTCGGAGGCCTCGGCGCGTTCCTGGGCGAGTTCGCGCTGCTTCTCCTGGACCTTCTTCAGCGCCTCGACCTGCTGGCTGCTCAACTGGTCGAGCGTGGAGGCCTTGTCGAGGTAGTCCTCGGGGTTGGCGGAGAGGAACAGCTGGACCGAGGGGTCGATGGAGCCGGTGCGGTACTGCGAGGCGGCGGCGAGACCCAGGCTGTCGCGAAGCTCGTTGAGCTCCTCCTGGCCGCGGGCCACGTTGTCCTGGATGGTGGAGATCTCCTTCTGGAGCTTCTCCTGCTTCTCCTTGGCCCCGTTGTACTTCTCGGTGGCCTGCTCGGCCTCTTCGTAGAGCTTGTCGACCTTGGCCTTGACCTCGTCCTTGCTCGGCTTCTCACTGGGGGCCGCGTTGGCGGCCTGCGAGCTGAAGGCGACGGCAGCGGCGGCGGCTGTGGTCAGCACGGTCACACGTGCGCGGCTCGGCTGCTTCGGACGACGGTGGGACGCCACGGGTGAAAAGCTCCTTCTGGCCCCTCCGCCGTCTCTCCCGATGAGTGATCACCCGAGCGGAGGTTGGGCCTGACCCTAGTGACCTTCCTGTGATCAGTTCAAATCCTCAGATGAAAAATTGCGTCACGGTAGGCCAACTTTTCCCCTGGACTCACAGGCGGTGAGACCCACTTGACTCACCGTGGCTCACAGGCCTCACCAATCCGGGCATCACGCCCGGAAGTTACACAGCGGGCGTACGCCCCTTAGGCGCGCGAAAGGCGCTTGAGCAGCATGGCCGAGGCCACCGGGCGGGCGCCGGCCCGGGCCACGCCGTCGGCGACCTCGCGGTCGGTGGACGCCACGATGACCGGACGCCCCGGCGGTTCGGCGCGCACCAGCTGGCGGATCAGCTCGTCGGCGGTGACGCCCGGCTTCGAGAACAGCACGCGTACGCCGCGCGGCGGGGCCAGCAGCACCGGTGCGGCGAGCTCGGCGCCGTCGAAGACACAGGTCACCTCGGCGCCGCTCTGCGCGGCAAGTTGGGAGAGCTGCCCGAGCAGCCTCAGGCGCTGCTTCTCCAGCGGCATCTGCGGATAGCCGGTCTTGGTGACGTTGTAGCCGTCGACGACCAGATGGGCCTGCGGCAGCGCCAGCAGCTGGTCGAGGACCTGCGGGTCGTTCTCGGAGAGCGCGCGGGCGGCGATGTCCTTCGGGCTCATCCGGCCCGGCTCGACGGCGTCCACGGTCTCGGCGGGCCGCACCGACACCGGCGGCAGTGCCAGTTCACGTCTCAGGCCCTGGGTCGCGTCGAGGAGGGTGTCCAGCAGCAGCCGTACCCGCATGTCCTCGACGCTGCGGCCCTCGCGGGCCGCCCGCCGCGCGGCCTCCAGGGCGGCTTCGGTCTCCCCCAGCCGGGCCTTGAGCCGCCGGGTCTCGCTCTCGGCGGCGGACACCTGGGCCTGCCCCTCGGCACGGACGGCGTCGATCTCGCCGTGCGCCTTGCGCAGGGCGGCCTCGCCGCGCTTGACGTCACTGAGGGCGGCGCGCAGCTTGCGGTGCAGCACCTCGGTTTCCCTTTTGGCCGATTCCAGCTCCGTGCGCAGCCGCTCGGTCTCGGCCCGGGTGGTGTCACGGGCCCGGTCGAGCTCGGCGCGCAGCCGCTCCAGTTCGGCCCGGCTCTCCTCGTCGGCGCGTTCGGCGTCGGCCCGCTGGGCCTCCTCACCGGCGGCGGCCACCAGCTTCACCCAGCCGGGTGGCCGCAGTACGTAGGCCGCGGCCGCCACGTCGAGCGGGTCCGCGGCCGGGGGCGGGGAGCCTGAGTCGAGGGCGCCGGCCAGCTCCGGCTGCGCCTCTCTGAGCTTCTCCCCGATGCGCTGCCGGAACAGCGGATCCGTCTCCAGGGCGGCCGCCATCGCGTTGCCGGCGAACTTCGCCCGCCGGTTCGGCGCGAACCGGGCGTACTGCCTGAGCTGCGCGGGCAGCTCGCCGACCGTCAGCGAGCCGAAACCGTCGGAGACGATCTGCACCACTCTGCGGCGCACGCCGTCGGGCAGCGGACGGTCGAGCACCTCGGCGGCGCCGTCGCCCGGCCCCCCGCCCGTGGTCTCCACCATCCGTCACACCCCAATGCTGTGCGGGGCCCTCCCCCACTCTCGACTTCGCTCGAGCGCGGGGACCCCCATCGTCAGGAGCCGGAGCCCGGCCTGTCCACGAGTTCCACCTGGTCCACCGCGTTACACCAGCGGCAGCGCACCGACTCGATGGTCTCACTGAGCACCTCGCGCTCCTCGACCTTCGGCTCTCCGGCCAGGTCGAGGTGCACGTACTCGACGACCTTCGACGAGCGGGTCACGTCGAACCTCGTGAGGTTGCCGCAGAGGGTGCAGCGCCACCGCGTCTCGGCGGTCGGCAGGGGAACCGTCATCGTGACCTGTTCTCTTTCCTTCTAGTGTCCGTGACGCGACCGGCATCCCCGGTGCGTGTGGCTCGTAACCCTACGGCCTGGCGGGTCCTCGCCGCCCGTGCGTCCACGGCGGCGAGGCGGTCTGTGCGGTTGCGTCCGGTTACGTCATGCTCTGTGTTCATGATCAGCAAGTGGAGCGCGTCGATCATCCGGGCCGGCCGATCGGTCCGGGGCTCCTCGGCGCCGGTGACGTACGCACTGATCGCCCTGTGCTGCCTGGTCTTCCTGGCCGGGCCCGCCTCGGGACTCAATCCGGCGTACGGCACCGGCGACGAGGTGCTCGCCGTGCAGCGGGCCTACTTCCGGCACTGGGGAGTGATCCCCGCAGAACTGTTCGACGGGTCCGCCGGGTCGGCCCTCACCCCCGCGACGGCCCTCTTCGTCCACGGCAGCTGGGTCCACCTGCTCGGCAACATGCTCTTCCTCTACGTCTTCGGGGCGATGACCGAGGAGCGGATGGGCCGGGTGCAGTTCATCCTGTTCTACGTCGGCTGCGGCTACCTGGCCCTGCTGGGCTACGCCGTCGTCAACGCGGACTCCGAGCAGTCCCTGGTCGGTGCCTCGGGGGCGATCTCGGCGGTCCTCGGTGCATTCCTGTACCTGTTCCCCCGGGCCCGGGTGACCAGTCTCCTGCCGTTTCTGTTCTTCCTGCCGGTGCGCTTCCCGGCATGGGTCGTCCTGCCGTTCTGGGCGGCGTTGCAGTGGCTGGCGGCCGGGCGGGCCTCGGACGGGCCGGGGGTGGCCTACCTCGCCCACCTGATCGGATTCGGGCTGGGCTTCGGCTACGCGTCGGTCCGCTACGGCCGCCCCACCGGCCCCACTAGAGTGAAGGCCGCCCCTGCTCCGGCCCCCGAGGGAGAGAACCAGCCGTGATCACCGCGATCGTCCTCATCAAGACCAGCGTGGACCGGATCCCCGAGATCGCCGAGTCGATCGCGGCGCTCGACAGCGTCAGCGAGGTCTTCTCCGTCACCGGCACCTACGACCTGATCGCGATGGTCCGGGTGAAGGAGCACGAGGAGCTGGCGGAGGTCATCCCGGGCCGGATCAGCAAGATCCCCGGCGTGGAGGGAACCGACACGCACGTGGCGTTCCGCACGTACTCGCAGCACGACCTGGAGGCGGCGTTCTCGATCGGGCTGGACAACTAGCCCCCGTCCCGGCAGCCGCCGCCCCCGGCGCCACCGCCCGGCGACGACCGGCTCAGGCGGAGGTGTCCGGCACGCAGCGGCCGTCCTGCGTGCGGTAGTTCCACTTCGCCCCGTCCGTCACGAGCTCCTTCACCGCCCGCACGAACCGCTCCACGTGCTCGTCCGGCGTGCCGGCGCCGAAGCTGACCCGGATGGCGTTGAGCGACTTCTCCCCGGGCTCGGCCTCGGGCGACCCGCACTCGCCCTGTGCCTGCGGGTCGCTGCCGAGCAGCGTGCGCAGCAGCGGGTGGGCGCAGAACAGTCCGTCCCGTACGCCGATGCCGTACTCGGCGGACAGGGCGGCGGCGAAGTGGGAGCTGTTCCAGCCCTCGACGACGAAGGAGAGCACGCCGACGCGCGGCGCGTCGTCCCCGAAGAGGGACAGGAACCGCACCTGGGGGACGTCGGCGAGAGAGTCGCGCACCGTGCGGACCAGGTGCTGCTCACGGGCGACGAGGGTGTCGAAGCCCGCCTCGCTCAGCGCCTTGCAGGCCGAGGCGACGGCGTAGGCGCCGATGACGTTGGGCGAGCCGGCCTCGTGGCGGGCGGCGCTGTCGTGCCACTCCACGTCCACTCCCCCGTCCTCGCGCCGGCTGACCTTGCGGCTGGCGCCGCCGCCCGCGAGGTACGGCTCGGCCGCGCGCAGCCAGTCGGCCCGCCCGGCCAGGACGCCCGAGCCGAAGGGCGCGTACAGCTTGTGCCCGGAGAAGGCGACCCAGTCGACCTCGAGGTCCGCGACGGACACGGGGTGGTGGGGGGCCAGCTGGGCGGCGTCCAGCACGATCCGCGCGCCGTGGGCGTGCGCGGCGGCCGCGAGCTCCCGCACGGGCCACAGCTCGCCGGTGACGTTGGAGGCGCCGGTGACGCACACCAGGGCCGGCCCGTAAGGGTCGCGGTCGGCGAGGGCGCGTTCCAGGGTCTCGACGGCCTGCCGGGGGGTGCGCGGGGCGTCGAGGCAGGTGACCCGGGCGTCCCGCCAGGGCAGCAGGGAGGCGTGGTGCTCGGTCTCGAAGACGAAGACCTGGCAGTCGGCGGGGAGCGCGGCGGCGAGGAGGTTGAGGGAGTCGGTGGTGGACCGGGTGAACACGACCTGGTCGTCCTCGCGGCAGCCGAGGAACTCGGCCACGGTGCGGCGGGCGTTCTCGAACAGGTCGGTCGACAGCTGGGACAGGTACCCGGCACCGCGGTGCACGCTGCCGTAGTACGGCACGTAGGCGGCGACGTCGTCCCAGACCCGCTGGAGCGCCGGGGCGCTGGCGGCGTAGTCGAGCGCGGCGTAGGTGACCTCACCACCGGTCACGAGCGGAACGGTGATATCCCGGCCCAGAACGGGCAGCGGGGCACAAACGGACTGCGCGGCGGCAACGGCGGAGACAGACATGACGGAACTCCCGTGAAGGCAGGTGGAATCCGCCCGCGAGCGCGTACGGCTCAAGCGGGGGTGAAAGAAGAGGGGATGCGGAGGCGGGGCTCTGCGGCCCTATCGCATTCGCTGGTTCACGGAAGACTCCTCGTCACGTGCTTGCCGTAGACCTCGCTGCCTACGGCCCGGTCTTCACCCGGGGCACCCCGCCACGGACGGAGGGTTGCCGGACAGTCGGCCGGGGCCTCATGACTGTCACTCATGACCTGGTCAAGAACGTACGGGAAAAGATCGGCGCCCCGCAACCCGAGTCCGGATCGCGGGACGCCGGTCCTTTCGCACACGGGACCGCTACGCGTTGCTCGCGGCCACCCAGCGCTCCAGCGTGCGCTTGGCCGCCCCCGAGTCGATCGACTCGGCCGCCTTCGCCATCTTGGCCCGGATCTGCTCGGCCAGGGGCGCCTCCGTCGGCTCCAAGGCCACCAGCGCCGCCGCCGAGTTCAGCACCACCGCGTCCCGCACCGGCCCGGTCTCGCCGTCCAGCAGCCGCCGGGCGACCTCGGCGTTGTAGGAGGCGTCCGCGCCGCGCAGCGCCTCCACGGGGACCAGTTCGAGGCCCACGTCACGCGGGTCGAAGGCCTCCTCGGTCACTTCGCCGTCCCGGACGGTCCACACCCGGGACGTGGCCGTGGTGGTCAGCTCGTCGAGGCCGTCGTCGCCCCGGAAGACCAGGGAGGAGTTGCCGCGCTCGGCGAAGACGCCCGCGACGATCGGCGCCATGCGCGGGTCCGCCACACCGACCGCCTGGGCGCGGACCCGGGCCGGGTTGGTGAGCGGGCCGAGGGCGTTGAACACCGTGCGGATGCCCAACTGGCCGCGGGCCGCGCCCGCGTGGCGCAGCGCCGGGTGGAACTTCACCGCGAAGCAGAAGGTGATCCCCGCCTCCTCGGCGACCTCCGCGACCCGGTGCAGCGGCAGCTCCAGGTTGACCCCGAGCTTCTCCAGTACGTCGGAGGCCCCGGACGCCGAGGACGCGGCCCGGTTGCCGTGCTTGACGACCTTCGCGCCGGTGCCGGCGACGACGATCGAGGACATCGTGGAGATGTTGACCGTCTTCGCGCCGTCACCGCCGGTGCCGACGATGTCGACCGTCGCCCCGGGCACCTCGATCACGTTGGCGTGCGCGTACATCGTGCGGACGAGGCCGTTGATCTCCTCGACGGTCTCGCCCTTGGCGCGCAGCGCTACGACGAACCCGGCGATCTGCGCCTCGGTCGCCTCGCCGCGCATGATCCGGTCCATCGCCCAGGCGGTGTCGTCGGCGCTCAGGTGCCTGCCGTCCAGCAGGCCGTTCAGCAGCCGGGGCCAGGAGCGGCCCGCCGCGGTGTCGCCTCCAGCGGGGGTCACAGCGCTCATAAGCCGCTCCAGGGTCGGCCGTCCCGCACAGCGGGACGGGAATCTCAACAGGGTCCACCCTATCCAGCCGGGGACACCGCGAAGGGCCCCGTCCGAACACCGGACGGGGCCCTTCTGTGGCGTGGCGAAGCAGTGATCAGTGGTGGCCGTGGCCGCTCGTGATCTCCCGGTACTCCTCGGCGGTGGGCTTCGGGATCTGGGCGCCCTCGCCGTAGTAGGCGTCGCTGAGCTTGGCGCGCAGCTTCTCGGAGCCCTTCACCTTGCGCTCGACACCGTTCTCGTCGACCGTCGGGCCGATCTCGGCCGGCTGGTACTGCTCGTGCGCCGTGAGCGTGTACATCTGCTCCTGGCTGAGCGGCTCGTGCACCTCGATGAACTCACCGTGCGGCAGGCGCTTGATGATGCCCGACTCGCGGCCGTGCAGCACCTTCTCCTTGTCCCGGCGCTGCAGGCCGAGGCAGATGCGCTTGGTGACGACGAAGGCGATGACCGGGCCGAGGAAGAACCCGATCCGGACGAACCAGGTGACCGAGTTGATCGACAGGTGGAAGTGCGTGGCGACGATGTCGTTGCCACCGCCGATCAGCATGATGATGTAGCCGGTGACCCACGCGACACCGACACCGGTGCGGGTCGGGGCGTTGCGCGGACGGTCCAGGATGTGGTGCTCGCGCTTGTCCCCGGTGACCCACGACTCGATGAACGGGTAGAGGGCGATGATCGCGAGGAACACACCGAAGAGCACCAGCGGGATGAACACGCCCAGGACGAGGGTGTGGCCCCAGATGTTGATCTCCCAGCCCGGCATCGCACGGATCAGGCCTTCGGCGAAGCCCATGTACCAGTCGGGCTGGGCACCGGTCGACACCTGGTCGGGCCGGTACGGGCCGAGGACCCAGATCGGGTTGATCGTCGCGATCGCGGCGAGGGCCGAGATGACACCGAAGACCAGGAAGAAGAAGCCTCCGGCCTTGGCCATGTAGACCGGCAGCAGCGGCATGCCGACGACGTTCTTGTTGGTGCGGCCGGGACCCGCGAACTGGGTGTGCTTGTGGTAGAAGACCAGGATCAGGTGGCCGACCACGAGCCCGAGCATGATGCCCGGCAGCAGCAGGATGTGGATCGAGTAGAACCGGGCGACGAAGTCGGTGCCCGGGAACTCCCCGCCGAACAGGAACATCGAGATGTACGTGCCGACGATCGGCACGGACAGGATCGCGCCCTGCGTGAAGCGGACACCGGTGCCGGAGAGCAGGTCGTCCGGGAGCGAGTAGCCGGTGAAGCCGGTGAACATGCCCAGGACGAACAGCAGGAAGCCGAACAGCCAGTTGATCTCGCGCGGCTTGCGGAACGCGCCGGTGAAGAAGACGCGCATCATGTGCACGAACATGCCGGCGAGGAAGATGATCGCCGCCCAGTGGTGGATCTGCCGGATGAGCAGACCGCCGCGGACGTCGAAGCTGATGTCCAGCGTGGAGGCGAACGCCTCCGACATCAGCTGCCCCTGGAGCGGGACGTAACTGCCGTGGTACTCCACCTCGTTCATCGACGGGTGGAAGAACAGCGTCAGGTACACACCCGTGAGGATGATGATGATGAAGCTGTAGAGGCAGATCTCACCGAGCATGAAGGACCAGTGGTCCGGGAAGATCTTGCGCATGTTGGCCTTGGCCAGGGAGTAGATCCCGAGGCGGCCGTCGGCCCAGTCGGCGACCCGCTCACCCGCGGGCGCCTTGCGTCGTTCTTGTGCAGTGCTCATCCGCGCTCCCAGAAAGCAGGGCCGACGGGCTCGTCGAAGTCGCCGAGCGCCTCAAGGTAGCCCTCGTCGTTCACGCCGATGCGGAGCTGCGGCAGGGCGTGACCGGCGGGACCGAAGATCACTCGGGCACCGTCGGAGAGGTCGAAGGTGGACTGGTGGCACGGGCAGAGCACGTGGTGCGTCTGCTGCTCGTACAGGGAGATCGGGCAACCGACGTGGGTGCAGATCTTCGAGTACGCGACGATGCCCTCGTGCGACCACTCGAGCTCGCGCTTGTCCTTGATGTCCTCCGGCTGGATCCGGACGATCATCAGGGCGGCCTTGGCGATCTCGTTCTGGAACTCGTGGTCGTGCTCCTCCAGGCCCTCGGGCTTGGCGAAGGTCAGCGAACCGACCGCGACGTCGGAGGGACGCAGCGGCTCGTTGGTGTTCATGTTGACGAGCAGCTTGCCCTTGGACCACAGCGTGTGGCGGAGCTTGGTCCCGGGCAGCGGGCCGAGGTCGCGCAGCAGCACGACGCCGGAGAGCGGCACCAGCGTGAGCGCGCCGAGCATCGTGTTGCGGATCAGCTTGCGGCGGCCGAGCGCGGACTCCTTGGCGCCCTGCTTGAAGTCCGCGAAGACCTTCTCGCGGACCTCGGGCGTCGCCTCGATCGGGTGCCGCTCGTCGGCGACCTCGACGTCCGACATCAGGGTGCGGGCCCAGTGGACGGCGCCCGCGCCGATGCAGAACAGCGCGATGCCGAGCGTCATGCCCAGCGCGAAGTTCAGGGCGCTGATGTGGCCGAGCGGCCAGATGTAGACCGCCTTGTCGACCGGGATCGCCACGAACGAGGCGATGAAGGCGACGGTGGCCAGCATCGACACCGTGAACATCAGGGCGACCGAGCGCTCCGACCGCTTGGCGGCACGCTCGTCGACGTCCTGGATCCGGTGCTCGTGGGGCGGCAGGCCCGGGTCGGCGAACGGGTGCTTGTCGTCCGGGACGCTCACCGCGTCGTGCCCGTGCTCGTCATGTCCTGCGGACCGCGCGGCGGGCAGGTTCTCTTCTGGAATGTCTTGGCTACTCATGACTTCTTGGCCTTTGCGGTCCGGGCGGCGACCCACACGGCGACGGCGATCAGACCGCCGAGACCGAAGATCCAGCCGAACAGGCCCTCGCTGACCGGCCCGAGGCCACCCAGTTCGAGGCCGCCGGGGCTCTCGGTCTTTTCGCTGTTGACCGCGTCGAGGTACGCGATGATGTCCTTCTTGTTCTTCTCCGACAGCGTGGTGTCGGGGAAGGACGGCATGTTCTGCGGGCCGGTCTGCATGGCCTCGTAGATGTGCTTCGGGGAGACGCCCTCGAGGGTCGGCGCGTACTTGCCGTGCGTCAGCGCGCCGCCCTTGCCGGTGAAGTTGTGGCACTGCGCGCAGTTGGTGCGGAACAGCTCACCGCCCTTGGCGATGTCGGCACCCTCGGGGCCGTACTGCTCCTCCGTCGGGATCGACGGACCGGCGCCCAGCGAGGCGATGTACGCCGCGAGCTGGTCGATCTCGGCCTGCGAGTAGATGTTCTTCTTCTTCGGGACCTGAGGGCCCTGCGAGGTGGCGGCCGGCATGCGGCCGGTGGCCACCTGGAAGTCGACGGCCGCGGCGCCCACACCCACCAGGCTCGGCCCGTCGGAGGTGCCCTGACCGCCGGTGCCGTGGCAACTGGCGCAGCCGACCGAGTAGAGCTTCTTGCCCTCCTCGATGGTGAGGGACTGGGCGGTTTCGTCGGCCTGTGCCTTGTCCGCGGGTGCGAACACGGCGTACAGCCCCCCGGTGCATGCCAGCGCGAGGAGTAGGACGACGAGCGCCGCCAACGGGTGGCGTCGTCGTGCGGAGAGCTTTTTCACGGATTACCCCGGTGTCAGGATCTTCTGCGTCGATGCTTCTGGGATGCGCGCTTCGTCGAGCACGCGCGGATGCGGGCCCTGCTACTTGATCATGTAGATCGTGGCGAAGAGGCCGATCCAGACGACATCGACGAAGTGCCAGTAGTAGGACACGACGATCGCGGCCGTCGCCTGCTCGTGGGTGAACCTCCGGGCCGCGTAGGTCCGGCCCAGGACCAGCAGGAAGGCGATGAGACCGCCCGTCACGTGCAGGCCGTGGAAGCCGGTGGTCAGGTAGAACACCGAGCCGTACGGGTCGGAGGACAGGGACAGGCCCGCCTCCTTGACCAGCTCCGTGTACTCGAAGACCTGACCGCCGATGAAGATCGCACCCATCACGAACGTGACGATGAACCACATCCGGAGCTTCTTCACGTCACCGCGCTCGGCGGCGAAGACGCCGAGCTGGCAGGTGAGGGAGGAGAGCACCAGGATGGTGGTGTTCGTCGCCGAGAACGGGAAGTTGAGATGGGCAGCCATCTCCTTCCAGTGATCGGGACCCGTCACCGATCGCAGGGTGAAGTACATCGCGAAGAGGGCCGCGAAGAACATCAGCTCGGAACTCAGCCAGATGATCGTTCCGACGCTGGTGAGGTTCGGCCGATTGACCGACGGGTGCGCGTGCCCGGTTTCTACTGTCGTTGCTGTCGCCACGACCGACATTATGTCGGTCGCTTATCCCGCCCTCACTCCGGGGGGTGCCGTTCGGAGTGTCTTCACCGTTCGTACCGGTGTTGACGTGGTGTTCAAGGGAGTAGCATCCGGCCCAACGGGCCTGTCCTTACGACGCTGACGTCACGGAGGAACAATGCAGCCGACCGCCACGGTGCTGGTCTACAGCGACGACTCCAACACCCGCGAGCAGGTGCGGCTCGCCACGGGACGGAGGCCGGCTCCGGACGTTCCCGTGGTGGAGTTCATCGAGTGCGCGACTCCCGCAGCGGTGCTCAAGGAGCTGGACCGGGGTGGGATCGACGTCTGTGTGCTGGACGGCGAGGCCGTGCCGATGGGCGGCATGGGGGTCTGCCGGCAGATCAAGGACGAGATCTTCGACTGCCCGCCGGTGCTGCTGCTGATCGGACGGCCTCAGGACGCCTGGCTGGCGACCTGGAGCCGGGCGGAGGCGGCGGTGACCCTGCCGGTGGAGCCGGTGGAGTTCGCCTCCGCGCTGGCTTCGCTGCTGCGGGAGAAGGCGGCTTTGAACGCCTAGGGGCTCGGGGGCGCCTGCTGTCTCGCGGGTGCGGGTGGTCTGTGGCTTGTCGCGCCCGCGCGGCGGAGCCGCACATCGATACAGCCCCGCGCCCCTGAAGGACGTGCCCCTGAGGGCGTCTAGACGCTCTGCGGGCGCAGCCGGGCCCTGTCGGCCTCCGGCGGGCCGTCCGGAGTGCCGCCTATGAGGGCGCTGCCGGTGCGCCACTTCGCCCAGTCGAGGTTCCAGTCGCCGTAACCGTTGCCGAACGGGGCCATCGTGTCGCCGCCGGAGTTGACGACCTTGACGATGTCGCCCTCGCGGACGGTGTCGTAGAACCAGGCGGCGTTCTCGGTGCTCATGCCGGTGCAGCCGTGGCTGACGTTGGCGTAGCCCTGGGAGCCGACGGACCAGGGCGCGGCGTGGACGTACTCGCCGCTGTTGGTGACGCGGACGGAGTGGTGGACGATCAGGTCGTAGAAGTCCGAGGCGCCGATGCTGGCGCTGGTCATGCGGACGGTGCCCTCCTTGGCCAGGACGACCTTGACGCCGTTGCGGGTGTCGTAGCCCGGCATGCCCGTGGTGACCGGTATCTGCCGGACGATCTCGTCGTTCTTGTAGACGGTCATCTGGTGGGCGGCGGCGTCCGTGACGGCTATGAGCTTGTCCGCGGTGGTGAAGGTCAGCGGCTTGGCCTTGCCGCCCCACATCCGGTCGCCGATCTTGATGCCCTGCAGGTTGCTGCGGACCTGGACGGTGGCCTGGGCGGGCCAGTAGTCCTTCGGGCGGTAGTGGAGCTTCTTGTCGTCCACCCAGTGCCAGGCGCCGTCGGTGGAGGGCGTCGAGGAGACCTTCAGGGCGCGTTCCACGACGGCCCGCTGGGCCTTGTCCTTGACGGGCCGGCTCAGCTCGGCCGTGACGGGCTGGCCGACGCCGTAGGTGCCCGTCTTGGGTCCGAAGGTGACGTCCAGGCTCTTCTTGGTGGTGGGCTTGCCGGTGTCGAAGGTGACGACCTTGCGGCCGGGTGCGCCGTCCTCGTCCTCGGTGCTCACCCGGACCGTGTAGCTGGCGTTGGCGGCGAGCGGGGAGGTGCTGTGCCAGCGGCTGCCGTCGGCGGCGAGTTCGCCCGCCACGTAGCGTCCTGAGGCGTCGTGGGCCGTGACGTCCGTGATGCGCCCGTCGGAGTCCTCGACGACTTCCAGGGGCTTGTCCGGGTCGGCCTTCTCGCGATCCCCGTCGGGGGCGTTGAAGGAGATCTGGTCCGCCGCGTCGTAGGGGCGGGCGGCCAGCGGGTTGCCGTCGGAGCCGCAGGCCGTGGCGCCCGCGCTGAGGGCTATCAACAGCAGCGTGCAGCTGACGACGGTGCGGGGGCGGGAGATCACTGTGTGGCTCATGACCTCACGCTAGGAACCGGCGTCAACAGCGGCACGCCGAGCGACTCGTACGAGTGACACTCGTTACGGCAGAAGCAGGGGCCCGGACGCTCCTGTCGGAGTGTCCGGGCCCCTGCGGCGCTCGGCGCGTGTTACTGGGTGCGGTTCTCACCGCGGTAGTACTCGAACACCCAGCCCCAGATGCCGATCAGGATGATCGGCAGCGAGAAGTACATCAGCCACCAGCCGATGGCGACCGACAGGAAGGCGAGGGCGCCACCGATGCCCAGCGAGAGCGGCTGCCAGCTGTGCGGGCTGAAGAACCCGACCTCGCCGGCGTCGTCCGCGACGTCCGCCTCCTTGTTGTCCTGCGCACCGACGTCCACCCGCTTGGCCGTGAAGCCGAGGTAGAAGCCGATCATGATGCACAGGCCGAAGGCCAGGAAGAGGGCCGTGGTACCGGCCGGCTCCTTCGACCACACGCCATAGACCACAGCCATGGCGAGGACGAAGACGCTCAGCCACATGAACATCTTGCCCTGGATCTTCACTTGCCGGCCTCCTTGCCACCAGCGATGGCCTTCTCGCCGTGACCGGCGTTCTCGAGCTGGTCGAGAGCGGCGATCTCCGGGTGGTGCAGGTCGAACGCCGGGGATTCACTGCGAATCCGCGGCATGGTGATGAAGTTGTGCCGCGGCGGCGGGCAGGAGGTCGCCCACTCCAGGGAGCGGCCGTAGCCCCACGGGTCGTCGACGCCGACCGGCTTGCCGTACTTGGCCGTCTTCCACACGTTGTAGAAGAACGGCAGGATCGACATGCCGAGCAGGAACGAGCTGATCGTCGAGATCGTGTTGAGCGCGGTGAAGCCGTCGGCCGCCAGGTAGTCGGCGTAACGACGCGGCATGCCCTCGGCGCCCAGCCAGTGCTGGACCAGGAACGTGCCGTGGAAGCCGATGAACAGCGTCCAGAAGGTGATCTTGCCGAGACGCTCGTCCAGCATCTTGCCGGTCCACTTCGGCCACCAGAAGTGGAAGCCGGAGAACATCGCGAACACCACGGTGCCGAAGACGACGTAGTGGAAGTGGGCCACCACGAAGTACGAGTCGGAGACGTGGAAGTCCATCGGCGGCGAGGCCAGGATGACACCGGTCAGACCACCGAAGGTGAAGGTGATCAGGAAGCCGGTCGCCCAGAGCATCGGTGTCTCGAAGGACAACGAGCCCTTCCACATCGTGCCGATCCAGTTGAAGAACTTCACACCGGTCGGTACGGCGATGAGGAACGTCATGAAGGAGAAGAACGGCAGCAGGACACCGCCGGTGACGTACATGTGGTGGGCCCACACCGTCACGGACAGACCCGCGATCGCGATGGTCGCGCCGATCAGACCCGTGTAACCGAACATCGGCTTACGGGAGAAGACCGGGATGACCTCGGAGATGATGCCGAAGAACGGCAACGCGATGATGTACACCTCTGGATGGCCGAAGA